>JABXKC010000001.1 GCA_013375495.1 Promethearchaeota archaeon
GAATAGCATCATATTCTTTTCATTTAGCCATGCATCTATACATTTTCCAGTTGCTGTTAATCTATCACCTGGTTTGACATCGATACATCCTTCCCAGTTATATACATTAGCAGTATGTAATAAATATCCGGGATCGAGCATAATCCCTCGCGGTTTTCCATCTTGAACTACATTGAATCCAATAAGCAATTTATATACCGCCTTTATAGTAAAAAAATTGGCAAACCCATGGCATGCAACTATACTATCTTCCTCAGAACCAACATATTTTGGGTCGGTTATTCCATATAATTTAGCAAAATCAACTAACTTCTTATATCTTATACCAAATGAAGCCGATCCGGGAATATCTAATCCTTTTACATTTTCTATTAAAAATGCTGCATTTTTTTTCATCTCTTCGATTTCCATATTAATCTCCCTTTATATATTGGAATTAAAATTATAAGTATTAAATATTTTAATTCTGATAAAATTAACCTAATATTTGAAGTTTGAAATTTTAATATACAATTTTTGTATAAATTTTTTTTTCATCGGGTGTTTTATAATTGAAAAACTCAATTATTCTTTTGCTATCTAAGCTGCCATTTATTAAATAGCAAGGAATTTTGTATTTGTCAATTAAGGTTAATAAATAAGAATCGATAGGTTTTGACTTCTTAAAGCTGTTAAGATCGTCCCCAAACTCGGCTAACATTCTACTTTTCTTTAATTCGTTATAATGTTGCGTGGTAATTTCTTTAATTAGTTCGCCATCAATGTTAAAGAGTCCATCTACACCTTTAATTAGAAAGCAGTAGTTCAATTGTAATTTACACGCAATATAGAACGCAATGGAATCTGAAGTGACGTCCCAACTATGTGGTAAAGCATCGTTATCACGGAGAAAATTTAAGGGTAAGAAGATACAGAACTTTTTATTAACCTGTTGCAACTTTTTGAAATCCTCTATGCACTCTAGTTCGGGATATTTACCTCCTAGTTTGATTCCGTTAAAGTTCATGGAATAAACGGCCATCCAATGAGCGAGGTCGCCTCCAAGTTTTATTTCTCTCTCTAACAGTCTAATAAAATTAGCGTATGATCCCCCACCAGGGATGATGATAATTTTCTCGAGAGTTCCATCTCTCTTTAATTGAGTGAGTTGAGATATAGTTGATTCTAGATTATTAGGATTTTCTAAGACTTTTCCACCTATTTTAAAGATAGCTTGGTTAGAATGCATATAAATCCTCTAATCTTTTAGTTGAAGATGAAAAGCTCCCGCTACGGCGAATGCAGAAGAACTAATTTGGTCAGGAATATCAGTTATTAGCTCATATTTTAAAATTTTTTCGTATCCTATTTCTTTTAATGCGGGTTTTATAAGAAAATCAGCGGATAATCCTGTTAAGATAAATCGTGGGTTTTTATTAAAATCAGGTTGTCTTATAGCTAATCCCTTTAAAAACTCCAGAATTTCCTTTATAACAAGCTTAATTTCTTTGTCATATATATATTGTGCGATTATATCTAAATCTTCTGTTGAGATAGAGTCTAGATCCATACAGATCATCCTTGCTAAACGAGCATAACAATCGTTTAAAGATTTAGAACGATTATCTGCAGTATCGTTAATATATTCGGTTTCAGAGATGTTAGCGAGCACTCTATGTACGTCAGAAATAAGTGCAAATTTCTCGAAAGAAATTCTAACCATTTTTCCATTATAAGGTACAAAATGCGTAATCGAAGGGATTGTCGCTCTTAAGCCACCGGTGTAAACCAATTCGTGGTTTATCATTCTCTCTATATCATTTTTCCCCTTAGCAATAGGTAGTGAATTCAAAATCGGTATAATATCAATAGTGGTTGAACCAGCATCAATTAAAATGCAATTTGGAACAAACTTTCCTAAAAACAATGAAGTTGAGACCCAATTCGCAGCTGCAATTGTTATTGGGTCAGATTTGACTTGATTAAAGTTGATGAATTCATTTTTATTATTAATAAAGAACATTTTTTCCTTTTCAAAGACTTGTTCTAACCCGTTCAAAATAGTAAGAATCCCTTCTCGCTTAGTCTGAAATGCATCTGATAGCTCAGCCGTGATTGTAATAGAAATAAAGTTAATATCTTCTAATTTTGAATGGTTCTTTATAATTAAAATTTCTACAATTTCTTTAAACAATTTAGGAATATCATTTAAAGTTTTTTCCCAGAAAGGAAAGTATTCTATTACTGAATAAGATTCGAAAACTTCTGAATCTCTGAATTTAATTAGAGCAGCTTTAGTATTTGCTCCTCCAATATCAAGTCCTAAAATATTCACAGTTTCCATATTTATAGTGTAAGTAATTAAAAATTCTAATAATAGATTATCTTTTAGACTATAAAAGATAAAATTCGATAAATTTATTTGGTTTTCTTTCTTCTTTTTCTGGTCTCTTGTATTTCAAGAAACAATCCAAGAGTTTCTTCAGTATCAAAGAAACCCCAATTTTGTTTCCCTATGCTACCAGCAAAAATTAAATCATACCCTTTTTCTTTAAAGTATTCAATATAGGGATCCAAATAATCAACGAATAGACTTATATGATGTAGGCCTTCCCTTCCTTGATCTAGAAATTCTTTGTAGAGACAGTCCCCTTCAACATGTTCCGTAAGTTCAAATTGAATATCAAATTGGTGACTGATGGCATATTTTGCTTTTACAATTGAATCTTTTCCTCTATATTTAACATCATTGTTAAATTCTGGTATAAATGCAAATTTCGGTATATTAAAGAGCGATTCGAAAATCTTAGCTTGTTTTTCGATATCTCTATATATAAATCCCAATTGGTCAACTTTTAAATTGTTAAAATCAATCTTAAATTCTTCCATAATTACTTTTCTTTAGAAAGATATATAAAAATTTCTAGTTAGAAAAATTTCACAAAGATTTTAGTTCTATTGGCTATTGGCGTAGCGTTTCGTTAAATATTCCCTTAACAAATCTACATTTTCTCCAGAAAGAGCATTGATTAGAAAATAATCATCTTCCTTAAGTTTTAATTGATTTTTAAGGTAATTAATTTCATTTTCGCTAGCTAAATCCATTTTATTAAAAATTATTACGATTTCAATTTTACCTTCCCTGGTGAAATTGTCTTTAATTTCGTGATAAAGATCTAATTGAGAATCAATTGAATAACCACAAGCGGGAGTTGGATCAAATATGAAAAAGATCAAATCTGAAATTAATCGTAATGCTAAGATTGCTTGAAGTTCTATATTGTTCCTTTTAGACATAGGTCGATCCAAAATTCCTGGTGTGTCTAAAAATTGTAACTTGATTTTACTAAACCGTTTTTCAATTGAAAAATGACCTATCAAAAGTTTTTTGGTTGTAAATGGGTATTCTTGAACTTCAATTTTTTTATTAGTTGATATTTGTTTAACAAAACTACTTTTACCTACATTAGGATATCCGGCTACTACAATACAATGCAGGGTGTCATCAATTGAAGGGATTTCTCTTAATCTCCCTCGAACACTATTTAAATACTCGAGATTTTTATTTTGTTTATCTATTATTGAAGAAATTCTTCCAAACGCAGACCTTCTTATTCGATCGGCGTCTTTTGGAGCCTCAATCTGGCTTAGCTTTTTTGAATATTCTCTTTCTAATTTATGAAGTATTGGTAAAATTCCGTTAATTTTGCCAAGAGTTAGTTTTAGTTCATCAACATCTACCAATAATGAGGCTAATTCTTTATAAAAATCTGGTAGATCGTCAATTATTGGCACTTTCTTAATGATTATTAAAATTCTATCTACTAGCTCCCCAATAGCTACTTTAATTCTTTTGAATTCCTTTTTTTTTGCCTTTAACAGAATAGGAGCGTTCTTTGAGACCTGAGCACTACTTTTCATAGCTCTTTTGAAAGCTATATCTAAAAGTTCCTTAGAATTGTGTACGTGAGAAAAAGGCAAAAATGGATTCTTCATGAAATATCAAAATTATTTTAATTAATTATAAAAAAGAAGCCTAAAATATTACAATTTCGCTTTTAAATCCAAAATCTTCTGTTCCACTTCTGAGATTTGCTCAGACAAATCAATAATATCTTTAGGAATAGAATTATACACCGAAAGGATATACTGGTACCTTGCTAAAACTCTTGAGAATTTGTTCATACCTTCTTCTTTATCTGCTTTAACGCGAACTAGTTCCACCTTCTCTAGTTTGCTCTTGATTTCGGGAGGTAGCGCTCTTCGTCTTTCTTGTTGCTTTAATTGATATTTTTGTTTCTCGTTTAAAACATCTGAAACCCTCTTTTGAAATTCTTGTTCTTCTTTAATCTTGCTATACGACGCTTTCTTTAGTTTCAATTCTTCTTCTTTTTTATATAGTTCAATATTACGTATTTCATTCTTCAATATCGCTATTTGATCGTGCCAACCAATCTGAGTAAATAATCCAATTGCTTGATTATATAAACTTTTAGCCTCATCATATTCTTTTAACTTAAGTTTTTGGTTACCCATTTCTAAGATTTTTTGTCCAGTACTAATTAGCTCTTCTTCTTGCTTTCTCTGTTCTCGTAACATTTGAATTTTTTCTTGTTTCTCTTTCATCTTAATTTTTCTTTGCTCTTGTTGATCCATAACATTTGAGTAGGTTTGTTTTTTTAGTTGTACTTCCCTTTGTTCGCTCGCTTTCATTTGTTCAAACAACTTTCGTGAAGTTTTCGCTGGCTCACTTGTTTTTTTTGGCTTTATTGTAACAATTTCTGCAGGAGCTCTTTTTACACCCAAACCTTTTTGTATTTTTTGACGTCTTTTTTCAGCAGAAGTCAAGGCTACGATATCTCTTAAATTAAGGGGAATACCTTTCGATTTTCGTAGTTGTGCCCATTTCTGATAATCTCTAATATCATTTATTTGCAATAAAATTTGCTTACATTCGTAATCGTGGTTAAGATGTTTGAAGAGACTATACGCTTCGTTATATAATTTTATAGCTTCGTCGTATTTATCTTCAAGGGCAATTTCTCTTGCATTTTCTAAGATTTGGTATCCTCTTGCTTCTGATATTGATGAATCTTCCGATTTGGATTCTTTTATTTTATTAAGACCTATTTTAAATTGAGATCGTTCCTCAAGAGCGCTTTTCTTTTCTTTAGAAAAAGTTAATGAAACATTCTCGTCTTGTGCTAAATTTTTCAATCTGACAATTTCTTTTATAATTATTGATACTTGTCCCGTTAAACCTATTTTTGTATAATTTTCTTTAGCTTTCATTAAAGCATGAATAGCTAAACCGTAATTTTTATTTCTAATTGCAATTTTTGATTGATTCTCTAATTCCTCTGCTTCTTTCAATAAGTCTGTATCTCGATTCAGCATGGTTAATACATCTGGTATTTATTTAATATTATAATTTAACTAAAATAATACAATAAAATTATTCAATAATTACTCATTAAAGAGGTTAAAAATATAATATAAACATAAATTAATATGTCTTCGGAAAAAATTTTAAAGATTGGGATTTTAGGAGCAACGGGGATCGTTGGACAAAATTATATAAAACTTTTAGTCGGTCATCCTTGGTTTGAAATTGCTGATGTTGCGGCGTCACCTCGTTCTGCAGGTAAATCTTACGCAGAAGCTGTCAAAGGAAAATGGCAGATATCAATAGATATTCCAGAAAAATTACAATATTTAACTGTAAGAGATGTTCAAGATTTTGCATCTCTTAAATCTGACATAAGTTTCGTATTTTCGGCAATGGATTTACCAAAAAAAGAGGATACAAAAGCTATCGAATTTAAATATGCTGAAAAAGGTATCCCCGTCATAAGTAATAGTTCAGCAAATCGATGGACTCCAGATGTTCCGATGGTTATTCCAGAAATCAACCATCATCATATAAATATAATCCCTATTCAGCAAAAAAACAGAGGATTCTCAAAAGGTTTTGTCACGGTCAAACCTAATTGCTCTATTCAGAGTTACATGACCCCACTTTATGCACTTGAAAAGAATGGATATAAAGTCGAAAAAATGATTGTCACAACCCTCCAAGCTGTTTCTGGAGCGGGGTATCCCGGAGTACCCTCCTTAGATGTAGTGGATAATATTGTTCCATATATAGGTGGTGAAGAAGAAAAATCTGAACAAGAACCTTTGAAAATTTTAGGAAAAGTTGGAGAAAACGGAATAATCAACGATAATTCAATACAAATAAGCGCTACATGTACAAGGGTTCCAGTTTCGGACGGTCATACCGCATGCGTAAATATTAAGTTTAAAAATAAAATTCCGAGCAAGGAAGATATTATTAAAATTTGGAGAGAATTCAAATCAATCCCCCAAGAATTAAATTTACCGTTCGCGCCTAGACAACCGATAGTTTACTTAGAAAATGTTGATAGACCACAACCAAATAAAGATAGGAACAATGATAAGGGAATGGCAGTTACTATTGGTCGATTGAGAGAGGATAATGTTTTTGATTACAAATTTATAGCGTTAAGTCATAATACAATTAGAGGTGCCGCAGGAGGCGCCATTTTAAACGCCGAATTATTAAAAACAAAAGGTTTTTTAAAATAATTGTTAAATTTAAAACTCGTGCTTATCTATAATAATCGAAAACAACTCTTTCAGAAACATGATACTTCTTTTCTTTTTAAGCAAATTATAGGCAGGTGTTTCAGGATATAGTTGAAAATACCGAGGATTTTTCAGTAATTTAATCACTTTTAAGAGGGAAAATAGTGATAATTTATGAAAGTTAATGAGAAAAGTGTTTAGGATTGTTTTAATTAGGTGCTTATCCACCATTAAAACATTTGAAATGAAACCAAATTGTTCAGACATAACTAATCTTACTGATTCAAGCGATTGTTGATCGGTTTTAGCAATTAATTCTTGGTTGTTAATATAGTCGAGTTTTTTTATAGAGCCATTTTCAATTCTAAAGAGGATTAAAGCGGTTGAGGTTTGTTTTGAATTATCCTCATTTTTATTAGTCAAAACCAACAAAATTTTTGCATTCAATCCTATATATGTAGCACCCAGATCGAATAAAAAGTCAGGTATTGCCCAATGAGAGAGTTTTTTTAGATTTATATTTAGTCCAAAAAGGCGAGTTAGAAATCTCAGTAAAATATTATTTATTTTTGGCTTGGGAAACATGCTCCAATTAAGATCGTAAGCTCTAATTCCATATAAAATCTTTTGAAACAATAACTTTAACTTTTCCTTGTTCGGGGGTATATCTGTTTCAAATAATTCCGTCAAGAAAAGAAGAACTGGATTTTGATTTAAGATTACTACTTTATCAACATCGAAATCTAATTGAATAAGACTGAAATCTGCTTTATGAGTCTTACTGTTCAATTTATATTTTTCGCTCTCTAACAGTGTTAAATTGATATCTAATTCTGAGTCATGAGTTTTATTTTTCTCTTTTTTAAGTGTTAAGGCAATTGGTAAATGTGTAGAATTTATTAATAATATTGTGTTAAATGATGGTATTAAACTATAAAAAAATGTAAAGAGCTTAGATAATTGTAGCCCATTGAGAAAAGCAAGAAAGTTTTTATTAAATCTTAAAATATTAGGTTCTGGATAGATTGAAAATAAATCGTTCTCAAGAGAAATTTGAATTACATCTAATATACTTATAATAGATTCGAAAATGGTCAACTTGTTTAACTTTTCGCAATGACTATTTATTAAATCGACTCCTCTTTTTCTTATTATTCTCATACACGATATTTTAATAGCGTGCTCTTTCAGGATAAAAGTTTGTATTCTATTAAATAATGCATCCTTATCGTCTAAATCTTCTTGTTTAACTACAATTGAATCTTTTGGTAGTCCTTTAATAACGCTGTGTATTCCAGGCTTAGCCGTTTCATATAAATAAAGCCCAAATACAATATTATCAAGCTCGAAATCTGAGACAACAATATCAAGAATGTTTTGTTGGTCGTTTACAAATCGGGGGTATAAAAGATCAAAAAGGTGATATAAAAGGAAAGCATCAATTTCAAATGGAGTTATAGGAATTCTTACTGATTCCTTCAATTCTCTTGGGTTCTCAACTAAATTTACATTAGAGTTAAATTTAACGATTTTTAGCCAGTTATCCTTGAAGTAATTATTTATCATTGTTAATCACCTGTACTTTTATTGGATTTCGATGCTTGTTCATAATAAGTTTTTATTAGATTTTTATAAAAAGATAAATTTGGTGTCTGAGATTTCCCATAATATTTATGAATAGAAAATAGACTTTCGTATAAATTTGGAGGACATCCTGGAATCTCGATGATATTTTTATTAATTTTTTCTTTGACTTTTGGTGTTTTTTGAGATTTGTAATCTTTCTTTATCTTTCCCTTAACATCCTCTATGTAGTTTCGGTCACTTGATATGCGAACATTTCTAAATGCTCTATTTTTTGTACTACAAATCGCACATTCTCCAAAAACGATGATATGTTCTAAAGATTCAGGTTCTGGAGGATTTTCCCCAGTTAAAAAGTATTGCTTTTTAATATATTTTAAATCCTTTGTCATGTGAGTATTCATGTAATTCAATAAACGATAAACTTCTTTAAAACACCCAGAACAGATTCTTCCAGCCTTAATAGTAGTATTTTTTACATCAATGTCATCTAATCTATAAACAGAAAAATTTACTTTCAAATTGATGTTTTCGACTCTTTCTCCAAGAATTGTAATATTTGATAGATCTGTTATTCCGAGTTTTCTGTTTCTTGCTTCTAAGAGAATATCGCTGCTCAATAAATCAATACCAAACAATTTTAAAGTAATTAAATCTACTGCTATTCCATCTCGTCCAATAATACCTAATCTCGGGGATATTAGATTAGAATTTCTATATACAAAGGGTCCTGCTCCTTCTAAAAAATAATATATATCGTTAATTATTAGATCTGGTCTTTTGATGCTGTAAACATTAAGGATGTTTGAGATTAAATCTTGTTTATACTGATCCAAAAGTAAATAATCCTTTCCACTCCTCATTATTTTTTCAATTCTTTGGTATCTATTAGGCACCAGAGAATAAGAATTCATTAGGGATAATGTAATCTTAAAAAGTGGGTCCACACTAACTTGGTTAAATATTATCAATTTATCTGACTCAAGTATTACTTTTGGAATTTTAATAATCTTATCTTTTATCTCGAGATCTTTTAGCGGACAGTTATTTTGATCCTCTAAAAATAATAACTCTCCTCCAAAGCTTTCTAAATAGGACTGAATCCCTAAAATATTTGCAATTGATTGAGTACTCACCCCCTTTTCTGGGAAACTCCCAATGAAAATTCGTTTCGCTCCAGCACCTTTACATAAAATGATAAGATCTCGGAGTGATTCAAAGTTAACATTTACAGGAAATCCGTTAGGTACACTTAGATTAATTTTAATGAAAATTTGATCTCCTTTTTCTATAAATGCTGAGATTCCACCTAGTTTTTCTATTCCTGTTGTTATTAGCTTGCTTGGGCTACTACTTTTAATTATAGCGACTTCAGTACTATTTATTTTAGAGTTCTTATTCATTACAAAATATTAAAATTAAAGAATCAAATAAATCTTTATTGAAATATATCGAGTTGATTAGATTTTCGGAGCCAAATATAATTAAAATTCAGTTACAAGATACGAATGTTAAAATCCCAACTGAAACTGTAGGAATAGATATCGGTCAGAGTCTTACGAAGATTGCCTATTCGAAAGAGGACAAGATTATACTTACGATGACCCAGACAAGCCCTGACTATTATGACATAAACAAATTTATAGAAATCAACAAAAAACAGTATAAGAAGTTTAACTTTACAGGTGGAAAAGCTTTTGTTCCCTACAAAAAATATTCTAATGAATTCGAGGCGAACTTAATCAATGAATTTGATGCAAATATAGAAGGAGTGGAATTTCTGTATGAACACAAAAAAAACAAGCCTATGCCCCCTTCAATTGTAGTTACATTAGGAACTGGAACATCAATAATATTGAAAACCGATATTATTAAACATCTAGGTGGTTCTGCGATGGGAGGAGGTTTCTTCATGGGATTAATCAGGTTACTTTTCCAGGATTCCGTTGTCGATTATTCAGAAGCTATTAGTTATGCTAGTAAAGGAAATAGATATCAAGTCGATTTAAAAGTAGGTGATATCTATGATATTGAAGATAATAGAGTAGATAATTTATTTAAGGAATTCACAGCAGCTGCATTAGGTAAGATTAATAAGAACAGCGATGTTAATTCTGCTAAAAAGGAAAATATTATTATATCTCTCATTGGAAGTATTGGGGAAAATATCGGAACAATTGCTACTCTAATGGCAGAGGCTCAAGAAGTAAAGCATATTATTTTTTGTGGAGGTTTTCTTATTGGAAATAAACCACTAAAACAGACATTGTCTCTACTAACCAAATACAAAAGAATAAAACCAATATTTTTAGATAATTCGGTGTTTGCTGGAGCAATTGGTGCTCTCAATTTTAACGCTAACGGATAAAAATTTCTAAATAAAATAAAAGCGTGCCCATGGGAGATATCTATTCATAGAAATTTAGATGTGAAACTACTCTCATAGATACACTATAATGGGCACAAAGATTGTAGGTAACAATAATTTTTATAGTTTTAAATTTAAATTTTTAAAGTAAAAGTGAGATTAAATAATTTAAATAGTTTCAGAGTGTGTTTTTAGCATATCAGCATTTGTCTTTCCCATTTTGATTGCCAATTCAGCAATAATTGCATCTAGATATACAAAAGCCGCGATCTCGAACATCGTCCCTTCAGGAGTTAGAATCGCTGTATCGTCGTGAAGATCAACTTTATCTCTTTTGGTTCTGCCCTTTAATTTTATGGTAATATCCCCAACTCTCCCTATGATAGTTTCAGGGTGGGATGTAATAGAAACTATACCAAATGGCTTTGCCGTGTTCACATAATTTTTGAGTAAACTTACAACGATTGAAGTTGTACCTGATCCTGAAAGGACTATTAAGATATCATTATTTGAGAGAGCAGGTATAGAACCAAGGTTGGTAACCATAAACACATCTGCACCAAGATGAACTAATCTTGTAGCAAAGCACTGTAAAATGAAAGCTGAGCGACCACTTGCTAATAGGAAGAATTTACGCTTTTTCACTAATCCATCATAAACTAAGTCTATAAATTTTCTGGTGTGTGGGAAATTTTTAGGTTTACTTAGGTGATCCATGTTTTCTTGGAGATTTTTGAAGATCACATCCATAGATTGGAACAAAATTTGCCTTTCCTTTCCGTTTAACCTATGTTCATTGTTAACTTTATCAGCCATAATTAGTCAGAATAATTTTATTTGGATATATGTTACTTAAGTTAAGATTAAAAAAATACATTTTGGTTAATAGTATTTTTAATTGAAATATTAATTCCAAATATGAATAATATTATTTTGAAAATAACTATGATTTAGTATTATAAAAAAAGAAAAAAAAAGTAATTTCTATTGATTCAATAGCGGATAATCTTACTCTTTCCTTTTACGGAGAAATAATAATACAAATGCTACTACAGTTAAAATCGTAAAAATAACCGCAATAATTAAGTAGGTCAAGACAGCAGCGTGTTCAGGAAATCCCGTATAAAAGAACCACATAAGAATTGCTCCAGCTAGGAACATCCCAAATAGAATGGCTAAAAGTTCCTCAATATCAATTTTTTCTTTTAAACTACTCATTTTAATTCCTCATAATATTGATGTTACTACTAGATCTAAGAGTAGAATTTATAAATTTTTTGCACCTTTTTGATTTTTAAGTATAAATAAGAATTTGGACAATTAAGTTACCATATTTCCAGACTTCGTTTATAAGTAAAATTAATTTACTCCATCCAAAATAAAAATATTTCTTGAGGGTAAAATATAAATAATAAATTGACGATATTGTACAAAGGTAAAAATAAAAAAAAATTAAGATTAATCTTGAAAGATATATTACTGGAATATTTGAAAGTAAAATTTGATAAAAGTGAACTTAATTACCTTCCTGAGAAATATGAAGGCGGAAAAATTTTCTCTCTACCTTTAATTGGTATTGCTCAAGGTAATGATCCTATCTTTTTTAAATTTAAAGAGATTGTAGGGACTGAACACTATACCCCCCTGGAAATGTGGTTAGCGAGTGGTCAAAAACAATTACCCGCATCAAATCTTTATACAGTTTCAATAGTATTTCCGTTTACTGATGACATCCGAAAGAAAAGTATTTCTCCAATTAGATTACCAAAAATGATATTACCAGCAGAAATTTATTCTGTTGCTAGGAATTATGCTAAGGGTTTTAGAAATTATATAATGGAACAAATAGTTGATTTTTTTCAAAAGGAAGGGTATAATGCTATTTCGGGAAAACTTAGCGAGTCATATACCTTAGTAGCAAAAAAAGATTTCTATTCTACATGGTCTGAAAACCATGTTGCATTTGCCGCGGGATTAGGGACATTTGGATTACATGAGGGCTTGATTACCGATCTAGGTTGCAACATTCGATTAGCTTCAGTGATTACAGATGCACCGATTAAAGTTACTCCTAGAAAAAGCGATGAACCTTACGCAAATTGTTTATATTATGCTAAAGCTACTTGTAGAGAATGTGCCAAAAATTGTCCAGCTAATGCAATTACTGAAAAGGGCTATGATAAAACAAAATGTAATAAATATCGTAATAAAGTCGCAAGAGAGATGGTACCACGCCTTAAACCAATTCTTAAAGCGTATGATCGCCGAATTAATTGGAAATACAAAGCGCAAAATTACCCTGTGGGCTGTGAGTTATGTCAATTTGGAGTTGAATGCATGGATAAAAATCCGATGATTCGACATGATTTAGATTTCGATTGAACTTTTAAATCCAAAATTCATGATATAAGATTTAGAGTTGAATCTTTCTTTAAATTAATTACTAAGTAAAATATAAAAAAAAAAGAAAAAAATAATTTTTAGATTTAATAGCGATTTGTTCTTTTCTTTTATTTGTACTTGATCGACAATAGGAGATCGTTTTTAGTAATCTTTATAATGTTTTTGCTTGAAATAAGCTTAAAAAATTTTTACGATTTGCATGCATGGTAAAAGCTCGTGCTTGTTCGGTTAAACCAGTAGCAGTCTTTTCAAGATGATCAATTAAAAGATCTACTGCGTTTCTTGCTACGATGCTAGCACCTTGCTGCTTCATCAATCTCCTTATTGGCGACCAGGCAAAATTACACTTAAAGCCGAGGTGACTTTGAATCTATGTTTCTTTTTAGCCATGGTCTTATTCCTCCACTAATTAAATTTTTAACTTTTGAATTTTTAATTTTTTTTGTATTTAAATTTAAAGTTTCTTAGATAGTAATATATCCGAAGAGTTATTTAAATATTTTGTTATATGTGAAGAACTTCAAGAATTTAGTGCATAAAAAATCACGACAAAAAAACTTGGTTTTATTTTAACTGTTATTATCTATGATCATGCAATGGTTGATCATTCGAAAAATTTGAATTAACTTTTTTAGAAATTCAATAATTCAAATATCAAAATAGAGACAATCGTGTTTTATCTCGATTTTGTTATCATTTAATGGGTTACTAAAAAATTTTGAAGTAAAGCAAATCATCCCCAATGAATGTTATATCAAATCATGTATGATCATGATAATTAAGTCATAAACAACCTAATTAGTAAAAATAAGTTTTAATTAAGAAATCACTTGAGTAATCCTAATATGAAAAGTTATTAACATAATTCACGGATTAGGAACTTCAATTATTTGAAAATTTCAATAAAATGTTATAATTTAAAAAGCAAATTTTATTTAATTTTGAATTTTTTTATAGTTATAAGAAAGAATAATTCTTTATTACTTAAAATTAGATTTTAAAAGGTATAAATATATGTCTCAACAAATTATGGTTCCAGGGGCGACTGCTGTAGCTATTAAATGTAAAGACGGAGTCGTATTAGGAAACGATCGCAGGGCGACATGGGGGTATACTGTAACCAATAAAGCCACGCAAAAGTTATTTAAAATTACCGATCATATAGGTTTGGCGGCTTACGGTTTAATAGGTGATTTTCAGTTTGTATCAAGAGTGTTAAAAGCTCAGGCGGTGTTATACGAATTAGATGCTCACGATAAAATTAATACTAAGAGCGTAGCGAAGATGGTATCAAATATGTTATATTCTCGAAAAATGGCACCGTTATATACGAATTTAATAATTGCGGGGGTAGATAAAGACGGTCCACAGTTATACACGTTAGATGCTCTTGGTTCATTGATGCCAGAAGATTTTAGTGCTACGGGAACTGGAATGTTGCTTTCTATAGGAATTCTGGAGGCAGAATACAAACCAGGTATGACTGTTGAACAGGGAGCAAAGCTCGTTGAAAAAACGATTAAGAACTCAATTAAGCGAGATGTGATGTCTGGTAATGGAATTGATTTACTGATAATAACCCAAGATGGCGCGGAAGAGAAACAAATTGAGATAAAGGAATTAGGCGAATAATAAAGAAATTTTTCATAATCTTACTTGTTCTCATTTTTACAAAAAAATTTAATGGAATGCCACATTTATGTAATTGTTATTTTTTTGCTAATTAGTGTGGTGGTTTTCTTTGCGTCTGTTTGATAATAACTTCGAGGGTTATAGAGAAATAAATGGATATAGTAAAGACGATATTTTACGCGTTAAAAATTCTATTACAAAGCTTAAATCAGACCAGACGAAATCGCAAGAACTTGATGATTTTCTCAAAACTGAGTTTAAACTCGAGGTAATTAACTCTTTTTCAGATTATTTCAGCAATATTAAAATTTTTAGCGAAAAATATTTAGTTTCACATTCGAAAAAAGAATTTTTCTCTTTAAAACAGGCGATAACGAACGAATTAAAATTGATTTCGAACAATTTAACGAATATAAGTTCAAATGGAAGAAATGTGAAACGATTTGTAAAGAATAACAAATATTTAGATCAAATTTTAAACGATAGCAAGGAATTAATAAGTTATATTAACAAGTTTCTACCTCGATTAGAAAAAAATACAGAAAAACCTGAACATGAATATGAAAACGAAGTAGCTTTATGGATCGGAGCAAATAAAATAAAAAATCTATTTTTTAAATTTAATGATATTCCTAACAATTTGGATAATTGGGAGGAGCTTCAAGAACTTGTTGTGTATGTAAAAAGCTTAGTCGAAGCTAAATTAACGAAAAAGGTAAAATCTCGTAAAGAAATCGTGTTAAACTTTCATTTTGATGAATTATACCAATTCATCTTAAGCAAAGTAGACGGAAATATAGACATTTACAACGATTTCATTTATATGTTATATCACTATAGTATAATTGAAGATTATGAAGGAGAGGCATTCGTAAACGTCCTGGAAAGGAAAGAATCAATACAAAATTTAAAACATGAGTTACGACCAGTTATACTTACATTAATTAAAGACAAATTAGGACTTCATTTAAAGGAAATTGAAGATTTAGATAAAAAATACGATTTAAACGGACATGGGCTAGGCAAACTTAAGGTAGGGCTCTTGATGGAACAAAAATTCATCGAATTTCTTCCTAAAATTGTCGATTTATATTTTAAGGGTTTAGATAAAAAATTTCAAGGATTAATGGGCGACACAAGTGATCCGGAGGAATTTATAAATGTTATTAATTCTAATTATAGCAAAGTTGATGAATTTGCGTTAAAAATAGACGAAATCGATGCTTGGATCATAAATTTCGATAAAATTTTAAAACCTTATACTAACATTACATCTACTCTAAAAAAGACATTAGCAAACATAATTTCAGAAATACTACGTCGAAAAGAAGATTATTCTAACTACCTCGATAATATTAAAGACGAGAGTTTGAGAGTAGATGTCAGGAGTTTTGTTAATGAAAAAATTGCTGAGGTAAATACATTAATTAATTCCTACGAAGATGAGACATCTCTTATTATTAAAGAAGAACTCCCGCAGCTTAGAGAGATAAAGGATCTTTTAAGTAATTACAAAGGAAAAATTGAGCAAATTAAAAACGAAGTTTACAATAAATTGGATACATACAAGAGTAATAATATTGATATGTATACCGTTATTAAAAGTTGGGAAGATAATTTTAACCGGAAGCAACAACAGCTTACTTTTTTATTGACTGTTTTAATGAATAAGATTTTTAAAAGTTTCAAAGATTTAATAGACACGGAGTCAATTTTATTTGCAGAAATCACAGAAATTACTAAGCAATCAGAAAATTTTGAAGGTTTGCCTTTTAATTTTGCATTATCTTCATTTTTAGCAAACAAGTTATCAGAAGATGAGCTAAAAGAACGTATTACTGAAATAAATTCGAAAGTATCCCAAATTACTTCGAGCCTTGGATTATACGAAGTAGAACGCGCTAAATTAGAGGAGATTTTAACAAACAAAGTCAAATTGAGACAGGGTGTATCAGTATCTAATGTCCAATGTACAGTTTGTCATAAATATATTAATTTTGTTCAAGATAAATTAATTACTTGTGTTTTCTGCAATTCTACCTATCACTATTTATGCGTCGCCGAGTGGCTTTCGAAACATGGTTCATGTCCTATGTGCCAGAACACGTTTCTAGATCCAAATGCAGGTTTATTTGAGAGCGAATAATTATTACTCAGTTTCAATTTCCTTATAGAGATCGCTTAAAAATAAGCGAATTTGCTTATTAGAAGAAGGATCGTTGTTGAAATTTGAATATAGATAATTACCTAAAAAAGATTTTATTTCTAGTTCAAAATCTTCATGAGTTATAAATTTAAATCCCTTTTCAAGTTGTTTTTTATCGATGATTGGTTGAATGTGTTTTTTAATTAAATACAAAACGAAATTTACAAGTATTTTATTGATATTTTCCTCGTCATCTCCTGAGAGTTCATAATCTCCCTTCACAATTCCGTCTTTAATATTATTTAGCTGCATCAAAGTTATCTCAATGTCTTTAGGTAGTTTTAACCGTTTTATTTTGTTTGTCATATTTTTATCGTTTACCATTCCTAGTTTTGAATCGCAATAATTCTCTAAATTCGCAAAGAATCGGACTAGGAATTTAAAATTATCGTCAATGCTGTATAAATTTTCCCAAGCACTAAAATTAAGTTCTTCCAACTCTTCTTCAATTTTACCTTTTACTTTATTAGTTAATGCTTTTAGGTGTTGTGAATAATCACCGTAAGGGAATCCGTAATAATAGCTGTTATATTTTTCACTAACATCTTGTGTAGTTGTTTTTTGAGCGATAATTTTTTCCTTCCTTACAATTTCTTTTACAAATTTTAAAATATAATTACATGAAGGACAATAGGTTACCCACGTACTTAAAATAACTTCCTGAGGTTTCACTGTCTTAGAACTTATGTATCCATTAAATCCAGACACTTTTTTTCCACCATGAGTAGAAAATATGGCTTCATCTGGGTAAAATGTTCTTGGAATGAACTTCATTTTACACGCAGGACAGTTAATCATTTGTTTATCGTTCATAATTCACTCAATGATGTTTTTTAACATTTAATTATAATTCCCATAAGCACAATTCAATTGAGGGGAAATAATTTTTAAAATCGGTCGGACCAGAATTACTAATACTCTTACCTTACAGTTTCCAATAAATTTCGAAATTTATATTCTTAATTGTAAGAAACTTCTAGAGAACTATTATATATTTGTGATACTAGGATATTTTTATGTGTTAAATTTGAATACTATTAATTTCCAAGTATTTCAAATTGTGAAGGATTTAAAACTGTATCAAGAGCATGGTAGATGCCAAAAACAATCATAAAAATACCGCTAACTATTAAAACATATTTGTATATTTTTGGATTCAATGATTTCCCGCCATAATAAACGAATAGAGATATAGGTAAATACCAAACTACATCTCCTAGTTCGTGTCCTAAAAAGAATATTAATGTCTCCATCGGCATCAAAAGCGTGATCTTCAATCTGACTACCATCAAGGAGAAGCCCGTCCCAGCCCACCAAAAGGTCCAAAAAGGATTTGACAAACTGACTAAAATCCCACCTACATAACTATTCCCTTTATACCCCTTTATTGCAATTCCCTCGAGAGTGTAATCTTCTTCAAAGTCCGTTTTTAAAACCTCCCTTATTGTGATTATTCCATAGATTACCAATAATAATCCTCCTATAACCCCTACTAAAGTTATAAAGATTATATTTTGAAAAAAGAAAGAAGCTCCGGCAAGTAAAGCTATTATTATAGCCAATTCGATTGTGGCATGTCCAAGAAGAATATAAATCGCTGCTAAATAACCTCTCTTTTGTTGAATTGACTTATAAATTGTGAAGGTTAAAAGTGGACCTGGTTGTAAAGCTCCAGAAAGAGCAATAATAAATGAAGTTATAAAAATCTCTATCATCTTAAGAATATTCTTTAGTTTTTTAATAATCGAATAATCTAGTTATCAACGCTACAATAACAAACAACACAACCAGAATCGGAATCATGAATACGAGAAACATGTAGGATCCTTTAATCATTTCCCGTCTAAATGTTTTAAGCCCTTTTTCCCAGTCTCTTTTGGTGTTTTCTTGCCAATTTTTTACGTCTTCACTTATCTTCAGCTTTCTAGCTTCCCATTGTTCTTTAGTCTCGATTTGTTTTTTCTCTAAGTCTACTTCCCATTCTTTTAATTTTTTATCCCAAGATTCTTGATTTTTTTTGAAAAACGCGTTCATTTTTTCTAGGTTATTTTCCCACGCATTTGTATTTTCCTTGTGTGTCTTCTCTAACTCTGTACCCCATTCTTTGAGTTTAGCATCCCAATTTTCCTTAGCACTTTTAAAAAATTGATTAATCTTCTCTTGATTTTGATTCCATAATTCTTTATTTTTTTTGGTGTTCTCTTCAACACTATTTTGAAAATTATTATATCCTTTTGTAATATTAGACACAAAATCGTTCCAACCTTTTAGTAGTAAGTTTTCTTTGGGTTCACTCTGTTCGGTTTCTTCTTTTTCAGACATAAGACTCTTCACTCTTTTTTGATAGCTTATAATAGTTTATATATCATTAGTTCTATTTAAATTCATTATTTAGGGTGCTTTTTGAGTTTTATTACTCCCAAATTTATTAAATTCTTAAAAGGTTAATAAAAAGGAGGGTACAATCAGCTTAAAAACTTTTATTCGATAAAGAATTACTTAGATTATCATGGAATTTGAAGTGACTAAAAAAACACCACTCTTTAACGCGTTTTCAGAGCAAGGAAAACGAATTTATTTACCTCAAGGAATTTTTCATTGGTCAGGAAGGGCAAAAAAGGAAGCTGAAATAAGTGGTACTCTTGGATCTGCTTTTGGATATGAAAAAGATTTTATAGAAGGAGGGAGTTCTGAATGGGTACCTCTTTATTTAGAAGATATTAAAAATTATACGAAACTGAGCGTAAAGGAGGTTGTTCCATACTCTCAAGTTTCTGGTCTTGAAGAATTAAGGACTCATTGGAAAAAGTGGTTAATAAAGAAATCACTTTATAATAAGGATTTTGAGCTAGATAAGTTAAATAAGCTTGAGAATTTTACCACTACTCCTTTAGTAACTGCGGGATTAACAAATGGGATATTTTTATGTTGTTCATTGCTCTTAAATCCAAAGGAATTCATTATATCTCCAAATAAGAGATGGGGAAATTATGATAATATCGTTGAGAAATTAATCGGCGCAAAAATTAAATCATTTGATTTTTTCATTGGGGATAAATTCAATGTTCAAGGATTAAAAGACGCTATTTACGAAATTGCTAAAAAACAAGAAAAAGTAACTCTTATCTTAGGATTCCCTAATAACCCTACGGGTTACGTTCCTAACGAGGAAGAAATGGAAGAACTAGTTAATATGTTAAAACAAACTCAAAAAAATCTTTCTAAACCAATTATCGTAATAGTTGACGACGCCTACGAACCATATATTTTTTCTCAAAATGCAATAAAACGCTCCATTTTTTACGCCCTACACGAGATAGAGGAAGATGTGATTCCAATTAAGCTAGATGGAATAACTAAAGAAATGTTACTGTACGGAGGGCGTATAGGGTTTATTACGGTTGGTTTAAAGCCACACTGGGTTAGTAATGATGATGAACTAATGGCTTTAAAATCAGAATTAAACAATAAATTATCGGGATTAGTGAGAACTACCATTTCAAATTCTAATCATTTCTATCAAGCGCTTGTTATCAAACTCTTCAATGAGGTTGGTATGGAAGGCTTAATCCAGAAACGAAATGAAATCAAAAATCTCCTCAAAGATAGATACGAAAATATTAACGAAGAACTTAGAAAGATTGATAATTCGAATATTTCGGTAGATCCAAACGCGGGAGGCTTTTTTGTGTTTGTAAATTTAAACCCTAACAAAATTAGCGCGAACCAGTTTGCTGATCATCTATTAAGAAAATACAAAGTGGGAGTGATCCCCATTGAAAAACCAAATAGTAATATAAATGGAATTAGAATTGCTTATTGTTCAATAGATTCAACTAAAATTTCCGAGTTCGTTAACCGTATTAACTTAGCGTTAGATGATTTTTAAGTTTGTTCAGATATTTTCTAAATATTATTCCTTTATCTTTTATTAGTTTTTGCACACAGTTAAAAAGCTAGACTTTTATTTAGAAATTATAAAAATAATTTTTGAGGAATATTTTATGAAACTATTTTTAGTCGATCAAGGTAATTTAAAAGAAATTTCAAAACCAATATTTTCCATGGGGGACGTATATGTCGTTGACGACGATAAAACAATTTACGTATGGATAGGTAGCAAAGCTTCTGTCGATGAAAAAACTGCAGGAGCGGCACAGGCACGAACTCTTGACCAACAAAGAGGTGGAGCTGCTAAGATAATTACTGTTGACGAAAATCAAGAACCTAGTGCATTTTTAAAATTAATTAATCCCATGGGCGCGATGAAAGTTGTAGAGAAGAACATCGCAAAGACTCTTCTCAAAGATGTAGATACGGGAGATTGGGCAGGATTTGAAGAATGGAAAAATATTCTATATCGCGTTTCAGCAGAAGAATTTGAAGGGATTAACTCGATGAAAATGATTCAAGTTCCTTTTGCGAAAGATTCTTTAGATTCAGAAGACTGTTATGTTGCTGATTTAGGAAATAAAGTTTACATTTGGCAAGGTAGAACATGTAATGTCAAAGAAAAAGTAAAAGCAGGTCAATGGGCAAGAAATATTGATGCTGAAAGAGCTGGTTCCCAAAACGAACGAATATTTGAAGAAGGGGACGATTCTGAATTCCTCGCAGCGTTAGGGAGAGGAGTAGATTATAGAGAATCTGATGCGGTTCAATTAAGAGCTGAATCAGTGTTAGAACCTGAAACTGAAGCAGATAGAGCAACAGCAGAAATTCAACCTGAATTTAAATCGGAAGTAAGAGAGGTTACTCCTGAAGAAATAAAAGCAGATATCGCCCAAATTAAGGATGTAAGCGCGTCAAGCGCGGGACCTGGAATCCCAGGACATGTAGATCATTCTATCTTGACTGTAGAAAAACCTGAAGGCCGTAGAAGATGCCCCAAATGTGGATGTGAAGATAAAACGATGATTCATGAGAACGTTGATAAAAGCAATATAATCCTCGACTACCCCAGAGTTTATGGAAAGATGTACCACTGTGGGGAATGCTCTACAGATTGGAGGGAGAAATAACTCCAAATTATAAATAAACAATTTTTTATCTTTTTTTAAATTTTATTAAA
The DNA here is from genome assembly GCA_013375495.1 of Promethearchaeota archaeon. The sequence continues at coordinate 21,853 of JABXKC010000001.1, forward strand.
AAGTATTAGAAAAGCTAAGAATTCTTAATATCTCTACGAAGAATTTTGATTTTTTTCTTTAACTCAACTAGTTCTTCTTCCTTATCTTCGAGTTGAGATTCTACTTTCAGTTTTTCATCTTTTACATTTTGCATTTCGGTTAAAATCCTGTCTTCAATTTGCTCAGATTCAAATAATTTATTTTTCAAGCCATCTTCTTTGTTTCTCAACTCTTTTATTTCCTTAACTTGTTCATCAACGACATTTCTTAAGTTCATTATTTCTAATTCAAGTTTTCCAGAAATATTTCCAGATTTTTCCTTGGATTCTTCCAATCTTACTTGAATTTGGTTGATAAATTCTTCATTTGTTAGATTTTTTTGAGTTAACTTTTCAATCTCCATTACTAAATTTTTAATCCGTTCTTCCTTTTTCGAGAGATCTTTTTTAACTAAACTAAAAGTTTCTACTTTCTGCTGTAATTCTTTTATCGATTGAACAGACGATTGTTGAGAGCTTTCAAGTTTAAAAATCTCTTTTTCTTTTTCTGTAATAATTTCGTCTTTCTTTTCGAGTAGTACTTGAACTTTTTCAAATTTAGATTTTTGGACAGTGTCATTCTCTAAATATTGAATTTGTTCCATTAATTCTTTAATTTTTCCGTCCTTTTCTTGTAATCTCCCTACAAGTCCGGTGTTAGCTAGTTGTTCAGACTTTATTTTCTCTAATTCTACGCTGATACTCTCTATTTTTTGAGTTTGTTCGGCAATAACTCCATTTAAATTGTCAACCTTATTTTTTTGGTCTTGAATGATTTGATTTTTTTCTTTAGCAGAGAATTCGAATTCTTCAATGTGCTTATTCTTATCTCTTAGTTGAGATTGTAGGGACTCAATTTCTTTTTCTTTGCTTTCAATTGATTTGCTTACTTCTAAATCTACTACATTTGTCTCGTTCAGAAATTCAATTTTTGATTCAAGATCGTTTACAAGATTATCTTTTTCAACGATTTTCTGCTGTAAATCTTCTATTGTAGCATTATTTTCTTTTGCTAATTGAATAGACTTTTCTTTCTCTTGGTTAAAAGTCTCAGAGATGGTTTTAAGACTTTCGTAATCGTCTTTAAGCGTGCTTATTTCGTCAGATAGTTGTTTGTTCTGTTCAATAAAGAAATTTAATTGTTCCCTTATTTTGTCTTCTTCAGAGGTTGGAATCTCCTCTTCTTCATCTTTTTCTTCTATCCAACCAAGTGAGCTTAACGCGTCTACCATTGATGTGTCTTCTTCTTTTTGATCCCTCTGTTCGTCTGACATAATATTATAAAATCAACAATAGTATTTATTTTAATCTAAACAACATTATACGCGTTTTAGACATTTCTTTTTTAACGAACTCTGTCTTATAAAAAAAAGGATTAGTATTCAAAATTTTTAGTAATCTTTGGTAAATACGTATTTTTTGTCTAAAAAGAATTTAGTTATGTATCCAATAGAGAGAGCGATTATAAAACTTACTTCTAAAGGGGCATTAAAAAAATTAGTTAAGAGAAATTGAATACCGATATTTTCAATTGTAGTTAAAATTGCAAATCCAAAGTACTTCAAAAACTCCTGTGAGGTTTCTTTAATCTTTAAACTCGATTTCTTAAAGACTATGTACTTATCTAAAAAGAATTTAATAATATAAGTTATCCCAACAGCCGCTATTGAACCTATTAATTCAGGCATATTAACAGGATTCATAGAACAATATAAAATCTGAAAAAATTCGATGCTTCCAAGGTTACTACATACAAAAGGAGCTATAACAAGTTGATTAATTTTTTGTATACCATAGTTTAAAACAATCATAAAAGCAGCAAAAATGAAATAAAATACCATTTGTTTTTTAATGTTATTTTGTTCATCCATAGGCCTAATCATTTAAAATTAGTTAATTCAGTTAAAAGTGTTGTCTCGATTTAAATCATTTTTTTATACGATCCTTCCAAGAATCAACTTCTGATTCTTTATCTTCTTTTTCTTGTATGTCTTCATAGACATTCCCTTGTATCGATTCATTAGCTATTGACCTAGTTAACTGGAGATGTTGCTCTTGATCTCCTGTCTGAGGAGATACACCTCCTAACATCCCTCCTGACATCCTTGCGCGCTTAACTTCTTTACCAGTTAATTTCCTGTATAATCTTTTAAAGCCATATATAATTAGAGTAAATGCGATTGAAAATAAGAAGTAGAGAGCGAACCAGCCAGATCCAAAAAATAAAATTGGAAAAGGGATTAATCCTTCTGCGTAAGGTGCGTAAATAATTCCAATCACAGCAAATATTCCAAGAAATATAAAACACCTTACACAAGAAGGAATCATTTGCTTTTTCATCATCAGTTTAGTTAATTCCATTGATTCTTGCTGGAGCTCTAGCATTTCTCGACGATCTCCAGTAAGTCTTGCTGTTCGCATTCGTTCTTGTAGGTTTTGTGATTTTTCTCTTAATTCTCTCGCAGCTCCCATGTTTAAACCTAAGATTCTATTTAGAAGCTCGCTTAAACCTACCATTCCGATTGTAATAAGCATTATTTGAATAATGATTTCTCCATTTGCCATTAATTCATCACTAATATAGGAAAAGCATAATTTAAATTAAATTTTATTAATTCAACTTAGCGATAAATAAGAACAGAGTTAATATGTTGAGAGTAAACAGATAATTGATTTAGATAAGATAAATTTAATATTCCTTTCATAATTTCGTAAATTTTTAAAAAAGAAAAGAAAATGTTATAACTTTTAAGCTGCTGTTCCGCAATTTTTACAAATATACCGTTTTGCGAAGATTTTTATCCCAGATTGTTGAAATAATACTTGAGATTTATCTTCTTCGGTGTTAAACGATGTTCCACCACAAGCTGGACAGATTCTTCTTCCTTCAACAGGAGGTTTTTCTTTTGCTCTTTCTTTTTCTTCCTGTTTTTCAACAACTCTTGAAGGTTTAACATATTTTTCTCCCGTTGGAGTTGTAGAATTCGCCGATTCTGCTTTTGAACTGTTAGGACCTAAAATTTTATCAAGTTTTTCGTCAATTTTTCTTAGTAGACTTAAAACTTCTTCCTCAAATTCGGGCAATTTATTATTTCCTCTTTCTTTGTCATCTTGATATAATATTTTTATTATATGATCTAAATCAGATATTAAAAATTTATGTGAAAAATAGGAATACAGAATGCTTTAAAAGAGTGTTAAAATAGAAAATCTGAAAATTATCCTACAATTGGCGCTTTTAAATCCTTTTTTGGAGTTGCATCAGGGTCAAAACGCTGTTCTCGATAATAAGTGTATATTCCTAATCCTATCATGAAAAATGAGAGTAATAAATAGCCAATCCAAAAAGAAAGTCCTATTGCGAAGTTAATAGGGAATAGAATTCCCTCTTCTTGTATATAAAAGTAAATACCAATAAATGCTGTTATTGAACAAATGGTACCGCAAATGCAATCAAAATAAATCTGTATCCTCAGGGATTTAAGTTTTTTTTGTTGAGTTTGCATTAATCATCCATTATTTAAAATAAAACGTAGTTATATAGTCTCAGATGACTAATATAAATTTGGGTTAAAGGATATATAATAGAACTGGTTTTTACTCCTGAATTCGATACTAAAATAAATAATAAAATATTAAAATTCTCTTCTTATTCCCTCTATGGCTTCAAAATAATCAAGAATTGATTCTTTTATCTCAACCGCAGGAAAGACCAACCTTGATTTATTAACATACTCTAAAGCATCGTTCCAGCTCCATTCTGGATTTTCTTTTAAAAGCCATGCTACAATAATTCCACCACTTCGAGAAATACCCATAGCACAATGAACTAATACTTTTCCCTGCTTTATATGTTGATCTATGAAGGAAAAAATTTCTTTTAGATAATTATGTGGAGGATACCAGTCATCTGGAAAACCCTTGTAAAGATAGTTAAATCCTAAGTGAGTTGGATCGTAAAAATTATCTTCCATTAAATTTACAATAGCAGTTATACCGATCTTTTTAAAATTCTCAAAGTTCAACCTTGGCCAATAAGCGCCAATATATAAGTTTTCATGCACCTTATAGATTTGATCTAGTTCCACCATATACATCAATAGATTTTTGATGATATCCATTAGCTTGAATAAATAAAAATGTGAAAGATTCAAACTTTAAACAATAAAAGAAGTTTAGAAAATTTAATTTTTTGTTAAATCTCGACTAGCTATTATGTTTGAATCTAATCCGAGAATTTTTTCAATTAAAATTTCCCCCATTTGTATTGGTGCATTTACTTGGGTTTTTGCGATCTCGTTTAGCGCTTCATTTAATTTTACTTTAAGAATTGGTTTATCACTTCTCACCGGGATCAAAGGTAGAAATCCATTCTCAACTCTGATTGTGGTTGTTAGAATTCTCTTAGGTTCAAAATATTCTTGCTGCGCGTATTCTAATCCCCTTTTGCACGTATACCCTTCAAATACTATATCTGAGCCTTTTGAAATAGCTTGTATCTGACAGCCAGTAGGACATACAATACACCTTATAACTTTTACAACGCTTTCACTACTTTCACTCATTTTTAAAACCTCCTCTAAAACTTAATCCTCCTCAATTAATACCTCTGGTCGTGGTATTACTTCAATTGTTATCGATTTGCAATCTTGACTTATATTTACTTCTTCTAAATTTAAATTTAATTCAATCATTTCACTGGGGATGACATAAACCTTCTTTTTTTTATAGATTACATTATTATGTTCGTCTTTAAATTGTACAAGAACCCTTCTATCTGGGTACTTAACTCTAAAAGTAAAGAATATCTCTTGAGAGATGTTTTGTTTATTGATAATGTTAGGTTTAAAATAGTTTACATTTTCTCCCGGAACACATTGAATAATATCTTTCTTCTTTAAATCTTTGCCAATTCTGGAATTGATGTATTCTACTGCATTCGTTCCAGCTCTCTTAGCTTCAGAAGTCACCATGTCCACTAAATCGTGAACTTGTAATACGTTTCCACAAGCAAATATCCCTTCAATAGTAGTTTCTAAATTTTCATCCACAATGGGACCACCGTTATTAGATAATTCAGCTCCTGCCTGTAAGGTCAATTCATTCTCAGGAATTAAACCAACAGATAATAATAACGTGTCACATTCAATAAATTTATCTGAACCTATTATTCTATCAAAAGTTCGATCGACTTTTGAGATTGTTACTCCTTGTACTCTTTCTCTACCATGAATTTTCGTAACAGTATAACTTGTAATTAGAGGTATATCGTAGTCCTCTAAACATTGGACTTGATTTCGAAGTAAGCCACTTACATATGGTTGGATTTCTACAACTGCTTTAACTTTACAACCCTCCCAGGTCAATCTTCGGGCCATTATCATTCCTATATCTCCACTCCCTAATATAACATAAGAATTTCCTGGTAAGTAACCTTCAATATTAACAAATCTTTGAGCCTGGCCGGCAGTATAAACGCCAGCAGGACGAAAACCGGGTATATTGATCGCACCTCTGGTTCTTTCTCTACAACCCATAGCCAAAATAATTGCTTTTGCTTCCACTTCAATAAGTCCATCTTTGTTATTAACAGCGTATATTTTTTTTTCTTTAGTAATTTCAATTACCATGGAATCTAGTAAATAAGGGATTCTTAGATCATTAACTTGATTGATGAACCTCTGTGCGTATTCAGGACCAGTTAGCTCTTCTTCGAATTCTTTTAACCCAAATCCATTATGTATGCATTGTAACGTTATACCCCCTAGTTCCTTGTCCCGTTCGATAATTAATACTTTTAAATTTGCCTTTTTGACTTCTATAGCAGCAGCTAATCCTCCAGCTCCGGCGCCAATTACGACGACATCAGCTTTGTATTTCTTCATTCTTCAATACCTCCTTCTAATTTGGTGAGTACAACATCCTTCGTTTTAGAAACAAGAAAATTAGATTCTTCTCCCATTTTAACTACTTCCTCATATGATATATTCAATTCTCTTGAGAGAATCTCGATTAATCTCGGTCTACAAAATCCACCTTGGCATCTACCCATACCTGGTCGACATCTAAATTTTATTCCATCCAAGGTATTTGCCCCGACGGGTGAATGTATTGCGTTCAAAATTTCTCTTTCTGGAATAGTCTCACATCTACAAATAATTCTTCCCCAGGTAGGATCTTCTTTTATTTTTATGTCCAACTCTTTTTTAGAGAAATTCTTGAATCTTTCCGGTTTTGGACGAATTGGATTGTAATCTTCTTTAAGATTGGTATTAACACCCAACAATTCTAAAAACTCAACAACACGCTCAGCAATTGCATAACACGACGTTAAACCAGGGGACAAAATACCAACAACATTAATAAATCCGTAAACATCAGTATTATCAATGATGAAATCATATGAGTCCGGAACGGCTCTTAAGCCTGCAAAGTTCCGGATAGATGCTCTTACTGGTAAATAAGGAACTAATTTTTTCCCTCCTTCAACAATTTCCTTCAATCCTGCTTCAGTGGTTGATTTATCTTTTTTATCAGTAATATTTTGAGCGTTTGGTCCAACAAACGTATTACCACTTACGGTTGGGCAAACCAAAATACCTTTAGAAACTTTCGTTGGTGTGGGAAATAAAATTTTGTTTAGGTGCATAGCGTTTCTATCAAAAAGTATGTATTCTCCCTTTCTTGGCATTATGTTGAAATAATCCAAACCGACCATTTTTGAAATCTTTGCTCCGTATAGCCCAGCAGCATTAATAACATTTTTGGCTTTAAACTCTTTTTCCTTAGTTTTAATTGTAAACGTATAGTTTTGATGTTTAATTCTCTCTACTCTTTGGTTTCGGAAGAATTTTACGCCATTCATTGCAGCATTTTCAGCGAGTGCAAAAGTCATCCCATAAGGACTAACTATTCCTGCTGTGGGCGCGTGTAGAACACCAACTACATCGTCGGTAAGATTTGGTTCCATATACTTTATTTTTTCCTTATCTAATATTACTTCCAAGCCAGGAACTCCATCTTGAGTCCCTTGTCTTCTCTGTTCTTCAAGTTTCTTTATTTGACTATCTTCTAAGGCAACCACAAAAGATCCAATTCTTTGAAAGGAAAAATTAAGCTCTTCAAAAGCTTGAGTATACAGTTTATTCCCTTTAATGCACATATCACGCTTTAAATATTCTCGTGGTGACGCAAATCCTGCGTGTACTACGCCTGAATTGGCTTTAGTAGTACCTGATGCAATATCAGCTTCTTTTTCTAATAAGGCAATATTAAGATCAAATTTTGATAAAGTTCGAGCAATACAACAACCTGTAACACCACCACCTATAATAATAACGTCGTAAATCAATAAAAATACCTCTTTTATTTTTAAGAGTAAATATAATAGCTTAAGTAGTAAAACATCTTATTTCTTTAAAATTTTTTTAGTACAAAGATATCTCCTACTTGAAAAAGGCAATGATTAGGAAAATATTATTTAAATTTAATTTATTTAAATATAAAATTAGATAAAAAAGAACCACAAAACATTAAAAATCAACGCAATGATTATCAAAGCAATCGTTACGGGATTAATCAATGTGCTTCTTAGAGCTTTTGCATATTTTACATCGAGATCCCCTTTCATTAGAGTGCTAAATGTTTTGTATTTTGAATCTGTTCCTTCTTTCAGGTGGTATGAACCTAGAAATCGAGGGTTTGTCAAAGTTTTTAAGTGACTATTGTAGTCACTGGTAGGAAATAAATGTAATTTGTTATTATTAAGTATGTCCTCGTAATCTTTTATATTACGGGCTTTGGTTAGCTCTTTTTCAGTATCTTTTTTCTTATTATTATCGTTCATTTGATAAATAACCAATAAAATATTTCTCATGTTTTTTATATCTATTCGTTCTTAAATTTTTTACGGTTATTTAAAATAATACGCATTTCATACAAACAATCGCTAAATAAATTATAAATCAATTATTTCTCTAATGATTTATCAATAAAATCACCGAAACCAGAAAAAACGCTTATATCGTTATCCCAATTTATTAGATCTTTTGCATAAATTCTAAAAAAAGTATCAGAGATTTGCTTTAATTCATCAATAACTTTTCTCTCTTTCGTTTTGATATAAGAACTTCCAATAAAAAGAAATTTTCTTCGTTTTATGATTACAAATCGAAGATCGGATTTTTCAAAACTTGAAATGCCCCCATCAGAAAGCGCTTCAGCAAATTTGTTTAATGCACTCATTAAAGCGCCAAATAGCTGAGGATTCACCTTTTGATCATATACTTTTGAAAATAAAACGATTCCGTTATCTGTTAAAACCCAAAAATCTTTTAGTATTTTCGGCACTAATACCACAAATTACTTATTTTCAAATTTCTATTAAATTGGTGTTTTCAATAATTAAAAAATCTTTTTTAGAAATTTTTATTAACTGTATTAAAAGTAAATAAATAAAAAAAATAAAATTTGTTTTTTATCTTCGAAATAAATTTTTATTAAATAATTTAATATGAATTTCTATGATTTGGAAAACCAGAATAACCCAAATGACTGGGGTTAAATTGCCACTAATAATGGGGGCGTTTGCAGTAATAGGGAGAGCAGAATTTGCTAGTGCTTTTTCCAACGCAGATGGATTAGGTATTATTACTGCAATTAATTATTCTAAAATTGAAGCTTTCAGAAGCGATCTTAAACTAATGATGAAATTGACAGATAAGCCTTTTGGTGTTAATTTTACTATTACACCACCATATCTCTTAAAAAAACGGAGTGGGAGAACCGAAGAGTCTTATTACGATTTCTTTGATTTAGCAATTGATATGGGAGTAAAGATATTTACTACTTCTGCTTACCAAGCTCTAGGATTAGGAAATAAGATAAAAGACGCAGGATGTTATTGGTTCCATAAATGTGTTACTATGAAGCACGCATTAGCCGCTCAAAAGGGGGGGGCTGATGCCATCACGCTTGTTGGTCTTGAGGGAACAGGTTTTAAGAATCCCGTTCAAAATACAACCTTAGTAAATATTACAATGGCACGAAGATTGCTCAATGTGCCTATAATTGCTGCTGGAGGTATAGGGGACGCGAGAGGTTTTCTTGGAGCGTTAGCGATGGGTGCAGACGCAGTTTGTTTAGGGAGCTCAATTATTGCTACATCAGAAAGCCTTGCTTCAGAAAATTGGAAACAAAAGGTTTTAAAGCAAGATATATTTGATGAGAAATACTACAAAAAAATATTTCATCTTGAGTTAAAAGATTCACCCATAGCATCAATGGCAATTGGCCATATTAACGAAGCTTTGCCAATAAAAGTGTTTATTGATAATATAATTAACGAAACGGAGCATATTCTAAAAAGTTGGGGTTATAAATCTGACACTTTTAACACAATATAAAATACTACATATCAAAAAATAATAAAAAGATTAAATTCATGAAATTAGCTTACGGAAAAAAAGGGATTGAGTTAAAGCTTAATCCTAATTGGAACACAACAATTATCCAACCTATGCACCAACCAGTAATTAAAAATCCAATTAAAGCGATTAGAGATGCTATAAAGAATCCATTAGGAAGTTCCTCTTTAGAATCTATTATAAAATCTCGAAAAACAATTAAATCAGTTTGCATTGTTGCATCAGACGCAACGAGACCAGTTCCAACTCACCTTATTTTAGAGGGCCTTTTAAAAGAATTAAAGGATTATGGGATTCAAGAAAAAAGTATAAGGGTTTTAATTGCTACAGGATTACATCGTCCATCTCGTAATGAAGAACTAGAAAGAATTTTAGGTGAAGTTTTTAGAAGTAATGTGAAAGTACTTAATCACATTGCAACAGATACTAAATCTCTCGTAACTTTACGTAATAATGGGCTTGATGGTCCAGTTTCTATTAATAAGTACTATTATAATAGCGATCTAAAAATTTTAACTGGTTATGTTGAACCTCATTTCTTCTTTGGATTTTCCGGTGGAAATAAATCTATCGTACCCGGTATTGCTGGTGTAGATACTATTTTAGCAAATCACTCTGCTGAAAATATTGCATCTCCATATGCTCGATTTGGTAGCTATGAAAATAATCCATTAACTATCCACTCCGCTAAAATTGCAAAAAAAATTTGTGCGGATTTCATAGTGAATGTATGTATTAATAAGAATCATGAAATCACCCAAATTGCTGCTGGTGATCCAGAATTGATTCATAAAAGATTAATTAAATATCAAAATAAATATATCTTCAAGGAGATTCAAGAACTATTCGATATCGTTGTTTGCGGGAACGGAGGTTATCCTTTAGACTTCAACCTGTATCAGGCTGTAAAAAGCATGGCAATAGGAGAAATGGGTCTAAAGGAAGGAGGTACTATAATATCAGTGAACGAGTGCAGAGAAGGAGTTGGTGTTGGACAAGATAAGTTTAAAGAGCTTATTTTTTCTGGAAAAACTCCTGAAGAAATCTATAATAAAATACTAAAGAAAGAAATAATTGTACCTGACCAGTGGGAAATTCAAGTTTTAACCCGAATATTAATGAAGTCTGAAGTATATATCGTATCTAATATGAAAGAAGAGGAAATCGGAAATATCGGTTTAAAATATGCGGATTCTGTAGAAATTGCAATAAACCAATCTTTAATTAAACATGGAAACGATGCGAACATACTTATTTTACCAAATGGACCACAAATTCTTCCATTAATAAACATATAATTTAAATCAGTGAAATAGTAATTTTAAATAAGAATTGTCGATTTAAACTAGAGTAAAATGGATTCAACAAACGCAATCATTTATCTGGATATAGATAAAAACACGCCCAAGATCAGATTTTGGTATCCTTATACTCTACCAGAAAATTTCCGAAGAGAAATCGTTGAGGAGTGTATTTCGATTATATCTGGTGATCCAACTTTCATCCCAGAAGTTCTCTTAATTTTCCCTATTTCACACCTAAAAATAAAAGTTTTAATTAAATATTTTAAAAGAGAAGCTCCTACTAAAAAAGAAGGAATTTTAAAGTCTGCAATTATCTTCTTATTTGCCGAAGAAAACGATCAAATCTATTACCGATATATGAGTTATATCGATTCTTATTTTAGTAAAACTGTTGACACGATGCTCACACTCGAGAAAAATGGGACTATAGACGAATTAATACATGAAGAAATTGTGAAGTTACATATTATTTTATGCAATTTAACAGAATATTTATCTTCTAAAAGCCAGTATGCTCCGGAGAAAGAAGATCTATCCAGAAAAATTATTCCAACTAATCAGGTAGAAAAAAGCAAATTTAAAGTCGTAGTCTTAGGAGATCCGAGCGTAGGAAAGACATCTACAATCCTTAGATTTACGGATAATGTATTTCTTAGGGCGTATATTCCAACGATGGGCTTAAATATTACCCAAAAAATCTTTGATATTGATAAAAACATAGTAGAATTAGTACTTTGGGATTTGGGAGGACAAACGAAATTTGAATCCATAAGAAGGAAATTTTATGAGGGTACGAGCATCCTACTATTAATGTTTGATTTGACGAATCCGATGTCGTTTGCTAATGTTCCAAAATGGTATCAGGATATAAAAAATTACATGAAAAACAACCAAGTACTAAGAGGATATCTAATTGGAAATAAGAATGATTTGGTCAAAAAAAGAATTGTAAGCGAGTCTGACGCGATAAAGCTCTCATATACCTTAGACCTTGAATATCTCGAAATCTCTGCTTTAACGGGCTATAACGTAGAGATAGCATTCCACAAAATAGCTCGAAAGTTACTCAATTTTAATAAAGTTGAAGAATAATTTTAGAGAGAAATTTGAGATTTTTCTATGCTAAAAGGCGATATAATTCTGCTGTAATCTAAATCGCTATAATATCATAAATAAAAACACTTGTATTGGCGTTACAATAAAATCCTACGACATCAACTTATAAAAAATAAATTAAGTTTTTCCCACTATCTACCCGCAAATCTCGTCTAGAAGTTTGTTCTGGGACATATCACGTCTGTACATAAAAACATTTTTAAATAGGGAAGTTACTTAATTTACATTAATATAATAATAATAAGATTATTTGTAGTAGATATTTTCGAAAAAACTTATACTTGATAGCGATCAAGATTATTAATAAAAGTTTACGTAATTATATTGAATAATCATTATTTAACAAAATTATCAACATAAAAAGTGAAAAGAAATGTCATATCGAGACCGCCTACGATCAACACAGGGAAATTCAGAAGAGGATAGTCCTAGTGGACAATGTTGCGAAGATCCTTCAGTTGAGTCAAAAGATGGTGATGTTGTCTGTTTAAACTGCGGAATGATTCAGAGTAGAAACTTGGTTGGAAATGAGAGGAGAGCGTATACAGTAGAAGAAGTAAATAAACGAAGACGAACCGAACCACGATGGCGAGAGTTCGGGCCAAGAACTATGCTACCAAATTCCAAGATCGATTCAAAAGGAAGATTGATTAACGCAAAGGGAAAAACCTTGTTTTCCAGACTCTCAAAAATTCAAAATTCCTTAATTTCCAGCATTGAAAGAAACTTTTGGGAAGCAAAACCAAAGTTAAAGATGCTTACATCGAAACTTAACATTCCAGAGTATATCAAAGAAACAGCATGGAAAATCTATAGCATTGTTGCAAGGAAGAAATTAACCATGGGAAGATCAATCGATGGTTTTATTGCTGCTTCACTATACGCTGCAATCAGGGTTCACGAATTCCCACGATTGCTTGAGGAAGTTTGCGACGCTTCTATGACCCCAAGAAGAACTGTGCATAGAAGTTTAGGAATGATTGTAAAAGAAGTTTTACCTGAATTGAATCTAAGATACAAACCAATAACAGCCGAACAGTTAGTATTTCGTTTCGGAAACGATTTAGGTCTACCGATGGAAGTCCAAAAAAAGGCTATCGACATGCTCGCAGACGCATCAAAAAACGGACTATTGAGAACGGGAAAAGACCCAAAGGGCTTAGCGGCAAGTGTAATATATATGGCGGCCAAATCAAGTAACTGCCGAAAAACACAAGCAGAAGTCTCAGAAGTGGCCAAGGTTACAGAGGTCACATTACGGTCCCGATCCAAGCAAATTAGAATGAAATTAGCTTAATCGGTTAAGAATTAACTTTATTAGTTTTATTATTATCTTTTTTTTTATTTTATTATTATACAATAAATTTAAGCTCATTTAGTATCGATTATCATTAAATAGCTTAAATTTGTGTTCAAATGCATAATTTATTGTATTTAAATTTTTACATTTTCGTTTTATATTCTTTTTTTGTACAAATAAGAAGATTTATACTTGTCTTTAATTTGTTTCAATTTTTTTCCTAGATAATAATTAGGGTTTAAATCATCGAGTTTAGATATTATTATAAGCTTGATTGAAAGGTATACGAGTCCCAATTAAGAAGTGACATTGACGTAAGCGGTTTTATTGAATTTAAAATATACTATTCGGAAATTTAAAGGCATTATTACTATAAAGAATGTAAGCTATTCCTTACTTTTATTAAATATGTTTTGTCTTGTCTCAGGTATATTATACATAGCTATTCCTGAATATTTACTACTTTGGGACGTTTTTGGCGTAATTTTAACAATTACTCTATTTGATAACCTTTTATTAGTATATCTTAATTTATTGAAAGTTAATAAAAGGAGTAAATTAGGATATAGGTTGTATATAATGGGTTTTGTTTTTCTTGCTTTTATGATATTGGCAATGTTTGGCATGATGCAAGGCAATCTTATAAGTTCTGGAGCAATTTCTGACGGCTTTTTAGGAGGATATGCATTGACTCATCTCAGTTATTTTGGAATTTTAACATTTGGAATTATAATGGGGTTATTTGATATTTTAACAAGAAAGAATTCTGAGATATGGAGTAAAGATATAGGAAGCGATAGAAGAAAATCCATGAAAAATGTAAGATTTCAAATAGTAATTAGGAAAATTTTAGTAGTTGTATTTTGGGGTGGTTTCATTTTCGGTGCTTTTTGTGCTTTCATAACTCTCTTTGGCGTGTTTGAATTTGTAACAACCCAACTTGCTTTTATTTCGTCCCAGTATGGAGTTTTTTTATCGTTTATCTTCTTATCTAATACGATCATTCTATTAAAGTTAAAGCGGGGAAGATGGAACAGAAAGAAGTTTCGTAGAGTTGCTCTAGCAGGAGTTTTTATATCTATATCATTACTTAGTCCTTTAATTCTTTCAAATATTACCGCGTTAAATGCTGAAATTCGTTTTACAGAGGCTTTTGGTAAAAATTGGCAACAAGAAATACCTCTAGAAACCAACGGTTATTTTTTACAAACTTCCTTTTCGACAGCAGGATATTACTTAGGAATTCCTTCTAAAGATTGCAATATTATTGAAAATGTTTTATTTTATGACAACGAAAGCATTCAATTGTATTTTGATGCATATATGCCATTAGGGAATGGTATGGGTCTTCCAGGGCAGAATTCCACATTAATACGGATTCATGGTGGAGGTTGGGTGTCGGGTGATAAAGGAGAATCCAACATGATGCAGATGAATAAGTATTTCGCAGCTCAAGGGTATATAGTGTTTGATATTCAATATGGCTTGTATGATGCCCCGATTGCAGCTATTGATTTTATTACGCCTAGTTATAATAAAGGAGATTTTAATATTGATGACATGATTCGACATATTGGTGAATTTACTAAATATCTTGCTGAAAATGCGAATGTTTACGGTGCTAATTTGAGCTCCGTTTTCTTTAGTGGAGCATCTTCTGGAGGTCATCTGGCAAGTGCAGCAGGTTTAGCACTAGCAAGTGGAAATTATTCAAATCTTTTTAGTCAGAACATAACAATAAAGGGATTGATCCCATTCTATCCATCAAATGGTCAGATGGTATATTTTGGAATTGATGGCAAGGAAGAATTTACAAACCCCGCTAAATTAATCGACGAGGAAAGTCCACCTTGCTTAATATTTCAGGGTACTCACGATGTTCTTACTTATTTTGGGATAAGTAATAATTTTAGAGATACTTATTTAGCAAAAGGAAATACTAATTGTGCTATAATATGGATGTTGTTAGGAGGACACTCGGGCGATTACTATTTTTCTGGTTATTATAATCAAATATTTCTATTTTTTATGGAACGCTTTATGTATCTCCATCGTTAAAATCTCATGAGTTTATAATTTCTGATAAAGAACTCAATATTAAATAATAAAAAAAAATAGAGATTTAAATTTGGGAATTCTACTTATTTTGCAACTGTTTTTGCACATATGTATAAAAGGGAAGCTAATAATAATATCTACATATAGACAAGATTGCATAACTAAAAAGTGATATTATGGAGCCTTTTATAATAATTGTAAATATAGTGGTAATATTTATTGGTTATCTTATCGGTTCAATAAATCCAGCTTATATTTTTGGAAGATTAAAGAATTTTGACATACGTGAAAAGGGAGATGGCATTGCTGGGACAGTTAATACTTACAATACTTTGGGTTTAAAATTTGCCATACCTACGGCTACCTTTGATTTTTTTAAAGGTATATTAGCGATTTATTTAGCATTGTTATTAGGAGCAGATTTTATTTTTGCACAATTAAGCGGTTTAGCGGCTATTGCGGGACATGTTCTTCCTTTTTATATTAAGTTTCGTGGAGGTCAAGGCATGGCTACGACTTCAGGTATCTTACTTGCCTATTTGTTAAATTATCTTCTCACTGGTCCCGAAATGTTTTTCTTTCTTTTCTTTTACATCATATTTATCATAGTGATTTTTGCTTATATTACAAGGACGGGGATTATTCTTGTTATTTTTGTTCTAGCATTAATTGGATATGCTGCTTTCCTCTATTATCCTGAAAGTCCTTATAACATTTTCTTTTGGATTGTTATCGCTTATGATGCTTCCGTTTCCTTATTTGATACGATAAAAGGTAAAGTTATCAAAATTGAAGACGAAGATTTTAGAACTCACTGGTGGCGGGTAGCAACTAGACCATTTGCTTTTTTATTCATTCTTTTTTATATGATCTTCACACAAATTGTAGCTCTTCTTATTATTGGCATTGTCGCAATAGTTTTTATCGTACTCGATTTAATTAGATTCTTGAATAAACAAACGAACGAACTTTTTACAGTGAGATTCAAATCAATTTTTAGAAAAAATGAAGTAAAGAAATTTTCTTCTATGACGTTATTTCTTATAGCTACTTTCATTTCCATTCTTTTGTTTGAAAAAAATATTGCCATAACAGCTTTAACATTCCTCATTTTTGGTGATATTTTTAGTAAGATTTTTGGGTTAGCTTTCGGCAGGCATAAGATATTTCAAAAGACTTTAGAGGGCTCATTAGCGTATCTTGGATGCGTGTTAATCTGTGGTTTTGTCCTTTACAATATATTAGATATTCCTTTATTTATTTTAATAATTGGAGGGATTACAGCTCCCCTTGTTGAATTATTTTCCTTTCAACTCAACGACAACTTTACAGTCTCTCTAATTAGTGGATCAGTTATGACTGTAGTAAGAGTATTTGGTTTTTAATTGCGTAGACCTTTAATCTAAAACTCTCTTTTTTTTATTTTTAAATCTCTCAAAAATATGTTAGTTTAAAGAGTTTATGAAAAAAATTGTTATATAATGCTACATTATCTTATTTATAGAAATGTCTTATATAGAGAAGAAGTATAACAATAAAATTTCAGAAGTGTTTGACGAACTTGCTAAAATAGAGCAAGATATCCTTAAGCTCTTTGCGTTCAAATCCATTAAGTACTCTGACAAGATCGCAAAATTATGCGCTCTTAGTAATAGAAGTATTAATATCATTTTAAAGAAATATTATCCGGAAATTAAACAAATTAGCGATAAGCTCAGAATTAAATCGCGTTTGAAATTTTATTACGATTTAATAGATAAACTTACTCACTATATACGATGCGTTGAGAAATTTCAAAAACTAGATGATCAATACTATGAAGCTATTATAGAATTTATTGAAGAGAAAGAACAACTGATTTCAGGGAAATATCGGGAAATTTGTACCCACGAATTGACTGTATTCTACGACAAGAATACACGGGAAGATTTAGAACGAGTTTTAGCAGAAAAAATCGATATGGGGAGTAAACAATTTTTTACTTTTGGATCCTTAGAAGCAGAAATTAAAAAAATAGCAAGAGCTGCCGGAGCAGATGAGGTGGCGATCCTTAATAATGAAGAAATGCTAAAAAGAGCGGAGTTTATTATTAATCCAAGAGCCATTATACATTACTCTGTTTATTCTACAGATGAGGAATTATTGAAAGAAATCGGAAGAGAAATAAAAAAATACCTTATTTCAAAAGGTTACGAAGCTGTGATCTTACTTCTAGAAATCACCGATCTTACACTGGAGCGAGAATTTTTAAATGGTTCAATCATAACTGATGCGAATTTAAATCCTGATTATTGAATATAAAAGAAGAAAAAAAAATTATACACTATTTTATTATATTTGCGAGAGCTCAAAAAATATTTAACTTTTAAAGTATTTATTTTGATGATAACTTATGGCTAAAAAGAAAAAGGAAGCTCCCTTAACCGGAATAACGGTATCGAAAG
This sequence comes from Promethearchaeota archaeon, assembly GCA_013375495.1. Next base: position 39,518 of record JABXKC010000001.1, read on the forward strand.
AAGAAGATTTTTCTGGTTGGTTTACGGAGCTAATAAACAAGGCAGAGTTAGCGGATATCAGATACAACATTAAAGGTTTTGTTGTATATCGAGAATGGGCAACCATCACAATAAAAAAGATGTATGCCAAGTATGAGAAATGTCTAGAAGATAAAGGACACATGCCGTTGACTATGCCTTCGTTAATTCCAGAATCAAATTTTTTCTTAGAAGCAGATCATGTTGAAGGTTTCGCTCCAGAAGTTTTCTGGGTGACTGAAGCAGGTACTTCGGGTAAGTTAGCAGAACGTTTAGCATTACGTCCTACAAGTGAAACAGCTTTATACAAAATGTATTCATTATGGATTCGAAGTTATAAAGATCTACCTTTTAAAAGGTATCTTTCTTGTCAAGTTTGGCGATATGAAGGTAAAGCAACGAGACCTTTTTTTAGGGCAAGAGAATTTCATTGGATTGAATCACATAATGTATTTGCCACTATGGAAGGGGCAATGAACCAAGTAAAAGAAGATATGGAAACTACTTATCAAATGCTTCAGGACGAATCTTGTATTCCTATTATTTTTTTCCAAAGGCCAGAGTGGGATAAGTTTGCAGGAGCGGTTCACACATACGCTGCGGATGCATTAATGGGTTCTGGAAAAGTTATTCAATTACCATCAACACATTTGTTAGGGCAGAATTTTGCCAAACCATTTAATGTAAAATTTATAGATACTGATGGGAAAGAGAAATATGGTTATCAAACATGCTATGGTCCTGCTCAGAGTAGAAACTATGGAGCAATGATAGCCTATTTAGGTGATGATAAAGGCTTAGTTTTGCCTTTTGACTTTGCACCAATTCAAATCATAATTATACCCATCGTCTTTAAAGGAAAAGAAAGTTCAGTACTGGAAAAAGCAGAAGAATTGTACAACCTATTCAGGGACAAATATAGTGTTAAAATTGATGATTCTGATGAATCTGCCGGAAACAAATTTTATTACTGGGAGTTAAGAGGAGTTCCTATTCGAATTGAGATTGGTCCTAAAGACATTGAAAATAACCAAGTAGTCATTGTTAAGAGACACGATGGTCAAAAATTCTTTGTTAAGGAAAACGAGTTAGAAGAATTTATAGATAACATTGCTGCTAATTATACAAGAGAAATCAGAGAGAAAAGTATGATAGATTTTGAATCACAAGTAGAAGTTGCTTATGAAAAAGACGCTGCAATTGAAGCTATAAATAACGGAAAAATTGTGTGTTGTGGATTTTGTTCAATAGATTTAGACGGTGAACCTTGTGCTGAAGTCGTTGAGAAAGATATAGGAGGATTCGTTCGCGGTAAGCGAGTTGATGTAGAGAAACATGAATTTGCAACTTGTGTTATTTGTAACGAACCCGCAACTTGTACAGTTTATATTGCTAGAAGTTATTAATTATTGATAAAAAGAAAAATTAAGCCTAGAAAAGACTGAAATTTATTTTATTTTTCAGTGTATCCAATAAATCCAGCAATTAAGGTTAATATTCCTCCTGCTAAGCTACTAAATATTATTATGATTATACCTATTCCTACAAAGAGTAGCCAGTTCAATGGCACAGGATCACCAGGTCTGATAACACTGAGCAAGATTATTACAGCTAGAACGATTGAAACTATTAGCAAAATTACATGGGAATAATCAAACCTTCTCTCGTTAAAACCCATTATAGCTTCAATTAGCGAAATTACTCCACCTATACCACCCAACAATCTCATTAAATCTTCTTCTCTCATGCTATCACTTCATATTTTATTGTTAATAGAAAATATTTCAGTTGTGTCTAAGTGCCTTTATTAGATTTAATGTGTTATTCTAGTTATTTAAAACCAATTGGAATAAGATTAATATTTTTTAACTTATTTTCTAGAGAAAGAGACTTTTTATCTTTTTTACAATTATTTTCGTACAATACACTTTTAAGGTTTAAGTAAAATGAAGCTGGTTGATAAAATCTTTAGCCATGTGATTGTGAGTCACATAGTTGTTGTCGGAGCTTTGATTGGTTTTTTAACAGCGATCGCCTCAATATTGTTATATATTTCAGCAGATCCTACTTTTAGTTTTTTAACTCATTGGGTTAGTCATTTAGGGTTAGGTCCGAACGGTTCCGATATTGTCTTTAATGGAGGTATGGTATACTCAGGAATTATTAGCTGGATCTATAGTATATATCTAGCAGGATATTTACACAAAAAAGGAGCATTAAAATTCTTGATAGTTATATCGCTTGGATGCGGTATTATTTTAGGAATTGGACTCCTCTTGATTGGAATTTTTCCGTTAGAGATAATTTTTGGGATACACAATGTTGCTGCTGGACTTTTCTTTTACGGAGGAATGTTTAGTTGTATCGTTTATGGAATCACAGTCTATCTTACTCCAAGTATATCAAAATTACAATCTATTATTGGATTTATGATATCATCAGTCTTTTTATCATATATAGTAATTAATTCTCTACCTATTAACATCTCATTTAAAATGGCTGCGGAATGGGCTGTATTCTTCGCAATTCCAACTTGGATATTGTCCCAAGGCATTCTTATTTTAAGATCAAACCATAAATGACTTTGAGAATTTAAAAATCTAAGAGAGTTTATCATGGAAGATTTCATTAAACCTTTATCAACCGAATTTGAGAAAATCTATTTTATTGAAGGAGTCAATCGTGCCAGATACCCTTATTCGAATTCTTTGTTAATCGGAGATTATTTAATAGATACGGGGATTTCTCCTAAACGATTAAAGAGATTAAAAAAGGGTTTTCCAATCAAAAAGGTTTTTTTAACCCATTGGCATGAGGATCATATTTCTGGTAATTACTTATTTAAAGATGTTGAGTTTTATTGTCATTCAAAGGATAAAGCACCTATTGAAAATGTCGATAAAATGATACCTCTCTATAATGTTAAAAATACTCCCGTTGAAGATGAATTAAAAAGTTTAATTCAACTTTTAAGGATGCAAAATATTAAAGTGGACACAACGATTGAAGACAACGATGTTTTTAATATTGATAATCGCTTGAAATTAAAGGTTATTTTTACTCCGGGTCACACAGCGGGACATTGTGCATTTTATGAACTGAATTCTAAGATAGCTTTTCTTGGTGATATCGACCTAACAAAACATCCGTACTATGGAAATTATGATGCAAGTTTAATTGAATTTGAGGCCTCCATAGCAAAAATTAAAAACTTGGATGTAAATACAGTAGTTACGGGACATAGAGGGATAATCGAAGGTAAAAAAAGGATAGATGAGGAAATTGAAAAATACAAATCTATCTTGAATGGTCGGGACGAACGAATTCTTGCTTCCTTCTCTGAAAGAAGTAGGCCAATTAAATTAGATGATTTTAAAAAGAACAATATTATATACAGAAAATATTCAGCGTTTAAGGACTTTGAAATTATTGCCGAACTTCTTATGATTGAAAAGCACTTAGAAAAGTTCCTTAAAAATGGAACATTATCAGAAGATAAAAATGGTTATATTCTAAATTAGAAAAAAAAAATATTGGAATCTTCAAATTAGATATTAATCTTCAATCGATGCTGATTTGGGAAGAGTTTTCAAAATTTCTTTTACATCTATACCAGCTTTCTTAAGCTTTGCGTTTGTAATTAAATAAACAATCACGCCTATCGCCGCGAAAGGAAAAACGGTTAAGGAAATTATAATAGCCGCTGCTGTTTCGGTAAATATTAGCAATACAAAAATTAAGGAGGAAATCGCTCCTAATACCCCCAATACCTTCAAAGATCTTAAAGATGGTTTAAAACCAGCTTTTTCATGCCAATCTGGAAATTTTTTTGGAAGAATAATTGCTGCGATGCTTACGGGTATTTGAAGTATAAGTACAACAACACCTACTACTGCGCTTAAAAGTACTGCAGCACCGTTAACTCCGTAAAAGGGTTCAAGTAATGGGATAAATACTAGAAGAAAAACAACACCGACAATAAATAGCAGAGTTAACGCGGGAATAGGGGTTTTATGTTTTTCATGAACCTTTCCAAGTCTCTTTGGGAATAAATGTTCTTTTCCAATCATCATTATATCTCTAGAAAATGCCATATAGGATGGGTGGAGTGTGGAAGCAATTGCGACAGCGATAAGTATAGCCATAAACACTACAACGCCTTGAGGTAGTAAGCCTCCGCTTAAAATTAATTCAATGACATTTCCTACGGGTGAGCTATAATTTTGAACTCCCGCAATCATTAGAGCTTGTAAAGTATATAAAACTGTAAGAGAAATAATACTTATTAGGAGTGCTCTAGGAATTGTTTTTTTAGGATTTTTTACTTCTCCCGCTACATCTAATATTAATGTAAAACCTGTATAGGAGAAGAAAAATGTTACTGCGGCAAATAATACGGGCCCAAAGCCTAGCGGAAATAAAGGTTCAAAATTGCTCGGATTAAAAGAGGGAATAGCAGCGATAATAAAAATTACCATCACCAAAATATCCCCTACTATAGTAATTATTAATTCTATTAACCCAGATAATTCAATTCTTATCCAATTAAGGAAGTAAAATGCAACTAGAACAATTAACCCTACAATAATAGAGAATACTAATTCCGCTTCAGCTGGAATTCCAAAAGCTTGACCTAAAAAAACTCCGAAAGTTGTTGATAAGAAAGCTAAAGTTGATCCAACTGCCAAAATGATAAGCCAGACAGTCATGAATCCACCAAATTTCCCCGTTAATCTACTACTTATTACATAGGTCCCACCAGATATAGGGAATGCTGATCCTAAATAAGCAGAAAGATATGCTATGAAGATTGCTGGAATAACTGCTAAAATATAAGCTAGAAATATTGCGGGACCAGTACTGGATAAAATTTCCGCAGGCGATACCCATATTGATGCTCCAATTACCATTCCAATAATAATGAATATTGCCATGGGTAAATTTAAGCCGCGTTTCAATTCTTTTTCTTCCGTCATAATTCAATCACAAATTTGTCTAATTCCTTATTTTAGTGTAGTTGATTTTATATAATTGTAATTTACTTTATCTTTTGGTTAGAGCATATATAAATTTTTAATTTTATTGAATTATAAGATTTTTTTATTATGGCAAATTTTAATGTTCATGGAGAATAAAAAGCCAACTTTGTTTGATGTATATCCAAATTTAGAGGGAAAGGTTCCATGGGTATCTTTATTAACGGATACACCGTCTAGGGTTGATCGCTTGAAGGAATTAGAAAATTATTTAGATTTAAAAGGTGGAGCGATATACTTTAAGCGCGATGATAAAGTACATAATATATATGGTGGAAATAAACCTCGAAAGTTTGAATTTATCTTTGGAGAAGCACTTCTCAAAAAAAAGAAAGGTATTATTACTTTAGGAGGGATTGGAACGAACCATGGTATAGCATGTGCAATAATAACGAAGAAACTCGGTTTGAAATGCGAGTTGTTTTTATCTCTCCAACCGTTAACTTGGCATGTTCAGCGATCTCTTTTACTTTATAATTACTTTGGTGCAAAATTACATTTTACTAAGAGTTTTGAATTAGGAATTCTCAAGAGTTTGCTTTTTAGATTATTTCATCCAAAATATTTTTTAATGTCTATAGGAGGGTCACCATTACTAGGAGTTGGGACGCCCTTAGGATCGATAGGTTTTATTAACGCTTTATTCGAATTAAAACAGCAAGTCGATCAAGGTTTGCTCCCCGAACCAGATTATATTTTTGTAGCAGCGGGATCGAGTGGAACATCGGCAGGTCTAACAGCGGGCTGCCAACTTTTAGGATTAAAAACTAAAGTGTATGCTGTAAATGTATCTCAAGATATCGTCGTAAATTCAAAAGCGATTATTAAAATCGCGAAGAAAGCTATTAAATACTTGAGAAAAAGAGATGATAGTGTTGAAAATGTAGATATTTCTGAAGAAAATTTCGAAATTATAAAAGGGTATCTAGGATCGGGGTATGGCGTAAAGACGATTAAGGGTCAAAACGCGGTAGATTTAATTTACAAACTTGAAGGAAAGAAAAGTGATTTCAAACTAGAAACGACATATACAGGTAAAACCATGGCAGCAATGCTAGATTTCCTTGGAAAAGAGGAAAATAAATCCAAAAAAGTCCTATTTTGGAACACTTATAATTCGAACAATCTCGATAAATATCTTAAAGAAACTAAATTTGAGTTTCAAAAATTACCAAAAAAATTCCACAAATATTACACTCGCAAAAAATTTCAGTGTTGGCAAATCACAGAGTGTCCTGAAGAAATTAGAAACAGATGTAACGCGTATTTAAACCACGAATATAGGTTTTGGAAAGTTTCTGAATGCCAACTAGAAGCATCTAAAAAAGAAAAAGCAATAAACTATCTAAATGAAATTATACAACTTGAAGACGCGTGATAGTTTAGATCAAAGAGATAACTATTGACTTAATTTTAATATATTCTCGATTATTTTCTTAATTAATGTATATAGCACCCCAACATCAGCAATTCTTAATTTTTCGCTCGGAGAATGTAAATCTTCTACAGTTGGGCCAAGCGAAACCATCTGAAGCCCACTTACTCTAGTGTTAATCATCCCTGTTTCTAAACCACCATGTATTACCCTAGTTTTTACATTCTTTTTCAATAATTCTTCATACTCCGTTTTAACATAGTTTAGAAAGTTAGATTCTAGATCCGGGAGCCATTCGGGTAAAATTGGTCTCAAAAACACATCCCAACCTCCGATCTCTCCTAGTTGTTTTATAGAGACGCAAAAAGAATTCAATTCGCTTCTTATCATACTTCGCGGATAAAGCCATATTATTTCGGTTTCTTTTTCTGTGTTAATGATACCAAGATTATTGGAGCTTTCTATAAATTTATCGTAGATAGAGGATTTTTTTAAGACACCATGAGGGATTATATTAACGGTCGAAATTAATAATTTAGATTCATCCTCTGATAAATGTTTCCTTGAAAGAGCTTTTTTGTATTTTATTTTAAGGTTAGGTTCTAATTTTTCGTAATATTGGAATGTTAATGAAATTTCCTCGTTAAGCATTTCTTCAAATTTTTTTTTATTTTTTGATAGTATTCCTAGTATTATTGAAGATTTAGCAGGGATTACATTAGATTTTGTTCCACCTTGCCACTTGCTTACGAAGATTTTCATTTCTTGTGAAATATTTGATAATATCCTACCTGCTAACTTGTTGGCATTAGCTCGTGGAAAGTGTATATCTTCTCCGGAGTGCCCACTTAATAATCCTTGAACTGAAATTTCATAGAATTCTAATTCATCACTTTCTTTGGTGTCTATCCAATTAAATTTCTTTGAAAATCTTATTCGTCTTCCACAAACGGAACCAATTACAATATCTCCTAAAGGACCACCATCGAGATTAATCATCAATTTACTTTGTATATCAAGAGCTACAGGGTCTAATTGAGTGGCCCCATCAAAACCATCTTCCTCATTTACAGTAAGCAAAACCTCAATTGGACCATGGGTTTTTATAGATTGATCAACTAAAGCGGCTAGTGCTAGTGCAATACCAATACCGTCATCAGCACCTAGTGTAGTTCCATCAGCATCTACCCATTCAAGGTTGTCTTGAATTCTAATTGGGATTCCAGAGTTCATAAAATCGAATCCTTCAGGTTTATCTGTTTCACAAACCATATCCATATGCGCTTGAAGTACTATTGAAGATGCTGATTCCATTCCTTTTGTAGCAGTTTTTTTAATTAAAATGTTGCCAACAGAATCTTGATTAATACTAAATTCTAAACTTTTTAACTTAGCTTGCTCCTTTAACCAAGATTTAATTTTATTTCGAATCATTTCTTCATGTTTCGAGGGTCGAGGTGTACTAGAAATTATGTATTCGAATATGTTCCAGACGATTTTGGGTTCTAAATTTTCCAACACCATAAATTATATTTTGGTCTATTGTTATTTAATCTTATAATTTGGAGTCGTTTTCAAAATTCTTTAAGAGGGTCTCGGAAAATTAGACAAAAAAGTTTATATTTTAATCTTCCCGACTTTTCACAATTTATTTGATTTAGAAAGAGATTAGATTTTTTGAGTTGATGAAAATACCATGGATTATTAATGAGGGCAAGTTTAATTTAGTTTCTTAAAACAAATAAATTCTATATTTGTGGTTGTTTTCAAAGCAAAATCTTTTTTCGTTTTAAATATTCTTATCAGTCAAATATGCTACTTACCTATGTATTGCTTTTTGTAATGATTTTTTTCTGGGGTTTTTCATTCATAATTGTAGATATAGCTATGGATTTTGTTACACCGCTATCGATAGGGTTGTATCGGTTAATGGTTGCAGCTATTTCAATGATTTTAATTGATTTTTGCTTTAAAAAGAAATTCAAGAATAAAATTATCGTAAAATCTAACAATACCATCAAAAACGAAACAGAAAGGAATTACTGGTTGTACATCGTGTTAGCTAGTTTAGCTGGAGTATCCTTGTACCTTATTATTATTTACTCTGCTATTTCCTTGATTGGTCCATCATTACCCGTACTTGTGGATTGTTTAATCAACCCTATTCTTATTAGTTTACTTTCGCTTTTCATTTTTAAAGAAAAATTGAGTAAGAATAAGGTTATTGGTTTCATAATTGCTTCTATCGGAGCTTATTTATTAATTACTGGAGGTAACATCGGGGTTCTTCAACCTGATTCGCCTAATTTTATAGGATATGTCCTTGCACTTTTAGCTCCTCTGATGTGGTCATTTTATACCATTGCTATAAAAAAAGTGAAACCGTTTGACAAGGTTAAGAACGATTTTAAAAATCTAAAGTATATTTCCATTTTTGGATGTATAGAGTTCTTCATACTAATTATAATTACTGGACAATTGAATATTTTTCTAAATAACTTCTTTAACCTTATTGTTTTTCTGTGTGCTTTATATTTAGGTTTGGGAGCATTTGTAATTGGTTATTACATTTGGAGCTACTCTCTTAAAAAATTAAGGTCTTCAAGCGTTGCATCATTTCTGTATTTGCAGCCATTCATAACTCTAATTTTTTCGATAATTTTTCAAAGAAACGATGTTATAGCTTTGTGGAACATTATAGGGGGTTTAATTGTTATGGTAGCATTAGTTATAATAAATTATAAAAAACAAGAATTATAATAGACCGTCTAAATAGATATGTTGAGAAGGATACCTTATGAATGATATTGTATTATATGAGAAAAGTGGAGATATTGGAAAAATAACTTTAAATAAACCAGAAGAAAGAAATACAATTACATTAGATGTGCTAAAGAAACTAATAGAAGTCTTTGATACGAGTGCTGAAAACAAAGACGTTTGCGTTATTTATGCTGCTAAGGGTAAGCATTTTACGGTAGGAGCTGATCTAAAGTATGGATACGAATTGCTAACAAATAAAGAGCGCCTTGCTGAGGCAATAGAGTATCTTGAATTTTGGCAAATATTGACGCGAAAAATGATTGCTCATCCAGGCATCATAATTGTGGGTTATCATGGGTGGGTAATAGGTGGCGGATTTGAACATACGCTTGTCTGTGATTATAAAATAGCAGCAGAAGATACAAGAATTATGCTTCCTGAACTCGGGGTAGGACTTTTCTTTTCAAATGCATCAACAAAACTTTTACCTAGAATAATTGGAGAAGCAAGAGCCAAAGAATTGATGATAATGGGTAAAGAACTTTCCGCTGAAGAAGCTCATAGAATAGGGCTAGTTAATCAACTATGTCCAACACCAAGCTTACCAAGAATCTTAAAAAAAACGGCAAACCTGATTGTCTCAAAGGATCATCTAGCATTAAAATACGCGAAAGCATTTATTAACGAAAATCAAGACTTAAGTATAGAATCAGTCTTAGCACGCGAATTAATCGCAATGATTACAACAGGTCAAACAGATGAGCTTAAAAGAAGACTTGCTAAATTTGTCAAGAAAAAATAGCAATCTATTCTAATTTCCATATTCTAATTTTCTTATCAGCAGCACCCATTAACAAATTTTTACCATCGGGAGAGAAACATAAGGAATCTACGCCTTTAGGTTTTACTTCAATTGTTCCTAATAGCTCACCATCATTAATATTCCAGATTTGCACTTTATAATCAAAACCGATACCAATCATTTTCGAATCAGATGATATAACATGAGGGCGAGGAAATTTAGTTTCAAATTGAACAGTATTAAGTAGTTCCCAATTTTTGGGATTCCATATCTTTAATGATTCAGAACCAATCGAAACAAAGAATTTACCGTCAGGTGTATATCGCGCTCCAGAAACGACGATTTTGTGCTCTTTTACGCTCTTCAGTAATTCCCCTGAGTGTATCTTCCAGAGATGAAAAGAATCTCCAAGACCTCCTCCTATCAAAATCTTACCGTCCGGTGAAAACCTAACTGAAGTTACATTTCTCTCGAAAGCATTAATGGTTAGAAGATCGCTTCCATCACTAGCGTTCCATAACTTAATTTTTCCATCATATGACCCTGTAGCAATAATTTTTGAATCGGGTGATAGTTCAGCAGCAATTAATGTTTTTTTATGCCCTTTTATTGTATGCAAAACATTCCCAGAGGAAAAATCCCATACTTTAGCTGTTAAATCCGTGGAACTGGTGGCAAATTTTAAGCCATCTGTAGCCATAGATATCGAATTCACACTTTTAGAATGTTCTTCTAATGTTTTAAGTAGTTCATATGAAGGTATTTTCCAATATTTTATCAGGTTATCCATACCCGTAGATATTAGTGTTGAATTATCTGGAGTAATTGCAAGTCCTAATACATAATTTGAGTGAGCTTGAAATGTTTTTACTAATTCAAACATATTTAGACACCTCTTTTTTGAAGAGCATTTTAATTCTTCTATAATCGAATTAGAATTTTATATCTTTAGTTTAAGAATTATAAACATTAGCCTAATACTAAGAATAAAAAATTAGAAAGGGAAAAAAAATATATATTAACAGTCTTTTTCTATCTTCTTTCCTTTCATTGCTTTTCTGAACTTCTCGAGTTGTTTTCGAGGAGTCACAGTTGGTCTTTCGTATCTTTTCAAGCTAGATCTAATCCCAAAGAGGTATTTTGAGATATTTTTCAATTTTTCAGTATCGTAACGCATCATCATCGTAATTGTTTCCATAGCAGGACTTCCTCCGCCATGTAATCCTGCAACTTGTAGAAGTCCAGCAATTTCTGAAACGGCAAAAGCTTCAATTCCTTTAAAGCAACGTAAGACATTTTCTGGTTTAACTCTTGGGTTTCTCTGCAAATATTTCATCGCAAGCTCTCCTACATCTTCGGAAAAGAACGATGCTTCAAAAGGTAATGTCGCGATAAGCCCACCGGAAAGATCTGCTAAAATTTTATATTCTTCATATATCATTTCACCAGCAAGTCTCCTTCCAGCGTTAGTTAAGATTTCATCTGGGACTTGAGTGCCTGAAGGGGCTTTTTCAGAATGTTTCGCACTGGACTCTCCAGCTGCAAAGACTAGTTCTGCTGTACCTATGAGATGAGAGAGTTTATCTTGAACATGCGATGTTTTTTCAATTCCATTGTATTCCGCAACCAAAGCTGCAGCGCTAGCTATTACTTCCGATACTGCAGGTTTGCAACCAGTATAACTGTGGCGATGATAATGGGCAAACATTAGCGCTAAAAAGCCAGCATAAGCAGTTTGTCTAGGGTCTCCGTGACCATTTAAAAATACTCTTTCTTTGGGAACAAACACATCATCAAAAATGATAAAAGTCTCTGCATCTCCAAATTTTGCCGCGGGTGAATCCAAATGTTCTCCCAACCTAAAGCTTGCAGGTCTAGTTAATAATTTTACTCCCTCCCAATCTGCGGGTAAGGCAAAAGCTACCGCGTAATCTTTATCTTCTGGGCCCATATACCTACATGGGACCACAATCATCTCATCTGCGTATGGTGTGTTAGTAATATTTATTTTACACCCTCTGACGACAATGCCATCTTCTCTTGTTTCGATTACCCTTAAGTACTGGTCTGGATCTACCTGTTCGTGTGGTCTCTTCAATCGGTCTCCTTTAGGATCAGTTTGAGCTGCGCTTCCTACTAAATCGTTCTCTTGAAAGTACTCTAAAAATTTCTTAAATCTTTCATAGTGATCGGTTCCCAAAGCTTGATCTAGTTCGTACGTAATTACGGAAAGAGCGTTCATAGCATCGATACCCATGCAACGCTGGATACAACCACCAACGCGATGACAGAGTAATCGGGTCATCAACTGCTTTTTTAAGAGATCATCTTCGCTCTGATGGATGTGGGTAAACCTGTTTATTTTTTTTCCGGTTAAATGAGAGTTTACTACACATAAATCTTCGAACTCTTCGTCGTGAGCACAATCAAAGGTAACTTTCACGATATTCATCCCTCCTCGTAGTCTGGGGTCGTCTCGGCCTACTACTTCGTCACCAATATAAATATTCGGTTTCATTTTTAGCAGTCTATTATAATAATCTTCGAACGTTTTCAATTTCTTTATCCTCCTTACTTTTCATTTTTAAATTTACTTTATTTTCAATTAATATTTAAGAATTTTCGCATGATTTAAAGATTATCGCTATAATTCTTGCCTAAATTCCATGAAGATTTAATATCTGGTAAGTTTTTTAAACAAAAATTCTTATTCAAATTTATAATTACGAAAATTAGTTGAGATAAAACTCATGGATATTAAGATAAAAGGAATAACAGCACCTCCAAGTCGAGATGAACTTTCTAGTCGTTTAGAAAAATTAAGGAAAATGATGAAAGAAGAGAATTTAGATTATTATGTGTCGTTTGATCCTGTAAACATATATTATTTAACTAACTTTGCTAATAACGTACATGAACGCCCATTTCTCCTTATTATAGAAAGAGAAGGAATCCCAAAAATGGTAGTCCCTCTCTTAGAAAAAAGCCATGTTGAATCGAGAACGCTTTGCGATTTAGATTTTTACAGTTATTACGAATTTCCCGCACCTTTTGGAGAGAATTGGTACGATATATACCAACCCCTAATTGACTCTGACAAAAGAGTCGGAATCGAATCTGCACTACCCTCAGGGATTGCTGATAAAACGCCTGGAAAAAAGATTATCACTGATATAGTAGACGAAATACGTATTATTAAAACAAATTACGAAATAGGGAGATGTGTACATGCGTGCAAAATTGTAAATAGAGGACACAAAGAACTTCTTAAAATGTGTAAACCGGGATTACACGAGTTTTCTTTGTATCAAAAAATTACAGGATCCATGACTTCGAAAATAATTACGGATATACCAGGCGCCAATTTCATAGTTTGTAAGACTGTTGCAGCAGTATGGCCACCATCTTTTTCTCACGACCCGCATATTATACCAAAAATTTTTGCCGAGATGGAAGAGGGGGGACCGCATGTATCAATAGTTACTGCGCAAGTAGACGGGTATGGGGTTGAAATAGAAAGAACATTCTTCTTAGGACATGTACCTGAAAAAGCTAAGAAACCCTTTGAGGTGATGTTCCAGGCTAGAGAATTAGCTTATAGTATGTTAAAACCGGGAACAATCATGAGTGAAATTGATAAGAAAGTAAGAAAGTTTATAACGGAGAAGGGTTATGGTGATTATATTATTCATCGAACGGGGCATGGACTTGGAATTACGGGTCATGAGGCGCCTTATTTAGCTGAAGGGTACGATAGACCCCTCGAACTAAATATGTTAATTAGTGTTGAACCGGGGATATATATTCCAGGATTGGGGGGTTTTCGTCATTCTGATTCGGTGCTAATATCAAATGATGGATATGTTAAATTAACAAAAGCTCCAGAAACACTCGATGATGTAATTTTTGCATAAAAGCTGAGTTATGGATTATTAAACCTCTCTGATTATCTGGGCTAAATCTCTTCATAAAGAAGGCTTTGGAATATTCCCGTTTATATATCCCATTGGTAGAAATATTGATCCAGTTAATTGAAAATATATAAATACCTTGTGAGAATTTTTAAATTGATGACGATCGCTGAATTAAAAGCTAATTATTCTCGGAAAAAGCATGGAGTATCACATCACGATGACGAATATAAATTAATGGTTAAGTATTATCCTGCCAATTATGAACCTCATAACAACTTTCTTTACGCCTTTTTATGCTTTTTGTACGATGGGGCACAGAAAATTGATGAAATTAAAAAAGAAATGTGTAACCTTTTTATATCGTCAACATCTCAAGTGATTGTTGGAGAGGAAGACGTCAAAGAGTATTATTTGATTGCGATACGTAAAGGTTTGATTGAAGATAATAATGGCGTGATAATCCTTACAGAAGAAGGCAGGAAATTAGTTGAAGTTAGTTACCACCACAATCTATATACTTCTCATTATTTGCGTATTTTTTTATCAGAGAAAACAGTAATGTTAGGAACAGCACTATTTTTAATCATCATTTCTTTATTGAAAATTTTCACGGGGATACAATTAGGTTCTCAGGCAATGCTTACCGAAGGATTCGAGAACTTTACAGATTTATTCAAAATTGGAATCATTGGTTTAATTGGATTAAAACTCAAAAAAGACAAGTTTGCGAGTGTAATAATTATATGCTTGATGATGTTTACTGGAGTAACTCTTATTTGGTCGGGCATTGAGGCTCTATTAAATCTTTCTCCTATTGTTCCAACTGTAGAATCATATATTATAGGTTTTGTGTCAATTGCTTTAAACGCAGGTTTAGCGATGCTTAAAAGCATGGTTGGTAGAGCCTCGGGAAATCTTTCTCTATTAAGCGATTCTAAGGATTCTTTATTAAATGTGAGAATCTCTGCGGGAGTTCTTATTGGATTTACTTTTGCGTTATTTAATCTATATTTTGTAGATGCTATTATTGGAATAATCATCTCCATTTTTGTTTTTAAGGAAGGAATTGAAGTTTTAAGAGAAATCTTGGCGAAAGATGAAAATTTCGATATTACTGCAATAAAAGTATTTGCAGACACGATTTATAATAATAGATTAACTGCATATATTTTAGGTAGTATAAGAAGACAAAACTTAACAATTGAGGAATTGGTAGATAATTTTGAAGCGGGGTTAGCTCTTGGACGCCATTATTACGAGGGTTTCGCTGATTTCTTCTATACTAATTTAGGAGCAAAAACTGCGGAAAAATATATCACCGAACTAATAAATGGGGAATATATTGAAATAGTTGATAATAAATTGTTCTTAACAAAGAAAGGGTTGAAAGCGTTTTATCAGGCAAAAGCGAAAGAGTTTCGGGGACGGAGCCAGAGTATTTCAATCAGATCTAAATTTAAATTAAGCGACATTTATTGTATTATTGTAATTATACTCTTCTTGATGTTAATAATATTTGGTCCGCAGATTAATCTATGGTTAAACAATCTATGGTAATTTTCTAATCTTTACAAGAATTTCTACATATCCTTCTTATTAAAATAATCTGAATCCAAATTGGGAAAGATTTTTTTCTTTCTACCCTCGTTTTTGAAATTAATTAGGTTGAGATCCTTTAATTTGTTTACGTGATATTGAATAGTTTTGTGATCGACCTTAAAATGTTTTGTTATTATGCTATTCCATAGACCTGGTTCTTTTTCTATCATTTCTAGTATCTCTAGCGTTAGTTTACTCTTACTTAACTGAAGATCAAGATTTGAAATAGGATTTTTTTGGTAATACGGAAAGTATGCGATAAAGTTACCAATCCTTTTTTTCCCTACAACTTTGTACGTTTCTAAAATATCCAGGTGCCATACGAGATTACCTGCAGCTATTTCTGTTTTTCTTAGTAACTCATTAAAATGAATTCCAGGTTCTTTGAGAATTAGATCAATAATTTTATTCCTGTTCTCGTTTTCTAGGACGTCTTCTAAGCTGAGGCGATGCGCACCTTTTTCAATTGGAATAGTTCTAGTTTTAAGATATTGGAAATAATCTTTTTTTGAAATTAAGATAGCAAGTGAAGCAATTCCTACCGCGCTTACAATTAAAACGATCACTAAAATCCAATTGTCAAAGATATTCGTAACCTCGTAAAAAGTAATGAAATATTCAGTGTCTGCTTGCAGATTAGAGACGGATCCAGCTAGAGAAACTTCCGAACTTGATTCATTTAATTCTTCGATTGTATTAATTAGCACCCATGAGTCTTGCGAAGATTCATACACCGCTAAAATATAATCTAAATTAGGATTTAACCCATATAGAGATCTTTTATTGCTACTTATGGTCAAATGCTCTATTGTTGTGTTAGTTTTAATTCGAAGAATACAATTATACCCATATCGAAATTGGCTGTCGCCTCTTCGTGGTCCTTGAGGTGTTTGAGGCATTCCAAAGTTCTGCAATACGACTTTAGAACTTATATTGAGTGATATAGGGTTACTATTGTTAATCTGAAAAAAGATTTGACGATTTTCGATATTGTTTTCATACTCAATGTTAAGATCGATAAAAGAATCAGTGGAGATATCGAAATTTATGTTGTTAAAAAAGAAATATTTCACTGATTCGTTAGGATAAACCTTATCTTGAGTAGAGAATCCCGAAATATTTTCAGTTCTATACGATAATACTTGAGAAATTAGAATATTGAAGTTAATGAATACTAACAATAACACAAAAATACTGAATAATTTCGATCTGTTCTTTACTTTCAATTTAATCATTGATAATATTTGATCGTTAGAATATTTTTTTAAAATTAAAAAAAAATTTGTTAATTTGTTAATTTACTACCTATTTTCTCTTTTTTATGTAGAACACTGAAGCGATTATTATTAGGGCAGCAACTCCGCCACCGATGGTGAATCCTAGGATTAACATAGTGTAATCAGGTAAGAGTATTGTCCAAGTTGAAAAATGCGTTACTTCAGCAGTGAGATAACCATCATCCACAGTTGTTGGGACACAAACCCATTCTTCGGTTGCTTCGTTGTAATAAGCGAATTGTGCTAAACGATTTTGGTCGTTTGCTTTTATTCTTAATCTTGCCCGTTCAAAAGTTCCATCACAATCTATTGAGACAACAAAGCCTTCTTGGTATTGGTATCGGTTGCGATTTCTGTTTTGATATGCATTTCCCATCATTAACCCTAGTTGCAGCTGTTCTTCAGTACATGTCATATTCATCTGAAGATCGCCAGTTCCTTCAATTTCGACAGCAAAATCTTTAACGCCAATTCTTAAAGCGTCACAATCAAGATCTAAATCTAGATTAACGTTAGCCATTACCCTTAATTGAGTTCTCTGCCTAAACCGAAACATAGTCGTAATATTAGCTTGTACTTGCGCTTGGTGTGAATCTGTAGGAACCTCCACAACCTGATCGGGATCAGCAATCGCTACAACATTAAACGATGTGATCGTCGAAAATAGGATCATTAAGAAAAAAGTGCCTAAGAGAATTTTACTTAATTTTTTCATGTTTTTTTTTTTCACTAAATTGTTTTAATTAATACAAAAAAAGGGCATATAAAAAGGATTGAGGAACAATATTACCCGATTGAAGAAGAAAAATTCTATACAAAGTTTTCTAAAAAACTATCCCCCAATTATGTTTTTAGATGATAAAATAAAAACTTAAATTATGAAACTTCTTAATCCTTAAGTTTTAATATAATCATTTTGAAGATATAATTATAACTTTAAAATATTATAAAAATATTAAAAAGAAATTCAGATTAAATTTATTTTAATATGAATATTAACAAATTGTAATTTTAGAAATGGAGAAAAGCTTATGAGCTTAAAAGAATTTACGAAGGAAATTTTCACGAGATATGGTTTCACGGAAGATCAAATCAATGTTTACATTGTATACCTTAGGGTTCCAAGAGCCACATCTTCTGAAGTCTACCTTTCCTTAGCAGAAGAACATCCAGAGTTGACATATGAATCCGTTCTTGAAGTTACTGATTGGTTAGTCGAAAAAGGCTTTCTCAAAAAAGTAACTGGTATTGTAGATAGATTTATTCCGTTAGAACCATTCTTTGAGTTGTATATTGGAGAATCTAAAGTTTTTAGAGACGAGATCGGTAAAATCAAGGATTCTATCTTAGCGGATCAATCGAAGAGATTCGAAAAATTGGAAGCAATTCAAGATAAAAGTATAAATGAGGTAGATACTGCTGTTGGTGATCAACTTAAAGCTTTTTTTGACGATTCGGATACTAAAAACAATAATAAAAGAGATAGAATTAATAGCTCAAGGAATCGATTCACAGACACTTCAAAGACTTTGGAAGAGAATTTACATTCTATTATGGATACGCTAAATTCTAATGTCAAAAATATTAGCGATACTAGAGTAAAAGAAAATGAATCAATGGTGAATAAAACTAAGGACGGTATTACGGGTTTAATAGCAAATTTATTAGCAGATTTTACAAAAAGAGTAGAAGAATTAGAAAAAGAATTGAAAAGCGATTTGGATAATCACGTTGATCGACATCAAACTATCGCTAATGATCTTAAACCAAGAATGGAACAAATTCTCGAAAAATATCTCGAACGCATGGATAAAATAGTTGTCGATTTGAAAGAGAGAATTTCAAACCTATTAAAAGAACACTTAAATCATCTGAAAAACACAACTGATACGCTCCAGACTAATTTGAAAGCTACTGTTGACGAAAGACACAGGGTTTTAACGACTCAAACTAACGATTTTAAAAGCATGACATTAACGCTAATTGATAATCTATTAGAACACGCGAATAGATTTACGGATTTTACTGAAGAAATGGGTAAAAAAGGTTTTTTCTGGATGGGAAAGAAGAAAAAATACAAAGCGAGACACGAAACAACTATTCAAAACATCCTAGTATATACTGAACCAATGAAGGATGACTTTACAACCACGAGTGAGGATTACATTAAAAACACAAGAGAAACGACAGATAGTTTAAAATCAGATGTTACCGAGATAATGACAACTGAAAACGATAACGTCGTTACAGAAACCACAGACCTTGATCATAAAGCTCAAGAAACAATCAACGTTCAATTAGAAACGCTGGCAACAGATATGGCAGGTGAAATTAACACTACCTTGCAAAATGGTGTAAAAGATTGTTCTGATACAACGGTTAAATTGAAAGATTCTTTAGAAAACTCGCTAAAAACTCATCACAGACAATACGATGAAGCTATTACTAGACATAAAGAAGAATCATTAAGACATTATAGTGAGTATGATACTGATGTCAAAAGAATTAAGGAAGATTGGATTAGGGATCTCGATGACAAATTTACAGGTGGAAAAAGAGACACTTCAGATAAAATTACTGCTGAGATTAATTTGTGGGGTGATGAATCAGCAGATTTGGATAGAAATTTAAGTGAAATGTTAATAGACCATAAATCCAAATATGAGGATAATGCGAAAACTTTGCAAACCAGTCTTTCTACTACCACCCGAGATACAACTCAGAATATTAAAGATGCAATAGCTGATTTTACTCTTCAATTTATGAACTCTATTGACGACGGTACTGAGCTTGCTGAAAAAAATGAAAGTAAACTCGGTGATATACAAAGCGCTTCAAGTTCTATTCCAGAAATAAAAGATATTACTACTTGGCAAGTAGTAGGACGAGACGCGTTGATAGCAGCTATAAAGGACGCTATATATAGAGTTAAATCTTCGATCATCATCGTAATGCCCTATGTAATCCCTGAGATTTTACAAGTTATAAGCGAATACGCTTATCAAAAGAAAGCTGTGCGCTTTATGCTCACATCGCGTTTCGAAATGAGTCAATACGGTGATATTATTCGCAAGATGATGGGACTTGGAAACATTCAGTTCAGACAACTTAGTGGCGCTGGAGAATTCTTCGCACTCACTCGAGATGCTGAAGAAGTTATTATTGGTCCTGCCACAGACAAGGAAGGCGAAATGATAAGCGTTGTGTCCAATCAGACTGCGTTCAGTATTTTATATAGTCAGTTTATTGGCCCTATCTTCCAGGCTAACAGCCGCCCAATAAAGTAGGAACAGATTAACCAGAATTAAGAGCTAGTGAGTCTCATAAAAGATTTGTTTTTTATCCTTCTTTTTTTAACATTTTTAATAGAAATTGAACAATTTATTTGTAGATGTAGTGATTATTTGCTTGTACAGAGAAGTGCGCAATAGAGTTACCTCTAAGGTTGACAATTCAATAGAATTAAATTCTAAAAATTGTTAACTTTAATATAAGTGATTTGTATGGAGCTAAATATCTTATTCAGTACAGAAAAAATTGGAAATGTTCAAATTAAAAACCGTATTGTTCGATCGGCGACTTATACACGAAAATCTGAAAAATACGGAATAGTGGGCAATACATTAGTAGAGTTTTATGATGAATTAGCTCAAGGTGGAACAGGTTTGATAATTTCGGAGTTTATATGCGTTGATCCAGGTGGAACAGCAAGTGCATATCAACTTCGTTTAGATAATGATTCTTTTATTCCGGGTCAGAGAAAATTGGTTCAGACGGTTCACAATTATCCCGAAGTTAAAATAGCAGCTCAAATTGCACATACTGGACGTCAGGGAGCTCATCCTAAATATCCTCCCGTTGCCCCTTCTCCAATACCTGATAAAATGACTGGTTTAACACCCAGAGAGTTAACAAAACCTGAAATTGAAGATCTAATACAAAAATTTGTAGCAACAGGAAGAAGAGTTTATGAAAGTGGATATGACATGGTTCAATTACATGCAGCACATGGTTATTTTTTAAGTAATTTTATTTCACCTTATACAAATAGGCGATCTGATAATTATGGTGGAACCAATGAGAACATGGCAAGAATACTGACCGAAATCTATGATGGTATTAAAGATGAAGTTGGAAAGAAATTTCCTGTAATGATTAAATTACAAACACAAGATTTTGTACCTGGAGGTTTAGAAATAAAACAAGGTTTAGAAATTGCACAGATACTGGTGGATAAAGGTTTTGATGCAATTGAACCTAGCGGAGGAATAGGTGAAACTCAAATTGGAACTAAGAAAGCATATCCAAGTAGACAGATTAAATCTCCAGAAGAAGAAAATTACTTTCTACCAGTAGTTAAAGAATTAAAACCTTCTATGAAGAATTGCAAAATGATTCTAATGGGTGGAATTAAAAATCCTATTTCTGCTGAAAATTTCCTTAAAACAGGGATAACAGATTTTATCTCTTTGAGTAGACCCTTAATATATGAACCAAATCTTCCGAATCGATGGATGAGTGGTGATTTAAGACCAGCAGAATGTAGGAGTTGCAACTCTTGTTATGTGACTGTATTTACCGGCCCAGTTTATTGCGTTGTTAGAAGAAAATTAGAGAAAAGAAAACAGAGAAAAATGAAGGATAATGAATAAATGAGCAATAGATGTGATAAATCCACGAAATTTACAGCATGAAAAAATAAAAGTGAAATTTATTTTTAATCCCATTTAGGTCTCTTTACGGAACTATCGTCATCTTCTGTGTGAATTCTCTTTAAGTCAATATCAGAATAACCTGGTATGATATTAAGGAGTCTTCTCATCGAATTTTCAATATCTTTAGATGATGTAACGAACCTGCCGACTATCAAAATATCTGCTCCCATTTCTAATGCATAATTGGCTGAATTTGGATCTATTCCTCCAGCAACAGCAATTAAAACGCGGTCTCGTCCAGAAGCTAATTTCTTGTCTTTATATAATTCCTTAATCTTAGGAATTGCTGCCCATCTTACTTTTTGAGCTGCATTTGAGGATTCTGAACCAGTAGCTTGTTCCACATCAATTGCTCGATGTAAAATGACAACATCAGGGACTTGCTTTAGTTTACTCAATTTTGCGACAGGATCGTCTACTTCCATGGTGTCAACAAAACCATAAATTCCCATACGATTAGCTTCTAAAAGGAATTTATCAATAGATGAGGGTGCCGCTAAACCACTTGCAACAGCAGCATCTGCAGTTGCGTCAAAAACAAAATCTACTTCAAGTTTACCAACATCTAGCGTTTTTAAATCGGCGACGATAAATTTTTGTGGCGCGAGTTCCCGTATTTTTCTGATGGCTTCCATTCCGTACTTCTTGAGAAATGGAGTTCCAATTTCCAAAATAATTCTATCACTCTTTGGTAATTGTTTTACCACTTTCATATGATGGTCTATATTTGGGTGATCTAAAGCAACTTGGATATATGGGGGTCTCCAAAGCCTTGGTATTCTGATTCCAGCAACCGGGTGTTTTGCTCGATCTTTATCGTAGAATATTTTCTCGATTGGGGGGTAATTCTTTAAAGCTCTTTGAATCGCTAACTTTGTTGCGCTATAATTATATTGGTATATTTTTCTATAATCCTTTGCTTCGGGGTGAATAAAGACACTTACAATAAGTACCCACTCATCAAGCTTATTCATGGGTATCATATTTTCTTCGACAGCATCAGCTATTGCTTTAGCAACGGCAGCTTGAGCAGGTCCAAAAATCTTATTTGCTTCTTCCATTTTTGAAACAGTTACTTTGGGTATAACAAGGCTGATTGGCTTTGTAAGAAGATTTGGTCTTATACACGCTAGAAGCCCCCCATGTCCTATTGACGGAGAACTAAGTGCATTTGCAAAAGATATTCCAACAGGACCATCTTTTGAACCAATTATTAAATCTATATGTGCTAAGTTTTCTTCAGCACCCAAAAGGGCTTCCCCTATAAAGTAGTCACTTTTAGCCATAATAAATACAGTACCTAATTTTTATTTATTTTTTTATATGTTTTGGATATTATAAAATAATTCTTTACTACATTAAATTAGAGTTAATTCTCTATTATTAAAATTATCCTTCCACAATTAAGAAAAAAATGCACTGTAGATAATTATAAATATCAAAATTGATATGTTCTTTAAAGAATACAGATTTAAAATTTTGAGTAGAGGTGTGAAAGTAAAAAATGTCGCATGCGTTATCTAAAGGGAGATATCCTAGACAACCCGATGGATCAGCCGTTTTAGCAACATGTAGGGAAGATTTTAGAAAATTTAAAGACAGAAATGGAAATATAGAATTAGAGCACCTTAGCACCTTAATTAAAGACCTAGAAAAAAGGGGACTCGATCCGGATATTTATAAAAAACAGAAAGAAAATTTGGAAGAAGTCAGGAGCTTAATTACAAAGGGAGAGGAAATAGTCGCATTTACTCGTTTTACGAGGACATTTCCTTATTGTATGCCTCATAGGTCAATACTTTAAGTTTCAGTAAATAGTTTTTCTGTCTCTTTTGCGATGTTAAATAAGCTTTTTAGTTTCTTTAAGTCTATATCTTGAGTTTCAAATATTATGTGTTGGCAATCATATTTAGTATAATCGTGTTCTACGATATTTAGTTTAAAATTATCTCTCTCGTCCCATAAACGAGACCCGGGATAAGGTGTAGCTGCAAAATAATTAATCGTATCACTGCTATCAAATGGTAGCCTTTTAATGAACTCAACAGTCTTCTGAAAACTAAGTTCAGTCTCACCGGGTAAACCTAGTACAAAATACGCTTGAATAGGAATGTTAACTTTTTTTAAATGGGTTATACCAACCACAACCTGTTTAGGATCTTGGTATTTCAAATTATTTTTAAGAACTTCAATACTTGCAGATTCTATTCCTGTTGCTACCAATCTGCATCCAGCTTCTTTTAATAATTGTGCGTCTTCAGCAGTTATCGTGTCAACTCGTAATTCACAACCCCATGGAATTTCAATCTTATTGTCAATAAATAATCTGCAAAAGTCGTGGAAGAATATTCTATTAATATTAATATTATCGTAAAAATTAATATAGTGGTACGTTTGGTATGTCACGATATCTCGTATTTCAGATAAGATTGAGTCGAGACTCCTGATACGGACAACTGGAGACATTTTTTGTCTGGAACAAAATGAACATTGATTTGGACAACCCCTATTAATAATGACGCTCGCTACTCTATAGTAGAAGTTTTCTTGGGATAGAAGATATCTTCCAGGTAGAGGTAAATTGTCTAACTTAACCGGCTCTGGAAAATCTGTGAGTATAATCTCTCCTTTTAAATTCTTATATGCTAATCCTTTAATCTTATTCAATTCTTTTTCGTAATCGTGAATGAGTCCGTTTTTATTTAAAATGCTAATAATAAGATCAATTAATTCCGGAAAGGAATTTTCAGATTCTTTAACGCATATAAAATCGATTGAGTCTTCTTTATTTAGAATTTCCTCGTATTTAAAAGATACGTGTGGGCCTCCAAGGACAACAATCTTCTTTCTACTATCATTTTTTACTAATTTAGCGATCAGAATTGATAAATGAAATGTATTAGTAAGCGAAGTAATTCCAATTATCTTGTGATGCTTGATTTTCTCTATAAGAAGATCGTTTATGTTATGACTCTCTAAACCATAATACTGCTCTAAATCTAAAATTTCTACAGGAATATTCCTCTGGTCTAAAATCGCCGCTAAATATAAAATTCCGAGGTTTGGTTCCCTAAAAAATTCGGTTTGAAGCTCAGTAGATTTAGTTGTTTTAGGATTAATTAACAGAATCATTTCGTGAGCTCAGTTTTGTTTATCGTTCTCGGTTGATTCAATATCTGGAAGTGAATCGGGTATTTGAAAGGCAGCAAGGAGTTTGTCCATATCTCCTTCGCTGCTAATTTTATCTTCATGAATAATAGGAGATTTAATTCGAACGACAGGCATTTTGTCGTTATCATGCACAAATAATTCTAACCCTTGGATGGATCTATTCTTTATTACTATTCTAGTAGAATAATTGCGATCGTCGAAAAATGTAAAACCATTGTTCAATCTACCCATTTTTATTATACTTTCAGAGCGTTCTTCCTCAGATAGAAGTGATTTCGGAGTTTCTTCATCAGAATAGATTATACCCGCCACAATCAAGAAAATTCTCTTAAAATCTTCTGGTGTAGAATAATCATTTATATTTTCCAAAGCTTTACTTAGTCTGGGATTATGAATAGTTATATTTGCTAATATATGTTGCGTTGTAGATTTAGTAAAATCTTTTTTATCGATTGTCTTCGCTTTTCCCGGACCTATGGTTTTAACCAATACTTTTTGAAACTCGGGATCGTCCATAGAATATTTATTTAACGTGAAAATTCGATAGAATATTCCGATCTGTCTACGCAACATTCCAGCGAGGATACCACCGTAAATTTGAAGTTTTAAAGAGCTAATCTGGCCATTATAAGTCCAAATTCTTTTACTATCGTGATCTACTAGCAAATAGACCTTGCGACTATTCATGTTATTAAATACATCTGCAACTATTTCTCCTTCCTCGACTTCCACCGTTAGAAAATAAGGTTCTTCTCTCACTTCAAGAGCTTCAAAAATCTGTACCATTTAAATAAATCTCAACTTATTGCTATAATTTTAATAGGAGGTGATCTTTAAAATAAATTGTATTTTTTTTCATTAAATTCTCAGAAATTTTCTATAGAACACAAAATCAATAAAATTTTTAAATTTTAAGATATTTATCTTAGTAATTTCCTTTTTGTAAGTTCGAAAATAATGAGCTCAGATAAGAGAGTATATAAGTTAAATATATCCGGTGGGACCTCAGGACCAGGTAAAGGATTATCTAAATTAATTGAGATAGACGAGAAGAAATTTCGGTTCGAAGGTATGAAGATAGGGGATACTATCAAAGGTGGTCTTATTGGTTTTCCTAACTACGATTTCGAAATTACAGGTGGTTCCGATGCTAGCGGATTTCCTATGAGAAAAGATGTTCATGGCCCCGTAAAAAAGAAAATTTTAGTTTCCAAAAGAGCAATCGGTTATAAACCAAGAAGAAAAGGGGAAAAAAGAAGAAAAACAGTTAGAGGCAGCGAAATTACATTCGATATGACGCTTATTAACCTTAAAATATTAAAATATGGAGAAACCGAACTTTTTAAATCGAATAAATAATAGGATTGAGCTTATTAGCAAAGTGAGATGAAAATTCCATGGTTAAAGTAAAGCGATGTTCTTTTTGTGGATATGACATTCCCATCGGAAAAGGACACATGTATATTAAAAAAGACGGGACTATTTTTAACTTCTGTACACACAAATGTAGAACTGCTATGCTGGTTCAGAAACGAAATCCTCGTAAAGTAAGATGGACTAATTTATATGGGAAACAGTAAGAGGGATTTTTAAGAACATAATTACTTATTTTATATTACTCTAAATAAAACTATAATTCAATTTTGTTAAAGGTAAAAATTATAATGAAAGTTTTACTTTTTTTTTAAGATCACTGCAATCTTGAAAACTTTAAAAGATCGTCTATCAAATCTACATGGCCGACGATCATGCGTTGGCAGCAAAATCTTTCAAGACCTAATTGCTTAAAAGCGTCTTCTGATCTCTCACCTTTTTCCAATAGCTCTAAATATGGTTTATAAATATGAGCAATTAGTTTACCGCACGAAAAGCATCTTATCGGAATAATCATTATAGATAAGTAAAAGAAGTATTCTAAAAAAATTTTACTATTATAGGTTAAACCTTTAAATCAAAAATTTTATTTTATATCCAAAATTAATTAATACATCAAAAATCGATGATTTATGATAATATATTAAAACAAATATATTGGAAGGAGAAAAAATGAGTTATATAAAATTTAAAATACCTGACGATTTAAAAAACGGCATTAAGAATGCCTTAAACAAAATTTCTGGTACACGCGATTCAAAAATTAGAAAAGGGATGAACGAGGTTACGAAGTCAATCGAGAGAAGTTTAGCAAAACTAGTTATTATGGCGGAAGATGTAACCCCACCAGAGATTTTATTCCACGTTCCATTACTTTGCGAAGAAAAAGGTATTCCCTTTTGTTATGTTTCAACAAAAAAGGAATTAGGGAATTCAGCCCGCATTAATGTTGCTTCTTCTGCAATCGCAATAGAGAATGTAGGAACTGGAAACGATCGAGAATTAGAAGATATTATAAAGAAGATAGAAGCATTAAAAAAATAATACGGTGAATAGCCTTAGCAAAAATGGATAAATCAAAAGGAAAAAGCGAACAGGATTTTTCAGTTCCCGCTGAAGTTATTCAGATCGTAGGGAGAACTGGTTTAACAGGTGAGATCAGTCAAATTAAGGTGAGAATCCTTGAAGGACCGGATAGAAACCGAATTTTAACAAGAAATGTTAAGGGTCCCATACAAGTTAGTGATGTTGTTATCTTAAGAGAAGTAGAAAGAGAAGCAAGAAAAATTCGTAGACGAAGATAATAATTTTATTTTTTTTTTGGTTCTACTCGTCAAAAAATCCTAATAATTGCAAATTTTCATATTCAGTGCGAAAAAATTCTCTTAGAGCAGTTCTAATTGCCTCTGAGCGACTAGGAACAACTTTCATTTTGATGAGTTTTTGAATGTTTTCGTCATATATATCAGGAATGTTAATAGTAATATTTTGCATTGTTGGTTTCTTCTCTTTTTTAGGATTCGGCAATTTAAATTTCACTAAAATTATTAATTTTCAAATATAGGTTCAGAAAGATGGATCAAATAATAGTATAAACGATCTAATATTATTAGCCCTTAACTAAATCCAACTTTTCAATAATAAATTATAAGTTAAATTTGTATATAAAATTATCTCTATGAAAATAGCAGTATTGAAAGAGTTCTAAGTCAGATGTAAATAATTTTGATGTTTTTATCAGTGAAATGAACAATTAATGTCATAAATTTAAGGTCGATTGAAAAAATTTTACTCTATGCCCGATCTTCCTTTTTAACATAGCGACCCCTTGTTTCGATTACTGAGATATTTTTTATGATTTCATCACACTCCTTCATCTTTTCTGGTCCATATCCTTCTCGATACCCTTCTAGAAAAGCTTCAAAGCAGATCTTAAAATCATTTCCATGGGAAGATATTAATACTCTTTTAAACAAATGTAAATCAGTACTTTTATCTTCAATATAATCAGAATAGTCGTGAAGACCAAAATCAATTATAAAAATATCTTGAGTTTCTGTTATAATAACATTACTTGTAGTGATATCTCCATGAATATGTCCATTTTTATGTAAAATAGCAATATTTTTGCCGACTTCTTTTAAATATTGCACCTTTTTCGTGTTAGTTATTGAGCTTAAAGCTTCCTTTAACTTTTCGCCTTTAATATACTTCATTACGATTGTTGAGTTTTTAGTGTCAATTTCATAAACTTGAGGGACATTTACACTATAATTTTTAACTCTAATTAAAGCTTTAGCCTCATTAAGAGTTCTATTAACCCTTAACTTTTTATCAATTTGTTCTATACGATATCCTTTACGGATGCGGTGTTTAAATATAACCTCTTTTCCAAACCAATGGCCGTAAATAAGGCTGGCTTCAGCACCTTTATGAATAATTTTTTCCATAACAATTTCATTAGACATTATCTTAAACACCTATATTTCTCCAAGGAATAGTTATTTCATCCATTCTTTCTTTGGGATTAATTTGAGTATCTGACATGATATTCCCCCCTGTAGCGTTATACCTTAGTATTCCAGTCCATCCAATCATTACACCATTATCTCCTGCGTATTTCAAAGGAACGACCTCAAACCTAGCATCATGTTCTTTACTAATATATTTGATCATTTCCTGTAATTTTTTATTAGCAGCTACGCCACCAGTTAATAATACCTCCTTTTTTCCTGTGTGAGCTAAAGCCCTCTCTGTAACTTCAGTGAGCATGGCAAAAGCAGTTTCTTGTAGTGAATTAGCCACATCACTTAAACCATATTTTTTCCCATATTCTTTAGATTCTACTAACCTTTTAGTGGCTGTATAGAGACCTGAAAATGATAAATCCATACCCTTCACAACATATGGTAAGGATAAATATTTTGATGAATTATTGGCCAATTCTTCAACTTTTGGACCACCAGGATGGGGTATTCCAACATCTCGAGCAAAAGAATCAATTAAATTACCAATAGGGATATCTAGGGTTTCTCCAAAAATTTGATATCTTCCAGACTCGTACGCACTAATTATCGTATTTCCCCCCGACACATATAAGGTAAGTGGATCCTCAAT
Organism: Promethearchaeota archaeon; assembly: GCA_013375495.1. The sequence goes on from JABXKC010000001.1 coordinate 68,679, forward strand.
TTCGCACATTAGTCTCCCGATTTCTATGTGAGCAATACAGTGATTTACAGCAACTATAGGAATCCCTAATAATTGACTCAACAGTCTCGAAACTTGAGCTCCAATTTTTAATATTGGTCCTAAACCGGGACTTCTACTGAATGCGATCAAATCAATATCTTTGATCGAAATTGAAGCTTCTGATAAAGCCTTATTTATAACGCTTGTAAAATTATTGAGATGCTGTTCTCTCACTAATACGGGATGGAGTCCTCCCTTTTCGGGGATAAACATATCGTTTACAAGGCTTATAACTTTACCACTAAAATCAAGAATTCCTACACTCCAAGTATGTGCCGTGGATTCTATACCGAGGGCAAGTTTGTTTTTTATACTCATAAATTTCGCCTTAAATGCATAGAGTATTATTAATAAGTTGAGTGAAAAGAAAAGGTTGAAAAAGAACGAGATGCCTAACTAAATCTATGTTGATTTCGTGCGCTTTCGAGGTGACCTTCTACTTCGGGCGACTGTAGCAGCTCCCTTTTTACCTTTTCTCTTAAATACGGTGTATCCACATTTCCCGCAAGATGATCTATCATAGTGATCCGCGAGAAAAAACGAAGGCCCACACTTAGGACATGCCCTATGAGTTCTTTCTAATTTTCCATCTTCAATCTTATAATATTTAGATGCGTCTGTCATTTGTTTTCATCTCCTTTATTAATTGTTTTATTTTTTACTCGTAAGCAAATAGGTGTCCATAAGGTTCATTTCTTTTTTTTAGTTTGTAAATTTCTGATCGTGTATCTTTGGGTAAGTTCCTTACTTGAATGTGAAATGGTTCGTAAAATTGAAGCTCTTTAGCCTCCTCGTAAATATTTGCTAAACCTACATCGTAAGCACCCCCAAAATGAGTTTGAATTTTTCGAATGATAGTAAATTTTTCGTTAGCATTCTTTATAGCTGCAATTTTCTTCTTTACTTCCAACCTATTTGGCGTGCTTGCGTCAAAATGATCGATTCTAAATTTAACTTCCGTTCGATCGATTATTGGGTTTTTCTTTTCTTCTAAAATTTCAATAGTAAACGACATATCGAACCTTTTTACAACGATTTTTCTCAGTCAATCAGTTAATTTAAAGATAATTCTGAGTTATAAAAGATTAAAGAACAGTGAAAAATAAAATTTTGGTTTTTTAATAGGAAAATATGTCTGATTTTAAAAAATATATTCTGAAAGCAAGAATTATGATGATTATTGAAATAGTGTTAATTGCTTTCACATTTGTTATTTTTATAGTTTTAGAAAATATTGTAGGAGGAATGTATTTAATATTGTACATTGCTAGTATTTTTTTGTGGGTAATAGTGTTCATTCTAACGGTTAATCTTTATTATAAGGCCAAGAAAATAAAAACGGATTGAGATTAGATGGAGGATAATTTAAAAATTCCTGAGGATGAGAGACATAAATTCTCTCAACCTCTTGGGAAATTATATTCTGGAACTCGAAAAGAGACTATTAATGAAGTAGAAAAGGCAATAAATACTTTTTTAGAAGCTAAATTTTTGATTAAAGTTTATTTAGTAGGAGATATTGTTACTCAAGACTTTTTATCAAATGATTTTCTAAAAGCTTTTATTAAAATCTGCGTAATTGACGAAAAAACTCAAAGAAATCAAATAAAAATCGAAACTGAAGAATTTTTCGAAGATATTATAGAATTTGAAAATCCTCAAGGAGGAATTCAAAAAGAAAGTTTTACTCTTTTAGATGAAATAGTAAGCTCTGATAAAAGAACTCTCCTCAAAATAATAGAAGGTGAAGAAGATCTACTCGTCTTACCGTTAGTTCTTAGCATTCCTCTCAGCGAAACAACAAAAAATTTAGTGTTTTATGGTCAACCACCAGTAACGGACTCAAAAAAAACGATTCCCGAAGGTATCGTTATGGTGGATGTCGAAAAAAGGATACAAAAAGCAGTAAAAAGATTTGTAGAAATGATGAAATGATAATTATGCTATATTTTCACAATTCTCCTTTAGATTAGCGTACTCTTAGAGCATACTTTCCAGGAAAATGAATCTTTAAATAATTCGCCATTTCTGAGTTTCTTGGATCAATTATTATAACTTCGCCGGTATAATCATCACTAAGGCTATGAGTTTTACATTTTGGACAAACTGTTTGGCTTTTTGTTATTATGTGACAATTTTTACAGGCTTTTTCAAGTTTTTTCATTGATAATTTTCACCAAATAATTAGATTTTATTCTTCAATCTCTTCTTCATCTGTTGTCTTAGATTTTTTCGCTTCTTTACTAGCGTATTCTTCCTCGACGTCAGCTTCAATCCATTCATATTTACCTAAAAACTTTTGACGCATTGATAATCCTAACTTACCGCTCCGTCCAGTGCCTAATGAAACTGCTATCACTTTAGCTCTTACCTCATTATTCACTTCAAGTATTTTCCCAGTTTCTTTGCCAATAAATCGATTACCGACTTGTTCGTAGGATATGTAATCATCGCAAATTTGGGAGACATGAACTAAACCATCCAACGGTCCTAGTCGGCAAAAAGCTCCAAAATCTACTAACTCAACTATATCCCCCTCCACTACCTCTCCAAGATTTGGCTTGAAAGATAAGATGGTGAATTCAACTTGATGGAATGTATTGGCATTTCCGGGAATAATAATCCCTGGACCTACATCAAGGACATCAACAATGGCTACAATAAAACCATAATCCCTAGTAATTATTCCTTCATATTCTTCGCTAAGAATAATTCTTGCACTAACGGCTTTGGGTTGAGAGAAGAGAAACGGGGGTATCTCACACTTAGTACTGAGGGAGTATAGCTTGAAGATTTTTAAACACCGGTTATTTTAATTAATAGTTAATAAATATTAATATTATTGACGAAGAAAATTAAGCATAAAATTAATAATTTGTGGTTTTTACCAAATACGTATTAAACTTAGAGGATTTTAGATATACTTAGTGAAATTAGATCAATTGCGCTATTTTTTCACAGGTTCTCCGGCAATCTAATAGAATTAACCCAAGCCTGACATCTTTCGTAGTAGATACTGTCAATACCGCGTTTGGGCCTGCTTGCATGACCAAAAGATAGCCTTCACTTCCCTTTATATAAAGTTGATCAAAATCTCCTTTTCCCATTTCGATTATTGCTCTTTCGGATAAGGAGAGTAAAGCGGCAGTCATTGCTGCGATTCTTGTTTCATCAACGCCTTGTGGAAGCGCAGATGCAATAGGAAGTCCTTCAGCAGACACGATAGCAGCAGATTTTACTTCTGGAATTGCACCGAGTAATTTTTTCAAAAGGTCATCTAAGGTTTCGACAGACTCCATTACTGATACTTTCTCCTTCGCAATAATTAAAGATTTTTATTAGATAAATATAATAAAATAGGAAGACAATTAAGATATATTTTCACTTATAATTTAAATAGATTGGTACTATTTATTTATTTTTTTTTATTCGTTATATATATAAAAATCTTGTTTATTATATGTTTATTAAAGTTTATAATACGTGGATAAAGCTTTAATTCTGGCTACAAGATTAAATACAAGATTAATTAATTTATAATTAATTATAAAAATAAATAACCATCAGAGTTAAAGTGCTTATCATGGAATATTGGGCTTTCGTGGAAAGTTTATACAACGTAACTTTATCGCTATTCTTTTTTGTTTTAATGAGTTTGATGTATTATATTGGTGTCAAGGGATATAGAGCAAAAAATAGGTATGGCGGAATTTCTTCAATCTTATGTGGAGTATGCTTTTTAATTTTTGGATATTATAACTCTGTTATTGGATTTCTCACATTTCCATGGAATGGATTTTTAGTGTGGTGGATCGGTATGATTCTTATTATTAACCTCATTTTTACCACGATTATAAGAAAAAACATAGAGAAAATGAGGAGAGAAGAGAAAAGCAGAACTAACATAGGAGAAACTACCAGAGAGAAATCGGTTTTACGGAGGTATATTAGGAGAATGACTAAAGAAAATCCTTATAGGGACGAAATTCCTTTCAGAATGGAAATAATTAGGAAAAGTTTTCACTTATCAGGATTCTTGTTATTAGTCGCTTATTATGGAGTTGCTTCACTGGTAAATGATGGGATTATCGTAATGATCCATCAGATTGAACCTTCGTACAACTTTTTATGGGGTGATTTATCTACTTATCCTTTTACACTTGAAGACTTACGTGCTGGTGTGGAAATTACTATGTTTGCTCTAATTGCGGCTTTAGCATTCGCAATTATATCTGACATAATTCGTATAGTGTGGGGTCCTGAATATTCTGTTTTTAATTTTTTAACAAAATCTATGCTAAGAAATAAAGAAAAAAACGCTGCCGGGCCTCAAATTTACATTATTACAGGATTTATTTTTTCTTACATGCTCTATATGACAGAAATTATCCCCGACATTCGCGTTTATTTTGCGGGAATCCTCATAGCATGTCTCTCAGACGCATCTGCTGCATTAATTGGGAGAAGATTTGGAAAACACAAAATAACACTAAGAAATAACGATGTTAAATCGATTGAAGGTTTTATCGCTGGTGTAGCAGTCGCCTATATAATTGGTCTTGTGCTTGTAGGTCCAATTTATGCTATAATGGGTGCTATCGTGTTCTTTCTTACTGATTATTTGCCATCATTGACAGCAGATAATATATTAAATCCAATATTTATACCAATTGGTATCCAATTTCTTGTAGTTTTATTGGGATTGCCAGTGGGTTGGTAAAACAATTTTTTAAAAATTAGTTATATTAAATACTATGCGCAAATTAATTGAAGAGCTTAAAGATATAAGATTGGCTATTTTTGATTTAGATGGAGTTATTTACAGAGGTAATACTTTAATTCCTAGTAGTGAAAAAGTGATTGACGTTCTAAGAGAAAATTCTGTCAAGGTGGTTTATAATTCCAACAATTCTACAGCTACAAGACAAATGTATGTTGATCGATTGAGAAATTTTAACATAAAAAGTGAAATATCTGATTTTTATACTAGCGCATCAATTACCGCAGGAGAAATTACTAATTTAAAGCAGAGTGCAACCATCTTTGTCATCGGTGAAATCGGATTAAGGGAAGAATTAAAAATGAGAGGGCATACAATTGTCAATGTAGATGCTGAGTATAAGGAAGTTGATTTTGTGATAGTTGGTTTGGACAGCAACTTTAATTATGAAAAACTAGCATTCGCTCAAAACTGTATTTTAAAAGGAAACGCACAGTTTTACGCAACTAATGCAGATAGTACCTTACCCGTTACCAACGGTTTATTACCTGGAGCAGGAGTAATGGTAAATGCCGTTCAAACTTGTACTAACCAGAACCCAGTCAAAATATTTGGTAAACCAAATCCATTTGGGATTCATACAATACTAAAAGAAACTAATACTCCCCCCAATAATGCTGTAATTTTTGGAGATCGGTTAAATACAGATATTTTAGCAGGTAATAGGGCTAAAATTAATACGGTTCTCGTATTAACTGGAGTCACAAAAAAATCTGATATTAAAAAGCTTCAAGAAGAAATTATTGATTTTCCAGATATTGATAAAGATTTAAATCCGGATCTAATTATAAATTCATTAGAAGATATCTTTGTAGGATAAGTGTTTAAAGGCCAACTCTTTTTAGCATTAAATTTGCGATTTCGGTGAATATATCTTCTACATTTCTCCCATCCTTAGATGAGCATTCGATATATCCATATAAATTTTGTTCTTTTGCAAGATCGTATGCTTCTTTGCTTGAAACAGCTCGCTTGTAGCTTAAATCTAGCTTACTTCCAACCATCATTACAGGTAGCTGTTTATCTTTAGCCCCAACAAAACCTTTTTTAAAAATTTCGATCCATTCAGGGAAATTTTTCAGGCTAGAGAATCTTGTTATGTCATACATAAAAATTCCTCCAGATGCGCCAAGAACATAACTTGGTAAAAGAAATCTAAAGCGACTTTCTCCGGCAAAATCCCAAATTTGTAGTGAAACTAGTTTATCGCCGACTTTTATCTTTTTAACATGGAAATCGACTCCTATGGTTAATGATTGATTAGTTTTAAATACTCCTGTAAGGTATCTACCAATGAGAGTTGTTTTTCCTACGCCTCCATCCCCAAAGAAACAGATTTTAAACAATACATCGGGCTCTGTCTCGTCTTTCAGATTATGGTTGTTATTATGATTCATTTGTACGTATCTTAAATCGATTTACCATCCAATTTTGTAATTAAAGTATTTTAAAAGTATAATTGTAATTATAATTATAATAAAAGTTTCCTATTAAAATATTAATGGTTTTCAAAAGGGATATTAATTATTCTTCCAAAAGTGTAAAAAACATCAAATTAAATAAATTTTTCAGTTAAAGACATATTTTAATTATGTATTTAATTTTTTCACATAGGGGATACTATGTCAACGAAAATAAGTATTGTAAACGCTAAAGATTATGAAACTATCCCGGATGCAATAGTTGCAGCCATTAGATTGATTGAAAAAGATTTAAATTTTAATCTCCTTGAATGCAAAGATATTCTACTGAAACCCAACTTATTAAGAGCTACTAAAGACGCTTGCACTCAATCTGTTTTTGTTGAAGGCGTAATAAAATACCTAAAAGAATCCGGTGTCCGAATGGAGAATGTGAGCATTGGAGATTCTCCAGGACAGATAAAAATTTCGGCCACTCAAATAGCAAAAAAAATTGGTTTATACGAAACCTGTGAAAAAGCAGGAATTAGATTTATTAATTTTGAGCATGATATTCCCGTTCATGAAAAAATTGAAGATTCAATAAGACTTGAAGATTATTACGTATCCAAAGCCGTAAAAGATTGTGATCTATTAATAAATTTACCAAAATTGAAAACTCACGGAGAAGCAACTATTACCGGAGCAATCAAAAACTACTGGGGCGTTATTCCAGGAGGATTAAAAGCAAAATTTCATTTGGTAGGAAGAACTCCTGATAAATTTGGGGAAGCGTTAGCAGATAATTATTCGTGGATTGTTAAAAATAAACCAAATCGACTAACTATTTACGATTGTGTTCGGGTCATGCAAGGTCCAATGGGGCCCGTGTCTGGTCATATGAAACAATGGGATTTGATTCTAGTAGGAACTGACGAATTAGCATTAGATATCGTAGCATTAAAGATTGGAAAATATAACGGTCGTAAATATGTTCCTCATTTGAGAAATGCTTCTGAAAGAGGATTAGGTGAGTTTAATCTTGAAAATATAGAAATTTTAGGAGTATCCTTAGAAGAAGCGAAAAAAATAACTCCAAAATTTAAAGTTCCTGGAAGACTGATGACGAGGTTTGCGAGCTTCATTACTCGAAGTATAGTTTATAAAGTTACAAAAAAGAGACCAATTCTAAAGAAAGAATTATGTGTACAATGTGGGCAGTGTTATGAGGTTTGCCCTGCAAATGCTATCAATTTTGTTAGTGGAGCATATCCCGAATTTCTTAGGAGAGAATGTATCTCTTGTCTTTGTTGTATGGAAATGTGTCCTCAAAAATCAATCAAACCAAAATTACGAGGATTTGGTGGTATGCTTCATTCGTACTAAATTACTTCTTATTATATAGATCGCTATAATTTTTTAGAAATAAATAATTTGAAAGTCTCGTGTTTTGGATCGATTTTACTTGAACGAATTCATTTGGTGCGTGCGCATACCCCCCAATACCCAAACCGCCAACAATAAAGTTGAGTCCCAATTGGCTTTGAATCTGACTTAATGGAGCTGCTGCAGCGCTAATCGGCCAAACTTGCGTAGAAAAACCCAGCTTTATAAAACTATCCACGAGGCTTTTTACCAAAATTGAATCTTCTCTAATCTTTGATCGATCATAACCTATGTTTTCAATAATTTCAAAATGGGATTTTAAATTTTTTGTTAAATCACTAACTCTTTCTTTAATTTCGTCTAAAATTAAATTTACTGATATATCGTGAGCAAATCTAATGTCAATATTACACTCAGCTTTGTTAGCTACCATATTTTTTATTCCATTTTCCAAATAACCAGATTTTAAAGTAGAGAGATTAAAAGTTGGATTAAACAAGTAAGTAATAAAACTCAGCTTAGGATCATCTATAAGAGTTTGCCTAATTCCTGCTTTTTCTTTTATTATTCCTAAATCAATACTTTTCATTAAATTGTCAATTAATTTGTTTTCAGATTTTGTCATTTTGTAAGGAACACTTAAAGATTTTATTTTAAACTTATTTTCAGAAAAAATATTTTGAAGAATGAATACCAAATCTTGAGCAGGATTAGGTATCATCGAGCTAAAAGCAGAGTGGGATTCTTCGTTTAATGATGAAACCCTAATCGTTAAAGACAAAATACCTTTATAACCAAGCTTTAAAACCGAAGTCTGATTTAAATCTTGTTTCATAGAAGGATAGTACGCATCTATGCAGGATTTGAACATATTCTTTTTTGATTTTAGAGTCCTTAACAATGTAGGTGAACCAACTTCTTCTTCTCCGTCTATTAAAAACATTAGAGATATAGGAAGCTTTTCTTCTTTTTTTAAAAGTTTTACTACATTTAGAAAGGAAATTAAGGGAGTTTTTGAATTGTATGCTCCCCTGGCAATAATTACTTTGCCTATTTTATCTAGTGGCTTCGGTAAATCAGTAATTTGTGCTCCAAAAGGTCTTTCAATCCATTCATTATCCTTATTTACAGGTTGAGTATCGTACATCATATAAATTAATAATTTGTCCTCGATATTTCCATCAACTTCTGCTATTAATAATGGATTTATTTCCCCTTCGATTTCTATAATATCTTCGCAAAAATAAGAAATGTACGAGGTAATAAATTCTTTAGCGTCTTCAATTGCTTCTCGATTTAAGGTATAACTAGGAATTTGTAAAAATTGGATTAAATCTTCTTCAATGAACTTTTCATTGCTACTATGGATTAATTCATTAACACTAATTTCACCATTAGAAGAGCTTTCTTCATTCATATATATTAAAATTTTAAGTCAACATTAATTAAATTAACTATTGGATACTAAGTAAGATTTTAAATATGGATGAGTTAGAACTTCCAAAAACTGAAAAGGTTAAAAAATTAACTCAAATTATGGACCAGATTAAAGAAAATGGTAATTTATTAGGAGTTATGTTTGCGTACCGCGACGGAAAACTTATAGCGGAAAATTTCAAAGAAAAAATTGATTTTGATATCTTTACGTCTATGTGTGCATCAGTCTTAGAAAGTGCTATAAGTCTAGGACGTACAATGGGGGATAGAAAAGCTTTAAAAATAATAGCAGAATTAGGAACTCAGACTATTGTTATTACTGAATGTGATGAAAAAACATTTTTGGTTTTCGAATTAAATAACGAATCCAATTTTAAAGCTATATTAGAAAAAATGGAAAATTACATTCGTAAAATAATTTTCCTCTACTAGAAAGAAAAAATGGAATAAAAAAAAGTTATTTCAACTGTATTAACCTTGGCTATCTATAAATTTTAAATACTCGATACAAATTTGGGCAAATTGACCAAGAGCCTCTTTTTCTATTACAGAGGGGTTATCATTTCGAGTGTGATAATACGGTGCCAGTTCTTCCTTTAAATTCAAACCACCTATTGCAACAGCTGGAATATTCTTTTTGCTAAAAGTTGCTCCATCGGTTGCGCCAAATGGGAGAGCTAATAATTTCGCGTTAAGATTCAAATTCTCTGCTATATCTAAAATGAGTTCAAAGACTAATGGGTCGTGTTGGGCGCCTATCCCAGATTCTTTATTGTGGATTATGATAAAATCTTTTTTAGCAATGCTATCCATATTAACAACCGTAGTTTGAGACGAGATCAATTCGTCGTAATGTGTTTTTACATATCGTTTTGAGCCTCTTAAACCAGCTTCCTCGCCTGCGAAAGAAATCAAGTGAACTCTGGTGTGTTTAGGGAAGATTTCATCATTATTCCTATTCTCAGACAATACTTTTGCGATTCCTAATAGTATAGAAACTCCAGATAAGTTATCGAACGCACCAAGAACAGGTTTATAGCTATGGAAAAAGATATAAACTAATATGATTGGTATAAAAACTATGAAGATTATACCGAAGACTAAAAATAGAATATGTTGTTCAATCGAAAAGAGGAAAAAGATCAACTTTAATATTATCGCAACAAACATTATCGCAACCCCTAAATATCCTACATTTATTATTGTTTGGCCAAATCGCTTCAAATAGTAAAAAGTATTAAATTCAAAGGCAGAATCGTGGTGGGCAGAGAAGATTACTGTGTTTTTTATTTCATTTTTTGGATTGATAGTTCCAATAATGTTTCTCGATTCTCGTTTAGGAAAGAGGAAATCAAAGGTTTCGTGGTATTTCATTACTTCTAAAATGAAATAGCTAACTGTAACTCCAATGAGAACAATCGCTAAAATCAAAAAAAGGATATTGAAAGTAGGGTGTAGAGTTAGGATCTTAAGATCATTTAATAAAGATAACCAATAAAAAACGCCAGTGATAAATACTATAAGTGCCCCATACCTTATTCCTCCTAAAAAAGCGTGAGGGCTACTGGTGTATGACTCTTGGTGTGTTTCATCGCAAAACTTTTTCAATTCTGATTCTACTCTGTTGCCCGCTAATATTTCCTGTTCAGTCCCTGATTCTCGAGGCCCAATTTCATTGCAGATATCTTCAATAAATTTATACATGTAATTATTATCATACATTTTTATCATTATTTTATGTTTAAACCTAGATAGTTAGTCAAAAATCACAATGTTAAATAAAAATTCGCTATGTTCAATATTATAGCTATAATTATTTGAAATATTAGGGGTATTATTTTGGATAAATTTAATATTAGAGTAGGAATGACGGAGGATGAAATTGATGATTTTGTTAATAGAGCATTAGATATGATGACTTTAAAAGAAAAAGTTGCAACTATGTCAGGAAACAATTTTTACTTACTTCTGTTAAAGGATCGTAAGTTCGGTGTACGTCCTTATCCTGCTGGAGGTGTCAAACGATTAGGAATCCCCCCCTTTTTATTCACAGATGGCCCAAGGGGAGTTATTTTACCAGGATCTACCTGTTTCCCAGTATCGATGGCTCGAGGTGCATCATGGGATGTATCACTCGAAGAAAGAGTAGGAGAAGTTATTGGGAAAGAAGCCCGTGCACAAGGAGCTAATCTTTTTGGAGGGGTTTGTATTAACCTTTTACGCCATCCCGCTTGGGGAAGAGCTCAAGAAACATACGGTGAAGATTCATTTCACATTGGCGAAGTTGGAGCTGCGTTAGTTCGAGGCGTTCAAAAATACAATGTAATGGCAACAGCTAAACATTATGTCGCAAATAGCATAGAATATTCACGTTTTAAAGTCGATATCCAAATTAGTGAAAGGACATTAAGAGAAGTTTATTTGCCTCATTTTAAACGTTGTATTGAAGAAGGATGTGCTACTGTTATGTCGGCTTATAACAAACTACGAGGCGAATATTGTGGTCATAATTCCTATTTATTAAGAGATATCCTAAAAGGTGAATGGGGATTTGAAGGATTTGTTCATTCAGATTGGATGAATGGTCTTAAAGATACTAATAAGGGCATCTTGGGAGGTTTAGATGTTGAAATGCCTCGCGCTAAATATTACGGAAAAAAATTAGAAAAGGCATTAAAATTAGGAAAAGTTCCTATTAAGCTCGTGGACGATTCCGCAAGAAGAATACTAAGTACAGTATTAAAGTTCACCACAAAAAAAGATCCCCAAAATTATGGCTCAGATCTAATTGGTTGCGACGACCATGTTCTCTTAGCTCGAGAAGTTGCTGAAAAGAGCATGGTTTTGCTTAAAAATCAAGAGAATGTTTTGCCATTCTCAACTGAAGAGATAAAAACTCTTGCAGTCATAGGTCTCTTAGCTGATATGAAAAATACTGGAGATCGCGGAAGTAGTCACGTTCGTCAGAGGAATATTGTAACCCATCTGCAAGGGATAAAAGATAATGTTGGAAATAAAATAAAAGTAATCCATAACGAAGGTCACGATATTGATGTTGCCCAACAAATTGCCCAAAGCGTGGATTCTGTTGTACTGGTTGTTGGATATACCTTTAAAGATGAGGGAGAATATATTCCATTTCTTTCAAAAGGATTAGGAGACCGAACTAACCTTGGATTAAAAGAAGATGACGTTAAACTTATCAATGCAGTCGCAAAAGTAAACAAAAAATGTGTAGTTGTTTTGGTCGGAGGGAGTGCGATTATTATGGAAGAGTGGAAAGAAGAAGTACCTTCGATACTAATGGCATGGTATTCCGGAATGGAAGGAGGGCACGCATTAGCAGATATTCTTTTCGGAAAAGTCAATCCAAGTGGAAAATTACCATTTACAATTCCTAAGGAGTCCGCACATTTACCCTATTTCGAGAATGATATTGACGAGATTGAATATGGTTACTATCACGGATACACTTTAATGGAAAAGGAGTCCATTGAACCCGCATTCCCTTTTGGGTTTGGGTTGAGTTATACTGAATATATATATAAAAATATCCGAGTAGAATCGACCGAAGAGAAAATTATTGTTAGCGTGGACGTTTCGAACATTGGAGCTATTGCAGGTGAAGAGATTGTGCAGTTATATGTGGGTTTTGAGAACTCTAATATTAATCGCCCCCTAAAATTGTTACGTGGATTTAAGAGAATAGCATTAAAACCGAAGGAAACAAAAACAGTATCCATTGATGTGAAGAAAAAAGATTTAGCGTGGTATAATCCTGATAATAAAGCGTGGGAAGTTGAAAGTATCGAATATACTATTTACATCGGATCTTCTTCAAAACGTGAAGATTTACTTACTTCAAAGATATCTTTATAAAATCATCTTCTAATTTTAAATTATTTAATCTTGAGAGAAACATGACTTGGCTCCCAGTCTAGACTTTGGTGCTCAAAATATTGCTTATATAGCTTAGCATATTTTCCTTCTTGTGTGAGTAATGATTTATGAGTACCTTCTTCAACAATTTGTCCGTTTTCCATCACAATTATTCGATCAGCGTTCACGATTGTTGAGAGCCTATGAGCAATTATTATTGAGGTTCTATTAGATAACAGCACCTCTAAAGCCTCTTGAATAATTGCTTCAGTATAGGCATCAACGCTTGAAGTAGCTTCGTCAAGAATAAGAATCCGTGGATCAATTAATATTGCTCTGGCAAAACTGATGAGTTGCTGTTGCCCTGCAGAAAGTCCTTTTCCTCTTTCGCCTATCTGTGTCTGAAGTCCTTCTGGTAAATATTCAATAAGTTCTTCTAGATGTACAATTTTAATTGCTCTCCAAAGATCTTCTTCTGAAGCGTCTCGTCGACCGTATCTAATATTTTCCTCTATAGTTCCAGAAAATAGAAATATATCTTGTTGAACCGTTCCTAAGTTTCTCCTGAACGATTCTAAAGTCATGTCCCTAATGTTTACACTATCAATTTCGATCGAACCACCTTGAAATTCATAATATCGAGTCAAAAGAGAAACCAATGAAGACTTCCCAGCACCCGTCTGTCCTACAATCGCGAGTTTTTCCCCTTTTTTTATGTGCAAATCTAATCCGTTAAAAACCCATTCTCCTTCTCTATAACAGAAATCTAAATCTTTGATTTCTATTTCCCCCTCCAATAAGCCGACATCAGTAGCATTTGGATTTTGTTTTACCCTAGGCTCTGAATCAAGAATATCTAATATACGCTCATAAGCAGCCATTCCAGAACTAAGTTGTGGAAAAAATACGGAAAGAACCATAATCGGACGGAAAAATTTTTGAAGGTATAGGATAAACATAAATATAGTTCCGGGATTTGAAATTCCTTGGAATACAAGTTGACCCCCATAAAAAATGACTAATATCAATGTAACAGACGCAATAGTTTCAAGAAGAGGTCTCCACATATGAGTTATTGATGTTATTCTAAAACTCGCTTTGAAATATCCCTTGTTTATCTCGTGAAATTGTCCGGCAACGGTAGATTCTTGACCATAACTTTTACAAACATGTATGCCTTCAATTGATTCTACCATTGCAGAGTTTATATCCCCAATAGCTTTTCTGTAAGCTCTGCTAACAATTCTTACTAATCGTCTAAGTGAAATCACCAATATTAAGATGAATGGGAGTGCTATTAAAGATATGAGGGCTAGTGTTTTGTTTAGCCATAAAATCATTCCAAAGGTTAATAAGCTTATCAATAAATTACCCAAAGTATCTGCCAATAAGAGGGTGGTATTCCCAAATTCTAAAGCATCATTTGAAACTCTTGTGTTTAACCTACCACTCAAGTGCTTATCGAAAAAACTCATATCTTGCTCTTGTAATTTATCAAAAATATCCATCCGGAGGTTTTCTAAAAAAGAAGGAACAAATTTTCCTATCTCTTTCCGTCTCAAAAAAAACATTATCCATAGTAGAATTGATAGTAATAAATAAATACCCCCCGTACTAAGAACAACAGAAAGATTGCTATTTGATTTTGAAAGTTCATCAACGGTCATACCAATTACGAGAGGATTTAATATCTCAGCGATAGATGATACGAAGATAAATAATGCGATTAGGAGGATGTTTTTTCTGAAAGGAGAAACTCGTTTCACATATCTGATAAATAATTCGCGATCCTTATACTCTCGTTTTTGTCCCTCGTTCATCATACCAGCATAGAGTCCCATAATGATCCCACCTTAAGTTTTCTCATTTTTAAAATCTTTTAGAGAAACACGCTTCCCAAATATACGCCTATAATCTTCAGAGATTTGATATAATTCTTTGTGATTACCCTCTGCTACAATTTTTCCATGTTTAAGTACTAAAATTTTATCAGAACTTCGTATTGTGTGGAGGCGATGAGTGATGATCAAAGTAGTTCTATTTTTTATAATGTTTTCCATAGCTTGACCGATTTTCTCTTCCGTTTCACTATCAATCGCAGAGACTGAATCATCGAGAAGTAGAATTGCAGGGTTAGTTAAAAAGGCTCGTGCAATCGCAATTCGTTGTTTCTCTCCTCCTGAGAGCCGCGTACCTCTCTCACCGACAATTGTACTATATTTATCAGAAAACTTTTTAACAAAGTCATCAACTTGAGCAAGCTTTGCTATACTAATTATTTCATCTTGAGTTGCATTCTGTTGACCAAATGCGATGTTCTCACGAATTGTTTGTGAGAACAAATAGATATCTTGTTCTACATAGCCAATTTTTCTTCGTAATTCTTCAAGTTGATAAGCCTGAATATTTTTTCCATCAATTAGTATAGTTCCCTCTTGCGGTTCATAAAGTCGTAGAAGTAATTTCGCAATTGTTGTTTTGCCACATCCAGTTGGACCAACAAGAGCGACTTTTTGATTTGGCTCTACTATAAAACTTAAATTTGTTAAGACAGGGGATCTGTTTCCTTCTCCATTTTGATATGTGAAAGTAACATTTCTAAATTCTATCCTCCCATTAAATTCATCCGCCCATTTCTCGGTACTAATTTTATGACCTTCGCTCTCTTCACTAGAAAGTGCTTTGAATAACCGCGAACAGGCAGCAAAACCACTTATCATATCATTAGTCGCCCACCAGATAAGATTAGTAGGATCCACAAGAGTTATTAACAGTAAATTCGTTGCAACTAATTCACCTATGGTCAAAGTGTTTTGTAGAACAAAAATACTGCTTATGATACAAGTAGTTCCAATCATAACATATAGAACTAACATAGGAAAAAACTTAGATTGAACTTCATATTCGCCTATCGAATTATCTCTATATGCTTTTACCGCTTTATTGAATTTTTTTCGTTCTAGTCCTTCCGCTGTAAATGATCGAACAACTGAAGCACCACTTATACTATCTTGCAAAACAACCGCTAAATTTGAATGTTTTCTTAACCTTTTAGCTGCATAAGGTGCTATTTTTCTACGATAGTATGAAATAAAATAAATATATAAAATAACAAATGGAAAGCAGACTAATGCCAATCTTAAGTCGAGAGTAGTAATTAGTAAAAGCAGCGTCATTCCCACCTGAAAGAACGGATAAAAGTAAAAGCTGCCGTGAGATATCATCGTATTGACTATAAGTACATCATTAGTTGCTAACGCCTGTAAATCTCCAGCTCGGGCATTATCGTGGTATCTCAAGGGATATTGTTGTAGAGTCTCAAAGAACTCTTGCCTCATATTTTGTTCTGTTTTTAATCCAAGGTAATGACCAGTCATCATAGTTGCATAATCCATTATATTTCGAATGAGATAAATTACAAGTCCTATAATAAGCAAGAGAAGAAAACTTTCATAATCAAGAACTATAAGAGCATCATCAATAATTTCCCCAATTATAATCGGAATGAGTGTTCTGGTGAAGGTGACGATTGCTATTCCTATTGCAACAGATAATATTAAGAATTTGTTCTTATAAAGGTGGTGAAGAAGCCATTTTTTATAACTTTTATATCTCTTTTTCTTTAAATTCATAGAGGTTAAATTCCGTTTCTTCTTGTATTTAGCGATATATTCTTTATCTAATAATTAAATGAGTAGTAACTTAAAAAGTCAAATATAAGCTTTATTTAACACTTTTAGAAGGTTTTTTTTAAATTGCATTTTGATCTTTTACATGAAACTATCTTTGAGAAGAGAATTTATTGAAAAATTGAAAAATAATTATAAATACTAAATATTGAAGCTATATGAGTAGTTCATTCAACCAAAAAATCATTGACAAATTGAGAAAAGGATATGCACCAATAGAACAAAGTCCAAAAGAAAATTTAACATCGACCTATAAAAATATATTCAAACCTCTAGTTAATCGAAAAGATTTCAATCTCTTGTTCGAGCTTTTTGATACTAATGAAGTATTATTGAGAGCATGGAGTTTTCTAGGTTTGCATCATATTTTGGAGGAAACTTCTGTTTATGAAGAGGAGAGAATAAAAAAAATACAAGAGATTATATTAGAAGTTTTAAATGATAACAGAGAAATTAGCTACTATGGTGATTCAGATGAACATCGAACCTCACTACGCGAACACCATGTTAGGAGAATTTGCGAATTAAACAAAAGATTAAGCTTCAAACCCGCTTATGAATATTGTTTATCTTTTGATAAAGTGACAGATAGTGTGGTTTCCGATCTGATTGAAAATGTGGTTTCTAAAACTGCTGATCTAAAAGTAGAATCTTTAATTTTAAGACTCGCTAATAACACAAGCATAAGGGACTTTCACCTCAAAAATCAAATGGTTAAATCCTTCGAAAACCTTTCTCAAGAGGGAGATATTATTAAATTAAATGAAATCACAAATCTCTTTAAATCTTATCTAATTCAAATAAATGAAGACAAAATTACAGACCAAGAATTCTTAAAAAAAGTAAAATTACTACAAGAAAATATATTCAGGGTTGGTGCGATATTAGGATTACCTCTCGAGGAAGAAACTCTCGAATTTGTGAATTCTCTAAGATATCCATACAGTTCATTATTCCTTATTGCTAAGAGATATCATAATAGCGACAAATTGGTATCATTAATCTTGAGAAAATTGGAAGAAAGCGAAAATCCTAATTTCATATCAGAAGTTCTAAAAGCTATTCTGATACTAAAAGAAAAGATTGAGAATTGGGAAGAAATTATTATTGATAATGTAAAAAATTATCAGATCGTTGATGCGAATCTCATCAATTATATGCAAGAATCTAAACTCATCGACCAAAATTTGATCGTGAATTTACTAAATGAGGGGGATAAGTGGTCGTTGGAATTCATTCGAGAGACTCTTATTGATAACCCTGAAATGCTAGAACAATGGCAAGATGTTAAAAATGAATTCATTAAAATTTTAAAACTTACTACAGCAAAAACATCAGATGAAATTAAGAAACTTCTGATAAAGAAAGAGATGATCCTCAAGTTAATTATAGATTTACAAATCGAAGAACTGATAAAAATCGGTTTAGAAAATCTCCATAATTTAAAGGATAAAAATTTAATAAAACTTACGGCTTTTTCTATTCTTAAGTTCGGAGAAGAAAGCCTTCTATTGGAATTGAAGGAGTCAATGAGAAAGGATTCTAATTTAGCAAAAATAGTCTTAAATTTAATAGATAATTTGGACAGAAATGAATGGAAATTTTATTACTGAGTTATTAAATCCATCTAAGTTAGAATAATCTGTTCTGAACAGATTAATTATAACCATCGATCTAATGTCGTATTGCCATGGGGTTTTCTAAGTTTTTGCTTAATTTCCCGTGTTCTCCCCTCAATTAGTTTACTTTCGAATATTATTGGATGTTGATTAGATAATAATACACTGCGTTTTCTCCAGAACAATCTAAGTTTTACATCGAGTGGTCTAATCTGCGATCCACAATTTAAACATAATACTTGATTCTCTGTTACTGGTTGATAGCAAAAAAGACATTTAACCATATTTAAGTAATAGAGAAAAACTAGTATATAATTATACCTATTGTTCAATTTTACAAAGAAGTCATTTTAAAATTGAATATCCTTCCTCTAATTTACTTTATTTTTCTTTACTAAAATTTTCTTTAATAAGTTTTTTAATAAATTCAATTTTAGGGGGATTATGTTCTTTAATCTTATTAAGTAATTGCCTAGCTCTTGAATTGTCAGGTTCAAGTTCTAATAAGTAATTACAAAAATCTAAAGCATTTTCAAAAAACTCTTGCTCGTATGTTATTAGTGTCAAATCCATTAATGTTTTTACATCATATGGGTTTTCCAATACAAGGTGGTTAAGATTTTCGTTAAATTTCATGTAACTTTTAATAAATTTGTTTATTTTTTCTGCTGGTTTGATTATATTTTCATGCCCTTCACAAAGAATATCGATATCTATTGCAGATAATTTCTGCATTGATTTGAGATAGTCATCTAAATTACCATCATTAATATTTATAGCAATACCAGGAAGGTCTCCAGCGAACAGAAGCCTTTTGTTCCCCGCTTCTAAAAGATATGCTACAGATCCTGGGGTATGTCCCGGAATATGAAAGCATTTAAACTCGAGTTGTCCAATTTTTAAAATTTCATTATCAGCCTTAATCCTTCTTGCTAGTTTGACAGGCTCATATTTATAATCTGGGAAAAATTGATTTATGGATTGGTTTGGACTTTTTTGTTCGATTTTGTTAGCATCTTGTTCATGAGCATAAAATTTAATATCCGGGTTGTATTTTTTAAGTTCATGACACGCACCAAAATGATCTATATGCCCGTGTGTTATTAGACAATGTTTAATATCCTTTAGATCATATCCCTTTTTTTCAATAACGCGAATAGGTTCAATGTAAAGCCCAACATCAATTAATACTAACCCATCTTCACTTTTAGTGTCAACCATATAAACACAACAACCTGGATCAATAGGATTATAAGGTTTAACTACATAAACATTTTCGACGATTTCCATCATTAATAGTACACCTTAACTTGCTAAACATGTTAGTTATAAATTATCTAATTAATATAGTAAAGCTATTAAAAATTATGGTAAGAAATTAAAAAAAAATAAAAGCTTTTTTAAAAAGTAATTACTTAACCTACTTCGACATCCATCTTTTTCCGTTCTTCAAGCAATACATCGACTACTGAAGGATCAGCTAGTGTTGTGATGTTCCCGATTTCTGTGTCCGAAGCTATAGCTTTCAAAATCCTGCGCATTATCTTACCACTTCGCGTTTTAGGCAAAGCGTCAGCAAATTGAATTACATCCGGCTGAAATACGGGGCCAATTTCTTGTCTAACATGCATTCGAATCTCTTTCGATAATTTTGCTGATTTTTCAACTCCACCCATTAAAGATACGAACCTTATTGCCATCTTCTCAACATTTATATTTTTGATTTAAAAAAAATAAATTTTAATCAATTTAAAAGATTATAGCGTAAGTTTAAATAAATTTAAGTTTTATAACTTACCCAAAATATAGCAGCTTTAAGCAAATATCTAAATCCTAAATTATAATGAGCACCCCATCCATGTCCAGGAATTATAACTACAACTCTTGATTTATCATACGGGCTAATCCAGATTAATGGCTTATCACTTGAAAAGAGATTTGATTGAAGGATAACTTCTATTTTTGGTGATAGCCACATATTTTTATATGTCTCATCATAAATATGGAGAGGTAATCCTTCTAAGCTTGAAGTAATGGGATGTTTGCCTACAGGGATTCCTATAATTTCTTGATGACTCATATAATTTGAAGAGGGTAAATTTCCCTCAGGTTGCATAAGATATCTTCCCCCTACAACTTCTTTATACCACCATTGCCATGAATTATAAGTTGCAATTGCATGATGTAGTACTATTACTCCTTTACTTGCTTCAACAAATTTTTTCAAATTTTTCTTCACTTCCTCATCTGGATTTTGATTTAAGTTATACATTATGACCACATCATACTTTTCTCGTAAATCATCTGTAAAAGCTTCTTTATCAGAGTCAATATGAGTCAATTCTACTTCTTCTATAACATCAATAATTCTGAAAATAGTATTCTCAAAGGATGCTCCTCCACTAACGATTAATAACCTAATTTTTTTTTTTTGATTTGTCATATTTCTTCATTTTTTTATTGTATTTTCAAAATAATATTATAAACGGCAAAAAGTTGTTTTATTAATTACCGTTTGTATAGTTTACAAATGGCAAAAATTATTTATAAATTTTACCATAATATATATCAAAAAAGAAAATGAGAGAGAAATGAAAGATTTCAAATTAAAAGATCTTGATATAATTAATGAATTAGATAAATTTGGCTCTCAATTGTCGGCTACACAAATTAGTCGTAATCTTAATATCCCAGCAAGGACAATCCGTTATAGACTGAATAAATTAAAGGAGAAAAATTTGTTAAATCCAGCATTTGTTTTTATGCATGAGCGTAAATTAGGATTGGGAGAAGAAATATTGATTTTGGAGGAAAATCACAAATCCCAATCTGATATTTTATCTATTTTGAATTCATCTCCAACATTCTATTGGCACGCTCATACATATGGAAAATATAATGGTTTTCTTGTGCATTCAATATTTGATCAATCAAATCCAGACGCAAACAATAGAATTATTTCGGAAATGGAAAAGAAAAACCTAGTAAAAGATCACGAGATTTTCCAAATGATTGATTATTATCATAAAAGTATGAATTATAAAAAATATATGCCAAGTTCAGGGTGGTTAATGAATTGGGATGAGTGGTTTGATACTATTGATAACCAAGATGTGATTACTAAGATAAAGCAAACAGATCTAAGTAAAAGCTCACTTTTAGTAGATTTTGATTATAAGGATATCATGTTATTACAACAACTTTCTATTGATGGAACCTCAACACTCCAGCAACTCGGAAATATTTTGAATTTATCTAAAACCCAAATAAGAAGAAGGATTATTAATCTAAAAAAGAAAAATATCATTAAAGTGGTTAAACCGATTTTTTCACCAATCCCCAAAGATCAAATGCTGTATCTTTATTGTTTTATTGAGACAGGTAAATTTAAAGAGGAATTCATCAATCATATTTTTCAAATACCATTTTCATTTATGTTTATTTTTGAATCAGATAATCGGTTTTGTATAAGATTGAATATTTCAAGGGGAGATATGATTTTTTTCATAAATGGCTTTGATTTATTAAAAAAATATATTGAATCATATTTTATACAATTCATTTTTGAAAATCCAAATACAAGAAATCCTGAAATATATGAACTTTATGATAAGGATAGAAATAAATGGGAGATTGATATCGATCAGTTAATTTTAAAAATAAAAAAAAAGTAAAATAAAAATAAAATTTAACCTATTTCAATGTCCATTTTCCTACGTTCTTCAAGCAATACATCGACTACTGAAGGATCGGCTAAGGTAGTAACATTACCGATTTCAGTGCCCGAAGCTATGGCTTTCAAAATCCTGCGCATTATCTTACCGCTTCTCGTCTTTGGCAAAGCATCAGCAAATTGAATTACATCCGGCTGAAATACTGGTCCAATTTCTTGTCTAACGTGCATACGTATCTCTTTCGATAATTTTGCTGATTTTTCAATGCCTCCCATTAATGTTACGAACGCCCAAATAGCTTGCCCCTTTATCTTATGCGGAAAAGGTGCTACAGCAGCTTCTGCTACCTTTGGATGACTCACTATAGCAGATTCTACTTCCATTGTTCCTATGCGGTGTCCAGATACCTTAATAACATCGTCCAATCGTCCAAGGATCCAGTAATAGCCATCATCATCTCGTCGTGCTCCATCACCAGTGTAATAATATCCCGGATATTTTTCGAGATAGGTAGATTTAAATCTCTCTGTATCCCCCCAAACATCACGTAACATACCCGGCCAACTTTGACCAATTGCGAAGTATCCACCTTCGTTTGCTTCGGTGATCTTGTCCCCTTCTAAATCAAAGATTACTGGTTTAATGCCGAGAAAAGGCATGCAACAGGATCCTGGTTTAGTAGGTGTTGCTGTTGCGATTGGTGTCATAATAAATCCACCCGTTTCAGTTTGCCAGTATGTGTCTACTATAGGACATCGTTCCTTGCCAACAACCCTATGATACCAAGTCCATGCTTCTGGGTTTATTGGTTCTCCAACGGTTCCAAGAACTTTTAAGGAGCTTAAATCATGTTTGTTAACTGGATCGTCTCCATGTCTCATGAGAGCACGTATTGCGGTTGGAGCTGTATAAAATTGGTTAACTTTGTGACGTTCCACGATATCCCAGAATCTATCAACATCAGGATAGGTTGGTACGCTTTCAAACATTAAAGTTGTCGCGCCGTTTGCTAATGGACCATATACGATATAACTATGCCCGGTAATCCAACCTATATCTGCGGTACAATACCAAATTTCACCTTTTTTATAGTTGAATACGACTTTATGAGTAAAAGAAGTATGGAGAATATAACCCGCTGTTGTATGTTTAACTCCTTTAGGTTTTCCTGTAGTTCCGCTTGTATACAGGATAAACAATGTATCTTCCGAATCCATTTGTTCGGGTTCGCATTCCTCACTCATGCCATCTATAAAATCGTGATACCAAATATCTTTATCGGTATGAGGAACATCGTTACCTGATCGTTTAACGACAATAACATGCTCAATTGTGGGTACTTTATCCATTATTTTAACGACATCTGCCATTTTAGGATAAGTTTTGCCCCCTCTTAAGGTTTGGTCGCTTGTAAATAACAAACGAGAATCTGAGTCTTCAATTCTATCTTTCACAGCTTCTTTTGAGAAACCGCCAAAGACGATTGAGTGGATAACACCAATTCGAGCACAAGCCAGCATAATTATAGCCAATTCAGGAATCATAGGTAACCAAATTGTAACGCGATCACCTTTTTTAAGCCCTTTACTCCTCATAGCGTTGGCCACCATACTCACTTCTTTTAAAAGTTCGTTGTAAGTAAATGTTCTTACTTGCTCGGGTTCATCCGCTTCCCATATAATAGCAACGCGGTCTCCATTTCCTGCCTTTACATGCCTATCAATACAATTGTAAGCAACATTGAGTTTTCCACCTACAAACCACTTCCCAGGGAAGAGTTCAGATTTTTCCCATACTTTGTCGTAAGGTTTGAACCAATCGAGCGATTTAGCTTGTTCTCCCCAGAATCCTTCCATATCTTCAATGGATTGTTTGTATAGTTTTTTATATTCTTCCATTGACATTCCAGTCTTAGCATAGTCAGGACTGAGTTCTACTGGATTGAATATCCGTGTTTCAGTTAATACACTTTCCATTTTTTTGTCTTTTTCTGACATATCTTTTCACTAATTTGAATTTCTTCTTTACTTGTGTTGTATTAGTTTCTTGATTAGAAAATATATCGAATTTAATTTAAACATTTTTTCTTTAATTTATTAAAATATAATAGATATGGTTTTTTCACCAACACCTTTAACATATTTATTTTTAAAATATAGAGATTAGTTTTATTTGAGAAGATTTTATAATTTCAAAAATTTCAAATAATTAAAGGAAAAATATTAAAGATATATGAATTAACTATTTTTTGGGAATAAAGGAAATAATAGAATAAAACAAGAACCATGAGATGGCTTAATTGGATTATTTAAATGGAGAATGGCGTAAAAAGTGGAAGGATAAAGAAATTACAGCTGAAATTGCAATTAATAAAATTATTCCGGGTAATAGAGTTTTCATAGGCTCTGGATGCTCGGAACCGCAATTAATTACGTCAGAATTAATAAAACAATCAGAAAAGTTAATTGATACTGAAATACTTCACTTTTTAACTATTGGTCCTGAGAAGTATTTCACAGATAAAGCTGAGGACCTTTTTAGGCATAATGCTTTATTCATCGGAAAGACACTTCGCGAGGAAATCAATAAGGGACAAGCAGATTACACACCAATTTATGCCAGCGAGATTCCCTTACTATTTTTAACAGGCAGAAAACATATTGATGTTGCACTCATACAAGTAACTCCCCCAGATCCCTATGGGTTTTGCTCACTTGGTATTAATGTCGATATTGCTAAGCCATTAGCTCAATCGGCATATATAACTATTGTAGAGATAAATCCTCAAATGCCAAGAACTTTAGGTAATAGTTTTATTCACATGAAAGAAATAGATTATTTTGTTATAAACGATGTTCCTTTATTAGAATTTCACTTTGATGAGCCAGATGAAATTGCAAAGAGAATAGGAAAAAATCTAGCAAACATAGTAGAAAATAAGTCCACGATTCATGTTGGTTTTGGCGACTTACCAAACGCAGTTTTAAGAGATTTAGGAAATAAAAAGGATTTAGGTATGCATTCTCACTATATCACTGACAATATAATCCCATTAATCGAAGAAGGAGTATTAACTAGTCGAAAAAAGAATTTCCATCCCGAAAAAATTATCACAAGTTTTGCATTAGGAACTAAAAAATTGTATGATTTTGTAAATAATAATCCCTATATAGAATTTTATCCCTCTGATTATGTATGTAATCCAAGATATATCGGAATGAACAAGAAAATGGTTTCGATAAATTCTGCTCGACAAATAGATCTAACCGGGCAAGTTAATGCAGCAACTGAGGGTTATGGTTTTTATTCTGGAATTGGAGAGACTATAGATTTCATGAGAGGGGCTGCATTTTCTAAGGGAGGAAAACCGATTATAATTATGCCTTCTACATCTCGTGATGGTAAAAAATCTCGGATTCTCCCTCATTTAGACGAAGGTGCGGGAATAATGCTGTCTCGAGGAGACGCACACTATGTAATAACAGAATGGGGGGTAGCTTATCTCCATGGAAAAACAATCCGAGAGAGGGTACTTGAACTTATATGCGTTGCTCATCCAGATTTTCGAAATTGGTTATTAGATGAGGCGAAAAAATTAAATTACATCTACTCAGACCAAATTTTACCGTGCGACGAGGAAGGAAGAATTTGTAGATATCCTTCAGAATATGAGACCATATCTACTCTACATGGGGGAGAGAAGGTTCAGATTCGCCCAGTTAAACCTACTGACGAACCGTTATTAAAGGAATTGTATTATTCTTTGAATGAAACAGATAGGTACTTAAGATTTTTTGAAGTAAGAAAAGAGTTTACCCATTCTAAGACACAAAACGAAGTAAATATAGATTATAACAACATATTCTCAATTGGAGCTTTTCTTGGTGAAATAGGAAGAGAAGAGATGATAGGGAACGCCACTTATTACTTGAATCCGCAACTAAATATGGGGGAATATAGCTTTTTGGTCAAGGAAAATTATCGCGGAAAAGGGTTGGGATCATTTCTATATCAACATTTAATCATCATTGCGAGAGAAAAGGGTATAAAAGGATTTTATGGAAATATACACATTCAAAATAAAAGTACAGTGCAAATTATCAGAAAAGGTGGTTATACTAAAATTAAACCTCCAGAAGCTGGGGAAAAAGAACTTTTTTACGAAGTATTTTTCGATAAGGAACATTCGATTGATTAAAGAATCAAAATTTTTAACTAATCCTTTTCATTATAAAAACTACTATCTTATGAAGTTTAAATATACAGATTATCACGTCCATACGAAATGGAGCTCAGATATACAAGAAAATGGTCCCGTCTTTGATGAATATATTGAAATAGCTGAACTAAATGAAATTAATATTTGCTTTCTTGAACATTATGAGCTTCACTACATTGAACGAGATAAAACGAATCCGTTTTACAACGATAAAATAGACGATTATCTGGAAGAAATTGACCAATTAAAAGAGAACTATAATATAATCCTTAGTGGACTTGAGGTTGAATATTATCGAGACAGGGAAAGTGAATTGATGGAATTTATGGATGATTATGGAAAAGATTTGGATTTTATAAGTGGTACAGTTCATGAATGGATTTATAACTACCCAATAACTTCTAGAGCAAAATTGATACAATTATTAGAGAAGGTACAAATGAAACAAGTTATAGATGATTACTTTGAAACGAATAAAATGATGATAGAATCAAAAATCTTTAAAAATGTATGTCATATAGATACTATCTATCGCTACATTAATGAAAATGACTTGGTACCTTTGAATGATTGTAATATATCTGATGAAAGAGTTTTAAATCTTGGAAGGTTATGTATCAAGAATAAAATACGCATTGAATATAATTTGTCAGGAGTAAGATTCCCTATCAAACGCTCGTTCCCTTCTAAGGAGGTTGCAAAGCAATTAAAGTTAGAAGGTGCTAAATTCTTCATTGGTTCTGATTCACATTCACTCGAATTTTTCGAAGAAACCATTCCCAAGTTAAAACAAGCTTATGAATTTTTAGGATTGACTAATTAAGTGAAGTAAAAAAACATGGAAACCAAAAAAATCTTTAACAAACTTGATACTTGGGACCAGAAAATCATTTTAAAATACAACGGTTTTGGAGGAGATGCATTTACAGTATTTTTAAAAATATTATCATTTTTTGGTAGAGAGACAATCTGGATGTTATTAATGGTTTATTATCTATTCGTTTTTTATGATCCATTGTTATACTCGTACATCACTTCAATTTTCTTACTTGGAGTCGTCATAATTGCTCCAATAAAAAAATACATGAATCGAGACAGACCTTTTGAATCCTTGGAAGAGATTAAGGTTCTCGAAAGAAAACCTACATCAAGGAGCTTTCCCTCTTGGCACGCTTATAATGTCGTTTCTCAAGGATTATTATTAGCATTCTTGTTAAATTCATTGTTAATAACAATTATAGTTCTAATTTTTGCCGCAATAGTGTCATTTTCCAGAATTCAGATAGGAGTTCATTACCCGAGTGATGTAATTTTTGGATTTTTCATCGGATTTATAGGATTTATTTTAGCTATGACCATTGTTGCGCCTATTTTAATGAGAGTAATTGTATTTTTTGAGCTTGTTATTGGGGGTCAAATTCATTATCAGATAATTAATCCATTACTTCTAGAAAACATCCTTTATACGCTTCTAGTAATCGGCTTGATATGTGTAATAATAGTTCTTGCTCTTAACAAAAGGATTAAAGAGGTTATTGGAAAGCAAGAAAAGTAACAAAAAAGGTTTACAAGTTTAACTTTCGCTTCTTTTCAAATAGTTGTTTTAACTCATTTAGAACTGTTGTCCTAGAATCACCATGCTCTCCGGGTGCTGACATGTCATTAGGTGGAGTTAGGCCAATTGGCACTCCACTTTGAGCCATTTGAAATGCTCCACTTTCAATTGCCCGTAGTCTATTATCTAGTTCAGATAATTGTTTGGAAAGGCTTTCTGATAGCCGTATGACAGCGTTCATAGTTTCTTCTAAAGTTTTTCCTAAACCCTCAACTTTTTTTAAAGTTGGGCTTGTTAGAGAATCAGTAGATCTCATCACTTCCTTAATATATTTCGAAAACTCAGGTTCGTTAGTTATTAGGGAAAAAATTGAAGTCAAATAAGCCTCGTAATCGCAGTCATATGTAGTTAATAGTTGATTCAGATTATCTTTTAGAAGCTCGATGTTCAGTAGCGTTTCGGGATCGCGTTTTAAATCGGGATCACATTTATGTATGTATATTAATACAAATGGTTCTTCTTCTAATGTCGATAAGATTTCTAAGATTTGTTCAAAATATTCAAATGATTCGGCATATCTCTCAGGATCCTGAACATCTATCACATAGATTAATAAATCTGTCTGTAGAAAATATTGTTCTGGTTTGTCAAAATATTTGCTCCGATACTGAGCTTGTCCGCCAAAATCCCATATATAAAGATCTATATCTGACCCTTCTGTTTCGATATGACGACGATCTACCCCCTTTGTCGGTTTTAAATTAGCTAAATCGTTAATACCTAACCGCCCTCCAAACTTACTCAAAATTGCTGTTTTTCCCGCATTATCTAATCCTATTACAATTACCTTTTGGGCTGATTTTTGGAGAATCTCTCCCTCGTCGACCATATTGGTAATGATTGAGCTAATAAAAATTGCTTTCTTTATGGTTTTTTCAAATTCGGGATTCTCTGCTTTAATTGTAGTAACTTTTCTGTCAAACTCTTCCTGTAATTCAGTCACTTC
The DNA here is from genome assembly GCA_013375495.1 of Promethearchaeota archaeon. The sequence continues at coordinate 97,383 of JABXKC010000001.1, forward strand.
TAGAGGATCTTTTGTTGTTCCAAAAATTTTTAAATTTTCAAATGGGTTTTCCCTATTTAATTTGGAAATTTCTTCAATTTTGGATATTTTTAGAAGGTCTTTTAAAATTTTAGTATCGTTTTTAGAAATAAATTTGTAAGAGTGAACGGGTAATTTTTTTATTTCCTCAATGGATTTAAATTTATCCTCTTTAGTTACTTTTGGATCGAGAAATTTCGAAAAGATACTTATAATATTTGCGATATCGGACGACATTATGGTAACAATTTTTATTAATTTGTATTTATTAATTTAAGAGCTTTAAAAAAAATACTGATTATTTACGAATCTTTTAAGATAATAGTTAAATAGACTAAGATTTAAATCTTCACTACCGCTATTAAATTAAATTGATTAAGATTTAAATATATAGTTTATTTTTAATACTATACTGAAATTGAATAATCCCAATATTTGCATTTAAGTTAAACAGTTGATATGCCATCAAGTTTTGAAGATAATGGATTTTTTGACGAGAAGGAAGAAGAAACTTGTTGTGACTCGCCTAAAATCAGTGAGGAAGATGGATATTATGTATGCTTGAACTGTGGTTCAGTTTACGGGAGAATTCTCGACGATTCACCTCGTAGAGCTTTCACACAAGAAGAAATCCAAAAAAGGAAAAGCAACGAACGGGTTTATAGCCCTATTGGTCCGCGAACGATTATTAGAGGTAGTAGAGATGCACGAGGGACCTTATTAAGTCCAAAATATAAATCTAAATTTAACAGACTCGCTAAAATTCATAGATCCTTAACCACTTCTTTCGAGCGAAACTTATGGATTGCTTTACCAAATTTGCAGCGCTTACAAAAAAGACTAGGCATCCCTGACACAGTTGCTGAGGACGCTCTAAGAATTTATACTCAAACTGTCAAAAAGAAGCTAACAATGGGAAGGAGTATCGATACTCTTCTTTCTGCTTCCATTTTTTGCGCTCTTAGAGTACACGGGATCCCAAGAACGGTAGAAGAAATTACGAAAGTTGCTCAAATCCCCAAAAAAAAAGTAATTAAGAGTTATCGATTAATATTAATGGAAGTTTTACCAAATTTAAATTTAAAAGTCCAACATTTCGGGCCTATTCGCTATGTGGATAAATTTAACGACGAGCTAAAACTTTCAATGCAATGTAGAAATACTGCCGTTAAAATAATAGAAAACGCTCAAGAAAGTGGTTTTAATTCTGCAGGAAAAGACCCTAAAGGGATCGCTGCTGCAGCTATTTATATAGGCTCCAAAATATGTAGCGAAAACCGCACTCAGAAAGAAATTAGTAAATTAGCACGTGTTACTGAAGTCACCCTGAGAATGCGAGTAAAAGACCTTATGAAATATGCTAATATGGTATGAAAACATTTTATAAATTAATTTCAGTTAACTGTATTTCTTCCTCAAACAATGGGATTATATCTAATAATTCTCTAACTTTTGGAAAAAAGTTATCCATTTTATTTGATATTACATCAAGGATGAAATCTACGCAAGAGATGTAGTAGGTATCCTTTACAAGTTGCTTGTTGAGACCCAATGAATCAAGGTAATTATTAAGGTTTGATCTTATCTTCTGCGGTGACTCATCTGATTTTATGAGGGCTAATCCGTGTAATAAAACCATTAACGAACTAGTCCTAAAATCTCTTCTCTTTGATAAAACTTGAGCTAATCTGAAGTACTCTAAACCAATTTCATTATAGGACTTAGATTCGAGAAGAATGATTACATCTTTATAATATCTTTTTTTCATAGCATTTCGTTGCTTTAAGAATTCAGAATACTCTCTCCTAACATCCCCCATTTTTCTTTCTAATTTACTAAATTTTTGTACAGTTGTTATTTCAAACTTTCTCTTTTCCCCTAATTCTTTTCTTGATAATTTTTCTTCTATTGGTTTACTCTTTTGTTCTTCTGGCATAAGAGATTCCATAAAAGAAATTTCGGGTTCAAAAAGAACTAATTTATCAATTAATAGTTTAGTACATAAATTAAAAAGCTCTAATTTATCGGCCTCTAGAGCAAAGAGAATGTTTTTTAAAATTTTGATCTCTGGTAAATCCTCAAAATTGGATTTAAGTTCTTTGTATTTTGTGAGTATAACTTTCAATTGCGTTTTAGCTGTAAAAACATCTTTAATTTTTATAATTATAAACATATTCAAAATTAAGCTTAATGCTGCTTGCCTATAGAATTTTTTTTCTAACAACTTAGGAATTGAATCTTTATAATCATCAGCAGCTACTTCATATTTCTTATTAGATAAATCTTCTAAAGCTAACTTCCAATACGAATTTTTCATCAACTTTCTTTTGGAAATCTCTTTCTTTTCTTTCGGGATATTTTTCGAAAATTCAATACAATTTTCTTTTTTAATTTCAGTTTCTGCAATTTCTCTTTCAAAATCTTCAGGTTCAAGAGTTTTAAGCGATTTTCCTAAAATCACATTTAGAAGAGAGATCTCTTCTTCGTAAAAAGGCAAATTTTCCATAAATTCAATTGATTCTTGAAGCTTTATATCATCACCCAATTTTTCAATATCTAATATATATTCAACCAAAGACACTGAAAAAGTTTCTGAGAATGATTTTTCCAGGCTTCCTAACTCATTTTTTATTTGGGTTAAATATGCGCGAAAATCTTCGAATTTATTTTGTTTTAAATATATTAGTAGGATTATTGCTAGTGATACTCCTGCTAAATTAAGCCTTTTTCCATCAATTAGGCGATTTACGCTTTCTTTATAGCTGTTATTGGCATTATCATAATCCTTCTTATCAAAATACATTAGAGCATCTTTAAAGTATCTTCTCCTATAGGGGCTTCTTTGTTTAAGTAATTCATCTTTTTCCTGGCGAAATTCTCTTGCTTTATTCTTAATAATCGAAAGCCTCTCTTTCGAAATTTCTCCTCGAGAAGATTCCTCTGCTTTCTTAGCCTCAGTAGCGCTTTTTTTAGCTTCGAGTTTTTCTATTTTTCTGTTTAGTTCTGTCTTAAGAAATTTATTCTCGATCATATTTAAGATAGCATGAGCTGAAGGTAGTTCATCAAGTTCGATATAAATTTCAGTTATTCTTTCATATATCTCATCGAAAGTTAATTTGCGGTTATCTAGATACATTAATGAGATTTCTTTTGCTTTATTTATCAACCTTAAGGAGGTATCTATAGCGTTTTTGGTATTGTTATTTTTAGCTATCTTCAGTGCCTCAGATTTAATAGAATCAACGAATATCTCGCTAACCTCCTTAGATTGTTCATAGAGTAATTGTTCTCTAAAAACAGAAATGAAATTAATTATCACATCTTCTACTCTTTCAAAATTGCGTTCTTTTACGAATTCGTTCAATTTTTCTAAAATAATCTGAAGTTTATTCCTAAGATAAATTTTTTTTGCTTTCTTCGATAAATCATAATAACTTACAAAAAATTGGTCGAACTCCTTTCCGACTAATAAGATATCTAGAGCTTTCTTTATCATTTCGTTATGAATTTCTTCCCTTCCAACTCTTTTCAAAAATTCTACCTGGGCTTTGACATGTTTAGCAGCTTTAGAATAGTCATTATCCTCTATAAATTGATTAGCTTCCTTAATAATCTGTGTGTTAATTTCTTTAAAGATGTTTAACTCATATTCTATGAAACTATTTAGAACGTCTACACCTTTTTGGATGTTTTCTTCTATTTGCTTTTTCATAAATTCTTTATTTTCATCCTCTACTTTAGAGCTCAAGGCTGTCAATTCCCGTTGTAATCTCCGGGAGTTTAAGCTGTTAATCAAAATCGTGGCATTTGAAAAATCAAGATTATCTAAGAATTGTGTAATTAAGCTTTTTAATTGAGAATCAACATCAGGTTTTTTCACATTGTAAGTTTCAGAGAGATTTATAATCTCGTCGTAAGTTTGTTTAGCCTGTTTCCGCTGTTCCTCTTTAATATAGATCTTTAATAGACTTATTAACACTTTGATTTGTTTGTTAGCAAACCGTTCCAAATCATCAAACAAACCTTCTTGTTGATACATAGAGATCGCATGGTATAATTGAACTCGAGCAAGAATATAATTTTCCTCCTTAATTAAAAAATCTGCAGCAGCAATAATTTTGGCAGTTACTTCTCTTAGGATAAGAAGAGTTTGGTCATGGGGGAGATTATTTAGAATATTGAAAGCATTTTCGACGCTGCAAGCGGATATATAAGAGTTAATCGCTAATTTAAAAGACTCATCCATTAAGTTACTGTCTCTAATTTCTATTGCTGACCATTGAGCTGCGGCTAAGTATTGTTTTGCTGATTGGACAAACTTTCGTTTGTTAAATAATTTATTCCCTTCTAACACCATAGATTCAGCGTATAATCTTTTAAAATTATCCGCTTTTTTTTCGTCTACATTTTGCAAAATCTGTGAAGCTTCTAAATATAGATTCACTTTTGAATAAAGAAATGCTGCTTGTTCACAAATTATGTAATATTCCTCTTTATTAAATATGTCAGCAATCGTAGCAGCTTTTTTAATAGCCTGAGCCGCAAAGAAATAAAGCTCGGGTTTTTCTTCTTTTTCAGCTTTTTTAAAGAATATGTTTGCAAGTTGAATATAGATGGGGAAACGCATCCAAGCATTTTCTATATTCAATGGCGTATCACCAGAAATCATCGCTAAACATAGGCATTGTAAAGCCTGGTGAAATTCTCTGGGTTGAAGATTAACAAACGCTTCTAAATCAAGATACTCTAACCACGTGTCTTCTAGCAGTTTGTTTACAGATAAGGGGAGTATTCCTTGTAGATCGTAGTACATTAAAATGATTGGAATGTTTCTTTTAATCGATCTTACATCGTGTATTATTGAGTTGAAAATTTCTATTTCTTCTTTATTTAGTGGATTTATAAAATATATGACACCATCTGCGGTCTTTAGCATTTCATCAAAATCAGAATCAATGTTGGTAATATCAGTTATTGCATTAATTTCTAAATCGCATATATCATCGAATGCGTTTACTTCTTCATACCATTCAAAATACGCTCCTTTGTTCTCGCCCTCTTCTCCGAGCGCTCTAAGAGCATAAAAAGAAATTCCTTCTCCATCTAACCCGATTAATAGGATTTTGAAAATATAGCGCATAAAATTGACTTATCTTAGTTATTTTATAATTCAAACCTAATATTATAATAAAACATTATTTCATATTATATACTTTTTTCGTTTCAATTGGAAGACATAAAGAATTATAAAAAAGTTAAAAAATTTTCAAAATTTACTTTTCTTAGTTTATCGAAATTTATTTTAAATAAAGAATTTAATAATCGAAATTTGCTGGGGATCTTCTTTGGAGTATTTAGATAGAAATTATACTATTATAAAAGAAAGAATGATTCAGCAAATGGAAGAATCTCTCAAAAAAGGTCGAAAACTTATAGATACGGAACTAGATACGGGAATTTTAAACTTTATAGTTAGACCTATTGTTAAAGCGTTTTACGATTTTTGGGCCATGCATGACGCAAGAAAGGGAACATTGAAGCAAATAGACGTAGCACTTAATGCTGGAAAGGAATTATTGTTAAATGGTAATTCTGAAGAATCTTTTAGCAATATTATAGAAGAATACTTCCCTAAATATCTAAAAGGTGATCAAGTAACATATCAGTGTAGTAAACACCATAAAAACTACGAAAAGCTAAAAGAAAATGCAAAGGAAACATTTATTAATTATCTTGAAGAAGTGAGAACATTTCTTGGAGTTGAAGAAGAAGTAAGTGATTACGGGGAACTTGCAAAAGTTGCATTTAAAACTAAGGAAATAGCCACTAAAAACTTAATGAAACAATTAGAATTCACAGAAAAGGGAATCAAAATCATTGAAGAGGATCCATCTATTCTATCTTTACCTGCAGGTAAGAAGATAATTATCAAAGCGTTAAGAAAAGGATTCGAAGAGACTAAGAAGGAGTTTTTAGAAGCTATAGACGATACTTATGATTAATTATAGCTAAACCATTAAATTAAGGGATATTATTATTAAAATAATTAAAAAATAAAAAAAAGATATTTACCAATCAATGGAGAATTATTCATGAGTCATATTCAAAGAAACTATAAAATCGTTGAAGAAAAGATGATTTCACAAACCGATTTATCACTCGGTTATGGTAGAGAGTTAATTGATACTGAGTTAGATGCCGGAGCGTTTAATTTTGTTGTAAAACCAATAGTAAAAACTTTTTATAAGTATTGGAGCGATAATAACGCTCGTGTCGGGACGTTAAAACAAATTGAAATTGCGTTAGAATCTGCTAAAACACTCGTTGAAAACGGGGAGATTAATAAAGAAAGATTTGATGAAGTGATAAATAAAAACTTCCCAAGTTATTTAGAAAATGACCAAACTGATAAGCAGTGTAAAAAAAATCACAAACACTATAAAAAATTGAAAGAAATTACTAAAAAGTCTTTTATTTCCCAAGTAGAAGAATGTGTCCTATTTCTAAATATAAAAGAAGATGTAAAAAATTACGACGAATTATCACGAGCGGCATTTAAAACAAAAGAAAGAGCTTACGAAGCTCTAATAAGACAATTGGATTATAATGATGATGGTATAGCAATAGTGGAGCAAGACGATAGCATTCTAAATGTTCCCACTGGGAAAAATATTATAGTTTCCGTCCTTCGGAAAGGTTTTGAAATGACGAAAGAAAAATTAATTGAAGAACTTGATTTTATTTTTAACTAATTAAGTCTAAGTTTTTTATTTACCTTCATTTATATTTAAATGCGATTAGTATGAGCGTTTACTCAAATGATACAAAACCAAAAATTTCTTTACGATTCATATTTGTGAATATTCTAATTGTAGTATTTATCATAATGAGTTATATATACATTTCTGAATCATTTGGTTCAATATCTATGCCATTTATTAGTAACAACGAGTTTTCATTGGTGTTTGGAGTGTCATTATTAGTTTTTACTTTTTTCTCAATAATAGCGGGGCCAATTCAAGCTTTCATAGCGGGATTTTTTGGAGAACTTCTCTTTCAACTCGTTAAACATGATTTCTACGAAAGCGTTTTCTTAGATTGGTGTCTAATTGTTGCGATATTCGGTATGGTAGCGGGGATTTACAAATATAAGCCCTTAAAATATCAAAAGATTAAGAATGTTCTCTATACTTTTACCTTTTTAATTATTGATTCTTTTATTGTAATGTTTTTTATAATATTATCTCAAATTTTATTTTATTCGACTTCTCTACAATTTGATATCTTATTTATTAATTTTGGTTTCAAATTTTTCTTAGATGCTCTTTTTTCGGCTATTATCATAGTACCGATCCTTTTAGTTATCTATGATAAAGCTTTTGCTTTAACAGAACGCCAACTCTATTACCTACTTCTAACTCATCACCCCGCGTCTGCAAGTGACCACACATTCTATTTTCAATTTGGAAGAACAAAAGTGTATTTATGCTCTAGATGTTCAGGTATGGTAATTGGAATAATAATGTCTATTTTTTTTACTCATTTAGTTCAGCAGATACTTGGTACTCAATTTAGTCCTGAATTAGCTTTATTCATAGTAATTATTTTTCCAATACCTGGATTAATCGATTGGGGTACTCAAAAGCTTCTTTTTAGAACAAGTAACACAGAATCTCGATTGTTTACGGGATTCATTATCGGAGTTGCTGCCCATTTCATTTCATATACGGGAGAATATTATTTCCTAACATTAATTATTGTTACATTCTATTTTAGCATACTTATTATGTTAATTTTTTTAGGGCAGAAAAAATTGATAAGGGAATTGAACAAAGAGTTAACACATGAACCGACAGAAGAGCTTGATTTTGGTTAATACTTGTAAATTAATTAAGTAAGTAGTTAAGATGAAAAATATCATTTTTATTCACGGTCTCGAAAGCTCAGGTAAAGGATTTAAAGGATTATATTTAAAAAAGATGATTCCAGAAATTCTTTCTCCGAATTTCGCAAAATTTGACCCAAAAAGAACGATTGATGACCTTCTTAACGTACGGATGGCTCAATTAAACGCGTTATTAAGTAAAAGAAATTTATGGGTAATTATAGGCTCCAGCTTTGGAGGACTAATGGGTGTACTATATACTCTCCAAAATCCGGAAAGAGTTAAACGGTTAATATTATTAGCACCTTATTTAGCAACTAAATTATTGAAATGTGATAATCGTTCTCCAATTAATATACCAGTAATAATATTTCACGGTAAATATGATGAGATAGCAAAATTTAAACCATCTCGAGAACAAGCTTACAGATTATTTACTAACCTTGAATTTAACGCTACGGAAGATGATCATAATCTTAATAAAACAGTGGAAAAGTTAAATTGGATTGATTTAACTTCATGATTATTAAAATAGGATTAGTACAATTGAAGGTATCCAAATTTTAAAAGGATTTTTTAAAAATTGGACTCCATTTTTTTTATATTCACATTCCTACTTCTGTTAATTAAGATTTTATTTTTCAATTAAATTTACATTTTATAATCACGGATGCTTGAAAGATGGTTTTTAATGATGAATGGATATTCTGCGTTTTCTTTGATAACTCTTTACCAAGAAATATAATTTTTATGAAACATGCAAATTATAAATTAAAATTATTCAAAAAATAAAAAAATTAAATAAAATTATTAATATATAAGTGTGAGGCTTAAATGGATAATAAACTTTACATTTGTCGTAATTGTCAATATGTTTTTCCAAAGGAATTATCAGAACTTATAGAATCTAAAGTTCAAGTATACTGTGAAATGTGTGGAACACCTTTCTCGTTATCAGGCGTATATTTTAAACAAGCTTCTATAAGTGAGTCAAGACAACCCATTCATAAAGCTACCAAACATGGACTGGTTGATAAAGAGAGATCTAGTCTTGATAAAGCAATAAAGATTTTAAATAAGTTTGATTACGTTCCCATGTTAATCTTTTCTATAGCTACTTTAATCTTAAGCTTTTTCAATTTCATTACTTCAGGAGGAATTATGCTCATAATAAATTCCTATCTTATAGTTTTTAGCAGTTTATTAATCATTATATACGACTCTCGGTTTATATCCCAAAGAATTAGATCTAACAGTTATAACGAAATAACTCTTGATGCTCTTTGTTATGGTATCTTAGGTTGTGTTATCTATGGTACAGGTGTAATCATATTAATTAAGGGAATATTAATTTTTATTTATTCTGCCAAGGACTCTGAAAGGGGGGATCACAAGTTATATCAATTTGGTCTTAAATTAAAGAATTCTATAAATAATTTCTCTGCTAAAGCTGGTTTTGTAATCCTATTGCTTGTGTTGAATGGTACATACTTTAGTGGCATCGAAATAAGCGCCATTACAATTATTACATCATTTTTCAACAATTTTTACCTGATGTTAATCCTGATGTCTTTTATTTTAATATCTCTTATTGTTTTGATTATAGATTTAAAATTAAAGACGAAGATATACAATAAAATAGAGTTTACCGGAGCTGATGTAGTTCGAACTTTCATTTTAGGAGTACTAGGCACAGTTTTCTTAAATCTAGGGATATTTATCTTGTTAAAATCTATTATATTATTTACACTTCTTGTGGGAAAGCCAATTGATTTAAATGGAAAACTGATGATAATAGAACCTGAAACAAAATCTGTTCCAGTTCGAAAAGACATACCAGAGGAACCAAAGGAAGAACAAGTTAAAAAGGAAGAAATTCCATTGAAAAAACTTGAAGATATACCACCAGAACCGAAAATTCAAGTAGGAAAGACTGAAGAAAAAACTTCAGAAGAAGAAATGGAAGAATTTAAAACGGTTGAGGAAGAACATGAAAAAAAAATAGCTGAAGATGTGTTACCTCAAAAAAAACAAAAAGATATTAAATTAAGGCTTCACGAGTCGCTTTTACCGGTTAAAAACGAGAAAGATAGAAAAATCGTTAAAGAGTACTTTTCTAAGATCTTTAATATCATCTCTAAAGATTTAAGAAAGCAAATAATGGAACTCAAAATACCAAAGAAAGAACGAAAGAATATACTTAAAGAATTAGCGTTCTTAGCGGAAGAAGAACAACTAAATTACATAGAAGAATTGAGGAATCTATACGAAGAAATTCCGAAGAAATTAATTGAAAGAATACGCAAGCTTCCTAACTTTAAGGTAAAATATTTCGATAAAATAATAGAAGAATTAAAACAAATGGACGAAGAACAGCGGTTAGAATTTTTAGAATTTTTAGAAAAACACGCCTAATATTAAAGAAAAAACTTCATTGAAAAAATGTCGTTAGAAAAAAGAAGAGAAACGAAGGAAAATAAAGTGGAAAAAGAACTAGAGGGAAGTTCATTTAGGCGGCTTGATTTTACTCCTTTACAGGGTCTTGAAGCTAAGAAAAAGAAGAAGGTAAAAGACCAAATTGAACCAGACACAGAACTAAGTGTTATTGAAAAAGATGTTTTAAGCATTGCTCAAGAAATTTTGAAATTGAAGCGCTATGACGCTGATTTTGATATTGATGTTTCCTCTGAAGCAGAATTGCAGAAGTTTCCAATCATTGAAAAATTGTATGCTAAAAGCATAGCGAAACTCGCATATAGCAAGGGTTATAGCAAGGAAGAAATATTTCTAACAATAAGAAGTTTAGAAGAAAAGAATTGGATTGTAACCAATGAACGAAGAACAAAATTAGAAATTCTAAATAATGAAAAATTAGTGAAAATCCTGAAATTCATAGAAGAAAATCCGGGGATTCATGCTAGGAACGAAAAAATAGAGGAGGAATTAAAAATAACAAGAACCCCGTTTTTAAAACACATAATGACATTAGAACGCTTTAAACTCATCAGATCAAAAAAAATTGGAAAATCTCTACATTATTTCTTAGCAGATGTTCCTGAAGATTACGACAAGTATAAAGTGATTTTCTCAAATCCTTTAATCCCAAAAATAATTGAAGAAATTTTTAAAGACGAAGGAATAGCAATTTCAAAGATAGGAGAAATCCTTAACATTTATTCTGGAACGATTCAATATTACATGAAAAAATTAAAAGATTTAGATCTCATCAAATCCGCCAAGACCCAGAAAGAAGAAAAGATACATGTTGTCAATGTTGAATTACTTACCAGATTTAACGAGTTTTTTGGTGAGCCTGATTTTTCTAAGTTATTAAAGGGTTTGTGAATTTATTTATTTTAGAGCGTGTGTTGTATTTTTGGAAGCGCATTGATTAATATTTTAATAGCATTATTTATCCCAGTTTCCATATCTGAGTGGATTTCGTTTGAGTTAAGTAGGTCATATTTAGGGTGTCCAGGCAAATCTGATACGGAAAGTATTGAGACAACTTTCATATTATATAACTTCGCTAATAAAAACAGAACTGAGCTTTCCATATCAATTGCCTCGATGTTAACTGTTTTTAGTGCTCTGATAAATTCAAAGGTTTCGCAAAATAATGCGTCTGTAGTCCACAGGTTTGATTCTCTAATTTTATTGGGATAATTCGCCCGAGTTTCTTTGACTAAAATCTCTCTTAAGATTTCATTTGGTTTAGAGATAAAAATGGTCTGAGGGGAAGCAATTAAATTTTGAGTTGTAAATAACGGATTTTGAATTGAATCTATACTGTTTAGCAAAGTTGGATTGGCTCTTAAGTATTCAGGGCTCGTTCCATCACCACAATAAGCTAATTTAGGTACTACTATATCACCAATATTTATCGCGTTAGTCTCTCCATAAATTCCACCGCAAAAATCTACCCTTACAACTATTTTTGCTTTGGATCGCTTCAAGCCTTCTAAGGTAAGTGCCGCGTTGGGACATCCTACTTGGGATCGGATAACACTTACTTTAATTCCGTTTAACATTCCATTGTATACTCTTCCATGTACTATTTTGTTTTGTAACTTACTCACTATTTTTTTCATAACAAATTTTACAGCGGGTAGGATGACAATTTCGTTAATACTCGAAGATCCAGTTTCTAAAGTCATCCTAACTATTTTTTCGTCTACACTAATGAATTTCAAACCTAAATTTAGCATTTGACTTTTAATTTTATTTAACATTTCTATTTTCAGTTAAAGTTTGTAATGTTATCCTTATTATATTTTATAAGTACGTTCCTATTTATTGATGTACTTATAATTCTAAATAATAATTTTTAATATCTTAAATAAATACATTAACCTATAATTATAAACTACTTGGATACGAATAAACACCAAGGTACTCTGTGATGACAAATCCATACATTATTGACAACAAAATTACGAACAAGTTTGTGGAAGCTTATACTAAAACAACATATCGTATAATAGGGAAGAATAAACATACTGCGATTAAACCATGTCATTGGTTAGAACAAAAATTAATGACGGGGAGAGAGAATAGAAATTGTTACAAGGGAGTTTTTGGAGTTCAAAGTCACAGATGTTTACAAAATACTCCTTCTCTGCCTTTTTGTAATCAACAATGTGTTTTCTGCTGGAGAGATATTGAACTTGGGAATTTAAGCAGACAATTTAGCGTTGAACCAGATGATCCCAGCTTTTTAGTTGACGAAATGATACGTCAACATCAAGATATTATAAAAAACCATTTACCATTAAGAAGATATCTTGAAAATTACGAAATTATGGTGGATCTTCTCACTTTTATGCTAAAAAATAAAGAGGATCATAATTTAAACTCACTTTCAAAAGGGCTTCATATTAGCAAAAATAAGATCGAGCGTGCATTAAATTTATTAAAAAATCAAGAGTTTCTTATACCCGCAGATAATTCTTTAAAGCGTTTTAAACTTGATAACGAAATTTCGTGCTGTATAGACTTACGAGATGAAATTGTTAAGTTACTCAATATTTCATTAACAACTCCAGACGAGATTATGCAAACGCATAGTGAAGCTCTGAATCCCAATCACGCGGCAATTTCTCTTGACGGTGAACCGTTCTTATATCCCAAATTAGATGGATTGGTTAAAGAGTTTCGTAATCGAAATATGACTTCTTTTATCGTGACTAACGGAACATTACCAGAAAGAATTGAAAACCTAAATTCATTGCCATCGCAACTCTATATCACGTTACCAGCACCAAATAACGATCTTTATAAAAAAATCTGTCGCCCGATGATTAAAAATGGGTGGGAGAAAATTTTAAAATCTTTAGGTTTAGTCGAAAGTTTAACTTGTAGAACTGTTGTAAGATTAACGGCCGTAAAAAATTTGAACTTAGCTGAAAACTACATCGATGAATATGTTAAAATAATTGAGAAGGTAAACCCTAATTTTTTTGAAATTAAAGGATTTACACTTCAAGCTAGAGCACTAAACATTAAAGAAAGATTAAAAAGCGATAAACCAATTCAGCACTATTTTCCAACTTATGAAGAATTAGAAGCTTTAGCTTTCAAATTCCAGGAAATAGGAAATTTTCCCATAATTTATAAAAACAAGGCGAGTAGGGATTTCTTGTTTGCTATAAATTGGGATGAGAACAAAAACCCAGTTATAACAAACCCATGATGATCTAAAAAGCGTTTTTAACCTGCCTTTTGAAGGGATAGATTTATAATTCGTTTCAATTTATCTAAATTTGTTTTTTTTATTGCCGAGAATTCTAAATAAGGTATTTCCTTATAACCTCTAACTTCTTCTTCAGTTATTTGTACTAAGTTTAATCCATAATCCTTAGATGAATTGATCAATAACGATATTATTCTTTTCTTATCGAAAACTGAAACTTTATCTATTTTATTTATAACAACAAGAAGAGGTATTTCAAATTCCGTTAGAAATTTAATTAGTTCAAAAGTTAGAGGAATTGTAGCATCGTTTTTCAAGTGATATTTATTTAACTCATCTTCTATCCTTAAGAAATTCAGTACAACTAAACTAAAAAAATAATCATCATGGTGTTTTTCAATATGGATAACTAATTGTTTCTTTATGTGTTCTTCTCTTCGGCGGCTAGAACTATTCATATACCCAAACCCAGGTAAATCTACGATTTTGTAGGGCATTTGAGGAAATTCAATAGATTTTATCATGAGTGTACTTCCCGGTTGTTTACCTGCTTTACCCTTAAACTTTCTTGGACTTGGTAGTAATAATCTGGTTATCGAGCTTTTTCCAACATTTGAATTTCCGATAACAAGTAAGGAGGGTTTATATTTCATGATTTTGATTAATCTTATATAGCAATATAGATGATATCTGCTTATTAATTAAATATTTTTAATCTTATTAACATTCATAGTTTTCTAAGCTAAGAAATTCTTATAATACGGTAAAAAAAAGAATTTAATAAATAAAAGAATAAAAAAAAATATTATTGCATAAATATTTCACGCATCCAACGTGGCAAGAGAAAACCTCCATAAAATGCAATTGAGCCTGAAATTAGTAGTATTCTCACAACTACAAGCATCACTGATAATAAAGGAATAGTTGGATCGGGAAAAATCGTTCCTATTAGAATAGATCTGGCTGTTTTCTCAAGCAAAGAGGCAATTGTGAAAGCGATAAATGCAAATTGAAGGAGTTTCCCTTTTAATCTTACTTCTTTATTTTCAGATCTTACGGATTTTCTAGCAAACTTAAAACCTGTTACAAATAATATCATGAATCCTATTAACAATAAAATTGTTAGGAAAATCCCCAAATCGGCACTAAATGGTCTTAATGAGTTAATAGCACCTATTAAATTAATATCCAAAAAGAAATAATAGAAAAACAGCCCTTCAAAGAAAACGCTAAAAATTACGATAAGCACTACAGCCATCTTTTGTTTCTTCTTATTGGTCATATCTGTGTAAGCAATAACCCAACAAATTAAAGCAACTGGAAAGAAAGCATTACCTATAACGAAATGCCACTCTGTACTAAGAGTCTGTTGAATAAATACGCTCATTAGGAACGAGGCTGCCTCTGGAAGCCAAAGAGTGGACAACATAAGCCAACAAAGCCCTACTAATATATACAATCTATTCTTGTATTTGCCATATTTGGAAATGATTGTGAGTCCGATAACAAAGGAAATTAGAACAAAAACTAGACTAAGGCTTCCTTGTAAAATATCTACTATATCCATAATTAACCACTAATTTTTCTAATATTTTTTAAAATAAACGGTAATTAACTATCTTTTTAGAAATATATAAGTTTAATTATCTTGGTGGGTGTGCCAGTAACTTCACTATTTCAAGTTTTTATATTTGATCAAAAAATTCGTCATTGAGAAATTCCTTGTACATTTCTCTCTTTTCTTCCTCTTTTAGAATTGGTTTTGTGCTAATCGGTTCTCCCACTTCTTCTAAAATATCGCTTAACCCTTTTATTCCTACATTAATTTTAAATTTTCCTCCCCTTATGTATTTCACGACTTTTTTTTCATTTAGTGTTAGTCTTAGTATATAACCTAAACCAAAATAGAATTGATTTTCTGGAATGGGATCAATAGGGCTTTTGCTTGTCACTTCCTTCAACATTTCGTAGAGTAATTCTTTGCTAGCAATATTATCCTCTGCTTGATATGTTAAATAATGAAGAACGTGATACCATATTTTATCGCGCTTATTTTTTATACGTTCGATAAATTTTTCGGGAGTAATTTTTTCTTTTCTAATTTCTTGTTTTCGTTCGAGGAGTTCTTGTTTTATTCGTTCCTCTAATTCTATGGATTCAACGCTGCTAGTAAGGTATTGAGTCATCTCAGTTTCAGTTGCTTGGCTTTCTTCTTGTTGTACAGTCTCTATGGCTTTCTGCATTTCCTGAAGTTCATCAAAATCAATATTTTCAATATCAGAGAAATCACTAATCATGGCTTCTTTTTGCATTAAATAATCTTCACGTTCAGTTGATTGAATGTCAGGTTTAAAGCTTTCATACCCGTTTGAAATTTCTTCTTTACTAATTTCTTCATTCTGTAATTTTTCCAGTTCTTTAACCTTAGTAATAGCGTCTTGCATTTCTTGTAATTCTTCAAGGTCAAGATCCTCCAAATCAGAAAAATCGGTCTCGAGATTTTTCATATCTGAGATATATATGTCTAGGTCGTCTTGATCTGCTCTTGGTTCTTCTTTTTCCATATTAGTTTCTTCATCGGCTTGATTTTCTTGATCTTCGGACATATTCACATCGTAATTATTCTCTTTAATTCATTTTAAAATTCCTTTAATATTAATAATAAATCTTTAATTCTTTAAATGTTAAGATTTGGACCAATTCCCATTGTTAAAAATATTTAAAGAAATTTTAACTATCAAGATTATGTCAATAGTAGATAAAGAATATAAATTTAAAATTACTGTTGTTGGAGATCCCGCTGTCGGTAAAACGACATTAGTTAAGAAATATACAACGGGATCGTTTCAAAAAGACTATATCTCCACTTTGGGAGCTCAATTTTCAAATTATGAGGAAAAAATAGAAGGTAAGCAAGTCAAGCTATTTATATGGGATATTGCAGGACAGGAAACTTTTGAAGTAATGCGTCGCAAGTTTTATAATGGTAGTAGTGGAGCGATAATTGTGTTTTCCCATGCTCCCGAGGAATTAAATAGCTACAATCACAATGAAAAGTGGTTTAACGAACTTAAAAAATATTGCGGAGACATTCCAATAGCGCTATTTGGAAATAAAGTCGATTTAATTAATGAAAACGATTTGATTTCTAATAAGGATAAAGTTAATTCAGATTTCAATGTTGGGAAATTTGTAAATGAACATGACATTATCGAATACTTTAAAACAAGTGCTTTGACAGGACAAGGAGTTATTGAAGCGTTCCAAAAGCTAGTTAGAAAGCTCTACTATAAAGTTTCTGAAGAATAAAAAATATGTAAAAAAATAATAATATAAAAATCTAAGTCTTTTTGTATATAAACCGATCCCAACTTGAAGTATTAGGCAAGTGGTCTGGCATACCTTTACGTTTCCGAATTTCGAGGATAAGATCCTCTTCTAAACTATGAGGTACTTTTTCAAAACCAGAAAATTCGTATCCGAAAAACGCTCTACCTTGAGTAGAACCTCGAATATCGTCAGCTATTCCAATAGTTTCAGCTGCTGGAATTTCACCGTGAACTCTTACGTACTCTCCTTCTGGAACTACATTTGTAATTTTGCCACGTCGCCTGTTAATGATAGCATTTACCGGTCCCTCAGTCCCTTCTGGAGTTTTCACATCAATTTTCTGAATGGGTTCAAAAAGATGAGGTCCAGCGTCCAACATAGCTAATGACATTGCTGAAAAAGCCATACCAGCGATTTGACCATATGATGTATGCCTTGTATCTTCGTGAATTGTCATATCTGTGAAAACAACCTTAAATCCTGCTGCAGGCTCTTTCGCAAGAATGCATTCTCCAAGCCAATCCCTAAAAGCGGCTGTTAAATAAGATTTAACTTTATCAAATCGTTGTAATCCTGAGGTACCATTTACGAGTAAGCTTCCTTGGTATACATCAACGACCCTTCTAGCTTCCTTCGCGTCCCAACCAGCTTCTTCCCTTAAGACTGCTGCTCTATCTTTATCATGCATTAAATCAGTTATTTTACCTGTTTCTATCAATTTTTCGGTTTTCTCATCTAAAGGTTCAATGTATAACAAAATGCGATTATGTGTGTTGGCTGATTTCGTATAGTAGTTTTTGCTTCTCTTGGTTATTTTTTCTCGATATACTATAATCGGCTCTCCAATATTAATTTCTACCTGATTGTTAATTCGTTTTGTTAATATCTCAATTTGAAGCGGATCAATCCCGCTTAATATAAATTCTCCAGACTCTTTATCTAAACGATACATCGCAGTCGGATCTGCTTGAAGCCACTTGTTTACTACTGTAGTCAATTTATCTATTTCTTGTGGATCTTGGGCTTTTATGCTTCTTGAAACAACGGGTTCACAAGCGTATTGAATTTTTTCAAATGTGGGTAATTGGTATGCTTCCTCTTTATCTTTTGGTACGTCACTTGAAGACATAAATGTCTCTCCAGAGGGACAAATAAATCCGTATAAGGCAAATAAATTACCTGCTGGAACTCGGGGTATATCTAAAAGATCTGTAATTTCCATAACACCTAATCGTTTTATTCGATTTGTACTCCTACTGTTTATCAAATAAACTGAATCAGTGTGATCGAACGTACCAGAAAAAACACGACCTATTAGAGTAGCTTGGTACCCTCTTCGTGGGTCTAAGAATATTTTTGTAATCATACCATAGAGAGGACCTTTAGGATCGCACTTTTGAAGCGATTGTCCTAGTTTTGAGTCTAAATCGCCCCCCCATATGTGAGGGATCCTATATTTTGAAGCTTCTACCGGATTAGGTAAATGATCCACAACCATCCTTAACATAGGCTCGTCAAGTGGAAGATTATCTCTTAGCCATTGAATATCGCCTTCTTTATATTTTGCGAATACATCTTGTGGCTTTAAACCTTTTTCCAATAAAATTTCATACGTAAATCCCCAGCCGTGCTTCGCTGAACCAACGGCAACGCTATTCTTTGCGAAATCGACGCCCCAACCCGATCCTTCGGGTCTAATCTTTTTGATTAATTCGTTTACCTGTCTTGATATTTTATCAATTTTCGCAAAAGTGTCTTGTGGACTTAACTTAAGTTCACTTATTAACCGATCTACCTTATTAATAAATAGGACGGGTTTGCAGAACTCTTCACCAACAGATAATCGAATATTTGTCTCTGTTTGAGTCATAACTCCCTCTAAAGCATCAACAAGAATTATAGCACCATCGCTACCTCTAAGTGCACGCGATACCTCTCCGGTAAAAGAAATATGTCCAGGGGTATCGTTAATTTGAAGGATGTAAGGTTCGTCGTCATCAGGTTTTCTGGGGTCATTGAATGCTAGTAGAACAACACTCGTGAAAATTGTTATGCCTCTCGCTTGCTCCTCGTCATCTGAATCCGTCATCTGGAGCTGTCCAGCATCTTCTTCGCGCATCAACCCTGCTCTTCTTAGCAAGTAATCAGTTGCTGTCGTTTTCCCGTGGTCAATATGTGCTACAATAGAAAATAACCGTTTCTTTTCATATGATCCGGCAGTAATTGCGTGTCCTATCTCGTCTTCGTTCTTTACCTTTACCATAACTGTTTATCTCTTCTATATAATATTATTAGATAAAAGTGAGGAAAAGATAAAAAATTTACGATATTACTAGTCTTAGCTAGATCAGACTTAAGAATTTGAACTTGAACTTCTGATAGAACTAGTATAATATAACTAGTAATAACTACTATGATCTTAGAAATTCTAGGATCGGAATTTTAAGAACCCTGTTTTTAAAAAGTATCTTACAATATCTGTAGCTTGCTCACCCTTGTATATTGACTGTACCCGTAGTTCGTAATTCATACCTTTTTTATGATATGTCATATACTTATGAAGCCAAATATTCTCAACTAAATGGTTAAGTAACCGTTTTTCGTCAGTAATTTTGTTATTGGAGGCACCAAAAGGAAGCCAGTTTATTAAATTCAGTTTCTCTATTATTTCAGGATCAGTAAACTTGGGTAAGAGATTTTCTAATATAGGTTTTAGTAATATCCTTCTTGCTGTCCCTAAACCGCTACCCCTATCGTCCTTAAAGAATTTTCTAAACCTATATTTTAGTTGTTGTTTATCGTTGAAAGCTACTAACTCTTCTACCATATCTTTATAACCATAACCCTTTAAAACAAGAGATTCAAAAATTTCCTTGAGAAATTTCTCCTGAACATCCCCCCAATCATTACAATCAGTCCACCATCTTTCACAACAATAGCTTGTTAATGTCTCTGTAGTAAACCTGTAATGTCCAGCCTTATAAGGTTTATCACGATTATCCTCCCCCCCTAATGCTGCAGCTATATATTTTCTGTCATAACCCATTTTAATTAATTCTTCTACTACAGGTTTTAAAAATAGGAATACTGGCGGTATACGATTTGCCTTTTGACATTTAAACTTCTATTAGGCTCGGTTAAAACCTTTGAAAAAGAGAAAAATAAGACTTTTCATGTAAAAGGTAAAACCATTTTTAACAATACGAATAGACATCTTTTACCTGACAGTGTTTTTACCTCCGTAATGTTTGATATATTAACAATTTTTAAATTATCGGGAATTTTATCTCTGATAATATCTCTTAAGAAATCTTTAAAAAAAGAATAATCTCTAATAGTTTTTACCCATAGGAAGCCATCTTTCTCAAAAGAAAGAGGATTTTTCTTAATGAATTTCTCGGAATGAACTTTATCTTTAATTGGGGGGCCTCTTCGCAGATAACTTTTTTCTATTTCAGGATTTTCACAAAAAATAGAGAGATTGTATTTACTAAGATTTATATATAAAAAAAAAGAGATTAATATATGGTTTGGAGTCTGAGAATTAGCCGATACGAATTTAGATGGTGATATTATGGATAATTTAAAAAATCTTGATGATGAAGATTTGAATTTTACTGCCAGAGAGCTTTTATCTAAGGTAAGTAAGACTAAGATAAAAATATCAAATGTGTTACAAGATTTCTTTGATTTCCTTTTAAAAATCGATGAAAAGGAAGAGATTAAGTGGGTTGAAGCAGAAATATCGGGACAAATATATGAAATTGGAAAGAATTATCATAAATATTTTAAATATCGGAGGATCAATGGTTATACTTGCCCTGTGAAGTATGAAATATTTCACTCCAGAGTTTTAAAAACTCTTACAGCGATAAAAAATTACGATATGACTCCATTTAACTACATACCCTCACTATCTATATTTGAACTAGAAAATTGCGTACCTAATACGGAAATTGGAACATACACATTTAGTAGAGAAGAAATAGAATTATTCAAACTTAATGCTATCAATAAAGGGAAGATATATTTTTATTTTAAAGCTGCAGATATCAATATTATCATATCTAACATCAGGGAAAAAATTAATAGTTATCTTGTTCAGTTTTTAAAAGCTGAGAATCGATTTTCGGGTATTCGAACTTAAATAACCATTCATGTTAGTAGAATTAAAATTGGTGTTAAAACTTTGGAAAAGATCATAAATTTTAGAGGAGCTAAAATCTTTGAAGATGAGGTGAAATTACTTAAGGAACTGGAATTACTTTTTGGGAATAAATTCAATAACGTAGAGAACTACTCCAAATCAGAAGGAATGGAGTTTATCGTTCATAATGGTAAAGTTTTTGGGATCAGAGTAGTATCTTGTAAATTGAAGAGTAAACCAAATTTAAAAGGATTTTTTTCCTCAATTAAGGAAGCACAATTTAATGATTGTGATGTTTCCCCGCTTCTCAATTGGATAAGTAATTTAAAAACACTTGAAAGATTGGATTTAGAAAATTGTGGTCTCATGGATCTTCCGGAATCCATTTCGAAGCTAAAGTCGCTTTCGCTACTTAACTTAAGTGAAAATGATTTTGAAGAACTCCCAGACATGCTCTATGGTCTAAAATCGCTTAAAAAACTAGACCTATACGAAAATCCTATTGAGGAATTACCACATAATATGGGCAACTTTAGTTCACTTGAAATTTTAGAGTTAGCATATAATAAATTAACCAGTCTCCCTGAATCCATTGGGTCAATAAAATCTCTAAAAGAATTAAGTATTAAACATAATTCAATTACTACATTCCCAGACTCCATTGGGAACCTCCAAGCACTAGAAAAATTAGAAATCAAAGATCTTACTCTAAAGGTTCTCCCTGAATCCTTTGGGAAGCTTTCTTCGCTTAAAGAAGTTAGAATTTCGTCTGGTAGTATCATATCTCTTCCAAAGTCCATCGGAAATCTCCAATCATTAGAAAAGTTGGACCTAGCATACTCTCGTCTTAAAGATCTCCCTGAATCCTTTGGGAAGCTTTCCTCGCTTAAGGAATTAATTCTATCATCTAATAAACTTGAAAAACTTCCTGAGTCTATCGGAAATTTGGTATCACTTAGAAAACTAGTTTTAAAAAGAAATAAACTTAAAACCCTTCCAGAATCGTTTGGAAACCTCACATCTCTTAAAGAACTTAATTTAAAAGAAAACGATCTCGAAATACTCCCGGAATCCTTCGGGAATCTTCTATCACTCAATAGTATAGATTTAACAAATAATAAACTTAAGACTCTTCCAAATAATATTGATTGTCTAAACAATTTTACAGATCTGAATTTAAAAAACAATAATCTTGAAACTCTGCCAGATTCGATAGGTAGTTTAAGGTCATTAGAAAATCTGTATTTAGATTTTAATCATCTAACTGGGCTTCCAGAGACTATAAGTGGTCTAAAGTCCCTCAAAAGGTTGGTTATAGCAAATAATCTTTTAGTAACACTTCCAGAGACTATCGGAGAACTGCAATCACTCGAAACTTTGTATTTAGAAAACAACCTAATTGAAGTTCTTCCAGAATCTATTGGTAACCTCTCAAAGTTAAAACTTATATATTTATATAATAATAGAATCAAATTACTCCCTAAATCTATCGGGAACTTATCATCTCTCCAATACCTTTCTATTGGGACAAATGAACTTAGAAATATTCCTGAATCTATTGGTAATCTCTCGGAACTCAAAGAGTTGAAATTGAAGTGGAACAAGATCAATACACTCCCAGAGTCTATATCTAACTTGCAGTCTCTTCAAAAATTAATGTTAGGTAATAATAAATTGAAAGTTCTTCCTGAAATCGTTTGTAGACTCAATCATCTTGAATTTCTAGGGATTTCCTTAAATGATTTCGATGAGATTGATCTAACCCCTTTGAACAACTGCCTAAACTTAGATAAATTGGAAATTAGTCCCTCAGTTAAACTTTTCTGGAGTGGAACAGAATTACCCAAAAAAAAAATGTTAATCGAAGGATTGCAAAATTATTTCACAAGGTTAATTTTAAAGGAGAAAATCTCTGAAACATCTATGCACCTTATACAACGTCTTAAAATTTTCTGTGTGGGTGTAGGTGGAGGTGGAAAAACATCCCTTTTAAGAATATTACAAAATAAAGAATATTTAGAAGGAAGAGATTCAACTATTGGATTAGATATCAATACTATAGTTCTTAATGGTGATTCCAAAGATGGTAGTCAAGAAATAATCTGGTGGGACTATGGTGGACAAAGTGGTTATCTTCCCACCCATCGCTTCTTCTTTACTCGTGACGCGATTTACATCTTAGTTTTTAGGGCAGATCATGATATAGAACAAAATAAACTATTTGAGTGGATCACTAGTATTCGGGGTCGAGCACCGTTTGCTTCTATCATTCCAATTGCCACATGGAGCGATAGAATGAAGAGAGGAGGTAGAAGTATAATTGAAGGGACACAAGGTAAAGAACTTTCTCATTTATTTTCAGAATTTGACATTAAGGATACTCCAATTCTTGTTTCCAATAAGGAAAAAGATAATAAAGGAATAGGCGTTGTTAGGTTAAAACTGGAAACTCTTTTGCAAGAAACAGGTTCAACGTACCAAGTTCCAAAAGGGTATATGAAAATTGAGGAATTCGTTAGAAAACTAAAAAATAAAGGTTTAGTTTTTATGAACCGAAAGGAGTTCCTCGAACGATTAGAGAACGGGTTGATCGAGAGTGGATGGGAAGGTGTTAAATCTTCTTGGCTCCAGAGGATGGGTATTTATCAGTTGCATGAACATGGCATAATTTTTTATACAAACGAGCTATTTCCTGCTAGTGATCTTGTTATTGTTAATGTGGATCAAGCCAATAAAGTATTAGCAACAATAATAGATGAAGTAGAAGTTTTTATGGGAGTTGTAGGGGTGAAAGAACTTCGCCACATTTTAGAAGAAAAATGTCCTTTTATTATTGATTCTTTTAAAAACCTTAATCAAGTTTTAGATCTATTAGGAGAATTAGGATTAGCATATCGAGATCTTTCCGCAAATATGAAGGAGGAAACATGGATTTTCCCATTATATCTCACAAAGACTAAAACAGAATGGCAAGATATTGAAAACTCTTGGAAGGAACATGCATATTCAAAAGCTTCCTTTACACTTAAATCAGTAGATGAGACTCTATTTTCCCGTCTATTATATCAACTCTCGTTTAATGGACAAGCTATTGGAATTTGGCTAGAAAAAAAAGTAAGTGAAAGAAAAGATATTCACCACGCTTTGATTACTTTAAATCAGAATCTGTTACCTAGTAATCTTTCCACCCCTCTGAACACACAAGGACTTGCTATAAACTTTGTTACCTATCATCATAATAAAAGAAAAAAAGAATTTACGCTCTGGTTTAACGAGGCAACACCAGCTATAGAAACAATGGTTTTTGAAACATGTAAACGCTATTTAAGGCAAGAATACCATCTTATTTCTTCAAATTTAGCTAAAATAAAAGAAAGAGAAGGCCAGTTTGACTCTAAAATTGCTAAAGATATATATGATAAAGTCGCTAAAGACTATTTATTCCTTAATGAGAAATTGGACAGGCAGTTTTACCATTTTAATGCTGAATTACGGAAGATAATTGTTGATGTGGAAGACCTCCAAATATACATCGATAATAATATCGATCGCCTTAAGGAGTTTATTAGCCAAATTCAAAAAAAACTACCACTACCTACATCCACCGTAATTAACAAAAAATATTTTGGCATAAAAAAGGAATTGTCTCTCTATTTCACTTGTGGAAGCCAAAAAAAAGGGTGTTCTCATTCAAAAACTAATGCGTTTATAATTAAAACAAAAGAGTGGAATAAATGGATAAAGATTTCCTTGTCTGCTGTTAAAATTGGGATAAATGCTATAAAATTGGACGGTGGGGACATTATGGAAGAAATTCAAAATATCAAAGAACTTAAAGAAGTTTATGACGACTATAAGGGTGAGGAATTTCCAGACTTTCTTTCGTTTGCACGAGAACCTTTTTTAGTTTCGTCAGAGAGGGATGACTTGATCGAAAATCTTCGCGATAATAACTTTTTCAAATCTTTTGAATACGAACCTATTAGTGCGAAGTGGATATGCAATAACTGTGCTTCCAAGAAATAGTTTTATCGAATAAGGTTAATTTAAAAAAAAAATTACTCACCCCAATTATCGGATAAACCTTCCTCTATCTCTTCGATAATTTGGCGAGCGCTACTCTTTTGTTCTGGTTCTATTATTTTTCTGCTTCTCCTTCTTTTTACCCTGTTCCCAACATTTACGCTTACGCCTACAACGGTGGTGCTACAAGCTAATCCTATAGTAGCTAAAACGAGTCCATTTAGTTCGAATGGTAGAAAATCTGGAGGGGAAAAGATGTGTTGAGCCATAAATAAACAGCACCCGTCAGTGTAATACTCGTCGACTATGGAAAAATTGTATGAGTAAGCCCCCGCGCTAGTAATTTCGTGATCTAACGTGAATGATGAGTGATTTGCGAAATGTTTTCTCTTTAACTGTATAGTATCAACGTACGTATTTTCTTTGGACAATGCAACAAACACACAGGAGTTAGAAACGGGGTGGTTTCCTGAAATTAGAGCTCGAGTAATGTTTATTCCATACCAGATCTTGTTGCCTTCTTTTTTGTAGGAGGGGGTTACGATCTGATTAAGAGTCGTATGAAAGAAAACAGGAGCCTCTCCTATCATTGCCGTATTTTTATAAGCCTTTAGAGACCCGTTAATGGAGGGAAAGTTTTCCGGTTCTTCGGGCACCATTAAATTGACTTGGTAGGTCGTATTTGATTGCCTATCGAGTTCGATAGCCCCTAAAGTAGGGCTTTCAAACTTAACTACTATGTCGGTACCATATTCTGGAAAGATCATGTTGCAAAACGATGTGGTTATTGTATTTACGGCTCCTAAAATAATAGAATCGTCGTATTCGCTATCTACCACGAACTCACTATTAACAGCTAAGTCGCACACCCACAGAAAGGATTCTTGGTCCAATTTTTGAAAATCAGAGTCGATAAAAAACTCGTGATATTCGTCGGAAAATAGGTTTTATCTATCTCGGGGTTTTCACAAAAAATTGAGAGGTTGTATTCCTCTAGAACATGTTCAAAATAAACTTCGAATTCAATTCGACCAAATCTTTCTGCGTGTGAGAATTATTACTCTGATAATTATTGTCTTATGTCTTTATTTATACCTATTATTTAATTATCTTAGAAATAAGACTCTTATAGAACAATTAGTAATTATCACAGCAGATCTTGTATTTTCGATTGTTTTAGGATTGCTCATAACTTGGGTAATTAACTGGCTAACTGATAACAATTATATTATGCGAGATTTGTCGTATGCGATTGTCGGTGAACTAGTAAATGTAGGTATCATGTTGTGTGTCAGTTTTAAGTTTAATCGTTAATATTTTTAGTTTTTATTCTTTAAAGAAAAAGAATCTATAAAAAAGTGTAAAATTGTCATTATTTACCTCTCAATTTTCTTTTTTTTAAAAGTATATAAGGCTTTTAGGGGCAAGTATACAGAAAATGCTACATATTCGCGTTCCTTCACTTCAGGATCGTTATTTTGTGCTGTTAATATTTCAATATTCTTTTTAACAAAATCAAGCTGTGCTTTCTGATATTGCTCATAATATTTTTCACTGAAATAGGTATAACCAAAAAAGGGTGCCAATTTCGAATCACTGCTAAAATATTTGTCATATATTTTTTTTGCATTTGGGAGATCATCAAGGTATAATTCAAAACTATTTAATAATGGATTTAATAAGTCTAGTAGAATTTTAAAACTGTGAATAGCGACTCTACAAAAATTAATTTCTCTTTTGTAGAATTCAACTTTTTTTTTTGGATCTGCTGGTGGTTTTGGATTAATCGGACTATATTCAAGTACATGTAGTAATTTTTTATTTAATTGATATAATTTTGGAGGGATTTTTCCTTTTTGATGCTTATCAGCTTTTCGTGAAATAATCATACCGTCTTCTTCCATACTCTTAAGATGTCTAGCTACTGTAGATTTACTTTGTTCAACCATATGGCTAATTTGGGTTATATTCAATTCATCAAATACTAATAAAATGTTAAAAAGATCAAATCGTATATTATGTTTACCAAGTAGATGAAAATAGCTTTCAATTGTTTCTATTTCTTTATCATTCAATTTTATTATAATTTCTTCTCCATTTGGTAAGGTTATAGTGAATTTTTGTTCCTTATCCACTTTCATCTTATCCGGTACAACTTCATGGTGTTCTTTTTTAGACATTTTTTAATATCATCTCTCTAAAATTCATTAATTTTTTTCATATGTGCTAGTTTCAGTTTTTTTCTTTAATAATAATATAGCGTACTAATTTTTTAATTTTCTGATTTGATAAGCCGTTTCATTAATTTATGTATTCTAACATTTAAGATGATTCTTTCTTCATTATAATGATTCTTTTCGATATCATATCAGTGATAAGACTTAAATATGAACCGTCCCAATAATATAATGACACATCGAAAATTAATTTAAAAATAAAAAAAAATCATCATTTTGATGATAAAACTAGCCTTAAACATTTATAAAAAGATTTGAATAAAAAAAAATATGGGGTGAAAATGGTAGTGAAAAAGAAATCAAAATTGACTAAAACACTGATCGCGGTATCGTTTTTAATAGGTATCATAGCAATTGTTACACCGGTGTTGGCTGCTGGTTCTAATAGCATCTTAGTCATGGCGAAAGGGGACGATGCGGATATTCCTGGAAATGATTTTAGCTATTATAATGGTACTACTTTAATCGTAGGAAAGATTACATTTGATGAGGTCAGCAGTGAGGGTTTGGGACGAGTAGAATTCCATATAAAAATCTATCATAATGAATCAGGTAAGAAAGTCTATTCGATTATGGGAAAGCTCAAAAATGCGGAGGTTTTCAAAAACAAAGAATTTGTATGCACAGTGCGGGGGGTCACGTGGATTAACCTTTGGTTTGTTACGGGCGTAGGAATGATTAAAACAACAGATGCAGAAGATTTGGAGATAATATATCGACATAAACCAATAACCTTGCCTAATACAGAAGGTAAATGGTGCCCGGCAACCGTTCTTATGATGGTAAGCCCTTATGGCGATTTTAAAATACCGATCCCTGATGGTGGTTTTTTTTACGGAAATGCGGGATTTGGATGGGCTTATGCAGGAATTATGGATTTCAATGGACTCGAGATGTTCGGCGGGGTAACAGCTTTGACAAAATACATGGAAATATAGGTTCCATAATGTTAAATCAATTGTAACAGATAAAAAATATTTTCTAAAATCTTTTTTTTTTCAAAAAATATTGATCTTCAATTTGATGATAAAATTAAAATAAAAAATAAATTTGGTTGATAAATAAAATGATTTTTGTGTTACTAGTTAGTTTCTTAATAGTTGTACTCGGGTATCTTATAATCTATTTTATTGTGTATATTAATACGACTTATTACATACAGCTGGAATATGTATGATAGATCGAAACAATCTTAATTTTATAGAATCTTTCCAGAAGAAATTTTTTCTCTTTTATAGATACACCATCAATTTTTAATCGAAAATGCATAAAGCAAATTGCACTAGTTGGAATGAGAGATGCTGTGCTTGTAAATAAAAAGTACACGCTCCAAGGTTCCATCTGGTATTTTTTTTCTTAAAAACCAGAAGAAATAAGATTTATTATGTATAAGGTAATACCATTTTTAATAAGACATATAAACATCTTTTTCCTGATATTGTTTTTGTCTCCTTAGAATTTGAGAGGTTTACAATTTTTAAATTATCGGGAATTTTATCTCTGATAATCTCTTTCAAGAAATCTGGAAAAGAGGAATAATCTCTAATAGTTTTTACCCATAGGAAGCCATCTTTCTCAAAAGAAAGGGGATTTTTCTTAATGAATTTCTCGGAATGAACTTTATCTTTAATTGGGGGGCCTCGTCGCAGATAACTTTTTTCTATTTCAGGATTTTCACAAAAAATAGAGAGATTGTATTCTTCAAGAGCGTGTTCAAAATAGACCTCGAATTCAATTTGACCAAATCTTTCGGCGTGTGAGAATTCTTTTTCTCCATTTGCCTTGATGCTATCTCCGATTGAGTATAATTTATCTCTGTTAATGGTGTAATGAATGTCACCATTATCGTTTTTTAATTCTACGATGAAAAGTTTCTCAACAAGAGAGCTATCAATAGTAGTAAGATCAATTTCTGGAATAATCTCAATTAAAAAGTATTCCTTATCCGGGTTCTCTAAGAATTCCTTTATCCGTTGCTTACAATACTTGTACGCCTTTTCTGAAATTGCAGAAGCCACATTACGATTTTTATCGACAGGATCGGTAATGATAATATAATCGTTCTGAAAATGCTGAATCTTTTTTAGCTCATTAATGGGCCTATTAT
Source organism: Promethearchaeota archaeon (assembly GCA_013375495.1). The sequence continues at coordinate 126,822 of JABXKC010000001.1, forward strand.
TAAAGTCAATTGGGTTATTTTTAAGCTTAGCGAAATTAGAAAATAGATTTTGCAAATTTTCATAATGGTGGATTAAAAGTTCTGCACTATAGCCAATAAATCCGACTTTTCCTACTGCGCTTTTATCACCATAACAATGATTAGCTTTAAAAAACTGCTTTAAGATCCTAACATCATTTTTCTGTTTTTGGGACAAATTTTCCTTCACAAAGCGACCGTGCCAAGGTGATCTGTCAACTGCCGTTATAGGCCCATAGTTCATAATATAATCCAACTCTAAATCAAAAAAAAGAACAATATCAATCTTGATTGTATAATTCTTAACGATATAATCTACGGTTACATATGGATGTTCAGCATAGAGGAGCCGTGGATGGTGAAATTCTTTTAGAGTTAACGATTTTATTATCCAATTAGTACATAAAGAACGAAAATCTTTTTTAGATTCTTTTTTTAATTTATTTTTACTCAAACCATCATATTTTGGTTTATACAGTTCATAATTCAGTCCAACAAATAAATCGATGTCAAAATCGTTTTTTAATTGCGTTTGCTTAATTCCTGTTGAGCCTTGGGGTTCAATCCTCGTATATTTGATACCTAATTGCTGAGCTTTCTTGTCTAATAATGTTTTGAGTTTTATTACGATATCATTGATTAAATTGAGTTCTTGTTGGGTTGGTGTTATATCTTCTAAAACTTCTTGAAAGATTGAATTTATTGAAGTCATATATGAGTTGTTTGACAGCTTTTATTAATGTAATTTTAATTTCTATTATAATAAGGTATTGAGAATTTAAATAAAATCTTATGGACTAAGTATTTTCATCTAAAAATCGATAAATTTTCAAATAATATTTGTTATTCTAGCTCAAAGCGGTAAGAATCCCGCTATTACATGCCCCACCAAGGGTGTTGCATCGATCTTTGGAGGATAATATATTCTCGCAAAGCTTGTTTTTGATCCACCGTTAATTCATCAAGAAATTTACCCATAAGTTGCCTTACATGAGATTCGGGTACACTTACGAATAAAGTTTCATCTTTATCGATATCTCTTCCGATTTCTATACCGCGAATGGAAATAGCTACTTCAGAGTCTTTTCCGGCTTTTTCTAAAGTTTTTCCCTTATCTTGAATTTGGTGGACTCTTCTCGCTTTCTTTCCTTCTGCTGTTATTAAAGTTACTTTTGGATATAAAGTGCCCGCTTCTACATGTACTCCAAAAACTGCGGGATCTGAATTTCTAAATATAAAATCGGGAATCATTCTTAGCTTTGCTGGCAATACTAATTCGCTTAAGCCTTTTGCGGTGTCTTCAGCTTTTCTTACTTCAGCATATTCTATATAATCTTCCAACAATCTGTAAATGACATTATTCGTGAAAATTCTAATATTTTCTGCTATAGCTTGCTCTTGTGCATCAGGTAGAATAGCCACATTAAATCCTAAAACAGTTGCAGAGTATGGATCGAGAGTTCGAACTAAACTCGCGTTCATAATATCCTCTTTTTTAATCGGACCTACATCAGCTATGGATATCTTCACATCGTTTTTTGTAAAATGGTTTTCTAGGGCCTCAAGGGATCCTAAGGTATCAGCTTTTAACACTACTCCAGCTTTATCTGTTTTAATTCGAATACTTTCTACTTCTGATTCTATTTCGTTGTATACAGTTTGTTCTTGTGAAGGATCACCAATACCTCTAAACGGGGATCCTGCTACAACATCGTCGATATTAGGGGCAAGAATCTTAATTCCAGCTGCCGCACTTACCATATCTACAGAATCAAATTTCTGTCTAGGATCTCTTATCTCATCTAGAGGTTTCGGCATGAGTAAAGCTCTTACTTTTGACTTAATAGGTTTTTCTAAGCCACCTACAATGAATTCTTCGCCTTTCTTGATTACTCCGTCGTAAATTAAGACATCCATAGTTACTGCCTGGCCTTTTTCTTTCTTTACTTCCAAAACCACTCCTTTAGCTGGTCCTTCACTAAATTTCAAGTTTTCAGTTAAAAATTGTTGCACTAGTCCCATTAAAACCATCAATAATGTCGATATTCCCTCGCCTGTTTTGGCACTCGTAGGTACTATTGCTACTTTTTTAGTAAAATCTTTTATTTTGTCGTACCGATCTATTCCTTTAAAGCCTTCTGAAAGGAAATCTACCCCGATTTGACTTAATTTTTCGTCAAGAAAATCTCTCACATGAGGTTTTTGCTTATTATATGAATCTAGAAAATCAGCGTCTTCAATAGATTTCCACCCTGATATCCTATCTATTTTATTAGCGGCAATAACAAAAGGAACTTTTCGTTCTTTCAAAATTCTGACGGATTCCCAAGTAATCGGCATGTTTCCGGCTGTTACATCAATAACTAATATTGCTATATCTGCAACGGCTCCACCTCTCTTCCTAAGGTTCATAAATGCGGCGTGACCTGGTGTATCTACAATCAAAATTCCTGGTAATTGAATTTCTTTCTCGGCAAACTCTTGCCTAGATTTTCTTAAAAACTCTTTAATATCTCCAGTTGGAAAATAAGATGCTCCTATATGTTGGGTTATTCCTGCAGCTTCTCTCTGTTGTACTACTGTTCCTCGAATATAATCTAAAAGAGAAGTTTTGCCATGATCAATATGCCCTAAAATCGAAGCGATAGGAGCCCTAATAATTTTATTAACGGATTCGGGAGTCATTTTCATTCACTTCTAAAGAAATTTAATTAACTAAATCTAATTAATGATCATAATTAAAAAAATTATCTTAGGATATAGATTTTATTGAATTAACCGTAAAAAACCAATAGTAGTAACTGCAATCTTAAATTTAATTTAAGTAGTTTTTAAGATATTTCGCTGTGAACGATGTTTTGTTCTTAATAATTTCTTCGGGAGTCCCAATTACTACCACTTTCCCTCCTTTTTCACCACCTTCAGGTCCAAGGTCAATCAAATAATCTACAGATTTAATAATTTCCATATTGTGTTCTATAATAATTACAGTATTACCTTTATCTACCAATTTGTGAAGCACTTTTAACAAAAATTGGATATCGTACATGTGAAGTCCTGTAGTTGGTTCGTCTAATATATATAATGTATTCCCTGTGCTTGTTTTTCTTAATTCTCTAGCTATTTTCAAGCGTTGAGATTCACCTCCGCTCAAAGTTGTTGAAGATTGACCCAACTCTAGATATCCTAATCCAACATCTACTACAGTTTTTAAAGTTCGCTTTAAATTAGGAATACTATCGAAAAATTCAAGAGCTTGATGAAAAGTCATTTTTAATACATCTGAAATCGTCTTTCCTTTATATCTAATATCTAAGGTCTCAGCGTTATATCTAAGACCTCTACATAAATCACATCTGATATACACATCCGGAAGAAAATACATCTCTTTCAGAATATATCCCGTTCCCTTACATTTTTTACAGTGACCTGCTTTAGTATTAAAGCTAAATCTTCCTTTTTTGTAACCTCTCTCTCTTGATTCTTCAAGTTTTGCAAATAGTTCTCTTATATAGTCTAAAGCCTTTGTATAAGTAGCAGGTACAGAACGAGGTGTTCTTCCAATTGGAGATTGATCTATATTTATTATTTTATCAATAGTTTCATGTCCTTTAATTTCGTCAAAATCACCGCTCGTTATTCGAGAACTGCGAGTGTTAACGATATTATGTAACCCTTTGTATAGACATTCAATTATTAAACTTGTTTTTCCCGCTCCAGAAACGCCAGTGATACAGGTAAAAACGCCTAGTGGAATTTTTACTTTTATATTTTTAAGGTTATTTTCTTTGGCCCCTATGATTTCTATGAAGTTACTATCAATCTCTCTCCTTACTTTTGGAACTACAATCTTTTTTTTTCCGGATAAATATTTACCTGTTAATGTTTTAGCAGCTAGTATCGTGGCTAACGGTCCTTCCGCTACAATTTCTCCGCCGCTCTCACCTGCTAAAGGTCCAAGATCAATAATGTGATCAGCGTTGCGCATAATTTCATCGTCATGCTCTACAACTATAACAGAATTACCCAAGTCCCTTAGTTTTTTTAGCATATCTATTAAACGAGAGATATCACGCTGGTGTAAGCCAACTGAAGGCTCATCTAGGACATATAAGACACCAACAAGTCTTGAACCTAGCTGGGTTGCCAATCTAATTCTTTCAGCTTCTCCTACTGAAAGGGTGTGAGACCTTCGGCTTAAACTTATGTAATCTAACCCAACATTGTCCAAAAAGGATAACCTGTCTAAAATTTCCTTGAGGACATCTTTAACTATTATCTTTTGAGTTTCATCTAATTGTAACTTTTTAAAAAAATTCAATGAGTCTTTTACTGCTAAATCAGATAATTTAGCAATATTCACATTATCGATCAGTACAGATAGGCTTTCAGGTTTTAACCTCTGACCATTGCACTGAGGACAATCAATCTGATTCATGAAACTTTCGTACGTATCTCGAGCCCATTCAGAGCGGGTGTCCATATATCTTCTGTGCAACATAGGAATGATTCCTTCGAAAGGTCTAGCTACTTGATATTTTGACTTTATTTCACCTTTATTGTTTCGGAAGCCATTATTTTCGCTCTCGTAATAAAATTCGATTACTTCCTCTTCCGTGCCAAATAATACTTTATGCAATTTTTTAGGATCAATATCTTTTATCACTGTCTTATCAGTGTCAAATCCATAATGCTTAGTGACTTGTTCTATTGATTGCCAAGAATATCCTGTTAATGAACCAAATCCAGGAATGTTTCTTATAGGAGTATCTTGAAGTGGTACATCTAAATCATTTCCTAAAACTAGTTCGTAGTCAAATTCCATTACAGTTCCTAATCCGCTGCAATATTTGCAGCTTCCATGAGGAATGTTAAAAGAAAACATTTTGTGATCAATTGGAGGAAATGATATCCCACAATCAACGCACGCTAAATGTTCGGAGTAAATTTGTTCTCCTATATCGAGAACCTCTACAACGACAATTCCGTCAGTCAACTCTAAGGTAGTTTCAATAGAGTCAGCCAATCTCGTTTTTATATCGCTTTTCATTACAAGCCGATCCACGATTACGCTAATGTTATGTTTAACATTCTTTTCCATAGGTATTTCTTCATCTAAAGTAAATTGAATACCGTCAATTTCAACTCTCACATATCCTTGTTTTTTCAGGTCTTGTAATAAATCTTTGTACTCTCCTTTTCTATCCCTTATTATAGGAGCTTTTATTATAAATTTTTGATTTTCTTTAATGGAGTTTAGAAGTTGCTCAATTATTTGTTGAGGTGTTTGAGGTTTTATTTCTTTCCCACAATTTGGACAGTGGGGAATCCCTATATTAGCAAACAGTAATCTATAATGATCATATATTTCTGTAACCGTTCCTACAGTACTTCTTGGGTTCTTAGACAACGCTTTCTGTTCTATAGCTATAGCTGGTGAGAGTCCTTCTATTGAATCTACATCGGGTTTGTCCATTTCACCCAGAAATTGCCTAGCATAACTTGATAATGATTCTAAAAACCGGCGCTGACCTTCAGCATACAGGGTGTCCATAGCTAACGATGACTTTCCGCTTCCACTAATACCAGTTACAACTACAAGCTTATTGCGTGGAATTACCACATCAATATTTTTTAAGTTATTCTGTCTAGCACCCTTAATGACAATAAATTCATTCATATTCTACTATTTCTTTTTAATTCCGGATATCAAAAAAGTTTTTCTAAGATATTATAAAACCTTATACTGGTTAAAACAAATAAAAAAAAATATACAGAAACGGGGTATTCAATTTATAAATTTTAATGATCTAAATCATCGTTTTCATCTTCAGTAACAATTTTTTGAAGAAAACCCACAACCTTCTCTAAATCTTCTAAAAGATGGATTAATTATAATCTGTGTGAATATTTTAATAAAAAACTTCACTATTTTATTTTATAATCCTCGATAATATTATCCTAAAGTGTAATGATTTTCTAAAATTGCCCTCAATTGATTGAATATAATGAAATTAAGATTATATCTTAATTGGAGTAAGACTAATTATTAAGGGATTAATTAATTTAAAAATTATGCTGTAATTTTATAATCTTTCTTAATTTCATTGATTTTATCTCTTAAATACGCGGCATCTTCAAACCTAAGCTCTTTTGCTGCCAGAAACATTTTAGTTTCAAGGTATTGGATTACAACCTCCATATCTCCTTTCTTTTCTAATTCTTCAATCTTTTCTTTTACAGTTCTTTTTAATTTCTTTGTTTCTTTTTCTGCAAATTCTTGTTCTTCTGAAAGAGAATTCAGAATATTCTTCTTAATTGATTGAGGAGTAATGTTGTTTATTTTATTATATTCAATTTGTTTTTTCCTTCTTCTATCGGTTTCTTCAATAGCTTCTCTCATTGCTGAAGTAAATTTATCAGCGTATAAAATAGCCTTCCCTTCAATATTTCTCGAAGCTCTACCTATTGTCTGTATAAGAGATCGAGTGTCTCTCAAAAACCCTAATTTATCTGCATCTAAGATAGCAACTAGTTGTACTTCTGGCAAATCAAGTCCTTCTCTTAATAAGTTTATACCAACTAAAACATCGTGAGTACCGTCCCTAAGGCGCCTTAAGATTTCAAACCTTTCTACGGTATCTACCTCTGAGTGCAAGTAAGCAACCTTCAAACCAATTTCAGTATAAAATTCAGCGATATCTTCTGACATTCGTTTAGTAAGCGTCGTTACTAAGGTTCTCCCCTTGTTTTTAATAACTTTTCGTATCTCTCCTAACAGATCATCTATTTGATTCTTGGCGGGGCGTATTTCCACAAAAGGATCAACTAACCCCGTAGGTCTAATTATCTGTTCAGCAGAGATTCCCCCACTTTTCTTCGATTCCCAATTCCCCGGAGTAGCACTCATAAAGACGATGTATTTAATTTTGGATTCCCATTCTTCAAAAGTTAATGGTCTATTATCATATGCTGATGGAAGTCTCCACCCAAAATCTATAAGATTCTTTTTTCTTGATCGATCTCCACCAATCATTCCATGTATTTGTGGAATTGTGATGTGGCTTTCATCAACAACAATTAAGAAATCTTTTGGAAAATAATCGATCAAACACATAGGAGGACTGCCAGGGGGTCTTCCGTCTAAGTGTCTAGAATAATTTTCTACTCCCTTACACCATCCCATTTCCCTCATCATCTCAAGATCAAATCTAGTTCTTTTCGCAATCCACTGTGCCTCTGCGTATTTTTTTTCTTCCATGAATTTTGCTACCTGAATTTCTAACTCTTCTTCTATCGATACTAAAGCCTTCTCTTTGTTTTCTTCAGGTATGATAAAATGGGTAGCAGGAAAAATCCTACAGTTTGAAATATCTTTTATTACATTATTCGAAATATGATGTATTTCTTGAATTGACTCAATAACGTCTCCAAATAAGGATATGCGAATTGCAGTGTTTAAGTAAGCGGGAAAAATATCTATAATATCTCCTCTAACCCTTACAACACCCGGTTTAAATTCTACTTCCTTCCTTTCATAATTCATTAAAATTAATCGTTTTATTATTTCTTTTCTTTTAATTGATTGGCCAACATCAAGGTTTAGAGAAATTGCCGTCCAAATTTTAGGATCACCAATCCCATAAATGCAAGAAACCGTTGCTACTATTATAACATCGTTCCTGGTTCTAATTGCATGGGTTGCAGCTAATCTAAGTCTTTCAATTTCTTCGTTTACGCTGAAATCCTTCTCGATGTATAACCCTGTTATAGGCATATAACTTTCGGGCTGATAATAATCGTAATAACTTACAAAATAATGTACCGCGTTGTTAGGAAATAATTCTTTAAGTTCGTTATACAATTGTGCGGCAAGCGTTTTATTTGGTGCCATAACTAAAGTTGGTTTTTGAACTTTTTGAATAATATTAGCAACAGTGAATGTTTTCCCTGTACCAGTCGCTCCGAGTAAAGTTTGAAAGTTTTTTCCGTTCTTAATATTATTTGCAAGTTTCTTTATAGCTTCTGGCTGATCTCCACGAGGTACATAATCGGATTCAATTTTGAAATTAGATATCATAAATTTAGTACCAAAATTTTGAGGTTAATTAAAGATGTAGTTAAATACAATTTATAGAGGATAGGTCTACAGATTTTTTAATCTAGCATAATTTATGATTTTTACTAAAAACAAAAGAAAATTAAAATTAGGGGGTAACAGTTTCTTCGTGAATATCCTCTGCTCCTTCCTGAGTCCGGACGATTATTACTAATATGTCGTTATCTAAAATGTCAATATCACCCATTATACTTTCGAGATCACCCGTGCTTATTGTAAATTGAATTGAACTACCCGCTCCTATCTCGTAAGTACTTACAGTAAAATTAGCCAAAGGGATATATGTACCATTGATATTTATTGAATCTACCGTAACATTAAAAATACCATTATTTTCTATCGTAATTAATACATTTAGTGAAGCTGAATGTGAAGCACTCGTTCCACTATCGTCAATATTTATGTTATAGAGTTGTGAATCTACAATTGTGGTGAAATCCATATCGAATTCAGCAGTAGTATTAGTTGTTATTCTAGCATTAAGGATATTAGAGGAGTTTAACTGTATTCCAGTGATGTTGAAAGAGACTAAAGCGCATTCTTGTATATCTAACGAGATATCTCCGTAGTCAAAATTCACATCACTTGCGAAATTTAACTCTGTTGTAGTATTTAGATATAACTTATCCAGAGTAATAGATTCATCACCAGTGTTTTTAATTAGGATTTTACCAGTCTCATTAGCTGCGATATACGATGCTTTTTGACCTTCGACATTTTCAATAATTTGGACGTCAGGCCTATTAACAATTGTATGAACAAATCCGATATCAGAAGCTCTAGTTTCGCCATCATAGTTAGTGGTGACTATAATTCCTATCTCATCGTTTACTTCGATGCCTGTTAAATAATCTGAGGCTGTTATAGTAATACTTCGTTCTTCTCCAGGTTGTGTATTATTGAAGGGCAAGAAATCCAATATGGGAGTCCAACTTGAAGAAGTAGTTAGATATATAGAGTCTAGACCTAGTATAATATCTCCAGTGTTTTTAACGTGAATATTTACTATAGTAGTGCCATTATCGTAGGTATAGGCGTGAGTATTTTCCAAATTGATTGGGATATGCTTCCTAAAATCAGTCTGAGTCGCAATTAATGCTTCTGGAGACGGAATTCTACTATCCTCAAGTATTGAAATTTTAAAATTATCGTAATTAGAAGTAAATAAAAGCTCGTCTTTAATATTGTTAGGGGTAATAACGCCGATTTTGTGCTCGGTTCTTATCGGGTAAAATGAATTATTTGTATTTATTACTTTAACATAAGCCATTTGACCCGCTTCTAATATAGAGGATCCAGAAAGATAGGTAAAATCATCAAGAGTATTATTTTCGCTGTCAACATAAAAGTCTCTTAGAATTACAGTTGTAAGGCCAGTATTTTCAATTTCGAGATAAATTTCACTGAGGTCCTCATTTATTTGAACTACTTGACTATTTGGGTTATTAATTTTTATATCCCCTTCAATCCCTTCTTTCACAAAGAAATTGCTCGTATAGTTTGTAAATGTAAAGAGTAAAGAATCTGCTGCTATTGATTGGGCTTCTACTTCAATATTTACAACATCGCTAGTCTGGAAAGATTTTCCACTAGATTGAAAGTCTACCCAAACCAAATCATCATCTTCAGCGGCTATTTGGTTCGTATTTATACCCTTACCTAAACTAAAATCATAACTCTCACCATTTATTTTGACATCTTGAATAGTTAAGTTTTTTGTTCCAGTGTTTTTTAATTTGAGGGTAGCATAACCAGAATTGAATACTTCAGGATTGAGTATTTGAAAACTCGATTCTAAAGCGGTATAATCAAGTTTAAACAACTTAACCATCCCATTTGTAGAGAAATATTCAGGCCTAAATACATTAGATTTATAATCTCCATCCGTGGGTATATGGGTTACGAATAAATTCCCATCATCATCATATCTATCATAATTGATCGCTTTCTGATAATATTCAGTGAAGGATCTGATGTCATCAGGGTCTGGTGGTGGACTGGTTGGATTCCCGTAAAACATTAGCTTAACTAACTGGCTTTGGAACCATTTTGGAGTGGGTCTTTGCGAAGTATCGTTAAAATATTCGCTTTCAACGAATACCGAGTTAGAGCCCCAATTATCTTCTTCCATACCCCAATCCTTATATTTTTGGTAATTATCGTTACAAATCCTAACCATCCAAGGCCATTTACCCTCATCACCGCCTAAATTTGGATAAAGCATCCCAAAATAGACTAAAACATAATCTGCTTTTAGTCGTTTAAAAACTTTGGCGCTGTATATCTCATCTGTTTGCATCATTGCCATTCCAGTCATTCCTATTCGAGTTTGATTAATTGTTCCATTATCGTTAACAGTTGTCATATTTCCTATCGGAGTTAACCAATAGCCATAGTCCCACCACGAAACAACAACAGTGGTTCCGGGAAGGTTGGTTTTCATCCAAGTTAAAGATTCCTCCCAATCGTGTATTTGCCCTCCGGGTGCAATTTGACTTTGCGATAATTGAGTGATCGCAATGTTAGACGCATGCATTACTTGTGCAATACACATTATTCCAACAATGATGTAAACCGCACCAATTTCAGATTTCCCTACCGTCCTTTTTACTTGGCGTTTTCGTTTTCTACTTATTCCTGTTCTTTGTTCTCCATAAAAACTACCAAATATTTTTAACACATTAACCAACCCGTATGCGCCTACTAAACAAGCAGCGGGGGCAAATAAGAGGATGATTCGAATCATACTCCCTGTGAAATAGAAGATTAAAATCAGAAAAGCTAGAAGTAATATATCTGCGACGCTACCTCTTTTGAATAAGAAGAACAATCCTAAAGGTAAAAGCATTAAAGGGATTAAAGTATTGTAGTAAAATACGCTCCAGGCACTTGGCATATGTTCAGCTACTGATGCAGTTAGACTCAAATTCTCTCGTATTAAGGGACTTAAAATACTTAATAATCTACTCCCAAATCCAAATGGAATTAAATCTGGGGCGACCCATATAATGACTGCTCCAACAAAAATGACTGGAATTAATCCCCATTTTACAATGTTTATTAAACCATTATAAAATCGGGAAAATTCATCTTTTTTGGTGTAAAGTAAATGAAAAATTAATAAAAAAATGGTAAAATAAAAAATACCACCTAATTCTAAACTAGTGAAAAATCCATCGATCTGGAAAGTTACGCCGAGGGCAGATACAAGTATTCCTACCCCTTCTATGCCGGCATAGGCAATTAATATATTAGAGTCGTATTTTTTTAGAAGGATCATTATAACAACGACAATGGGGAGAATCAAATATACAAAACTATATCCTCCCCAACTTAAAGCTAAATAACCTAAGAATATTCCACCTAAGAAAGAATGAACAATTTTGCCCGTTCGTATTGTTTTAATAAAGAAATAAAATACCATTAATGTTGAAAATACCCCAATGGTCTCATTGTCGAAAAAACCAGCTGTAGTTCTTTGCATAAACCCCGGGTTAAACGCTAAGAAAAAAGCTGCGATTAAACCACATCTTCTATCCAAAGCTTCTTTTCCTACAAGATATATGGCGAAAACTGATGCTCCACCCATAAAAGCGGGAAAGTAGAAGCAAACATCATAAAGAGAGATAGGTATTCCTACTGAGTTGAAAAATTGAAAAATAGTCACCACTGTAAATGTCAATCCAGGTCTGAGGTCTCCACGGGGGAATCCTTCTGGAAACCAGCTTTTGATGTCGTGCCAATTGAAATATTCGAAAAGTGAGTGAGTTGATAAGTATTCTGCGTTGTAATATTGAATCCAAGGGTCAAATGCTTTAATTAAGTAATTACCAGAAGCAACCGGTGAGAGTCTAATAATTATGGCTAATAAGACGACGAAAAACAATGCTAAGAAAAACAAGACATTGAATTGCTTTATGGTTACAGTCGCTCTTGCACGATCTCTTAAATTTTTTATTGACGAATAAATTTTGGACATATTTTCTCTATTAATACTTTTAATGAACTTGAAAATTACTTATGAAATTTAAAATTATAAATGTTAAGTTCCATTAAAAGATTATTTTTTACCTAATTAATTGGTTTCAATATTATAACACAATTTTAATTCAATCGATAATTCCGTTTTCATACGAATAGTTATTAAAAATATAAAAATAAGTTTATTAAGAATGGAAAATTCAAGATTTCTCTTTAAATTCTATTACATCGGATCCAAAAGGTATCATGGCTCCCAAAGACAACCGAATTACACAACTATCGAAGATATTTTGATAACAGCCCTACAAGAAAAAGGTTACGTAAACGAAATTAAACAATCGGGTTTTGAGGTAGCTAGCAGAACAGATAAATTAGTATCAGCTCGAGGATCTGTATTTTCTTTTATTACTAATAAACTCCCAATATTAATGGAGATAAATTCCGTTTTACCGAAAAGGATTGGAATCTGGGCTTATACTAAAGTTCCACTAGAGTATTATTCAAGATACAACGCGCAATTTAGACATTATAAATACGTTACTGGTTATTTTAAAAGTTCTTTAAACATAAAGAAAATGAAAATGGCGTGTAAAGCATTAGAAGGAAGACACAATTTCAGAAATTTTTCAAAACAAGAAAACAAGGAAGAGAAAACTGTTAGGGACCTCTTACTAGCATCATTGAATATTGATGGTGATTTCATAATATTCGATTTTAAAAGTAGAGCATTTCTAAGGCAACAAATAAGGCGAATGGTCGCGAAAATTTTAGAAGTTGGTTTAGGCGTAATCAATTACGATGATTTTTTGGACTTATTCGATCCCGCCAAATTCATTTCTTATCAACCTGCTGATCCTTTTGGATTGATTTTATGGGATATCAACTACGGAAATAGTGTACATCTCACAATAGATAAAAAATCCAAGGAAAGAATGGATAATTATTTTAGAGAGAGAGAACAATATTATATTTTTAAAACGAAATTATTTCATCTCATTCAACATGACGATATTGGCTAAAAGCGCTTGTAATTGAATTTCTTCCGTTCCTCCTTGACTTAATCGGTATTCAAACTCAGCGAGGAGTTTTGAAAGCTCAATCTTTATGTCCTCTGAAATGTTTAAGTCATAAATTTCTCGATGGATATTTTTTATTATATTGATTCCCGACAAACCGTATTCTTTTGTGACATCTTTCAGTAATTTTAAGGAGAATTGTAATTGCCCTTCAAGAGCAGTTTGGAGTATTTCTCGAATTTTTTCAGGGGGTACTTCACCTGCTACTTGAAAAACGATATCTTGATTAATTTTTTTTGATATTGTGCCACAAGACTGTAAATAATTGATTGCTCTTCGACAATCTCCTTTAGATACTTCCACAAGAGCGCTTAAACCATCAGAACTAATATCAATTTTTTCTTGGTCTGCAATATATTTTACTCTTTCTTTAATATCGTCATTTTTTAATGCTGAAAATCTAAACACAACACATCTGGATTGGATTGGAGGTATAATTTTATTAGAATAATTACAAATTAAAATCATTCTACAGTTTCTAGTGTATTTTTCCATTGTTCTTCTCAAAGCTTGCTGAGCAGGCGAAGTCATATTATCCGCTTCGTCTAAGATTAAAATTTTAAATATGATATCAGTTGGCGGTTTAGCTTTAGCAAAATCCTTGATGTAGGTTCTAACAACATCTATACCTCTTGCATCGCTCGCGTTTAATTCTAAAAAAGTAGTATTTACAGCCGTTTTACTGCCATACAATTCCCTTACCATTGCTAAAGCCGAAGTTGTTTTTCCAGTACCCGCTGGACCAGCAAAAATTAGATGGGGCATCGACTCGTCTTTTATAAACTGTTTTAATCTTTTGATAATTCCTTTTTGATTAACTACATCATCTAAACGGCGAGGTCTATACTTCTCTACCCAAGGCCTATTTTCTGACATTGTAACACCAGATCTCAATAAAGTCTCTTAATAATAAATAAAAAAATACTATTAAAGATTAAAGTTTCTTTATTTATTATTATTATATAACTTTAAAATACACAGAAGAAAACAAGAATATGACTGAATTTAAAATAAGTAAAATTAAATCTCGTTGGATTTTAGATTCACGAGGAAATCCTACAGTTGAGAGCGATGTATATGCGGGTGATATTTACGCTAGAGCCTCAGTCCCTTCAGGAGCTTCAACAGGGATCCTAGAAGCCTTGGAGTTGAGAGATGGGGGGAATGACTTTTTAGGAAAGCACGTGACTAAAGCAGTATCTAATGTAAACGATATATTAGGAAAAAGATTACTTGGTTTTGATGTTAGAGAGCAGAGGATACTTGATGAAGAGATGATGAAAATTGATGGAACTGATAACAAGAGTGTTCTAGGCGCTAATGCAATCTTGTCGGTGTCTTTAGCTAATTCAAAGCTAGCTGCAAAGTTATCGCAAAAACCCTTATTTGAATATCTTAATCTTCTCGCATATAATAAAGAGAGAGATAATTACTTGCTCCCTCTGCCATGTTGTAATATAATAAACGGAGGAGAGCATGCTGGGAACAATTTAGCTATACAAGAATTTATGGTGTTACCTATTGGTGCCGACTCGTTCTCTAGGGCAATAGAAAATGTTGCTGAAGTATATCAAACTCTAAAAAAATTACTGAAACAAAAATATGGACCATCTGCAATTAATGTTGGGGATGAAGGGGGATTTGCTCCCAATTTGTCATTAACCTCAGAGGCAGTTGATATAATTATTGAAGCAATCGAAGCAGCTGGCTTTTTATTGGGCAAAGATTTTGTATTGGGTATGGATGCTGCTGCTAGTGAATTTTACGAAGAAGGATTCTACAATATCGACGGGAAAAAACTCACTAATGAAGAACTATTAGAATTTTATTTAGATTTATTGCGCGAATATCCGTTTAAATCCATTGAAGACCCGTTTGATGAGAAGGATTTTCGATCTTTTTCTAACCTCACAGCAAAGGTTGATACCTCCGTTCAGATTGTGGATGATGATCTGACCGTAACTAATATGAATATCCTTAAGAAAGCTATCGAAGAAGAAGCAGGAAATGCCCTTTTACTCAAGGTTAATCAAATAGGTTCTTTAACAGAAGCGATAAATGCTGCTAAAATGGCTTTTGATAACGGATTCAATGTTATGGTTTCACATCGTTCTGGGGAAACTGAAGATACTTTTATCTCTGATTTAGCCGTAGGGCTTTGTACAGGCCAATTAAAATCAGGCGCTACATGTAGGAGCGATAGAAATTGTAAATTCAACCAAATACTCAGAATTGAAGAGTTTTTAGGTTCCAAAGCAGTTTATCCAGATAAACTTGAATCGTGGAAAAATTTCTTTTAGTTATTTTCTATCTTCTTTTCTTTTAAACCGGTATATATTAACATCTACAGATTTAGTTTTTTGTATGTGAAATTCGTAGGTTCGATCTAGTTTTAATTTAAAGGGAAAAACATAATCAATTTCCCATTTAAATTTCCTAATAAAAGATGTTATAAATTGATGTACTTTTTGGTTTGCTAGATGAATCGAATAAACTATATCAGAAAAGCTAAATGCTTTCTGTAGAAAATATCGGTCTGCAGTCTTTTTCTGGACTCCAAAAGGGGGATTTTCAATAGTAGTGATATTTAACTCTTTCGGTAATAACTGCCTAACAATTTCAAAATGATTAATATCCGAGCAAATGGGCAAAATTATAGTTTCTAAACCTAAATCATTGATATTCGTTTTAAGAATTCTTAATGCGTTCATATCGATGTCAACACTAAGAATATAGGACGCTCGAAGATAGGCACAAGCGATTGACAATCTACCCGTACCAGCTCCAAGATCAATTACTAAATGGTTTTTAATATCATTAAACTCAACTCCCGCAAAATATACAATATCGACAGCACTTTGTGCATCTATACAATATTGTTCTAACTCTATTTTGGGATTTAAAAATCCATCAGTTTGTTGAATAAGTGATATTAAATCTTTTTTATTTATCACAATCGCCTAAAAAGTCTGCTCCATAATTTTTTTTATGAAAAATTATGAAAAAATTTAATTATTTTAATTAATAATAATTAAATAGAGAAATTAAAAGATTTTTGTTGAAATTTATGAAAAATTCTGCGAAAAATAATGAAATAGTTCTTACAGGGCAATATTTAGGCGTTGTAGAAGAATATTTACCAGACAAACACTCTACTTATGTAAAAGAAGGTCAAATTTTTGCTACAAAAACTGGAATAGTCAAAATCGATAAGAATCGCAGAGCTATAGAAATCTTGAGTCATCAAGAAGAAAATCGAAAAACGGTAAAAATTGGAGATATAATTATCGGAACCATCCGTTTCTTAAGGCTTTACTCCGTTGGGATCAGTTTTGCTACAATTAATAAAAAAATTCACTTTAATAGTTCTTATTTTGGTAATATTCATGTCTCGCATATATCAAAAAGATTTATAGATAAAATTTCAGATGCATTTCAAATTACTGATATTGTCAGAGCAAAAGTTATTCGCCAAGAAGAAAATGAATATAGCTTAAGCACAGTCGAGAATAATTTAGGCGTTATTCATGCTGATTGTAGTATTTGTGGAACAACTTTGAAAAAGATTGGTCAGGATAGATTACGATGCTCAAGATGCGGAAATGTTGAGAATCGAAAGCTCGCAAGCGATTATGGAAATGTTACTGAAAGTTTAAGATATTAAAACGAATTTATCGTTATTTTTTTTTTTATAAAGCATATAGATACTAAAATTAATACTGGAAGGGTCTATCTTGGGTCGAAGTGGTGGAAAAAAAGTAATAAATTTTTATAACTCAAGTGGAGATATAAACAATATTGTTAAATTTCTTGAAGAAGTTCAAAAGAAGATAAACTATCTCAATCTAAACTGTAAAGTTGATGGAAAAGTAATTAAAATTACATTATTTGGACCAAGAGATCTTCAATATTTAGCAAGCGAAAGATTGAGAGAGTTAGCTAATCAATATTTATAAAGGTTCTTATCTTGTTATTGGTTTAAAACCAAAAAACATTTATTCAATTCTGAATTAGAGAAATTAGTTTTGGTGGAATATTGTGGCAAAAAAAAAAGTTGAACCAAAGGAAGAAGAAAGCGATTTTGACGACGAAGACCTACTTGACGATGAAGAGATAGAAAGCCATTACCCCAATTTATCAAAAGATTCCAAGAATGGAAATAATGCCTTTTCCGAAGATTTTTCAGAGGAAGCTGAAGAAGCTGAGTTAGAGGAAGGTTTTGAAATCGATATGGGTCCAGAACTACCAGACTATAAATTCTTAAAATTGGATATGCAAAAGGGTGTTAACGATAACGACTATACTTTAATTGTTGAAGGACAATCACATGGATTATGCAACATTTTTGTACAACACCTCTTAGAAACGGAAGGAGTGAACTCAGCAGCGTATAAAATTACCAAAATTACTCCACCTGAGATTTTTATTCGGCTTGAAGACGGATACAAAATAAAAAAAATCCTTTTCAAAGCTATGGAAACCTTGAGAACCGAAGTTACAAAGGTTCAGAAAATATTTAAAAAACTCACCTAAGTTAATCTTATATTGGACTTCTGAAAAGTTTATAAGAAAATACTCGTCTTCTAATCTTAATGTCATATGATTTTTTATTAAAGGATTTATACAATAATCTAACCCAAAAATCAATAGGAACAGATAAAGGGCTAGCAAAAATAGGAGACGGTGTCGTTAATCTTACTTATTCCATAGCAAAATCCATCGTTTTAACTCGCAATAACAAAAATAATAAAAGTATTCGAACAGGGGTAAAAGTTAGTAAAACTATATTAGCAAACGCATTAAAAGAAGCTGATATGAAAAGATTTGCGAAAAGTAGAGCGGATGCTCACGATCTCGCAGATACAGTTGAAGCCTTGATTGCATACATATGGTTTATTAATAAAATGACGATTGAAGACATTATCAATTTCCTCGTAGGCTCTCTTAATGGAAACCTAACTGTTAGAAACGAAGAGATACAAAATGCAACGATAGCTTTTAGAAACCTCTTGATCGAGATTAAAAAATATTTGCCTGAGAGTTAAGAATGAAAGATTTCCCAATTACAATTGGATTTGACGACGCGAAATTTACTTTTAATTCAAATTCTAAAACAACAGATTTAATAGGGATAATCTGTCAAGGTACTAGAATGGTGGGCATGGTTAAAAAGGAAATTCTTATTGACGGAGACGATGCAACGGAAGTTTTAATCGAACTCACTAAGCAAAATGAAAAACATGTGCAATATATCCTCACAGATACAATTACATTTGGAGGGTTTAACATTATTGATTTAGAAAAAGTATATGACATCACTAAAAAGCCGATTATAGCTGTAACCGAAAGAATGGTGGATCTTGGAGCTGTTAGAAAAGCAGTTGTTAAGAAATTTCCTAATAAATACGAATTTAAACTTCAAAACATAGTGAATGCGGGAGATTTATACGAAACCTCCATTAAAACGGCAGGAGGATACTCAAAAGTGTATTTTCATTCAAAAGGAATTCAATTTTCTGAAGTTGACTCTTTACTACATAAAGTTTGCATTGATTCAAAAGTTCCTGAACCAGTTCGGCTTGCTCATATTATAGGAAAGGCTTTATAGAGAGGATTAACAAATGTTTTTAATAAGTAGCAATCTCGTATTCTAAAATCTCTTTCATTCTTTGTTGTAGTTCTGGCCTAATAGCAGACATTCCGTAGGTTTTTAAACCTCCTAATTTTTTCTGAATTTCTTGAGCACTTATAGCACCAGGTAAATCTTGTTTGTTTGCGATGGCAATGATTTTTGTTCCTAAACTACGTTCAAACCTATTGTAAATCTCTTTCGTCTTCTCAACATTTTTTTCAGTTGAGTCACAAACTATAACTGCCAATCCAGCACCCCTTAAGAAATCCTGCCACATGAATTTAAACCTTTTCTGACCACCTAAGTCCCATATAGAACAGTTTTTTCCATTTAAAGAGGAATCTTCTACTTCTAGTCCTACTGTAGGAATTCTTTCGTAAGGGACATCCCGTCCTTGTAATAAGGATAGTAAGGAGGTTTTACCTACTCCCCCTTCTCCAATAAAACAAATCTTTTGCTTAGTCGAAATCAATACTAATCCTTTCTAATCGAGAATTATCTTAATTAGAAAAGACAAGTAATTATTCAAAAATGAAAATAATATTCACATAATATGAAATCTTATAATAATATTCCCCATAAACCCAAATCTAGTTGAATTCTAAAAAAATAAAATAATTATCGGCATATTACACTATACTAAAAATCAAAAAATAAATTAAAATAAAATTAGAAATAAAAAAATCAAAAAAAGACTGTTTATTTATTCACCAGTTTCCAAATCCTTCACGATTCCCACAGCAGCCGTTCTACCCATATCTCTTACAGCAAACCGCCCGAGTTCTGGAAAGTCATTATACTTCTCAATACAAAGCTTTTTAATTGGTTGCAATTTGATAATTGCTGATTCATTTTTCTTGAGGAATTTAGGATTGTCTTCTATTACAGCCCCAGTCTTTTGATCTAATTTTTTGCTTAATTCAATGAATTTAGCGGCTACTTGAGCTGTGTGAGCGTGAACTACAGGAGTGTATCCTTGAGCAATTGCTGTTGGATGCCAGATTACAATAACTTGTCCAGTCCAATTTCCTTTCGGAGTAACAACAGTTGGTACGTTACTTGGATGACCCATAACATCACCGCGGCCAACATCGGCCATTGTAATACCTCTAATACTAAATCCGATGTTATCACCGGGTTCTGCTTGATCTTGTTCTTCGTGATGCATTTCGATGCTCCTTATTTCGCCTTTAAAGCCAGTTGGCATAATAATAATTTTATCATCCTTCTTTAATACACCAGTTTCCACTCTTCCAACAGGAACAACCCCAGTTCCTTTGATACTGTACGCATCTTGGATTGGAATTCTTAGTGGTTTGCCAGTAGGTTTTGGTGGGAGTTCAAAGGCATCAATCGCTTCAATCAAGGTTGGACCGTCGTACCATGAAAGTTTATCAGTTTTCTCGGTAAGATTTTCCGCTTTAATACCGCTAACGGGTACAAATGGAATCTTTTTGACGGGAAAACCAATATTTTTAAGGAGATCAGAAACGGCATCTTTTACTTCGTTATAACGCTCTTCTTTGTAATCGTAGACATCGGCTTTATTTACGGCAACTACTAATTGCTTAACACCTAGAGTTTGTGCTAAATAAGCGTGTTCTCTAGTTTGACCATTAGCGGCAACACCGACTTCCATTTCGCCTTTCTTTCCAGAAACGACTAGAATAGCGGCGTCAGCTTGAGAAGCACCAGTAATCATGTTCTTAACGAAATCTGCGTGGCCAGGCGCGTCAATTATGGTAAAATATTTTGTTTTAGTTTCAAATTTTCGGAACGCTAAGTCAATTGTAATACCGCGTTGTCGTTCTTCTTTTAGCCGGTCAAATACATATGCGTATGACCAAGATTCTCTATCGTACTCCTTTGCTAACTTCTCAAGTTCTCTCGCTTCTCTATCGGTTACGGCTCCAGTTTTAACGAGCATTGCACCCATCATAGTGGACTTACCGTGGTCAATATGCCCAATTATTACCAAATTCAAATGTTCTTTATCGGTTGGCATTTTAAATCAATTTCCTTTACTTATTATTAAACTTATTATTTTATTTGAAAATATCAAATATACATTTTAGATTAAATGATAACTACCTTAATGATATCAAATATATATTTTTTACTATAATTAATCGTATAAATTCTAAGGGAGAGAGTTGTAAAGATACTTTTTAAGAGATCATAGCCCATTTTTTTTTTCTAAGTTAGTTAAATATTCCCCTCTAAGATCGGTAAATAATTCTTCTTATTTTTTTTACTAGAGGTTGAAAATTTGTTGAATTTGAGGAAGAATGATTTTTAGAAGAGAGAGCCTTAATTTAAATAAGAAATATAAATGAGATGAAATTTTACTAACTATCAATTAAAATTAATTAGTATCTTTAGAGTACACTATTTTTAGATTTTAGTTTGTATTTCCCTTTTAAATCTTCATACAATTCTTTTTTATTATTTTTTAATAATTCAAAAATTTCTTTAATGTCTTCTTTAAAAGTTATTGAATTGCCTTCAGAATCAGTAATTTCAATTATAACTTTATTTTGTAAGTATTTTTCAAAAACTAAATCAATATTATTGATGTCAACTCGAGTTTCACTGAAGTAATCTAAGAGGTGATGTAGAAAAAATGCTTTTACATATGAATGCTGAATATCATTTTTGTTAGCTAAATCTTTTTGATGAAAAAATTGTAATTGTTGAATAGTTATGTTTTCATTAGTGTTATAATATCTGGTATCAGCATGTTCAGAATACACCCAAGAAGTCCCGTAATCGATGTCTCTATTGACATAATTCGCAATAAAATCATCAATTCCTGCTTTTTTTGCCCATTTATTGTGGACGAGCCAATTAGGTATTTTTACATCACTCTAAGAATAATTTTTAACTATATTTTTAATAGCGTAGGGTTAAAAAAAACATTTTTCTTCAATATAAGATAATAAAAATAAAAAGTCATATTTCGTTAATAAACAATAATAATTCAAAAAAAATATTCAAAATTACAAATAATTATCATGGTAAAAAACAAAGAAATTTTCCCTAGAGAAGGAGCATTCATAATGGGGCGAGTTGTTGATATTCAAGCTCAATATATTTACGTAGATTTACCGGATTACGATGGTTTACCTTCAGAAGAAACTGCAAGAGGTATGATACATATTAGTGAAATTTCAAGTAGATGGGTTAAAAACATTAGAAGTGTCGTGAGGATAGGTCAACGACTTGTATTAAGAGTTGTGAAAGTTGTTCCTGATAAAGGACAGATTGATTTGTCATTAAGACGCGTAAATTCCGCTCAAAAAGCTTTGATAGCGAAAGAACATAAATACGCTAATAAATTTGAAAATCTATTGCAATTTTTAACTGAAATGGACGGAATAGATTTAACATTAGACCAAGCTTACGAATTAATTGGCTGGCCGATAAAGGAACAATTTGATCTTTACCAAGAAACTGTCGAAGCTCTCAAAGAAGAAGGACAAGAAATCTTGGATGAATTTGACAATATACCAGATGATATTAAAAAAGCGTTTTTAAAAGTTATAAATGAGAATGTGGAAGTTTCTACTGTTAACATAATAGGTAAGATAAGACTTATGAACAGAAGTGGAGATGGTATAAACAAGATAAAAGATACATTGAAGGAAGTTATGAAGGTAGTAGAAAAACCAAAAGAAACGAGGAAAATAAATCTATTATATATCGGAGCGCCTTTTTATAGATTAGAGATCATCTCTAAAGATTATCTTGATGCGGAAAGCATTTTATCAGATGCAATTGAGGTGCTAGAGAATACGACTCAGCAAAATAATGGTTCCTTTGAATTTATCAGGGACTAATACTTAAATAATTTAAAGTTATAGGGAAGATGACAAAATACCTTCAGAAGTGTAAGGATTGTGGAAAATACGGATTAATTAACGCAAAATCTAAGTGTACTCATTGTGGGGGAACTTTAATTAATCCATTTCCTCCGAGATATTCTCCCGTTGATAAATATTCAAAATATCGGATTATTTATTTTAAAGAGGAATTTAAAAAAAGATTTGAAGAAAGTTAAGTAATTTCTATTTCTTCTGCTATTTTCTCGTATATAAGAATTTTAGCGTTTTTATGTGGAAGATTGGCAATATCATTTTCCTGAAAAGGACCATAGTTAATACCATCTATTCCAACGAGAGGAGGAGACGGATTGTTAAACCTAATAAGAATATAATTATACTGAGCAGCTTTATCGGGTTGTGTAAGTTCTTTTTTTTGTACGATATCAACTATGGTGTTTTCTAAATGGTTTTCTGTGGGAATTTCTATAGGAATTTCTTTAACTTTAACTTCTTCAGTTTCTATTATTTCTTCTAATTCAATCGGTTCATTTTCCTCGTACAAAACGAGAGTTTTAAGCTTTTTAAATCCTTTAATTGCACTTACTATATTTTGATAAAATAACTTCTCGGCTTCGATTATGTTGGTATAATCAATTTCTTGAAGAATTAGTGCTGCGTTTAATAATTTAACCTCTCGTATTTTTAAAAAATCGTTAAACAAATATTTAAATCCATGCTTGTATGATTTTAATAATTGAATTTCAATATTTTGCTTACTTTCTAACTCATATTTATTGATGTAATCAACACTTTTCCTATAGTAGTCAAAACTCTCTTGAGTTAATGGGGTTAATTCAGGTTTTTCAAATTCTTTAAGCCAATGTTGATAAAGGTTCTGATAGTCAGTTTTTAAATTCATGTGTTTCAAAAATTTATTTTCTTCTATAATAATGAAGATGAGAAATATTATTATTTTATCTCAAATTGTTTTCGCAACTTCTTTACACAATAAAAATACTGCTATGTGGTGAGGAACTTCGATTTTTTCTCCAATTTTGTATGGTCCATACTCTACACCTTTGATTTTCGTCATAGGTATAATATTTTCAATGATTTCTAGTTTCTGGGTTAAATTTTTCTTACTCATAAAAACGATAGGGTCTAAATTATCATTAGATTCATTCAGGGGATTAAATCCGTCCAATTGATTTAAACTGATTTCTTGAACTTTGAATCCAGTCTTTCCATGTAAAGAGCCAGGATATCGAATAAGTCTGTGAATGTCTATAGATACAGGTTCATCCAGTTCAACTCCGATTTGTTTGACAATTCCTTTTAAAAATCTTTTCCACATTGTCAAACGGAAACCTTCTATAGCCCAAACATTTCTTTGGCTTTTTGTAATTAATTCTAAAAAATCATCTTTGTAATTTAAAAAACTTACAACTACATTATGATTAAAATCAAAGGTATGTTCGTCTTTAAGCATATTTTCTATTTCCTTTTCAGGCTTTTGCAAAAATTCTTCTATTTTACTCATAATCTTTTGAGACCAGCCAAGATTTTCTTTTACTAAACCCCAAATTTCATTTAACCGCTCAGTAAGACCCAATAATTCAAAGGTAATGTTGTCACCTGTAAGGTAATCAACAATTTCCCTTCTTTCGTCACTATTTAATTTTCTAAGTTCATCACTTTCAACTTTCAAATGATATCCTCTGTGACCCGAGAATGCTATTCTCATATCATTTTCGTTTATCCCGAAATCTGGGATTAAAAAATTATTGATTAATTTCTTGATTTCGTTTTTCGCAATATTTAAACAATCATCACATACCCAATTAAGTTTAGTAAACTTCAACTTCTTACAATCAGGGCACTTTTCAGGCATTCCAGTTCCTTCAGCACCACATTCTTTACAATACCAGAGATCGTGCTTTTCTTTACATGGAGTATAAAAATGGTCAACATCGATATCAATAATCAAATCACATCCTTGATATTTTTTGTTTTCCATTTCTCTAGCATCAGGATCTAAATATAGTGAACCACTTGAATATAAGTGCCTAGGAGCATCTTGCATTAAATAAACGCCTAATTCTTTCGGATTTTCAAATTTCAAATGTCGTTTCATAAAAACTTTTTTTTCCCATGGGATATATCCAAACTCCCGCAAATTAAAAGAACTAACTTGGGGGAAATTTTTCTGTTCTTCTTGGTAGTACGCTTGAAATAACCTTTTTAAATAAGTGAAGTCACTCATTTAGTTTCTCTGAATCCTCCAGTTCTCTTTTTACTAGATTTTTTTGGTACTTTTCTTCTCTATCACTTCTGTATTTCTTTATTCGAACATAACCGAGGGGGTGTTTTAACTTTTTCCTCTCAGCAGGGTCCTTTGAACCATATCCTTCTCTACAAAGTTCCCCTTTATCCTTATATTTATCTGCCATACATAACCCCAAGGATTTCAAAGTTGAGCATTGGTAAGGAGTGTAGTTTTT
Source organism: Promethearchaeota archaeon (assembly GCA_013375495.1). The sequence goes on from JABXKC010000001.1 coordinate 151,973, forward strand.
TCTTTTTGCATATTCTACTTGATACGTGGTTTTATCTCTATCAAAATCAGGTAACGTTGAAAATACATCAACCACATTTTCAACAGGATATTCCAAAGCAAGTAAAAACCATACTATATAGAGACGTTCATGATGGACAAGATTTTGACCTTCTTCTGCTTTTTTTAATATTTCAATCACACACGGAGGATAAAGTGATAACATATCCTCTTTACTCTTTATATCAAGTTTAAAAGTGAAATCAAATTCTTCTTTCCTTTTCTCCCACAGACTTTTTATTTTATCGTAAAGATCTTTAAATCCTTGAATTTTGGATACCTCCTTTGTAAATGCCTTTAAGGAAGCTTTATCTTCCGTCTCTTCAATAAGGAGTTTATTTCTAACATACTCTTGTACTAACCGTATTAAAGTTTTATTTTGAATAAAAACATAGCCATCGATCAAAGGATTATTAGTTAATTTTCTATATTCGTCTCTTAAATTTGATGCAAGTCTAAGATAATCAATGTAATGAATGGAAAAATTGGTTTTTAGCTTTTCTCGATGATCTTTTATAATTTTCAGCCCATATGATTCGGGTGGATCATAAAAATGAATATCTAGATCTAAATCTTTACAGATATTATATAGATTGGATTCGTTTCCTTCTCTTTCCATATCGTTGTAAGCATTCTTTGAATACAGATTTGCAGTTCTATTTGTTATTATCTTGTTATTCAGAGCATAAAGCACGATTTTAAGCAATAAATAGACATGAATATTCAAATGATCAATTTTATAATCTGGAATCTCTTCCATATTATTGAAAGCCGCTTCGAATATTTTTAAAACACGTTCAGCGATTCGAATACTGTCTGCATTGGTAAATATCTCTGAAATAAACTCAGCAGGTGGTTTCTCTCCAATATCTTTATAAACTTTTTTTAAGGAGGGAAGCCATGGATATCGATTGACTAGTTCATTTGAAATGCTCAAGGCTCATATAACCTAATTGTTTAGAATAAAAATAAGTACATATAATTGAGAACGGGGATGTTTAGTTTTAACTTCAATGAGTTAATTGATTTACTAGAGAAATATTAAAATTCGTCCATGTCGTTATCGTCGTCAAATTCAGCTTCTTCAACGCGAGGTGCAAGAAAGTAGTTCAATTCACCACCTTCTAAAAGATCGAAAATCATTTTTAAGGGATGATCTGTTTTCAGTGAAATTTCGAGTTTTTCTGTTATTGACGCGATTTTAAGTATTGCTTTAAGGAATGTTAGACTATAGGCACCAGTGCAAGTCTCGCTAATTTCACTTTCGATTAAATCTTCCACGCTAAGATTATACTCCATTTCACCAATCTGACCCGTCGAGCTAAAGATTAATCCTTCGTTCGCAACAGCCTTCATATTCAGTATTTCAGAATATATTTCTGCGTCTTTAATCGCTTCTACTAGAAATTCCGTATCTATAACCCAATTTGAAGGATACTCAATTTTTAATAAGTTGTCCATAGGAATTTCTTCCCGTTCAAGGTCAATTAACGTTAAGCTAAATGTTCTTTTACGGGATTTTCCTACGCGTTGCATAGTTAATTTGATTTTTTGTTCCGTTTCTTTAAAGTCTATTTCAATATTGTCATCAGCAGAACTTCTTTTAAGGATCTTATCCAAGTCGCCTAAATTTAAACCGATTTTTGATTCTTTACTGCACTTATAATCGTCAAAGTTCTCCTTCTTTATTGATAATTTTAGCAAACAAATTCGACTTGGGTCCATGGCAGTGATAACAAATTCTTTAGGAGACACTTTAAATTCAGTCTCGTCAATGATACTTGAAAGCGTTTCGACTATTCCCTTCAATACTCTACTATTATCCAGTTTTAGTGTAAAGCTCATTAATTATCAGCACTTTTATTGATTACTAATTTATATTAATATAGTTTTATTAGCAATATTTATAAAATTCAGTATTATAGGTTTAATAATACTTTACAATTCAATTTGTAATTTTTGAATTAATTATTTATAGTCACCTTAAATTTTTTAATCTATATAAATAAAAAAAAACTGATTTAATATGATGCGCGAACCAGCGATTCAAAGAATGATTGTTGATGTGAAAAGCTCGGATAGTCGAGTTCAGATAACCGGTTACGTTAAGGAAATCGTTGAAAATGAATTTATAATCTTGAACGATAAAACTGGAGATATAAAAGTTGGTATTAAAAGTATTGAATTTCCTTTTAAAAAAAACGACATCATTAATGTTATAGGCGAACTCAATATTACTATGGGTGGAGAAAAAGAAATTGGAGCAGAAATTATACAAGATAAGAATAAATTAAACTTTGAATATTATCAAAAACTGTACGAAATAAAAAAGGAATTAAAATTAGTTTAGAGCATATTTTAGAGCACTAATACTAAACTTGTTATTTTTCTCAGTTCCTTCTTATAATATATTTATGAGATTAATCAAATTCTTAAAAATTTGTCAAATTTTTATTTTAAAAGCACAAATTTTATTATTTATACTTCTTTTGAATGTTTAAAGAACTAAACTAAATTTTAGGGTTAAGAATATGGTTGAGTTTTGTCCAGAATGTTCAAATCTTTTACGTAAAAAAGTATACGATGGAGATAGATCATTAGTATGTAGATGTGGCTTTCAAAAGGAATTAAAGCTAAGTACGGAAGAAATTAATAATAATGTGAAATTAAAGAAGAAAGCCTTAGATAAGAATCTTATAGTTGTGTCTCAAGAAGATAAAATTTCTGTTCACCCAATTGTAAAAAAATACTGTCCTAAATGCAACAATAAAGAGGCAGAGGCTTGGCAAGAGCAAACTCGGAGCGCTGATGAGCCAAGCACCTCGTTTTTTAGATGCCTTGAATGTAAGCATACATGGCGAGAATATTAGATTTAATAAAAAATTAATTTTTACTTTTTTTAGATCGTGAAAGAGTGGTTTCACGATCTGAGTACTTGATATACTCCTAAATTAAGTAAAAATATATTAGGAAAGTACTTCTAAAATCTTCGTTAAAATTCGTGCTTTACCACCAGTAGATTGAAGAAGTGTTTTACCACACACTAAACATTCTACATCTGTTGCAGAGCAACCAAAAATTATTTGTTGATTTCCACAATTTAGACACTTAACTCTCAAGAACCTGCTTTGAGGTTGAGGGATTAACGCATCTTTATTCTTATTTCTTGGCATAAAATGTCAACTCTTATACTTCCTGTAATTCGAATTTCTTTACTCGATATGATTTAGCATATTGTTTTTTACCGCATTCTGAACATTCTAATACCGGTAGAGATCTTTTGTTTACTTTTGCATTTTTATGAAATATTTCTTTAGGGAAACTACCGTAACCTTTTTTCTTTCTTTCTACACGTCTTCTACCGTGATTTAGCATTCGCTCTTTTCCCTTCTTATATAAGGCGACATTGTGAATTTTGTGGGATCTACAGGTTGGACAATAACGATTTACTGAACGCGGGTATTTCATTTTTCAAACAACTTCAAATTTCAGTTTAAAGTTATTAATTATTTATAAATTTTAAATTTTATTAGTTCTGCTTTATTCTTTATTAGAAAAGCATAGGTAAATAAAAAATAATTTAAATGGTATTACTATAATTTTATTAAAACTTTTGATTAGAATTATGTCATTCAAAGAGAAATTTAAAGAAGGAATCATAACTGCGAAAGACTTTTCGCGAGAAGACATTGATTATATACTTCAAAGGGGTAAAGAAATGATTCAAGACAATAAAAATGCTGATATTTTAAAAGGGAAAATATTAGCGACTTTATTTTTTGAACCATCTACAAGAACTCGTTTAAGTTTCGAGTCAGCAATGTATCGCTTAGGAGGAAATGTAATTGGTTTTCATACGGGTGAGGTTTCTTCAACAAAGAAAGGTGAGAGCATCGCAGACACAATTCGTACTGTAGAAAATTACAGCGATGGCATAGTTATTAGACACAATTTAGAAGGTGCGGCCAGATTAGCAGCTAAATTCGCAAAAATACCGGTTATTAATGCGGGATCAGGAAGTGGAGAACATCCGACTCAAGCTTTATTAGATTTATTAACCATGACTCAAGAGGGTCATAAATTAGATGAATTGAATATTGGGATAATGGGGGATTTGAAATACGGGAGAACTGTTCATTCATTATCTATTTTACTTTCGAACTATGAAACTAATATTTACTTGATAAGTCCTAAAGATTTAATGCTCAGAAAAAGGGACAAGGATTACTTACAACAAAGACACGTTAAATACAAAGAAATCGAGAAGTACCGAGATATACTAAATATTCTAGATATTCTTTATGTTACTAGAATTCAGAAAGAAAGATTTGCAGATATTGAAGAATACGATAGAGTGAAAGATTTCTATGTATTCACTAAAAAGGATATGGCAGAGACTAAAGATAATTTTAATATAATGCACCCATTACCAAGAATCAAAGAAATCTCGCCTGAAATTGATAGCTCACCGAAATCTATTTACTTTAAACAAGCGTACTATGGAATCCCTATGAGAAAAGCTATATTAGTAGAACTATTATCGCACTAAATTGTTGTAGTTAGAGCTCTAGTCGAAATGCGTTTAATTTTGAATTCATTAAACTATCTAATTGTTCTTCGACAGACATTTTATTCAAACTAAGCGTATATACGCTCCCTCCACCAAGATATTTCTCAAATTTTTTATATAGCTCAATTTTTCTCTTGAGTGATAACTTTGAATCCTCTCTAATCATGCTTAAACTATATCGGTTGGATTCTTTACCTAAATTTTGTTGATTAGAGTGCCATGAGTTATGCAGATAACCATCGTTATGAGGTTGAGTAAAGACATAGGTTTCGTTTTCGTGTTGGTTCTTCTCTTTAATAATACTACTCATAAACTCTAAAACTTCATAAGCAAAAGACTCACTTTTATCGACTCTATCAATATCAATACCACAATGTGTTTTCACTGCTTCATTAAAGCCGAAAAAACTAACTGATTTTAAAGAATCGTCGATCCATTTAACATTGTTAGTTCCAAAAAATTCAGAAGTTATTTTTTTCCATTGATTTGAAGATCTAAGCCTTCGATTCATTAATTCTTTTTTATATTCAAAGAATTCAAAAACAGAATCGAGTCTTTCTTGTAAATAATCAAAGAATATATTATCGTTATGGGAAGAATTTTCAGCGATCTTGTGTAAGTTTATCAAAATCTTTTCTAAAATAATTTTGTTTCTTTTAGGAATGCTACCATTGAGGTTACGGACATTAATATGGGTAGAGTTGAGCAAATTTGATTCATTTTTTTTGAAGAAAACAACATTACGACAATTGCCGGATTTGAGATTATTTACCAGACTCTCATATATTCTTTTAGAAGTTTGGAATGTAGAATAATCGAGTAATATTAGAGGTCCTACATACTGACTTTTATTGTTAATTTTGAGAAGGGATTTATCAATATCTTTACTTATCATTTGACTTTGTAAAATTTCGATTATTTCTTTTTCATTTTTGTTTAAGAGAGAGAATTCTAAGGAGAGATGAGATTTTTCATCATAGTGCCTAGAACTATGTTTTAAAACTTGAGAATTAATGATGCTTAAAAGATGTGAAGAGTCCTTATTAGATTCAAAAGATGTCAAGAAAGAATTGGCAAAATTGCCCAATATTATATCTTCAGAAAAAAATGGTTTGAAAAGAGCTAAAGTATCGAAAAAATTTATTATTAGACTAATTTGGTTTATGGAACTACTAAGATTATTGAGATCAATCGCATTCTGATTGGAAATATGCTCCAAGATTGATTCTGTATCAATAAACAACCCTAAAGGTCTTAAGCTCCAATAATTTAGGTTTAATAGAACTAGTTCCCCTGATAAATACGAGTCTGCTAAATTCTTAGGGAGCAGGTTTAATAGTAAAAATTGTTCAGATACATCTGATCCTAATTTTGAGAGGAATTTTTCTGAGTTAATTGAATTTTTATCAAATAGTTTAAAAACTTCGAAGGGGGGCGTGCCTAACCTAGTCAATTTATGCCTAATGTCTTCTTGACCACTTTCTAATAGAATAGCATTAATATATTCTCTCATTAACGGTGTTGTTAAGTATTCTATATTTGTTTTAGATAAACGTTCTTTAACTTCCTTAGCTATTTGTTTGGCTAAAAACTTTTCCACTTGCCCCTCCTTAATCAAATAATCTTCAATTTTACTTGTATTAAATGGTTCTTTCGAATATTTTGAAGTCCTGATCATTAATGTTTCATTCTTATCGTTGAGTATTTGCTCGATTGATACAATGTTTTTTAAAATCTGTTTCCCTATGGTGCTTAGGATATAACCTTTCTCGGAAGATTCTATTAAAACGCTATTTTTTAATGCTTTTAAATGGAATGAAAAATTAATAGCATTTGGATTACTACCTAATACTTCCTTCTGTAGCGATGAATAAGGTAAAGGTTGACTATTTAGGCTTAATTTCTTTAAAATGTCAATCCTTATTTTTTGACCTAGAATTTTAAGTTGTTTCTCTAAAACATCTTGATTTTTGTCGGAACTCAATTTTAGTTTAAGAAGTCTTGAATATCATTAATTCTACTTAACTAAATATTATATTTTAGAGATATATAAGAATTAGGAATTTTCCGTTATTTAAATTAAACAAGATAATATGTAGGTGATATACCAATCGAACATTTCAATTTTTTATGGTTTCGAGAACATACCATTGTTGTTGTATTACTAAAATTAAATTTTAAATATAATTCAAAAATTGTTTTTAATAAGTTTGAATGGTGAAATGTAGAATAAAATATGTGTGAATTAGTTTTTAATATAACAAAACGTTTTAACGTGCAGATACAGCGATCCTTTCAATCTCGTCTTTTCTTTTCACAGCTTTAGATTCAAGATTGTCTTGAGCGGCTAATGCTAACTCCTTAGAAATATTTTCAGCAAAAGCTCGTTCGCTTGAGTGAGAACTAGAGCCAATAGCTTGGACTAAATACTTAATCGCTAAATCTATTCTACGCTGTGGTGCTACATCTACAGCAGAGCTGTAACTTATCCCTCCCATTGCTATCTTCGTTACTTCTTCTCTAGGTGCGGAATTGCAAATTGCATCTATTAGTACTTGAATGGGGTTCTCCCCTGTGTTTAGCTCTAGCAGCGTAAAAGCATTCTCTAAACTTCTTAAAAGTTTACTCTTCTTTCCTGAACTATACGAACTTTTATGTCCTTTGATTTTACTCCCAATAAATCCAGGTGCTAGTAATCTATTTATAAAACGCTCGATGATGGATATTTTAGATGTCTTCCAAAATCGTTTATGCTCGTGTCTTCCGGCAGTATGAGGAATTATGACCGGTTTTAAGTTTATATAGTTTTCTATGGTCCAATCTTTAACTTCAATGTTTTCATATGACCATTTATTAAAAAGCTTAATATCTTTCTTTACCTTACTCATATTACAACACCTATCTCATTGGCTTCTCTTTCTTGCCTGCAATTAGTGCTTGTAAACTTACACCATTTACCATCACTACACGCCATCGCACACCAGGAAGATCTCCTACCGCACGACCTTTAGCTCCCCCGATCCCTTCTACAAGTACTCTATCATGTTCTTCAATGAAGTTAAGAGCGCCATCTCCCGGAAGAAAAGCAGTGATACTTTTTCCATTCTTTTTTAACTGAACCCTGACGCACTTTCGAATAGCAGAGTTAGGTTGTTTACTTTCTCTTCCTACTTTTTGAAGCACGATCCCTAAAGCTTGAGGGGCACCCTCCATAGGGTCTACTTTCTGTTTTAATTTAAGTTTCTTTCTTTTATATTTAGTTTTGCTCCATCTAAGCTTCTTTCTGTTATTTCTTAGTTGTCTTGCTGCGTAGAGTCCTTTAGGTTTGGCCATGAAAATTCAATTTTTTTATTTTATGAAATATCTCTTATTGAGATATACCTTATTATCTTCCTTAGAACTTAAAATTTTTGAATTTAGAAAATTAGATATTTAATTTTTGGTGTTGATTATAACATTATCAACCTCAAAATGACGTAAAACAAGTTCTTTTATCTTTCTTATCATGGAACCCTCTTTACCAATAGCTTTTCCACGATCTTGAGGTCTTACGGAAATAATCACGGTTTTCTTTTCGTTTCTATTTTCTTTAATTTCTATGTTTTGAAGTTGGATTGAATTCTTTGTAGTGTTTAAGATAAACTGGATGAATTGTTCAAGGTTTTCAGACCAAGGGATTACATCTATTTTCTTTTGAAGTTTAGTCATAAGATCCTTTACGTGTTCTCCTGCTTTACCGATGGCTTTTCCTACATCTTCTTTTTTCACTAAGAATATAATTATATCAGAATTATTTTCTGGGGATTGAAAAATGAAGCAATCTTTTATAATCGCACCAGATATATTGTTGAAAAGTGATATTAATTCCATCGATTGTCTATCAAGCTTGATATTTTTCCGTAACATGTTTTTAGTTTCCATAGCTATTAATTGTTTTTAGTTTTTAAGGTCATTAAGTCAGAATCTCCAAAATCATTTATTCCAATGACAGAGATCATATATGGTTTGCCCATTGCTATTCCTAAATCCCACGACGAACCTTTATATCTGTGTATAAATATGCTATCGTTTATAAGAGAGTTGTAATACTTTAATTGGGTTTCTAATTTGTCTGGGCAGTTATTAGCGATAATAACCATCTTAAACGGGTCTTGTCTGATTTGCCTTAGAACTTGTGTTTTACCGTATATCATTTTACCTGTTTTATAGGCGACCTTAATATTAGTATCAACATCAAATTCCTTTACTTTTTTTCGAGATAAATCGATTGATTCGCTTATCTTTTTGCTTTTCCTTGCCATCGTCTCAACTTAAGTATCTGATTTAAATTTCAAAAATATCGTGATTATAAAAATACACAATAATATAAAATTTTATCGCTTGTTCTCCTATTTCTTGCTTTTAAGGATTTTAAAGTTCGCATCTATACTTCTTTTCCTTTTTTTTTTTTAATCGTTAGTTAAGAATCGTACTGCATAACCACTTTAATAACAATTCTATTAATGTCAGTATGATTAATATCAGTGTTAATTTTCTTTTTGCTGTAATATCTTTAGGTTAGCATCCAAGTCGAACATCACTGAAACGCGACCCGTACCCATCGGGACAACTTGTCCAATTATAACATTCTCAGGAATTCCTAACAAGCGCTCTTCCTCGCCATAAAGTCCAGCATCTAATAATTGATTTACAGTTACTTCGAAAGCTGCTCTGGCAAACACACTTGATTTTGATCCCGATATTCCATGTCTACCGATTGATTGAATTGAGCCTTCCACGCACATCAAATCAGACAAGATTATTAAGTGTCTTTGATCGACATCTAATCCTTGTTGTTCTAACACTTTTTGAGCCTCTTTAATTATCATATTTCTCGCAGCTTCAATACCGTAAAGTTTTTCAATTTCGTGAATATGGTTTGAAACCGTTCGAGTAGTATCAACGCCTTCAATTTGAACAACGCCATGCATATTTGTCCCTTCAGTCTTAATAACCCATTCCTTTTTATTATCCGTTGGGGTTAATAATCCTCTTTTAATCCCTCGTACGCCTTTTACAACTTTTTTAAGGATTTTTTCTCTTAACTTCTGAAGGTTTTGAAGATCTTCAATTTGAGGATCAATAATTATAGAATTTCCTTCTCGTTTGATCGTTCCCTTTTTCTTGTATCTCTTTAAAATTTCGGGAATGGTTTCGATATCTATTCCCTTTTTTTCGCAAATATCTGGAATTAAATTGATTATGATGTTCCAATTAACAAAGTCTAAGTCTACATCATGGGTGATTTGCTCAATACGAATTTGTTCAATTCTTTTATGAACTTCAATTGCTTTTTCTTCGCTCTGATTGTATGGTTCTTCTAAATATATCGTTTGCTGAGGCGTGCTAGGGAACCTTCGAGCATCGACAATCTCTATGAGTCTAGGGAGTCCTTGAGTTACAGAGAATTCTTCAACCCCCGCATAATGAAATGTTCTCAGAGTCATTTGAGTTCCTGGTTCTCCAATACTTTGAGCGGCAACCGTTCCTACAGGTTCGTTCGTTTCAACAACGGCATTATTATAATTAATATAAATCTTATTTAAAAGGTATTCCAACTGTTCTTCTTCTAACACTTCATCTTTAACGCGATTTCTTATTTTCTCAACAAGATCCTCAGGAATACCGTCTTCTTTTAATTCCTTTAAGTTTTTTTCTAATATTATTTGAGTAACTTTTCCCATTTTCTATGACCTTAAAATTTTTTAAAATTTTATCCCAATTTTTCTTCTTTCCATTCAAGATATCCTTTTGTGAGTTTTCCTCTCCATTCAGCGTTCTTTCCGGTCTCTTTGTTGAATAGTTCCCTCAAGGCTTCTTCGCTTAGAGCTTGATCTTTATCTTCTTTTTTAGGTTTTTTTATAGGCTTTTCTTTTACAGGTTCTTTAACTGCTGGTTTTTTTACTGCTGGTTTCTTTTTTTCAACTTTTTTTGTTGAGGGTTTTGGTTTAGGAGTTTTTTTTATTTCTTCCCGAATTTCATTCAAATCAAGTGCCTTAGCCTTAAGTAATAGAACTTCAAGATTTACGGCATCAGAATGATCTGTGTGCATTGGGTCTATACCATCATCGCCATAGCGGAATTGGATAATGTTTTTATCGCTATTTCTGACTGTTCCATCATTTTCTATTATCATATCTTGTAAAGCGTTTACTAACCGCCTCTGCATGTATCCACTAGTAGATGTACGGACGGCAGTATCTACTAACCCTTCTCTTCCGCCCATAGCATGGAAAAAGAATTCCTCGGGATTTAAGCCCTTTCGATAAGAACTCTCAACAAATCCACGAGCTTGAGGCGTTAAATCATTTTCTTTAAAATGTGGAAGTGTTCTTGAACTATAACCCCTGTTGATTCTTTCGCCTCTTATCGCCTGTTGACCAACAACAGCTGACATCTGTCCTAGATTTAAAATATTACCTCTAGCTCCAGACTTAGTCATTATTACAGAATGAGCTTCGTCTCCAATATGGTGTGCAGCTGTTTCCTCAGCCATTTTACGAGCTTCAGCGAGCACTTGTCGAATCCTTAGTTCAAGCGTTTCTCGCATTGAACGTCCAGGGGCTCTTCTCAAGATTGTAGTGTCGTTTTCGTTAAAAGCTTTGATTAATTTATCAGCTTCATCGTCAGCGTCTTTCAAAATTTGCTGTATTTTGTCATAAGCTTCTCCATGAACATAGACTTCATCTAAACCCATTGTCATTCCATTTTGTCGAATAACATACAATAACATTCTTGTTGAATTATCTAAAAACTGTCTTCCAAGAGCGTTGCCATGATCTTTTATTATTCTTTGTAAAATACTATTAGATTGCATAGCTCCAAATGAGTTTTCGTCGATAGTTCCAGTTATTAATAAACCGTTTTTAATAACAACATATGCGTCATATTCACAACCCTCTTCCTTACATACTTCGCATTTCTTACAAAATTTTGATTTTACCTTAATATTCAAATCATCTGGAAAAAGAGTGCTGAAAATTTGTTTTCCTGAATAATAGGGTTCAGGATCGGATTTTACGGGAACAATGTCTTCCAAACTAAAGTTGGGTTTAGAATTAAAAACATCCCCTAAATATAATAGTTTTAGGGTGTCTTTTCTATTATATAATGAATCCACACTTGTAAATTGAAAAACGGAAGAAATAAAATCTTGAATTCCTCCTAGAATTGGACCTCCAAATCTCGGAGATAAAATATGATTTTGAACTTTAAGAAGTAATTCGGCTTCAGTTCGAGCTTCTTCACTTTGTGGGACATGCAAATTCATTTCATCACCATCAAAATCAGCATTATAAGGAGGACAAACCGTTAAATTCAATCTAAAAGTTCTTCCCTCCATAATTTTCACCTCGTGAGCCATAATTGACATTCTATGAAGGGAGGGTTGCCGATTAAACAAAACTAAATCACCGTTAGCTAAATGTCGTTCAACTGTATACCCAGGTGCGAGCATTTCAGCTATAATTTGACGATTCTTAACATATCGTAAGTCAATTCTTCGTCGATCGGTTCTAATAATGTAATTAGCTCCAGGATGATTAAATGGTCCGTTTAAAACCAGCTGTTTCATCTCTTCAATATTCCAATCGTTAATATTTGTAGGAATAGTTAGGATTTTTGCGATTTCAATAGGTACGCCAACATCATTGATACTAATAAAAGGATTTGGTGAAATTACTGAACGCGCCGAAAAATCGACTCGTTTCCCGCTTAAATTACTTCTAAACCTCCCCTCTTTCCCTTTTAATCTTTGTGTTAGCGTTCTCAACGCTCTTCCAGAGCGATGTCGTGCTGGAGGAATTCCAGACACTTGGTTATCAAAATAAGTAGTTATATGATATTGAAGTAACTCCCATAAATCTTCAACAATTAAGTGAGGAGCGCCAGCGTCGATATTTTCTCTTAATCTTTGATTAATACGAATAACATCTACTAACTTGTGAGTTAAATCATCTTCGGATCTAATTCCACTATCTAATGTAATAGAGGGTCTAGCACATACAGGTGGAATTGGTAATACCGTAAAAATAACCCATTCAAGTCTTGCATTTTCAGGAGATACTCCAAGAATTCTTAGATCATTATCAGTCATTTTTATAAGACGCTCTAAAATCTCTATTGGAGTAATTCTCCTAGAACCTTTAGCTTCCTCTTCCTCATAAAAAGTCGTAGGTTTTTCGATAACAATTTTCTTCTTTTTCGCTCCACAATATGGACAAATTTTACTTTTTCTTGCTTGTTTAAACACAATTTTGGTTGCTTCCTCATCCCCTTCGAAGAAAATCCTTCGGTGTTTTAATTGTTCCTCCCTAAAATTATCCATTTCTTCTTCTGATAGCATCAATCTTGAGCATTCGGGGCAAATACTTCTTAGAACTTTTAAGACTTTTTTTGCGTAGCCTACGTGAATAACGGGACGGGCGAGTTCAATGTGACCAAAATGCCCCATACAGTTACTTACTAGATTTCCACAGGTCTGACATCTCTGACCAGGCTCAATAGTTCCTAAACGTTGATCCATAAGGCCACTTGGGATTGGTAGACCATCTTCATCATAAGTATCTGCTGTAATTATTCTAGCAGCAGACATCTTTCTTATCTCATCCGGACTAAGCAGCCCGAATTTGATTTTTTCAATTAATTTAGTACGACTAAAAGAATAACTCATAAACCCAAAACTCCCTCAATAATTAAACTAACAGAATAAAGCGATAAAGAATAAGTTAACACATTCTGCACTATAAGGAAAATAAACAAACAAATATTAAAAATTTTTCGGATTAGGCATTTTTTTATCCTTTCTTTTATTACTTTATATCAAATAGTATAATTAATTGATATATTTACTCATTTAAAGATGAAGATTAAAAACTTGATTAGGAGTAAATTAGTGCTTTTTTGCATTCAAATATTCTTGTTAATTATTTTTATAGTTAGTTTTCAATATGAGTTTCAAATTGAATTTGATTTAAGCACTGACCCTAGAGCAAGTGAACAACAATTTGTTATTCAATTTTTAGCAAACCTAATCTTGTATAGCAATAGTTTTGGTTTTGTCTATATAAACATTACTTGGATTATAGTATCTTTAATACCTATTCTTATTTTTAGCGATTATAAAAAAGCTTATTCTATGAATTTAACCACTTTTTTTTTTCCTAACTTTTTCTTCTATGTGTTTTATTGGAGATATTCAGAAATTTATTATACGGCTCTTTTCCCGACATTTATTGTTAAAACTATTCTATTAGGGCTGACTATCGCTATTGGGTCAATAATTTTATCATTAATACTAAAATTCATTACAAGTTTTAGAAAAAATATTAAATTAGAAAATTTAGAGCAGATCGAATCTCTTAATAGAATAAAATGTCCTAAATGCGGAACTCAATACGATTCTATTCCTAAATACTGTTTTAACTGTAATTACTTAATAACCAACGAATCAGGGGAAAATATTGGAAAAACGAAATGAAAATATGTCTTTTGAAAGATTGTTTAAACCTAAAAATGTTTTAATATACAATTTATCAACAAAAATAGCATTTTTTATAGAAGGTTTTCTCAGACAGGGATATAATTTAGAAAATCTCTACTTAATTTCCTCTAAAGAAGATGAAAACTCAGGTATGAAATGTTATAGGACAATTGACGATGTACCTATTGATGCTTTTGATCTTCTAATCTTAAGTGTTAGAAGAGACACATTAGTTAATAGTATAATAGATATTTTATCCAAGAAGAAGATAAAATTTATCCATATCTTTACCGCTGGTACGGGAGAATTTGACGACGAAGGCATCAAAATTGAAAGAAAAATTAAAGATATTCTTCAAAATACACCGGGTACCAGAAGTATTGGGCCAAATTGTATGGGATTATATTGTCCCCAAGGAAAGATAGCGTATTATTCTTCATTTCCTACTGAAAGTGGTAATATCGCTTTAATTTTCCAATCGGGAGATTTACACTCTAAAATGGTCAAATTCAGCTCTCGACGGCATAATTTAAGATTTTCAAAAGGTGTTAGTATCGGTAACTGTGTCGATATTCAAATTTCTGAACTATTAGAATATCTTAACCATGACATCGAAACCGACGTTGTATGCGTATATTTCGAGGGTTTACCGGCCTTATATAGAAATGAGGGTAGGCGGCTCTTAAAAGTTTTAAAATCTATGAAAAAACCCATTTTTTTCATGAGAGGAGGTAGAACTGAGAGAGGACAAAAAGCAGTTTTGACCCATACAGGCTCATTAGCAACCAAAGATGTTATTTGGAAAGCAATTTTCAACCAAACACCTACAATTGAGGTTCCGTCTTCAATTGACGAATTGATTGATTACACCTATCTTTTCTCAAAACACATCCAAAGGTTTAAAAAATTAAATAAGGAAGTTCAATACCCTACACGTAAAAATGCTTTAGTAGTTTTATGGTCTGGCGGGTTTGGAATATTAGCAACAGATATTTTGACTGAATTAGGTTTTAATTTGCCGCTGTTTGAAGGAGGAAAGTTAGAAAAATTGAAAGAAATATATCCTATTAAAATCGGAAGTTTAGCCAATCCATTAGATTTACCTTGGGTAACAGGTAGTGATACTTATTTAAAGCTATGTACGGCAGCGATTGATGATGATATTGATTTGGCTATGTTAGTAAGCGATGCATGGAGGGATTTAGAAGGAGATAAGTTCAAAAAATATTACCAGAACATTAATGGGGTTAAAAATCATGTTGAATCTTTAGACAAAACTTTTATTTTAATTCTACCAGATTATCCTAGCAAATCTCGAGAACAATTCTATGCTAAATTAATTAACGATGGTTTCATTGTGTTTCCATCCATTGAACGTGCCGCAAAATCATTTTTAAAATTAGCTGAATATGGAAAAAAGAGGAATTTAATCGCATGACTGGAGAAATAATCGCAGTTTTAGCGGTGTTAACTTTTGTTATTTCCAATGTCCTCTTTAGAAGAACTGAGAACCACGCAAGCCCTTCTTTTATTAATTTTTTTCGCACTGCGATTGGTACTTTAACTTTTATAATGATAGCTGTTGTTTTAGGTATTGTTACAAATGTATTCTTATTACCATGGACTTTATGGGTGATTTTATTCCTAAGCTTTCTTTTTGGACAAGTAATTGGAGACACGGCATATTTTAAAGCACAAAAGGAGTTAGGTACAACTATAGCTCTGGCAATTTCCATGACATTTCCTCTATTTACACTTATTCTTTCGCTCATTTTTCTTAACCGTCCTTTTGAGTATAAAATCATTCTTTCCATTGTCCTTATTGGAGCAGGTATCATCATTATAGGAAAGAGTAAGGTAAACTCCGTAAATGAAAACCTTGATTCACTAGATTCGGATGGTCAACCTCAAAAATTGTCAACTCGTACCTCTTTCATATCCATTGGATACGCCTTAATTGCATCCCTTGGATGGGCTATTGGCCTTGTTATCATCGATTACGCAACAAACCAAATTGATCAAATTTTAATAACGGAGGGATTTAGTTCAATTATTAGTAATATAATACGTTTTCCATTTGCTTTATTGATTTTGTTATTAATGGTTTGGAGAGAAAATAGAATTGGGGATAGTTCTCAATACTTACATTCATTCAAAAAGCCCTCTCAAACATGGGTAATTTTGCTTATCGGCGCTTTTATAGGCACTTCTTTAGGAGCGTATTTATACACTGAAGCTGCTCGCACAGCCGGAGCCATTGTAATGTCGTTATTGGCGAGTGCGAGCCCATTATTTTCGCTTCCACTAACTTATTGGTTAAATAAAGAGAGAATAACTAAATATGGATTTTTGGGAGTAATTTCTACGATACTAGGAGTATTTATAATTCTTATATAATGACTCACTCGTAATATTGCTCAAATAGCTTTAATTCATCTGAAATATTTTTTAATTTAATTATTTCCTCATTAGTGAGAGAATCCGCGTCGTAAATGTCGTAAAGATTTAAATTAAGATTTTTTCTAACATTTCTTTCTATTCTATTTATCTTTTGTTTAGTAGCAAAGAATTTAATAGCTTTAAATTTTAATTTTGTTAACTTTCTTGACCATTCTTTAGTGAATTCTCCTTCTTGGATTTCCTTCAGTATCTCTTTCATCGTAGGTTTTAGAGGTAGTTTTCTGTAGCGAATCCCCTTACTCATTGCTCCATATTGACTAGTTTTAGAGTGAAAATCTACTTGTTTAATTAAACCGATATCAGCCATTTTTTTATATGTATAAGACATTTCATTACTCATGTACATTTCCACTAGAACTGCTTCTGGAGGATACCCTGCTTCAATAAGAGTATAAATTGCAGAAAGTAATACCCTACCAAAGGCAGGACCAAAACCTTGTTCGTTAAATAAATCTAATTCCGCTTCTTGTTTGAACGAAAGCATTATAGCACCTTTTTTTAAAGTTCCTATCCCTTTAGCTAACGCCAATAAAATTTCTCGAGCATTTCCAGTATAATTTTGTTCGATAGCGATGAAGCTAAAAAAGCCATTACCATTTAAGAAATTCTCTCTGACACCAACCCCAATCATTCTTGGGGCTATTAACATAACATCTACGTTATTTGGGGGTGAAATCAAATTAAATCCTATGTTATATCCACTCGCAAATACTACTGAAGAATTAGGTTTAAGATAGGTTCTAATCTCTTCTTCAAATATAATTTTCATAACTTCATCAGGAATTAAAAGAAAAACAATATCAGAATTTGTAACTGCTTCTGTTATTGGATAAATAGAAAAACCATCTTTTTCTGCTATTTTCTTATATCTATCGTCAATATTACCTATTATCACATTAAGTCCAGCATCTCTTAAATTTAAGGCCTGAGCTCGCCCTTGATTACCATATCCGATAATGGAAATTACCTTAGTTTTCAAGAGATTTATATTACCATCTGACTCATGAAAAATTTCTACCATTTTGCTAATCCCCTTAGTACTCGAATTAAAAACTTTTAACAATTTTAAAGTTGAGTCTGTGAGGCAAAAAATCTTTAAAGAATCTTATCATATCTAAAACTATGAGTGTCTAAGATATTCTTCGTCATTTCTACAAAAATTTCTCGTACATTATAGTTTTCCTTTGCAGAAGACTTAAAAAACTCCACTTTATCGTGTTTTTTTCTAAAACTTTCTATTACTAACTCGTCTACTTTCTCGAGATTCTTAACTAGGTCATTTTTACAACCGATTAACAACTTTGGGGTTTTACTTTGGCTTTGCTTAAAAAGATGTTCATACCACCAATCTAAACCTAGTAAAGTGTTATTGAGATTAAATAAGCTAAAAACCATAAAAATTCCATTTGCACCGTGAATGTAATAACTAAACATTTGTTTAAACTGTTCTTGACCACCAAAATCCCAGAGAGAGAGCCTTATAAAGGTTTCTTCTCCATCGACAAGAATAGGAAGATCATATGTATAAAAATCAATCCCAATGGTGAGCCGTGTATTTGAATTAAAGGTATCAAAACACAATCGTCTAGCAATGCATGTCTTTCCTACTCCTCCCTGACCAAGTAGACAAATTTTAAAAATATAGTACGGTTGTTCTTCACGCTCAAATGGCATTACATTTCAACAACTGTATGAATTGCTTTAAAAATTATTGCTTTCTAGAAATAAACACTACTATAAGTTTTAAATCTTTATGTCAATAACAGAAATTTATATTTTGATATGAAATATTAGGAATTATGGATGAAAAAAATATGTTTCCTGATTATGAACCAAAAATCACGCTAGATACTATTGAAGATTATTTAAGAAAACCGAGCAAAGTATATGAAATCCTAGGAGAAATAGGAGAATCTCACATAAATAAGTTGCCCAATATTTTAGCTCTATTCAACGAATACAAAAAAAAGGCAAAAAAACATGTGGGTAAGTATGATCTAGGTAATGTTGCAATCGGTGCCAATAAATTCCAATATTATCCTTCAGAAGAAGAATTAATAGTTTCGGAATTAGGAAAAATGATATTACAATTAAGCGAATCTTACTCCAAACAGCAAATGAAGACTTTAAAATTAAGACATAATATTAAGTCTCAGAAAATTCTTTTTTTTGAAATTTCTTTTAGACACGTAGATGTTATGGGATCTGGACGTTTTTTTTATGCAGATAGAGCTACTAAAGAAACGATAATTGAATTCTAAGACATTGGAAAGGATTCCAGAGCCAGAGTTTACTTATGAATGATGACGAAAAACTAAAAGAAAATAATACACTAGCTGAGAGAGTTTGGAAGATTAGAGAGAACATTCAAGAACTCGAGAATGTTAAAGAAGGTATCATGCATTTTTTACTCTCCCGCAAGAAGTTGGATGATGTAACTAAAAACTTGTGGGTTTCAGATGTAAAGGGACTTTACTACAATACCGTGTCTGCATGGGAAATGCTTAATAGCGCAGCAAAAGGGAATTTAAAATTTCTTGACAAATCTAAAAACTTTTTGCATAACGCAAGAAGCTTGTTAGCGAAAGTTGTTAGTGAAGTGAAGTTTTTTAAAGAAGAGCTAGTATTAAACCTTATAACGGAAATTGAAAACAGTTTTGAAAAATGTTGGAGTGCTTTTTATAATGAATTTGATATATTAACACCAGAGATAAAAAGTACTAAGCATATCGAAAGAGTTATTAAAGTATCTGATTCTGAATATCACTTACCCTGCTCAGTGTGTGGTAAAAATTCTGTAGAATGCAAAATAGGCTATGGTCGGTTCGATGAACACGAATCTCTTGTGTATAGTGGCATTACGCATAGTAGATCCTTAAGAAAAGATCTCGCAAATAACTTATTTAAAATTCTAAAAAAAGAGAATCTTTCAGGAGTTCATCAATTTATGCAAAAATATCATTCTATCGAAGGATTAGACGCATATTGTCCAGATTGCGATAAAATTTATTGTTGGGAGCATTATAACGCAAGGGAAGAATATGACGATGGTTTCTACGATTGTACTATGGGTGAATGCCCTGCTGGGCATCGAAGGATGATCGATGATTAAAATAATCTTCTTGACAAAAATTTATAAATTAAAATTACGATCATACTTCATAGGACATTGAATAATTCTAATGGATTAATTAAAACATCTTATGAGAAAAGGCTAAACATTACAGCTACAGTTGTATTATTAATATGGATAATACTCATTATTTTTGGAATTTTCTCCTTAATAAACGCAGGTCTACACTTTAATATTGTACCCTTTATTTTGTCTTTATCAAATGATAATCCTTTTCTTTATACTGTAAGTATTATTTTTGTATATATTATTGTGTTTTTTGCAAGTAGGAGCGTTTCTATTTCATTAATAAATCTATTTAAGAATAAACGATGGATAAAACCCTCAAAATTTATAAAGAGCATATTAATACAATTAGTAGCTGCATCTATAGCATCAATTTTAACTATTATCTTCTACAAAGCTATTAACTTCACAGAATTCTTTTTATTATTTAATTCATTTACGTTTCTTTTTTCTATCGCTTTTCTCGGATTTTGCTTATATTACTATCGTTACGATCTTCCCAAGGATCAAAATTTCAGAAATCCAAATTTATAAGGAGTATATTAATACAGTTTGTGGCGCATATATAACGCCAATTCTGAAAAATTAAGAGGGTTTCTAAGATTGTACTATGGGTGAATGCCCATATTTTCTTGTTCATTCAAAGATACTGGGGTGAGTTTTGTGGTAGATGGTTTATTAGATGGAGCATTGAGATTCAAAAGGAACAAACTTAATAATGTCTATACAGGTATTATGTTTGTTGATAACTTTGGCTCAATTTTAGAATGTTCTTTTAATGATATTTATTCAAGCACTGATGGAATTTTGATCATCCATGGAGATGTTCCCGTTAATGACATAGACCCTGACTACCTTTATCAATATCGAGCTTTATATCGAATTAAGCACAATAGTATTCAAATAACTTTCGCTGGTATTGAATTGATGGATTTGGTCTCTTTAATCCGAGCCTAGATTCTACAATTAAAGCAGAAATTTATTGCAACACATTAATCCAGGAAGAAGAAAGTTTTGCAGGGATATATGGATTTTGGGTCCATAATACTAAAGTCATATTTAATAAATTTATCGGAGCAGGAGAAGCAGGAATCTGTATTGGAATCGATGATTGGCCCAGTTTTTGAGTTCCTTGTACTAATTGGTTTATGCTAGGAAACGATATGCGTAATTATCAAGCCTATACGACACCTATCTGGCTTGGACCGGGAACTAGTAATTGCTTTGTTATTGGAAGAAATACAGCAGAAACTGTAGTAGATGAAGGTACTGACAACATCATAATCAATTTACCTTTGCATCCATGGTTAGATCACTAAATTTAAAACTAATTAAAAATATAGAAAAAGAGAGGAACTTGTTTAGATAAATGGCTTCTCGAATAACCACACCTAAACCAATATTCCTCTATTCTATATTACTTTTTTTTATTTATTAAATTGCTGAAATTATTATATATTTTAGGATTGTAGAATTAATAATTAAAAACTAAACTAAAAAAAAGAAAAAATAAATTTGTAAATATATTAAGCTTTTAGGAAATCGCTTTAAATTAAATTGATAGCGATTTTCATATCTGCTTGAGTTACTTTCTTACGACCAGAGTGTTTAGCGATATCTAAAGCACAGCCAGTTAAATTTTTGGCGTATTCTTCTAAATAGTCCATTAATTTATCTACTGCGGCTCTACTAACGATTTCTGCTCCAGCCTTTTTCATTAAAGCCCGTAAAGGACTCCATGCAAATGCAGCCATTTTTTTATTCCTCCACTAATTTTTAAATTTTTTAAGATTTGTTTTAAATTATTCGATGTTAATTATATTTAAATTGGAATTTCTTATATTTAAATGTGTTGGTTGGTTATTGATTATCCGATTAATTTTATCATCCACTTTTGGTCGACAAAAAAAAATCTTGTTGATAAAAAATATTCTTTTTACTAGCAATATCAGATCACTAGATCTGATCAAAAATTGAGTTCGAATGATGAGGTTGATCAGTAATTCAATATTAATATAAGACTATTTGGTAATGACCGTTGATATTTACTAGTATAATCTATGTAAAAATAAGATTTTGATATATCGAAATTTCTGATATTTAATTTTTCCTTCTTTAACAAAGAGTTCTCTAATTTATCCAAGGAATTAATGAATTTCAGAATGGCATATTCTAAATTCAAGCAAATAATCCTTTTTTGATGTTTATTTTAATTATACTTGCATATATAAAAATTCTCAAATTTATTCAAATAAAATCAGAGAATGTTTTTATAGAAGTAAAGCCCATTTAATGAATAATCTAAAAAAATATAAAAAGGAAGATAATATTGAGTTTACTGAAAGCGTTTTTGTTTAGTTTACTAGCTCTAATAGTTTCTAATATATTATTAGTAATCATCCTTTATGCTAGTTTTGGTAGATTTGATGATATAGTCATTATGTTCACGGTAGGGGCTTCAACTACTCTTATGTTACATCTCTTCTGTTCGATGGGACATGCGATTTGGATATCTATAGACAGAATAGCATACCACATTGTTAATGATATGCTTTTTTTTATTTTCTTAGATCTAATAGTAGTTGTTGCTCCTTTGATTGCAGCGATTGTTGCGGGAAGAGTTGGAGAGAAGAGAATACATTCGTTTTTAGGAGTATTTTTGACATCTATCGTCAGTATGATTGTTTCAATGATCATTATGTTTGACAATGTTCCATTACAATTAGGGATCACAAGCGAGTTCCTTGGTAGTGGTGCTTTATTTATTTTAGTTCCGGGAAGTCTCCTTAACGGGTTAATTTTTGGACTCTTAGCTTTCTTTACAACAAAAAGAAAATAAATTATATAACTTTTTTTTATTATTAAAGAATTCATCAAATCCAAATGTACTCTATATTATCAAGAGAACTAATTATCCATATATCCAATGAAATGTAGATATAAACTTATTCATTTGGGTTGATCTATTTACTAATCTTCTCAAACTCGGCTTGTTTTTTCGCAAGTAAAAAGGTGCTAGTTATTACTAATGTGAATCCTATTATGACGAATATTATCGATAAAAAGTTTGGTGGTATCGATAAGAAAACAATGAAAAAAGCTATTAATGGTATAATTTGAATTGGGACATTTGTTAGAGGGACTAACACATTTGCTTGACCATACTTAAGTGAAATTTGTCCGATAGTAATTCCAATAGCACCAAACAGGATAATGATTATCGCAATAATAATTCCAAAAATAATTTCTTCCTCTATCATAATACCATCGACTATATGAGTTACAACTGATGTTCCAGGGCTTGCCCAAACGGTATTAAGAGAAAGAATTAAGCCAGCCTCGATAGCCTTGATAAAACCTTTATTTTGGGTGTATTTTCTACTAAAAATCTCAAATCCAATTGCTAAGGAAAGAATTACTATTGAAAAGACAATTATTCTAAGTATAAAACCAGAATTTAAAATATTAAAAGAAAAAACATCAATCGATAGCTCACTTAAACCAAGTAAAGTTATACCAGCTATCATCAGAAAAATTCCAATAATTTCTTCCTTTCCGAATCTTTCATTCAAAATTTTAATGGAGCCTATCGCTAGTATTATTAAACCCACGGACATAAGCCCGGGAACGAGGGTAGGACCTATAAAGACGATTGCCATAAAGTAGAAAACAAGTCCTCCGATTATAATTTGTAATAGAATCCCTATAATCCATATTGGACTTTTAACAAGACTTAGCATAAATTTGGGATCATCGGAATGCTTGTTAATAACATTTTTTTGAATTAGGACTCCGATTTGCACTACAATCCCTGCTAAGAGTGCGAAAATAATTCCTATAAAATAGGTCGTATCAGACATATTTCATTTTCACTTTATTGGATTAGGTAATTAAAATATTTTATTTTCTATTCTTAATTATTTTTTCTATATTTTTCTAAAAAAATAGTTTTATAAATATGACTTTTACCACAGTTAAACGCCTGTTCAACAAGCTCAAACCAATTTCATTTGAAAAGATCCATATAAACGATAATTTTTGGTTAAAAAGACAACAGATCAATCGAGACATATCAATTCACCATCAATACGAAAAATTGGAGCAAGATTTTCACATAGAAAATTTTAGAGTTGCTTCAGGAATTAAAAAGGGAGTTCAGATCGGCGAGTTTTATTTCGATTCTGATTTATATAAATGGCTCGAAGCAGCAAGCAATATCTTGTACACACACAAAGACGCTGATTTAGAAAAAAACGTTAGTGAGATCGTTAATTTAATTAAGAATTCTCAAACCCAAGATGGATACATTAATACTTTCTACTCAATAAGGTTTCTCCATAAAAGATTTACGAACATTAATACTATGCATGAATTATATTGCGCAGGTCATCTCATCCAGGCTGCTATTGCTCATAAAAAAGCAACTGGAAGTATTGAATTATTAGAGGTAGCCATTAAATTTGCTGATTTGCTTGTGAACCTATTTCTCGATGGAAAAAGAAAATGTGTTCCGGGTCATGAAGAAATCGAAATGGCATTAATCGAGCTATACAGAATTACAGAAAATTCAAAATACTTAAGGTTAGCTGAAGAATTTATTAATCGTAGGGGAAATTTTCCTAACTTCAAAACTTATGCTATAAACCAATATTTAGGCATGATTTCTACACTTAATTTAGCAGAGAAAAAAAATAAAGAATACCAGAAAGCAGCTGAATTACCACTCGATATTACTTCGAAAAAACCCGAGGTCAATGAATGGGTTTCGAAGCTCACTCTAAAAGATCAATTAATACTTCTAAAAGAGTATTTAAACGGGAATTTCAATCAATCCAACGCACCAGTTAGACAAATTATCGAACCAGTTGGTCACGCAGTTAGAGCAATGTATTTATATTGTGGAATGGCAGATCTTTTTTCTGAAACAGGGGATAAAAATCTACTACACGCACTTAAAAGAGTGTGGATAAAGATGGTTAAGGCCAGAATGTATATCACTGGCGGAATTGGGTCTGAAAGGAGTGCTGAGGGCTTTAAAAAGGATTTTGCTTTAAAGAACGAAGATTCTTATTCTGAAACTTGTGCTGCAATCGGGAATATGATGTGGAATTTGCGAATGCTCCAAATAACAGGCAATTGTAAGTATGCTGATTTAATAGAACTATTAATGTATAACGCAATGCTGGTCGGACAATCTATTGATGGGATAGGATACACATACGACAATCCTTTAGTTTCACACGGTAAAGATAAAAGATTTGAATGGTTTCGTTGTGCTTGCTGTCCGCCTAATATCGCACGAACTATCAGTTCTCTAGGAAACTATATTTATAGCACATCAGAGAAGGGTCTTTGGATTCACCAATTTATTGGGAATGATGTTAATATTGAGTTAGGCTCAAATACGATTGAAGTTAGTCAAAAAACGGGATTTCCATGGAAGGGAGATGTCAACATAAAACTGAATTTAGCTAAAAGTCAAAAATTCTCGATATTCCTTAGAATTCCGAGGTGGAGCATCGAAACCGAGCTAAAAATTAATGCTGAACAATATTTTGATGGTCTTTCTAGCGGGAAATATGTTGAAATTATACGAAACTGGTTAGATAAAGATAGATTGGATATATCTTTCAAAATGAATGCAAAATTTGTCGAAAGCGACCAAAGAATCAAGAACAATAGGGGTAGAGTAGCAATATCTTATGGCCCCTTAATTTATTGCTTAGAGCAAAAAGACAATAAAGATTTCGATATATTTACAGCAACTCTTAAAAAGGATCAAGAGTTAAATGTCAAATATCGACCAGAAATGTTAGGAGGCGTTAATACTATTCTCGGAAAAGATACAAGCGGCAAAAACTTTTCAGCAATACCGTATTATGCTTGGAACAATAGAGGTTTAGATAAAATGCAAATTTGGCACTTAGCAGAGTAAATTTGATCAAGTTTAAATTTTTAGAAGGAATTTCTAATTTCTCTTCAATGGGAAGAATATTATTTATTTACTTTCAGGTTTATATCTTTCAAAAAGAATTTCAGTAATTACATCAAACGCTTTCTCAACATTTTGACCCGTTTTAGAGGATAATTCTATAAAAGAAGAAAGATTATACTTTTTAGCAGCTAAAATCCCTTCGTCTCTCGAGACAGCTCTAAACTCTTTTAAATCTACTTTTGACCCAATTAGCATAATGGGAATATCTCCTGCATGTTCTCTGATAATCTGAGTCCAATCTGGTAAGTGGTCTAATGATAGACGATTAGTTATATCGTACAGAAAGAACGCAGCATTTGCACCTTTACAATATTGGTGTAGTAGGAACCTAAAGCGTTCTTCTCCTCCAAAATCCCATATTTGTAATTTTACTTTTTTTTCATTGAAATTTGTGGTCTTAGAATAAAAATCTACCCCAATCGTAAGTTTCAAGTCGTCCAGAAAGAATCCAGAAATGTATCTAATAGTAAGAGATGTTTTACCAACTGCGGCATCACCTAACATCATGATTTTCCAAGTAAAATCGTAGCTCGCCAAAATACTTAACCCATATTAATTAATGGTTATTTTTTTAAATATTTAATCAGATAATTTATATTGATAGGTTTAACTTAATTATATTTATCTTTATAAGATTTATTAAATATATGTTTTTATTTATCTTTCAATACATTTAAACCTTATATCGTAATAAACCTCTAAAACTCAAAATAACAGAATAAGTATATTCAATGTGAAATGAGCGATAGAACTTGGAAGAAGAGAATTCTTAAAAAGGACGAAAGTTAAAGATAAAAAGATTCCAAAGGAGAAGTAATATCCGAAAAAAGTAACTATCGTTGATAAAGGGACGAAGAAAGGAGGAACATGATAAAGAGAAAAGATAAATGAAGAAAAAATGATAGAATAAAGAAGTTTCATTTTGTTATGGCTTTTTCCAATAAGAAATCCTCGAAAAAACCCTTCTTCACATGGAGCAATAATTATTACTTGAATTACCATAAGAATTATTAACTGTATTATTGTAGGATTAATAGGAGTAGTGGAAATGGCATTGTTAATACCCTCCGTTACAAATTGCGCTCCAAACAATATTTGGACTATAAAATTCACAAAAAAAGAGATTATATAACCGCTGACGAAAAAGAAAATGGTTCCAATTAATAGTCCAAAGATCACTTTTAGGAGCATTTTTCTTAAGGTGGTTGGTTTTCTTTGAAAACCCATTTCTTTTAACTCATCTAGAAGCGATTTTTTTTCTACTTTTGAAGCAATTAACGCGGGAAGAAGAACTAACAAGATCTCGAGTAATGAAAGACTTATCAATAGTGTTGGATCTTTTCCTAAATTAATCGCCATTTTTATTAAGATATTCTAATTATTCGAAATGAAAAAATTATAAAATCAAAAATCTCTCATCGTTATTATAATTAACTCTCATTATTTTAAATCTTAATGACAATTAGAAATAATCCTTTAAATTACAACAATACAAATTCTCAACTACCAATCAATAATTCTTTGGGTTCTATTGTTTCAGGGTTTACGAAGGAGCAACTATTATTAATAAATTTAAAAGATTTAGCACAGGAATATTTAGAAATTGAGCAATTAAAACAAAAATTTACCAAATGTGTGATTGAAAATTTAAATTCTTTAGATGTTGAAGAATTTCTGAAGTATCCAAATTACGACATAAAAGAAAAGCTCTTAAAAAAGAATGTTACAGAAGCTAATATAAGGGGCTTAAATGTAGTAAGTGTAGATGGAAGTTCTGTTGTAAAGAAGTTCATGAATGTTGATTTTTCTTTTTTGAAAGCAATTGCGGTAAAATATTATTTCTACGAGAATCAATCCTCTAAAATAGATTATTTTCCTGACATATCGGGATTTAACAATTATAATGTACAAGGCACTTACTTAAATCGTGAGGAAAATGCGGTAGACGCTAAAATTTCGATGGATATGACATTTATGGAAATCAACCTCTTAAATAAATTAATCGAAAAGAAAAGCGACATAGATTTAATAATTATCGATGGTTCCGTTGTAATCATGCCAATTAATTTAATCTTTGCTAAAGACTCTGAAATTTCTAAGAAGTACGACAAATTATTAAAAGAGTATCAAAAACTGTATTCCAATTGTAATGAAAGGGGAATAGTTTTAATCGGCTCAATAAAGGATACGAGAACTTCAGCATTAACTAATTTAATAAGAGGCTCCATTCAAATGTTAAAACCAAATACAACTAGATTAACCGATTTTATAAAAATAAATTATCGACAGATTATGGACTATTTTTCTGATTTAGATTTATTCAATAGAATTTTAAAAAAATCTGAAAGAAGTTGTATTTTTAACTGTAAAAAGGACCTTGAAAAAATTAGAGATACTGGGATAAAAAAAGAAATCCCTTATTACTTCCCTCAAAGTTTTTATGCGTTCTATCTAAAAACTGCGATCCACGACACTCCATGTAGGATTGAATTTTTTATGAACGAGAAACACACTTTAAAGGAGGCGTCAGAAAAAGCTGATCTAATATCGTCAATCCTATTACCAATTTCCAGTTTAAACGAATTCTACGGATTGCCTATTCCTCAAATAGAAGCTCATAGAAGAGCTGTTTTCAAACCTCAAGAGATTAATTTATTATTTAATAATTTGTCACGGACTTTGAGTAGTTATGGAGTATCCTTGTTAGAAAAACGTAGAACACGAAGACCGTTTTAGGATTATATTCTTTCTAATCGGTTTAAAATAATATCTTCAAAAAATATGTGCTTTTTTTTTAAAATTGTATTCTTAAATCCACAATTCTCTAATTCTTTTGTTACATTTTGGAATTCAACAACACTCGAACTAATGTAATAAACATAATAGCTTTGATTTAAATCAAGATAAGATTTGACTTGAGAAATAAATTCAAGGAAAACCTCAGATCCTTTTTTTCCCCCATTCCAACTATTGTCAATACCTTTCTTTACCGGTTCTTTACTGTTATATTTCAAAGAAGGCAAATAAGGAGGATTAAAAATGATTAGGTTAAATATATTTTTTAGATTAGCAGGGAACTTCTTAAACAAATCAGATTGTATAAAAGTGATGCCCTTCTCGGGATTATTAAAGGATTCGTTTAATTTAGCACATTTAATTGCGTTTTCTAGGATATCTGAAGCAATGATTTGAGGCGAGAAATTTAAATTTCTTTTTTTTACCTCTTGTAAAAATAAAGCAATTATTCCAGTTCCAGTTCCCATATCCAAGATATTTTTAATTTTATTAATATCAAGCCCGTCAAAGTAATTTTCGTTGATATTTTCCCTGAAGTAATCAATGATTAAATAAGTATCATCAGATGGAACATAAACGTCCTCGAAATGACAATCAATGTTTGGCTCGGGAAAAGAATTTATTATTCTCACCAACGATTTTAATAGTTACTGATGTAGTAGATTAAAGATTGACTTACTTAATTCTACAATCTCGTCCACTTTAAATTGTGCAATTTTTTTCTCTACTAGATTAGGATTATTTATATATTTAGAAATATCTTCTTTTGAAAAACTGCCTAAATCCGCATTTTTTAAAAATAAACTTATGGCATTTACCAAATTCTTATTTTTGTAAGGCATTATTCCAGCAACAAACTTTAAGAAGAATTTCCTCTCTTTCTTGGACAATAAAAATCGAGCAATTTCATCTCTAGGTTTAACGATAATTAACGCTAAATCAATTTTTGGGGCGGGAAAAAAAGTTAATCTAGAGATTTTATATTTTTTAAGAGGTTCCATGAATGCGTTAAAGCTAACAGTAATTCTAGAGAATTTTTTATATTCATTTTTAGTAAAAATTCTCTCTGCTATGCTTTCTTCAATTATTAAAGCACCTCGAGGAGGATTTTCATTATAAAAGACCTTTTCGAATATCGCACCTGTAATAGAATAAGGTATATTAGAGATTACAATAGTATGCGGGGGAATATCAGCTTTTAAAATATCTTCGTTATATAACTTTAAATTTTTATTCTTCGAAAATTTCTCCGCGAGGTATTGAAATAATTTAGGGTCGATTTCATAAGCGTAAAGAGTGTTACTGGACTTTACCAATTCTTCTGTGAGAGTACCTAAACCCGATCCAATCTCTAAAATTATATCCCCTTCTGAGATATGAGATTCTGAAATTACTTTAGAGACAATATTTTTATCAAAAAGAAAATTTTGGCCCAGTTTAT
This sequence comes from Promethearchaeota archaeon, assembly GCA_013375495.1. Next base: position 181,932 of record JABXKC010000001.1, read on the forward strand.
TATTTGGTCTTATTCCCAATTCTTTTAATATGTGTTGAGTCCCTTTTTTATTCATATTATTCATTCATATTTATGGGTCTTCGAGAATAAGTAATACTTTACGCCTTCCCGTTGTAATTCTTTGATTATTCTTAGGGAAACTTGCTTTGCAGGATGAGATATACTAGTCCGGTCAGATATATCTTGAAAAGTAGTAAATTTCTGCCTATTTCTTGCTTCTATTATCTCCCACATATGTTTCTGACCAACACCGGGTAATAATTTAAGAGAATGCATTCTTGGGGTTATTGAAGTTGAATTATTAAAGAAATTAATGAATTCCTCCTCGAAATTAAGCACTTCAGTTTCAAGAATTGGCTGAATTAAAGCTTTTGAAGTGTTAGTAAGATCTTTATAATCAATTTTTTTTAGGACCTCTCTTAACTTATTCTGTTTCAAAAACTCTTCATAAATATTTTTTTCTTGAACTTTAATATCTGAGTCTTTATTACATTTAACCTCATAAAGAACAAAGTCTGGAAGAGTAAGCACTTGAGCGATTGGTGTTTTGGACCAACTAGGTTTGTCTTCTTCGGGATGACCGTGTAGCAATATATCTAGAATTATAACTTCTCGAAATTTTTTGATGAATTGCTTTTTTGGCCTTATCTCTCTTCTTCGATATTTGGGTCTGTGAGAAGGTCTTCTGTATCGATCCCGATTCCTTTCCATACCAACCAGTCTTCTTATTATTTACTCTCCAGATATTCATAATATTTTATAAATTGAATATTCCTTTTTAAACAAGGATTGCTCATTAAAATTTAAAAGAATTCGAATTTATAAATTCTTCGATGTTTATTACTCTTTGTAAAATATTTATGATAAAAATTATGTTAAGAAGTCTTGAGTTCTTCTATTTGAGCAAGAAGATCTTGTAATTGTTCATCATTTAGAGATTTTCCAGCAAAACTTTTCTCCAAGATCATCCTAATTTCCGGGACAGTATGAGGATCTATGTTAACAATGTTTATCGCATACACTTCTTCGATTTCGTACTTATCGATAAGAAATTTTTGAATTTTAATCGCATCTTTTTCACTCATTTTAGCAAATTTATTTACATAGGCATGAGTAATTTCTTGAAAATGAGATAAACCTTCTTCGCTATCAATTACTTCTATTTTCTCTTTGACAGCTTCCATAATTTTTTTTACTTCTGGTATAGAAACAGTTTTTTCGTCTAATTTTCGTCCAGACATATAAATCTCTACTTTTTAATTGATATATGAAACTATTTCGCTGAGCCTTTATTAGCTCGTAAATGTTCTTTGCCAATAATTAATAGTTTTTTAGAATTCCCTAATTTAACTTCAACCTCGTAGCATCTTCCTCTCTTACCTTTGACCGTTCCAGTTAATCCATGATATCTTCTATGAGGAAATCCTCTTTTATGTTGAGAGGGATCAGTGATTACATCCACTTTATCATCGAGTTCATAGTCAATTAAATACTTCTCTACAGACCCGAGTCCTCGATCTCGTACATTTTTTCTATGCCTCTGGCGAGATTTGTTCCGATAGCCCTTATGTAAAGTCAAATTACTTCCCTATACTATTTTGATTTATTTTTTATAAAAAAATCTAGTTTTGATAATATGTGATACATAATTTATTTATTTTTTGATTTAGTGTCTTTAAGAAGTTAATTAATATATCTTTATAACATCGAGTTTTTTGCATTCAATAGGGAACCCAAAGATCTCTGTGAAGGAAGGCGTTGTTCTTCCATTATCACCATTAAGTATTTCTTTAATATACGTCCCACCTTGAGCCTCGATAATGAATTCGAATATTTTTGGTTTAATGAATTTTCCTTCTATCTGAAAAATAGTTTTATCCCTAATCTTATCAGCACGACGATGAGACACTCTATTGGGTGTTCTTTGTTGAATTTTTTGATTTTCAAATGATGTTTTTAGCTCATTTAGTAGAATTGCAAATTTCTCTTTTGTTACGTTCTCGTTTGACGATGCTAAAGCTCTATATACTTTTTTGGTATTTTGCGCGTTAAATTTCAGGTTTTTAACTTGTTCTTTACTACTATACATTAAATTTGTAATTTTTACTTTTTTCTTATTTCTTTTATTGACTCTTTTCTGAAGTTTTTCCAAATCAAGTATTCTAATTTTTGGATTTTTTAATTCCAAAACAAAGGGTCTGCCTTCCCCTAGCATTTTCACATCAATATCTTCTCTTCCAGCACCGTGAAATTTTGAACCATCTGCTTTTGCTTCCATAATAAACTCAGGGCTAATTAATTCCTCTACACTAGTTTTATATTGTTTCCCTGAATAATTACACAATTCGCATCCCTTTCCTCTACACGCCCTACAATCCCAATGAGTTTGTGGAATTCCTCTAATAAATTTGTTATATCTTCCTTTAATAAAAATTGACCTTATTAGCAAGTTTACTTCTGATGTCGTGAACCCTAGTGTGAAAATAACGGTTATGTCAGGATTTGCAAATTCTGAAGGTTTTTGTAGAATATACGATAATTCTTTTCCTACTTCCCTATTGAAGTGATTTTTAAACGACTCTGAATTAAGCAAATTAAAATGTGCTTTAAAAATATCCTCTCTATTAACGATATGCGAATCGAGAGCAGTTCCTACAAGTATATTTTTAAATTCAAGATTTAGTAAGCTTTTTAATGCAATTTTTGCGTATAAAGGAACACTACTAAAAATATCATTACATAAATAGCATTTTTCTGATGAAATTACTTTATTATAACCAATTCCTTCCTTGTCTAATACACTTTGAGCAGGATTAAACCTAGCTTTTTCTACTAAATTTTGTAAATTAGTAATAGCTTCTTCGTGATTTTCTTGTCTTGATAAATAGACTCTGTGATTTTCCATAGTCATTGCTAAAAGAAGAGATTTACCTCTATCAAAATTAGTCGTATCCGTCCCTAATAATGAAAACATTCTGCCTAAACAATGTAAGCAGATGTAATACTCTTGGTAAATCTCTAAAACTTTTTCAAAAATAGTCATACTCTAATTAAATAATTAGATATCACTTTTGTTTTTAATGATCAAGTAATAAATTTTTAAAAAAAAAAGGAGATTTAAGAGAAATTATTTTTCTTTTTCCCAGTCAAAATCAAGTCTTACTAACTTTTTCGTAAAGAAATATGCAACTATTAGGATTAAAGAACATATAGGCCCCCATAAAACCAAACCCAAAGAATAAGTCAAAGCTCCAACTGTGATATCTTGTAACGACAGAATTGCTCCTATAATAAAAGAACCAATGGCTTGAAATATATTAAAAATTATACTTGGAAACCCTGCATATATTCCTGCTTTTAACTGTCCAGTTCGTTTTTCGTCGTCTTCAGCTAAATCTGCCATATATATATATGGAAAGAGATTCCATCCACTTATAACTGCTGCTATAATAAGAATAAAGATAGTTCCGAAAATTACATTCGCGGCAAGAGGGATCAGCCCTATTAATGTCGTTGGTAGAAGAAATATGGCAAAAATAAATAAATACAGGAGTGTTTGTTTTTTACCCTTGGTCTGAATGAGTCTTCTCCAAAAATATATGAAAATGATAAATCCTATAATTAGAAATCCTGCAACAATATAATATATTAGTCCACTCAATCCTAGTACGGTATCTATGAAAGTTAACATTACTGTAGTAATCATTGACCATGCAAAACTAGCAATTCCAGACATTAATACTATAAAAAAATAATTTTTATTTTTTATTATTATTTTTAAATTCGTAATTAAACTCGTAGATTCTATTGATTCTCTCTTAAAATTTGGCTCTGTGGGCATCGTAAAGGTGATAGTTAAGTATAATATAATTACAAGTAAACCAAATATCAGAATTGGTACTAAAACTAGGATGGGTGTAACTTCGGGGTTTAAAGCAATATTTTCAAACTCAGGTGTTAAAATCAATAATGTAAAAATAATCATAATTGCATTTCCGACGTAGCCAAAGATATTTTGAAATTGAGAAACTTTCGGTCGCTCCTTAACAGGAAATTGTTCCGCCATCCAAGCTTGGTAAGGGGTTGTTACAGCATAACAGGCTCTAAAAACTATATCCCATATCAGTAGCCATATAAAAAGTGCATTTTTATCGTTTAAATCAGGTAAAAATATACCAGGTAACAGAAGAAAAATAAAAGATAATCCAAGTAATGGAGCCAATATCAGGATATATGGTTTTCTTCTGCCCCATTTTGTATATTTTGCATCGCTTATCCATCCAAAAAAAAATTGAGAGACCGCAACACTAAGATATCCCATGGCCTGGGCAAAACCAACTTGTATTGATGGTACTCCATATCCAAGATAATACAGAGCAAATAAAGCAAATCCTTCAATTCCAAGAACAATGGAGCTTGAAATTCTAGGGACACTATAATTTAACTTTCTCATAGTCGTAGTTTCGCTTCTTTGCATTCCATCAGTTTCATTCATATCATTTCACTTCCTTTAAATAATCGTGTTGTATAATTTTAAGTTTAAATTAAGATTAAGTAGACCTATATTTAATCTATATTTAATCTTTATTGAAATAATAAGAGACATTTTAAATTTTAAGAGGAGATTTTCTCCAATTAGTGAAAAATCGAAGTTACCTTAACTTAATTTAATCTTCTTCTTCGTCCCATCCTAAATCTTTTAAAACGGATTCAAAGGCTTCTGATTCTTTGTCTAAAACAAATTCAGTATCGTATTCTGAAGCTGCTGCTCCAAAATCTACATTAAAATCAGGCGGAGGAAGGTCTTCGAGTGAGGGTACTCCTTCTTGAGGCGGTATTCCTTCATGAGAAAGTTGATCTTGGACGATTTGAGGTTCTTGAATACTCTCGTCTTCTTCAATTTCCATGGGAGTATAATCATTAAGGGGAACAGGAGGAATTTCATCTTCATAAACTTTAAATCCTGATTCAGAGCTTTCAGATGTAGGGGTAACTCGGGTAGGAATCTCTCTGCTCTCGGTTGAATGTTCCATTTGTTTTTCGTATTCTAAACCAATTGATTTAGGGATCGAAACAATATTATTTCCATTTGTAGCTTCAATTTCTTCAATTTCAGTGCCATCTTTTTCCCAATCGTCTAAAAATCCTAACAAATCATCTAAAGCAGCCTTGTCTTCTTCAAGGCTAGGTTTAACTATTTCAGTTACTTCCTCTTCCTCTTGTTCTTTCTTTAATTTAATTCTTTCAGATTCTTCTAAAGAAAGAGTCATATCAGTTATTTCATCCCCGGAGATTAAGATATTCAACTTTTTAGCTAATTCACGTAAATATCCGAGATAATAACCAATTCGATATACATTCTTTAGACCACCAAATACAAGATATTCGTCGTTAATTGCTAAGATAATACTATAGCCTGAAGTATTGTGAAGAATAATTTCCGTTAAAGCGCCATGAGCGGTTGCTTCACTTAGTCTTAATCCTAAATCAATTAACGCAGTACTTGATGCAGAAGTTGCATCAGCGTCAAGTTCAGATGACATAGCAGAAGCGACTTTCATACCTACCCTAGATAATACTGCTAAATTTTCTAAATCAGTTCGTTCCTCTTCGAATCTTAAAATTTTCATCATATTATCGCGTATACCTTGCACAAGGGACGACATATCAAATCAGTTTCCTTTCTCGATTAAAGATTATTAAAAATCATTAATTTTTATTTTCTCTTAATTTATATCATAAAATCTAGATTAATATATTTTATCATAATTCCTTACACAAAATCATTTAAATTCTTCTGCGTAGAGGGAGCGTTATCGAATTTATTGAAGGAATATCCGGAGGTATCGGTAATAATTCGTTTAATCTCTTCTACTACCTCTTCCGATATTAGTTTATCGGTATCGAGTGTAAATACTTTTTTAGTTTGATTTTTAGAAAAAAGAAACTGATTATAGTAGGAGAGAATTTCTAACAAATACTTTTTATCGTCTTCGTTCCATTCTTTTCTGATTTTATCAATAGAACCTCTCTGAATAATTCTTTTTAATATAGTATCCGGTTGAGCTGTAAGATATATAATGTAATTTTCTTTCCACTTTACCGATTTATACATATCAAGGATAAGATTATAGTCCTTTTCTTTAAGATAAAGACTTTTAGAATAGACTAAAACACAAAGTGAAGTCCTGTCTAAAATAATCACTCTACCATTATATCTATTATCAAAATTTGTAATATTTTTATTTCTCCTTATTAATTGTTGAAGAAAGTGAATTTCACTACGGAAAGCAATCTGTTTATTTTCAGATCCAAAAGGAAAAGGAGGAATTTTTTTGTACCGTTCGGGAAAAAACTTAAATTTATTATTTTCTCCTAAGAAATTCTTTAAAAGGTTAAATATGGTAGTTTTACCTACTCCATGTGCTCCAGCAATAGATATGATGATGTTGTCTTTGCTTCCCTTATTGGTATAATACTGTTTACCCAATATCTCTTTCTCCACGCTGTTTAAATCGTATCGTATTTAAAAGAACATATATTGCTAATAATACCACTAGAGATATTTGATTTTTCTTATTATTAAATTTATATATTAAAGGATAATGAATACTAATCTAAAAATTAGAAATAAACAATTATGATAATTAAAAATATGTTGTAGCCTAAACTGGCTATTATTGTACTTAGTAGATTCTTATTAATTTCATAAATAATGCCTAAAAATAGGAATATCATGAAATTAGGAATAAAGAAGTAAATTCCGATAGGTATCGTAAAAAAGAGGAAAAGTGTCGAATAAAACACAGCGACAACGACGATTGCTGTAGTTTTACTAAGGAGATTATTACCAAAATGTGCTTTTAGAGTGTTATGTAAGACACCTCTAAAAGCGATTTCAATTGAGATTACTGATAAACTCATAAGTGCTATAAGTAATACTATAAAACCTAAATTTGTATTTTGAAGAATTAGAGATTCCTGCTCTAAATAAGCAGCTACATCGAAAAAATCGATACCCGAATTGTACATAAAAGTGATTATTGTAGACGAAAAGTTATCAATTAGTATTAATCCTACACTTCCAATCATTCCGATAAGCAAGGCAATTAAAACATATCTGGTTTTTAACAGTAGACCTAATTTTTTGAAATTATGCTTTTTTGAAAAAATATAATAAAGAGGATATACTCCAAAAATAATATCAGGAAGTTGACTTAAAAGAATTGTTGTAATGTTCAAATCTATTGTTTCTGTAGGTCCTACTTGTAAAGATAGTATCATAGTTAAGATTAGTCGTATCGTAACATACACCATTAAGGAGTTAACGAAAACGCTTAAACCCTCCCTAAAATTCCATTCGTTTCTCTTTAAGATAAACCGTTGTTCCGGCACTAGCTTTTTATTTGTAAAAATAAAACCCGTTTTTCTTTGAAGTTTTTTATCTTGAGCAACACCTTTTTGTTCCGGAACTTTTTCTAATTTGGTATCACATATAGGGCATTGCTCTAATATCGAAGAAGTTATAATTGACCCACATCCCGAACATTTTCGGGATATAGTTTTAATTTCTTTTACTTTTGGTGCTGATATTTGTTTCTTAAAACTGTCTTCACCTGGTTTTATTTTTATCACTAATTTTCCACATTCAGGATTAGGACAATAAGCGGTATTTTCTTCAATTGTAGTGCCACAATAGACGCAAAATTTAGTTATCCGCTGTTTTTCATTCTCTTTTGACATAATTCTCAATAAATAAGAAATTTTAATCTGCTAAGGCGTACTTAGTTTAATATATAAAATTAAAAATTATATATTTTATTGTTATTTTATACAAGCAAAATGATATATTGACAGTTAGTGAAATATTTATAGATTAAGCAATTAGATTGCTTAATTTAATTACGGGGAATTCACTTTTCTATATTTTTTAATTGTTTTAGTTCTTGAGTAGAGTTCCATTAGAATTAAATTATGATAGAAGGAAATTGAATCAAAGTACCCCTCTCCTAAATCAGACTGATTGGCATGTACTAAAGCAAGTTGAGCATTTAACGCAGATCTCATAAGTAATTCAATTCCCTTATAAATCAAATTCGGACTCCAGGTTCCACGGTCAGGATTAGCCCACCAAGTAGTATCAGAACATATGCCTCTATCATAAAACCATCTTGCGGTATTATAATATCTTTCTATGTCCCATTCATTTTTCATATTCAAAGTATCTATTAAGTTCATTAAATTGTTTAAACTCCTTACAATTTTCCAAAATAGCGAATGAATGCGATTATCAGGATGATCCCATAAAGGATATGGAATATTTAACTTCATATCATCGTACGTGGTACTCCAACTCGATTCTTTTGGTATTATTTTTTCCTTATGAATAGGAAAATATTTGTCCAAATTGGAGATGAACTCTATTCGCATTTCTTTTTGATCGTTAATAAGTTCAAGAGTTTTGCTTAAAAAAATCCTCTCAAATTTCTTTATATGATGACCAAAAGTTTCCGAATCCATTGCTGTTATGAAATATTTATCCCTATTTTCTTTTTGCTTACCTTCTTTGAAATTTGTCCCTAGCTGTTCAACGAATTTTTTAGCCGTAATGTCGTTAAAGGCAATCTTATTACTTAAAATATCATCTCTAAAGAATAATTCTAAACCATTCGGGGAAATATAGATTTGATCATAAAGCCATTCGTTAGGACAAGCTATACCACTCATTATTACCCATTTGTACTCTTTTGCTCGAATAAACTTTGCAACTTTAGAACTTATTGATAATTCCGGAGGGAAAAAGCCCGTTCTTTCCCATTGTTGAAATTCTTTTCTAATCACTTCTTCATTTAATTCAATCTGATGTTCGGCTTCATTTTGGGGAATAAGTGGAAGTATAGGATGGAATTTTGCGGTTCCAACAATTTCAATTTTGTTATTGAGAACGAGATTTTGTAAAAGTTCTATCGTCTCACTCAAATCAAATTCATATAGCATTTCTATGAGAACGGCATTAATATTTAAACTAATTTTCACATTATCATGCTCATCTAGCATTCTAAATAATGGTTTATAGCATTCTTTATCTATCTGCCGTAATACATCACTATCTTGAAAACTAGGTTGATACATATGTAATAATGGAGCCCAATATATCATATTAATATTCAACCTTTAACGATTTTATTATGATCATCAATTGCGAATTTATAATGTTTAGCTAGTTCTTGTTAATTAACTTTAAAGCCTTCTGACGGGAGACACACGATGAACATTTACCACAAGGCTCTTCAAAATCTCCGTAGCAACTCCAAGTAACATCTATAGGAACTTTTAATTCACTCGCTAATTTAAACACTTCTTCCTTTGTTTTGTTAGATAATGGCATTATAAATTCTATAGCTTGTAAATCTTTTTCGTGCTTAGAGATTTCTATTATCTTTTCTAACGATTTGAAAAAAGATAAACCAACATCCGAAAATTTATTGATATCATCTTGAATGTGTCCACCAATAATAATATTGCACCCATAAACTTCAGCAAAATATGCAGCAATAGAGTAAAATATTAAATTCTTTAGAGGTATGAAACCTTCAGGGGCATTTTCAGCAGAAGGAATTGGGTATCCCTCAAACCTTAAATCCACAGCCCCCATTATATAAGGTAGAGACACTTCAACCAAAGGAACTTCTGTTAATTCAACAAGTTTTTTAGTAGCTTCTATTTCTTTTTTTGGTCTCCACTTGTAGTTCATAGACAATGCAACTATACTGTAATTTTTACTCAAAGCCCAAAATAGAGCTGTTGCCGAGTCGATACCTCCAGACAACATTAATATAACTTTGTTTCGTCGATCTATATTATTGGAAGTCAATTTTAATTGGACGGTTTTTTTAATTGCTTCTTCGATTAGAGATAGATTATAACCTAATTCTTCTGCAGCTATTTTACCATCAGTAATGATATCACATTTCATTACATCTACCATTTCTTTACATATTTCTAACTTTGTCGGTGCAGAATCATAAGAGATATATTCGTATATGGGAGGAGGGATATTCAAACCTATAGCCTTAATGGATTGCCTCACCATCTCTATTATTCGTTTCATATTTAATGTTTGTAAACCTACTAAGTCATAGATTCTATTATTTTCTCCTTTTCCCAGCGAAGCATTTAAAAAAGCGGTTACTGCGTCTTCTACGTAAATAGGTTGCATTGGTACTTCACCATCGCCAGTAATGTATACTTTACCATCATAGATTTGTTCAATGAGATCTGGTATTATCTCGTCATTTGAACCAAGAATATAAGATGGTCGAAAAATGACATAGGGGACTTTACTCTTAATTAATAATTCTTCTGCTTTATTTTTAGAATAGAAGTAATTATTATTCGCCCAGTCTTTTTCGCCGAATTTATCTACTCCAAGGCCTGATGGATAAATAATTCTCGAAACCCCAGCATTTTCTGCTGCGGTAATTATTTTTTTTAATCCGTTGATATTAACTTTTTCGAATAGAGCTTTACTTCCACAAACAATGTTAGCAAAATGAATAACTGCTTCACATCCTTTAAAAGCAGCTTCTAAGGCTTCAACTTCAAAATTTTTAACTAAAAAGATTTCAACTCCATTCCTTTTAACAGATTCAATAACTTCACTCCTTCGGATAACAGCGTGGATCATAATATTTCTCTCTAACGCTACCGTGATGGTTTGGGTTCCTAAATATCCATTTGCACCAGTGATTGCAATTTTTTTTTTCATCATATCTTTGATCTTTATTTCTGGAGTTAATTTATACTTAGAGTGTATAAATTAAAAAGTAATAAATGATCTAATGTACAAGTTTTATGATTTCAAAGCGAAAAATATATAAATTTTAGAAAAAAAATGAAAACAGAGTTCTATGAGTTATAAGGTTATAGTTAATGCAACTTACATAAAATTTAGTGCCTCTCACTTATTAAAGGAACCGTTTAAATGCTCAAAACTTCATGGACACAATTATTACGTATCTGTAGAGGTAGAAGCTCCATTAGACGAGAATTATTTTGTCGTAGATTTTATAGAATTAAAGGAAAATATAAAAAGTATTGTAAAACCTTTAGATCATCGTATTTTAGTTCCCGAATTGTCGAGTGATCATGCAATATCCGAAACCTCAGAAGCGATTGAACTTGTGACTAATACTAATAAGCGTTATATTTTTCCTAAAACGGATGTGATGCTTTTGCCCTTACCAGCAACAACCAGTGAACTTTTAGCAAAATATATTCACGATAAATTGAAAGAGATATATTCTGATAAAAAAATTACAGTAAAACTTGAAGAATCTAAGAGCACTACTGCTGTTTATAAAGGTAATTAGAAATATTAATAAAACTTATTTTTCAACAATTGTTTCGTTAATTATTGTACCAAAATGAGTTGCACCAGGACCGATGTGGACTAAAACTTCGTCTCCGACCTTTAGATCTACAATGGAAACAGGATCACCATCAGAGTTAACTAACCGAATCGTTTCTGCGTTTTGTCCGATATAATTTATTTTAATCTTTTTACCTTGCTTATCAATTTCTAATTCTAGTCTTAACATAGGACGCGTTTCAATTTTAACTCTACCTACTGTGATGTTTCTTGCCTCACCGTTAGTATTTACGACAATAACTTGATCTCCCCCTTTCAATTCGCTTAAATATTTCGTTCGATATATTTCGTCTTTATCATCGCTTGGAACTAAAATGTATGCGGAAACATCCCCCGCATTAACTCTGAAGGGTCTAGAGGAAACAAATTGAGTTTCGAATACCTCAGCATGCACTAAAGCAAATCCTTTTGCAGTGCTTCCAATAAGCATTCCCTCACCGGAACTTAATAATGAAGTAGTATCAACGCACACTCTTTCACTTTCGGGAATATTTTTTATATCGATAACTTTTGCTCTTGCTAATTCAATATCGTATCCACTTACTAATAATTTCTTCAATTTAATGATGTCATTGACTTCTATCGGGGTAATTAATATTCCGTCTGTGCCGATTTCAAGGGTTTTTAGCATTAATTCCGCTTCTTTTAAGTTCTCAACCGAGGCGATTAGTTCTGTATCATTCGTATGCATTTTTGCAATTAGATTCTCAAAGGGTATTATTTTCCAATTTTTTGCGGATACAATTATAAAATCAACTTCGTTTATTTTTGAAAGCTCTATCACTTTTTGTTCGTCCGCCTTAATCGCTAACTCTAAAAAAATACCCCTTTTTACTTCTAAATTCTTACTGTTTTTAAAATACTCAAGATTTTTAAATATTAAGTTTTTAACGGGCAGTTCGGTGTCTCTAGTAAAAGCATTAATACGTTCAATTTGTTTTAACTCGGAATAAGTCTCTTTAGAGAGCAAAATATTAAGAAGATTCATGTTCAAGGCTTCTTGTACTAAAGCTTTAAAATTATCTGTTTTTTTTTCGAAATTTAAAATTATCTTCTTCATTTAAGAATCATCAAAGTTTGGACTCTGAAAGTTATAAATTATTGATAGGAATCATTATACTATATTAAATTCTATCAAATTTTTAAGTAAATAAAATCATAATAATTATAAAAGAAACACCATAAAATTTCGAGTGATTAGAAAGTGTGTGCTAAACTAAAAGGGAAACTTTTTCCAAGGAAAAATAAAGAAAAAGACGAGCTCGTAATAAAATCAAAGGCTCATATTAGAAAAATCGCGTTAGCAAATAAAACATATAATAAAAGAGCAGAAATCGCAAGAAAAAACGCTAAAATAGCCATAAAGAGAGGAGAACGAAACAGGGCTAAGAATTATTTAATTCAACATAAACAGTATCAGATGAAAGTAGATCGCGCGAACAACATTCGAGCTAAAATAGAGCGTCAGATAGAAGCAATCGAGGAAGGGCAGATGATTTCAATGACGGGAGATTTAATGGGAGGAATACGAGACGAATTAAAAACTATTGCATCTAGCGCAGCGCCAGAAAAGGTAGCGGAAATTGCGGAAGATTCTGAATCTTATGTTGCAGAAATAGAAGAGTCTGCTGAGATTCTTGCTGGAGACCCTGAAATAGATTTAGCAATTGATGTCACTGATGAATTAAACCAACTTGAGACGGAGATGCTATTAGAACAAGGTGGACAGATGCCTGAAGTACCAGACGATGAGCTTGCATATATTTCAGAATTTGACGAGATAGAAGAAGAACCTGGGATACAGACAAAAGCAAAGTTAGAAGACGAGATAGATAAATTAAGAAAGGAATTAGAAGGCAGCTAATAAAAATTTATATTTTTTAAGTATAATACCTTTTTCTATCAAATTCTTTAGCTGAACTTCTTAAAAATTCTTCATCTTCCATATCAGAGTCTAGAGCCTCAATATTTTTTTCAATTATGTATATTTCCTTTTGTAAGTTCTTAAAATTTTTAAAATAATCAATTTCAGAAATATCTCCAGATTCAAATTTAGAGTCTAATGCTTTTAGAGTTTCTTCAAGACTATATTTCTCTTTATCCAAGTCAAACATTTTCTTGCGTCTTGCTTTACTTTGTTTCTTTGAGAGAAAGCGAGAGCTTTCGCTTGGGTGATTAGAACCATAATCGTGGTTAAATAATTCCGAAAGGTGATTTCTTGAATATTCTTGGTACTGCGGCATATTTCTATCTATTTGATTTGATTTGTATTGAGTTGGATCTGCAAAAAAGTTATTAGGGTTAGGTAATCCGTTTCGAGGAGGGAATGATCTATCAAATCTCTGTAGTTGTTCTAATTTTCTCATTAGTAAGTTTTTTTCATCGATATCAGAAATATTATTGCCAAATCCTCTATTAAATTGTTTTGGTTCATAATTCTGGATTCTGTTAGTTTCATAGAAGTTTTGTAAGAAAAAGTCATTTTGGTTATAATTGGGAGGCAGGTACTGTCTCATAGCATTACCGTAATAGTTTAAATCCTCAGGAGTTTGAATTTGACCTATCCTCTGATTAGGAAATCTCATATTGTTTTGATAAAGCATTGGGTTCTCGGGCATGTTTTTATAGTTTTGATAAAGAGGAAAGGGAATATTATTACTGTAAGAATTCCTATTTTGGTTTTGAACTTGGAATGGAGATCTATTAGGTAGGTTATTCGGATTTTGATTGAACAACGATGATGTGACATTAAATTCAGCCATCTTATTATTCGAATTAATATTGTTATATTGGCATTTTAAACTAAAGAAGGAATTTATAGCTTCTTCAATGTAGTTTGAGATGTCACTCAAATCGATTTCGATATTATATAGTTTTTTAGCAGCCAATTTGTCATAAATAATAGTCTCATCAAAACTTCTGGCGAGTAATAGATAATCTAATACTCTCGATATAGAATTTGGGGGTAGTGTAAATTCGTATCTCCCATAAGGGAATTCAATATATAGTTTTTTAAAAAGTTTCCCTCTTATTTGGACTTTAGTTAAATCCTTTACGGGCGCTTTAAAAATACCTTCTTGTTTTTTCTTTCGCTTTCCGTGTTCGCGAACAAAAGATAAGTCAAAATTGGTTATAAAAAGAATTCCTTTATTTTTTTTATATTTATCCTCAGTATTAAGTCCATTAGCTAGTTTAGCGTATATAGCATAAACCGGTTTTTCCTCTTCTGCCAAATTGAGGAATTTAATGTAATTTTTGAAATAAAAAGTAATCTTGTCGATGAAAACTAGATTCTTTGAAAGATTTTCTATGCTAGTACTAATTGTATCGACATTACTTTTAATAAAATCCTTTATTGAATTATAACTTCTGTTCAAATTCTCAAGAATGTCTTCAATGATTCGTATATTAGAATTCTGTTGAGTGTAAATATCGAAAAAATATTCTTTATTAATTGATAAATGTTGAATAAAATTGCGAATCTTCTCAATAAGATTTTCTTTTGCGTAAATAAATAATTTAAAGAGGGCTAATAAATCTAATTCCATAGTAGGATAATGAAAGCATTTAACCGGAGGAGCTCTTGCGTCTTGAATATTCTGTTTTAATGTATAAAGAGAGTTTACTAAATCTCTTAGCGGATCTATAAATGAGCGTGAATTTTTAATTAATTCCATGAAGTTTTTTTCTAGTTCTTCCTTTTTTTCGTAGATGTTTATTATTTGATGAGAGTGACACTTAGGGCAGGATTTTAAGAGTTGGTTCGATTTAATTATGTTTTCTGCCCCACAATCTTTGCAAGCTTTCTTATTACCTGAATCTGGGACGAAAATATTTTTAGAATTGCATTCTTGACAAATATAAGAATCAATTTTTTCTTCATGTAAACAATCTGAGCAACAACTGGTTCCACATTCTTCACAATAATAAGCCAATTTGACATTTCTTTGGCAGAACCGACAAACTTGGAAGTGTTGCTCCGACATATTTATTTTTTAACCCGATTTATTTAAAATTAAAAAAACACACAATTTTTGATCGCTTTATCAACAAAAATAGATGAAAAGATAGTATTAATTTAGGTATGTTATTGAAATATTACAAAAAAAGTCCTTATAAACAGCAAGAAGAAGGCATAAAAATTAATTATTTAATAATTTTAACTTTAGTACCTAATGCTTGTCCTGGGACGCCAGCTTTTTTGAAGTGGGCTCTAATAGCGCCATTGTTGCCATGAGCACGTGTTATTGTCCCTTTCAGTTCTTTTCCCGTAGAACTTATCCATACTACGGTTCTTCCTATTAATTTGTTTGCATCTTTTCTATTTTTAATATTGGGAAAAACAATTATACAATGCTTGGGGTGTAATGTGTGACGTCCTTGCTTATAATTGGAAATCGTGCCTTCCATACCTAAAATTTCTAATTTACTCAGTGTCATCGAGAAAAACTCTTTTCAAATTCAATTAAACTTGAGGAATTATGATATTAAATACATAAAAAAATAAAAGTTTTCCTAAAAGAGCACATAAAATTATGTATTAAAAAAAAGAAAACATTTTTGAGATTCTTTGCTTTAGTATAGGTAAATGAATGTTGCTTTTAACAAGATAAATATTACACCAAAGGATTACATAGGAAAACCACTAGCGGGTTATGCTCGTAAAGACCCATGCTTAGGAAAGTTAGATGATATTCATGCGCATGGAGTATTGATAACCCATAATAATAAGAATACTAACTTACTTCTGATTTCAGTTGATATTTTAAAATTACCTCTTTCAATAGTAGAATATATAAAAAAGAAACTGATTTCTAAATTTAAGCTTTTAAAATCAGATGCGATAATAATACATGCTACTCATACACACTCTTCTTTTGATCTAACCGGCGAATTTTTTTTCCCTGGCGGAACTTTGGCTTTTATAAAAGGAGTTATATTTGCTGATAATAAAAACGACAAATTTATTGTTTGGATGACTCATAGAATAGTGAGAATGGTAGAGAAATTATTTAAGGATATAGAACCTTGTAAAATCGCTTGGAAAAAAGAAAAATTTAATCCTGATATAGTCCTTAATCGAAGATGGCCTACGAGAAAAGTCTTACCAGATTTAGGTATTATATCGTTTAAAAAAATAGAAGATAGTAATTTGATTGGTTTTATAATAAATTACGCTTGTCATCCAACCACTTTATCTTTTCAGAATAATAAACTATCCGCCGAATTCCCTGGGAGGGTGATTTCTAAAATAGATGAATTAACTAGTAACAAAATTAAATCGATTTATTTCAATGGTCCCTCAGGAGATTTGAATCCTATTACAACATCAGGAACAAATTTGGAGAAAATAGAGGAGAATAAAACCCTTAGTTATGTCCAATTGGGAACTTACGAACATACAAAAAAGATTGGGCATACTATTGGTGAAGAAGCCTTAAAATTAGCAAATTCTATCCCTGAAGAAAATTACTCTACAAATATGGATATTGAGGTGTATACAAGGAGATTCTTAATTCCTCAGAAAGATGCTAAATATTACTCTGAAGTATGGTTCTCAAATAAAGTAAAGTGGTTGATAAAAAAATATTTCTTGTTTAAACTAGCTAAGTTTGAGGAGAAATATGTTAATTTCCCATTCTTTACAATAAAAAGTATACATTTAAGGAATTATGGAAAAACGATTGTTCAATTTATAAAATTAACAGCAGGTCCTGGTAATTCTTGTGGTTTAATAACGATCCCGGGGGAATTATTTGAAGATATTGGAAAAAGGATAATACAGGAAGCTCCAACTACGGAGGAGAATACATTTATTTTCCAAAATTCTCAGGATTGGATAGGTTACTTATTTCCCTTAGAAATGTACGTTACTGAGGGCGGATATGAACCGTTTATGTGTTTTAGTCCTCTATGTGGAGTCTATATAGAAATTGGTACAAAAAAATTTCTAAATGAAATAAGTTAGATGTATTTTTAAAAACTTTTTTTTAAACATTTTTTTCACTAGATCTTGCTTTCTCATACAAAATTGATCTTATTTGCTTCTATTGACCCATACAATAGATTTTTTTAATTAAACTTTAATAAAACTAAAATTTTATGTTTTTAATTAGATAATAATAAATAAATTATATCTTGAGCTTTTTCTTCATAAATTAAGTTCGATGCAAAAAGGACCTATTTTGATGGAAAATAAGAAAAAAGTATGGATTTTTTCATTTGAGTACGCTGGTGTAGCTAAAGTAGGAGGTTTGGGTGAGGTCCCTGCAAATCAGGCTAAACATTTAGCTGAGGAATTCGATATTACTGTATTTATTCCCTCTCATGGCCAACTTGAAGATTTAAAAAATAAGTATAAAGTGGAAAGATTACCATTTAAGTGTGTTGGTCAAATTAATCCATCTCTATTCGGAGAGGAGCAATCAGAAGCGAATTGTGATATCAGATTTTATAGATTTAAAATAAAAAATGTAAATATTATATTACTTTCTGGAGAAAATTCATTCACATCTAAATATTTGGATGATAAAACGGTTTATAATCCTACTACAATAAATGGAAAGATTTCGCTTTTCAGTCTAGGAATTTGTTGCTTGGTTAATCACTTCATAGAAAATCACAAAGAAAAATTACCGGAAGTTGTACATCTTCACGATTATCACGTAGTTTTGGGCTATTTAGGAATGAAACAAGCTTTAACCAAGAAAGGGTTAGATATTGCCTCAATATTAACTATACACTTATTAACTTGGCCCCGATTTGAATATGAATTTTATAAAATAAGTGGCATAGATGATACACCTGTTAAGGTTTTGATGAGTGATGGATTCAAAATGTTGAATTTAAGGGATATATTTATATTATCTCAAGAAAGCAACGGAGACACAACAGATAGGCACATACCTTCAGTTGAAAAAATAGGAGCAATTATCTCAGATTTAGTAACCACGGTAAGTCAATCGTATTTAACGTCAGATATTATTCCAAATTGTGGTAATGAGTTGATTAAATTTAAAGCCGATTTTATTTGGGATGGGTGTGATTGGGATTATTTCGATATTTTTGATAAAGTATTAGACAATCATGGAGCGGAAATTCTTGAAATCTTAAAATTATCTTATTGGAATGAGATAAATGAAGCACATATGAAGGAATTCCTTTTAAAATATAAAATCGGGAACCTTAATCAAAGCCCATTAATTAATTCTCAAAGCGTTCTAAACGCAATAAACCTAATTTCAAATGGAAATCCTTTCATTAAAAACGGAAACATTAAAGTGTTTTCAGATTCAGGGCCATTAATACTAACAACAGGAAGAATTTCGCCACAAAAAGGTTTTGATACTATTTTTAAAGCAATACCCGAGGTCTTGAAAGTTATTCCAAATGCTAAATTCCTTTTTCTAATATTACCCACGGATTATAGTTTGAATGAAATTAAGATTTATTCTGATTATGTAAAACAATATCCAGAAAATATCCGAATAATTTTCGGAGTAGCTTCAGATATTTTCTATTTAGCGCACATATGTGCAGATATATATTGTGCTTTATCGAGATGGGAGCCTTTTGGAATTATGGCATTGGAAGCCATGGCATGTAAAATCCCTATCGTTGCAACCAAGGTAGGTGGTTTGCAAGAAACAATAATTGATGCAGGATTGTATCCAAAAATAGGTACCGGTCTTTTCATATCAAAAGATAATCCTCTTCAGTTAGCTAAAGCGTTGATTTCTCTATTAAAAGCTTCAGAGGTTACGTTTCGGGTAAAATCTTCTGAAAGCCACACGATCTATAAAGCTGATACTTTGAACATTATTAATCAGATTCCTGATGAAATTATAAAATCCCATGTTCTTCTAAATCCGAATTTTTTCTTCAATATTAAAGAAAACTGCTATAAGAGGGTGAAGGAGAACTTTACTTGGAATATAGTTACTAAGAAATTAGCTTGTTTTTATCTTGATACACTTAAATCAAATTAAAAAGTTCATATTGAGGAATAAAATTGATTCTTTCAAAAAGATCGGTCATACTAATTTTAATTTCTAGTTTTTTGATTAATACAGCCGCAATGGTAGTTTTCACATATACATCAACATATTTATTAGATTTAGGTACAGGTAAATCACTAATGCAACTAATTGTTACTATCTTTCCTTTAACTGCTTTTCTTTTTCCTCCACTATATGGATTTTTATCAGACAAATATCAAAATCGAAAAATATTTATTTTAATTGGAACGATCGGTATGATTTTTGCTTTTCTAATGTTAACGTTAACTCATGATTTGATTTTCACAACTTTATTCCTTTTTTTATTTGGCTTTTTTATGGCTTCATCTAATATTTCTTTCACATTATATTCAGAGTTAGTAGAAGATGATAAAAAGTATATATCCTATTATAATGCTATGATCGTGGCTGGATGGTTTGTTGGAGCCCAATTTGGAGGAATTATTATTGATATTTATGGAATTGAGAATATTTTCTTATTAGTCTTATTAATTTCTCTACCAAATATAATTTGTATTGTTTTTATTAGAGAAAATAGGTCTCTGATATTAGAAAGATATAACAATAGAGTTAATAAAAAGTTAAATGGTTTGAATATAAATGACGCTGAAGTAGAAAACTCAATTTCCAAATCAATTTATTATGGGTTATTTTTCAGGAATTTTAGCATTAAACCAATAATGCCTATACTTGCCCTTATAATGGTTTCATATTTAAGTAGTCGTTCTGAGGTAGGTTTTTTAATTGGAATAAATTTTTTCATACAATTTTTTCTGATGCTGTTAGCAGGAAAGATAATTACGAGTAAAAATGTTAAAATTTTCATGGTCATGGGTTACGCATTAAGTTCATTAACAATTTTTGGTTACATCATCGCAACTAATTTTTTGATTTATTTTTTCTTCCAACTTATATTCGCTTTTAGCTATTCTATGCATTGGGCAGCTACTATTGTGTATATCACTCAAAATACGACACCTAAAAATAAGGGGCAGATAATGGGTTATGCGAATGCTAGTGTATTTTCAGGAAGTTTTGTTGGAGGGCTCTTTTTCACCCTTTTATTAAGTTTTAATCCGGGGTATTACATAGCTATGTCTTTTATGATGATTTTTCCTATTGTTTCAGTTGTAGTCATTTCTCTTAAGTTCAAACCAAAATATTAATTACATTTTACTCCAAAAGCGGCCTAAATTTCGTATTATAGCATTGGGTTTATCTGGAACAATTTCTAATTCTTTCCGAATCCATTCTGATATCCATTTAGATTTCTGCTTAAACCGTGAATCCATAAAAATGATGGCACCTTTATCTTTTATTTTCCTTATGGGCCTACCTGAAGCTTGGTTAGCTCTCTGAATGGCAGGGTATAAATAAGCAAAATTCCAACCTTGGTTTTTAAAAACTTTGTCGTAGTACTCTATTTTTGCTTCAACTCGAGGAGTGGGCAAATGATATGGAAATCCCGCAATAACCACTGAATTCATATGATCACCGGGATAATCTTCTCCTTCTGAATTTCTTCCTCCACACACGCCCAATAAAACACCCCCATTTCGAGTGGAAGTTGCCATAGATTTAAAATCGTTAACAAGAAAGGCATTTTCTGAAGCGGAAAGCCCAGGTTCCTCAAAGAATAACTGTTTCTTATTCTTAATGACTATAGATTCAATACCATTTTTGATTAATTCGTTAAGAATTTTATATGAAGCACAAAAAATCCCAACATTCGCCGGTGTACAATAAAGGACTTCATTAATTTTGGAGAGCATCTTTTTAAACATTGGAGCATTTCGATTCTTTCTGCGAGTATCTACTCCTTCTGTAATTATTGCTTTTATGTTTTTCTTGTGGAAAGGGGAGTCTGCGACAATACCGTTATAAACTTTTCCGCTATTTTGCAACCCCATTAAGTTGTTATAAACATATGGATTTACAGTCCCTGAAAGATGTACACTAGTATAACACGCTCTTAATATTGGAATCGCGATTTCTCTGGGATCTAAGGCTACTATTTCCATTGATATTGCGGATTTACCTTTGATCTTTTTAATATTATAGCAGAAGAAATAATTATCCAATAAATAGCATTTCATCCATTTAATCCAGAACTCCGCTAAAGGTCCTAAATAATCTCTAGAAAATTCTCCGTTAGCTACTTTTTCTTCGTGAACAGATACGCTAAAATCTTGGAGGTCTATAGTAAAGTTTTTAAATTCGTTCAAATTTGAAAAACGCATCATAGTATAAACTTGAGTTAGCAGTTTTTCTGCATCTATTTCTTTTTCTAAATCAATTAGGTTTTTTTTCTTCTTGTCCAAATGATTTAAAAGTGACTTCACAAATTTCTGCATATCGTTTGTTGAACGGTACATCTCCAAATCCTTCAAACACAATCTAAGTGAGTAGGGCGTTATCCTATCAGAATTAACTTCTGTTGCCATATCAATTACATTATGGCATTCGTCAAGAACGAGTATACAGTCGCGAAGCTCTTTATCAATAAATTGTAAGAAGTTTTGACGAATAAATGGATTAAAAATCCATTGATAATTACATATTATTAACTTCATTTCTTTTAACAGAAATTTACTCAAAAAATAAGGACATAACTGTTTATCTTTACAAAAATGGATTAACTCTTCAGCATCAACGGGTTTATTTAGTAAATCGGGAGCTATATTGATCGGATTATCATGCATATCTTTTTTCTTCAATAAATTAAGGAAATACTTACAACTCTTGTTTTTTCTTAGGTCTCCACACACAGCCATTGATTCGCGGGGTTTAAGTTTTAATGATAAGAGTAATTCGTTAAGACACATCTCGTTCCTTCCCCTAATAGAAAGGCCGTTTACCTTGATATTAAGATTGTTTTTTACTAAAAATTTCGAAATTTTCGTGAGTTCCTTAATAATTCTTGTATTCTGAGAATGAGTTCGGCATAGATATATAATCTTTAAATTATTTTTTAAAGCTAAAGGTAATAGTGCACTTAAAGCAATTATTGTCTTACCCGTGCCATTTGGAGCAGCTAGTAAAGAATTCTTTTTATCTGCTGAGGCTTTTTCAATTTTAATAATGATATTCTCTTGTTCTTGCCTAAATTGCTCATATGGGAAGAAATTTGAATAATTCATACTAGGTATCGTGAGTTTTCTTATAGAATAAAGTTTAATTTAGAATTTATATTTGTAAAGACCATATAAGTTTATTTATTAATGCTTTCTTTTAATAAAAAAATGAGTGAAAATAATTCTGAAGAAGATTTTTTGCGATTAAGAGAATTACTTAATGAATCACTTCTTAGAGACGTGCTTGTATTTGCTATATTGTACCTTTTTATTTTTGCTCAATCATGGAGTAATATTTTCTTATTATTATTTCCTATTATTACATTTAGCTTTTCTCTATTTTTTAGAATTATTAATTCGAATAAATATAGAATATTTCTAGAACATAATCTAATTACATATAACCCTCTCGGATTAGAAAAAAAACACGCAAACCGGTTAAATTTCACAGCATTACTCCAATTAGTTTTACTGTTTTGGATTGGAGCAGAATCATATTATCATCCTCAGCTTATTCAAACTTACAACTTATTTTTTAACTTGTTTTTTATCTTTTTTTTCACATTTGGATTTTATTGGATACTAATCGATGTCTGGAAATATGCAAAAATAGCTATTAGATTAAAGAAAAGTAATACAGATAAAACAATATCCTATCTAAACCTACGGTATTTTAAATTGATATCGATTGTAAATTTGATTACATTTATACTCTTAAATGTGTTAAATATTAGTTTTGTATTACTTTTAGATAATAATAAGATATTAGGATTTTCGTATGATTTACCTGGTACAGGAATTGAAAATTCATTACCATTGAATCTTTCAATTTTACCCTTCATAATTATTTGGATTTCTCCCATACTAACTAGTACATTGCTCTTCTTAATCTATAAGGATTTAAACGACATATCACCTGCCGATTTTATCAAAATTTTTGAAGAATCACCTGAAGAAATCCGAAATCAGCTAATTGAAACCTTTGCAAAAATTAATACCAAATTTAAACATAATTTAGATACAGAATAAATTATAGAATAAAACTTTAAAAAAACAGAATTCATTATAATTTTAATTAATTGTTTATAAAAATCAAATAATTGCTTGGACATGTCTCAACAAACAAATCAAAAACCACAATATCTCTTCAAAATTGTTGTTGTAGGAGACGGTGGCGTTGGTAAGAGCACTATGATACAACGCTTGATCACGGGACACTTCGTACCGATGAAGATTACGATTGGAACTGACTTAGCTTCGTACGATATGAATATTGAAGACATTTCCGTGAAGTTACAGATTTGGGACTTCGCAGGCGAACGCCGTTTTCGATTTTTCTTACCGAACTACGCAAGAGGCGCTCAAGGATGCTTACTCTGTTATGACATAACAAGATATACAAGTTTTCAGAATCTCAAAGAGTGGTACGACATTGTAAAGGAGAATACTAATACAAACACTGTATTTCTGCTTGTGGGCGGAAAAGCAGACCTCTCTTCGTATAGAAGAACTGTTGAAAGTAAAGAAGCCGAAGAATTTCAGAAAGAACTTGATATTCCCTTCTTTATCGAAACGAGCTCTAAAACGGGGGAGAACAATAAAAATGTGTTTGAAATGCTCACAGAAGCGATGTTAAACCAAAGAGACTTAATTTAAAGAATTTATGGGGATTAAAATAAAACAATCTAATTCTAACCAATTTCTCTTAAACCTCTTAAAGAAAATCATCTTATTTATTTCAATCTAAAATATTCCATCTGCCATTTCCAAGATGAATTTATGATTTTCAGCCCACATAAAAAAGATCTTATTTTTAATGGGAATCATTACCGTCTCTGTAATTTGTATGTATTTATCAGTATGTTCAAATTTAAATTTGGGTGAATGTCCTTTAAATTTTTTACCTTTGATCTCAATAATCATAAAACGCTATACATAATTTTAAGATTAATGATAAAAAAAATAAAATAAAAAAACTGAAACAATTACTCTTCTAAAACATCCTTAAGTTCGTCTAGATTCAATTGCAAGTATTTTGCTGTTATTTTATCCTTACCAATTAAGTTAACGAAGTTTTTCTTTCTTTTCTTATCGAGGAACCTCTTCATTTCGCTAAGATCGGGTTGTTTGTTTGAAACTTCTATCAGTTTATCTTTTATAGCGCGATCTATGACTTTTTGACCGATATCTGTTCGAATTATTAAGAATGCCTCTCCAGAACCTTTAGGGGCCCCCCAAGGACTATATGAAATATCTGAGAATTCTCCGGAGAAATCAGTACAGTATTTACAGCCCGTCATCCCTCCAGATGAACAAGCATAAGCTATTTTTAGGGAGGTACGCTCTGCACCTGTGTTGAAATCGCTCACAAGTATCTTAGCAAGGCCTTGCAGATGGCAAGGATTTCCGATGATCCCAATATCACGTTTCCGGTCTAAATAAGCTTGACCAATTCCAGTAATCAAAGGACCGGCATTATCCATGGTTTTTTCAGGAATGTAATTTTTTGCTGTTTTAGCATCATCAACGACAACTGGAAACGCTACTGGAGGTTTTGTGCTTTTAGGCTCTGATAAAACAAAATGTTTCGTTACTCCCGATTTAAACGCAGCCAATACTAAATTATATAGGATACTATCTTTATTTTTAGATTTTACTTGGATTACATCCTTATATACGCCTACACCTAAGTCGACACGTGTCTGACCGAATAATTTTTGCTCGATCTCGGAGATAGGTAAAAAAGTTCTTGGGCATGCATTGTAACAAAGCCCCACTGTTTCAGCGCATTCATCAACGACAAAAGCTTGTCCTGTTTCCTTACTAAAATCCATATGTGGACAAAATGCGTTACAACTTCCGCAGTGAATACATAATCCACCAAAAATTACTTCATTTTCAAGATCTTGACTAGATTTTTCAATTTTCATTTTATAAACTCACTTTAAAATGTGATTAATCAATCTTTTTTTATTGAATAGTAAAATAAATCATGGCATATAAATCTTAAACGAAATTTCACACTCTCCATATAATGAAGACGCATAAATATTACATTGAAGTTTGAGAATATCTATTAAAATTGGTTTTTAAGATCTATTGAAGTACCAAATCTGACTAAATTTTGCTTCATTTTTAAAAAAATTTTCTCAACACAAAGACATATATACATAACTTTCTTAATATATTCTGGTTATATTTTCTAAGCGAAAACCAAGGTAATTCCAATGGAAACGGATCTAGCAGAATATTTAGAATATTTGTGTAGTAAAAATAAGAACATAAGCAGTATCATCGTTGTAAGTAATGAAGGATTACCTATTGCTATAACAGGGCGTTCAGACCAAACTCTTGTATCTGGAATGTGTACAGCTCTAAAATGTATAGGTAAAGAACTTGTAAATGAAACAATGGGTAGCGAACTAAAACGTATTTTAGTTGATTGTTCAGATGGAGTTATTTTGATACAACCACTTAATCAGAAGGCAATCTTAGTAGCATCATGTAAAGATGCAGCGGTTTTAAGCGAGCTAAATGTATCTTCTATTCAGATGCACTTTTCTGCTCAATATAATCACTTGGTTGCATCATAAATTTTATAAAACGGCTTTCTGATGTCTATAAGATTAAACGCATTAACTGAAATTAAACCTTGTGTCATGTCTTCTATGATTTAGTGCTTGGAAATCTTTATGAGAAAAGTATCACAGAAATCTGGAATGGAAAGAAATACAAGAAGTTCAGAGATTATATGGAATCAAATAAATTCATGCCAATATGTCCGGAGTGCTGTATCTTATATTTATCTGTTAAAACCCAGAGATCTAAGAAATAAGAAGTTACAATTCTAATCGTCTTCATCTAAAAATCGAGAACAAGTATTATCTAGTTTCTTAATTATATGATTTCGATCCTTCCAGATAATCCAAGTACTCCCTGACTTTTCAAAAAAAAAACCATCATATTCTTCCTTTATTTTGGATAGTGTTTTCTTCACAAAGCTCCAAGAAAATCCAGTTTTCTCTACGACTTCTGCTATTGCTATTGGTCGATTTAGTTCAAGGTTATTATTAAAAAAATCAATTATTTTTTCGAAACCGGTCCTAGGGGTTGTTTCTTTCTGATTCAATTTAATTTTTAACCATTATTGTTATTCTTATTCCATATCACTTACTTTCTAAGTTTAAGAAATGTTCCTGATTTCATCATTTCGCAGGGTTTGAAATAGTTTATTTTAGTGGTTTCTACGAGTTTTTCTAAGATTAGTGACCATTTTTCATAGTTATTTTTACCCACTCCAAATGGTCCTGGCATGTCCATACCAGCTAACATCGTATCATCGATCACTTTATATCCACTAACAATCCCTTCCTCTAATAATCTACAGCCTTCGTTTAACTGGATTGCGTAATATTGTTCTGGATTGAATAAACCTGCTTTCTCATTAGTTTTAATATTAGGTTTTCCTTCAACCCATTCGTAGATACCTTTCCCAGTTTTCCTTCCAAGGTTTCCTTCTTTAAGGAGACTGATAAGCGTTTTTCCAGGAGCAAATTCAGGCGAAATTGTTTCAGCAAAATAGTTCAAAACATCATTAGCGACATCAATACCGAAATAATCCCATTTTGCAAAAGGTCCTAAATCAGGGGGAGTCACGAAATCGTTGTCAATCTTCTCGTAGGGAATACCTTTATCAGTAGCCATATCTAATATCCAACTAAATAAGAGACCTGTCGCTATTGTTAAGCGATTTACGATAAATCCAGGACTTTCCTTTTCTATTTTTGCTATATATCTTTTACCCTTGAGTGCTGGTAATTTTTGACCAAGTGCCACTCCCAAATCAAAAGCTTCTTGCGATGTTTTTTCCCCTTTTATTAATTCAATTAACCTAAGTAATGGTATTGGAGTAAAAAAATGCATACCAATAACCTGTTCTGGTCTGTTTGACGCTTCGGCTATTTTAGAAATACTCATCGTTGAGGTATTTGTTGCTAGTACAGCATGTTCTGGTGAATATTCCCCTAGTTCTTTAAATAAATCTTGCTTTAATTCCATTACTTCTGGTATCGCTTCTACAATAAAATCAGCTTCTTTAACAGAAGTTATGAGATTTTTCGAAGTAATGAGTTTTTTAACTAATGAATCCGTTGTTAAACCTTGACCCAGTTTTCCTTTTGATTCGATTTTCTCAAGACCCTTCGTTATATATTTTTTCGCATTAATTAGAGCATTATCATTAATATCGTTTAGAATTACCCTATCAAACAAATTTGACATTAGAGCGACTTGTGCTATTTCCCTACCCATAGTCCCCGCCCCAACTACAACAAATGTTTTAACACGACTTGTATCTACCATTTAACCAATCAACTATAAGAATTTTTGATAAGAAAAAAAAAAATTAAAAACATGTTTTAATAATAAGAAATCAAAAATCATATAAAAAAAGTTACTATCAATTGACAAATCGCAAAAGTTCCTATCCCCATGAATATCGAAATTGGGAGTCCTGGCAAAATCCGATTTCGTTTTAACCCCGATATAGTAATTCCCGTTCCAATTAGTATTGCAACTGTAGTCAAAATAACAATTATTATATTGTTAGTAAAAAGAAGGACAGAAGAGGTAAGTAGACTATAAAACGCTAAATCTCCAATTCCTATCTCTAATTTGGAGGTGTCGTAAACGCCTTCACCACTTTTAATTCTCTCTTCAACTTCATCTTTACTCGGACCGCTCTCATCATCATTGTCGGACACGATATCAATCATTGCTTTAATTGGACCACGCTTATAGAGCACCGCAAAAATATCCCACAATGAAATGCCTATTAATATAGCTAGTGTGCTCCAAAAGGGTAAAATTATACTCATTGAAGCGCTAACTAAAAAACTAATATATAACACAATAAAATTTTTGGTTTTGATTGATTTTGAGGTAAAATAGCTGTAAATCAGTAGAAAAACTACAATAACTGATAAAGCAGGGCTATAAATGTTCGCAAATAAAAAATAAAAGTTGAACACAATTTGGGTTTCAGGAAATTGGACAAATATTAAAAAAATTATAACATCTAAAAACATTAATGTGATGAAGAAACTGACAAAACCAAAACTTAATCCAAAAATGTACTTTAAAACACCCATACCTAATCTTCGCATTAAAAATATTATCGTAAACGCAGAAATTGCCGCGATTATTGTGAAAATAATACCATTTAAAACGACTCCTAAGGCTCCAAATTCGTCTTCAGGGAAGTAACTTTCATCTACTTGGAATTCAGCGACAAAAAATGTCAGATAGGCTAATAAACCTGCAATTACAACAGCTATAATGACAGGGATAGGATATAAGGATGATTTTATTCGATATGTAGGAAGAAAATGAGGGACAAAATCCTTTTCTATTATTTCTTTTTGATGTTCAGAACTAGCTAAGTCTGGTTTTGGATCTTCTAGGTCATCATCTTGAATATCTAAACTCTCAGAGTTAGTTGGCATGATGATATTTTATATGATTTTTTATAATAATAATTTAAAATTATAAAGTTAATAATAGCTTAAATATATAATAATAATGAATTATAAAATAGTAAAATCAGATGGGAAAATAATTCTTCTATGTCAAAATTTCGAAATGAACAAAATTTTTTAATTAAACAAGCATTAAACTTACCGTTAAATCAAAAAACCTATATTATAAACCTGTTTCCTTGTTATATGGGAATCTTATATATTGGTAAGGTATCAACATCTATTTTAGAAAAAGTAAAATTACAAATAGAATTAGTATTTGATTCCTTTTTTTTTGATATTAGATTTATCGGGAAGAAGAAATTTGATACTTACTTATACGATATTCACACGAAAGAAGAATTTAACTTATTAAACAGCACTTTAACAAAAGTAATCCTTTATTCGACTAATACATTTTATACGTTAATAAAAAACCAAATGTCGGAAAAAAATTTAGCTATTGGTTTAGGGTTAACAAACCTTCCAATTTATTCTAGTAGTGATGAGGCATTACTTTTTCTTTTTGGGGAAGCTAATCTTACACATAACTGCGCTATAGTTTCGACTCATAATTTGCGGGATTATTATAATAGGGAAATAATTGAAAATAGAATAATAAAGGAAGTTATCCACGAGATTGGGCACTTAATATTAGGTCTTAACCATTGTTTTAATGAATATTGTGTTATGCAGTTTTCGGCAAATACTAAAGAAATTGATAGAAAATCGAATCATTTATGTGAAAAATGTGAATCAGAATTAGAAAATATCAGAAGTATAAATAACTTTTAAAATGAAACATTAGGTAAGTCTTGGATGAATTCCTTAATTAGCTCAACTCTAACTTTTCTATCTTCTCTATTATATCGTAATGGATAGAGTTGGTCAATCGTGAATTTGTATAACTTCATCCATGTTTTCGCTATCTCACTTACTCTATAATGTTGAGCAATTTCTTGAGCATTTTTTCCAAATTCTGCTCTGAGATCGTCGTCTTTTAGCAGTTTTACGACATAATCCTTGAATTGATCAAGGTTATTAGCTAAGTACCCTGTTTTACCATGGCGGATTATGTTACTAATTCCACACGCATTTGCTCCTACATTAGGAGTTCCTTGAGCCATCGCTTCAAGTAATACGAGCCCTTCTGCTTCAATCCATGACCATAAACACGTTAAATCTGCCGCATTATACAATTTTAGCAAATCTGGAAAAGGAACCCTACCAGCATAAGACACAAAATCTCTATATTGTTTCTTCTTTATTATTCGCTTCACGTGATCTTTTGATGGACCAGCGCTACCCACTAATAACAGGTGCGCATCGGGAACTTCATCATGTACTCTTTTGAATGTTTTAATAATATCTATTGGATGTTTTTCTGGAGATAATCGCGAAGCGTAGAGAAGAACCTTTTTACCTTCTAAACCATATTTTTCGCGAATTCCATTCTCTTTTAAATTTGTATAATATAAATCTCTTATGCCATTAGTCATACATACAATTGGTTCCTTAAACCGGTAATCTCTTAATAAATCTTTTTTAGATTTAGTGGCTACATGAACAAAATCATATTTATCGACAATATGGCGCTCGTATCTCCAAATTAGATCTCCCTTAGTCAACAATTTACCAATTACGGGTACATATTGAGCAGTATAATATTGCATTGGACTATTGTGAGTCCCTATCATAGGAATTCCTAAATATTTAGCCCAATTGATAGCCATAGATCCTACAACTGCGTGTGTATGGATATGAGCGATATCTAAATAATCGTGTTGGCAAAAAAAGATTTTATGGATAGGGGCGCTTAAAACGAATCCTGTATTATTTCCGATAATTGCACCGCCAATTTCATGAAAGTGCAAAGTTTTTGGTATTTTATACCCATTCTGAATTCGAGGGGCAAATACATGAACATTGTGGCCTAGATTTGCAATTGCTTCTGAAAGGAATCTAACTGCATGAGCAGTTCCGTTGATTTGGCTATACATAGTACTAAAAAATCCAATGTCTAGCGCCTGTTTAGCCATAGTTAGAGTCCCAAAATAAGATATTAATAATAGTATTATAAATTGTATTTATATAAACATATATCTAATTAAATTTAAACTGTTTCTTTTATTAAAATTTTCACAGTTTCTTAATAAAATAGCTAAAATGGTTAATTTTATATATTATTATTTAGAATTGATTTGATTTTTTTAAATATCGAAGTAATATCCAGAGGAATTATCATAAATGCCCATTGTAAGTCATAGTTATTTTAGAATTATACCTTAAATATATTGGTGGAAAAATTTATGCAGAGTTACCATATGCAAAAAAAAGAAAGAAAAATTACAGACAAAAACAAATTAGAACAGATATTGAAGAAGGGCGAATATGTAACAATTGCGATGTGTAAAATGGACGAACCTTACATTGTTACTTTAAGCTATGGTTTTGACGAGGAGCAAAATGCTTTATATTTTCACAGCGCAAAATTGGGGTTAAAAATTGATATTCTAAAGGAAAATCCTAATGTATGCGCAACTATTATCGAAGATTTAGGTTACATTAAGAGCGCTTGTTC
Source organism: Promethearchaeota archaeon (assembly GCA_013375495.1). The sequence continues at coordinate 213,551 of JABXKC010000001.1, forward strand.
ACATAAATATCGTTCTATTGTATTTTGGGGAGAAATGGTAATTATAAAAGATATAGAAGAAAAGAAGCATGGCTTTGATGTACTTTTAAATCATTTAGAAGAAAATCCAAGTAAAATGAAAAAAAAATTTCTGAAAGACGAAAACTCTTATGTAGACACAACTATTATGAGATTGGATATTAAAAAGGTTACAGGGAAAGCCTCAGAATAGAAACTTTATAGATACATAGTTGAAATTCATTGAATCATAAAATTTTTTTTAGTTGCTTGATAAATTAATATTATGGATCCTATTGAAGAAAAAAAGATCGTTGAAGAAATTTTACAGAAAAGAAGGTTGCCTTATTCGATTGAATTATTGGATATCGAAGGAGATAAATATACTGTACGTAATAATTTTGGTTCTACTGTAGAATATTTCAAAAAAGACGATAATTATTACCTAGATACAGAATTAGATTAATTTTAGACCCTTAATTGTTGGGAACTTGTTTTGTCGTATAATATTTTAATCTTAAATCGTATTTGAGGAGTGAGAAATGGGAATTTGAATTAAATTCGATTTAAAACTTAAGGAAACGATAAACTATATCTCTATTTTAATTTTAATAAGTAGATTTCAAATGTTTATTATAAGAAAAATATAAATTAAAAGACATAAAATTATAAGATTATTATTTTTTTATTTCAACAGAGAAAGTATAAATTTTTGACTAGGTTTATGGGGAAAAGAAAGATTAAAACTAAAGGTTCTGATGAGAGATTCACTGAAGAATTTCGCGCGGTTATAGACGGTTCTACTTCTCTTTCTATGTATAATGAAAAAAGGAGATCGGTCTGTGTTATCCGTAAGAATTTAGCTAAAGATTATGAAATTGAAGTAGATTCTTCAGAAGCACCAGTATTAAATCGATTATTAGAAAATCCTCAGCCTTTTGAAAGTTCAATGGCTAATCTTAATATATTAGAAGCAGAAATTTTCCCTTTGATAGACGCTTTTAAAAATACTTTTGGAGAGGAAAAAGAGTTAAAATTGCGTTCCATTAAACTTGCTGTTGGTGGAAGTAATATTGATTATGTTACAATCAGAGAGAAAGATTTAATAAAATTTGATGTAAAACCGACTTTAAGTGGTTTGAGAGATTTTATCAAAGAAAATAGTGATAGCATCTTAGGGTTTCTAGATAGTGAATATGTAAGTGAAGAAGGAAATGTTATTTATTTAAATTGCGAGAAAAGAGATGTTTCTGATAATATTTATTCAGTTAAATTTATGATACTTGCTTCAATGCAACAAAGAGGGTATTTTCTCCAACAAGAACATAAATATTATGGCTTGCAATTATTCATTATAATTGAATCAAGAAAACCGAATGATGATAAATTACTTGGATTCATAAAAGAGCTAGGAATTGATTGGGAATTAATTTTTTTTAGAAGAAGATTAGCAATTCATGATTGGACTGAGATTGAGTGCCAAACAAATTCTGACAACCTTAAGAGTTTTTTAAGGGTTAAGTATGACACTTTAAATTATTTTGACATCAATAATATTATCAGAATAATCGATAAAAACAAATTACCGTTTAATGTTGTCGATAAGATGGGTTCTTTATTGTTTAAAATGAAATCTGAAAGATCTTTTCAATTGCAAGATAAAAAAAATTACGATAATTTAAGGTACGACGATTCGCTAAACAATGGATCAGTACAATCAACTGATGAATATTCTCTGACATTAAAAAAAGCAGAAATTGCTGCAGCTGCAAAAATCGCTTGTGCTTACTTAGGGATCCAAAAACAAATTACAGTTGATAGGGATATTTCAGATGCAGAAATTCTCAAATACCAAGATGAATTAACTAATTTTTAAATTTATCTATCTTTTTTAAGAAATAATAAATGAGTTAGTAAGAGTTATGAGTATATTAACTTCTAGTTTAGCTTGTAAGACTCTTTTAAAAGCGTATGGTTAATTTCTCCGGCAGTGATGCTTTTTCCCGTTTTCACATTTGTCACTGTATATACCGCTGGGGCAAACAATCCGGGATCAATTGCATAAAAATCATAATTAGCTGCCTTAAATGTTTCTATGAAAGGTCTACCATAACTAGATGAAGTATTTGCAGGAGCTTTTTTCAAGAGACCAAAAATTTCATCTTGTTTATCTTTTTCAACCTCGATAGTGTAATATGTCATACCTGCAGCGCTAATTGAGTCATTTGTTCGACCCATAGCTCCTAAATCATCTTTAGCAATAGGCGCAACAGTAGCATTTCCAAATCCATCTTTAATAATATCTAACGGAAACTTTATTTCGTGTAATTTATGAAGACCTGTTTCTACAATTCGTGCTGCAACTTGAATAGATCCAGTTAAGCACGCAGTAGGCGCACAAACGGCATAAGTCTTGTTTGGTGCCACTCCACATTTTTCAGCTAATAAGGTCATCACTTCTTCGTTAGGTAATTTTGCAGTCTCAAAAACGATAATAGCACAATCAGAATCATCATTATAGTTTATTTCTTCGAATAATTTTTCAACTTTACTTTTAGCTCTGGCTGGTCCCGATCCTAAAGATTCAAAAACCTTCTTTTTTTTCATTACGCCATCTTTTTCAACTTCCTTCTTTAATTTTACACTCCATCCCGCCAGTTGAGAAGCCATACAAGAAATGATTGGATGAGAAGTATAAACATTAACGCTTGGTATATAATGACCATCTAAATTATAAGAAGCAAAATCAATTGTTCCTAATCCCCCCATACAAATTTCACCTACTAATTTTCCACCACTCCATGAAGCTTTTGTCATATCTAAGACTGTCGCGCCATTATCGTATTTTAATATTTCAGCTTTATAATATTCTTTCCGTTCGATTATATTTTGAACAATTTTTAAAGTTAACTCGTTAATTTTAATATGATGAGTCATATTTTTCACGCATTTTTTTTTAATTGAGTATTTAATATTAAATTCTTATTTTAATTTAAATTTAAATTAATAATATTAAGTTTATATTAAAATTATTAAAAAAATGAATAATATAAAACAAAGCCTTAAGCTACTAAATTCTGATTTAAATGAGACAAAAAAATGGTTTTTAAATTGTTTACAAGAATTAAAAACCTCCGTTCATATTTATACCCATCTAGATGCAGATGGTTTATCATCTGGAGCAATTCTTGGGAAAGCTTTGTATCGAGAAAACATTCCTTTTCAAATTTCTGTTTTAAGACAGTTAGAAAGAGAAGAAATCGTTAAAATCGTAAGTGAAACTCAAGATACTAAGAAATTTTTAATATTTTCTGATTTTGGAAGCGGGCAATATTTAGAGCTTATTCAAAAATTGAATAATAAAAATGGGAATAACCCTTTTATTATTTTAGATCATCATCTACCTCAAAATATCTCAAATAAAGATGACGTGCAAATTAAAGAGATTTACCAGAATTCAAGATATTGGCATATTAATCCGTATTTTTACGATGTTGATGGTAGTAGTGAAATCTCAGGTGCGGGACTATGTTATTTTTTTGCTAAAATATTAAACGAGAAAAACATCGATTTATCTCCAATTGCGCTAGTAGGAGCTACAGGAGATATTCAAAGTCAAGGTCCTAATAATTCTTTTACAGGGTTAAATTCCAAAATTTTAGAGCATGCTATTACAAAAGATTTAGTCGAAGTAATAAACGACCTAAACTTTTCTCCGATTAAACCTTTAAATGAAGCAATTTCGTATTCGAGTGATATTAACCTACCGGGGTTGAGTGACAATACGAGTAAAATGCTAAAATTTTTACAATCTTTAGGAATTTTAATGGAGAATCCAGATGGAGGCATAAGAACATTAAATGATCTTAGTCAAGACGAAAAACAGAAGGTTTCTTCAGCTATTATTGAATACATATCTCTAAAACTTGATACTGAACCCTCAGAAATTATAAAAAAACTAATAATTAATAGGTATATACTAAAAAATGAAGTAGTTGGATCTGAATTACACGATTTAAAAGAATTTTCTTATCTCTTAAACTCATGTGGAAGGAGTAATAATGGGTCGTTAGGAATAGCTATTGCAATGGGAGATAGAAGAATAGCTTATAATAAAGCTAAAGACCATCTGATTAATTACAGAAAATCTTTAGTTCAAGCGTTAACTTGGTTACAAGAAAAAAAGAAAATCCAATATAGAGATTATATACAATTCTTTTTTGGAGAAGATATCATCCCTGAGAATATAATTGGGACAATTGCTTCAATGTTAATATTCAGTAAAAGTGGAGATATTGATCTATCAAAACCTATTTTTGGATGTGCAAAAAGAAAAGATGAAGATGTTTATAAAATATCTGGGAGAGCTCATGAAAGTATTGTAAAAAAGGGGGTAAATCTTTCAGAGGCAATTAGAGAAGCTTTGGAACTTTCAAATCTTAAAGCATTAGGAGGAGGACACCCTCCGGCAGCAGGTACAAAAGTACCTATTGACAAAATTGATATCTTTTTAGATAATTGCAATATGGTAATTAAAAAGCAATTAGAAATTAATTAATACTATGATGTATATCTTGATTTTCTATATCTTATAAACCTCTCCAGTTTCAGGTGCTACCGAATTAAAATCTCTTTTCGTCAAATCATGAGCAAATGAAGTTGTTGATTTTTCGTCACCATGCACACAAAAAATGAATTTGTCCTCGTTTCGAAATGTTAAATCGTTTATGTAATTGTTTAAGTGAATTTTATCAGCATGACTTGAAAAATCATAATAATCTATATTGCACTTTGCCTCAATTGATAGGTCATATGATTGGTATTTTCGTTTTTTATCTTCTTTAAATTCGAAAATTCTCTCATCTATTAGTTTTCTTCCTGGAGTCCCTTCAACTTGATATCCAACTAGAAATACAGCAGAGCTAGGATCATTTAAAAATGTAGGAATGTATTCTATAGCAGCTCCTCCTTTTAACATACCAGAGGGGGATATAATTAGACCTTTTGTTCCTTTTTTAAGTTTCCTTCTCCATTCTCTAGAGACTAATTTAGCTTTTCTTATAGCAGACTTATATCTTACGAAATCTTTAATGGAATCCGGGAATTGAGAGTATTCAGTCAAAATCTTTCTAGCTAATCCATCTATGAATATATCGCTATTAAAATTGTATTTGTCTAAAGTCATTAATATTTCTTGAGAACGGGCAACACCAAAAGCAGGGACGAGAACATTTCCACCATTTTCAATCACATTTAAAATATCATCAATAAATTTTTTTTCTAGTTCTGCTCTTAGGGGATGTTCTCTTGGGGAATAAGTAGATTCTATAATTAAGACATCTATTTCAGGTAATTCGCTAGGTTTAGCAGGAGAAATAAGATTCGTTTCTTGAGTGTTAATATCACCTGTGTAGAGAATTCTTTTGTTATCTACCTCTACTAACACAGATACACTCCCGGGAATGTGCCCCGCGTTAAAAAATGTAATAAAGAAATTCTCATCAATCTTCTGACATACTTTATTTTTTAAAAAGAACGCATTTTTTCTGGTCTTCTGTAATTCTCTATATCCAAATGGATACGGAAAATTAGAGATTCTTATCATGTCTTCTAGCAATATTTCTGAAATTCTCAGCGTTAGCGGATTAGTATATAGGGGAATATCTCTATTTTTATATAATAACGGTATACCTCCCGAGTGGTCTATGTGGCAATGAGATAGCGCAATAGCTTTAAGATTAGTAATCTCTCCGTTGGAAGGTAATCTTTCCTCGGTTTTAAATCGTACACCATAATCTAGAATACATTGCGCTCCATGGTTTGATTCAATTAAAACTGCTGAACGTCCTACTTCTCTGCATCCACCAAGGAATTTTATAAGTGTCATTGATATCTTCTTTTAGGTAAAAAAATATAAGATCTGTTTCAAAAAGATTAATTTGAATAAAGCTTCAAAAAATATCAATCTTCTGATTATACAAAAAAAAAAGAAATAATTACTTGATTTTCTTTATCGCATTTGTCAATAAGGCGATAACATTATTGACATTTTTTCCAAAAATTTCTAAAATCTCATTCCAAGTTACAGGAGCTTCATCATCTTTCCAGCAGTCATAATCTGTAGACATCGCTACAGCAGCATATGGAATTCCGGCTTCGTTTGCTAAAATAGTCTCAGGCGCTATACTCATATTTATTACATCAGCACCCCAGATCCTAAACATTTCAGATTCAGCTCTAGTCGAAAATCTAGGACCTTCGATCGTAACAACAGTTCCTTTCTCATGATATTTGAGATTAAGTTCCTTTGCAGTATCAATAAGAATCTTTCTTAAATCTTCTGAGTAAGGATAAGCCATTGCAGTATGCTTAGCATCGCCAGGTGGAAATTCATCAAAAAAACTTACTTTCCTCAGCCTTGTAAAATCAATAAACTGATCAAGAATGATGAAATCGCCTCTTCCTATTTTTTCTCTCAAACTACCGCAAGCAGTTGTAGCTAAGATATGAGTGCATCCTTGATCTTTCAATGCTTGAATGTTAGCTCTGTAATTTACTTGCGTTGGAGGAATAGTGTGGTCTCGTCCATGTCTTGCAACGAGAACAATTTCAACATCATTAATCTTCCCTAATTTTAGAGGTGAAGTTGGTTTTCCATACAGTGTACTAGTTTCTATTTCTTTTACATCTTTTAAAATATCTGGATTATCTAGTCCAGAGCCACCAATTATTCCGATTTTAACCATTATACTCACTATACCGAATTCTTAAATTATAATTTGTATAATATTTAAAATTGCTCAAATTTTATTTTATTTTGTTTTAATATAATAGAAATAATGGGAATTTATTATGAAAAGTAAAGAAACGACAACCGATGTAGCAATAATAGGAGGGACTGGTTCCGATTTTTCTCTTGATAATGTAGAGGAAATAAAAGTCTATACCCCTTTCGGTAGTACTTCAGCAGTAATAACTATAGGCGATTTTAAGGGGAAAAAAGTTGCTTACATTCCTCGACATGGTGTAGATCATTCAATTCCACCTCATAGAATAAATTTCAGAGCAAATATATGGGCTTTAAAGAAGTTAGGAGCAAAATTCATCATATCCCCCTCAGCAGTTGGATCGCTAAAAAAATCGCATAGCAAAGGGAAATTTATCTTAGTAGACCAATATATAGATAGAACTAAAAAAAGAGCTGAATCTTTTTATGAAGGTGGCCAAATATGTCATATTGGGCAAGCTGATCCATACTGTGAATATTTAAATGGACTTTTCTTTGAAACGGGGAAAGAATTGAATTTAGACATTCAGAATAGAGGAGTTTACATCTGTATTGAAGGTCCAAGGTTTTCGACAAGAGCGGAATCAAAAATGTTTCGCCAATGGGGAGGGGATGTTGTAGGAATGACAAATTATCCTGAAGTAGTTCTTTCGGCAGAAAAAGGAATATGCTATTGTTGTATTGGGATGGTCACTGATTTAGATGTTTGGGCAGGTGAGTGCTCAAAATGTGGTATTGTTGAATTTGCTCAAAAATGCGAAAAGTGTGGTGGAATTATAAATAGTTTATCTGTTAATGTACCAGAAGTCTTAGAAACGATGGTTAAAAACGCTGAAAATTTAAGGAAGTTACTTGAAGTAACTATTCAAAAAATAGATATTGAAAGAGATTGTTCTTGTCATCACTCTCTTAAAAACGCTCTGTTATAGTTTAAGTAAGATTTTACTTTTTATTATTATTAATTTTTTAACAGGGGATTCCTTGCGGCAGTTACTGCGTCTAATCGTCCAACAGGAGTATTTAACGGTGCTTTTTTCAGAATATCTGGTTTGTTTGACGCCTCATCGTAAATCTCATACATAGCTTCGATAAAATTATCTAAAGAATTCTTGGATTCAGTTTCAGTCGGTTCTACCATCAGTGCTCCATTTACGATTAATGGAAAGTATATTGTTGGAGCGTAAAAGCCGTAATCGAGTAATCTTTTAGCAATATCTTCAGTTGTAATCTCATTTGGCATATCTTTATCAGATAAAACAAATTCATGTTGACAAGTTCGGTTGTAAGGAAGATTATATCTTTTTTGTAATTTAATTCTAAGATAATTTGCATTTAATACTGCTATTTGACCAACTTTTTTCAAACCTTCGGCGCCTAATGAAAGAATATATACATAAGCACGTAGAATTATCCCAAAATTACCCCAAAAAGCTTTTATTCTCCCTATTGAGCGAATATTATTATCAGTACACACTATACCATTTTCAGTTGAAATGATGCAAGGTATGGGTAGAAATGGGATCAGTTCATCTGTAACCCCTACAGGTCCTGAACCCGGACCTCCGCCCCCATGAGGAGTTGAGAAAGTTTTATGCAAATTTAAATGAACTATATCAAAACCCATATCTCTAGGGCGACAAATTCCTAATATGGGATTTAGGTTTGCTCCATCATAATAACATAATCCACCGTATTTATGAACAATTTTAGTTATATTTTTGATTTGTCTATCAAAAACACCTAAAGTGTTAGGATTTGTAAGCATAATTCCTGCTACATCTCCTTGTTGCATTGCAAATTCAAGATGATCTAACGGAACCTCTCCATTTTCATTTGATTGTAATTCAATTATCGAAAATCCCGCCATTTTCGCTGATGCGGGATTAGTTCCGTGAGCAGAATCGGGAACTATAATTTTATTCTTTACAAGTCCTTTAGTCTCAAAGAATTTTTTCATTATTAACAATCCGACTAGTTCTCCGTGCGCTCCCGCTGCGGGTTGTAGTGTAAATCCGTCCATACCTGTTATTTCACCTAACATATTTGAAATATTATGTATTAGTTGTAGAGCACCTTCGTTTTCTTCTTGAAGAGGATGAATTTGTGAAAATTCAGCTAGTCGAGCTATATATTCGTTGATTTTAGGATTATATTTCATCGTACAAGAGCCCAATGGGTAAATACCTGAATCAACACCGTAATTAATTTTACTTAATTTAACATAGTGGCGAACTATTTCCACTTCAGGGATGTCTGGAATCTGAATTTCATCTCGAATTAAGTTACTAGGAATTATTTCTTTGAGTTCATCACATTCAATATCCAACGAGGGAATAAAATTGGTTTGAGTTTTCTTATTACCTTTATCAAAGATCAAAGTATCTTTTTCATCCATTAGATCTTCTCCTCCTTATTGTTATTTGCGAGTTCTAGGGCTTTGATAAACTTTTCAATAGATTCCCGGGAATTCGATTCGGTTACGCAAACAAGAGCTACATCTTTCATTTCGGGGTAATATTTTGAAAGAGGAAGGGGAGGAAGTAAGTTGAGTTTTTTACATTCTTGAATTAAAGAATCTATGTTGGGACATTTTACGATGAATTCATTATATGTAGGTTTTGTGTTTAAGATATCATACCCCGGAATTACTTTTAATTTATTTTTTACATAATGGGCTTTTTGAATGTTTTGAGTGGCTATTTCGCGTAATCCAGTTCTTCCTAAAGAAACAAGATAAACTAAAGCAGATAATGAGCATAATGCCTGATTAGTGCAAATATTCGAGCTTGCTTTTTCTCTTCTTATATGTTGTTCTCGAGCTTGTAGTGTTAATAAAAAACCTTCCCGTTCGCCGTTTATCTCTTTTGTTTTTCCAACTAATCTTCCAGGTATTTTTCTCAAAAATTTCTTTTTTGCTGCAAAAATTCCTAATCCAGGTCCTCCAAATGAGGGGCTTATTCCAAAAGATTGTCCTTCTGCTACAAAAATATCTATTTCTGTTTCTCCAGGTGGTTTCAGAACACCTAAACAGGTGGGATCAGTCATACATTGGATTATCAAACAATTTTGAGATTTTTCTTTTATCTTTTTAGTTAGAATTAACACATCTTCAATATCACCAAAAAAATTAGGACTCTGAAATAAAACAGCTGCAATCTCATTATTTAATTCGGCTTCTAATTTCTCTACAGGTACAATCTTAAGTGTAATTTTTTGCCCCCAACAATAGGTTTTAACAACTTCTATGTATTCGGGGTGAACGCCTTCTAAAACAATAACTTGGTTTTTCCTTGTGATAATAGATGCCATGATTGCTGCTTCTGCAAGAGCGGTTGATCCGTCATACATACTCGCGTTGGCAACATCCATTTGAGTAAGTCGAGAAATTATGCTTTGATACTCGTAAATTGCTTGTAAATATCCTTGGCTAGCTTCTGCTTGATATGGCGTATAAGAAGTATAAAATTCGGAACGACTAATTACAAAATCTACTAAAGTAGGAATGTAATGAAAGTAGCATCCTGCTCCTAAAAAAGAATTAGAATAAATTTTATTTTTTTTGCCTAAATCCTGTAAATTCTTTAACACATCTGGTTCCGATAAACCTTCTGGAAGATTTAAACCGTTAATTATCAAATCTTTAGGAATGTCCTTAAATAAATCTTCTATTTTGGTAACGCCAATAATGTTTAGCATTTCATTAATAGTTTTATCATCGTGAGGTATAAAATCCATATTAAACAACTCAAATTTCAAAATTATAAGGAATAAAATTAAAAATTGGATTAAATGTTTATTTTTTCTCAGCTTCTACAATTTCTTTGTAAGCTTCAACAGATAATAGTTCGTTGATTTGTCTTTTATTTGAAGGCTCTATCTTTACCATCCAACCTGTTCTATAAGGAGAAGAATTAACCAATTCTGGATTATCAGCAAGATCAGTATTAACTTCGAGGATTTTTCCAGATAAAGGCATTACTAATTCGCCTACAGCCTTGACAGATTCGATTTCAGCTACATTACTGCCTTTATTAAAAGTACTCCCGATTTCAGGAAGTTCTACATAAACTATATCACCTAACTGATGTTGAGCAAAATCTGTGATCCCTACAGTTGCAATATTATCTTGGATGCGAACCCATTCGTGCGTTTGGAGATACATAAGCTCGCTCGGAAATTCATGTTCCATAATATTCACCATTTACAATTAACTTTTTTTAGTTTAAACATTACGATAAAAAGGTGTAGATACGACCAATCCTTTAAGAAGTTTATTCCGAACCTCAATTTCAAGTTCAGTTCCTTCCTCTTTATATTGCTTTTTTATTAAACCTAAACCTATTGTCTTTTTCAGAGTTGGTGAATAACCGCCAGAAGTTATATAACCAATTTCAACACCATCTTTATAAATTTTAAAATTTTCTCTAATAACACCTCTATCCAATAGATTTAATCCAACTATGATTCGATCGGTTCCTTCTGTTTTTTGTTTTATCAAAACTTCTTTTCCAATATAATCAATACCCTCTTTAGGTTTAACAAGCCAAAATAATCCTGCTTCAACAGGCGTTATAGCGTTGTTTATTTCGTGACCGTATAAAGAATAAGTTGCTTCAAGTCTTAACGAATCTCGAGCTCCTAACCCAGCTGGTGATGCTCCCGCTTTTATCAACTCATCCCAGATTTTTTCAGCATACTCATTATCAAATGATATTTCAAACCCCCGTTCACCCGTATACCCGGTTCTAGCTATAAAAATTGGCATACCACTTAACTTGCAGTGAGCAAAGTAAAATCTATTTATCTTTGATAAGTCGGCATCTATTAACGGTTGAAGATATTCATCAGATTTAGGCCCTTGAAATGCTAAACGACATCGTTTGGAGGATAAATTGGTTATTTTTACATCCTTCCCACTTATATGCTCGTTTAACCATTGAAAGTCTTTATCGATATTTCCAGCATTAACAATCATTCTGAATCGATCAGGTGTTTCCTCATAATATACAAGATCGTCTACAACCGTCCCATTTTCATAACACATGCACGAATATTGACCTTTTGATGGCTCGAGTAAATTTAAATCATTTATCATAGTATATTGAAGAAAATCTATTACATCAATCCCCTCCAACAGAAACTCGCCCATATGAGAAACATCAAATACCCCAGCTTTAGTACGTACTGCTTCGTGTTCTTTTATAATGCTGTCGTACTGAACTGGCATATTAAAACCAGCAAAATGTACCATTCTTGCCCCTAATTTTACATGGATGTTGTAGAAAGGAGTTTTTTTTAGGTCCGTAATCAAATCTACACCTAATATTGTGTTTATTTTAATATTGTGAGTATAAAGTACAGAGAATTATTTAAGTTTTCAGACTAAAAAAAGAGGGAGTAATTTAGGGGAAAAAAATGGGTTATTCATAATTCAGAGAAATAAGTGAATCTAATAGTCTCACTATTCTTCTACAGGAATCTCAACTAAACTAACAATGTTATAGCCTTCTAATTTATCTCTACCGTGTAAACTCCCAGTAAGTTCAATAACGAATGCAATTCCTTCAACAATTCCCCCTGCTTTTTCTATTAAATTACAAGCGGCTTTTGCTGTTCCACCAGTTGCTAATAAATCGTCAAATAATAAGACTTTATCAGCCTCTACTATCCCATCCTTATGCATTTCAATTGTATCCGTGCCGTACTCAAGGTCATAAGTCTCGCTAATCGTTTCAGCTGGCAGTTTTCCAGGTTTTCGTATTAAAACAAATCCTGCACCTAATTGATACGCCAGCACACCGCCCCATATATAACCTCTGGCTTCAACAGCACAGATTTTCGTAATACCCTTATCTTTAAAATAATTAACTAATCTATCACAAGATTCTTTAAAAGAGGCATGGACTTTACATAAGGTTGTAACATCTTTAAACTGAATTCCTTCGATAGGGAAATTAGGGACGTTTCTAATATAATCTTCCAAATTCATGCTTGATCACATTCTTTTTTATATAAAATTGAATTGTATTTAAGGTAATTTAAAATTATATTTAACTCAATCGTCCATGCATTTAAAATCTAATAAATCGTATATTAATTAGAAAAAGATTAAATAATCATTAATTCATAAAAAATATATTAGTCGATTTTATTAATTAAAATAATTTCAAGTATCTCTTTAAATAATACATTAAAAGATTGACGGTGAATTAAAATAAAAGTACTTCTGTTTGGCCCGGGTGGCGCAGGTAAAACATCATTAATGCGGACTACTTGTTTAGGGTATAATTTCATGAAGGTTCTTAATCTGAAACCTACGAAAGGAGTCTCGAGGGAGAATTTTATATTTAGAGGGATTATGGAACTATCCATCTGGGACCTGGGAGGTCAGAAGCTCTACATGGACAGTTATTTTTCAGAAAAAAAGCGAGAGCTTGTTTTTTCTGAAGTGATGACCGCAGTATTCATGGTTGATACAGCGGCAGAGGAACCCAAGTTAAAAGAAATCTTTGATAATTTTATGCATCATATTTTTGAATTTAGTCCTGGAGTTGATATTGTGTATGTTTTGTTGAATAAGATTGATCTTCAGGAGTCAAAAGAAGACGAAATTTATGAATTATTGGTTAATGGTCTTACAGATGATTTAAAAAACAAAGTTGCTTTTACTCCTGTATCGGTGAAGGAAGGGAGTGCACAACATAGGTTGATCGAAATACTTGATTTTAAAATTCAGCAGAATACATTAGCGTTACAAAGACTTGGAAAAATACGGCATTTGCTAGATCAATTGAAGTTAACTACGCTTTCGGAATACTTCCTATTCAATCAACCCGATGGTTTATTAATCGCCTCAACTTTTGGTAAATTTGAGCACAAACCTCTTCAATTTATGAAATTCGAGATAGGAACATTGGACTCTAACATATATCAGATATTTACAAAAATTATGAACCTTTCTGATTCTGCGATTTCTCCTTTAGAATTATCCACGGTTATATATGAAAGTGATAACAACTATATTTTAGTGAGAGAGGTAAGTAATAGATCTGTGTTGATGATAGTTACGAAAAGTAAAAACGAGGAAACATTTAACACTGTTATTAAGTCCTTTAACGGAGAAGATTTTAAAAATCTGAAAAAATTCCTAAATAAGAATGATTTTTAATTAATTCTAAATAAATTTTATTAGAAATTATAATTTCCAATTATAATTAATAATAATTGGGTGTTTCTCTTAATTTCTGAAAAAATCCAATAGTCTCACCATAATAAAATAAAAAAATCTTACACAATTCTCTAGATGAAATCTTAATTTTGGTATTATTTAAGAGATTTCTTTTCAATTATAATCACTCTCTTCTTCATTAAATCTATTTTACTTAAACTTTTTGAACTATATTGTTAATGAGAAGCACACGATATACAAGGATCAAATGCTCTTATCATTATTTGTATTTTTTCTTTAACAGAATCTATATCTTCTTTTTCATATAGCTTCTTAGCATATTCAGTAATCATTTCATTAAGAATAGGTAAATTTATTTCTGTTGCTATGAAAAGTTTTACTTGATCAACGATTTTAGCTTTATTTATATGATAATGATGCATCAAAATACCTCTTGGTGCTTCGATAACCCCTATTCCATTTGAATTTTTTATTGAATTTAGTTGCTTAAGCTTAATTTTACTTATTAATGAAGTTGTAGATAATAATTCAATACTTTTTTGAATTTCGTAATAAATTTCGATTAATTGTAAAAAATTTAAAAATAGTAAATTAGTTTTCCATTTATTTCCAAAATTGCTTAAATATTCGGATATTTTATCTATCCCATAATTATGAGTTAAATTATAGCGTGCTAATGGACCTGTTAAGATTTGGTTTTTAGATTTCGTCTTAAACATAATCCCATAAAGATTAGGGTCTTTATCAAAATATTTTGAATAGTTTTTCGCTTGAAAATCGTCGTAAGTCGTTTCATTTTGTTTAAGTCTTAGGTTTCCCTCATATCTATCAAAACCTAAATTATTTTTTAAGCCAAAATATATTGGGTTTGAAAGTTTAAATTCTGCAGGAGGATCAAAAGCAGAAAATAAATCAATAAAATTTTCAATAACAATCTCTATATTACTAATTCCCTTTTTTAGGTATTTTTCCATAAAGATTAGACTCTTTGGACCAGGATTGAATATTAATCCTCCAGGTAAAGGCGTAATTGGGTGTATTACCCTTCCTCCCATTAATTTATTTATTTCGGTACCAATTTTTATTAAATTAAAAATATTAGTTGTTAAATGAGGATTGAAATTAATTAAATTATAGTGTTCGTTAACATTTCCATAAATATTAAATATTTTTAGTAAATCTGGCAAGGAATGGAAAAAATAATGCATGATGTGAGATTTTATTAACTCTCCAGATAATAGAATTCTTCTAAGCAAACTTAATTCCTGTGATGGTTCTATTCCGTATATATCTTCAATTGTTTTGCAACTTGCAATTGTTTGAGAAGCGTAACAAAGGCCACAAATTCTAGATACTATATTTGGAATATCTATTAACTTTTTGCCTAATAAAATATTTTCAAATCCTCTGAATACTGAAAAGTTCAATTCAGTTTGATAAATTTCATTATTTTTTAAATAAATGTTTAAGTTTCCATGACCTTCAACCCTTGTGCATGCTACTACAACTTTATCCATCAAAAAACCCCTTCTCCTAAAAGTGATTTTGAAAACCTATTATATATTCCTTTATACTTTCTTAAATCTTTAGAGAGGTTAAAAAGGCTTAAGAAATTGATAAAATTCGATGTAAAATCTTTTGAAACCGGTCCTATACATCCCTCACAGGGTAATCCGTAATGAATACAAAGATGATCGCACCCTTCTCGAGTAACAGGACCTAAACATAAAATCCCATCATTCAAAAAACACGATAAATTTTCTTCTGGAAACTGAATTTCATCATTTCTTGGTTTTAATTTTACTATCGGTATCGATAAATCCAATTGCGCTTGGCTGCTTAAAGGACAAGTTGAACACATATTTTTTAAGTTTAATTTGAGTTTCTTGTTCTCAACTATCTTTAATAAACAATTACCTAGAAGCATGGTGGGAGGAGGACATCCTGGTATAACTCCATCAACTTCTACAAATTTTGAAATAGGATACGATTCTTTCTTATTTGAGAGACTAAGAATTCCCCCAAACGCTGAGCATGTACCTAATGCATATAGTTTTTTTGTATTTTTTCGTATTTCATGTAGATATTTGATCTGGTTCTTTTCGGATACACACCCCTCTATTAGCGCTATATCGCATTCTTTAATGTTTAAATTATCAAATATAAATGGAAAGTGTTCGATTTTCGTTCTCTCAAGAAATTGTGGAAAGATATCCAATGATATTAATGCTGAAATACATCCAGTACAAGATGTTAAAGATGTAATTAAAAATCTAAGCTTTATTTTTAATCATCCCCTTTAGTAAATTATAGAATTTATTAGCAAGTTCAGAGAAGATCTGTCCTTCTACTCCATTTACGGCCATCACTATTATCCGTCTACTAAATGTTCTTCCTAGAATCTCTTTTAAAAGCCTAACTCTTCTTTTTAGTTTTTCAATCCCATCAATATATCTACAAGAATCATTTCTACATCCGATAATCATAACTCCATCAAATCCCATTTCAAAAGATTTAATAATGAATTCTGTATCAATACGGCCAGCACAAGGAACAGAGATTATAAAAATATTAGGACGATATAACAACTTTTTTAACCCAGCATCATCAGCGGCAGCGTAACCACACGATTTGCAACAAAATGCGATGATTTTTGGTTTTTCATTGAATTTTGAGAAAACTTCGATCGATTTTAGAATCTTTTCGGATGTATTTATATTCATTTCGATAGCATTAGTAGGACAAACGCTCACGCACATACCACAAGCTTTACATTTAAACTTATCAATAGTCAACTTTTCAGAGTTTATACTTATTGCATTGTAAGGACAAGAATTAACACAGAGCTTACACATTCCACATTTATCTTCATTAATCTCTATTCCAGTATATTCTGTTATTAAAATGTTGTTTGAGAGGAGCGAAATTACTTTTAACGCTATGTTATTGGTAGTTGCTACAGTTGAGCGGTAATTTAATGGCCCAAATATTGTTCCAACACCATAAATACCAGAAGCTAAAGTTTCTTCACTCATAAAACCATGATCATTTAAAGTGAAGTGCATTATCTTTCTTAAAGATTTTAAATCCTTATTTGGAATTAGCTTAAGATTTAAAACAATCAAATCACTCCGAAACTCAATAGAATCAGCAACTACATAATTAATACTCTCTCTTGTCTCAACTAATACTTTATTGGCGTAAAGAAAGCTAGGATGAGTAGATTTTAATATTATCTCGTCTTTTTCTTTGAGTTTACTTAAATCGTAAAAAACATTGACTTCGCAAGTAGGGTTCTTTACCCTAATGACATCTATATACTTTAGGGCTAAAATATCAGAATATTCGCACAGATAATTTGAAGATCCTACTTCTTGAATAATTGATACTGTTTTTACGGGTTTCCCATCAGACAATTTTATGATTTTTCCATCAGTTAGGCCATCTGAACTTAGAATTCTTTCAAATTCTGCTGAAGTTATCACATCATTTTGAGGATTATAATTATATTCCTTTAAATTTGAATAAAGATCTGAACCAATAGCTATAACTTTTGCACCTACTTTAATTTTTAGTTTTTTAGGCTTTTCTACTAAATCTATTGCTTTATTTGCACAAGCTCGTTCACATATTCTACATTCAAGGCAATCAGCAATATCTTCATTATCAATAACGGGGATATAAGGATAACAGTATTGAAAAGGAAAGTGAATTATTTTTCTCTTTGTTAGTTCAAATTCATACTTATTAAATTTCTCTCGAGCACAAACATCAATACATTGCTTACAGCCTGTACATTTAGTCTCATCTACATAGCGAGGTTTTTTAATTAAACCTATAGTAAAATTGCCAACTTCTCCCGATACACTAACTATTTCCGTATTTGTCAGGATCTCGATTTCTCTTTCTTTTACAATTTCCCCAATTAATTCAGAGATGAAACATGCTGAGCAATCTCCCATATTAGAAAGTCTTTGCCATCTTGCTACTTTTCCCCCTAATGTTGGAGCCTTTTCTATTAGATAACACTTGATACCTGTTCTTGCTAAGTTTAAAGCTATTTTCATACCAGCAATCCCACCTCCAACAATAGCACAACTTTTTTCAACCTCAACTCTTTTTATTTTAATTTTTTTTTGAAGCCTTACTCGATTAACTGAAGCTTCTATAAGTAATTGTGCTTTTTTCAGAATTAAAAGACTATTATTATCCTTCTTGCTTGAATAATGTACCCAACAACATTGCTCTCTTATATTTGCAATCTCAATATTTGCATGATCAACTATATTTTGAAAAAGACTTTCAAATATGTGTTGATGTGTTTTAGGAGAACAAGCAGCAATAACAATTTTATTTATAAAATTATCATTAATCCAATTATTTATTTTGTCTTGGTTTTTTTCTTGACATAAATTATCAAGGATTTTAACTGAAACGACATCATGTATTTTACTTACATAATTATATAAGGACTTAATGTTAAGCACATTTGAAACTTCAGTATTACAATTACAAATAATAACACCTATTCTGTTTATTTCACTCCCTTTTGATTTCAAATAATCTATTTCTTCTCCAGATAAAATTCTTTTGTTTAATCCTATCATTCGTAGAATTCTTTTACCATCATCCGTTAAATAATACGATTTTTTGTCCTTACTTACTAAATTGTTAAGCTTTTTCAAATGAAAATTTAATTGTCCTGTTTGTTTTATACCTAACTTTACCATCAATTCGGTATATGGAATAAAACCCCCCTCCTCGAGAATGTATAAGAGTTTTCTTCTCAAGGGATGGGCTAAAATTGAATAAATATCCATTTTTGAGCTTTCCTATTGATTTTTTTTTGAAATTTATTTTATTGAAAACTTTTTTTTGACAAATTATTTTTTCTTCATGATAATATATGTTGCAAACATATATATATATGTATGAAATTGATCATGTGATGAGCGAATTCCATCAATAAAAAAGACGATTTTTAATATAACTAAAAAAATTGTTTAGAAAAAGATTTTGACAATTTTTATTATCAATATGTTAAAAAATTTTCTTGTCAAATTCTTTATATTTTAGGCTTATGACAATTCAATTAGGTAATAACTTTTTTAGAAAGTTGAAATATAGGAGGTGTATTATTTTATGGAAGTTTTGGATTTGAAATCAGTTAAAAATAAAAAAATAATAGCGTATATGTCCTCAAAAGAAAATGGTAGGTATTTTCAAAATAGAGATACATCAAGATTAACCAGTTTTCTTAAAAAGAAAGATATTAATTTTGTTACTGTAGATTTTCAAGTTAATATGAAGGAATTTAGGAAAACACCTTTTGCACAAACATTAGATAAACTTGAAATACCATATATTCAAGTAGATATTCCAGATTATGCAATGGGATATCTTTACGAAGAAATTGTTCAAAAACAAGAGCTTCAAAATGAATTATTTGGTGAATACGACAATATGAGTGATAAAGAATCTTACAAAGGACAAAGTCTAAAAAATTGGATTGACATGCTAAGCGAGGAAATTCAAGAAAGAGAGATTTTTTTAAGTTTGAAGCTAAGACCACAGTGGATCGTAAAAAAAATGTTAGACTTTGCAAATCATTTTGAAAATGAAGTTGTTTCTTTTGTACATTTTGTTCAAGAGGATATTTGCGAGGATATTTGTCCTCAAGTCGTAGCAAATTTAAGAGATTTAGGAGTAAAAGTAATTTCCTATACTAAAAAACATACAATTCAAAATATTATATTTTAATTAAAAAAAAGGAGTGAGAAAATATGCCAGAAGTATTAGAATTAAAGCCATTAAAAGAGAAACACCTAAAGCTTATCATGGTGGAAAGCGAGTTTCCAATAGACTGGTGGTTCGAAGTCCCTAAAGAAAAAAGGGAAGATTTGCTATGGTCTTTACATCTTATTAGCAAAGAATATCTTCAGCTCATCGATAATTTAATAAACAAATATTCACCTGATTTTGCTTTGGAAGAAAGACCTAATTTTTGGAATGACCTGTTAAATCCTAACGATCCTTTAAAAACATTATTAGAGAAGAAAGGAATTCGATTTAAACATGCTGATATCTCTGAAAATGCGGAATTTTATCTTTCTGCCGCATTGGATGAACACAGAAATATGCTACAAACATTTGAAGAGCGAATCAAAGAGATAATTACAGAAAACGGTAGTATTCCTTCCGAGGATGAACTTTTTCAACAATTAGCTTTATGGAAGGAATATATTAAACAAGATTATGACTCACAAGAAGATGAAATTCGATATAAAGTTAGAGAGGCTTGGATGATGATGAATATTTTAAACCTTGCCAAGGAGATTAAAGGGAAAAAATTAACGGGTTTATTTATTTGCGATTTAAGGCACTTTGAAGGCCTTGATAAGTTAGCAAACGATTTAGGCATCGATATAGAACAGATTAAAATCAAAAGAACTATTAAAAACGCAGAAATCGAAAGAAAGTATGAACAAGAGGTAGGAGTTGAAATATCTAAATAATTTTTTTTATTATTATTTTTTTGAATTTAATAATTTAATTAATGATGTGAGATGAAAAAAATTACACAAAATAATGAAATTGAAAATGAAATTGAAGGGATTCTTGGTAGAAAATCAATTATAGAATTGACGCCAATTAAAATAAAGAAAAAGGATACCTCAGATAAGATTTGTTATTTTTTTGACACGGATGATAACGCTTCTCCGTTTGACATTAACATGGCTTACGATGCTGGTTTTGATATTGTTGTGCCAATAAGTAGAATGACGGCGGATGAAGTTCCTAAACTTGTCCAGGATGCTATTTTTTCGCGTAAACCTAAAGCACCTACAACATTTTTTATAGGGGGATCTAATGTAAAGGAAGGGGAAAAAATCGCTAAGAGAGTTATTGAATCCTTAGTACCTCCATTTGAATGTCCCGTAATAATAGATCCAAGGGGTTCTCATACTACTGCTTCTGCAGTTGTAGCTAAGACTTTATACGATGCTAAAAATAGACATAAATTTAGTGATTTAAAAGGACAAAAAGTCGTAATCTATGGGGCAGGCCCGGTTGCCAGAATAGCAGCCATAATAGCAGCAAGAGAAGGGCTGAATACATTTATAGTTGAAACATGGGATAAATCGAACGAAGAATTTATAAAAAATCTTGCTAAAGAATTAACCAAAGAAGCTGGGGAGGATACGACCGAGATTAAAGGGGTTTTTGCACCTGAAAAAGAACAAAGATATGATGTTGCTGAAGATGCGTTTATTATCTGGGCTCTAGCTGCTGCTGGTGTTGAAATTTTATCAAGCGATCAAATGGAAAAGTTACAAGGTAAGAAAATTGTAGTAGATATCAATTTAGTTCCCCCTTATGGAATTGAAGGATTAAGACCAAAACACGATAATGAAGAAATATATTCAGGAATTTTTGGAATCGGAGCATTAGCATTAGGTCGTTTAAAAGCAAATTCGGAGGGGGAAATATTAAAAGAAGCAACAAAAACTAAAGGTACAAAGGTATTTGATTATAACTATGCGTTCGAAGTTGCTAAGAAACTGTTATCTAAGATATAAATTCTTATTTTTTTTTTAATTGATTTTTTAGTTAGTTTGGAGGGAAAAAAATGGTTGAGAATATTGATGTGATTGTAAGGAAATTAAGGATTAAAGACGCATTCAAAGAAGACGCAGGGAGAGGTATTGTAAGAATAGACCCAGAGATAGTTTCAAATTTAAATCTTAAGGTAGGCGATGTAATTAAAATCATCCATCCTGTAGGAAATAAAAAAACCGTTGCTTCTTTGTCAACAGGAAAAATTGAAGATAAAGGAAAAAAGATTATTCGCATGGATCCCTCCTTAAGACGAAATTTAGGAGCCTCAATTGATGACCTTGTTGAAATTAAAAAAATTAGTGTAGAAATTGCTAATACAATAACCTTCACAGGGTTAGACAATTCATTAATCCCGCGAGATCCTCAAGCTCTAGCTAGAAAATTAGAAAATAGAACAATATCAAAAGGAGATAGCTTAATTTTTTACGCTATGGCACGCAGAATTGACCTATTAGTCGTTAATTACACTCCTAATTCTGAAGCGGTTAAAATTCGACTTGATACAAAAATATTATTTAGTGAAAAATCGACTCAAGAAATTAACGAAATAAAAAAAAAAACAATAATATATGAAGGAATTAGTGATTTAGAACAGAGATTACAAGAGATTAAGGGAAAAATAACATACGAGGATATAGGAGGTTTAGAAGATGCAATTCAAAAGATTAGAGAGATGATTGAACTACCTATTAGACATCCTGAACTTTTTGAAAGAATTGGAATTGATCCTCCAAAAGGAGTTCTACTCCATGGGGCTCCAGGTACAGGTAAAACATTACTAGCAAAAGCAGTAGCTTATGAGACTGATGCCCATTTTATAAATATCAGTGGACCTGAAATAATGAGTAAATTTTTTGGTCAAAGTGAAGAAAATCTTCGAAAGAGATTTGAAGAAGCAAAAAAAAACGCCCCTTCTATTATTTTTCTCGATGAATTAGATTCAATTGCTCATAAAAGGGATGAAAATAAGGGTCAAGTAGAATCAAGAGTAGTGGCTCAACTTCTTACTCTTTTGGATGGTTTAGAAGGGAGAGGTGAAGTCATAGTCATTGGTGCAACGAATAAAATAAATAATATTGATATTGCACTAAGAAGACCAGGGCGTTTTGATAGAGAAATTGAAATTAAAGTACCTGATACTAAAGGTCGCTATGAAGTTTTATTGATCCATACTCGAGGAATGCCTTTAAATGAGGATATTGATCTAAATCTAATTGCTGAAAAAACTCATGGATTTGTCGGTGCGGATATAAAAGCTTTATGCAAAGAGGCAGCTATGCTTGCGATTAGGGAGATAATACCTAATATTGACTTAGATAAACCTATACCGGAAGAAATATTAAACAAATTAATAATTAAAATGACACATTTTATTACAGCATTAAATAGTATTGAACCATCTGCATTAAGAGAGGTATTCGTTACTCAACCAACTGAAACTTGGGAAGATATTGGTGGATTAGAAGATGCAAAGCAGCAATTAAAAGAAATTGTTGAATGGCCTTTTAAGTACTCAGGGTTCTATAAGCATATGAAATCAAGACCCCCTAATGGAATTTTAGTATTTGGTCTTCCTGGGACGGGTAAGACATTAATAGCTAAAGCGCTTGCCCATGAAACCGAAATAAATTTTATTTCTGTAAAAGGTCCTGAATTTCTATCAAAATGGGTTGGTGAAAGTGCTAAAGCTGTAAGAGAAATATTTCGAAAAGCAAGAGTGGCTGCTCCTTGTATTATTTTTTTTGACGAAATTGATGCTATTGCAGCAAGAAGATCTACATCTTCAAATTCAAGGGTTATTGAGCAGGTTGTAGCTCAATTCTTAACAGAAATGGATGGTTTAGAAGAACTAAACGATGTTGTTTTAATAGCAGCTACAAATAGACCCGATATTCTCGATCCTGCCATTCTGCGTTCAGGAAGATTCGGAAGGCATATAAATGTTCCACTGCCAAATAAAATCTCTCGAATTAAAATTTTTAAAATACACCTCGCAAATCGTCCGTTAGATAATAATATTGATATTAAAAAACTAGCAGAAAGGTTAGAAGGACATACAGGAGCGGATATAAAAGCAATCTGCGAAGAAGCCACACTTTTAGCCATTCGTAGAGGTGTTATTGACGATAATATAGATACACAAAATCCTGATTCATATATAAAGGTTAAAATTTCTCAAGCTGATTTTGAAAAAGCAATAGAAAAAGTAGAATTCAGTGCTAACAAAGCTAAAAGGGCTTATAAAGAAACTATTAAAGAAACTGTCGAAGATATTTACAGATAAAAAAAAATAAATTAAAAATTAAAAGGTTTACATAATGGTGTTATATTTGATTAAAGAAAATAGTATTGGAGAAAAAATCGTTTTATCTTCTAAAAGTGAATTTACTTCTGAATTTGTTCAAGGGTATTTTGAAGCGGAAATAAATGAAAAAGAAAAGCAATTAAATGAATATCTAAATGCGTATAATGCCATTCGTGAGAAAGACACATTTAATAGGCAATATATAGAAACTTTAATATTTTTATTAAAATCTGAGATAAAGGGAATCCAAAAAATATGTCAAGAGGGTTCCTTTAATTTTTTTAACACTATTGACTATTTCAATAAATTAAAAAAAAAGAACAAATAATAATTAAACTTCTTTTTCGTGAAGTTTTCTCTTGGTTAAAAGATGTTGTTTAACGTGATGAGGTGTTCTCAATACTGTATCGTTAGATTTTTCTATTTCTCTAGCTTGTGTGCATAATTCAGCAGCAGTTCTCATCATTTCATGAGCTGCAGCTAACAAAGGCATATAATCAGGTCTATCTTTTAAAACAAAACATGCTCTTCCTGTAATCTTAGAAACTGAAGCAGCTAATTCAAAAGCTGCAATAGCTTTAGCTTGGGCGTAAGGGTTTGAAAAACCTGCTGTTTCTGTAGCGTTAGTGGCATTGATTTCAATTTGAGGTAAAATAGGAGCCTTTCCTTCTAATATATCCAGTATAACTTTATTTAATTCGTTTGTTATGATATTAAAAGCACCAGTAATTGCAAGAACTTTTAATAAATCTGAATTGAAACTACTCATCTCGATAGCGTCTAGAAATGGACGTCTTGCTCCAATCATAGAGTCACAGCCTACTATTATATAACCCATATTTTTTTCCTTAAATTCTTCGATGGCCTTTTTTGCTGGAGCATCAGAGATTACAATCGTAGGAATATTTCCTGCTAATTCTCTTGCTGCTTTCGGTCCTTTTAATGCCGCGTTTGGGCTCGACATTAAGATTAACTGCGGTTCAAATTCCAACAATTTTCTCATAGTGTCTATGCATTCCTCTGGGGGGTTCATCTTCGCTCCCGAGGTAACCTCTCGCACTTTAATTCGAGTGGCTTCAGCCCTTTCGTCTAATAAAAAAGCAAGTAGTAACGAGGATCCAATCGTTCCGTTCTTTAGAATACCAATTTTTAAAAATTTTTCTTCACTCATTTTTGACAACTTTAAATTTATTGAAAATCAAAGAGATTCTACTATGAATTTCTAAAATTGACAATTAATTAAATTTTTAGTTTTTTTCTTAAAATTTTATATGTTATTACATTCTATTTAAATTTATAAAATATAGGATTTAACTTACAAAATAGAAATGTTGATAAAAGATGGATATAAATGGAGTGGAAATTGAAGATACTTTTTGTGAAGCCTTTGGAGCTGTTTTTACAAGAATTTTATTAACAGCAATAAATGAAAAATGGGTCAAAATTGCTAGTCAAATCGCGACGGGTTATGGAACTTCGACAATCCATTGTGATTCAGAAGCAGGTGTGGATGTATTCGTTTCTGCGAATGAAACTCCTGATAACCGCCCGGGAGCAGTGTTGATGTTTTTTAAAACTAAAAAGGATAAGATGGATCATGTATTGTTAAATAGAATTGGGCAATGTATATTAACCTGTCCTACTACTGCTTGTTTTGACGCTTTAAATAGCTCCATCGCCCCAGAAAAAGATTTTGAAATAAAAACGGGATACAAACTTAAATTCTTTGGTGATAAATTTGAAGAAAAATTAGAAGGACTTTATCCTTTTGAAGCTTGGAAAATTCCAGTAATGGATGGGGAATTCGTAGTCCAGAGCAATTTTAAAGTTGGAAAAGGAATTGCAGGTGGAAATTTTTTGATATTTGGTGAAACACAAGAAGCTACCTTAGAAGCTGCTGAAAAGGCAATAAACGCTATTAAAGATGTAAAGAATGTGATTGCACCTTTCCCAGGGGGTATTGCACGATCTGGTTCTAAAGTAGGATCGCAATATAGTTTTTTAAACGCATCAACCAACGATCCTCTCTGCCCTACTCTCCGTAATAAAATTGAGGGGTCTTTACTAGGAGAGAAGGATAATTGCGTGTATGAAGTAATTCTAGATGGCGCTAATGAAGATGCTATTAAAGTAGCAATGAAGTTAGGAATATTAGCAGCTGTTCAAACTCCCGGTGTTAATAAAATCAGTGCGGGAAATTATGGTGGCAAACTTGGAAAGTTCCAGTATCGATTATACGATGTTATATCTTAACCAATAAATAAAAAAGTATTTTTCTTCTTAAAAAAGGAAGAATATATTTTATTTTAATTTTCTTTTTATCTTTCTTTGAGGTTCTTTTGAGATTTCCTTACGCTCTTTAGCTTCTACTTTTTCAGTTTCTTCTTTCACTACTTGTTTTTTAGAAAGAGTGGGTTTCGATGGTTTCGATGGTTTCGATGGTTTCTTTGAGGGTGTTTCTTTTGTTTCAATATATCTAGTCTTAAATTTCTTATATAGAATACCTACACCAGCTAAAACGCCAATAAGTAGTCCTATAATAAAACCTATCCACGGAAGGACAGGTGTTAGCAAATCGGGGATAATATTGATTTCTTGAGGGGCTAAGTCGTAATCTGTGTTGAGGAAAGTAGTCGCGCCATCAACATCAGTTACAGACAAATAGACATACCAAACTCCAGTTATTAATTCTTCCGTCCTGATAGTGATTTTCATACCGGGGAGATAGACTCTTGATATATTATACCAATTATTTTCCGCATCTAAAAGAGAGACTGTTATATACTCGATTGTATTTTCAACATCACTCACATTAAAAGAAAAAATTAAATTTTCTCCATAATTTACTGAAACGCTCTGATCAATATTGAATCCATTGACAAAATAACCATAAATTTCTGGAGGATTATTTTCAACAAGAAGAAACACAGTAGTATTGTCTTTTCCACCATACTGGTCTTCTACTTCTACATGAACTTGGTATATACCTACGGGTTTAGCTATATCTATTGAAAAGGTCGTTGAAAAAGTCCAATTATTATGATTGGTTAATTCAATAGGATCTTCTAATACGCCTGTGGATGTTTGAATAGTCATATCCACGGTTAAATTTTCAGGTAATGTGTATATATCACTATCGCTAACATTTAATCTAATGGTGCAATCTTCTGCTCTCTTTAAGGGAGACTCTGAAAAGCTTATTGAAGGAATTATGATTTCTGGTAAAGAGTTTAAAACTCTGAAGGGATAATATGCTGCTGCGTTAGGGATCCCAGATGAATCCGTCATATTGATCTTGATGTAATAAAAGTCATTAGTGTAATTGAACATATCATCAAGTTCAAAGGAAAACTGCATTATATTATTACCTACATCAAATAAATTCCGTTGAAGGGTTTCATTATCACTATCAACTATAGTTACGTTCCAATTAAAGTCGTAAGGTTGTGGTTCGTTATTTACAATTAATTCTGCATAGAGTGTGTCATTTTTATTATATTCTGTGCTATTAAGTAATAATAAATAATTTGAAGTTATCGTAAAATTGGTAATTGGAATTGAAGAACTAAGAAGATCGTTATCTGTATTATATATTAAGAAACATACGTTTTGAAATCCTATAGGATCGTAATATCTTGGAGTATAGGTATATGTAAAATTATCATTCCCAGTTACATTTACCATGTTAAAATTTCCTACATCGTTATTTGAATAACGAATTTGCATAATCGCATAATCAGGGTTAGTAAATTTTGACGCGTTAATGTCAAATTTAATAGATTCAAATAGTCTATAAGCCGTTGTTTCGTTTTGATGTATAGAAGAATAATCTAAAGAATCTCCATTATCTGAACTTTTCAAATTATTTATATACTGAAAATTATAAAGTGCGCTTTCTTGTTCAGTATCTATAGCAAAATTATTTTCGATATTTATCGAGATCACCCAGGTGCATAAAAATATTGTCGTAAAAGTAAATGTAATCAAAAATAGCCTTTTAAATGCATTTTTTCTACTCATTTTTCAATCATCTTCTTAATAGTTTATGTTTAATCTCTTTGTTTTTATATATTAAAACAATACATATTGGAATCAACGCAGGAAGGAGATAAAATACAATTAAATTAAATGAAGATAGTTCCAATTGTAATTCAAAGTAATATCTTGATATGGGATTGTTAGAACTATCTCTTAATTCGAATGTATAAGATTTTTTTTCAAAATCATAAGGATTTATGCTAGGAATTACCTCAAACACAACCCTATTGATTCCAGGTCCAAATTCGTTGAGATTGGTTGTTACCAAATTACCATTTACATAAAGTGTAAATGATTCAGATTTATCTTGATTGCTCTGAATAATTAGAATAAATTGAGCCACAATACCTTGTTCTATAATTTCTGGAAATGATACGCTTAATATTTTATACTTCGGTATTATTTCAACATTGAATTGTCTAGTATAGAAATTTGTGTCACCTTTTGAAATTTTCATTATGATATTAATACTATCACTCTCGCTAGTAGAATAATTCAAATCGAAGTACACGGTTTTGATTTCTTTTTCAACCAAAAATATTTCTTCTCTATACAGTATGGATTCATCTTGATAGTAACTAATATTAAAGGTTTGAGTACTATTGGGTAAGAAATTTGTTAAAGTCATAAATACAAAGACACTTTCTCCATTTACTACAGAACTTTCGTAAACAAAACTTGAGTAATCGAAAGAATGTCCAATAGTAATACTTCTATTTATTTCTAAATAGGTAATGGCCCCTTCTTTAAATCTAAAGCTAATAGTGTGAGGACCGATTGGAGCTCCAAGAACGGTTGTTAAGTTAAATGACACATTTGTTAAGACATTAGTGATAAAAGTTATGTTAAAAATTTCAGTAATTATATCGGCTCCTTCCATGGAAACGGTTAAGTTAACATCTTTAGAACGAGTATTGTTGATAGGAATTGTAATATTAACTATGGGTCCTTGATATAGTATCTGTGGAAATCCCAGAATAGATGAATTTACTAAACCCGAAATCACATTAAATTGTTTTAATATTTGAGATGTGCCAAAATTAGTAGAGTTAGCAAAAATTTGAATGTAATACCCAGTTCCAATTTCTAAAGCGTCGGTAATATCATATAATAGCGTGGTAGATGTATCTGTAATTTGTTGCGTTATTGTGTTCCATATTACTTGCTTAGGGTTTTTAAATATGTAACTAATAGAAGCGTCATCAATCTCATATTCAACTGTAAAATTTTCATAATTATTGGTAGTATGATTAAAATATTTATCTGTTTTTATGTATGAATAAACGCTTGTAATATTTAGGGTGTCTTGATTAAAAATAAAGTCAGGAATTTGATCAGTTACATTATAAAACGAATTTAACTTCGTACTGTTATATACACTATACGCTTCTAAATAAGCTTCGCATAATTTAAGATTTACGTATAAATCTTTGTCGTTGTCAACTGGATTTGTTGATTTACTATAAGAATTGACAGTAGTATCATAAAAGGAACTTTCAAAAGTGTCAAATAAAACCCACGCTCTATTATAGTAAGTAAGATTTCCTGTATATTTAAAAAGCTTTAAACATGCTGACATCATTAGAGAATTTGATTCCAATTCTACATATTCGGCACTTGGTAGCGGGATTCCAGTCCAAGATGAATCACGGAATAGTTCATAAGATCCCGAATCCCATAATGCCTCCATTTTATTAAATAGAATTGTAGCATTTTTAAAGTAAGTAGAATCGTTTTGCATTCCTGATTCTTTCCAATATTCTAGTAGTGTTATAATTCCCAAAGCATTAGTTTGTAAATATTTATAGGTGCTTCCAGATTCTGAAGACCAATCATTCAACCCATAATACTCAAAACCTCCGTAGGTATTATCCCATAACTCGTTTAAAAGTTTGTCTATAGTGATATTGGCTATTTCATAAGCCCTATTTTTAATTGTAGTATCTAGATTGAGTTCATCATAAATCCGGCGAATTTCAAGAGCAGCCAATGTAGCATACATATTGCTTTCTGCGTATTTATTGGTTGTAGAGTTATGATCATAGAAACCTTCGTAAGTATCGTCCCAAAATTGAGATGAATTGAGTAAATAAAACGCTTCTTCAATTGAGTCTTTAGGGTAGATACTATTAATGCTAAAACTGTCAATTTCGGTTCCAATATTTTCAATTAACAGAAATATTGGCATTAGATTATCAATTAAATAACGAGTATCGTCGAATACTTGACCGGTAGTGTTATCAAATGAACTTACGAAACCATAATCATTTGGATCAACGCTATTTTGATACCACAAGGGAGAATCTCTCAATTTCAAATATGTATCAAAAGTATCAAATGCATCGGTACTATCCTTCAGTAATGTTTTATATAATAGCAGATTGTCAATAGAGTATACTTTATCGTCAGTAACTACTCCTAGGTTATTACCAAGTCTGTAGTATGTTTCTATACCCATATCGAATTCGGATTTATACTTAGAATTAAAAAAATTCCACTTCTTGGAAAAATTAACTTTAAAAGGATCTACAAAAATTTCCGGACCTGCTGCCAGTCCTATATCAGTAAAATCAAAATTATTATCATCGTGAAAGAAATTATCACTCATAGTATTGTTATCTTGAAAAAGATTATCATTAAAATAGAAAAAATTAATCATAAACAGAATGAGGAAGAGGGAGCAAAGTAAAATCTTGGTATTTCTATTTCTCCTTTTCCTTTTTAATCTTAAAGCAAAATTGTTATTGAAATTCATAATAAATCTACAAGCGAATAAAATTTTTTTAATATTGATGTATTTTTTAGAAAAATGTTCTTCTCTTTAAAATTTTTTTCTGAAAACCTCTGGTGTTCAAGGATATTTTGACTTTTATTTTTATTATTTGTTATTAATATAGTCTAAAATTTCTGAAATTACTACTCTCTTTTGTTCCATTGTGTCTCTATATCTTATAGTGATAGTATTGTCATCTAAAGAATCATAATCTATTGTAATGCAATATGGTGTTCCTAACTCGTCTTGTCTTCTATATCTCTTACCAATTGATCCCGCAGAGTCAAAAAAAGAAGCGATTCTATTATCTAATAATAGTTTATGTACTTTTTTTGCTAGTTTTAGGATATTTTCTTTATTTTTCACTAGTGGAAATACAGCAACAAGGTTAGGAGCAAGTTGGGGATTTAAGTTTAAGACTATTCGTTCATCTACTACA
Organism: Promethearchaeota archaeon; assembly: GCA_013375495.1. The sequence goes on from JABXKC010000001.1 coordinate 244,699, forward strand.
TTAAAAGTAGTTTCAAGAAGAGTGTAGATGATTCTATCGGGGCCGAACGCAATTTCAAGTATTTGGGGAATTTCCTTTGAGTTTGGATCTGTTCCCATTGGAATTTTAAAGTTTTGATTTGAAAATTCCTCATGTCGTTTCAAATCATAGTCTGTCCTATCGTGAATCCCACAAATTTCAACCCATCCAAATTGTTCAGTATTTATTTCTAAGTCCCAAGCATCATCAGCATAATGAGCCATTTCATGAGGAGAATGCTGTCTTAATCTAATTGTTTCTTCGGGAAATCCCAATGTTGTCGTTAAATGATAACCTAGAAAGAGACAATAAGCAAAAGCTGGTTTCTTAAGAATCCCATTATCTACAGCGTCTTTTAGAGAGATTTTATTTGGAATATCAGTTTTGTTTTCTTGAGATTTCCAATCCAATAACGGGAGGAGATTTTGGCAAATTTCATCATATTCTTCGAAATTTAATTCTTGCTCCTTTCCAATAAATAATTGAATTTCGAATTGATCAAAAGCTCTCATTCGAAGAACTAATTGTCTAGGAGAAATCTCATTTCTAAATGCTTTCCCATATTGAAATACTTTAATAGGATATTGCCTACGCGCATCTTGATTCAAACGATTAAATAAGAGATATGTTGTAGTCGCGGTTTCTGGACGTAAATAGGCTGTTACGCCACTTCCAACAGAAGTTTGTAGCATTAGATTATATTCTTCAATTTTTCCAAAAGGAGTATCACATTTTGGACATTTAAATCCATGATCTTGTGATAATTTATTCATATCCTCAAAAGCTAAACCGTCAATTGAGTTATTTGGAAGTTGTTTCTGAAGAAACTTATCTGCTCTTACCATTGTTTCGCATTTTTTACATCGAAAAACGGGATCAATAAATCGTTCCAAATGTCCTGAAGCTTCCCATACTATTTTAGGTAAAATTTCTGGGCATTCAACTTCATTAAACCCATAAGCTCTGAGTTCACGCCTGAACAGCGATAATAAATTGTTTTTTAAAGCCTTTCCTGCTGGACCATACGAATAAAATCCCGCTAATCCTCCATAAATCTCTGGAGAAGGTCCCCAAATAAAACCACGGCGTCGTAGTAATGAATTAAAAGCATCTATCTTATCGTCAATCTTCATTTTTATCAAATCCTTACTATTATAGTTATTAGAATAAATGTTAATATTTGTATTTTAAGATTATTCGTAAGATTAAAGGTTGTAATCGGTAATGAGATTCACATTTTATAAAATAAATTTTTATATAACTAAAAGATAGTATTATTATAATTTTAAGTTATAAATTCAAATTAATTAGAATAACAAAATTATTACTTGATTTATTATGATTTTTCAAGATTATTTTCAATATTTTGACATATGGGATGGTATTGAGTCGGGCCTTTATTACGCAATAGTAGGCTTTTATTTTCTAATATTTGCATACTTCCTTTTAATGAGATATAGAGTTTCGAAAAAGCTATATTGGTTATATTTCTCAGTATTATTTTTGTTTTTAGCTGTGGGCAGAGGATTTTTTATAGTTTATTATTTCTATGCTCCCGAACTAGTTACCACGATGAGTAATGTTGAAATTGTTGAACTTTTGATGTTGTTATATCGATTAGCTACCTTTTCTACATGGATGGGAATTGTCTGTATGATGGGTGTTTTTGGTATTCTAATTTTTCCGCCTTTAACTGATATAGGGACGAGTTCAGATAAAGCAGACAACAAATCAAAAATTAAGAAATTTTTAAGAAATAAGAATGTAAGACTTCTGCTTAAAATTTGTCTTATTATTATCCCTATAATTGTAGGTATTCTAGTTTTAACATTACCAGATTCAGTTTTAATGGATCCTGATATAAGAGATCAATACATTCCTCTCTTTGAATTAGAAACAATATTTGGATATCCTATAGGAAGAGCTGTTATTAACTTTATTCTTCTACCGTTAATGGTAATTGTCATTCCTTTTCTTTTCGTCTATTTAGCTCTTAAAACATTTGGAGTTCTAAGACGATCTTACGCTTTAAACGCAATAGGATTCTTTATCTATTTTTCTGGAAGAATTGTTCAAGGATTACTAGAAACTTTTGGATTTCCACATGTAAGAGCTATTTTACCTCCACTGTTAATCTTACTATCCTTGCTAATTATTGTAATCGCAAATAATTATGAACAATTACGTTGAAACCGAATCTCAACTAATTGTCTTTATTTTTTCAATTAGTTCGAATTTTTGTTTTTGATTGATGAAAAATTTCAAATTTTACATTTGAAATATCCTTATTCATTATTTTAAAAAATAATTTTAAATAAAATTTATAGTAATAATTAATTAGATATCTTTAAACAACATTAAATAAATAAATTTAAATCAGAAGAGTTCATTTTATGTCAATCCATGGCAATCAATATATATTACCCCTATTTAATACTCCTCAAGCTATACCTCCAATTAATGAATTTGCTGAATTAGCGTTAGGATTTTATTTATTAACAAAAAATTTAAAACCAGATGAAAAAGTCGTATCATTTTCTAGATTGTTATGGCCATTCCTCTGTGTTCAAGGTGTTATTAGCACACATATAATCTTAGATGGGTTAAATGTTTATTCTAAAAAAGGAAAACTTACTAATCCACCTCGACAACCTTTAATAGGGCATCTTTTAAGAAATATAGAGAATCGAACACAGATTGAACAACTAAAGAAAATAATCGAAGTTTTAAAATATATAGATAGTGAAGCAGAATCTTTAGGAGAAAGCGAAGAATCAGAATTTCAGAAGCTTAAAATTGAGTCCTTAATTAATCCTGATTTTCTTCAAACTTTAATAAAATTATTACCATTCACAGAATTTAAACCCGTCGCAGATTATATGCCTTTAGAAACGAATTTTACAACTGAGCAAGCTTTAGAGATTGCTGATAAATATCGGAATTCAGTCGATTATATGAAAGGTAATGCTTTAAGGTGGAACACCCAGATTGAGCTAATTAGTAAGGAAGTAGATAAATGGCTAATTGAAATCAACGTTCAATTAAAAGATATAGATACCCGTTTCTCGTCTCAGATTACGAAAACGTCCCAGTTAATTGATTCAGGGCAAATTAATGATAAGTTCGCCTTAGAAAGAGATAAAATTGACCAATGGAAAGTTGCTGAGAAAAGAAGAGTAATCGAAAATATTTCTGTATTATTTAAAACAGCAGAAAGACAGCTAGAAGATATAATAAAAAAGAATAAAAGCTTTACACATACAGACATACTGAAAGGTAGGGTTTTTAACGATCTCACGAATCCATTTGAAAACCACTTTAAATATTTAATAGAAGAAGGTAATAATTTTATTAGTTCAATTACGGCTCTAACTCAGAAATACATGGAATTGAAAGAGCGTGCTTTTAAAATTGACTCCGAAGCAGAAAAAAAATTGGTTGAGTTTAAATCCTCATTAGACATGAAACTCCAAGATAGGGACAAAAATTTGTCTGCTTTTCAAGAAGAAAAACAAGTTAAAATTTCAGAAATTAAAGCTCTGCAAACTATTATTGAAGATTTATATTCCCAAATAAATAATATCGTTCAAATTAAAAATGGAAATTGTTTACAAGAAGCTAAGGATTTAGTATCTTGGTCGTTAACTGACGATCAGTCTGAATTGTTTTCTCGACCAATAGTCTGGATTTATATGCCACTATATGTTATGTTTGTTGAAAACGAGCAAAAAATGGAAGAAAAAATGGTTTCAGTTTTCCCGGGGTTTATAACAAATGATCCCAACAACCTGTATAAAGAAGTTTCTGGAGCTATGCTCAACTTAAAACAAGCGGTTAATGAAAAAATTGAAGAAGATATGGCGCTAAGATCGAATTTTGAATTTTCAAGTGAGAATAGGAATTTTCTTGAAGATTCAAGTTTAAACAAGAAAATTCAACAAGGGATTTCCATTTTAAGAAGAAGTGCTGTAATTACTGATGATATGGAAAAAGAAATTAGAGCCAAATTAGATACTATTTTAACTCGCTAGACTTTTTTTTAGAAGAAGATGAGTGCAAAAAAAATAAGTCTAAGAAAAAAGATCCATTTGAAAAGAAAAACCCTAAGAACATATTTTTTACATATAGAAAAAGATGCACAAAAGGGCGAAGTTAGCGAACTCCAAAAAGAAATTCTGGAACAAGGAATGGTTTATCTACAGATGAGATTACCTATCAACAAAATTACTAAAGATTTTGAGAATTCCTTAAAAGAAAAAATTGAGCATAAAATTTTTCATGCAAGTATTCGTGAAGCAACAAAGGAGGATCTCACTAGCGTTCAAAACATCTATAATAGAGCGTGGTTAACATCCAATACTCCATTCAGGCCAATAGAGAAAGATACTCTTAAAAAAATTTTTAGCGATCCAGATACAGTATTTCTTGTAGCAAAGGTTTACGGTATAGACGGTGGATTTGTAATTTTAGATTTTGAAGGCGAAAATAATGAATATGGTGTAATTGCAGGACTAGGGGTTTTACCTCGATTCCAAGGTAAAGGTTTAGGTACGATTTTAGGTTTAGCGGCTTGGAATTATTTTAAAAAGAAAGGATTGGAAGAATTAAGGTGTGAAGTTTATAAAGATAATCAGAAATCTCATAACTTTATTAAAGGATTAAATTTTGAAGAGTTTGGGAAAAAAATTTATCGCAAAGAAGATTTTGAGTTTTAATATTATTGCTCTATAAAACCTTTTTATTTCTCGATCATTTATTAATTCTAGTTGGTTAGCTTTATATTTGTATTCAATTATGACGGAATCAAGAATTAGTTTAAAGAGAAGAAGAATCCGAAGCTTATTTCTAGCATTTGAGAAAAAAAGCAATATAAATGGTGATCTAGAGAACGAACTAATTACATCGGGGTTGGAATACATTCAAATGAAGTTACCCGTTGTGGAAATTACCCCTGAATTTGAAAGAAAGATAACGGAAAAAGTAGAACATAATATTCTTCGAGCAAAAATAAGAGAAGCGAAATTAGAGGATTTAGAGAGTGTTGTAACTTTATACAATCGAAGCTGGATGACCTCAAACACTCCTTATTCGCCGATATCTGTTGAATCTTTAAAAATTATCTTCGAATATCCAGAAACCAAAATATTGGTTGGTAAAGTTTATGGTTCTGATGCTGCTTTTGTAATACTTGATTATGAGGGACCAAATAAGGAATATGGAATAATCGCTGGACTTGGTGTTATTCCTCGTTTTCAGCGGAAAGGGCTTGGAACCGTAATTGGAATGGCTGCGTGGAATCATTTAAAAAAAAAAGGTGTAAAAGAATTGAGGTGCGAAGTATTTAAATATAATAAAGTCTCGTATAATTTCATAAAATCAATAGGATTCGTAGAATTTGCTAGAAAAACATATAAAAGTGAAGATTTTTATACCACCTCGTAGAACTTTTTATTTATACCTATAATAATAAGATCTTTAATCTTTGATTGAGAAGGGTGTACTATAAATGGTAAAACTTAAAAGTAGTGAAATCGTAAAAGGATTCTCAATAGTATTAATTCTTCTGTCAAATTCTATAAATTATTGGATAGTTTTTGGAGACGAGTTAAAAGATATTTATGGTTTTATAATTACTATTTTGGACATTATTGGTCCACTTTTATATATATTTGTAGGTTCTTTGTCAATTTCCTTTACTTTAAATAAAAAAATGGGATCCTATCCCGAAAAAATATATCGAAATAAAATCTTAAAACAAGCTCTTTTTCTTATTTTGTTAGGATGTTTATATAATATAATATTAAATCCGAATTTAGGATTTCCCATAAATCTATGGGGTTGGAACATTCTTGTCTTTTTAGGATTCTCTCAAATTATATGTTATTTGGCATATAAATTGGTAAGATGGGCAAGACTTGTAATCGGTTTAAGCGTAATTTTTTTAACACCGGGATTTCGAGAATTATTATTCATCTCAAAAGATACAAATTTAATTATGGAAGCAATACATTTTATGATTGTTTCTCCCTTTCCTAATTATTCACTACTACCATTTGCTTCATTCTCTTTTTTTTCTGCTGTTTTCGGTGAAGTCATATACGAATCTATCATTTTAAATTCAGACAGAGCAAATTTGCACTCAACTCAATCTATTCTAAAATATGGTTTAGTTTTATTAGCATGTGGGCTATTACTTCCATTTATTGATATTGGTTTAGTTGTAGGAGCAGATAATTTTGATCCTTCTAAGTATCCCTTTCTAGAAGCAGTCCCCATATTAAAAGCTCATAATATATTATATATCCAAGGATTACCACTATTTTTATTAAGAGGCACCCCCTCTAATTTATTTTTATCAATGGGATTAGCATTACTAATTTTTACGATTTTTTATTATTATTCAGATATTTTGCATAAGAATGGCAAACTTTGTCGTATTTTAAATATCTATGGGAGACATTCATTAACCATATTTTTTGGTCAATTTTTATTTATATTGGTTTTGTATCAAAAAGTTACATTACTACTGTTTTTTCCATATTTAATACTCTATATAGCCATTTTAGGTGTGTTATTTTTTCTATGGCAGAAAAATGGAAAATCAATCCTTTCATTAGACTGGATAATAGATAAAATAGGCGGGAAAACTAAAGACTATATACATCAAGATCATTATCCTTCAAGGAGTTAATTTTTTCAGTTACAATATTCATATTGTGTTCGTCTTCTATTTCAACATAAAATTCTTTTGCTCTTTCAAAACTATCTGAAGCTTGCTCAAACATTTGCTTAGAAACATAAATATCTCCTAATTTGTTTAAAATTTCTGCAGCCATCTTTGCATTGTTTAAATTTTCAAATATTTCTAAAGCTTCTTCATAATATAGTATTGCTTTTTGCTCATCTTGGATGTAGTTTTGGAAAATATTTGCGACATGATATTTCATTTCACCTATCTTTAACTTATCCCCAAATTTTTGATAAATATCTTTTGAAAAACTATAGTAATCGATAGCCTTACCATCTTCTCCTTTCAAAGAATAAAATTCAGCTATTGCTTCTAAGACTATTCCTTCTTTAATGTTTTCTTTAACTTCAAATGTTCTCACTGCCTCTAAACTTTTCAAAAAGTAATCTTCTGCCTCTAAATCATTATCCCATAAGGAATACAAATGACCTAAGAAAAGAAAACATTCCCATTCTAATTTTTTACGCGTAATAAGAGAAATTTGGTTTTTAATTGTATCGATAAGCTCTACTACACTTGTTAAACTATTATATGACTGATCGTAATAGTCTTCTCCAAGATAATAATATAATTTTCCATACTTGATGCGTGTTTGGATGACTCCATAAACATCGTTATTTTGCGTAAAAAATTCTAAGTTTCTTTTCAATATTTTCTTAACTCGATCGTAGTCTTTTAATATAATCAAAACTTCGACTAAATTACTAGAAGTTTTTATAGCGTCTACTTCCAAATTTTCCTTTTCAGCTAGGTTTAGAGCATCCTGATAATATTTGTAAGAGTGTTCTAAATCATTAATTAAATAATAAACATTACCCAAATTATTCAAAACTTGGATTTTCTTAACAATATCGTTTACATCTTCTAAGGCGCTAAGAGCTCTATCAAAATGGTAGATTGCTTGATCAAAGAATCCAGTTTCCTCGTGAATTAAACCTAATTCGTTGTGACATACAATCACATTTAAGAAATTTTTTTCGTCAAGAAAGTTTTCTATTGCAAGTTCTAAATTTTTTAAAGCTTGAGAAATTTCTCTCTTTTTATAAAACAAACTTGCTTTCCTCAAAAGAAGATTACCCATATTTTTTCCTAATTTTTCGCTTTCGGTAAGTTGATCTTCCAGTTGGGTTAGCTCAAGTTCGATAGACTCGTCATCAATAACATTTATGTCGTAATAATCTTCTTCTTCTTCGAAATCGTCTGAATGGTACGAAATGCCATCATAAAGAGAAAATGATCTTTTATTAAGTTCCTCGTCTATATTTGTAATTAAAGGTTTATTACAATTACGGCAATAGGTCCAATAACTTTCTATTGGCTCCTTACAGAATGGACAATTATTCATTACAAAGCGAAGTTTTATTTATTCTCGTTTAATTAAAAATGAAAATTCGTTCATATATAATTTTTTAAAAACCCATTTAAAACTTGATTGTTAACCAATTGCTTTATTGCTAGTTTTTTTTACGGTTCATATACATAGTTAACTCTTTGTTTATTTCTTCCTCATTTAAGCCTAAAGAATTTAAAAGAACTCTTATCTGGATTATCGAATTTTTTGCTTTTATTTCTTCTGCAATGCTCAAAGCTTTAATGTACGTTTCTTTTGCTTCATACATTTCACCCTGATAAACTAGAATCTCCCCAACATAACTTAAACCCTTTAGAATTAATTCAGTATAATTAGAATCAATAGCTTTATTTGTTCCTTTTTTGAAATAGAGAAGTGATTGATAATAATCGGTTTCTTTTTTTTTTAGAAGACCCAAATTAAAATAGGAAACAATAATACCCTGAATATCGTCTAATTCTTTAAAAGCTTTAAGTGATTTTTTATAAAGTTCTAGCAAAATATCCCAATTTTCTTGTTTTTCGTAAATTTGAATTAAGTTACCCAAACAGTCTAATAAATTGTAGATATCATTGTTATCTGAGCATAATGCGCTACATTCAAGTAATACATCGCAAGCTTCATCATACTGGTTTAATTTAATGAGACAGTTTCCAATTCCTTTTAAACATGTGATTTGCTCTTGAATCTGCTTTAATTCATGATATATATCAAATGCTTTTCGGTATTTTTCAATTGATTTCTGATAGTCTCCCTTATTAAAATAGAGCGTACCTAATATACCATATACAGCTGCTTGGCCTAGTCTATCTTTCTGTTTTTGAAAGTGTTTTAAACAAAGTAAATAATTCGCCTCGGATTCTTCAAATTGTTCTAATTGTAGCTGAATTAAGGCAATTTCACTAAGTTCTTGGACGTAGTTGGAATCTTTGCCAATTTGCTCCAATTCCTTCAAATTATCTAATTTTTCTTTAAGGAGGACCTCTAATTCTTCACGGTTATATTCATCTTTGTCTTCGAACATAAATAAAAAGGAAAACTAATTAATTTTAATTTTTTACTATTTGCTATAAAATCTCTTCTAAAATCTCAGCTGAACTTTTCACACATTGAAGACATTTTTTTTCTAATAATTCATTTTGACTGAAATAATCCATACCTTCAGGAGTGTTAATATCGCAACCAAGTATTTCCTTACAAATCATTGAACCATTTCTTTCTTGAAAATGGATAGAAAATTCGTTTATAACCTGATAGGTCTTATCTTTCGCTTCTTGATCCTTGGTTAATCCCATTCCATTTTTTAATCCAATAACCATGTACGCTCCAGTCACAGCACCGCAAGTTCTACCACTACGTCCCATTCCGTCTCCAAATCCAGTAGATATTTTCAAAGCTATATCTCGATCTAATCCATAATGAGGTGCATAAGTACCGAAGATTGATTGAGCACAATTAAAATCCTCTTTAAATCTTGAGAGAGCTTCTTCTAATCTCGACATTATAAATAACTATTGTTTGCTATTATTAATGCATTTTAAACCTATAAGAAATATAAAATTTCTTATCTATAATATATTTAGAGATAAAATAAGCAAATTGTTTCTAAATATGGGTATTTTGTATGAAAGTAAAAGCAAGATTATTTGAACGACTTGATGAAAATAAGGTTAAATGCCATGTATGTGCTAACGAATGCTCTATTCTACCAGATAAAGTAGGGATATGTAGAACAAGAAAGAATTTTGAAGGAGAATTGTACACTTTAATTTACGGTTCTATGATATCCTCTGGTAGTTTGGATCCAATTGAGAAGAAACCCCTTTATAATTTCTGGCCAGGTGCCACAACTTATTCGATAGCATCAATTGGGTGTTCTTTTAAGTGTCAAAATTGTCAAAACTGGTCTATTAGCCAAGCAAATCCAACAGATAACGGAAAAGATGGTTTTTACAACTTGGAAGGATATAAGGATCGAGGAATGTCGTTAGTTGAAATGACACCCGAACAATTAGTGAAAAGAGTCATTAAAAGTGGCGCTAAAACACTCGCATATACCTATAATGAACCACTTATTTGGCATGAATGGATATTAGATACAACTAGATTACTTAAGAAAGAGGATGTAAAGACTATATTAGTAACTAACGGGTATTCTACGCTAGAAGCTACAAAAGAGTTAATAGAAGTCGGAATAGATGCTGCTAATATAGATATTAAATCTATGTCAGATGAGTTCTATAGGAGTATTTGTGGTGTTAAATCAGTACAACCCGTATTGGATACAGCAAAAAGATTTAAAAGCAACGGGATTCATGTTGAAATCACCAATCTCATCATACCTGAGCTAAACGATAGTAATGCTGAAATTGAGTTGCTTTCTAATTGGATTGTTGAAAATCTTGGAGATGACACTCCTACCCACTTCTCTGCCTATCATCCTGACTTCAAACAACCATCTATGAAAAGAACACCATTTGAAACATTAAATAGAGCGTACGATATTGCCAAAAAAGAAGGTATAAATTATGTGTATGTTGGGAATATTACTCACGAAAAAGGAGGAAATACTTACTGTCCAAATTGTAATCACTTAATTTTAGGTCGGAGTGGTTACAGGTTCACAAAAATTGATATAACAGATTCAAAAATATGTCCTAATTGTCAATACGATTTAAGTAACGATATTAAGGGCGAAATTAATAGAAAATCCTCTCAAAAGTTTAACTTCTTTTAAGAATATTGAAATAATAATAAAAAAGATTAGAAAATTAGATTAAAAATATCCTGTTATAGACACTCCTATAACTAATAATAAGAACCCTTGAAGCAAGCAGAAAACTGCCGTAATAAAAGCTAAAGGTGGCCAAGAAATTGCTTTTGAGATTGTCATTAAAGCTCCAATGTAGAATTTAACTGTGAGAGCAACTATTGCGAAAACTATAACAAATAGAATGACTAATAACAATCTGTAATCTATAAAAACAGCTATAACTTCCTTTACCTCAGTTGGAATAGCGGCTGCAACGATTATAACTACAAGTGATGCTAATAGAATACCTATAACACTCGATATAGGGAGGTCATTTAGTGGTTTCAAAAGTGTAAGTATTCCTACAATAATAAGGAAAATAGATGAAAATACACTTTTAGAATTTTGATTTGCTCCAAATGCTACGCTTGGAGGCTGATCTAGAATAAGCCCTCCAACACCACTAAGTAAACTCAAAATCCCTACAAAAATTCCTAAATAGGTTAAAATCTTCAGAAACTTTGTGATCTTGAAATTCCAATCCTCCACTTTTCTTTCTTTGAAGGATCCTCTTCTTTTAGTTTCGTAAACTGCGTAAACCATCCACATAATACCTAAAATCAAAAAGAAAAATCCAGCGAATTCCGCTAAGGGTCTTAAAAAACCATTAGTAAAATCAAATTGATATATCAATAAATTTCACTTCTTTAAATTAATTTAAATTTATTATTATGTTGAATAACACTAATTAAGTATTTATATTATATCTAGTCCAATTTTTAAATAACATCAAATTCAAGCAAATAATGAAGTAAGAAAAAAGTATATCATTCTAATATAAATGATACTGATTTTTTCACATAATTTAAATAGATTTGAATTTCATTATTTTTCGTCTCATCATCCCAAGAGTATTCTTTTTGCATGATTGTAGCTACTTTTTCTGCTGCTTCAGATGCTCTTCGATGATGTATCAACAGAGACATTTCAGTTCGTCGACAAAAAACATCAATTAAATGAGGTGTGAACTCGTATCTAAGTACATAAAGAATTTCTGCTTTGATGAAATCATTTTCATCTATAACTCGTTTGCTTAGAGACTCGTCTTTTTCTATCATATCAAGAATTTTAATTGCACCTTTTCCGTATTGCTGATAGATGTGATCTGTAATATCCTCATTTAGAGATAAATGTGATTTTTTTAGTACATTAGACCATTCATCTTTTTCAAGAGATATAATAAATGGCTTTCTAGACCAGTACTTATTTCTTTTAATTCCTGGAAAAATTTCTTTCTCTTCAATGTACTCAAATAAATCCTCAGCCATTTCGCGCCATTCTGTAAGTTTTCCTCCAGTGATTGTTAATAAGTTATCGTCTGAAAAAAAGATAACATGTTGTCGTGAAACTTCGCTTTCCGGTTTTCCTTTTTGCATTACTAACGGCCTAATTCCTGCATATGTTGAAAGAATTTTATCATATCCTAAATCTGCATTTGGGTAATATTTCTGAACGGATCTTATTAAATAATCAGCATCCTCTTTATTACAAAATGGCTTTGCTAAATCACCTTGGAAATCTGTATCCGTCGTACCTACTAAAGTGTACTTTTTATCCCTTGGAATAACAAAAAAGAATCTGTTATCTACTTCAGAATATAGTCCATTAGCCATAAGATTTTTAATATCCGCACGCTTGTAAAGGAGATGAACACCTTTAGTTGGTCTAATTAGCGGTTCTGGAATATTTTCGGGGTATTTCTCCACTAGATCGTCAGTCCATATACCTGTCGCATTAATTAATAACTTACCTTTTATTTCTAAATTAGATTCGTTATTTAGATCTTTGCATTTAATTCCAGTAATTTTACCATTGTTCTTGGTATAACCAATAACCTTACAATAATTAATTGCATCTGTTCCTCTTACTATTGCCTCCTTGAGAATTTCAATTGTTAATCGAGCATCATCAATGTTTGTATCGTAATATATTACTCCTCCTTTTAAGCCCTTTCTTGAAAACTCTGGCTCTAATTCATATAACTCTTCAGCGGAATAATATTTACTTCTTTCATAATTTTTAAAATCTGATTTATCATCGCTTAAAAAATCATAAATTTTAGTGATACTTTGAAAATCACGTTTTTTATACTTTCCTCCTTCGATGACTACCAGTAGGAAGGGTATTGGTCTAACTAAATGTGGTATATGAGCTCTCATCCAATTTCTTTCACGAGTTGCTTTTTTGACTAAATCTAATTCATTGTTAGCTACATATCTAATTCCGCCATGTGCCATTTTTGTACTTCTTGAAGAAGTTCCAGCAGCAAAATCTTGCATTTCTACTATAGCAACTTTCAAGCCTCTCATTGCAGCCTCTCTTGCTACTCCTGCTCCAGTTATCCCAGCTCCGATTATTACTACATCGTATTGGATTTCTTGCATGTTTGAGATAATTTTTTCTCTATTTTTTAAAGTCCAAGACTGATCGAATAATTTCGTTTCTAAATCATCCATATATATCAGCTTTAAGAATATTTAAAAATTAATTAAAGTTTCTTTCATCTATTCTTCTAATAATTTCTGAAAAATTAAAGGCATAGAATAAATATCCCAATAATTATGGTCAATTATCTCTTTTACTAATCCAACATATCTTAGTGGAGATTCTAAATACTTTTTATAGCATAACCCGACTAAACCACTTGGTAGTTCGTTTTCTCTACTCAAATTCAGCAATTTATTCTCCATATCTGTAAGCGTGTAGCTCTCAAAATACCCTTTATATTTCCTGCGACAATTATGATATAAATCTATATGATGAAATTTACTGTTATACCTCTCGTAAGGCTCTTCTTCTTCAGATATCATCGGATTTTCTTCAAAAAAATACAAAAAACGATTAGCGATGTAAGGGATATCGAAACTTTTACCGTTATAGGTAACAAAGCACTTATAATTTGGTAAAATCTCTGTTTTAAGATGCTCGCACATGGTGATTTCTTCTTCTAAATCTCTCGCGAATAAAATGTGAATCTCAAACTTATTATTTTTAAAATATCCTAAACCAACCATGATTATTGGGCTATCGTATAATCCCAATGTCTCTATATCAAGAAAGAGTAGTTCTTCTGGATCAAAACAAAAAGCAACATCGAGATCATAAATACTTTTATTTCTGCACAAATTCCTATATTTCTTGTTCTCTATAAGATCTAAAACTTGATGAGCTGAAACATTGTATTTTAAATTAATTTTCAGATCATATAAGGACTTAACGCCTCTCTTATTAAGTTGTCGTTCTAAATTTTCTCCGATATAATAAACAGTCTTTAAGTTTCGAAGTATTTTATTTTTAGAGAGCGACAGTTTTAAATCGCATTGAAAATTTTCTTCCTTCCATATGATTTCCATGAATTTCCCCATACTATTACGAACTATGTTGTGATTAGGGAAAATCTCCTCAATCTTTTTATCCTTGTATTGATTTGCTATGTGAGTAATATCAAGAGTTTCGAAATAGTAGCTCATTGTCTAGATTAAAAAAGTTATTCTTTTTAATAATTTGATCGGTGTTAAATTATAGTAAAACTAATTGTTTGAAGAGCAAGCTTAAATTTTAGTTCTTTAAAAAACATCTCCTAAAAAAATTAATAGTAAAAGAATAATAATCTAATAATCAACTCTAGGTATGGCATCCTCAAATTCCCTACGTGGAGGTTTATACTTAAAAAATCTTCGAGATTCGCTATCCTCCAGAACGTAATTACTACCTCCTCCATGTATCATGCAAAATGGGTCAAATAAGCCAATTTCATTAGCGTATTGTCTTGTAAAGCCCCGTCCCCCCATAGTTCTAAAACAATGAATCGAACTCTCAAACCCAAGTTCCGTGGCACTTATTTTTAGTCCCATAGTATTAGCAGCCATCAATTTTGAACCCTCTAATTCTGGATGTTTGTCTAATTGTCTTACATACTGTATCATAGCAGAAATTAACAAATTCAGCTCGCGGATTTTTCGAGAAATTGGAAATCGTATTACCTGATATTGATGTAATCTTTGCTCAAATTGTCTGCGTTGGAGGGCGTATGCATGAGAGTAAAGCAGTTTTTTCATTGTATCCCCTAAGGCTTCAGCACTTATTACTAATCTTTCTTCTGTTAATTGATGAAAAGCAATATCTAACCCATGACCTTTAAGTAAACTCTCTTTTGGTAGTTCTACTCTATCAAATATTAGTCGACTAACGAAAGCATCAGTCATACCATAGGTTCTTACTCGAGCACTTCGAAAGTTTTTTAGTTGTTGATTTTTTGTATCTACAACAGCTGCAGCTAATTGTCCATTATTTAACCTCCCATATAAAATAATATAATCAGCAATCATACCGTTCGTAATGAATAATTTCTTGCCTTTTGCAACAATCTTATCATCCCTTTCTTGTAGAGCTAGTTCCATTCTGAAAATGTCAGAACCCGCGTTAAATTCTGTCATAGCAGAAGCTCCAATTTTTCCTTCTCTTGCTACTGGAATCAAAAATTGTTCTTTCTGTGCCTCATTAGACACATAATTAACAGGATTACAATAAAGCGTACCTCCAGCAAGTCTACCCATCTCTACACTATAATTTCCAGCAATATATCGTTCACTGTATTCACTCCATCGACCACCACATATTGCATAGGCTATTAATGCGTTTCTAGTAATTCTTCCCACATCATAATCTTCTGTGTTAAGTATTGTAGAATAGTAACCTTTATCGGATAATTTTTTCATTATACCAATTACTATATCTCTCTTTTTATCCTGAGTAGGTTCTTCTACGAGGTAATTTAAATCCTCTAATTTTCTGAATTCTGGATCGAGTTCTTTTTCAATAAATCCATATAGGTCTGCTAAAAATTCTTTTTCTTGAGCGTTAAGTACGGGATTGTTTAGCAAATCTAGTTCAGGAATATATTTTTGAATTTTTATTTTTTCGAACTCTCTAATTCTTGTATCCATATTTATCATACTGTCTTCTTAAAATATTAAAATTATCTTCTGTTGTAATAGTTGGAATCTTTTCCCATTATTTTAATATAAATACTATTCGAAATCTTTTAATCAAAGTGAGATTAACATATCTTATCTATTAGATAATTAAAATCTAATGTTAAAACAAGAATATAATTATAAAAGTGAATAATTAATGATAAAATTTAGTGACCAACAATTAAAAATTCCCAAATTAATGAGACCGGTATACTTAGCTACAGTAGGGATGTCTAAGTTTGATCGAGCGTTTCCAGAAACTCGAACCGAAGAGCTTTGCATTCAAGCGTTCACAGCTGCTGCTGATTTTGTCAATATGACTCCATCTGAATTAAAACAATACATTCATACTTGCTATTACGGGCATTTCGCTGATCATTTTGGCGATCAACTCTTAGGAGAATCAGTGATCCACGATAGACTTGGATTAGATCCCCTTGGAAACATTGGAGTAAAAACGGGGGGAGCTACAGGAGGATCCACTATGTGGGAAGCTGTAAAGGCAGTCGCCTCAGGATATAGTGATTGTACTCTTGCATTAGGTTGGGAGAGGATGGACGAGGTGCCCACAGATGAGGGAAACCATCTCATTTCTGCCGCTGCAGATAAAGACTGGGAAACTCCACTAGGACATATTTACACAGGCTATTACGCAGTCATGGCTCAAAGGTATTGGAAAATCTTTGGAAAGGAAGAAGATTCATTTCGGGATACGATGGCAGAAATTGCTGTAAAAAATCGTGGATATGCGCGCATGAACCCCTATGCTCAAGCACCATTGAAGATTACCATTGAAGATGTCAAGAACTCGCCGATTGTTGCTTATCCACTTCGCGTATTAGATTGTTGTTTGATGAGTGTCGGCTCTGCTTGTGGTATTGTTTGCGATGAAAAAACAGCTTATGAAATCACGGATAATCCCCTTAGAATTTATATTGCAGCAGGAAGTCATACCTTGAGAGTTGCTGACCGAAGAAGTATGACGATCCCACTATTACCAAACGAAACACCTGATACGTACAAAGATTTAGGGAAGAGATTCCCGGGATCCGATAGGTATCCGGGATTCACAGGGTTTTTAGCAGCTAGAATGGCAGCATATTATGCTTATAGAATGGCGGGGGTTAAAGACCCAATTGAGGACCTTGATGTAATAGAACTTCACGACGCGTTTACAATTAGCGATATTCAATCTTATGAAGATGTAGGATTACGTCCGTATGGTGAGGGTAGAGACTACATTGAATCAGGAGATGCTTATCTTATCAATCCACAGACCAAAAAACCAGGTAAATTGCCAAGCAATTTAAGTGGAGGATTAATAGGGTGCATGCACGCTGTAGGGGCTACGGGATTAATGCAAATTGCAGAGATTGGATACCACATTTGGAATCGCTGGGATGAAATTCATGAACCTCAAGAGAAATGGGACCTATTTGCTCGTAAAAAACCAGATGATTGGGCTAGTTTGCAAGTAAAAGACGCTAAACGAGGTTTAGCAATAAGTCACGCTGGAGTCGGTTCGCATGTCACAGCCGCAATTTTAATGGATCCAAATAATTTGTTAAAGGAGGATTAAAAAATGCCGAAAACAGAAAATGAAAAAGGATTTGTTGATGTAGTTAATGGAAGATATAAACCAAAAGGAGTATTTCACATTCCAGAGGCGAATCAACCAATATTTAACAAAGATACTGGGAAATTAGCAGGTATCACTAACCCTCGTGATATGACTTACATGCATTCTTACGGTGGAGAAGCTCCTTTTTTCGAAGGTTTAGGAAAGGGAAAACTAATGGCATCCCGATGTGATAACGATAAATGTGCTACAAAAGGCTCTATTTATCAACCATTCAGAATTTATTGTCCGGATTGTTTAAGGAAGAATACCATCGTTGATATGACGGATATAGCAAAAACTACAGCAAAAATTCATTCCTACATTATCACTCATAGAGCTGGAGCATTTAATTCGCTTCCAAAACCTATAAAGTTTATAAATGTAGAGTTTGAAGGAGTGGTTACTATCTTGATGAGTGTCTTAGCCGTTGGAGAGCCTGAAATTGATAAAAAAGTAGTACCAATCTTTAATACTAAAGCTCCTACTTATACAATCCCTGATCTAAGGTTCGTGGTCGAAGGAACTGCAGAATCAGAACTACCTGAAGGTTTTACTTATTAATTTTAAATTTTTCTTATTTTTTTTTCTCTTCAAGAAGATTATTAAAAAAAAAGGAATGGTAAAAAATAGGATTAGTCCGCTCCTTATAGTGACACATGTTCTTGTTTTAGATGAAATATTTTTCTAGCTTCTTCACCTTGTGCGATCTCTCGTCCTGCAGCCTCTGCAACTTTTTTAGCCCATGCTACTTGTTCATAACTACCTTTAGCTAATTCACCTGATAGAACGCGGGTATTATCCTCTAAGCCAACACGAATATGTCCGCCCAACGCCGCGGCACACAATCCGGCTTGAAATTGCTGCTTTGAAACCCCACATACACTCCAAGTAGCTTCCGGGGGCTTTAAATCTAACATTAAGGCAAGATTCTTTGGATTGAATGGAATTCCTCCGAGCACACCCCATACAAACTGGAAATGAAGTGGTTGGGTGAATGTGCCTTCTTGTCTATTTAGGAAAAGCATATTATAAATACCTCCTAAGTCGTAAATTTCCATTTCCGGTTTAGTTCCAGCTTTTTTCATCTCTTTCGCAAATTTCGAAATGGTTTTAAATGTATTTGCAAAGATGTTTCCTGCTCCCATACCAACTTTTCCTGTTCTATAATCACCAACTGCGAAATTCATCGACGCAGTATTTAAAGAAGCTAAGGGGGGTTTAAATGTTTGAACTGGCGCTATTCTTTGTTTATCATTGGCAATAGAACTAATTGCCGTACTTAAGTTGATTATCAAATCAGGTGCTTTTGATTTTATATTATCTAACACTGCTTTTATTAAATCTAACTCATGTGTTGGATTACCCTTTTCTGGGTCTCGAGCGTGTATATGGACAATTGCAGCACCCGCATCATAACATTTTTTCGCTTCATCTCCGAACTCTTCTGCAGTATATGGAACATTTGGATTATTAGCTTTAGTTGTCACTGCACCAGCTAATGCTGCT
This sequence comes from Promethearchaeota archaeon, assembly GCA_013375495.1. Next base: position 263,731 of record JABXKC010000001.1, read on the forward strand.
GAAATAACTAACTTATTTTCTGGGTTTGATTCTGACATTTTTTTCAATATTCCGATTATTTTTAGGTTTTAATTATATAAATTGTTGAGTAAAATATTAAATGTACTAATATTTAAATTTTAAAGAGTAAAAGTTTAACTCAATTTATAATTTAATCAATTAAATTTAAAATTAATTTTGGTGAAAAATGACAGAAATAGGAAAGGTAGCTATTGTAGGAGTTGCTCAAACTAGGTATGAGGAAGATAAAATAGATCAGACTTATTCTGAACTTGTTTTCGAGGTTGTTAAAAAGCTTCACAACGATTTAGGAATAAATAATGATGACATTGGGTGTGTAATTACAGGTTCTAACGATTTCAATGACGGGAGAACGATTGCAAACATGGCTATACAAGATGCTGTTGGGTCAGTAAGAAAAGCAGAATCAAGGGTTTCTGGGGATGGTGCTTTTGCATTTATGTATGGTGCAATGAGGATTTTATCAGAGTCCTATGATACAGTAATGGTAGTATCACATTGTAAGTGCTCTGAGGTTAACCAATATCTCGTAAACAACACAATTTTTGATCCTTATTATCAAAGGCACTTAGGTCTTGATCAAATTTCATCTGCTGGATTAATGGCAAACATGTATATGAATAAATACGGCGTGACTGAAGAACAAGCCGCAAAGGTTGTGGTTAAAAATCGAGAAAATGCCCTCAACAACCCTTACGCACATTTACGGGAAGGAATTACTGTCAATGATGTGCTTAATTCTAAGATAATGGCCTATCCTTTAAAAGAACTAGATTTTCCTCCATTTTCAGATGGTGCTGTTGCAATGCTTTTAGCAAAAGAAGATATCGCTAAAAAAATGACAGAAACTCCTGTTTGGCTTAAAGGTTATGGAAATTGTACTGATGCGTATTATTTGGGTAATAGAAACATGACTGATTTAATTGGGTTAGAATTAGCAGCTAAGGAAGCTTATCGAATGGCAGGAGTAAACAGCCCTATTGATAATTTAGATGTATGTGAAGTAAGCGAAAACTTTAGTGTTCACGAACTTATGATATATGAAGCGTTAGGACTGTGTGATAAAGGAGAGGGGGGTAAGTTCATCGAAAGTGGCATAACAGAAATGAGTGGTTCAATCCCAGTAAATCCCTCTGGAGGAGTGCTATCCAGCAATCCAACCATGGCTAATGGCTTAATTAGGGTAGCTGAGATTGCATTACAATTACAGGGAAAAGCGGGTAAAAGACAAATATCTGACGCAAAAACGGGTCTTGCTTATGGTATGAATGGTATATGTTCTCAAGGAAATTGCGTTCTAATATTTGGAGGTGAATGAAAATGACAAAACACGATGTAGCCGTTGTCGGTATAGGACAAACAAAATTTAGAAGCAAAAGAAGAGATGTAAACATTCCTGAGATGATTTACGAAGCAGTTAAGATGGCTCTTGATGATGCTCAACTCGAACCTAAAGACATAGATGCATTGGTCATTGGGAATATGGATCATTTCGAAGGAATAAATTTTTCTGAATTGATGTGTGGGATTGAAGCAGCGCCGGGATATTTAAAACCCGTAGTAAAAGTAGCGACGGGTGGAACCACCGGTAGTTCTTTAGCAATTTGTGGTTATCACAATGTTGCCTCAGGAATATATGACAACGTTTTAGTAATCGGTTGGGAAAAACTAAACGAAGGTGGAGCAACAACAGGTATAATTACCGCTTTCGATCCGGTATGGGAGCGTCCTTCTTTAGCTGGAGCGCTAGGTCCACTAGCTCTTATGGCAGGTATGTATTCTGCTAAGTATGGAATAACAGCAGAACAAGCAGCAAAAGTAACAGTAAAGAATAGAAGTAACGCTGCAAATAATCCATTTGCTCACCTGCAGATGCCAAACATTACAATTGATTATGTTATGAGCTCTCAAATGATCTCGTACCCATTAAGATTACACGATTGTTGTCCTCAAAGTGAAGGTGCTTGTGCTCTTATTTATGCTAACGAGCAAGAAACTAAAAAGATTACCGACAATCCTGCTTGGTTCCACGCAGTAGAAACAGCTCATTATTATACATTTGGTACTGACGACAAAATGTATGACCTTCCAACAGCAACATTCGCTTCTAAGAGAGCCTATAAAAAAGCGGGTATTAAAAATCCCGTGAAAGATTTAGATGTAGCAGAAATTTATGAACCTACCTCTTGGAGCGAACTTTCTTGGACAGAAGCGTTAGGCTTTTGTAAGCCTGGTGAAGGTGGAAAGTTATTGGACGAAGGAATAACTCAAATGAGTGGAGAATTTCCAATCAATCCCTCGGGTGGAGTTTTGAGCACAAATCCCATTGGTGCTACGGCTTTAGTAAGAGTTGCCGAGGCAGCTACTCAAGTTATGGGCCGAGGTGAAAAAAGACAAGTACCTGATGTAGAAAAAGCTCTCGCTATGGGTTTTGGTGGAAGTCTTTGGACTGAAATTCTAATTTTAGGTAAAGAACCAATGAGGTGATAATATGAGTAGAAAAAAAGGTCAAGAAAAAATATTTGAGATTAAATGGAAAACGGATTTACCTTATAGATATTCAATTGGCAAATTAGCAGTAAAGTTCTTTGAAGAATTAAAGAAAAATAAGAGGATAATGGGAAGTAAATGCCCCAAATGTGGAAAAGTACACTCTCCACCAAGAGCTGTTTGCGCCGATTGTTTTGTTGAAATGACCGTTGATGATATGGTTGAATTATCACCTAGGGGTACTTTAGAAGGATTTACAGTTGTTAACTATCCTTTCACAGATCCTACTACTGGAGGATTACGTCCATTCCCATACGGTTATGCTATATTTAAACTTGATGGTGCGGATACTTACACCATGCATTTTGTTGATGAAACAGACTATACTAAACTGAAAGTTGGTCAACGAGTTGAAGCCGTTTTTAAAGATGAAAGAGAAGGCAATATAGGAGATATTTTATATTACAGAATAATAGAAGATGAGGATTAAAACTGGAGGGAAAAAAAATGAGTCAAGAAATTGAGAAAAAGGTATATCGAGGAAGAATTAAAGTTCCCTATAAACATACGGCAGGTACTTATGTTGAACGCTTTATAACAGAAATTGGAAAAAACGATAAGATTTATGGGGTAAAATGTCCAAAATGCAATAAGGTACATGTTCCTCCTAAAATGGTATGTGCTGAATGTTTTGAAAAGATGGAAGAGTGGGTGGAAATCGGAAATGAAGGAATTGTTAAAGGGTTTACTGTTATCACGCATTCTACACCAGTTATGCCTTTAGAACCACCGTTTGCTTATGGAATTATCAGACTCGATGGTGCTGACACAGATTTTGTACATATCATGAATGAAAGCGACCCAGAAAAATTGAAGATTGGGATGAGAGTAAGAGCTGTTTTTAAAGAAAAACCAAGAAAAAGAATTTTAGATATCGAATATTTCGAAGCAATATAATAAAAAATTTATACACTTTTTTTTTACCTTTACTATATTTATCTAAATTAAATTAAAAAATAAGATGAAAAATTGTGGATGATAAAGCAGTTTTAATAGAAGAAAACGAAGATGGCACCATAACCACTATAAAAATGAATCGTTTAAACAAAAAAAATGCGATGAACTATGATCTAATGGTCGGACTTCAACAAGCAATTGATAAAGTAGAACGTACTGATACAAGAGTGGTTATAATAACTGGAGGAGAAGAGTTCTTTAGTTCAGGTATAGATTTAAATTTTTTAACAGGTCAGGAGAGGGATCCTGAAGGTGTTATTCCAGATTTACGAGTCCCAAGGAATTTTAGATATTTTGCTAATACATGGATACATCCGATTTTTACTAAAATCGAAAAGATGGAAAAACCTGTGATTGCTAAAATAAATGGTTATTGTTATGGAATGGCATTTGAGTTAGCATTAGCTTGTGATTTTCGATTTTGTACTGAATCTGCTGAGTTCCATATGTTGGAATCTAAGATTGGTATGAATCCCGATGTAGGAGGAACCATAAGACTTACGCGTTTAGTGGGTATTCAAAATACAAAAGATATAATTTTAACTGGACGTCAATTTAACGGATCTGAAGCTTATAGGCTTGGCGTTGTAAATCAGGTTTCTAAAAATCATGAAGAATTAGATTCAATTATAAAGAAATATACTGATGAACTCATCGATAGCGCACCACTCGCTGTAGGTTTGGCAAAAAAATTAATTGACGATTGTTATGGTAAGGACATTGGTTTAGGTCTTGAATTAGAAACCTTGGTCAGTTCCCAACTACTTCAAACTAAAGATGCAACTTCGGGTGCACTCGCTAGATTACAGAAAACTAAACCGAAATGGAGATTTAAGTAAATTTTTTTTTTCAATTTTTATTAATTTTTAAAAAAAAATAGAGAAATTTTTAATCTGTATTCTAAAAAACTAAGTATTAGTTAAGTCCAAATGGATATCTGTAATCGGATAAAAAACACAGGGGTGGATGTAATCATCATTTTTGAACGACTAGTTTATTTTCCAATAAATTTAGCTTCCCTTTTTTCTTTTAAAGCCAACATCGCTTCTTTAAAATCCTTGGAAGCAAAAGTTTTCCTAAGAGCTTTGTTTTCTAAGTCTAAAGTGGTAGAAAGAATATCTCGAAAATAAGCATGCATCGTTTTTTTCATTAATTTTAATGACAAACTGGAACCCTTTGGTGGAATTAATCTTAAAGCTTGTTCCCTTGTATATTGCATTAGGTCATTATTGGGTAGAACTTTATTTACCAGCCCTAACTCAAGTGCTCGTTGAGATGTGACTTTTTCACCGAAATAACAAATTTCTTTTGCTCTTTGGAAACCTATAAGCAATGGTAAAAGAAAAGTTGTAGCAAATTCGGGAACAATCCCTCTTCTTGCAAAGAAAAACCCTAACCAAGCGTCTTCAGCCATAAATACTAAGTCCCCTCCAGCTAATGGCATTGTAACTCCTCCGCCGATTGCCATACCATTAATTGCAACAATTACAGGCTTTTGGAAATCCCACATCTTCAAACAGATTTTTTTTTGAGCTATATCCATTAGATCTATTTCAGGATATTTCTGCATTTTATGGAACATTTCAGGTTTGAAATAACCCCCAGATGTGAACGCCTCTCCTTTGGGATCTCCTGTTATAATCAGAACCTTTGCATTTTTATCTTTTTCCATATCCTCAAGGATATAGAATAGTTCTAGAAATGTGATATAAGTTACAGCATTCCTTCTTTCTGGTCTTGAAAAGGTTGCGGTACAAATGCCGTTAGGTTCCTTTTCATAAATTATATCTTCGAAATCTTCAATATTCATTTTTGTATCAGATCACTCAAACTATAAAAGTTATAATATTTTATCCAGTGTTTTAAAAATTTTATCAATACAGTATTGGATATCTTCTTCATTTATTCCATAATGGGTGACAAAACGGATTTTTTGCTTTATATTAAAAGCCATAATGCCCTGTTTGCTAAGATCAGATATTATCTTTGCCATCTCCATATTTTGAGGAAATTCGACCATTATTATATTAGTATCTGGTTCTTGCACTTTGAGAGGTAGATCCAAACCTTTAATACCCGCTGCTAGTAATTTAGCATTTTTATGATCCTCGCTAAGTCTTTCGATCCATTTAGGTTCTAGGGCAAGAAGTCCAAAAGCGGCTATAATACCAGCTTGACGCATTCCTCCTCCAAGCATTTTTCGAAATCTTCTAGCTTTCGAAATAAATTCTTGAGAACCCGCTACAATTGATCCTACCGGACATGAGAGTCCTTTTGACAGACAAAACATTACGCTATCAGCATGATTAGTTAATTCAGATACTGATACACTCAATCCAACTGCTGCGTTAAATATTCTTGCACCATCTAAGTGAAATTTCAACTCGTTATTGGTTGCAAATTCTTTCATTCTCTTTATAACATCGATGCTTATTATAGCACCCCCATGGTAATTATGAGTATTCTCAGTACATAATAATGATGATGGAGGTTTATGTATATCCTCCTTGTCTCTAATTAAAGATTGCAAATACTCAAAGGAGGGAACACCTTTATTAGAGGGATAAGTTCTAATCATTAATCCTCCGATCCTTGCTGCACTCCCTACTTCATTACCATATATGTGGCTAAATTCCTCTAATAATATTTCATCTCCTGGTTTTGTGTGTGAGAGTAGCGATACTAAGTTGCCTTGAGTCCCCGAGCTAACGAAAAGTGCAGCTTCTTTTCCGATGAGTTTGGCAGCTTTTTCCTCTAATTCATTCACAGTTGGATCTTCCCCCATAACATCATCTCCAAGTTGAGAATTACCCATTGACTTCACATGTTCCCACATTTCAGGGGAAGGCTTAGTTACTGTATCTGAACGGAGATCAACAATTTTCATTTATTATCATAAAAGAAAAGAATGAATAAAATAAAAATTTAAATTATTTGAATTTTCATAAACCTGGAATTCCCGTACGTTTATGAATAACCTCTAGGATTTTGGAGATGAGTGTGATGATAATTAGAAACATGATTGCGACAATGATGTATGTTGTAAGTGGAAAAAATGTTTTGTGTTGAACGAAATCTGCTTGGGAAAAAAGCTCTTCAACACCTCCTATAAAGTAAACTAGAACCGTGTATTTTGGAAGGTAAGCAGCTTCATTAGACCAAGATGGAATCACACGCCGTAAAGCTTGTGGTAAGACAATGTGTCTAATACTCGATAACCGAGACATTCCTATTGATTGAGCTGCCTCCAATTGTCCAGTTCCGACCGAAATGAGGGATCCACGAAGGTATTCAGCTTGATAAGCTCCACTATTAAGACTCAATGCAAGTATCCCAATAAATATTGGATAATCCAGAAGTTTAAGGTTGATTACTCTATCAAGAAAATTAAAACTTGTCTCAAGAACCATTATATCAGGAGAGATATTCAAAGCATTAGGTAGATAAAAAAAGAAGAAAAGTTGAGCTATTAAAGGTGTACCACGAAAAATTTCAATATAAACAGTAGAAATTTTATCAAGTGGAGGTATAAACCACCAACGTTTAGAATAATGACCATACTGACGTGATAAAGCTAAGAAGAGCCCAAGGAAAAAACCTATTATAAGAGCCCAAATATACATCCACATTGTTAATAAAAAACCCGAGAAGAGACGATCCCAATAGCCCAATACAGCGAATAATTGATCTATGGGATTCGCTTGAAAAATCATCCTTTCTCCTCCTCTTCTATATTATCCAAAAGTTTTTCATGACTTCCATATAAAACATCGAGCTTTCTAAGAAACTGCTTTACTCGTTCAGATTTTGGTGAAACCGAGAAATGTTCAGGCGTACCCTTTTCTATAATTATCCCTTCATCAATAAATATTAGCTCTGAGGCAACGGCTCTTGCAAATCCCATTTCATGTGTAACAACTAGCATTGTTGTTCCAGCTTTAGCAAGATCCAACATTACTTGAAGAACTTCACCGATTAATTCAGGATCTAAAGCTGAAGTAGGTTCATCAAACAAAAGTACATCTGGCTCCATAGCTAAAGCACGAGCAATGCCTACTCGTTGTTGTTGACCGCCCGATAATTGCGCAGGGTAATGATCTGCCCATTCAGCTAGCTTTACACGATTTAGTGCCTCAAGAGCTTTTTCATAGGCTTCCTTTTTTTTAAAACCCTTAACACGGCGAAGACCTATACTCACATTATCAATTGCTTTGAGATGAGCAAATAAATTAAAGTGTTGGAATACCATACCAATCCTTGTTCTTATTGCATTAAGATCAACTTTGGGGGCTGTTATATTATTCCCACGAAGATATATTTCTCCTTTATCTGGTGGATTTAACATATTGATACAACGAAGTAATGTGCTTTTACCAGAACCACTTGGTCCAAAAATAACCTTAACATCACGCTCCAATAATTCAAATGTAACCCCTTTAAGAACTTGTAAATCATCGTATGATTTCCATACATCTGATATATGTAATAATGGTTCAACCATAATTAGCCACCTCCCATTCCTAACTTTTTTAGTTTTTCCGTTTGTCGTTTACCAAACAAATTTGTAATTGGAAATGTAAATAGAAAATATAAAACCGCAACCACGCCCATCGATAATGTAAAAAGTTCAACAGATCTAAATCCCCAAACAGTAGCTATAAGTGTCATTTCAAATGTTCCAATTGCACCAGCAAAGGAAGAATCCTTTATAACTACAGCATATTCATTAGACCATCCAGGTAGCGCAATTCGCAAAGCTTGAGGTAATACAATATATCGGAAAGATTGCATTTTAGATAGCCCTAGGGATCGTGCTGCCTCCATTTGTCCCGGATTTACTGATAAAATTGCTCCTCGAAAAATTTGAGATTGATATGCACCACTTCGAATTCCAAGAGCGAGAATTACGCTAGCGAGCAATCTATCTAATGGTTCTAAATACCAAAATAGTTCCGGAAATCCAACAGCAAAAATAAAGATCAGGACAAGAAGTGGGATACCTCGAAATAACTTTTCATAACCATTAGATAACCAATTTAGTTCTATACCTCCATAGACACGCATTATTGCCAATAATAGCCCTAACACCAATCCAATAATTAAGCTTAAAGCAGTAATTAATAATGTAGAAATTAATCCAAACTCAATTATAAAAAATAAGGCATCCGAAAACATTGGAAAAATATACCCAGAGAGGATTGCTAATATAAATCCTAGCAATATACTTAATCCAAGTAGGATAAGCTGAATTGAAAAAACAAATTTGAATGATTCTGCTAAATTTTCTTTATATAATTTTCTTACAATAATAGAACCGATAAAGATATCAATTAAAATGTAAACGCAAATTTGTGTTAGAAAGTATATAAGTATATTATTAATAAAAAGACTCAATGATATAGCTATAGATATATTTATCATCAGCCATATTAAACTTAATTTAATATTTTTATTAAAAGAAATATCCCAAACCCTAATGGAAGGAATATTTTTTTTTTTTGAATACCATCTAATAATGTAGATACTAATTAGGAAAATTAGGATTGAATTAGCAATCCCCATCCATAAATGATGTAATTCTGTCTGAAATAACAATATTATCACTTTAATAAAGAAAATATATCTAATATAATCTTATATTTTTAGATAGAAAAAAAAATTAATTTTAGGAGATTTATAAACTAAAACCTCCAGAATAGAATTATGAATCCTCGAAAAATTATCCTGAACACCTGATTTATAGCTTAACCGAACCATTTACCGAATAAAGTAAACATTGTGTTATCTAAATAAGCATTGAGGATTGCATTATTCATAACATATAATAATTCAGGTTCTCCGTATCTTGTCCAGAGCGCTAACGGTTCAGACCCAGTACTAAAGATTACTCTAAGGTCTTCTGTTATATTATAGGATGTAAAGACAGGTTCATCCACATAAGCGGCATCTATGACATCGTTTATCAAGTTTGTCATAAGCACGACTGCACTAGGATATGCGTTAACAGTAATATTGCCGACAGCTATCAATTCTTCTTGCATTACAGTACCAGTTTGACAACCAACCGTCAACAATCCAAGTTCATCTAAGGAACTAATGTTTGTAAGGATTGATGATTCTTTGACAATTACTACCTGGCTTACCGAAATATAAGTAACTGATGCTGCAAGAGCTGCTGCACGCTCTTCATTATATGTCATAGCAGCAGCAACCATGTCAATTGTGCCAGCGCTACAAGCGGAAATCAGATTTCCAAAATCCATATGCATCATATTTAGGGTTACGCCAAGATCATCAGCAATTAACTGTGCGACATCGACATCAAAACCCTCTATAGCGCCGGTAAAAGGAAATGTGAAGTTTTCAAATGGAGGATAATCTGCACTCGTACCAACATTGAAAGTACCTCTTGTTTTGATTGTAGAAATCAATGATGGACCTTCTGGTACGGTCAATGGGGAGGGGATAAACCACCCACCGAGTAAACCTATTCCTAAAGCGATTATAATTCCTACTATAGCAATTTCTCTTTTCATGAAATTATCACTTATTTTTTTCTTTAATTTTAATCTTATTTTATGTAGAGTTTAATAGAGAAATATGTTATAAGTAGATTTATAAAACTTTCGATTCATAGATGAATAAATCAGTCTCTTTAAAAGATAGACAGCAGAAGAAGAATTTGATTAATATTGTTTTAATATGAGAAAAAAAAAAAACAGTAGAAGAAGATATTTATTGAGGTGGTTTAGCTTCTGGTCGAGACTCATTTGCTGGCAATCCATCAATTCCCCAATGAGCTTTCGGGATTTCATGAACCAGAACTTCTACAGCTTGTTTTGGGATTCCTAAATCGACAAAGACTTCTGTAACTCCTACTATTACTTTTTTTATAATTTCTTCAGAAATACCTTTCCACAAATAAATTTGAGCTAATGGCATCAGTTTTACCTCTTTTATAGATATTTGGACAAGTGTTATAATAAGGTTATACTGGGATTATATAAGAAAATAAAAAAAATAAATCATTTTGTTTTTAAGACAATTGTAATAGCTCTCGTGAGACGGATTACATCCATCACTTTACCTTTTTCTACTGTAATTTGCTCTCGCGAAATAGCGTGGGTAAAATCACCTTTACCATCACAGATTCTTACGAGGGCATTTGGATCCCCGGACATAACAATGCCAGCATCAGATTTAGTGCCTTCAGACACGCTTGCTTTACGATTTTTGGTCTTTAAAAAGAAGGGGACTTCATTATCAAGGTTAAACTGAAAAGACATCTCCCAATCAACGTCCTTTCCTGCGATGTTTGTTACAAATACAGCTTGAGCTTTTTGTAATGAATTCATTTTCTCTACTATATTGGTTAAATTATCTTTAGCCAGTCCCATTTTTATAATCCCCCCTCGTATTCTGGTTTTGATATCCAATTATTATACTCATCTTCGGGTACAAAGAAAAAGTCTGTCATTTTTCCTTCTCGTTCCTTGTTGAAAACTGCTCTAACTCTTTTTCCCTTTTTTATTTTAGAAGGAACTAGGTTTTCTGAGAAAATCCCCGAAAGTAACGCTGTTTCTGCTCCATCCAATTTAATGAAACCTATTCCATAAGGGACTGCTTTAATAAAGGCTGAAGTTGTATACCAAACAATCGTGCTCACTTCAATGGTTCCCGTTTGTTTAAGCTCCAACCAATCCGCAGGCTCGTAACAATCAGAACAATTAATTCTTGGAGGCATCCAAGTTTTTCCACACTTCTTACATTTTGTGCCTAAAAGTCTCTTATTTTTCATCAACTCGATAAAAAACTTCGATTGCCCGCCCATAGTATATTTATAATTAATTTTTATTACGTCTCTAATTTGATGGTCTTGAAACTCTTCGCTCATGGTTTTTTCAACCCCTGCTCGTTTGCCATTACAATTACTGCAGCATACGCTGCACCAGGACCCCCAATGGAATGAGAAATTGCCCTCCCTTTAGTGATTGGCACTTGATGTTTACCCGCATCCTCTCTTAATTGAAGAGCAGCTTCGCCTGTACTCATGATTCCCGTCGCACCGACAGCGTGACCGCATCCTATCAATCCACCTGAGGGGCAACAAGGGAGCTCTCCTTCTAACCATGGGCCTTCTCCTGATTTTTCGAAAGTTTTTTCAATCCATGGACCTCCTTCCCCAAAAGGAACAAATCCGAGCTCTTCGTATGAGATGACTTCTTGACTGGCAATTTATCATTATGATAAATAATGTCCAGAGAAGGCATCATGAAGTTCAGCAAGATCAATTTGTTGTTTAATGTTATTATAATCTAAGCCAGCCATCTTATAGGCTGCTTTCGCCGCGTAAATGTTCGAATACAACCGCCCCATATCTTCGCGATTCCCGATAAAGCAGTCTGTATTCGCTGCTCCTACACCCGTAATCCATATCGGATTTTCAACTTTTAACTCCTTTACCTTATCCTCTGATGCCAAAATAAGGGCAGCAGAAGCTTCAGAATATAAGCAACAATCAAGAAGCTTGAAGGGATGACAAATTATCCTGCTGAAGAGTACATCATCAAGAGTTATTTTCATCGGTGCTTGCGCTTTTGGGTTTAATAAAGCGTTTCCATGATTCTTAACCGAGACATTAGCCCACTTAACTAATTATTAGAGTGTTAAGCCATTTGTTCCTCGGTGGGATTTCCGAATTCTTCGTAATGAGCATTTACCATTGAAACATAGGAACTAGCAGCCATCATACCCATTGGGTATTCGTACGTCATATCAGCGGAATAGGCAATTGCGTTCAAGACTTCTGGAGTAGTTACTCCTGTCTGTTCGTCATAACAATCGTTACATTTTTCAAGTCCTATGCATAAACAAAGGTCACTTAATCCGGATGCTACTTCAGCATAAGCCATTCGAACAGTATATCCCCCTGTAGCTCCTCCAGTTGCAACTCTTGTCCCTGGTTTATTATTCATCCCGAGGTAGGAGTTAGTGAATATATCTGGCATAAATTGTCTTTCAAACAATTCATTATATATCCCATAAACAGTTGATTGAAGGTCATAATGCGATATTTCAGCTCCATTCTTGTTTGCGTCTTCAAGAGCCATTTTCGTAGCATCGTAAGCGAGTTCGAAATAGGTTTTATCCAAATACCTTGCTCTAAACGGGGTAATTCCTACCCCTATTATAGCCACTTTTTTCATAATTTTCACTTAAAATTGTTTTAAGGTTATTTTAGTTTTAATTTTAAATATATTTTATATTAGATTCGTTTGCTAATTAATTTTATAAGGATATAAATAATGAATATTAAAAATAAATTTTTTAAATTTTTATATTATCAAGGTCTCGCTTTTTGGCTTTGATTAAAAAAATTCCATGAAATAATGACCATATGATAACGCTGGCGAGTCCAACCCATTGGATAGTGTGATTGATGTATTCTTCTGGTATTCCAACTAAAAAATCGAGTAAGTATCCTATCCAAAGTGTACCGTATAACACACCGGTTATAAATGATACAATCACTAAAATTTTGGAAACTTTTACATATAAAAGCTCAATATATCCGTACAAAATTAAAGAAAATGATCCCGCTACATAATGAATTACTGCTGCAATTCCGTGAGTATAATATAAAAGTATAATACTTCTCTCAAAGGGAACTAAACTTAGGAAATTATGACTAAATATGGAAAATAAAGAACATAGGGCGACTATTCTGGTCAGAAAAATGTTTCCAATTTTTTTACGAAGATAAAAAATTAGTGAGATATAGAGAGGGATTTGAGAAAAGCTTGCAATTAACAATCCGATGTTATAAATTAGGCCCGATAACCCTGGGCCTGTTCCCAAATCACTTACTGCATACGATATTATATTGAAACCAGGATTCACTAAAGAATACAAATAATATGATATTAGAGCTGAGATAGTCATCGATGCTGCTCCAACAATTCCAAAATACCCTCCTCTTTCTCGAATAAATTTTTTGATAAAAATTTTCCTCAAATTACGCATCTGATATCACAAAATCTGTTAAAATATTAAATCAACTAATTTACGGATTTCTTCCGCTACTTTTTTTGGGTTTTCAGCACGAGTAATTGCTCCACCGATTATAATGATATCAAGGGGGTAAGGTTTTAGATTAGGGATATCGGATTTTGTAATACCCCCTGCTATTGCCAAATGAGGGCGAGGTTGTATATTCACTACAGATTCCAGTTCAGTTAGAGGATTATGGCGTGATTCTTGTCGATCTAAGCCACTATGCACTAAGCAATAATGCAGTTTTGTGTTAGAATACTTAAGATTAACAATTTCTGCTAAACGTTTAGCAGGTCTTCTGGACATGATAAGATCTGCTATAATTTCAACTTGATATTCCTCAGCCGCTCTTAATGTCTCTAGTATTGTGATGTTATAGGCATCTGCTAGTACAGAAATAATGTCAGCTCCAGATGTAGCCGCCATTTTCACTTCAAGATATCCCGCATCTGCAATTTTCAAGTCAGCGCAAATTAGCTTATTAGGATAAGCTTTTTTTAATTCTCGAACTGCTCGTATTCCCTCAGATTTAATTAATGGAGTTCCAGCCTCTATAATATCGACATATTGAGCTACATTTGAAGCCAGTTTGAGTGCTTCATCAAGATTAAGAAAATCTAAAGCAACCTGCACCAATGGTTTTGAATGAGTCATATATGTATTATATCAATTGACTTTTAATTAAAAGTACTTATTCACAGTAAATATAATTGAGGATTAATCTAATTAAAAATACAGAGATTAATGGAGGGTTTGGTGTTTACTAACTGTAGGATAACTAAGTTTCTATTTCGGAATCATTTGTAGTACATTTTCAAACGCTTCGATAAATCTATCATTATCCTCTATAGTGTGTTGCATACAGGTAAAGCCTCGATTGCCGTATTTTGTAATAATACCTTGAGCAAGTAAAGCTGTTGCTATACGATTGACTCCTTCATTTCGTTTCAGCATAATATCAATATTGTTTAGGTCTGAAAGGTCCAAAGCTAGAGGAGAAAATGTTTCAAAATGAACAATAGATTCGATATTGTGGGCAAAATATGGTCTTCCGTCATTTTCAAACAAATAATTCAATTTTTTAACAAGGTCATCAGCAGCTTTTTTAGCTTTTTCGTGAGCTTTATGTTCCTCCATAAGTTTTAACGTCCAATAAGTAGCTGCGGTAGTTAAAGGATTACCTCTTAGCGTTCCTCCCACAAAGGCGTTATTTCCCCCCGGTTCCACATCAATGGTGATATTACTCATAACGTCTTTCCTACCTCCAACAGCTCCAGAACTCGGAAAACCATGAGTAAGTAATTTTCCAAAAACAGATAAATCCGGTTTTATATTGAAGTGCTCTTGAGCTCCACCCATACCTAACCTAAATCCGGTAATAACTTCGTCAAAAATTAAAAGAACATTGTATTTATCGCATAACTCTCGTATGGATTTGAGCCAATCCTTTTTTGTTGCTATGCCCCCGGCATCACTTCCTAGAGGATCGACTAATACGGCTGCAACCCCGCTCCTTTTCTCCGTCCATTTCTTTAAAGATTCTTCTAGGGTTTTGACATCATTTAGTGGAACTACTACAGTGTTCTTATAAACTCCACTAGGGATACCATGTGCTTCCATGGCACCTGAGAAGGGAACATGCATATCTACACACAATTGTCCACACCAACCATGATAAGAACCCGCAAATTTAATTAACTTTTCCTTTCCTGTGAAAGCTCTGGCTATCCGAAGAGCTGCCATATCAGCTTCGGTACCCGATTGAAAATACTGCATTAATTCTATAGATGGCACATATTTTTTTATCATCTCAACCGACTTGATTTCCCATTCGTTGTTGTAATATATGTTTGGATCTAAGTCCTGGTAAACTTTGATTATCTCCTCTCTTAAGGGAGGAAAATTATGTCCTAATATACAAGCTCCCGAACTCATCAACCAATCAATATATTCATTATCGTCCATATCCCACATTCTGGTTCCGGAAGAACGCTCAATAGAAAGTACGAAAGGATCTTTTATCGTTAATTGATGTTCGGTTCCGCCTGAAATATGTTTTCTCATTTCTTCATCCATTTTTTTTGTAATTGGACATTTTTCTGCCATGTTTTTACGTATTTTAGCCATTTTTTCATCTGGGATTAGGTTAATTGGGCTTTCCCTTATAGCTTTCATTTTCTCTTGTATTTCTTCATATTCCATTTGTATCACTTATGGTAGTGGTCTCGGTTAATAACATTCTATTTTTTTTCCTTAAAATATTTTCTACTAATTTTCGATGTTTTTAGATAGATAAAATTTGAATATTAGAGGCTATTGGTTTGTACATTCTTGTAAAAAATGACAAAAGAGTAAATATATATATATAGGAGTTTAACTAATTTAATACTAAAATATGTAATAAGTTTATTGGGGATACTTGTTGCTTAATAGAATTGATCTAGAAGGATTCAAAAAGGTACAAGAAGAATATAGAAAGGATCGGTCCAAATGTAAAAAAACCTTAGAAGTAAAAGGAAGATGGAGATTAGACGTAGGATATGGTCCACAATTCGAAACCAAAGTGAAAACTGAAAGAGCTGGGGAGATTACTGTACAAACGGATGAAACAATAATCCTTGGAGGAGGAGGAACTGCAGTACATCCTGTTCATTATTGTATGGCTGGTTTTTGTGGATGTTTTTCTGCAGCTTTTGCTAAATGGTCTGCAATGGCGGGTATTGAATTGAAAAAACTTGATATCAGAATAGTAGCAGATATTGATTTAACTACTGGATTTGGGATTGAGGATGGAATTGATGCTGTAGAGAACTATAAACTTGAAATATTTGTTGAGAGTGACGCACCTATTGAAGAATTAAATGAGGTTCTTGAAGCTACAAAAAAAAGGTGTTTTTGTATGTATTGTATTACAACACCAATAGTTCCTAATATAGATATGATTGTAGAAATTCCTGAGGAAAAGTTAGAAGAAGCACTCTTCATTTGCCCTACTTGTTTCAATAAAACTATGGTCTTTCTAGATGACAATTCTCAAAAGTGTGAGAATTGTGGCACTATTGGCTATTTCACTCGCCAACCTAAAGCAGAAAGAGTATCTCAAAAATAAATATTAATATTAAAATAATTATGTATTAATAGTAAGATCATACAGAAAAGTAAAAAAAAAGAGGATATGAAAATTCAGAAGGGAAATTCTATGACAGAGGAATGGCCATATGTATCTGATAAAGATCAGTATGTAAAGACTTTGGAAAAGGATTTAAAAAAGTTAAAGAATCAATTATATCAAACCTTGCTAAACGCGAATAAAACTGTTATACAGAACCAAAAATTACAAGAACAATTAAACCAATGTCAAGCTGAAAATTCTAAATTAAAATCTCATATTGATGATATAAATAAAACAAAATAGATAACTCTCAAAATCACAGTAGAAAATTCGACTACTCTCAAAATTTAAAGATAAATGGGTGATAGAAATATGAGTACAGATAAGGGTGAGTGGTTAGAGGAAAAAAGAACAATAGAAAATTATGTTGAATCAATTTATATTTATGATAACTCAGGAGTTTGCTTGACAAGTTGTGTTATGGAAACTGATAAATTGGATGAAAATATAGTGTCTGGATTTTTCACAGCTATTAAGAAGTTTGGTGAGAAATTAATTCCAGGTACTGTAGTTAAATCCTTAATAATGAGTGGTCATAAATTATTTTATAACAGCTTCGAGAAAATTACTTTTTGTATACAATGTTATGACGATCTACCAAATCAAGTAATTGATTACATTCTAAACAAAATATCAAATAAATTTTTAGAACGATATCAAGATCACCTCCCTGTTCGTAATGGAAATATAACCGTCTTCTCAAATTTTAACAATTACTTATTACAGTTCATGGAACAACCGCTTATTGAAGGCTTATTAGAAGATTTTGGTTATAAAATACTATCCGAAGGAGTAATTTTATTTGATGAAAAGAAAGAAAAAATTCTTTTTGCTAAAGTTCCAGAAGAATATTCATCTAGAAAACAGATTTCGATGAGTGGAATGTTAATAAATTTTGCTAAAAAATTATCATATGAATATAAAGGAGGAGATGTAAATTGTATATTAATATCTTCAGAGAATCGGTGGATTTGTGTCTCGAAAAGAGATTATATTTACATAATTGTTTTATTTTCCAAAACAAAAAATGTTGAACTTAATATAATTGTAGAAAAAACTGAAGAAATTTTAGATAATATTTTAAAAATGTTAAAGATTGAATTATCAAAATTATAAATTTGAACCGTAATTTAAAATTAAGAAAAAATCATTAAAGATTTGTATAAAAAATTAAAAATTCGAATGGATTTGGTTGAAACTAATGAATGATACACCTTTAAAGTTTGTATTTAAAATAACTGTAATTGGAGATGGAGGAGTTGGAAAAACTTCTCTAATTAAAAAATATACTCAAGGCACTTTTGAGGAAGATTATATATCTACTATAGGCGCCCAATTTTCTTTTTATGATGAGAAAATAAATGGAGATGAATGTAAATTGTATTTTTGGGATATAGCTGGTCAAAAGGAGTTTGAATTTTTACGTTCTGATTTTTATGAAGAAAGTAAAGCTGCAATTATTGTTTATTCCCTCGAAGATAAGGATCTTGGTAAAGAAAGTCTCAATCACATTGAATATTGGTATAATGACCTTAAACAGGGTTGTGGTGATATTCCTGTCATTATATTTGCAAATAAAGTAGATTTAATTAATGAAGATAAGTTAGATGACGAATTTATTCAAAATTTCATAAAAGAGAAGGATATAATTGGAGTATATCGAACTTCTGCTAAAACAAATCAAGGAGTGACCGAAGCGTTCCAAAAAATAATTAGAGAATTATATGAAAAATCTAAAAGTAATATATAGACAAAAAGAAATTATACTCCGATAAATGTGTATTAAATTAATTTAAAATT
The DNA here is from genome assembly GCA_013375495.1 of Promethearchaeota archaeon. Next base: position 282,284 of record JABXKC010000001.1, read on the forward strand.
AACTGGAGGTTTTAAAAAATAAAATGCAAGCAGAAGGAATTATTGTATTTGATGAAACAAAAGAAAAAATCGTTTTTTCTGAAGTTCCTCCTAAATTTTCTTCGCCACGTCAGATATCAATTGGAGGAATGTTAATAAATTTAGTCAAAAAATTTTCAATTGAATTTGAAGCTGGTGAGGTAAATAGCATTGTTATTTCTTCAGAAAATAAATTGATTTCAATCTCAAAGAGGGAACACAAGTATATAATGATCTTATTTCCTATGACAAAAGTAATAGAACATAATTTAATTATAGAAAAAACTGAAGAAATCTTTAATAGCGTATGGAATAATGTATAATTAAGAAATTCATAAAAGGTGAAAAAAAATAGGATTAAAGCGTAAATTAATGGATAAAATGATGCCAAGGGAGTTTGGATTTGTCTCGGGTTTATTTCATGTTGGTGTTTTTACTCTTCAAGCTAGTATTGATGAGACTTTAGGAAAGATTGGATTTCGTGATTATATGTTTCCCGCAATAAAAGAGTCTATGGATACAGCTGAAAAATTGGGTATTGAGCCAATTATAGGAGAAAATATTGAAGCTTTTGGAAAAAGGTTTATAGATTTATTAAAAACTTCCCTATTGGTTGATAACGCTTCTCTTAAGAAAAAGTCTGATGGTTCGTATGTTTTTTCCTTGAATAATTGTTTCATGGCAAGATCTGCTCATACAGTTGCAGGTACTACAGGGGTGTGTCCAATGGCTATGGTTATGGCAGCTATGATTGAAAAATATACAAATGAGGATGTAATGGTGGAATATTCTGATTTAACTCCCAATGGAAGTGTTACAAACATCATTGCTACTAAAACCGATTACATAGAAAAATAGTTTTAATAAACTTGTTAATATTCAGATTCAAGCATCTTTTTTTTATTAAACTTAATAAGAATATCTTTTTTAATCTCAAAAGGGTAGTATTAACTATCATATAATTAAATCTCTTTAGGAAAAAAGATGATAAAGACAAGATTAACTGAATTATTTGGGCTTAAATATCCAATAATTAGTGCTCCGATGGGTCCATTTTACACCACTAAACTAACAGTTGCCGTATCTGAAGCTGGTGGACTTGGCGTATTAAGTCATGCTACTTTACGGGGAAAAAATTCCGTGAATGACATGATTGAGCAGTTAGAATATGTACTGGAACACACTGACAAACCGTTTGGTGTTAACATTCGAACAGCTCGAGTTCAAACAGATCACAAAATAATGTTAAGGAAAATTATCAAAAATATTAACCAAAATCCAAAACTTCGAGAGCAATTAGTTTATATTATTACGAGCGCTGGCGGTTCAAAATTTGCTAGTAAATTGTTGAAAGAGAAATCCCCAGATGTGAAACATTTCCATGTTTCTCCTGCTTTATGGTTAGTAGATAAATCATTTGCAGCAGGTTGTGATGGAGTATGTGCAACTGGAACAGAAGGGGGCGGTCATCAGAGCTATGAAGGAATTACAACAATCGTTTTGGTTTCACAGGTGGCTCAAAAATATCCCGAAAAACTACTAGTTGCAGCTGGTGGAATAGCAAGTCCAGAAACCGTAGCAGCAGCTTTAGCGATGGGAGCAGATGCTGTTGCTATGGGGACACGTTTTATAGCATCAACTGAAAGCGAATTTCACCCAAATTACAAGGCTTTAATTCCCCCAGCAACAGCTCGAGATACTATGCTCACTTCTGGTGGTTTTGGTCCGATTAGGCTATTGAAAAATAAATATTGCCTCGAACATGGAAAAATCCTGACAAAAGAAGAGAAAATAGCTCAAGAATTAGCTTTTGATATGAATTCATTTTTAGAGGATCTTTCTCGCTACGAAATGGTTTATACACAAGGAGATGTAGATAATGGCCCTGTTCCTGCAGGTCAAACTTGTGGTATGATTGATTCCGTAATGGATGTGGGAGATATTATTACGGGATTCTCAAATCAGGCAGAAAAAATATTAAAGAACTTAAGTACAAAAATTTCCTAGATTATTAGAATTTATATCCTATTTTTTTTCATACTCTTTTTGAACAATAAATCTTTTTTCAATCTAATGAAAACAGCCTCAGCTAATTTACAAAAGAAAATAGAGGAATTATCAGAATTAGCATATAAAGCCGTAACAATATTATCAAACTGTAAATCATGCGGTACATGTATAAGATTTTGTCCATTAAATATCAGGAAATTGAATAATCAAGGAAAATCTATAACTATTACTTCTGATTATAATTGTGGGGGTTGTTCTGTATGTTACCATAGGTGTCCAAATAACGCAATAAAGATAGTCAATCTTAAAAAATAATTTTTCTTTTATATAATTCTTTATCTGGTATATAACTCATCATAATTAGATCGTCTCTAATTTCCCAACCTAGATATCTGTAGAAATCCACAACTTCGTGGTTAGTTTTTACAATAAACAAGTGTATTTTATGAACTTTTTTATTCCTAAATCTTTCTATTAATTCATCCATTATTTTTTTACCATACCCTCTTTTTTGATAATCAGGATCTACAACCAGATGGTGGATATATCCTCTTCTTCCATCATAAGCTCCTATAACTACTGCCACAATTTTTCTGTCTTCCATTCCAATTAAAAAAAGATCAGGGTTTTGATTTAGAACTCCGGCTATTTCCTCTTCAGTATCCGAGGATCCTACCCCAATTCCTGCATTTTTCCAAAGTTCTAAAACTTCGTGATAATACTGCATTTTAAATTTTTCTATCTTCATACTAATCATCAAAAAAATTTATAGAAAGATTGAGTATTTTCTTTCTAATCTCTGTTTTACTCTCAATTATATCTTTAATATGTTTTGAAATTTCTTTTCTTTTATTTAATTCAGACGGAATTGGCAATATTACATCCATTATTCTATTTCCGATTGTAGAAATAGTTCCTTGAACAAAGGTTATTGCTCTAATCTGTTTTTGAACAATATCTAGATTTAACAAGTATAATAAAAGGTAAGGATCAATATTCTCATTATTTTTAAGCGTCTTAATTTGGTAAATGTGACTCTGGATAATTATTTTTGTATCCAATTCAGTAATATACGAGGTTTTACCAATTAGATTTGGGCCTCCATCTTTAACCAGAAGAATGTCCCCAATTTCAAGATTTTGTTTTTCTTTAAACTGGTTATAGACTTCTTCAGACGTTTTCTTGTGAGAATCTAAATGAATTTCCCAATTATTAATTTCACTGGTGCGTATGAAAGGAATATCTCCTAAACCATAAACTTGAGAGCCAATTTCGTCACCTCTAGGAAGATATCCCTTATTTTTTGTATAAATTATAGATTTTTCAATTAAATCCGCAATAGATAATAATATGTAACCTTGGTTCTTTTCTAATGATCTAAGAGGTTTTTCAACACCGGTATAATAGGAGGGAATGAAAATATTGTTTTTTATTTGGTTAATATTTAATTTAAAAACATCTTGCTCTTCTAAATAGCTAAATTCAGTACCTTCATTAATTTTCAAATGTAAATTTAATAAGTCATCATTTATGATTGGTTCGTTATCCAAATCGTATTTAATGCTGCCATCTTTATTTAACTTATACTGTACTTTTCCATCTTTATCATGACCTACATTATCGACTATGGCAAAATCGATTAGATAATCCTTAGGTACAAACTTTGATTTTTGAAAGAATAGAATGCTAGTTTTGTTACAAGTGTAGGGTTGAAATGCATTCTGATCTAAACTTATAATTCCTAATATTATACCATTTCTCCTTAGATATTCCCAGATATATCTGTTTGAAGGATTTCCAAAAAGTCCTTCAGGTAAAACAATTCCTAATTTTCCACCATCGTTAAGTAATTGAACACATCTTTCTATGAATAGAATCTGGGGTGGTTGTTTTTTAACTAATTTATCTTGCTTGATCCATTGATCATCTATATAATCCCATTTATGAGCTAAATCAAATTTTTCTAATATTTCCTTATTATCAATAGGAATCTTGGCCCCAAAAGGAGGATTAGTAAAGACAAATTCAAAGTGATTATTTTTTATAAAATCTGAAGTTTGTTTTCTATAATGATTTGGATCTAGTGAATCCTCGCAAAATATATTAGATTTACCTTGACTTATAATATCTATGTATAATTTACAGATTTTTGCTAAATAAGAATCTTTATCAATCCCATATAGATTGGAGATTATTTCAGCGTGCTTTGATTCAATCAGCTCCTTTTGATTGGTAAACTTTTGTTTGATTTTTGACAACAAGAGATCCCTACATTCTAATAAAAAACCACCGTGTCCACAAGCGGGATCTATTATCCTATTATCTATCTCTGGATCCAAATAGTTTACCATAAACTTTACAACACTAGCTGGTGTGAAAAACTGGCCTCCCGTTTCTTTTAGCAACCTACTTACAAAAATCTCAAACGCTTCTGCCAGGACATCCTTAGAGGAATTCAATAAAGAAATGTTCTGTAATTTCTCAACAACTAGAACAACCAGTTCTTTATTTAGGTTAATGTTTTCATTTTCATCAATAATATCTTTGTATTTGTTTTTTAAATTATCTTTAAAGAATAGCTTAAGACGAGCAAGCAACTCATGACTTTCTTCGTCATTTCGAATACTGAATGCCATAACTGAATTGGGTGTAGAATTATTTTTTTCATCAACCAATTTACATAAAATTAGGTTTATTATTTCTTTGGAACGAGCTCTTGTATCAGTTTCTGTATGTTTTAATTTTCCATAAAGATGTTGATTGATTTCTAAAAATTCTTTTTTTAAATTTGAAGATTTTATTAAATCTTTTTTTCTAATTATACTGTTATTTCCTTGCTTAGTAAAAGCGTCTAGCGTTTTAGGCATTTTAATTTCATTACATTCTCAATATTATTATTTTTTATTGAAAGAAAATAAATTTTATTTATGTCTATTAATAATTTGGATTTTGGAGAGCATATCGAATTTTCTGTAAAAAAACGGTTCGGCATAATTACGCTTGATAGAACTCAAAGATCAAATGCTTTTACACAAGATCAACTATGGCATTTAAAAGAAGCTATAGAATACTGCCAGAATGATAGTAAAATTAGGGGTTTAGTTCTGACAAATAATGGTTCTTCTTTCAGTACGGGTATGGACTTAGACGCAGTTGACGGCGCTGATCATGTCGCCGTTAAAAAGCTGGAAGGGACGGCTGCAGATATATGTAAATTATTGTTCAATGGAAAACCAGCAATATGTGCCATTAATGGAAGAACTCTGGGAGAGGGAGTTGTTTTCTCGATTTGTTGTGATTATCGAATTGCCGTAAAAAACAGCTTCTTTCAGATGCCTGAAATTTTCTCTGGAATTTTCCCTGGAACGGGATGTGTAATTTTGTTTTCAAAAATAATAGGAATTCCATGGACAAAAAAGATGCTTATGTTTAGTGAAAAAATAAGTGCTATTAAGGCTCTCGAAATCGGATTGATAGACCAAATTGTAGACTCGAAAGACCAATTAATGGAAGAATCTATGAAAAAAGCGCGGTTCCTCTTCTCAAAAAATCAAACAGTGTTACAAGCAATTAAATTATGTAGTAATCATTTTTTAGATAAATCCTATAATAATGCTTATGAGATAGAGAAAATTGCTTCTGGATGGTATGAACACGAAGATAAGGAAATATTTATTCGAGAATTTAAAAAAAAACTTGAATAATTGCGAATCTACTTTTTCTAAATTGATTGAAAAGATAATTTCTCATATTTCTCTTACTAATCCAAAAAAGGATCATTTTCTTTAAATCATCGCCTAAGCTAATTTACCATGCAAGATAGAGATGTTTTGTTCACCAAAAAGCAGCTCTAAGAAGAGAAATAAGAAAAAAAAAAAGGAAATTAAAATCAAAAAAGCTAGAATTGATAAAATAGATTGAAGAGTAGATTAGTATGGCTAAAAAAGATGACTCAAAAGTGTTTATCGGTAAAAAGAAATCAATGGATTATGTCATGGCTGCTATGTTAGTATTAGACAAAAAACCAGTAAAACTCCTCGCTCGAGGAAGATCAATTTCGCGAGCAGTTGATGTTGCCGAAATCCTAAGGAACAAATTCCTGAAGGGAAGTATTTACGGAGAAATTCTTATTAATACTGAAACTATTACCGATACTGAATGTACTAATACAAATGTCTCATCAATAGAGATAGAGATTTTACCACCAAAAAAATAAGCATTTTGTAAAAAAACAAGAATTACGGGAGAAAATCTGGAGACTTTCTCGATTTTTTTTTATTTTTTTCTTAATTTTCTAAGAACTTATAATGATTTTCGTCAATAACAGGTCTATATCCTATTTTTTGGTATATGCTATTTGAGGTAGGATTACTTAAATCTGTAAATAAAAAACAGTACTTATTACCTTCCATTAAAAGTAGCTTACTTAATTTCGCAACACACTCAGTTGCGTATCCTCTTCTTCTTAAGGATGGCGGAGTATAAACAAGATTCACAAAATTACCGTTTGGTGTTTTACCAGCTTTCCTCGCTATTGAGACCGGTTTATTACTATCAAAAAGAATATAGAAGCTACTCTTATTCTGCTCAAATTCCTCCGCATATATCTTTTTTGTTCTTTGAATATCATCATCCGTTGCGTTTATTATTGCTTCCTTCATCATTTTTCCTGCCCACTTAAGAACTAATGCTTGATGAGTTTTCGACGCCATTGAGAAAACTCTGTTGCCAAGACAGTCTTCTGAAACCCGTTCTAGCTGATAAACCCTTTCTCTTCTATACAAATTACATTTCTTTGAATTTTTTTCACTCCATAATTGTGCAAATGTATCTGCGGCTTCTTTGAAACTCAACACACCAGGTAATTTTTCTTTTCGCTTAAAAAGTTCATCCACTAATACATTAATAGCTTCTAAATTATCTGTATATGCAATTAATAGATCGTGTAGTGGCGTTCTTAGAGCTATAAGTTCTAATTTGTCGTTATTTGTCAAGGAAAACAGAAGAGGTTCTTCTTCTCCGTAGAGATCTTTATTTTTTTTAAGAGAAATAAGAATTGCTAAAGGAAGATTGTTTTCTGCCTCATGCTCTAATAAAAATGGGTAAGCTATATCGTAAAATTCGTCTATATTATCGTAAAATTTTGCTTCCATACTCTAATAAGAGGACACTCTGTTTTAAAAACTCTTCCTTATAGTTCAAGTAACTCAGATTAAAGGTTATTCTTAATATTATCCAATTGCGCTTGAAAGCTTTCAATTTCGGATCTTGAAATTACATTATTATTAATATTTTTAACAAGATCTATAAAATTTTTAACTAGAGGATGCTCTAAAACAACACAAGTTTGGTTTAAAGTGTTAACATCAACGATTAAAGCGGATTTTAATATCTCTCCAGTACCTAAGACATCCTTCATTAATAATTCGTTATTATCTGTATAAGAGAGAATTACAATATCTTCTAATATCTGAGTACCATCGTTTTGCTTAATTATCTTAAATTCACACATATTTAATATTCCTCCTAAATTTTAATATTGGAGCTTTTAATAATGGTTAAGTTAAATAAAACCAAATTTTTTAAAATACGCTTAATAAAATAAAATATACCTATTATTTAAAAACTTACATGTAAAATCTTTAAAAGAGAAAATTGATGAAAAAATGGCAAGACCCTATCAGAAAGCCAATATTCCTGGACCAGAAATGGGAACGAGCGTTTACGATCCAAAGAATATGGCAAACATCTTAAAGGACGATAAAAAGAAAGTCTTTGTTATAGGTTCAGAATCATTAACTTGGGAGCTTGGTGGAAAAAAAGTAGCTGATTATTTCATCGAAATTGCGAAGAAATTAGATTGTCACATCATATCTACAGGTCATACATACAAATATCTTAAAGATAAAATCCCTAAAGATAAGTTATGGGATATGTCTCTTATAAATATAACCGGTAGATTAGTTGATAAAGATTGGAAGGGTTTAGATGGCAAGGGACAATACAACATGGCTATTTTTGGTGGACATCTTGTGTATTATGTAAGTCAAGCATTAAGTCGATTAAAGAATTTTCAAAATTATTTACGACTTGTTGAGTTAGATAAATATTCTCACCCAAATGCGAGATTTAGTCTTCCAAATTTTAGTGACGACGATTGGAAAGATTTTTTAGAAAAGTTAATTGAAAATTTATAAAAATAAAAAAAAGGAAAATTATAAGAGGAGAATAACAATATGAGTTTTTCAGATATGCCTGTAGATGTGGGTCCTGTTTACGAAGGAGAACGCATCAGGGCTAAGCAAATGTATGTAGAATTAGGCGGTCCTAAAATGGAGAAGCATTTTGAGTTAGTTCGAGTGAAATCTGCTAAGGATATTAAAGATGGACAAGTAGTATTACATGGTCCTGATCTTAAAGACATGGAAGCTGGTTCAACTCATCCAATTGGTATTTTTGTTGAAGTATCCGGACCAGAACTTGAAGAAGATTTAGAAGCAGTCTTCGAACGACGGATTCATGAATTTTGCAATTTTGTTAATGGGATTATGCATCTCAACCAACGCTATACTAATTGGATGCGTATATCCACTGCTGCTTTCGAAAAAGGCCTTAATTCTTTCCAATTATTAGGAACTATTCTAATTAGACTTTACAAAGCTGAACTTCCTATAATTAAAAAAGCTCAAGTAACATTTTACACAGATGCGAAAGACATTGAGAAACCACACGAATTTGCTATGAGCATTTACGAAAAAAGAGATGAAAGAGCTAGAACAATTCACGACGAAGATGTAGACATGTTCTATGGATGCGTATTATGTCAATCGTTTGCTCCTACTCACGCGTGTTGTATCACTCCTGATCGAACAAGTTTATGTGGTTCAATAAATTGGTTTGACGCCAGAGCTGCTGCGAAGGTTGATCCTAAAGGACCTCTATTCGAAGTCCCTCCTGGTGAATGTTTAAACCTAGAAGCTGGTGAATATACTGGAATAAATGAAATGATAAAAAAACGATCATTAGGTGAAATTGAAAGAATTTATCTATTTTCAGGAATGGAATTCCCTCATACATCATGCGGCTGTTTTGAAGCTATTGACTTCTATATTCCAGAAGTAAATGGACACGGAATTGTTGATCGAAACTATAACGATGTAGCAATTAACGGGCTACCGTTCAGTGCGATGGCTAATCAGACCGGGGGAGGCAAACAGATGCCTGGATTTAATGGTATCAGTATTCAATACATCGTATCGCCAAAATATCAACAATACGATGGAGGAATTGAGAATATAGTGTGGATGAACAAGGGAGTGAAAGATCGAGTTGCGGAATTCCTTCCAAAAGACCTGATACCCAAAATTGCGACTGAAGAAGATGTTCCCGACATTAATGGCTTAAAAAAATGGCTAGAGGATGTAGAACATCCAATAGTGAGTACATGGGCAGAAGCCTTAGGTGAAGAAGAGGAGGAAGAAGGAGAATGGGCAGCAGAAGGAGCAATGGTACCAATGGGAACTCAAGCGTTCACGATTCCTGGTGCAGGTGGTTCAGGTGGATTTAAAATAATACTTAAGAATTGTAAGATCCATGCCGAGTCAATAATAATCAAAAAGATAGAACCTAAAGGCAGAAAGAAACAATAATAATCTTTATTTCTATTATATTTTTTACCTTTTTTTATAGAGATTTGATATTTTTTCGAACTGAATTGTAATTTTAGTGTATTTACAGCGCTTTTTATAATTCTAAAGAAAAAAAAATCTGTTTAGTATGTAAAGGAAAAGTGTTGAGTTTTAGTTTTATTTGTCCAGAATGTGAAACTTTTTATTGTGAAAATTGTGCTAAAGCAATTATTGATTTGGAGAACGCTTGTTGGGCATGCAACGAACCGTTAGATGCGTCAAAACTTTTTAAACCGTATAATAAACGAGAAGAATCTTATGTTGATCTAACCAAAACGGATGAAAAATTTAAAGAATAACATCACTGAGAAAATTTAATTATTTAAAAATAGTTTTTAATTTTCCTCATCTAGAACTTAAATCCTTTAACCTTTTTATAATACGCAATTCTTTAACGAGCTTTGTTGTAGCTGGAGGGACTAAATTTTTCCATGTTTCGCCTTTTAGCATAGATTCACGGATATCGCTTCCGCTGAGTCCTTTTTCCTTTAACGGAACCTCCCATAGAACATGAACTTTCAATCCTAGCGATTCTAAATATTTTTTTTTCTGTCTGCCCCAGTCGTCGTAAATAGAAAGGAAGAAGACAACATCCATAGGGACATAATATTTTAATAATTCAGGGACATTGATCGGAAAGGGGACAATTGAAAACTCGGAGAGTGTCAGCCCTTTCTCTAATAGAGTTTCCCTTATCATCACAAAGCGCTCGTAATATGTTAAAGGATTAGCGATTGGTTGACTGCGATGGGGATTTGAGTCGTGATCCTTAGTTAGAGATGGATCTGGATTTGTTATTCCTACAATTAAGTGCTTGCACAATTTTTTTCCAGCGAGTAAAAATTTTACGTGATCGTTATGTAGGATTTGAAATCTTCCATGTATCGTACCCAAATTGTATTTAAATTTATCTTCTGGCATTATATTTCATATTACGAAGAATTTTTGGTGTAATCTGTTAAGATTCGAATTGTTTTTCACACAATTGTGAATCGAATAATTCATATAATGTTAATAAATTTTTCATTCTGCTTTAATCACTATTTCTTTAGACTTTTTCAATTTATAAATCTTTACTGATACATAATTCATATTATAGAAAGTAAATATAAATCGCATAATACCAATGACTAGCGTTAATGTATCTGATCCTCAATTAAGGACTTACGATAGAACGCGAGAAAGCGACAATAGAATTACAAAATTCTTACATGCAAGCGATATCCACTTAGGGAGCCATCAGTATCGAAACGAAAATAGAGCGAATGATTTTATTTTTGCATTCGAAGAAATATTATCGAAAGCTATTACCCATCAAGTTGATTTTATTTTATTAGGAGGTGATGTATTTACATCGTTAGAAATGTTACCGGGCAAATTAACTAAAATTGTAAATATTTTAAGAGATTTCAAGCATAAAACAGACGATAGAATTCTAATAATAGCGATAGAAGGAAATCATGATATTCCCAAGTTCTCGAGAGGAGTAAGATTTAGTCATCGGGGTCAATCCTGGCTTAAATTCTTGACGAGTTTAGGGCTCATCGTTCTCCTTGATGCTGACATCAATGCTTCCCCAGAGGAGATGTTTAAACCATACGATTTTCGAGTTCGAAAAGGTGGAAGAATTCAAATCAAGAACGTAGTTATTTATGGGACTAGATATTTAAAAGAAAAACCAGAAGATTACTTATTAACACTAAAGGAAGGGATCATAAAAGATGACGGAAATTTTCACATTCTCCTTCAACATTTCGGCATACAGGGTCAGATGAGACACGTTCCAGGCGTAAGCTACGAGAGAATTAAGCACTTAAAAGAGAGAGTAAACTATCTTGCCCTTGGCCATTACCATTTACAATTTATTCTAGATAATTGGGTTTATAACCCAGGATCTTCTGAAGCGGTGTGCTCCACAGACTTTTCATTCAAACGAGGAGTGTTTTTAGTTTCAATACATAAAGAAAAGAATTACTATAAAGAAGTTAAAAAAATCCCGTTATCCAATAGAACCTACCGATGGGAAACAATCTTTTTCAAAACAGAATTTAGAACTAAAGAGAAAATGTATGAATGCATTATTCGTAAGTTAAAGAGATCTTTTGATTTATGCAAAGATTTAGATTTGGGTACTGAAAATGTCCAAAATCCTGTTCTTTTCCTTTTATTAAAAGGTAAAAAGCCTTTTCATAGATGTAAACTAGATAAAAAAGAATTAACTCAAAGAATATGTGAAAACCTTCCTGTGGTGGATGTAAGAATATATCAAAAGTTTTCTGATTTTTTAACAAAACTAGATACTTTTATTTAATTTTTCAAAAAGGTCTCGGGATAATTTAACTATTTTAAAGGATAAGAACAATGATATATTTATGCGTCTAAAGTCTTTTTTATTAAAAAATAAAATATTTTCGATAGTAACACTGATCTTTTCTATTTGGATTGTTGTTTTGGTTTTTTTAGCGGGAATAGGTCCAAGAAAGATAGTGTTTTACAATGCTCTTGGGCAAAGCGATGTTTCTTCTGAATATTCTAGTATACTTCCATGGTTTAGATATATCATTGAACCGTTTGCAATAACAGCTTTTATACTTGAATATGAATTTACTTGGCTTCTACTTATTTTAATAATATATCCGATTATTCGAGTTATTTATGTTTTCTTAAGAAAAAAAGGGAAATTGCAATCAAAAAAGTATAACCAAATCAGGCATGTTATAACAGATCTCATTTATTTTGCGTTTAAAGTCTTTTCTATAACGTTCGTTGTAATTTTGTTAATAATTCTAATAGGATATTTAATTCAAGGGTTCTTTTTTGTCAGCAGGTATTTCATGGTTCCTATTCAAATCGGAATACACCTTAGCTATATTTTACTAGGGATCAAGGTTGGATATACGCTATTAAAATTAATCCATCCAAGGCTTAAACTAAATCTTGCTAGCAAAATCGAAAACAATATTCGAAGAGCTAGTTCAAAAAAAACAAGGATTACTTATAATTTGAAAAAAGAATCCGTTTTTTTTGCGGGAATCATATTTTTATTGCTTGGCACTAATATAGTTTTATTGTCTATTCAATTCCCTCCTCACAGAATCGTCCCCACTACACCTCTCGAGGATGATGAATTTTTATTTGATTTTCACATTCACACGACTTTTTCTGATGGATGGCTTACTCCTGAAGAGAGAGTTCTCTGGTACATGGAGCACGGTATAACAGGGGCAGCTTTTTCCGATCACGATAATATAAGAGGAGCTCGATCTGCTCGAGAATTTGTTGAAAAAAACGGATTAGATTTTACAGTCTGGATCGCAGAAGAATGGACTAATCACGAAACTAACCCGGAGATTCATATGAATTACTTTGGTTTAGAGGAAGAAATAGTTCCTCCCGAATCTTACACCCCAGGAGGCCCTAAAGTGATGAACGCTTCAGATTTAATAAGTTACGTGAAAGCTAATGGTGGATTTATAACAGTAAACCATTATCACTATGAACCTAATCCTGAAGGAGGATCTGGTACCCCTTATACTCTTGAACAATTAAGAGATTGGGGTGTTGATGGTTTTGAAATTATTAATGGAGGAAGCTATCACAAATACACGGAAATTCGTCAATTTTGCTTAGACAATAACTTAATTTGCATTGCAGGATCCGATATCCACACAAATGAAGATTTAAACACATTTACCAAGTTAAAATTAGACGATCCAACTAACAAAACTCTTCCTAATATATTTAAGAATTTAAGAAATAACACACACGAAGCTATCGCAGTTCAATTTTATCCAAAAATTGTTGATTTGCCAGGAGAGTTAATTGATTTAGGTTTATACGTTTTAGAGGATTTTATTAACTATCTTTTAAACATAGATACATACCAAGCGCTTTCTTGGATTATATGGACCTCAACAATATATGCAATATTCGTTATTATCTACAATAAAATAGTAAAAGTCGAGTTAAAGCACTTAAAGCAAAAAATTAATTAGATACTTTTCTTTTTCTAATTTTGTTTAATTCTTTTAAATATAGTACGAATTCTTATCTTCGCTATATTTATCGTTATCGTCGTCCTGATCGTCATCTTTTTTTTTACCCATTAACTGTTTAGAGAAAAATTTCATTAATTCGTCAGGATTCATGTCTTTAATTTCGTTCATATCAATCCGCATTACTCCTTGATTCTTAAAAGGGGACATTCTAGCTTTCATTTGTTTCTCTATCTTCTCTTTTTGCCTAGCGTGCATTATGAGTTCTTTTCTCATTAGTTCTCTTAATTCGTTTGCTACTAATTCATCTAATTCACTCGGTTTGAAAGAGAGAAGTGATTCTGGTCCATAGAGTTTAGATATTTTGTTAATAACCTTTTCTCTTTTAACTTCTGGGATTTGGTCTATGGTATCTAATCGTAGAATCGATACAATATTCAACCAATCAAGCTGTAAAGCCCAAGCTTCTTTTCTGGTCATGGCTTCTAAAATTTATTTTTACGATTAAAATAATTTCGGATTTAAGTTAAATGTTTTCCTATGTTTTTTCATCAAAATGTAAACATATAAATCTATGCTTTTTGTAATATTAAATCGAAAATCCGAGATGTATTGTTTAGAAACATCTAATATATTTTTTAAAATTAGATTTAAGAAAAGGATAAAAGAAAAAGGGAACAAAAAGCTAAAAAAATTCTTTAAAGGAGGAAACGACTAGTTCTGGTTGGTCGTGCATCACCCAATGGGAAGAATTTTCAGCACGAACAATTTTTAGGTCGTTTACGTAATCGGATAATCCATCCAAAACTGACGATAACACTGCCACATCTTTCATACCATGAATAACTAAAGTTGGAACCGTAATTTTTCCTGTCAAGTCTTTAAAGGAAGTATTTGCTCGGTAATAATTTACACCTCCTATGATTGCTCCTGGTTGTGTCCACGCATTTAAATATTGCTCCTTATCGAAATCAGTAAAATTACTCTTATTTGTCATCCCTTCGAAAACCGCGAATTTTAACCACTTATACTCGTTCTCAAAAAGAAACTTTTCTCCGTCGGGTTTAAGAAATTCGAAGATGTAAAAACTCGCTTCTTGCTGGTTTTTGTCTGTTCGCAATTTTTCTTGGAAAATTTTACTATGAGGAGAGTTCAATATCGCCACCTTTCGTAACAATTCAGGATATTTTTCGGCAAATGCCCATGCAACAACACCCCCCCAATCGTGCCCGGCAAGAAATATTTTTTCTAAACTTAAAGCTTCTATTAACCCCTTAATATCGTCCATTAAGATTTCCATCTTATAATTATCTACGCCTTCAGGTTTGTCAGATAAATTGTATCCTCGCATATCGGGGATAATTAATTTATAGTTCTTTTGAAGACCGCGAATTACGCTTTTCCACCCATACCAAAAATCTGGAAATCCATGAAGTAAAACTAATGGTGGACCTTCCCCTATCATAACAGTATGAAGTTTTATCCCATTAGTTTCAATCATTTTCTCTTCAATTTCTTCAAACAATTCCATTTTTGAATACCATTATTAAAAAATACTATTTAAATTATGTTCTATTGAGTTTCCTCTAATATAAATTAAACTTCTAGAAAATAGAAATTAAAATATAATACAAATTGGAGTTGAAAAGAAAAATTAAAATATAAAGAGATTTTTAAAAAGTTTTTTAAGATATTATTCAAAATAACGATTAAAGGCATCCTCGAAATCCTTCATTCGGGGATTGTTAAGTTCTGCGAATTTATAACTCCCAGTTGGCAGCTTTTCTTCTTTTGAAAAATGTTTCGTAAGAGAGCTTGCAAAATCGCGCGCACTTAAACTCTTTTCTTCGGCGAATTTAATTTCACCAAAAAAATCCAGGTATTCTGGTACAGTGTCACTCATTTTCATTCACACTTATTTTCGATTTGTTAACTTTTTACTCAAATACTTGTTTTATCAATTAAAAATATATTAGATCATAAATGGACAGTCTCACTTATAAATGTTTTCCTACACTTGCAATGGTTAAAATTTCTTAATTTTTACCGAATCCTCATTCACTGAATGAACGTTCATTTATTTTCTGTTGATCTTTATTATTCAACGAAAAATATAGGAAAGATATAAAAAAAGCACTTTTTCAAAAATCCCCATCATTTTCCCGCCGTCCATATTAGTTTTTTTACTTACTCCGTAAATTGTAGTTATCTTCTTATTTCTTATAGATAGACATATCATTATATATAAATAGATACAAGAGACCCCAAAAACATAATAATTCAATAGAAAATTGAAAATTAATAAGTAATAAATTTTAACATATTTTCTTAAAATGTAAGAATAATTTTTTTAAATTTTGACATAATACAAATTGTTCATAATTTTTTGAGTTGACCATAAGTGTCTTTAAGAGAAAAAAGGTCTGAGATAATAAAGAAGGAAAAGAGAAATTTATTTATAATATCAGCTCTCTCTGTTTTTGAAGAAAAAGGATTTAATAATACTCGTATAAAAGATATCACAGAACTGGCTAATACGAGCGTAGGGAACTTCTATAATTACTTTAATTCAAAAGAGGATGTAATTGAAGTATTAATTAGTGGATTAGCTGAACTTATGATAAGTAAATTTAGAGAATTATTTGTCTATTTCAAACAAAACAGAATTCCAACAATCTCTGCAGTTAAGAATCTTTTTCGAGGATATGCTAAGATGTTTAAGGAAAAAAAAGAAACATTTTTAATTTTTTTTGAGCAAATGGGGGGAATGGAACCAAAATACCGAACTAAAAGAAATGAGATTCTTGACAATTTTACGAATGAGGTAGAAAAAATCATCTCAAGATTAATAGAATTCGGAGCTCGTGACCAAAATCCTAAAATAACAGCTAGAGTTTGGACATCTACGGTACTTGGAGTCTTTATTTGGTGGATTCGAAGTGATTTTGAACTTGAAGAGGAAGAACTTATTGAAAATTTAACAGATGTTCTTGTTAAAGGGACAATGTCAAATTAAGTTAAGGAACAATTTATTACAACAGTTATAGTTATAAGTAATCAATTAAAATTATATTTGGAGAATTCACATTTTAAAATTATTGGGCTTGAAATTAAATGAATAGAGAAATTGATGATAGAACTTACTTAAGTTTTCTTTTACAATCCTTAAATATTGATGAGATGAAACAGATTTGCCGAGATTTTGAGATAAAAGGCTTCTCAAAGTTTAAAAAATCAGAATTAATTGAATTCATTCTCGATTCCTTAGCAGAGGAAGAACTCAAAGACTTGTTAGAACAAAAAGAAGGAGACATCATTTCCAGCGAAATTAACACAGCAATTAACAAAATTAGCGGTGAAGATCGAGAATCGCTCATTAACATAAAAGTAGTGAACGATAAGAACCATGAAATCGAGTTGCAATTCAAAGGTTTTAATTGGAAATCGAGTTCGTATTTATCAATAACACCAAAAAATATCAATGATCCAGAACGAGATTGTGATTGTAGAGTAGGCTCAAATATGGGATTCTGTAACCATTTTTGGATAGGATTTATTTATTCCTTAAAGAAAAACTATTTCAAATTACCAGATTGGAAACTTACCACCTTACCAAAAGATTTTGGAAAATTGGTGGAAAAAATTGTTATTAAGGATGGGAATTTAATTAATGAAGGTGCTGTCAGTTCTCTTCTAGCTAAGCACAACAGAATCACTATTTATGCAGCTGAAATAACAGAAATAGCAGAGAAAGAGGATGATTTCCAAGGGAACGTAACCACCTATTATCTTATATCATTAAAAGATATTGAATTCGGACCTCAACTGAAAAAAAAAAGCGATTATAGAAAAGAAGATATTGAAAATGTTGACAAATTAATCATAAGGGTAAGCGAAAAACTTTATTCCAGCGACAAGTTTAAATTAGGAGACAAGATTACATGCAACGGCGGAGTAAATAAGGATAGGATGTTAGGATTTATGCTAAAAAGGGTTACAGGGTTTAAAAAAAAATAATTTAGATGATAGCAATGAGGAGTCCAAAATCGGGATTCATTAACGACGAAAATGTAATCTTAAGTACTGATTTTTACGAACTAACAATGGGCGCAGCTTATTATCAGTACAATCTCGATAATAATATTAAAGAAAAGGATGATATTGCTGTTTTTGATCTTTTTATTAGGAAATATCCTATAAATCGTAATTACTTAATTTTTGCTGGTTTAGAGCAGGTAATTCATTATCTCCAGAATGCAAGATTCACTGAAAAGACAATAGAGTTCCTTAGAAAAAAAGAGGTTTTTAAAAAAATCAATTCTAGTTTTTTTGATGATTATTTACCTAAATTTAAATTCAAATTAGATGTGTGGGCAATGAGAGAAGGTAATTTCTTCTTTCCTAACGAGCCTATTATGAAGATTCAAGGTCCGATGTTCCACGCTCAGTTGGCCGAGACTTATATATTAAATGTTATTAATTATCAGACCTTAGTGGCATCAAAAGCGTCTAGATTAAAAAATGTAGCACAAAACAAAACTTTGTTAGAGTTTGGTACAAGAAGATCGCACAGTCCTCTTGCTGGCGTTTATGCTGCGAGAGCTAGTTACATAGCGGGCTTTAACGGCACTAGTAATGTAATCGCTGATATTGAACTAGGTATTAATTCAAGCGGGACAATGGCTCATAGTTTTATCCAAAGATTTGATAATGAAATGGAGAGTTTCGATGTTTACAATAATATTTACGGAGATAACTCCATCCTCTTAATTGATACCTACGATATAGAACAAGCAGCTAAAAATATATCTAAGTTTAAAAACTCTATTAAGGCTGTAAGAATTGACTCAGGGAATCTCGTTGAACATTCAAAAAAAGTTAGAAAAATACTAGACGAAAATGGTTGTGAAAAAGTTCTAATCGTTGCGAGTTCTGATTTAAATGAAGAAAAAATAAAAGAAATCCTTAAGAAAGATGCACCTATAGATGCTTTTGGAGTTGGTACTGAACTGGTTACTTCTCGCGATGACCCTGCTATTGCAGGTGTATATAAATTAATAGAATATAACCGTAAACCTAAAATTAAAATAAGTAAAGATAAATTAACCTATCCGGGTAAAAAACAAATCTACAGAATTTATAATACACAAGGAGAATTTAAAGAAGATATCTTAATGTTAGATGATGAACCTGCTCCTTCAATCTCAGAAGCACTTCTTAATCTGGTGATGAAAGAAGGAATATTAATAACAGATTTACCTGATCTGAATGATATCCAGAAATATTATAATGAGAATATTGAAAAATTACCAGAGAAATTTAAAGAATTAGAAGAGAATCATATATTTAAATTTAGAATTTCTAAAAAATTGAGTGAACTCACAAACTCATTAACAGAGAAATTTACCTAAGCTTTATTTTTAATTTAAAATAAATATTAGATAATAGAAAAAAATGGTAGTTTTTGTGTTATGACTGTAAATTCGTACGAGAAATTAAGGGAGTTCCTTGATATATTTCCAATAGGTTTCCGGAAGACTCAATCTGGAGTTGAAATTGAAATTCTTAAGCGTCTTTTTACCGAAGAAGAAGCCGAATTAACTACTTTCTTAACTATCAGACCAGAACGAGCCCGTAGTATTGCCAGAAGAGCAGGAAAGAATTCCACGGAAGTAGGAAAAAAACTTGAATCAATGGCAAAGAGAGGACTTATTTTTCGATCGCGGAGAGACAATATAGCTCTATATAACGCTGCTCCTTTTATGATAGGATTGTATGAATATTCTGTGAATAAAATTGATAAAGAGTTAGCTCAATTATTTAAAGAATATTACCTTGAAGCGGGCCTTGAAGAGATAGGCGCAAGTAATATTCCCGGTTTTAAAGTGATTCCCTTAGAAGAAACCATTCAAACCGAAACCACACTTTTTCCGTATCAAATGCTTGAAAAATCAATTAAGAACGCGAGAGTCATTGCTGTAGCTGACTGCGTGTGTCGAAAAGAAGCGCAGTTGCTAGGGGAAGGGTGTGACCACCCTATGGAAACTTGTTTAAGCTTTGGAGTTGCAGCTGAATATTACATTGAAAATGGTATGGGAAGAAAAATAACCGCTGAGGAAGCACTTCAAATTATTAAAGATACGGACGAATCGGGGTTAGTTCATGCGGGAGCAAATTCAAAGCACCTATCTAATATCTGTAATTGTTGTCCTTGTTGCTGTATATCCATGAAAGGTATGACTCAATTTGGACAAGACAAGCAAAAATTTATGAATGCTTTGTTTGAATCAATTATCGATGAAGAAACATGTATTGCGTGCGGAAATTGCGTTGAAAGATGTCCTGTAAAGGCTATAACTTTAGAAGATATTGCGATAGTGGATCGGGATTTATGTCTTGGATGCGGTTTATGTGCAAGTGTCTGCCAAGAGGAAGCGATTAGCTTAAAACCAAGAGAAGATGCTGTAGAACCGTTTAATAGAGTGCTCGAAATGGGAGCTGCAATTGTTGAAGCTAAAAAAAGAAATATAAAATCTTAATAAGTTTTATTTTTAAATACATATGATAAGTTAGTTGTAGGGGCTGCGAGTTGAGATTAAAAACATATTACTAACTTTAATAATATTATTAATAATAATAGTAATCTGATTTTATTTAAATATCTTAAATCCTATTTTTGGGTAATTAGTAATATTTAGGAGAAAATTTAAAATGTATCATTTAGACGGAACAGATGTTCTAGACGAGAAATACTATAGAAAGACCGCATCGGTCTGCCCTGAATGCCTTGAACGGATAGATGCGGTAGTCCAAGAAGAAGATGGAAAAATTTTCATGGTTAAAAATTGTCCCGAACACGGAGATTTTAAAGATATTATCAGTTCAGACGCAAAATATTACAAGTGGACTCACTTTAAAATGAAAGATAAAGACGGTAAAGTCTCGTGGCAATTCGAAAAAAACGGAGAAGCGAATCCCGCTGATTGTGCCTCGGACGACGAAAGAGGTTGTCCCTATAATTGTGGGCTTTGTAATGAACACTTATCAACTTGTACTTTAGCATTAATAGACTTAACAAATCGTTGTAATTTCAATTGTAATTTCTGTTATGCGAATGTCCAAAAATCTGGATATTTAGTTGAGCCATCATTAGAAGAAATCGATAGAATAATGAAACATTTTAGGAGCAAGCCAATACCTGCGGTTGCCATAATGTTTACAGGTGGAGAACCAACAGTTAGAAAGGATTTTCCTGAAATTTGTAAAATGGCAAAAGATCATGGATTCCAAGAAGTAATTGTGGCTACAAACGGGTATGGATTTCAACAAAAAAATGGTGGACTTGAGTGGACGAAAAAAGTATTCGAAATGGGCTTAGATACTTTATATTTACAATTTGATGGGATAAATAATGAAACTTACGAAAAGACACGAAGCATAAAGAATTTAATGCCGTATAAAATGCGAGTGGTAGAAAACTGCAGAAAAGCGGGATTATCTTCTATTAATTTAGTAGCTACTATTGTCAAAGGGATTACAGATATTGAAGTTGGAAACATCATTCAGTTTGCTCTTGATAATATCGATGTAGTAAGAGGGATAACATTCCAACCTGTGTCCTTATGCGGCCGTATTACAGCTGAAGAGATGGACGAGTTAAGAATTACAAACGCTGATGTGATTAAGGAAATCGAAAATCAAACTGGTGGTAAAATTAGAATGGACGAAGCTTGGTACCCCTTAACAACTATCGTAGAATTTGGGAGGATTATAGCATATCTCGCTGATGTTGAACCCGTTGAATTTACTTGCTCGCCAGATTGTGGCTTCGCAACATATTTAGTCGTCGATCCTGACACAAATGAGATGGTTCCTATATTGGATTACTTCGATCCCTTAAAAGTCATCGATTTCGCTAATCGGTTCTGGGAGAAAGTGAAGCACAAGGAAAAACAACCAATTAAATTCTTTGAAGGAATATTAGGGGATTTGGGTAAGACTTTAGATGGTGGTCTTGAATTTCTAGATAAAACACAACTTCGAGCCCGATTCCTATTAGGGATATTACAGTACACCAAAAAGCCTGGTAAACTCATGGAAATGTTCAGTAGATTATTAATGAATGGTGATTGGGAAAGTATTAGCTCGTTCACTCACGGTACGTTGCTTTTATCTAGTATGCACTTCCAAGACGCATATAACATGGATATAGAGCGTGTTAAACGATGCATCGTTCACTTCGGCGTAGCAATGCCCGATGGCTCTGTTAAAGAGGTAAGTTTTTGTACGATGAACACAATCCATCGTGAAAGTATAGAGAAGCAGGTCGCTAAAAAAATTACGCAAAAAGTCAGAGAAGAGTTCGACACTACAAGAGGTCAAACCAGAGAAGAGATTCAGCAAGAAGTCGCTCAGAACGGAGGAATGAGGAAAACGGAGTTAGGTGATGAATAGATGGTGGACGAAATAATCGAGACTAAAGACGGATTAAAGTTACGGACACTTGTAGAACTCAAAACCTCCACAGCGGAAGAATATCAAGAGGCCATGATTGATCGAGTTGAATATTTCAAAAAAAAAAACGAACAAAAGTCCATTTTTAATAGCACAATTCAAAACGTAGTAGTCCAGAGCCTTAGCACAGTTTTGGATCTCAAAATCCAAGCAGAAAAAGCTCTCGGCTCGGAAAATTTGAAAAAAGTACATGAATTTTTAGACGATTTCTTATTATTCGGTCTTTAAATCTTTTTTTAATAATTTTTTAATCTTATTTTTTATTTTTCTTTAATTTTTTATAAAACAAATATTTTTAACTTATTTTACTTGTTGATGTATAGGTGCCAATTAGGAATGCCCATTTTAGTAAAATTGTATGGGAAGCTAAGAGAAAATGTAAGAGATATTGATTTAGCGAAAGGACTCCCCGTTACATTTAAAATTGAAGATAGTAATGTTCGTTTTGTTTACGATATTCTTAAAAAGCTTGGAATAAAGGAAAATGAACTTAGTCACATATTTGTTAATAGTAAGTATTGTGGAATCGATAAGGAAATTAAAAACGGTGACAGAGTGGGATTGTTTCCTAGTAACATGGCTCTAATATTTGTTGAGGTATTGCCCCAATTTCAGTGATAAATTCATTGTTAGAAACGACGATGCTCTCGATATTTTCCTAGGATTAGATTTTAATATTTCACAAATTATTTTTTACATTGAAATTTTATTAGAATATGGTTTTCAATTTAATTACATTGCCTATTACAATCCTATTTATCTTAATAGGGGTTGGTCTGTTATTTTATGCAATTAGATTGAAAAAGATGTTTCCTAAAGAACATGTTTTTATTAACTCTTTTATGGTTGTTGTGTTGTGGATTATTTCTGGGATTCTTTATCCATTCTTTTACCCGCGCGATAATGAATATGTAAGATTTCATCAATCATTCTCGATGAATATCATATGTATTTTCGGACCGTTGTTAGTGTTCCTTATTTTGCTATACCAATCTAAAGTGGTCTTAAAAGATAAGCCTGAGCTTAGGAAAAATCGTACAATTACTAAATTTCTTGAAAAATACGATTTAATTAATGTGAATCAAATTAACAATAAATCTTACTCGTTGAGGACCGATTTTCACAGGAAAATCTTTCATTTACTTCCAGGTTTGGTTATAATTATTTTACGAATTTTTGCGATAAATATTTGGGAGGGCTTATGGAACGCAGATCAAATATATGGAATTACGGGACACGAGTATGCGATGTTTTTAATCTTAACTATAGGTTATACAGGAGTTCTTATTTTTGCTGCATTAGATTTCGTGCGATTATCCTTTATATATGAAAAATCGAATGTCTACGGTCTCTTACCTGGTTGTCTCTCGAATTTACTTATTAAAACTCTAAAAAGGAATGAAAACTACGAATTTACAAAAAATATGGTCTTAGTTTTATCTTTGGTTCCAATGCTCTTTTTACCATTCGGGATCTTTACTGCAGCTGCTTTAATTACAAGTATAGGTGATGGAGTTGCTTCCATTATGGGAATTGGTTTTGGTAAATACCATTTTCCTAAAAAAAGCAGTAAAACTATAATTGGATATATTTCAGGGTTTCTAGCATCATTTGGAGTAAGTTTATTTTCATTATGGTTGTTTGAACCATATTTAAATCCCTCCAAAATGATTATAATATCGTTAAGTGGAGCAATTGTATTTCTGATAATTGATTTATTAAGTCTTAAAATTGATGATAATATCTTAAATCCAATTTTTTGTAGTTTAATCATGACTTTCTTCTATTTAGTTCTATAATATCACTTAGCAGAATCTGTTGTTCCTAAATATTTATTAAGATTGAAGTAAAAATTGAATAAAGATGACCGAAATTAATAATAATAATCAATCAACGAGATCAAAATCTTACTTCAGGTATCTTATCTTTGTTTTAATGCTCGTTCAAATTCTTGATACTTATAGTACTCTTTACCCAGGGTCAATTCCTTCTTTAATAGTTGGTGAATTTTTTCCGGGAGTTCCAGATGATATTACTAGTTCTATTGTCACTTTAGCAGGAAGTATCATCTCAATTGGAATGTACTTTTTATTTTTCAACCAATATTTAGTAGATAAAATTGGACGAAAACGAATGTTAGCAATTACAATCCTTGGAATGAGCATTGCCTCAATAGGTATGTTTTTATCCGTTAATTATGTGATGTATGTCGCTTTTCAATTCTTCTTGTATTTTTTCTTCATGAGTGACATTTGGTTGATTTATGCAAATGAAGAATCAAAACAAAATAAGCGAGCCTTGAATACAAACATTATATTGATGGCAGGATTATTAGGAGCCATAATAATGGTAATCTTCCGCTTCATTTTTGTAACAGATATAAATCCATATTGGAGAGGGATGACATTGTTCCCTATAATTTTTGGAATTCCTTTAAGCATCGTGATTTATTTTACTCTCAAAGAGACTACCGAATTTCAATCAATGAAAAAGGCTACGGAGGGAGTCTCTCGTTCTTTTGTTAGAGATATTAAATCAGTTTTTCAAATAGAAAACAAGAAGTCATTTATATATATATTGGTAATATCGTTTTTATTTGGATTTTCGAATCTTTTCATCGGTTTGTTTGAGAAGTATATCACAGATGTCGGATCTATACCTCAATCCCAGGTTAATATACTCTTTTTTCTAACGATTTTTACAGTTATGATTGCGTATTTAACTAATGGATTCCTTGCCGATCGAATTGGAAGGAAACCATTACTATATTTGTGGTCATTATTATTGCCTTTTTCAGTGATTGTGTGGGTTTGGGGGGCATATAATCCTTCGAATGCGTTCCTAATAGTGTTAATTGGATATGCTATAAGTCACATCTCTTATTGGGGATTATGGGGGATTATCAGGATTATTGCTTTAGAATTAATGCCTACTGATAGGAGAGGAACAGGGATTGGAGTTAGAAGCTTAATCGGAGCTGTAGGTATTACAACTGGACTGTTAATGAGTAGTTTTATCGTTCTAGAACTCGGGTTAGGCATGACTTTTATAATTTTTGTCTTAGGAAACTTTTTGATAATTCCTCTAGGGGGCATATTTGTAAAAGAAACTAAAGGAGTCGATTTAGCAGAAATAAAATAAGAGTAAAATTTCTTATCTTTTTTAAAAAAAAGCATCCATTTTCTTAATTCCACTTATTTCTTCGAACGATATATCGAGAGCGTCTAAAACTTGCTCTAATGCGGATTTTAACAGCTCGCGATACTTTTGTGAATCTATATCTTGAAGTTTTGCCATCTCGATAACTTTAGCTCCAATGGCTCCTTTACTTTTTATAAATCTCACTGAATCTCCTTTTTGAAATTTCCTTTTTATTGCATCAATTTCATCGTCACTAGCGTTATTGGCTTGCGCTTTATTAACTTCCGTCGTAATGAATGTATTAGCAGCTCTAACATGTTGCGGAATAGTTTTCACATAGTCCTTGAGGTTTTTTTGCAAGCCGATATTTATAGCGTAATCTTCTAATGTGAACGTTTCGGGTTGCCCTATTTTCTTTAAGTTACTTTTAACATTTTCGATAATTCTCTTCTTCGCTTGGTTAAACTCTTCATCGTTTGTGATCTCTTTAAGAATTTCTATCAATTGACTGAATGCCTTTTTAATGAAATCTGGTGTGTTTTTCTTCTTTGCCACTAATCCTTTTATATCAACATATTTAGTATCTTTATATATCCCTATATAATTCTTCTTTCTCTGAGAAAGAGCTAAGAATTGATACGTCTTTTCTTCCTCTAAATCTAAATCTAGTTCTTTTTTGCTCCAATCTGAAATTTCCTTCATTTGAGAGTTAGATGGATTGAGAAGAAAAACACTATCTGTATCTCCATACAGCACCTTGACTCCAAGTTCTTCTGCTTTCTTTATCGTTTGTTTTATAGAGTATTGCCCAATACCTGTTGTGCTTTCCGCGACAGGTAAGCAAAATAAGGGGAAATTTTGAGATCCAAATACGCCATAACTTGCGTTAATGAATACTTTAAGCGCTTGCTGGATAGTATGATAATAACTTCGTTGTTTTTGAGTTAGAGTTTTATCGCTTGATTTTGGTTTAAAGTATTTTACTCTTGTATCTCGGAAAAAACCAACCACATACGCAAAGATTCCCATTTTATGAGAGCATATATGATAAGGAGTTCCTTTTATTAAGTTATCTTCATCGTCTTTGTGAGGACAGAGAACAGTTTCGTAGGATAAATTAAACTCTTTAATGATTGAGGGATAAAGGGAAGCGAAATCCATGACTACTACATCGTAATGTATTCCAGGAACAGGATCAATTACATAGGCACCTTGGAATTTCTCACCGTTAAATTTTGACATCAATGCTCCGCCTTTTTTGGCATCAGATATTTCGGATTTTCTCGGAATGAGAATTTCTTTTCTGCGATGCTCGAAATAAAAAATATTTTGTATCCATGTTGAAATTTGTCTTCTTATCATATCGTGCATTGGTAATTTTGTTATCCTACATAACAATATGATCAAATTCCACACTAATGAATTGTTGAATTTAGTTAACTCCAAAGTTAATATTGAATCTTTAAGATTATACCAAGAAAGAACATCATATTCCATATCGTGAATTTCTTCCTCGTGTTCATATTTCTTTTCACCTAATAACGCATCGCTGATAGCGTTTAAAGAAGAACTTTGATATGAACCTCCAAAAGCGTATCCTGAAATACTTCGATTAAAGAAAAAGTTGAACACATCGATGTGGATTCCTTTCCTTAAATCGCATTCTGCTTTCGCCATTATTCCAAAACCTCTTTTTACATGAATTGGATTCAAATCTTTGTCTATTTTCAATTTTTCTGCTCTGTGAAACATGTAGTTTAAGTCAAAATTATCTCCATTAAATGTAATAATCACAGGATATTCCCACATAATTCTAAAAGATTCAGTTAATAATTCTTTTTCAGATTTAAAGAAGTAGAGTTTAGCGTCGTCGGGAAATTCTGCATGGAGTTTATCAAAAGTGAAACCTTCGCGCTCTAAAACATACACTAATTTTAAACCGTCCGAAGCTACAAAAGATATTGCAATAATTTCCTGTTTTGCAAGACGAGCGTCGGGAATCCTATAATCGTGTTCTCCTATTTTTACTTCAATATCCATAGCTAAACGTTTCACATCAGGAATTGGTGTTAGGAAAATATCTATAAATTTTTCTGCAAATTCTTGCATCTCAGGTTTTTCATCTTTAAAAAGAATCCTCAGTTCGCTTGTTAACTTTTTAGTATCTTCAGAACTTTCTTTGAAATCTATTTTTTCAAGTTTACCACTCTTTATTCTGTAAATAAGTCCCGGGACTAACTGTCGATCTAAAATGTAATTTAGATGGTATCGAATATCTGCTTCCCACGCTTTTTTTTCGTTTTCAGCTAGGATATTTTTAACATTCAACCCTGATCCGCCTATATCTATGGGGGTTTTACCATATATCCTCGTCATAGGGATTTCTTTGTCAGTAAGCAATTCAAAGCGCTTGATTTCTTCGAACCTTTTAAAGCCGTCAAAATTAACCAATTTTTTTCTTCTCCCCGCTTTATCTGTATAATTTAACTGTTCAAGCATTGAAATTGGTTCTTTACTCAAACAATAAGGTTCGTGATCAGTAGTATCAACCCATATTTTAATATCATCGGTGTCCAAGTCGTAAAATTTACAATACGCTTTATTCAATCCCCCATCATAATCTACATCTAAAAGTAGACCTCTTTCTAAATCCTCTACGAGTTCTCCCTTTTCAATTAGATACCTAATGTATTTAGTACTAACACTTTCTCTTTTGATATGTTGGAGTTGTATACCATTTTCTTTTAAACCAAAGGGTATACCTGAACTTTTAAAATATTGCTTTTTTGGAGTTCCTTTTATTACTGGTTCGGCTTTAACTTTAATCTCTTCTTTTACATCTTTTGTCTCAGGCGGCTCTTGAGGTAATAATTGGTCTTCTAACGCCTTATCTTCTTTTTTTGCAATAGGTTTGCTTTTTTCTTCTTTCTTAACTTCCGTTTTTTCTACAAAAGAAAAGAGAGATTTTTGCTTCTCGTCAGCAGGAGATTTTCTCTTAGTTTTTTTTGGACTAGGCAATTTACTTACCGAATTTAGTAATTAAAATTATTTTACTATTTAATATTATTATTGTTTAGATTTTAATCTCAACTATTCTGAGTTTAATATATTAAACAATTAAGAGTATTTAAAAAAAGAGACATATTGGATTTATTTCGATGTAGTAAGTAAAATTTACTGGTTAATACTATTTTCCTTTATAACTCTTTTTATTTCTTCCAGAAGGAGTTGTTTTTCAGCAATAAAAAAATGAAGTTTACTCTTTTCAGGATGTTCGTAGTAAATAACTTTAGCTAATTCTTTAATTTCGTCTTGAGTCGGTTCTATAAGTTCCCCGTTGACATTTTCATTCAGTAATAAGACTAAATTATCTGTTTCAAGGGGTTTTATATCATATCCATTTTTTGCATTTTTTAAAATTTTAACTACAAGTTCGGCTAAGTACCAAACGGATTTATCATAATCTTCTCCCGAGGTATATCGTTGATACGCTAGTATCTCTACATCTTCCTTAGTAAACACAGTAAACTAGAACTCTTTTCTATAATATAGAATAATTAGTATTTAAATAAAGAAAAAGTAAAGTTAACTTTTAATT
The DNA here is from genome assembly GCA_013375495.1 of Promethearchaeota archaeon. Next base: position 311,248 of record JABXKC010000001.1, read on the forward strand.
ATTTGTGTTGAATTTTTAATGCTTCTAAAACCAAAAAATTAAAAATTCTTGTTAAATTAATTTTAAATGTTACTTTAAAGCCTCCGTGGCTTAGCGGTATAGCAGCAGAATTTAATTATTTCCTATTAATTGCTGAAACTTGTAATCTGCAGGTCGCGGGTTCAAATCCCGTCGGAGGCTTACTCTTTTTATTTTTTTTCTATTACTAAACTCACTAAAAAAAAAGAAAATGAATAAATTTTAGCTTTTACTTATTGATTTTTCTAATTCATAATCAATGGGATCAATTTTATTAAAAATTAAGTAGCTTAGTATCAAACTCACAGCACAGAAAACGGAAACCAAGAAAAATATTAGATAAAATTCTCCAGTTATTAGTACAAAAATAGCAAAAAGTCCTGCTCCTATAATTGTCCCAAGATTTTGCCCTAAATTAGATAACCCGACTAAAATAGCAAAAAATGTGCTTTTAAGGTTTGGATAGTAATTTTTAGCTAAGTCACCGCGTATTGTTTGATTAATGACGGTAAAAGCGTTTTGAATTGCTCCTATCAACAAAAGAAATATCATACCAAATATCAATGGAAGAATCTCGCCAGTTATAAATGCAAAGGGTAAAACCAAAATTAAGCAGAAAGGTATATATGCCAAAAAAATGTAAGTAAGAGTTTTTTTACGACTTCTATCTCCAAAAATTCCTGATATTGGAGAACCAATTATTATACCTATACCATTCACGAGATAAAATATTGAGCTCCATACTTGTAAATCAACTGCACCTCCACCAATAATTGTTAATATTGTACTACTCACATCAATTACACCCATGGCAATCAACACCACATACATAAAGAAGTTTAAAATCATGACTGCAGGAATTGCTGCAAAAAAAGTGTATAAAAATGCTTTCCAATTCCGTTTTTTCGTAACGATTGTTAATAAATCAGTGCCAAATTCTTTCGTTGAAACTTCTTTTAGAGGTTTTTCCTTTATTAAGTAGGGGAGAAAACTGGAAATAAACATAAGAATCCCTGTTAGAATAAATAACAGTGGCATCAAGTTTGTAGCTAAAAAGATTAAACCTAAAAGCATACCACCAGCACCATAACCTAAGAACATTACCGTCCAAGTATAACCTTGCACACGGGCTAATTTTTTTTTAGGTGTAACATCTAAAATTAATCCGTCTAAAGCTGTATCGGCAAACGCCATGCCGAGTTGGGTCATAAAGTAATACACAGCCAGCCAGAAATAAATATCGTTAGTTGGTAAGAAAAAAGCCATCATGATCCACCAAACTCCTCCAAAAACACCAAAACTAAATATCCAAGGGAACCGTTGACCGTATTTCTTAGAACCTATTCTATCATTAAATAATCCAACTATCATTTTAATAGCCCAGGGTATATTTCCTATAGAATAGACGACTAACCATAAAGGTATATTGTACGAGCCACCTAAAACTTGCGCTAAATATTGAGGCCAAAGTAAAAAAGGAATTCCTTGAGAAAACCCTTCGCAAAGATAGAAGAAGACAAAAATGTAAGTGTATCTCTTTCGATACTCAATATCTGTAGTCATAAAAAATTTTGTGTGGAATATTTATTAAAACTTTTGAGAAAACTCTTAATTTTTGGTAAAACTTAATTTTGGTCTTAAGTTTTAGCTTTATGAATTTGATGAACCAGATTAAACACATTATATTTTGTATAATTGATGATGTACGATCGGAGCATTTTTACGATCTTATTGAGAGGGGTTTGCTTCCAAATTTAAAAAAACTCATTAAAACAGGGCTTCACTCTAAAAATTGTATAACAGATTTCCCTTCATTGACCTATCCAACTCAAGTATCAATGATGACTGGTACTTATACAGGAAATTACTTGGAAGAATTATGTCATGGAGTTCCCTCCTTTCATTGGATGGATCGAAACGAGGTTCCCCCTTTTTTAAGATCCTACAATTCAATAGGATCGGATGAAAGAATTCAAATTTATAAATTAAACGATGATTTGGGCGAAAATTGTAGAACTTTATTTGAGATGGTTGGAGAAGGTAACACGGTCAGTATTAGTCAATTTATTAGTAGAGGTGTTAGTTATCTTTTCCCCGAGAGAAAAACCAAATTAATTTTGTATTACCTCTTAATTAAACATTCTCATAATGTTAACAAATATATTATGAAAGCTAACTTAGTTGCCGTGAAGAAATTACTAAAAACCTTTGAGAAACCGAAGAAATTTTTTGATACTAAAGAAGCTCCAATTGCTTCTAACCTCTTGTTCGTGTCTTCAGATGTAATGATGCATCTTTACGGTTTTAATTCAGAGTTGTATAAACTGAATTTGTTTCATATTGATAAAGCGCTTGGAATATTGCTCGAAGGATTAGATAAGTTAGGTTATTCGGATGAAACCGCTATTGCTATATCATCTGATCATGGAAATTATAAAGCCAAAACCTTAGGTGATTTTGGGAGCTTTTTTAGCGAAAACAGTTTAAAACATTATCACCCGCGAAAAAATATAAAAGGAAATATGAATATTGGAGGTTTTAGTAGCGTGGGGTTTTTTAATTTTAAATCTAACAGTAACATTAAAGGAGGAAATTGGAATCACCCCACAATTGCAGAAATGGAGAATTATGGTCCCAAACATATTAATCTAATAGAAAAGCTATTCAATCTCGAAGGTACCCTATTAATGTATTATTGTGACGATGGGAATACATCTAAAAAAGGAAAAATCTATTTAAAAAGAAAAAATCAAAAAACAGGTAAAATAATTAAAAGTTCTATAGAATATTTAGGAAATGGCAAGGAATTTAAAACAAAATACTCGTCAGAAGCTGTCGATGGTGATGTGTTTAATTATATTAGCGATGAGATTGCGAACAAGTTATTAGATAACAAATTTCACACTTTAAATGAATGGTTAGATGCTACTTTTCACATTGACTTTCCATTATACCCAGATTTGCTTTCGCGAAACTTTAAAAATCCCCGGAGGGCAGATATAATAGTTAGTACCTGCGGTCAGGTTTCGTATAATATTAAACATGGAAAAAAAGAAAATAAAAATTTATATTTACACGATATAGGGCTGAGAAGAAGTGCAATAGTTCCTCTAATTGTCGGAGGATCAGAGGATATACCAGTGAAGGAAATATCCCATTGTAAGATTACAGATATTGTCCCCACTCTGTTAAAAATGTTAGGAAAGAAACCACATCCAAGCGTTGTTGGAGAAAGCTTAATCTAAAATTTAAAATCGAGTAAAAAACTAGAAATGTATTGACTTAATAACTCTTCTTTATCACACTTTCTTTATCCTTGGAGGTGGAACAAACACTTCTCTATTTCCCGTTCTTTCAAAGTTTATCGCATCTTCGGGACAATGGTGAACACAAACACCACACCCAATGCATCTATTCTCGTCAACATTAGCAATATTTTCCTCTAACTCAATAGCCTCCATTGGACACTTCTCTATGCATGTTCCACAACCAATGCAATCTTCGTCGCTCACTTCTGCTAAATAACTAGTGTAGCAATGATAGGGCGTTATACCATTCCAAAACATCGAAAATATCCCACAACAACATTTACAGCAATTGCATATCGCTTCTTCATCTAGTTCCGGTTTAAGGTGAATATGAAACGCTTTATGAACAAGTCCCTCATCTGATGCTTTATTTATTATTTTTATTGCTTCCTCCTTTGAGATTTTGTCTCCAAATTTATGTTCAATCGCAAATTGGGCGCTTTTTCCTAAAAGAAAGCAATTTAATCGCTCATCAGTAACCTTACAAGATTTTTGGAGTAAATCTTTCTCGTGACGGCAATAACAATGAACTATTGCAATCTCGTCGTACTTATTTACGATTTTAGATGCTTCTTCGTGTGGTAATATTTTATCAACTGGAACATCCTCAATTTTTTCCTCAACAGGTACTACTCTTGTGATAGGTGGAAAGTTTTTATATTGAGCTACAATATGTTCGTAATTTTTCTGAGTTCCTTCGCTTAAATCTTTAAATAATGAATCAAAAAGGTGAGCAAGCTTTTTTTGTTTTTCCCCGATTTCTCCTCTCATAAACTGCATTTCAAACAGTCCAGGAAACGGACCAAGGAGGCGATATACCATTATCCCTGTTCTCTTACTCGGAACGCCTATTACAACCCCATTATCCATTAATTCATTTAAAACCACATCTATTGCTTCGTCATTTAAGTTAGTTTTTTCTCTTATCTGATCAATGCTTAGCGAGGGCTTTCGAAACATAGAAATAAATTCTGCTTGGTCCTCGGTCATTATTAATTTTAATAACTCAAGAAGAGTCTCGTTAACAACCATTGGAAGTTGTCCCGCTTTAACAATGGTTCGTGCTGCCTTATACCAGATTTTTTCACTATCTATTAACAAATCTTAACTATCCCCTTATTTTGAAAATCTATTTAATAATAATTAGGATTTTAAATTCTTAATCTAATTAAAATTCTATGTTTAAGGGTAAGTGGATTATAATATTTGATTCCAACTGTAGTATTTATTAGAGGGGTTCCCTTACTAAATAATAAACCTTTTCAGAATTACAGTTTGGACAATATACACTTCGCTCTTTAGCAGCTAATTCGTCTTTCCACTCTTCATCGCAATTCAGACACCCATAACCCTTGAAGCCTTTTTTAAGGTTAATATTACCACCATATACACGGATATCTTTTCCTTCTATAAGGGCTTGGGTTATTTTTTGATGGGCTTTATCTAATATTCGTGAGAAAGTCGGTTGCGACACACTCATATTTTCTGCGGAATCTTTTTGATTCAGAGAAATATAATGTTTCAGTCTCATAGCTTCAAATTCTGCGACAGTCAAGCCAATAAAATTATCTACCGTTGGATCCTTTGATTCAGATGGAAAATAAAAATTACTGGGAGGATTCTTAACATATCTCATGCTCGTTTGACGACCCATTCTTCAACACTCTTTTATTTGCGATTTATAAATGATTATTCGAAATATTTCTTGATAATAATAAGAATATACTCCGTTTTTAAATATTTGGTTATTAATTATAAAACCTAGCACAAAACTATAAAAAAATTTCATTTATTATCATAAGATTTATAATTTTGTTTAAATGAATTAATACTAATTTTAATTCGCTGAAATTCTCAAGGTGTTTTAAATTAATATAAAATATGCTAATAGAATATCCAGACTGCCTGTATATATTTTTGCTGAAATTGAACAAATAATAAATAAGAAGAAAACGGAAGGAATCGACTTTATTCCATTAGGAATTGGAGATCCCGATTTGACAACACCGGATTTGATCATAAGCGAGATGATTAAGCAAGTAAAAAATCCCGAGTATCAGAACTATCCCTCTAGTATGGGTGAACAAGATTTCAGAGAGGCAGTCCAAAGGTGGTATAAAGTAAGATTTGGCTTGGATTTCGATGCAAAAGACGAAGTTACAGGTTTAATAGGAGGAAAGGAGGGAGTAGCTAATATCGCTAGAGCATTTATTAACCCGGGAGACATTGTGTTGTGCCCGAATCCAGGTTATCCGGTTTATGAGAACGGTGCTACAAAACTTTGTGATGGAATTGCTCATTTAATCCCATTATTAGAAGAAAATAATTTTTTACCCGATTTTGATGCAATTGATGTTGAGATCCTCAAAAAAGCTAAGTTAATGTATTTAAATTACCCAAACAATCCTACTGGAGCAATAGCACCTAAAGATTTCTTAAAGAAAGCAGCAGATTACGCCGAGGATTATAAGTTTATCATTGTCTATGATAATCCTTATTCTGAGTTTACATATGAAGATTACATAGCGCCATCGCTTCTAGAAATTGATCAGAATCACATCGAAATTAATAGCGCTTCGAAAATGTTTTGTATGACGGGATTTAGATGCGGTTGGGCTGTTGGCCATAGAGATATAATAACAGGTATAAGAAATGTTAAGTCTCACATCGACTCTGGTTGTCCGATATTTATCCAAAAAGCAGTGGTTAAAGGTTTAAATGAATATAAATCCGAAGAAAAACCAAAAATAGTAAAAGAAACCGTCAAAACATATGAAATAAGGCGAGATGTGTTAATAAAGGGTTTAAATAATATTGGATGGAACACAAAGAAACCAAAAGCAACATTTTTCGTCTGGACTCACATACCAGAAGGCGAAACTAATAGCATGGAATTTGTGAAAAAATTAATAGATGTGGGAGTAATTCTCACACCTGGTAATGGTTTTGGCAAATATGGCGAAGGATTTGTGAGATTTGCTTTAACTCAACCAGTTGATAAAATAAAGGAAGCCTTAGAAAGAATAAAAAGGATTATCAATTAAGATTTATTAAATTTAGACTATTTCTTAATAGATTTTCTTTCCCACCAATCATAATCTTTAGTAATTTCTTCCTCAACTTCAATTTCTCCTGGAATCCAGTTTGAATAATCTAGGTATTTCCAGAAGTTACTTTCATTTCCATGAGTACTTTCTCCCTTTATCGGAATCATATCGCTTTCTAAGGCAATTTGACTTTCAATTTTCTCAAGAACTTCTTTTTCCATTTTTTCACCTCCAATTCTTTTTTAAATCCCATGAGGTGCCGGAATCCTTATGATCTCAATTTAATTTTAGATTCATTCTTTGATGAGAGAGCAAATCCAAGAAAAATTAAAAAGAAGATCGAAAAGGATCGGCTCTCATCTATAATAATAATACTACGGCTACAACTAATAAAAGGCTTATAGTTCTTACAATTGAATATTTTGTAGTATTATTTAAGATCATTAGAATAAATATAGCTATGTAACTATTTAAATGTTTCATTTTTTATCCCCATTCTATAAAAAATCATATGAATATAGTGAATTTAAATCGATAATTTTTAAGTTCACCTAAAACTGAATATAAGCCAAACTAATTAACCTAAAATTTGTACAAAGATAAAAATTCTGAAATCATAACTTTAAAATCCAATAGGTTATAGGTAAGAATAAATAGAAAAAAAAGAAATTATTTTGATAGTTTTTGATATTTGCGTCTCAGATAAGCCATATTTTTCTGGTCTTCACTTTCAATCCTACCAGGATAAGCGTCTGAGATATCAAATGACATCATAATAGGCGCAAGATCAGAACTCCAATCTTTATAATACTCCAATATGGGATCAGATTCTCTATTATCTGCCAATTCATTTTTCACCTCCATTTCTAATTTATGAATTTAGCGTCAAGAATTAAACCCTTATCCCACTTTTTCTTAAAAATTGATAGACATTATACGCAGAGAATAAATCCAAGCAATTATAAAGAAAAAGAAAAGGAAAAAGGATTTATTCTCTTCATAATACTGTTACTACTAAGGGAATAATGGCCTTCTTATTACAGCCAACCCATGAACCAGTATTATGTCGCGAAAAATTCATTGTTAAAAATATAAAAACAGTTTACACTAATAAATATTGTGGGTATTTTTTCCCATGTGTTTTAATATTATAAAAAGAGCTGTTTGATAATCTATTAAACTAATTATACTTTTAATTAAGCAATATAGATGTAACGCAGTCATCTAAATTACTTCAAATTATAGAATAATGGATAAAAAAATCGTTCTAATTGGGGCAGGCAGCACTTCTTTTGGACCATCTAGTTTATTAGATCTATACCAGAGTAATTTATTACAAGGTTCAACGATAGTTTTACACGATATCAACAAAGAACATTTGGAAATTATGTTTGATTTAGTTGAAGCTGAGAACAAGATACATAATAACAAATTTAATATTGAGCGTACTACAGACCGTAAAAAGGCATTGAATGGAACAGACTTTATTATAAGCTCAACTGAAGTCGGAGATCGTTTTAAATTGTGGAGAGAAGATTACCATATTCCTAGAAAATATGGTTCGACTCAAATACTCGGTGAATGCGGAGGACCGGGGGGCACAATGCACGCGTTTAGAGTAATTCCTCCTATTTTGGAGATTGTTAAAGATGTGAATGAGATATGTCCTAACGCATTTTTTATAAATTTTTCAAATCCGATGGCAAGGGTATGTTTGGCTATTAAAAGAACAGTTCCAAATCTTAGATTTATCGGACTTTGTCATCAAATTGGAGATTTAACTCACCATCTACCTCTTATGCTCAATAAAAAATTGGATAATTTAAAAATGATGCCCTATGGATTAAATCATTTTGGGTTTCTCATGGGCCTTGAAGAACTACATACTGGAGAAGATTTGATGCCCGAGTTTAACAAAATAGCATTAGAATATTTCAGTCAACGCAAAGATAGGTTTCAATTTTCTACATTGACGCTTGAAGTATATAAAAGATTTAGCTACTTCCCTTATACTAGCGATACCCACATTGGTGAATACCTAAAGTTTGGCGAAGAATTTACTGAAGCAAAAGATATGATCGACTGGATTGATTTTGCTGAGAAGGGTGGTATAAGAACTTATAAACGCGTTATGAAAAACCATAAACGTCTAAAAGAGGGAAAATATTTTAAAAAAGGAATGTTCTACGGGGGTTCATCAGGTGAAAGAGCGATTCCGATTATCGAGGCGATCATCTCTGACAAAAATTCCTACGAAAGCGCAGTAAATGTTCCTAACGATAATATTATCGAAAATTTGCCCCAAGACCTTGTTATTGAATGCCCAGTAAGAGTGAATAAGAACGGTATAGAGGGTGTTAAGTGGGGCAAATTACCAAGTGATATCGCGGCTCTAATGCAAATTGAAGCAACAATCCAAGATCTGTGTGTGGAAGCGATCATTCAAAAATCAAAAGACTTAGCAATAGCAACATTAGCGATCGATCCCAATGTAGGAAGTTTCAAAATAGCGGATCGTATTTTTGAAGAAATGATGGAATTACAAAAAGAACATCTCCCAGAGTTTCAGTAATTTTTTTTTATTCCCCTACTTTACCATAGTTTGTTCAAAAACTTACATTTCTACCATATTTTGCATACTTTTACCCCTTTCTCCACATAAACATTTTTTAATGATATTTTCTATTTATCCCAGAAGGGAGAAAATATCATTATTGGGAAAATGAAATCTAATAAAAACGGAAGTTCTGAAGAAAAAATTGAAAAAGTCACTGAATCGCTCTGGAAGATTTGGTGGTTTAGTTTCTATTTAATCATAGTGCCTTCATTAGTCGCTGTTGTAGGATTTTTCATTTTTTTCTTTATTGGAAAAGATATTTACGTCTCAATTGGTTTATCGGTTATAACATTTATGTTCGTCCTATTGTTTTTCTACAAAGCCTTTGATAAATATAGAAATAATCCATTTTTCCTAAACAGAAAAAACAACCTTTCCGCTAGAATTAACATACTGTTCTTAATTACGGTTTTAGCCCTAATTGTCACTCCTATTTTTGTTATTAACGAAATTTTTACTCCAGGAGAGGATAATTATTTTGAACTCTTACCCTTAATCTCGTTTATAATTCTTTATAATATTGTGTATTATTACTATTTTTTCCAACCTATAGATGTATTTGATTTTAGTGAAGAAAGATACAAACACGAAGTACCATTTTCTCAGTGGATTAAACAACCATATAACCTCATAATAATTGTTAATTACATTATTCACATCATATTTCTCTCTTATACTTTCAATACTAAAGTTTCTTGGTTGTTTCCACTTATCTCGAATTTAGTATTTTATCTTATTTCCCGACTAACAACTATGAAAAACATAAAGAATTTATCAAAATCAACTAAAAATAGCAAAGAATTTCTAATGGAGTTGACTAAATATAAGAGAAAGTTTGTAAATTCTATCTTAAGTTTGAACTTTGCTTTATTGATTCAAATGCCATTTGCAATTACCTTGATCTATATTTTCATGGGTATTCAACATGAAATTATAGAAATTATTAGTATATCGATATTATCTCTCATCTTTTTATTATTCTACTTCAAAATCAGATTGTATATAAGTTCGTTTTATAGCAAAATACTCAGGAGGTTTGAAATCGATGAATTCGAGTAATTCTGAAGAAGCTGATTTAGATAAGAGTAAAATTTATCAAAAACTAAATTTGTTTGTCTCGGTACTAATAATTCTACTAACTTTTTTAATTTCTTTATTGAACGATATTCCTGTTATTATATTCCTTTCCTTACCAGCAATGTTCATTCTCACATATTGCGAGGAAAAATTGAATTTTACTATTAAAATTTATAGTAGATATATATACCTGATTAATTGCTTAGTATTCTTAGCCTTACTAGTATTTTGGATATTCCCAACTTATCTTGGGATAACGCTTATAAATATACAATTTATTATTTTTAGTTTATCACTATATATCATATTTCAATTTTTTATGAAACTAGGCTATTTTAGGGAGAAAGATGTTCTCGTCATACAAAATATTCTTGCTGTCACTAGTTTTACTATTATTTTATACTCGTTCTTTCCTCTTGTTGATTCCGTATACATTAATTTTACATCAGATCCCGTTTTGATTTTAATTTCTGAAAGTTTGATCCATTCGATTATTATCTTAATAATTACATTAATTTCGTTTTATTTCTTATACGCACGAGCTCATTTATATGCAAAACCTTGGAAATTTTTTAATTTTTGCGTAATATTCGTATTTTTGTTTATTGAACTGATCTGTTTTACATTAATCAACTTAAAAAATATCGTTTTGGGAGTTCCGGGTGTAATTCAATTAGAATTAATTATATCAACAATTCTTCTTTCAGTTGCATTTCTTTCATTTATACTATTAAATTATATTATTAAAGTATTTTCTCGTGAAAAAAGCCTGTCTCGCTCCTATTACACTTGCTGGTTTTTAATATCCTCTATTTTCCTTATACTTATCGCACTCTATTGGAATAATAGTGTAATCTTATTTTTTGATTTACTCTTTTGTTCCGTTTTATCGCTATTGAATCTAAAATTTGGAACTGTTATTGATAAAATAGAAGAAGAAACATTCTTAAAAATCGCAAAATTTTTCTTTTATGCTCTTTTGCTTGAAATTTTCTTCTTATTTTATAGCATATTCAATGCATTTCTAATGTTAGATTATTTCATTGCTTTATTTCTTTCATTTTGCATTATTGGAGCGATTTTTAATATTTTATCTTCGTACGAGAAACTCGTTTCAAGAAAAGTGAGAGTAATTTTAACATCTTCCATTTTCGCATTTAATATTTATGTTGTTGGATTTTATTTCATAGAAGCTAATATTGACTATTTCTATTTTTATCTTGTAGTCCCCATTATTTTCTGCTTCTTATTATATGGTCCCATAATTTATCTCTATAAGGAGAATATCATAAAACCTAAAGTCCTAGCATTATATAGTTATACTTCCTCATGGGTGTTATTGGTTTTAATTTTTGTTTTAAACTTTTTTGTTATTAATATATATTTTATCGCCGATTTCCTATTAGGAACACTATTAAATATTGTATTTTTTACATTTTGTCTTGTTCTTCTCATCTCATTTGGTAAGAGGATAAAAAGGGTAAAGGATTCGTCTTCTAGGGTCATTTTGAATATTTTAAGTTATCCAATCATCGTTGAAATTTTTATTTTACTTTTTACTGTTTTTACAATATATTTTCACTTAGATCTGTTCTTATCCTCATTCTTATCGCTATCTATAATTAGCGTTATTTTTTACCTGTTATCAAAAGAAGAAAAGTTGTTTCCTAAATTTCCGGGGATGATACTTAACACAATCACATTTTACTATGGTGTTATTATTGTCGGATATTATAGCGTTATCTTCACACTTGGAACATTCTTTATTTATTTCATACCACTTATTACTGTTTGCATTCTTTCCTACATTCCTATTTATTATTTGTATAAAAAAACTATTTTAAATCATAACTCATTTCTAAAATATCATTTTTTTTGCTCTATTATTATAGCTTTGACTATTTTTGTATTTAATTTCTTTATTATTATTAATTTCTTTGATAACTTTTTAATTATCTTAATGGTTATTAATGTTCTTTATCTTACTGTTGTCTCTTATTATATCTTTAAATTGGGAGCAAAAATAAACATAATATCGAACGAATTTTTTAAGAAATTTTCGTTTATAGTCAATCTTTTAATAATCATAGAATTTTACGCAATCTTATTTTCAATTTTTAACCAAGAACTTCTAATAGAGCCCTTTTTGTCAGCTTACTTCTCTACTCTTCCTATTTGCCTTATCATCAACATTTTATCTAAAAACAGAATTATATTTTCAGATAAGAGTACTATTGGAATTAATATAGTCACTTTAAGTTTTACTAGTGTTCTAAGCTCTTACTATATATTTTTATTAATTGAAAACTCAACTTTTGTATTTGTTATTCCTCTGTTAGTTTTTAGTTTGTTAATGTTACTTCCACTGTTTTATTCCTCTAGTATGAAAGTTTTCAGCAAACTCGTAGAAAAATTGCTATTAATAGATAGCTTGTTAATATCGGCATTATTAATGACCCTCCCAACTATAACAGGATTGGAGTTAAGCAGATTTGGGGTGGATTTTGACTATTTTTTTATAATCCTTTCAACAATATTCCTATTTTTTGGATTCTTGAGATATTTGGAATTTCTTTTTGATAAATTTAAATTCAAAGAAAGTTATATAGTTTCTCTAAAATCTTCCCAGATTGTTATCTGGATGGTAATTTCTATAGCTATATCCTTAAAGATTTTAAGTGTGATAGATTCTATTATTCACAATTTTTGGTTAAGTTTTGCTTGTTCTTGTCTAACTTTTTTGGTTCTAAATCTTGTTGTATTAATTCCCTTAGAAAACCTTAAACAAAGGGTTTTTGAAAACGATGCAAGCAAATTAGACTATTATAAAATCTATAAAATATACGAATATACCAAAAATATCTCATTTTTTGCCATTATAACTTCTATATCTGCCCTTATAGCATTAATAATTCCGTCACGTAGCTTACTATCTCTGTTGAATCTTCCAGAATCTTTACTCTTTATCGTAATTACTAATTTAGGAATATTTATGTTAGCGTATCTAATTTTTTCAGTAGTTAGTAAATATTTATTTAAAATTGATTTCCTCAAAACCAAGAGCATTTTCGAAATTTCTGCTTGGATTTTTATTAAATTACTTATTTTTACTTATATTTTTATTTTACCTATTCAAATTTCTATGTTTTTAAGGATAATATTGCCCCTTCTAATCATTATTTTTATGACCCCTATAACTATTTATTATTTAAGAAGCATCTTTTTCATTTCTGATAGGGCATTGCAAATATCTAAGAAATTCACTTTCTATCTTTTTTCTATAGCTTTATTAGCTATTTTTGTTGATTTATTCTGGATATTTTCTACCAACATTTCATTTTTTAGTTCGAATCAAGCTCTCCAAATCATTATCTTATTAATTGCTACATACCTTTTTCTTAATTACTATATTCTTAAATTTGACGCTGTAATTGAAAGAACAACAGAATTTAAAATGATTAAAATTTTTTCTGGTTCTTCAGTAGTTTTATTCTCTTTCTTTTCTATATTTCCAAGCATTTTCGAATATCTTACTTATATAATCTTCTTTATAATGCTTTACTTGTTTATTTCTAATAGAAATCGCAATTTTATACTTCGTATGATATTTTACGCATCTATAAGTTGGTTTATGTTCGTTAAAGTGATTCTCACACTAAATCTCTATATGCTGATTCCCACATTTAATTTCTCATACTTTATTATTTACTTTTTTATCTATAACTTTTCTTTAATATTAGTATTATTTTTATCAATCGTTTTTAACATGAAGAAAACAAATGTGATCGAAAAATTTATGTTATACGCTTTAATCTCAATAACTTCCCTTTTGTTATTGATCTTAAATACAGTTATACCGTTGATTTATAACATTTCAATTTCTCTTTTCCTGTTCCTATTATTAACTGGCAATTTTTTCTACAGACAAAAAGATGAGCGTTATAAATGGTTTATTAGACCATGTGTACTACTTCTAACCTTTGGTCTTATGAGTTATCTTTCCTATTTTATCCTGTTTAATAATCCTATCTTCACAAACTTTAATCCAATATTAACTTTTACATTAACCTCAACCATTACAGGGATTGCTTATGTTGGAACATACAATAAAACCCCAGAAAAGTTCAGAAAAATAACATTTTATATTGCTTTCACTATATACACTATTTCCTTTCCTATTTTTATGTATTTCTTCTTAAATGCTCTATTTTCTCTACCATTATGGGATACTTTCTTATTTTTAATTACCATTAATATTGGAATAGTTTTATTCTACATATCGATCGGAATTTATTATTGGAAGTTTTCCTGGGCGATTTGGAAAGCAGGATGGAGAATTTGGATACTAGTTCCTTTTGTTAATTTCTATCTCATTAATGAGCTATTTACGAATGTTAATATTTATACGAATGCTCTAAACTTCTTTGACATTCTAAGCATTAACGGCTCTTTTATAATTTCCTTTGTAATATGTATAGTGCTTTCATTACCATTTTGGTATTCGTGGATTAAAAAGCATTTTACTCAAGTACTCATAATAGTTTGGAGTTTTAGTTTGTTTTTCCTATACTGGTTTAGTCAAAACGTGTTTCCTGATAATGTAGTGATAACTAATATCGTCTTTTTCGTTTTCGCTATTTCTTTATTGGTACCTTTAATTTATCGATTAAAATTATGGAAAATTATGGCGATTCTATGGTTAATTTACATTGCCGTAAACATCTCTTTCCTCTTTGCTTTATTTTTAGAAATCAATTTACCCTTAGAGATTAATTTTTCAATCAATTTAATAATGATAGGTATATTTTTTCTCATTTTATCATTTTTCCCTAATCTTAAGAACATTAAAAACATAATTTTGTTAGGTTCTTATCTTACTTCTCTAATTGGAATTTTCCTTACTATTTTTAATATTATAAATGCGATAATCTTGAATTTTTACATTTCAATAAATTTAGCTTTTATAATACTTGCTATGAGTTTATTTTCGTCAAGATTTCTCAAACTCAACAAAACCTTTTTTAATATATTAATCTCTACAATTTTGGTTGTGAATTTCTCACTTTTCACCTACAATACGCTTATTTTGATTCCTAACTTCGAATTATTTTCATTGTTTCTAGCAATTACGGTATTTGGCGGCTCTCTTTTCGTATTTAATAAATATGGGATGATTTTTCCGATAAAAAAGATATTTCCCTTAACGATTTTATCGCTTGGTGTATCTTTAACGCTCTCTTATTTAACTTATTATTTCCTACCTGGCTCTATTTACTTAGCAATTGCTGTTTTAGTCTTAGTAAATTCAATTTTTTTAAGATCGGTACTCTACGAATACCGATTTATATTGTGGTATACCTTTCCAGTTCCAATAATTTTAATATTTTTACAATTTATAGTATTAATTGATTTATTTCAATCTCCGTTTATTATAATTCTAGTATCTTTAATACTTTATACAGCCTTATTCCAAATTCCATGTAAGTTGTATGCTAAAAAAGTTAAGGATCAAGAGGATCTTAAAGATTTTGGTTTGCTTAAAGTTGATTCGGTTCTCTCCTTGTTATTGCATTTTGAAATTGGACTTCTAAGTTATAGTGTGATTAGTGAAGCTGTGGATTTTGGCTTCTTTGAAACAGTATTAATTTCTATAATAATATTTTTTATCTCAACCTTATTCGAAATCCACCTTGTAAAGAAGGTTAACGAAAAAATAATATATACTTTTAATTTAATAGCGTATATAATTACTTCTATTGGTCTATTCATGTTTTTAAATCAATTTATCGCGATAGATGCATCTTTATTAGTATTAAATCTAGTTATACTCTTGACTTTACAATTTTATACGCTATATGCTCTCTCATATTACATAGAAGTATTAACTCAATATGACGCAAATAAAATAAAGAAGGTTAGAAACCAAATACAAAATCTCCTATTAAATTCAATTTTCATAGTGGTTAGCTTATACATTTCATTATTTTTGAGTAATTTATTAATAACATATAATCCATTATTATATGGGTATCCTTCGTTAAGTTTCACTGGAATGGCTTTTTCTTTATTGATGCTAGTACTAAATGGATTAATAAATCGTACAATCGAAATCAAACTCAAAAAAAGCATTTTATTGTGTGCCTTTATTTTCTTTCAATTCTTTTTTGCGGTATTTTGGGTATCTTTTTTCACCATATTTAGCCTTCTTGATTTATTTAGAATTATCTTAATTTTATTATCTGAAACGATTTTCACATCTTATACAATATATCTTTCAGGAAAACTCACCAAAAGTGAGAAATGGAAGAAAAACATGAAACAAATTTATACTATTATTATATTTAGCATTTATCTAGAAGCCTCTCTTTTGTTTTTAGGCTTATTTCAGTTATTCTTTCCATTTTATGAAAGCTTAATGTTTTCCCAAATTGTATTATTTTTGATAAGCATAATAGAAATTTATGCTATTAAAAGTCTTAAGGAAGGATATATGCAAATAGTTCATACTTTTAGTTTTATCAATATTTCTTGGATTCTTTTTATAATATTATATAGTTTGTTTAGTGATTCTATGCTTTTTCTAACTTTAATAGTGTTTTTAATTATTTTAATGCAATTTTACACGAATTATTCGTATTTCGACATTAGAAGGAAGTTTAACCCTGAAAAATTGACTTTATTTGAAAAATGGAAGAATATGAGGCAGAATATATTAGGATGGGGTGTTTATTCCCTTCTTTTAGTTAGCATTCTTAACATTTTAGTACTTATTGGGATTGCATTTCATTTAATTATCTTGATTTTAAGCCTGACCACGCATTTACTAGCGATATTTGATAAATATGCTTTAAAGTTTTTAGGAAAGGCATCGAATTCCTTTATAAGCGTTTCATGGATTATTTTAATTGGATTTTCATTCTTATTCTATCTTGATTGGATTTCTATATTCTTTATTCAGATAATACCGATAATAATATTTCTCCTTATAATACAAATTACCTACCTATTTAGATTATTGAAGGATTGGGAATTAATCAACTCAAACCAATTAATTATTAAATCTTCTCTATTGAAATTGGTATACCTTAATTTAATCACCTGGCCATTATATTATATTAGCCCTGATTTCTTTATTACTTTAAATGTAGTCCTCGTATCATTTATAATATTACTTGGATTAACATTCTTAGACAAATATATTAAAGCAATAAATGAAAAGATTAGGAAGAATCTAAGAGTTGCCAGTTTCATCATAACTGAAGTTTTGTTATCTTCTGATATATTTTTAGCGTTAGAATTCTTTGTAAATCCCAATATAATTCTTAATCTAAGTCTTGCTTTGTTTTTCTTTATGATTGTAAATTTAGCGTTATTTAAACCATTTAAACGTAGGAAAGTAAGCTCTTTCCTCTATTCTCTAGTTTTATTCTTGTTGTTAAGTATAATTACGTTTAACATATCATTATCTGGTTGGAGTTTCTCGTGGATTTTCATAGGAACTTTGTTATACCTATTTGTCTTTATGCTGGAAGAATTGAAAGCCTTCTTCAATAATATAGTAGACAATTTAAGATTGATGTTTGTAAAGCTAAAGAATGTTCTTCTAAGAGTATATTATTCGTTTTTCAATTTCTTAAGAAATAACCTAAAAGTTATTGAAATCATTCTTTGTATATTTGCGGGTATAACTGTGGGAATAGTTTTTTCAGATATTGTCTTAGGATTACTAGGATGGGAACACGCAACCTTATTAGCTTTAGCATCTTCGGGGATTTTCATTTCTTTACTCCCCCCCAAAAAAACTGACGACATAGATCAAATCTTTAGAGTTAGAATGCAACGTTTTATAACTCTTTGGATTAGCTTTACAGTCTTTGTGTTTGCACTGATATTACCATATATTACCTCTTTTCTTTTCGGTATAATTCTGATTCTTTCATCTATAATTATATTAGGAGCAATATTAGCAGTATATATATACAGAATTGAAAAAAAACAGAAGATTTCAATCAAGTGGAGGTTTTATACAACAATCATTTTAATAATCCTTTTCATTACTTGGGTTCTGTTATTCGTTATTTTTTACCTTGTTGAGGTTATGGTGTAATTTTTTTTAGCCTAAGTTTTTCTCTCTCCATTCTTTTACAAATTCTTTATATTTGCTTGTTGGAATTCCAATTGAGTTAATATTATCTTGTTCCATTTTTACAACTTTAATTGTATGACGATCTTTTCGAAAAGTCAATTCCCAATCGAAGTAAGAATTTGATTTTGACATTTTATAAGGTTTAACCTTTTACTTATTTGTAAATGGTATAAAAAAAGGTATTTAAACCTCTTTAGATTTGTGCTAGATTTTCGTGTTTAAAGAACGAAATTGAATATAGGATTAAAAGAAAATGTTAAGATACAAAAAAGATTAGATAAAAGATTTTTTAAGAGTTTCTGTTCTTCCAGTTCTTTACACATTTCTTGAAATCATCATCAGTCATTCCAATTGAATTTAAATTGCTCGTTTTCATAGTTTTGATTTTGAAAGTTTTTTCATCAGTATTACTTTTAAAACCTAACGACCAATCGAAATAAGAAACTACTTTTGATGACATAATCAAATTTCAACATTATACAAAAATAAAGGGATACAGACTGTAAATTTACTAAAAAATCACCCAAAAAATGATGTTAGAAAGCGAGGAATTAATACCTAATTATTAAAAAAAGTGAACTAAAAAGAAAATGTGTAATTATCAATTCTTATTTTGCTATTTAATGCTTTCGATCGAAATTTTTGGATTAGTTATATTTACACCTATGTACTTAATCTTTTTTATAGCTTTATCAACAACTTGCTCTGCTTCAGAAGTTTTTTTTAAACCTGTTATCACCATTTTACCCGTAGAAAATAAGATAATAGTGACGTTTGGAGTCTCGCTTTTCATAACCAATCCAGGAAATCTCTCTGGATTAAACTCTGCACCTTTAATTTTTTGGGCGATTTGATTAAGGTCTAATTTTTTTTCAATCTCAAGTGACACTGTTATTGTATGCTTCGCATTCTTTTGATTCTGCACTAAATTTATCTTTTTATAGAATTCTTTTATAATAGCTTTTAAATCTTCGTTGGTTCTCTTAATATCAGCAATTTCCTCTTCAGAAAATGAATTCAAATCATTTATATACAAAGCTTTGAAAATATTTTCAGTAGAACTTAAATGTGTTTCAAAATCAATGAAGAGAGAATGAATTATTTCCTCAATCGCTTGATTAATTTTCCAATCTAAACTTACGCTTATCATTAACATTTCTTTATTTCCACGAGCCCAATCCGAGTGAAGTTCAAAATAATGATTTATAGAAGATATAATACTAGAATAATTGATAAAAAATCTTTCTTTGGAAGCTTGAATCATCATTTCACCGATACTTTCTTTTTCTAAATTATTAAGAGTATCCTCTGGAAATGAATAGAATACATGAGGACCACTTCTTCTTTTAAAGAAGGTTAATGTAACCGTAGTTTTTGTAGCAAGTTTAGCTTCAGGGATTAAAATCAGAGTATAAGAAACATCAGGATCAAGGAGTTCATCATCAATATAAGATTTACTTATCGGAAATTTAGCTCCATTTTTGTGTACTCTTAATATTTGATGCTGGAGGCTTATACCACCAAACTTTCGTGATTCTAAGATCATTTTTTTTCTATCTTTATCATTCATGATTTCCATAATAAAATACCTCTATATGATCAATATGAAATACTTACTTATAAGTATATTGTTACTTTTAATGAATTGTTAATTGAACAATTAAATGAACACATTACACAAATATCAGAATATGCTTAGATTTTCTATATTTTGATATGAAAGAGAAAATTAAATATTAATCGAAGTTTTTAGAGAATATTATGGAACAAAATAACAAAAAAAAAATTTTGAATGTTCGAGATTGGATTGTTCTCAGCACGACCATGATTGCAGCTGTCTTAACAATCCTCGCTTTAATATGGCAAGCGCGCCCTTCCACAGGTATTGTCAGTATCACATTCTTATTAATGCTTTCGTTTGTTTTTTTCGTCAACTCAGTCTCGTCTAACTCTAGAGCCAATCATGAGGCCAAAGTGGGAAAAATGTCAGAAAAGAAAATCAATAATTTTGTTACTTTTGCGGAGTATTCGTTCGGATTCGGATTCACTCTGGTTATTAACGCGTTTTCTATTCTGGGTTATAAATATCTTTTAGATTTTATGGGACGAGAGCTTTATGTATTGATCTTACCGTTAGCTTTCCTTTTAATAGCATGGATTATTATCATAATTTACAATTTTATAAGTTATTCTGGAAAAGTATGGAGAGGTTTGAGAAGTTTAAAGCGAAATCTTTGGACGTTGATAGAGATTATCTGTTTAATCTTGATAGTGCTTGATTTTATTGGGATATTAGTAATCCCTTAACTTTTTTTTATAATTAAAGTGATAAAAAATGCCAGCCAAAGTAGATTTCAAGAAAAGCATGAAGGAGTATTATCAACCTAAACCAAATGAAGTTGTATTAGTTGATGTACCTAATATGCAATTCTTGATGATTGATGGAATAGGATCTCCAGGAGATTCAAAAGAATATCAAGATGCTCTCGCCGCTCTTTATCCAATATCTTTCAAAACAAAATTCTTAAGCAAGGCGAAGGGAAAAGATTACGTTGTTCCTCCATTGGAAGGTTTATGGTGGGCAGATGATATGAAAGACTTTATCGAAGGTAATAGAGATAAGTGGAAATGGACAATGATGATAATGCAACCTGATTGGATTACTCAAGATATGATTAATGAATCTATAACAATTACTAAAGACAAGAAACCCGAACTCTCGAACCTACTCTTAAAACTTCGATTAGAAAAGTATGAAGAAGGAAAAGCAGCTCAAATCATGCATATTGGTCCTTATTCAGAGGAGGGTCCCACTGTCCAGAAAGTTCATGATTTTATTCAAAAAGAAGGAGGTAAATTCGATGGCCACAAAAATAAACACCATGAAATTTATCTTAGCGATCCAAGAAAGGCTAATCCAGCAACTATGAAAACTGTTATAAGACAACCTTTTATCTAATTTTTTTTTAACCTACAATAAAAGCTAAATTTGATTTCATTAGATAAACCTACATTTCAATTTTGATTTTTTGTTTTATAGTGACCTATTTATACTCTATTTTGCTAGTAATAAACAAATTTGCGCCCATTTATAAAATTCATGAGGTTCTTTAAGTAACCTTCTACAATAATTAAAATATATTTAAGCAGGATCACTTCTAGAATTCGGGACTAATTGTGAAAAAACCACGATGTGAAAATTGCGGACGGAAAGTTCACCCCGCAAAATCCGCTATGCAAAGTTTTGATACAATTTTATCGGAGATTCCTTCGCATTGCCCTAATTGTGGAGCGGAAATTTCAGATACAAAACAAAAACACGTGGATAAATATACTGATTACCTTTCTATTCTTAAATGCATTCCAGTAATAGGGTTCATCATTCTTATTATAATTCTAATTATTATATTTTGAAACCTTTGATTTAGTCTTTTTTTTATTTGTTAATAAATCACTACAGAGATGCTAAGAAGCAAACATTTAAATATGTTTTAATGATTATATCAGTCACTGGTAGTCCAGTCACTGTAGTATTCTTTACTCGTATAAGTACAATTATTCATTACTTAGATTAATTATGGTTGAAAATTACAACAAAAATTTCGAAAAAGTGATGAAAAAAAATTTCACTAATATTTTTATTCTTTCTATTCTTGAAAAAGGACCTTCTCATGGTTACAAGATAGGAAATGAAATTGAAAAGCGTAGTCTAGGAATGTGGAACCCATCTGCATCGACATTATATTGGATTCTAAATAATTTACGAGAAAAAGGATTTATAAAACTCATTGAAGAAGATAAAATCAAGAAAGTATATGAAATTACAGATATGGGTAAAGAAGCATTGAGATTGATGAAATTAACACAACGAAAGATAAGAAACACATATCGTCGGTTTCTAGCAGCATCGATAGATATTCAAGATTCAAGTGATATAGAAGAACTCGAACGGTTTGATGAAATCCCTTCAATCCAAGTGCTACCTACTGCATTACGACCAGAAAGATTTGAAGGTAATATATCCCTTAGTGAAAAAATTCACCTTCTTGAGGTTAAAAAAGCGGCTCTTGTAGAAACTCGGGAACGTATGGAAGAATATATCAAAGACTTTGATGAAACGATTTTAAAACTTAAGAGTGAACTGGAAAGTCAGAAAAATAATAAAAAATGATGATAAAAAAATGTGTGATGATACAACTAAAAAACCAATAAGTTTCCTCAGTTTTCTAATCTCCTATAAATGTACTAATGAATGCAAGCATTGTGCTCTTTTAGCATCTCCAAATCAGAATGATATCAAAATGGAATTTGGAGATTTAAAAAGATATTTGGAAGACGTAACCTCAAACTATATAGTTCACGAAGTCGGATTTTTTGGAGGAGAACCCTTACTTAATTTTGATTTACTAGTTAGTTTTATTGAAGAAGTGAAGAAATATAATATTCCAAAGATAGGATTACCCACTAATGGATATTGGGGAAAAAATGAGTCAACTGCTAAAAAATATGCCATCAAATTAAAAGAAGCTGGTTTAAATAGCATAGGGTTTAGTGTTGATGCATTTCATCAGGAATTTATTCCACTCGATGATGCTAAAAAAGCAATAAAAGCATGTCACGATGCGGGAATAGAAATAATATATCTAGTATCACAAAATCTTGGGGGCTCAGGAGCAAAAAACATTTTTAATACAAAAACAAAGGAAATTACTGATATCCTTTCAGATGAATTTGATTATTGCCAATTAATAACTAGTGATTTACAAGTGAAAGGTCGGGCTGCAAACCACTTAACAGAATATTTCTCAATGGTAACAATCCCTTCAGATAAATGTCTAATTTTTAAGGTCCCGATGTTCATGATAGATCCTAATGGATGGGTTTTTCATCAACTATGTCAAGGGATTACAATCGGGAATGCCAAGAAAAAGTCTTTATCGGAGATAATTAGTGAATTTAGCTACAGAAAACATCCGATAATAGGAAAAGTAGTTGCTAAGGGAGGTCCTCAAAATCTCCTTGACATGGCAATTGAAAAAGGATATAAGTCATTAAATGGATATGCAGACATATGTCATGTATGTTCTAGTGCACGCAATTTTCTTCGTCTTTATTATCCAAATATCCTTGAACCTTCAAATTTATACATCTAAATAAAAATAAAACTCAACTTATAAATTGGAAACAAAAAGTTTAAAAGGAAAAAGGTTCAAGAAGTTGCAATGAGTACCTGAAGGGTTTTTGCATGGTATAGTAGCAATGTAATAGAAGATTGTTCGACAAGTTCGAAAACCCATCGTCCAATCCATATCCGAAGATACATCAGGCTCCCAGAGAAGCTTGATTTACCAATATCTTTACCGTTAGGCATTTCAATTGGCAGCATTACATTGAAAGCGACACCTTTTCCTATGACCATACTATCAGGCATGACCCGATGGAATAAGCAAATAAATTCCCGAAGGAATTCGTTGCGAGATATTGCCATTTCTTACGAGGTAAGGAAAGTCTTCATTCAATGCATTCAAACAATTGGTTGTAAAACCGCTCATTAGAATCACTCCGGAGATTTAATCGAAATTGCTAGCATAGTTCGATTTACCGAAGTTATACCCGTTTGGGATACCTTTCGGTGGCATTTCGTGAGGTTGCGATATCTTTTCCGATGATCATGTATTCAAGCATGATTTGAGAAAATGCAAGTATACCCGAAGGCTCATTGCTAGTATTTCATTCTATATTTTCATATAAAATGTCTCAACGAGCAACTTTTTTTAGCATTAATCCGAAAACTAATGCTCCAAGCTTATATCCGAGGATATAATCTTTCCGTTAAGGAAAGAAAGTTTTACCCTCCTGTTATACCAGAGGCATTCCAAGAGATTATATCATTGAGAGCAAATACTACTTCTCGATATTCACACGGTAAGGTATGAACAATTTTAATTAAACTACTTTTATATTTAAATGGGACTATTAAGGGATTATTAAAAAATTTCGTCGGAAGGGTTCGGTTAAAAATTTTTTAAGTCGGATTCGTCAATGGTAAAATGAAAAAATAAAATTTTTAACTCACTTCTAAATCATAATTCATATGAATATCACATTTTTTGATGCTATGTTCCTTTTTATTGCAGTACTATTAAATATATTGATATGTATCATTTTTATCGCGAGGTATAGAGGTCCAGAAGGGTTAGAACATAAGATTGGATATTTTGTAATTGCTTGTGCCATTCCATTGGCTATAATTCTAATTAATTACATTTTAATTAGTGTTGATTTATGGATTATTATCTATATTATTATTATTATCAGTTTTTTGATTTTTGAAACAATTCTAGAATATGTCCTAAAGCTAAACTTTCGAACAAATCTAAAAATTGTAGTTCCTTATGTCTTATTCTATTATATCGCATTTTGGGGATTATTAGCAATTTCGTTTGTTATTAATTTGGCGGTTGGATTTATTGTGTTTGGTACATTTATGTTAAGCCTAATAATTACTATCTACACGCATAGAAAAGATAAGGAACGAATGACATTAAAAAAAAATAATGAAAATAATTAATTTATATTCTCTAAAAAGCTAATTAAGTCTTTTTGATTAGATTTCCTCATAACATCCGATTTTATCATTTCCTCAAGTTCAGGAAACTCGAAAGGAAAAATGTTTTCAAAGGCTCTTTTTAGCAATTCGACATATTTCTTTTTGTCGTACTGATGTTTCTTCTCATCGTAATGATTTGAGAGAATAACTTTTTTCTCAGGAAAGTCCGGATCAGCATCTGCATTGAGGATAATATATCGAACATTTTTTCCAGGAGTTACCACTACCCCCGATCTCTCTAGTTGCTTCGCAGCAACAGCTTGATACGAATTAACTTTATATTGAGATGGTTTTCTGGAAACTCTTTGGCGAATTGTAAGTTCTTCTCGCGAAATTTTACCTGTCTCTATTTTGTCTATGTAATGGTAGAGCATTTTCTTCGCTTTAGGCATTCTTCTCATAAATTCTTCGGTGGTAGTTGCACCTTGAAATATATCTATAAATGCATATTGAGCGTCTTTTACTATTTTTGGTACATCCCTGCGTCGAACTTCAATTCCCCGTACCTTTACTTCTCCATTGTTTTTAATTCCCCAATAATGACTTAGTGCTGGGATATCGGGTTCTGCACGTGAAGGAAGAAAAACGATAACATTATAGCGTCCGTCCCAACTCATTGGAATACCCACACTTTTGGTTATTTCATTAGCAACTTCTTTCGTGACTTCTTCGAACTCTTCAGGAGTACGATCTTTTGTGTCTTTGAGCCAAATCGAATCGACAATTCCATGAATAATTTTACAGCCACGTTCTTCAGCAATTTCAGCAGATCGCATTAAAAATTCTCGAGCAAAAGCACAAACGGTTTGATGTGCTTCAATCTTCCCAAATCGGGCGTTTTTGAACCCTAAATAGCCAAAGCTTACTACTAAAACCCATTTAAGAGCGATATCAGTGAAGTTATAGCGAACACTTCCTGTTTCTCGAACATATTCTTTGTACTTCAATCGTTTTTTTAATGGTAAACTTATAGATTTTGATATTATGCCTTGTCTTTTTGTGCAGATATGAAAGTCCAATCCCGGGACTTTTATGCCAGTGCCGTCGTCCTTGCAACATTTACAATTAACAGTTTCCGAAGAGACATTAAAGGTTGCCATTAAAGAAGGATACATCGAAGAAAAATCTAGTTCTACTACTTGATCAAAAACTCCAATAATGGGTTCAAAGATGTGACCGCCACGATCGCTTCTTATTAAATCCATTCCAGTATTGAAGCCTTCGGGACTCTTCTTGAAAGGAGGAATCAAATGATCAAGTTTGTAAGCGTTATAGAATTGTATTGATTGGAGCGCACCTCCGATAGTTACACGACTTAATCTTTGGAGTGGAATTCGCGATATTCGTGCAACTTCAATAACTCCAGGGATATTACCCTCAGAGAAATGGAGACTAGCGTACGTTGTTGTGTCTAAATGGAATCTACCAGTTAAATACACTTGAGTCCTTGAGCGTCGTCTAATTATACCATAAGACATATAATGATCTGAACCCCCAGAAAGGTCAAAGATACACTTTGCCAGAGGCTTTTTGTCTCGAGATAGGTAAAGATCTTTCGATACTCGATTTTCTGAGGCGCGAGCAACTAAATATGGAAAGAGAAATTCGTCGCCATTTTGAGTAAGGATTATATCAGGGTTAAGACGGTCAATTACTTTGCTTATCGTTTTTAGTATATCCGCTTCATTTGTATTGTCGATTCGTATTCTTCGTTTTTTATATCCATCCGCTCGAGGGATGTTATCTTCGTCATTCTCGACTATGCTGACTTCAGCGTAAGAGATAGGATCGTTGTAATACGGCTTTATCCCTTGGTACTGGATTTTCACATCTAACCAAACGGCCCTTAATGGAGGCAAATCGTAGAAAAGTTCTTCGTTATCATCCTGTAAATCTATAGAAACGAGACGCAAAAAATTTGCCTTCTTAGCATTACCCTTTTCAACTTTGATTTTGAATTGGCAAAAAGACATAGGGAATAGGTCGTTAACATAGAAGTACATCTGAGCTATAGGAAGATCTGTATTGTATAAAGTAAACAGTCCGATCTCATTGACTTCTTTAATAGTTTTCTTAAACAGTGATGGTTTTTCGACTGTGACGCCAAGAGCTCTCGACTTCTCGTAATCTTCCAACCTCACATACTTTTCGCAGATTCGCACCTTCTTTACATTTTGATTCTGCGCAAGAATGTATTGCATTCTCTTAAAGTCGTTACCAACATCGTCTTTAGGGACAGCAAAGAACTCGGGAGAAAATTCCTGAAAAATTCTTATTACTTTCCGTTCTTCTTCAGTTTTTACCCAAAGGATAACTCCTTCACTATAAGTAGATGCGTCTAAGAGCCACCCCTTGAATGCTATTTGTGAGTCCACTTCTATCCTTTTCCTTCTATTTTTTCCTCTAATTCTTCAATCTTCTTTTCTAAGGTCTTAATTTTCTTTGCTTGCTCAATTGCAAACGACATAAAAAGAATCTCGGAGAGCATTGGACGAGCGCTTAAGCTGCCAGCGTCAGCGTGAATTCTAGCAAAATTCATCAGTTTGTCAAAGATTTTTTGGTCCTCTGGTCTTAATGCTCTTTTAAAGTCTTTCCAGCTTTCTATCTCGTGTTCTAACGCTGGCCTAAAAGCAGGTACAGTTCTTCCCATATTTTACACGTTCAGTATTGTTTCAAGTGTCTCGGTAGTAAGTCTTTCAGAAAATTTAAAGAAAAATACCTTTGAAATTTTCTAATTTTTTTGATTTTTTTAATAATCCTACCTCTTCTCCTTTACTGTCAATAGGTTTATAAATTATTCCTCACATTTTTTTTTATGAACGAAGAATTAAAAAACTGGCACGCGCCTTGTGGAATTTATTGTAAAAGATGTCCGGGAGTTCAGGCTTATAATTGTAAAGGTTGTAGAACTCACGAGGGACAGATATTGGACTTTCCAGTATGTAAAACGTTTCAATGTATTACTGAAAAAGGGCATGATTTTTGTTACGAATGTAGCGAGTTCCCATGTGAAAAGTTACAGACTATTGTAAATTTTGAGATTTTTGCTCCTCATAATTCAAAAATTTACAATTTATTAATGATTAAAAAATTAGGGCTCTCCAACTGGGACAAAATTTGTGAGGAAAAATCAGATCTTTACTATAAAGGGAAAAAAATTCAGTTTGGTGGAGATCCTTTGACTCTTGAAGAGAAAGATCCAAATTTCTATAAAAAGAAAGAATAATTTATTTAATCGTTCTATTGGTTCGCTTTCCATTCCTTGTAGGCTTTTGTCATATTGCCACAATGAATTGCTTTTTTGCCTGTTTCTTTTTCAAACTGCTCTTGCAATGCCTTTTCAGCTCCAGTAGCGGGAGCTTTCTTTTTTGCCATGTTTTTAAACTCTCTTCTTGTTATGTATTATCCAATGTTTCTAAGTTTCGATTTATATTGTTTATTATTTAAATATTTCTTAATGATTGATCCAACAATCTAAAGTCGTATTTTTCGTGAGATTTGCCAAATTTCTTTTAGGAATTCGCGGTTTCCATTTTAAAATGCGGGTTTCCGGCAAGTAAGGGTGTTGAACAAGAACATACTCTGTATATCGCTCGTCTTCGTTTATCATTACTAATACGCTTCCGAAATGGGAGAGAATTTTTCCGCCATTTGGCCTATAAAGAGAATATTCGTTTAGAGGAGCAGTTAAGACGATTAGCGGCTTTGTTTTAGAGAGAATCGTTTTAATCCCATTAATCGCTCTTAGTAAATCCTCAAACGTCTGCTTTTCGTAACTCTGAAACAGCGTAGTAATACCAGAAATTAAAACAACCTTTACCTGTTCAAGTTTAGAGAGCCGATTCTCTAAAAGCTCTACCATTTGATCCCAAGTAAATGCGCGAGCAATCAGAATATTCTCTAACACTTTTTTAGGCGATAGATTTTGAGAAACTGCGAACTTGCTTACATTATACGGGTTAAACCGGTTGTTTGCATCAATGAACGCAACTGTAATATCCTCTCCAAAACCACCATTATTGAAAGATTTTTGAGCAATAACAGCAGTAGTCAATAAAATGTTCGCACACTTCTTTTTATCGCCATAAAGGAGGTGAATTAAATCTTTTTGAAAGCCTCCATCTCCCAATATCTCATCCAGAGTTGAATCTCCGCTTGGAACCGACGGAATTCTCTTGTTTTTATTGTATACATTAAACCCCGATTTGAAAGGCATTACATAAGTGACGGTCCCCTCAAAATAAAACTAGGTTACTCCGACAATTTTCTAAAATTTGCATATGATGTATATATATATATTAAGATGTTGGTTCCAGTGAGAACCATAATTCCTTTTAAGAGTAAGAGCGTTTTATGGAGACGGGGGGAGGATAGTAAAAGTAAAAATAAAAAAGGATTAATACGTTCGAGGTTTTTGGGTGCCGACGAAAATGAGTAGAGCTAAATAGACAAATTTATGAAGTATCTACTTCTTCTAAAAACCATTGAAAACGATCACTTATATCAAAACTTTATATCTAATTCTATCAATAATTAATATTAACAAATTTTATTTAATCAAAAAAAGAAAATATGTGAGTATGAAAAATGTCAAATCCGTACGAAAGTAGATTTTGGTGTAAGAATTGGGACCCAGGTGTCACTGATATCGATCCGAAAGAATTCGAAACCACTTATCCTGGGTTTATGAGAGAGATGTTCGATAAATATCCAGATGTCATGGCTCTTTCTTATCAAGGCTTAGAAATGTCCTTCAAAGATGTAGACAAGCGTTCCAATCAATTCGCTAATATGCTAATTGAAAATGGGTTTAAGAAAGGAGACGCTGTAGGTATTAATTTAGCAAATATTCCAGAATATATCTATTCCGTAGTTGGTACACTTAAAGCAGGATGTATTGTTTCTGGTGTTAGCCCTTTAATGTCTGAAGTTCAGATGCAGTATCAGTTGAGCGATCTTGGAACAGGAGGGAAACAGGTTGCCTTAGTAACGCTTGATGCAATATTTGAACATAGATTGAAAAAGATTGCTGAGAAATTACCACAATTAAAGGTTGTTGTATGGACAAGTGTCATCGGATCGTTTGATAAAGAATCACAGGCTAAAATTAAGGCGGTTCAAGACATTCCTTCTGGAGAAGTCACTCCAATAGAAGGAAAAGTTGTTTATAATTACCAAGACGATGTTTTTGCAAATTTTTCTGATGAATTACCAAAAGTGGATATTTCACCAGATGATATTGGCTGGATCCAATACACGGGTGGAACAACAGGACCACCCAAGGGTGCGATGCTGAGTCACCGAAATTGTATGTCTAATTTGTTAAGTATGAGAGCTTGGTTACAATGGGAAGAAGGAGATGGAATGATGTTATCTGGGTTCCCAATGTTTCACATCGCGGGGCTAACGGTGTGCGAAGGTGCCCTTTCCTTAGGGTGGGGCCAAATCCTCATTGCTAATCCCAGAGATGCGCTTCATATCTGTAATCAAATGAAAATATATAATCCAACCGTTCTAGTAAATGTACCATCTTTATATCAGATTTTAATAAATTTTAAAAAGTTCAAGCGCTTAGACCATTCAAAATTACGAATGTGCATTTCGGCAGCCTCTCCATTTCCAAAAGAGTCTCAAGAGAAGCTGGAAGCGATAGTTGGTCGAGGGAAATTACTAGAACTATACGGGATGACTGAACTTAGCCCCGTTGCGACGATGAATCCATCTATAGGAACAAAACAATTAGGTAAGGTGGGTATGCCTATTCAAAATGTAGACTTAAAACTAGTGGATCCCGATACAGGTGAGGTAGTTCCTTTAGGAGAACCTGGAGAAATATGCGTGAAAGGTCCATTAGTAATGCAGGGATACTACAATAAACCAGAAGAAACAGCAAAGGCTATTGACAAGGATGGTTATATGCATAGCGGGGATGTAGGAATAATGGATGAGGATGGCTATCTTAGGATTGTCGATCGAACTAAGGACATGATTATTGTAGGTGGTTTTAAGGTTTTTAGCGCGAAAGTAGAGGACACTCTTGCTAAACATCCTGCAATCGGAATGGTCGCTTTAGTGGGCATCCCAAATCCGGATAGACCTGGCTCTGAAATAGTGAAAGCATTTGTACAGATGGACCCCGATTTTGAATTTGATGGAAATAAAGAAGCATTAAAAGAGGATATAATATCTTTTGCAAAAGAGAATTGTGCCCCTTATGAGGTCCCAAAATTAATAGAAATCTCAGAAGAGCTTCCTTTAACGGTAGTTGGTAAGGTAGATAAGAAAGTACTTCGTAAGTAAGATCAAAGAAATAGTTCCTGTATAAATTAAATCAAAATTTTTTCTTTTTATTTTTCTGTTAAAAAATATTATTCTATAACTCTTTTTCTATATAATTCTCAAGAAAAATCTCAAACTTAAAACTTTAAATCTAAATGATTCAATATTATTTATTAATACTTTTTTTCGAAAAAAACGAATAATAAGAACTCGATGTTAAATATGTCGTATAAAGATAAAATATGGAAAAAATCTTGGGATAATCATGTCAAGGATTTAGATCCTAAAGAATTTGAGATGACTTATCCCACAGCAATTCGACAAACCATGGAAGAATTCCCCGATAAAATGGCTTTTGATTATTTAGGGGTATCATTTACCTATAAAGAGTTGGATGAGGCTTCAAATCAATTTGCTAATATGTTAATTGAAAATAGCTTTAAAACAGGAGATGTAGTAGGTATTAATTTGCCAAATACGCCCGAATATTTGATGGGAGTAATTGGTACGTTAAAAGCAGGCTGTATCGTTTCAGGAGTTTCTCCACTCCTTTCAGACGTTCAAATGCAATATCAATTGAATGATTTAGGAACTGGAGGGAATAAAGTTGCTTTGTTAACTTTAGACGCAATTTTTGCTGGGAGGTTGGTAAAAATCGCTTCAAAAATACCGCAGTTAAAATTAGCGATAACTACGAGCGTAGGAGGATACCTTCCGAAAATAAAGCAGGTTTTGGGGAAATTAATTGGTAAGATTCCAAAAGGAAAGGTGACACCTTTAGAAGGAGTAACTGTAATAGATTTTCACAAAGATCTACTTCCTACCTATTCTAAAGAATTACCAAAAGAAAGTGCAAAACCAGATGATTTAGCTTTCATTCAATACACTGGAGGTACAACAGGACCTCCTAAAGGAGCGATGTTAACCCATAAAAATATCGTATCCGATATAGTTATCTTTCAAAAATGGCTAAATTGGGAAGCAGGCAAGGGAGTCGCTCTTTCAGGATTTCCGTTCTTCCACATTGCAGGAACATTTACGACCTTGAATGTAATCTATCTTGGTTGGAGTCAAATCTTAATACCCAATCCGCGTGATTCAGATCACATTATAAAAGAAATGGCAAAATACACCCCATCAGTCTTAGCAAATGTGCCTTCTCTATATCAAATTTTAATGAAAAATCCAAAATTTAAAGACTTGGACCACTCAAAATTAGATTTTTGTGTATCTGCTGCTGCACCCTTCCCTAAAGAATCTCAAAAAGAATTTGAAGACATAATTGGTAAAGGTAAACTAATAGAAGCTTATGGAATGACAGAGACTTCTCCGCTTACTGCAAGCAATCCATCTAAAGGCGTTAAGAAACTTGGAAGTATAGGACTTCCTCTAAATAACGAAGATTTGAAATTAATGGATCCCAATACAGGAAAAGAAGTACCCTTAGGAGAACCGGGTGAAATATGCGTAAAAGGTCCACAGGTAATGAGAGGTTATTTCAATAAACCAGAAGAAACTAAAAAAGCAATTGATCAAGATGGATTTATGCACACTGGGGACGTTGGAGTAATGGACGAAGATGGTTATATGAAAATCGTGGATAGAACTAAAGATATGATAATTGTCGGAGGTTTTAAAGTGTTTTCAGCAAAATTAGAAGACACTTTAACTCAACATCCTGCTATTGGAATGGTTGCCACTATAGGAGTTGATAACCCTGAAAGACCTGGTTCAGAAATCGTAAAGGCGTTTATACAATTAGACCCTGACTATAGTTACGACGGAAACGAGGAAGCCTTAAAGAACGCTATTACTGCGTATGCAAAAGAGAACTGTTCTCCCTATGAAGTACCAAAACTAATAGAAATAACTGAAGAACTTCCATTGACTACTGTTGGTAAGGTCGACAAAAAAGTTTTAAGAAAATAAATTCTTGATGTTTTCTATAATCTAATTAACTATTTTTTTTTAATTTTTATATCTTATAAATTAGAACGATGCTAAAATCAGATCAATTATTTTAAAATTATTACTCCTGTTTTATTTCGTTTTTAACGATGTCAACAATAAGAGGGAGGACATCACCTATTTTATCGTGGATAACAACTTCAGCGTTATAGTCCATATCTGTTTCTTGAATATTGATTATCGCGAGTTTAGCTCCTAATGAAAGTGCTTTTCGAGGGTAGAACGCAACAGGGTACACTAGTAAAGAGCTTCCAAGAACAATTAATAAATCGCAAGCTTCAATCATTTTATCTGCTTGGCTTAAAGTTTCAGATCGCAATGGTTCTCCAAAAAAAATTGCGTTTGGTTTCAATAAGCCGTTACAGACTTCGCATGAGGGCGTATTTTTACCACCTGTTACTTGATCTATCATAATGGTAATAGGATATACTTTTTCACACCTCATACAAATTGCTTCATAGGCTGTTCCATGTAACTCTACCACATTTTTGCTATGCGCCTTCCGATGCAATCCATCAATATTTTGAGTAAGAATACCAGTTAACTTGCCAAGTTTTTGAAGTTTTGTCAATGATTTATGCCCTTTGTTAGGTTTAGCTTTGAATATGTTCATTCCCATCTCTAACATAAATTCTAGATTCTTTTTTGTGTCAGACACATAGGAATGAATGCTAGCGAACTCATTTGGATTCACCTTCTCCCATAAACCTGTTCCTGGGCTTCTAAAGTCTGCAATTCCACTCTCTGTACCCATCCCGGCGCCTGTTAATGCAACGACGTTATTTGCATCAAGAATAAGCTGAGCAAAAATTTCTATTTTTGTCTCCAAGTCGTACATTAAATTATACTCTCCAATTTTTCAATGAAATTACCGCTGAAGAAAGAAAAAATTTTGATATTAATTAACTCTTGTGAAAATGTTATACTTTTTTCTTATTTTTGGAACAAATAATAAATATGATTATTTTTATTTATTGAATATAATATATTATTATAATTATCTTAATTATTGAAACGCTATGTCTTCGGTATATCAAAAATCCTACATCTATAAAATTTGCGTTGTTGGAAACGGTGGCGTGGGTAAGACTTCCATGGTCCTTAGATACTGTGAAAACTCTTTTAAAGAAAGTTATTTAATGACAATAGGTTCAAATTTTAGTACAAAGACAGTTGAATTAGCTGATCACCCGCAACTACAAGTAAAACTACAATTATGGGATCTGGCGGGACAGAAGCATTTCTCGTTTGTTAGACCACCATTCTATCGCGGAGCGACGGGTATCATCTATGTGTATGACC
The DNA here is from genome assembly GCA_013375495.1 of Promethearchaeota archaeon. Next base: position 345,620 of record JABXKC010000001.1, read on the forward strand.
TTACTCGACGTTCCTCCTTTGCTGATATGCTTGAGTGGCGAGACGAAGTTGAAAAAGTAATTGGGCAAAAGCCGAGCCTGTTAATTGGAAATAAACTAGATCTCGCTCGTGTAGGTCAAAGAGAAGTAGCGGAACAAGATGGAGAGGCCTTAAAAGGAGAAATGCATGCTATGAAATATTATGAAACTAGTGCTAAAGAAGGCGATTCAGTAGAAGATGTGTTTAAGGTGTTAACATTAGAAATCCTTAAGACTTCTGGTAAAATTTAATTTTTAACATATAAACATTAAATTCAAATTTGTTATTTAATTTTAAAATAACAAATATCAAATAATTTTAAGTTATAATTATGTTTGGTGGCGGACAAGTTAAGTACGACCGGGCATTAACTGTTTTTAGTCCCGAAGGAAGATTATTCCAAGTAGAATACGCTTTAGAAGCTGTAAGGCGCGGTACTTTAGCAGTAGCCGTAAAAACAAAAGATTGCGTTTGTTTAGCAGCTCAAATTAAAATTCCCTCGAATTTAATTGACGCGGACTCAATAGATAAGTTATTTCAAGTTGACGAGCATATTGGAGTAGCTATTTCAGGATTACACGCTGATTCAAGAACTTTAATTAATTACGCTCGCGTTCAAGCACAATCCTTTCGTTTAACGTACGACGAGCCTGTTAGATTAAACATGTTGGTAAAAACTTTGGCTGATATAAAACAGCAATATACCCAGTTCGGAGGCATAAGACCGTTCGGGTGTGCCCTGTTCTTTATTGCCATTGATCCCGCAGGAACTCAAATTTATACTACATCTCCAAGCGGGATTTATAGAGCTTTTAAAGCTTACGCGTTAGGGAGTGGAGAAGCAACAGCAAGAGATTACTTGAAAGAACATTACAAAGAAGGTTTTACTTTCGATGAGACCGTCAAATTGACCCTAAATGCTCTTAAAGAATCTATAAATGAAGAACCCACAAAAGAAAATACGCGTTTTGCTTATATAAAATCCGAAGATAAAAAATTTCACATGTGCTCGAAGGACGAAATAGAGCAATTTTTAACTTCAATTAAAGAGTAAGTAATCTACCTTCTTTTTTTATGAATTGATATTTATTACTTTTTAAAAGAAATAATAAAAAAAAAATTTAGTTATTATATACATATATCAGGTTTTCTGGAGAAGTGAAAATAATCGCATCATCTACAATTAATGTCCATGTATAGAAAATGAATATGCCTCCTATTGTTGTATTCACGAATCCATTTAATACTAATCCTTCACCAAAATATAGAGTGGTATTGACTACTGTGAAGTTTGTAACCGTATTAGGACCATCTACATAAGTAGAATTTTCAATTGGATACAAATCATCTGGTAAAATTAAGTCGTAAGTTAAGTTAAGATTAGTAGTGATCTCAGTAGTGGTGTAAATCGATAGGTTGACTTTAACTTGCAATTCGGGAGCGGAAAAATTAGTATCGAAATTCTGCAGGTTTATTATGAAGTTTGCTGGATCATTCGGGTAAGTCATTGTGGATTCCATGTCGAAATTATACGATAACGATATATTAGAAGGAGCTTCGCCACCTGTTAAATTCAAATTAATGTAACCTTCTTGCGCATTTTCACCGTATCCTACTTCTCTACTAAAAGCTTCTACGAATCCTGCTAGTTTTAATTGTTGAAGACTACCTGCTGTACTGTAGGTCGGAATATAATAATAGATTGATCCCCCAATTGGATATAGTAAGGTGTTCCCATTTCTAGCACCCGAAATTAATGAAATTTCTTGAGTTGCTTCAGATCCATAAGTTTCTCTAGCAGTTTTCGGACCTATTAGATTTTCACCAGAATCTCGGGTATAATAGAAAATTGCTTCACCAAAATGATCGCCATGCCTAACAACGTACATCCCTGCTAGTAAAGTTGCTGTTAATCCCTTGTATTCTACTAAATCTAAACCAACATATTCAATTCCCTCTCCTAAATCAGATTCTATGTAGAATAAATCGCCGTCTTCTGGTCTTTCGTGGAAATCATCTGCTCGCCTCCAAGAAACTGAATTTTCAACATGATATATGTAATTTGCTTGTAGTTGTAATTCAAACAAATCTTCAGGATATCTCAATTGTTCTTTAAGCCATACTGGCATATTATCCTCTGGAAAATATTTGTCCAAGTAAATTTCCCAGAGTGGAAGAGTTGGATCGTTCGATGTTTTTAAAGTGGGATTTCTATAAAAAGTCATCTCTCCACTTATAACATCCACTAAGCTAACGCCTAAGAATCTTAATATTGGAAATTGAGCATAAGCGCCAACATTAATGTAAGTGTAAACCGAAACAGCGTAATACATTTTACCTTGAGCAAAATCAAACACCAAATATGGATCATTATCAATTTTTAATTGAGGAAGAAGTATATTCTCCACTCTAGATCTTAAATTTCTATTAATAAGGTATTTGTGTTCATTTTGAAATGCGTATGCGAACAATCCAATATTTAATGTTTTCCAAAAGCCTTCAATGCCAGTTAGGGTCCCATCTGGTTCTCCTTCGTATCGAAATTCGTTATTGGGAATTCCTAATGCCCATTCTGTACCAAGTAAAATGTCAGAATCGTATGCTCCTAATGATCCTTCTTCGTAATAACCCAATGTTGTTTCAAGATATCTTTGACTTTCACTTTCCCCAAAAAATATCGGATAATTTTCGGGTATATTAAAAGCTGTTGTCACATTTACAAGATCTCCGGTAAAAGTGTCCATTGCTAGAAATCCTTCAACATGATCGTATAATTCTGTATTTGTCTGAACTGCATCTCCAGTAATTTCTGAGAATCTAACTGTTTTAGGAGCTACCCAATATTCCTTATTGTTTATGTATACTATATCCGAATCTGCTAAACCTTCAAAAGTAGAACCTATTGAAGCTGCTAAATATTGAACTGCAAAATTCTGATCAAATTGTCTGACTTGAGAGACCATTAAGGCATCAGAAGTTATAGATGACTCTGTAAAGTTATCAATTGGTCGTTCTTCAAACATGTCTAAACCAGCACATGCCCTAGTCCATTCAATTTCCCTTTTGTATTTTTTGTTCCATTGTTGCTCTGTCCACACTGCGGTGTTATTAAGGTTCAATAAAGGCCCAATACTTACTAGTAGTGGTGTTATTGTAAAAATAATACTGATTACAATAACATAAATGATTTTTTTCTGCTTAGATCTTGAAAATATGTAATTTTTAGAATCTTTTTTGTACTGTGCTTTCCCGAAAATAAAAATAGCGATTCCTAAAGATGTAAATGAGAAAAACCCGAAAATTAGAGCTAAAATTTGAATAATGTTTACTCCATCTAAAGAAAGTGTAGGGAGGAAGCAGAACACTAAACCGCAAATAAGACCTACTATAACTAGGGCATTTCCTATTACAATGTAATCGTTTCTACGCAAATAAACATTCTTTACAATATTTAAAACTAACCGTAGAGTAATAACGCCGAAAACAAAAACCACTATTGGAACGATTAGATTTGAGTAAAGAAAAATAGTTACAAAATCCGTATTGCTCGAGTTGAAGATTACATCAAATGCATCAAATAAAATGGTAGGTGATAATTCAATCTGTCCATTTTCAATTAAATAAATTGCCCAAGAAAAACCGTTATTATTAGCGTCAAGAAGTAAACCTAAGAAGTAAAACAACACAAATCCAATTGTCCACCAAAAAATTAATGCTTTTAAATGTGATGGTTTTCCAAATCTTAATTTTGTCCCAATAATCGTTAATAAATTCCTCTCTGGAAGAATACTCATTATTATACTTCCAATTAAGGCTCCTATTAAAGCAGTTTTGTTAAATAAGAATTTAGTAGACCAAAAATTTAAGAAGTAAAAATCAAAATAATCTAGCCCACCGGCTTTATTAGCGTACAATTGAGATTGGAGATTAATGTTACCAAACCAAGCCGGCCACAACCAAAAAATCGCTAATGCTATGACGATAGCAACAGCAATAACAACGATTAAGAGATATTTTTTTTTAAAGCTTACTTTTTTTAAAAGGCTATATTTGAATCGACCTTCATTCTCTTGATTTAATCTTTGACAATCTTCACAATAATAGTTAAATTTTTTATGTTTTTCACAAGATTTTTTTGCCATATAATAAAATCATCAGTTTTCTTTTTTTACTTAAGATTAAAAAGATAAATTTTTTTTTAGATAATATAATGCTTTAATATAAAAGATAATCACTAATATAAAGGATTTTCTTTTTAGAAATAAAGGTGCTCACTAATGGTAAATAAGAAAAAAATTCGGGAGGAATTTGATAGAATCTTTGAAAGCGGTAATGAAAATGCAATTAAAATGATGTTGGAGAAGTTTCCTTGGTTACTTGATGAAGTTTCAAACAAGATGGAGGGTGCGATGGGGGAACAACAGCAAATAATCGCAGCTTTAGGCGTGATGGAAGATGAACTTGGAGGTCCTGTACCTTTAGATGAAATAGTATTTAGCTTACGGATCGATTTTAATATTAGGAAAACGGAAGACGAAGTACATAATATTCTAAGGAGCACTGAAGAACTGAAATTAGCTAAGAAAGATTCAAACGGTTGGACTTTAACTGTTGAAGGAGAAAAAGTCTGTGACAATTATTTAAATAAAACTCTGGGAGAGATTGAACTTTAATTAGAATTTTTCCTGTTGAGTTAGAAAATATTGGTAATAGCTTATTTCTAAAACGAAAATAAATATTACAATTCATTTACAATAATTATATTCCAAAATTCAGTTTTTTAATATAAAATATTAAATTACATCCAATTTGATGAAAAAATGAACGAACGGGATATTGAAAAGAAAGATAATAAGGAAATTGACGAATCTAAATCAGATCCAACAAAAGAAGCTTTTTTTTCTGATATGGGAAATATTGAAGAAGAGATAACTTCTGAAGCAATTGAACTAGTACAACATGCATTATCATTAGTAGAAACGCAATTTTATGACGATAGTATTGAAATTTTACGGCAAGTGATTGGATTATATGCACAAATTAATAAGTCAGCAGAAATTGACGCTTTAAATAGTAAGATTTCTGAAATATATTTATTAAAAGAGAAAGTTTTTAGAGATCGCGAATTAGAAACAGATAGTGAAATTGAGAGTGCTCAGGAAGATGGTTTATTTGCCCAGAATGAGGAAGAATCTTATAAGGAAGCAGATTTGCTTATTGTGAAGGCAATAGAGCTTGTAAATGGCAAACAATTTAATGAAGCTCTTGATATGTATGATGAAGCGATAAAAATTTTAAAACCCTTAAGGAAAAGCTCTGAGATAGAGAAAATAAACGAGTTAATTGAAGATTGCTACAATCGAAAAGCTGATTTTTTACGAAAACAAAGGAGTCTAACTACTGAGGAAACGATAGCAACTCAACAAGAATCCGAGGGTGAGATGTCAAAATTGGAAAAAAAAGCTCAAAAAATTCGAGCTTATGAAGAAGCTAAGAGGAAAGTAAATGAGATATCTAATCAAGCTTATGAATTAATAGGAAGAGCAACAGAATTAAAAAATTTACGTCAATATGATGAATCATTAAAATTATTTGAAGAAAGCGTTTCCTTATTTGCGGAAATCAATTGGACTAATGAAGTAAAGAAGATTCAAAGTATGATCGAACAGATGGAGGGAGAAAAAGAAAGATTTCAATTTGAATTACAACAAATCAAGGAGAGAGAACAACAAGAAATTCAAAAAAAGAAACAACAGGAAACCCGATTAATAGAAAAAGCAACTATAGAAGAACAAGTAAAACAGCAAACTCAAGCTGAAGCATTAAGAAAACAAGCTGAGAAAAAGCAAGATGAGATAGATTTTCAAAATAAAATTTCTGAAATGGTTAATCACGCTGAGAAGTTAGCAAGAGAATACGATATAAACATGAAAAAGGGGATAAAGAAAGGAAAACTAGTAGCTGAATGCGTCTACCCTACGGTAATAAAGATGTATGAACAAGTAAAACAGAATGTAAATGAAAAAGGATGGAAAGACCAAGTAGCTATCTATGATAATCAAATTAGGCATTACCTTGCTCTATTAGAAAAAGACAAGAAATTACGGGAAATCGAGAGTCAAAAACTTCAAAAGCAAAAAGAGTATGATGAATCTCTAAAAATTAAAGAAGAAACACATATTACCGATGAAAGAAAAGAACAGATAACACAACTTCAAGAACAAAGAAACAAAGAAAGTGAGAATAAAAAATTTAAAGAAACTATTGAGAATTCCGTGAAAAGAGCGGAGCAAATGGCACGAGAGTACGAATCTACTTTTAGAAAAGCTGCTAAGTCAGGAAATTTGAATTTTGAATCCCAATATCCTGAAATTATAAAAACTTTTACTGAAATAAGAGATAAGGTATTAGAAAAAGGATTGAACGAGGATGCAGTTATATATTCAAGCCATATCCAGAAATACGCTGAATTATTCGATAAAGAGAAGAGAATTAGAGAAATTGAAACTAAAAAAGATGAAGAAAAAAGAGTCTACGAAGATTTCCAGAAGGTTCAAAGAGAGGGTATTGATCCAGAAAAAATAAAACAGTTTGAAGCTCAAAGAAAAAAAGAATACGATGAGAAAAAATTTCAAGAAGAAATTGATTTTTTCGTAGATAAAGCTGAGAAAATGGTAAGGGATTATGATGTGGCGCTTAAAAAGGCGCTAAAGGAAGGCAAACTTATAGTAGAATCACCTTATCTTGAAGTAATCGAAATATACACAAACTTAAGAAAAAAAATATTAGAAAAAGGTTGGACTGAGCTAGGACTTATCTACACTAACCAAGTTAAGTTTTACCAAGAAAAGCTAGAAAAAGATAAAAAATTGAGAGAGATTGAGCATAAAAAAACACTTAAACAGGATGAATTTGAGAAAGCACAAAAATCGTTGAAAATGGAGGAACCTGTAGGTGTTGATATCGATAAACTCAAAAAATCCGAAGAGCTTAATGAGCATGAAAAAGATGAAGAACAATTTGAACGAGAGATCGATGTAATTGTAGATAATGTTGAAAAAATGGCTCGTGAATATGAATTGGCTATCAAAAGAAGGCAGTTTGAAAAGGAATGCCCTTATTTGGAAATTGCTGAAAGTTATAAGAAAATAAGAGAAAAAGTATATGTTCAAGGATGGAAAGATGAGTCTGAAATATATGGTAACCAAATAAAGCTATATCAAGAAAAATATGAAAAAGATAAGCGATTACGTGAATTAGAAGCTGAAAAAATAAAAAAGCAGAGGGAATTTGAAGAATCTTTAAAAACAACAAAAAAAGCGAAACCACTTAGATATCAAGAATTAGAATCTCTTAGTAGTCAAGATAGAGAAACTGAGGACATGACCAAGCAAGCCATGAATTTGATAGGAGAAGCTGAAAATGCTGTTCGAAGTTATGAATTAAGCTTAAAAAAAGATATCTTGATAAATACAAGCCCATACGAGCAAGCAATTACGAAATATGAAAAGGCACGTAAAATATTCCAGAAGATCGGATGGAAAGAAGAAGCGCGCAGATTAATAGGGACAATAAAATTTTATAAGGACAAAAAAATAAAAGATGATAGCCTCCGAGCGCTTGAACAACAAAAATTAGAGGCCTCTAAACAAAAGATTAAGATAGACCATAAAAAAGAAGTTTTTGTTCACGAAAAAAGAATAATTGATTTTGAAAAGTTAAAAGAAGCAAAATCTAATGAATCTGAAGCAATTTTAAATAACATAAATCGTGCCGAAAGATTAGCTCACGAGTATGAACTAAAAAAGAAAGAAGGAATTCTAAATATCGAGTCTCCATTCGAAGAAATACTTAATATTTACAAAACTGCAAAAATAGAACTCGAGCGTATCGGTTGGATTGAACAAGCAAATCAATTAGAAAATTCTTTAAATTATTATCAAGAGAGGTCTATCGCTGACAACAGATTAAGAACTTTAGAGAAACAGAAAAACGCAAATCAAGAAGCACAAATAAAGAAACAAAAAATTGAGGCTAAACTAGCAAAGGATGCAGAAGAAGAGTTATTAAAATTGAAAAACCAAGCTCTTGAAGTCAGAAGAAGAAGTGCTATGGAATACGAATCTAAAAAAGAACAAGCATTTAATTTCATGGATCTTGCTAAAAAAGAGTTAAAACAAAATAATTTTGAAACCGCTGTGAGTTATTACAAGGAAAGCGAGAAAATATTTGCTGAGATAAAATGGCCTGAAGGAATTAAGATGATAAAAGAATCGATAAATGTTATCAAATTAAAAAAGGAAAGAATCGAGCGCGAAGCAAAATTAGTTGAAGAAAGAAAGAGAGAAAAGCTAAAACTTGAGGCTCAAATTCAGGAAAAAATTAGTAAAGCTAAAGATTTACAAGATTTGCAGCAAGAACAAAGAAGAAAAGAATTACTAGCAATTCACGAGGAAAAAGAAAGAGAGAGGGAAATTTCAGAAAATGCTTATCGTTTCTTGGAAGAGGGGACAAAACTAAAAGATAAAAAGAAATTCGAAGAAGCTTATGACAAATACATATTGGGACGAGATATGTTCAAAAAAATTGAATGGGAGCATGAAGTCAGCCGGATTAATAACGATCTTTTAATTATCCTCAAAAAAGAAATGAAACAAACAGATAAGCTAAAAGCATACCAGCAGAAGAAGGTAGAAGAGAAAAGAGAGCTTGAAGAGTTGTTAAAAGATGCAGATGAAAAACAAAAAGAATTTGATAAAACGAGGAAGGAAGAAAAACGTAAGCACCGAGAAAAACTAATTCAAAAAGAACTTGATGACGCTAACGCCATAATTAAGATGTTAAAATACAATGAAGCAGTATTTGCTTTAAGAAAAATAAGCAAAAAAATAGAGAACACCAATCTTGATAAGCTAAAAAAAGAGATAAATAATCAGATTAAGGTTTTAGAGAACGCAAGTCAAGTTCCTATCATTACCAATTTTGATCTCGATAGAGACGAGAATTTTGATAGATTTAAGCTAGCATATCAGGCGTTAGATAAAGCTCAGATTTCCCTATCAACCAATTCTTTTATGAGAGCAATCACAGAATTGAATGAAGCTTTATTTAATTTAAATGAGACTAAAATTGGAATTAGATTTATCTCAGCCGTAGAAGATAAGATAAATACTTATAAAAAAGAATTAGACATTAGAGAGACTCCAGAAGAGAAAATGGAAGCTCCAAAAATCGAAACGGACGATATTAGAGAAAAAATAGCCGCTAGACGCGCTGAAAGACGAAGAAGAATAAAAGAAGTATTGGATTCTTAGTTTTTATTTAATATTTCCATTAGAAAAGAAAAAAAGAAAAAATTAGAATAGAAAATTACATAATTTCTTGAATTTGATCTTCAATCTCTGATTGGATTAAATTTGGATTAAGATTTCTCTTGACTGATTCTTCTATTAGATACTCTGTCCTAATCAAATCCCTAATTCCAACTCGAATAGCTTCACTTCGATTTGGAAACTTACCCTCTACCACTAGTATCTCAAGAACCTTAAGATACGATTCTGGTAAATTAACGGAAATTAATTTTATTTTAATCACCAATATTATTCTTAGAGTAACTCTAAGTTTTTCTATACAATTATATATACCGAGGTGATATTTAAGCATTTAGTGGAAATTGACCCCAAGTAATCCGACGAAATAAATTTAGATAAGATATAACGATTTTTCAATTGTTTGGGATTTTTGTCTGCTCAGTTTTAATATAAATGTTCGAGTCTTCGATAACACAAAGTTTTTATATACCTCTAAGTATATATATTAGACATTATATGTTACACCTAATATATATAATAATTTTTAAAAAAGAAGTGATTAAATATGGCAGATATTGAAGCTCAATTAAAGAACCACCTAAAAACTGGGGCTGATTGGGAAAAGATGGAAACTCCAGTACCTGGTGTGAATGTAGTTAAAGTTCCTGCAACTAAAACTCGCCCGGCACTACTATTTTTGGAGGTAAACCCTTTAAAAGAGGACGGGAAACCAATGAAGAGAAAAGGATTATTTGTCGGTTCCAAAGAAATGTTGATAAAATTTGGTGAAGCTTTAAATGATGATAAGGTTTTTCAATTAATAGGAGAACTGGAAAAGATTAATCCCAAAGGGACCGCTAACGGAGCAACTAAAAAGTTAGAAATGTAATTATGTGTATTTTTTTTTTAATTTTATTTTAAATACATTTTCGAAGCAATTTTAAAATATAGAATACTTTATTTTTTTAAATATTCACACTATTTATTTATTATTCAATACTTTAAAACTAAAATTTTAAAAAATGGTAAAGTTAACATGACTGAATTTGACGGCAAAAAGTGTATAATGTGTGGAGGGGAAACATTTCGTTTAGTTAACGACGAATGGATGAAACGAACTTTTCGCTTTGTAGAAAAAGGTCAATTGAAAATGTGCGATGGTTGCGGAGCTAAATATCTTATTTGTGGACAGTGTGGATCGCTTTTTACTAGGGTTCATCCTGCTTTAGAAGCATGGGAAGTAAACCAAAAATGCAGCGTTTGTGGTTATGAAGATCCTGAGGTCAAAGCTTGGGATGGAGTCTCAGCGCGTTAAAATTTAACCTCTTTCCTTTTAATTTTACATTTTAAGAGATGTAAAAAGCTATTATTTATTAATCAAGAAAATATAAATTTTTAAAAAGCAATTTATAATTTATTGTTAGTTATTTTGTTGTTTCAGTTGATTTGATATGAAAAATATTAGAATAGAAAATCCTACGCCGGATCAAATCGAATCTTTAGAGAAATTGATGAAATTATTGATTTCAAGGTTTGGAGGCAAATTTGATAGCAAGCGGTTTGACTGGGGCATTTCCAGACGGTTATACGATCCTTTGCAACGCCATGGGATTTTAATTGCGATCGATGAAGACAAGGATAACGAAGTTATTGGTATGATTATCGCAGAGTTAAGAATCGATCCATTTGGCGCTTCCGAAGGTTATATTAAGCAAGTTTATCTTATGGAAGAATATCGGGGGCATGGTATTGGTGAATTGCTCGTTAAAAAAGCAATTGAACATTTGCAGAAAATTAAAGTAGAAAAAATAAAAGTAAATATTAAAGAAAAAGCGAGAGAAGCAGCCAGTCTTTACGCAAAAATGCATTTTAAGAAGGTGTACGAGGTTTTAGAACTAGATATATCTAAAGAAAATCTTGGAGATTCCAAATAGAAGGGATAGATTATTGGGATTAAAGAAGAAAAACCTTGGGTTGAAAAATATAGGCCAAATTCTTTTGAAGATGTAGTAAGTCAGAGTATAGCTATTAATAACTTAAAAGAGTTTGCCCTAAGCAATGATATGCCTCATATGATTTTTGCAGGTCCAGCGGGAACAGGAAAAACGAGTACAGCATTAATCATCGCAAAAAATGCTATTAAGAAACAAAATTATTATGCTAATGTTTTAGAGCTAAACGCTTCGGACACAGTTAGGATGGATTATGTTAGAGGTGTGATAAAAAGTTTTGTTAATCAAAATTTAATACTTAACGATAATACTTTAAAATTTGTTATTTTAGATGAAGCTGACAATATTCCCACTCAGGTCCAACAAGCATTAAGAAGGATCATTGAAAAAGGATCAAGCAACGTGAAATTTATTTTATTATGTAATTATATCAATAAAATAATCGATCCAATTGTTTCTAGGTGTGCTGTATTTAGATTTACGAACCTAACTAAAAATAAAATAATAGAGAGATTAAAATTTATAGTAAAAAAAGAGAAATTACAAATTCCTCAAGCTCACGAAACTAAATTATTCGATACTCTATTTTTTATCTCAGGTGGAGATTTAAGAAAAGCTATTAATACTTTACAGATGTCAGTTTCACTTGAATTGATAGAAAAACTAGATTCAAACGAAATTTTAATGATTTCTGGGTTTTTAGAAGATAAAACATTAGAAAAGCTAATGGATGCAATTAAAGCTAAAGATATGGATGAAGTAAAAAAAATTTTTGACACGATTGAAAACTTAGATTCCAGAAATTTTATAAGACAGATTTTAGAACAGACAGTGGATCTTAACATTCAATCTAATGATTATGTTTCTCTTTTATCATTTATTGGAGATGTAGATTATAGAATTAGCCAAGGAGCAGACGAAAAAATGCAATTAATAGCTTTAATTGGTCAGTTGATTAGGTATATTAGTTCATAAATTGGATAAAAAAACATAAGGAGAAAATGCGCTTGCTTTTAGAAATTCCTATTTGGCGATTAAAATATTTACCTAAAACCCTAAATGAAGTTTGTGGTAGAGATTCAATTAAAAAAAGGTTAGGAGAAGCAATTAATCAGAGAAATTTCCCACATTTATTATTCGTTGGAGAGGAGGGTATTGGAAAAACAACAATTGCAAATTTGTTTTCGAAGGAATTTTTAGGAAGTTATTTTGATGCAAATTCAAAATTAGTTTATTCAAACGTACCTTTAACTGTAGAGGAAATGAAACAAGCTCGCTCTGAAGCATATGTCTCAAAAAGTAAATTAGGGAGTTTAGCGGGAAAAAAAATAACAACCCCAGCTTTTATCCAAGTTAAGATTAAACCGTTTATACAATTAAAAGTATTAGGAGATGCTCCTTTTAAAATACTTATCGTAAAAAATTTTGATTCTTTGGGTTCCAATCAACAAGCATTTCGGAGATTAATGGAAATTTATGGTACAAATTGTAGAATGATATTAATAACATCTAAAGTTTCAAGAATTATAGATCCAATAATGAGTAGATGTCAGATTTTTTTAATTTCACCTGTTAATTTTAGCTCGTTCAAAGGATTAATACAAGACATAGCTCATAAGGAATCTCTAAAAATCAAACAAGATGCAATCGAATTTCTCTATAAAACATCAGAAGGCAAGATCTCCCACGCGATAGACCTACTTCAACTGTGCTCTGTTAGTGGAGATGTGATCGATTCAGAGAAATTGTACGAGAATTCGATTAATTCTAAAAACGAGATGGTTAGAGGACTCTTATTAATGTGTTTTAAGGGAAACTTTCTTAAAGCAAGAGAGTTATCTAGGAAAATTCAAACAAACTATAAATTTAATTCCCAAGAAATGTTTCAAATTATGCTAACTGAGCTAGAGAAAATTCCTATCAGTAAATATTCTAGAACTGAGATATTAAATCTAATAGCGGAAGCCGATTTTAGAACAATTGATGGAAGAGATATCGACATCCAGATTTCGAATTTATTAGCTAAAATATGTAACTTTTCAACATTTCTATAGGTGATTTATTTGACACTAGATTCTAATGAAAAAGTTCCATGGGTTGAGAAGTATCGCCCTAAATCAATTAAAGATATGGCCTTACCTACTGCTAAAGTTGGAAGGCAAAAAGTTAACATAGCTGAAGAATTAAGACATTTCATTTTGGATTTCTTTAAAGAAAGAAGAAAAATAAATGAAGCAAACAAAACAATTAGGATATACAACAGATCTCACGACGATAAAGAACAAAAAGAAGAATTAAAATTAGTTCCTGAGAAAGCAGCAGTATTGCTTGAAGGTCCTCCAGGAGTGGGTAAAACTACGATTGCTTACGCTCTAGCTAATGATCTAAATATGGAAGTTGTAGAAACTAATGCTTCTGATACACGTACAAAAGCGGCTTTAGAATCCAAATTGAGGGAAACAACAAAATCACGAGGTATTATGGATTTTGTAGTTCAAAGTAAAAAGAAATTGATACTAATCGATGAAATTGATGGAATATATGGAGTTACAGATAGAGGTGCAGTCCCAACAATTATTAAGCTTATTGAAAATACGCAATTTCCTATTATAATGTGCTCTAATGAATATAAACAAAATCTTCAATCACTTTACAATAAAATAAGAAGATTTGAAGTAGATTCCTTAGCTAATGAAAAAATGCTAAAAATTGCTAGAAAAATAGTATCTAAAGAAAAGATATCTAATTTGAGTGTAAATGATATAAATTTAATTATCGATAAAAATAACGGTGATTTAAGGGGAGTAATAAACGATTTGCAGGGTATAAGTCAAGGTTCTTCAGATAAAGACAGTAAAGAACTAATTTTAAAATTAAATAGAGATAGTACAGAAGAAATTTTTGTATTAGTTAGAGATTTGTTTCAAAAAGTCAACACTTTAAAGGAAGCGCGAGATTTAACTAATAAATCTGATGTAGATTATAATTTCTTGTACAAATGGATTAACGAAAATCTTACTTCGTTTATTAAACTTAATAGGGAAGTCGCTAACGCTTATGAAAACCTCTCTTTAGCTGATGAGATTTTTGGTCGAATCCGAAAAAACCAATACTGGTCTCTGCTGCCTTACTTCTACGATCTTTTTGCGGGAGGTGTTGTTTTGTCAAGAAAAAATAGATCTCCGGAAGAGAGCTATCGTAGTATCAAATTCCCTAGATACACATCTTCGGGATTTTTTTCACTAACAGTGAATGAAAGATCAATAGTTGAAAAAATTCAAAAGAAATATGAAATCTCTGACATCGAGGTTGTTCAAGATTTTATCCCTTTTTTAAGAGTATTATGCAGTTCTTCCAGAAAACAATTAGGAAACATAAGTAATTGGTTCGAATTAGACGCTAAAGAAAAAAAAATCTTGAAATAAAGTTTTTCATATTCTTGAAATCTCCAATTTTGGGTAGGTAAAATCTTCAATTAAATTGAACTTCAGAATAAATTTCTGCAAATTAGTTAATATCTTTAATTTTAAAGAAACATCTTGATATTTTTTCTTTATTTTTTAATGAATTTTCGTTTAAATTTTGGCAATCGCCTTGAGATTTTAAGATTAAACATAATGCGATCTTTTAAAAATATAAGTAAATTCCAACCCGTAACTATATTAAAAACTAGAATTACGATAAAAAATGACAGATTTAACGCAAGAACATATAACTGAAGAAAAAGAAACTCAAATGTCAAAATCTTCTCAGTTTGTTTTACAGATATCTGGAGCGGCTCTATTTGGGGCTTTATCTATTGTATTATCCATATTTGTAACTCCCTTTGTCCCAAGGATTCCTGGATGGGGGATTGCTATTATAGATCCTATATCAATAATATGGATATTATGTTTTCTCATATTTGGAACTAAAGCTGGGATACTGTGTTGTGTTATTGGGACATTTGGCTTAATGCCATTTGATTCTTTTGCACCCATTGGGCCCATAATGAAATTTGCTGCTACATTTGCTCTGATTATAGTTCCTATACTGTTTTTAAAACTATATAAAGAAGAGGAAGGAGTAAGGAACAGTCAAAAAATTAAAAACCTGAAGAATTATGTTGTTTATGGCCTTTTTGGAATGATTTTAAGAATCGGGGTTATGATTTTAGCCAACTACTTACTGTTTGTAACATTATTTTCTGATGCAATACCGTATGTGAGTTTGGAATTTATAGGGCTCTCAGATGTATCAGGTTGGACTGCAATTATTATCGGAGTGATTATTATTAATGCTGAAACAAGTCTTTGGGATTTATTATTCCCCTATCTGATAGTGTTTGGTTCAAAACTTGATCAATGGTTTTCAATTTGGTAATTTTCTTTTTTTATTTCTTTTTCTTTTTTTTTATTTCTTTTCCTATTCTCATAATCAGATTTAAGTTTTAGTGTAAATTATCTTTCTAACAAGGTGATAATGATAATTCAAACGGATTTTGATAATATTTATTTTAAAATCGAAAATAGTATTGGTAAAATTACTTTAAATCGTCCAAAACGATTAAATGCTTTAAATTATCCTATGCTGTTGGAAATTATTAATGTTTTGGAATCTAACTCTAAAAACAAACTAATCCGCGCTTTTTCTATTGAGGGTAATAGTCAATCTTTCAGTTCGGGCGATGATTTAAAGAGTATGGGCCCTGAAGGCGTAAAATTTAAGCCATTGGAAGATGGTTCTAAACTTCCACATCATAAAGTTATTCGATTAATACGGGAAATTCAAAAACCCTTCATTGCTTTATTACAAGGTTATTGTTTAGGTGCAGGATTTGAACTAGCTCTTGCGTGTGATTTTCGTATTGCAGCGGATAATCTTAAGGTAGGAGATCAACGCGTTAATCGAGCTCATTGCGTAATGAGTGGAGCAAGTTGGCTTCTTCCGAGATTAATAGGGTTTGCAAGGGCAACAGACATAATTTTAACGGGACGACTTCTTGACGCTAAAGAAGCACTCTCTATTGGTTTAATAAACAAAGTTTTCTCATTATCGGAATTTAGTACTAAATCAGAAGAATTTACTCAATCTATAGCAAGTCTACCCACAAAATGTTTAGGATATAATAAGAATATGTTAAACTATTCTCAATATAACGAGTTATTCCCTTCTCTTATTCACGAATTTAAACTGTATTGCAAAAACATTGCTTCTTATGATTTTGGGGAAGGAATGAAGTCTTTTAAACAAAAAAGAGAACCTAAATTTAAAGGAAAATGATTAAATAAATTTTACCATTACTTTTATTATCAAAATTATTTAATATGAGATAAAACAGGTTAATATGCTTTCAGAAGAAATAAAAGACTTTTTATTAGTAGAATCAGTAAATAGGTTTTTAAAGTATGTTCAAGTATGGACCACATCTGATGAGCTTTCCCAATCAAATCCTTCAACAGAGAATCAATTTGAATTAGGAAAGATATTAGCTGATGAACTGAAAGAATTAAATCTAGAAAATGTAATACATGACGATTTTGGTTATGTATACGCAGACTTACCGGCAAGTAATGGGTTAGAGAATGTCAAAAGAATTGGTCTAATAGCTCACATTGATACTTCCCGTGCTGTAAGCGGTAAAAATGTTAAACCCATCATTCACAAAAATTTTGATGGAGGGACAATAGAATTTGCAGGTAATAAAGATATTAAGCTTACAGTTGACGACTCACCAATATTGAAAGAATATATTGGGTTAGATATTATCACTTCAGAGGGAGATACATTATTGGGAGCAGATGATAAAGCAGGTATTGCAGAAATTATAGCCGCGTGTGCTGCTTGGCAAAAATTCTCTGAGTTAAAACATGGACCTATTACTATATGCTTTACACCAGATGAAGAAACAGGAAGGGGAACTTTAAATATTAATAAACAAAGGTTACCAGAATTCTGTTATACCATGGATGGTTCGGAAATGGGTGAATTAGAGTTTGAATGTTTTGATGCATGGAGAGCGTCAATTACCTTCACAGGACTTAGTGTACATCCAGGCTATGCTAAAAATCTTTTAGTTAATGCCATTCATATCGCAAGTCGTTTTCTCAGCGAAATTCCTGAACATGAATCCCCAGAGCATACCGAAGAACGAGAAGGATTTTTCTTTGTAACAGGGTTAAAAGGGGATGCCGAAAAAGCTGAAACATTTTTACTAATTAGAGACTATATCCAAAAGAATAATGAAAAAAGGATGGACTTTCTTAGTAAATTAAAAGAACTTTATGAAATAAGATATCCCGGATTAAAAATAGATTTAAAATTCGAACACCAATATAGCAATATGCTTCGCTTTATTGAAAAGGATAAATTTGTTGTAGATCTGGCAGAAAAATCGATAGAATTGGCAGGATTGGAAGTAAAAATTCATTCTATAAGAGGAGGAACTGATGGTTCGAGATTAAGTGAAATGGGGATACCCACTCCCAATATATTTGCTGGAGGATTATTATTCCATTCTAGAAAAGAGCATATTCCTACTAAGGCGTTACAGAAGGCTTCAGAAGTCCTACTACATTTAGCACAGTTATGGACTTCAGCATAACTTCAACTAAAAACCCATAACTCTTTATTAGATCAACTTTTTTTTATTATTTTAGAAAAATCTGTAATCGCAAAGATAACAATACATACAGCTAACAGAATTGAAATGTAAAAAAAAGCCCAAGTAAAAGAGAACGCTTCATATAAATAGCCGAAGAGTAAAGCTTCAACCATGCTAATGAATCCAACCGATAGATAATAATACCCATAAGCTCGTCCTCTTTTTTCTTTACCTGCCAGGTCAGCAATATATGCTCTAGATATAGGATCTACAGAAGCTAAGTAAAAACCATGCATTACATAAATAATAATAATTAAAACCACTGAAAATAGGGAAACTTCAACAGGGAAAGCAAGAATTACACAAGAAATCAATAAGATAGATAATCCAATAACAATTATAGGTTTTCGTCCGAATTTGTCCGAAAGAGAGCCATTGATAGGGGAGAATATGGTATAAACTACATTTAAAATTAGATAAAAAACGGGTATAAGGAAGATTAAATGAGGAGGGATATAGTCAGTTGCTCTGAGTATCAAAAATACTACATCTAAACTAGCAAATTCAATAACTCCAAGTATAACGATTAACTTTATAAAGTTTCTGTCAATCTTTTCCGACCCTTCTTTTCTAATTTTCTTTTCTAATTTTCTATCTATTTCTTCAGGAGAGACATCCTTAACTGGCAGGATTAGAGCAACAGCTATAAGTCCCGGGATTATAGAGAAAAAAATTATTTGTGAATAACTCCACATTAAAAATAATAGAAGAAAAGCGAGAAGTGAACCAAAAACGGCCCCTAATGTGTCCATAGCCCGATGTAATCCAAAAGCTTTACCCTTTTTTTCAGCGTAATACGAAATAAGGGCATCTCTTGAAGAAGTTCTTAAACCTTTACCTATTCGATCTGTCGTTTTTAATCCTAACACCATTTCCCAGGAAGGACTTAGCCCAATTAAAGGTTTTGATAGGTTTGATAACGAATATCCTGCTACTATGAAGGGTTTCCTTTTGTTTATTTTATCACTCATCCAACCAGTAATTCCTTTTAATATATTTGCAATAGCATTTGTTACTCCTGAAATCAGACCTAAAACCAACGTACTTCCTCCAATTTCAATGATAAATAGAGGTAAAATGCTTTGGATGCTCTCGCTTGAAATGTCTGTAAAAAGAGAAACAAGCCCCATCAAAAAAACGGGAATAGAAACTCCAAAGATTAACCTCCGCCTTTTGACAGAATTACTATTTGGTTCGTTATTTGAGGTCATATTGAATCACTAATTAACAAGATTTAGAATTAATGTTTTTTCAATAATAGAAATAATGTTTTTTCTAGTAATTACTAATGCTAAATTAAAGATTTGAAATTAAGATTTCAGTATAAAGAATAAAATTTTTTATATGATACTAAATGGATACAAATAAATGAAGCACAGCACCTATACCAATGGCGTTAGAGATTACAGCTGCAAAGAATAGCTGGACAATATTAAAGGAGCTTAAAATAACGGTGCTAAACCGCTGAGTTTTTTCATAAATAAAGGTATTCTGAATTATCGCATATAAAAAAACAAGATACATGAATATTACAGAAGGGAAGAATGCCCACGACCAAGTTAGTACCATTAAATTAATGTGTATATATATCGCAATAATAATTATCCACAACGTTTTTTTGCGTTCTCCTTTAATGAAAGATAACTGAGGGTATATAACTTTTCTATATAGCAGTTCTAGAGAAAAGAACACAGGAAATGCTACTTCTGCGGCTAACAGAGTTCCGAAGAAGTTAGATGGCCACATGAATGCAAATGGATAAAAGAAACTAAAGATCAAATATATAACTATGAAATAGCTATTGCATATCACAGCAAAAACTAGAAATTTTAACTGAAATTCAGATTTAATTAATGCTACAATTTGTTTTAAATCGAATTTAACCTCTTCTTGCTTTAATCTACGCAGATAGAGAATAAATTTAACAATAAAGTAAATAACAGTGATATTAAGAGAAGCAAAAAAGATACCTATAAAACCAAATGCTCTTTCAAAAATCTCCCAGTTAAGCAAAAAAAGGGTCGTGTAAACTATAATTTGTAAAATTTTTCTTATCCTTATGGCTCGATCCTTAATTAGTGAGAGTTTTCCCGTTATTTTTGGTAATGGCTTTTCTAAAACAACCTTCTTATACTGGAAAAATTTAGAAGTGTAGATTATCAGCGAAAGAACGATTAATACTAATAGTATTAAAGTTATAAAAATTATAGCGTAATTTACAAGGAATGTAATATTTATTGGTCCGTTTAGATATTCAGAATTGAAAAAATAATTTTCAAACCACTTTATTGATTCAATTATAACTTCATTTCCAAATAATTGGTGACCTCCCCCAATTAAAGGTCTAGTTATATTGATTACCCTGCAACCAGTTAAATTTTGAGCTACTAACGCTTGATCCTCAAAAGCTATTACTTCGTCATCCACATGCATGATGATTAAAAGGTTATTCGTGTTTGTTGAGTTGAGTAGATTGGCAGGAATATACTCGTCATATTCAGAAGGAAACACAGGAATAACCTCAGGATTATAGTTTACCAAGGGAGCCCATGCAACAGTCACATTAAAACGGGGATCTAAAGCCTGGTTCATGAGTACTACAAAACCCCCCAAAGAATGTCCAATTAATCCAATCTGAGATGTATTCACATTTGAATAGAATGGTAATTTCTCGAGTTTATCTAGTAGTTTTGAGCAATCTTGAGCTAAAGCAGGTCTATCTGTAATAGGATCAATATTTACGATATTACCTCCGCTTTCGCCATGCCCTTGGTAATCTAAGGCTGCAACATAAAAACCCCTCTTTGAGAGTTCAATTGGAATCCTTATATCAAAATCCCTTTGACTCCCTATTCCATGACAATAAATAACTAAAGGTCTTTGTTCTTGAAATCCTAGATTTTTTGATGGAAAATAGAGATTTGCATATAGATTTGCACCAGCAGATTGAAATTCCACCCTCTCGTAGCGATTGTAACTGAAGGACCTATCATAAACTAAATAGGAAAGAGAGATCACCAATAAGACGATTAAAATTATTATCCTTTTAAAGAATTTACGATCCTCCCTATCAAAAACACTCATAGGTAATTACATATTAATTTTTTTTTTTCGATTAATAAATTATTACTTACTATTACTAAGTTCAATATTTTATACTTAGTTTAACTTATATATTTAAATTAAACTTATAATTATTTATTAAAAACATTTATTGTGAAATCTAATGTCTGAGAAAAAAAATGCCATAGAAATCATCGAAAACTCGTTGCGATCTGTGGAAGATAATTTTAAACAATTTATAGAAGTTTTAGAAACTGCCAAAACAGAATTAATCACGCTAGATAAAGATAGAGAGCAACAAAGTCGAGATAAAAAAACGCTTGAATTGGAAAAGGTTCAACTAGAGCAAGAAAAAGCAAAATTGGAGAAAGACAAACAGATATTGGAACAAGAAACGCAAAAACTTGAATTAGAAAAACGAGAAAGAGATCAAAAAATTGGAACTATGACTGAGGAACAAAGACGGTTGTTAGAAGAATATGAAAAGGTTAAAATCGAACTGGCGAAATTTGCTAAGCTAGCTGAAGAAGCAGAATCCCAAGATTTAGATTTTGAAAGAATAACGGCATTACTATCAATTTTCAGAGTCCTTGTAGAAAAAATTTGGCAGGGTCAACCACATTATCGTATTTTAATGACGCTACATGGGGAAAAAGAAACTTTGTCACGCGATGAGTTAAAAAATACTACTGGAATTGGAGGAGCTTTTATTTTAAGAGCGATACAAGAATTAGCAAATGTTGATTTAGTAGACCATGACATGGATAGCGGAATGGTTACTTTGAGGCAGAGATTATATTCAAAAGAAGCAATGGACAAAAAATAAATAAATAGCGATTTTTTTTACTAAACTAGTAATTCTATATTGCTTAAATCTAATCCTGCATTCATGCCAATATCTTCCAAGATTGTTTTATTATTCCTTTTATTATAGAGTATTATTTTAATGTTCGAATTTATAGTTTCAATTATATTAGATGACATCATTCCTGATACCGGTGCTTTTAACTTACTAAATCTTATATTTTTCTTGTTTATAATTATTTGCAATGATAACTTTCTATCCTCAATTTTAATTTTTAGCTCATCAGAATTGATATCAAGTAGTTTAATCTTCGCGCCTGAGTAAGTAGCGAACTTATAAAAATTTCCTTGATACCAAATTACACAAAAAAAACCTTTAACTCTAATTTTAAAAAGGGGCACTAGAGCTATTGACAATATAAAGGATAATTGCGGATTTGAAAAATGGTTTGTTTGAGCCCAAATATATGCTTTTGGAAAAGAAGTCCCCCAGTCTTTTTCTAAATACCCTTTTCCGCCGTTGAAATCAAGAATTCTACCATTAAAATCTATCTTACCCTTAAGTCCATGATTCATACTTACAATATCATGATATGTCTCTAAAAATGGAAAAAATGACATAATCCCCATTATTCCTGGTTGTAAAAAGGTTTTAGGCCATAAAACCGGAGTAGTGTATTCAATTAACCCTTTAATTTTCGTTTTATTTTGAATGATATTTAATTCGAAACCCCTAGAAGAGAAGACATTATTTCCAATTCTAATATGAAAATCATTATTGGCAAGGTTTTCAAATTGATCCAATTCATATATTATATAATCTGTGTGTCCTGTTTTCCCATCTAAAATTTGGACAAAAGCGTGAGAACTATTAGCTTTTTTGTTTATTGCTATTGTAGGGATAAATGTATAAACAAAATTCCTGTTAATGTCTACAATTTTATTATACCATCCCTCATAATAATATTTTTTCTTCAAATTTCCTTGAAAAGCTTCAGGAAATCTTATTTTTCTCACAATCTTTATAATTTAATTCGCTTTTAAATCGTTATTCTTATTTTTCATAAATGATTTTTGCATAAGTTTATAGATCTTACAATTACATTTCTAATATTGGACTACAAAATATTCATAATCTCTAAATAAAAATAATAATTATTGATAAGATACAAAGTTGTGATGAAAATAATGGAAGATAACGAAAAAATGCTTAAGTTAATAGATGGACTTAATAAGGATTTAAGTTCAAAAAATAATGAAATTGTAGGGTACCTTGAAAAAATCGAAGCACTTGAGCAAGAAATTAAAAGGTTACAGAAACTTATACCTGGAGAAGCTTCGAAAATAAGAACTAAAAGGGAAAAACCTGAAGATATATTTGATCCTGATGGTGCAAGTGCCATAATCATTAAAGATCTCGTAAAACAATTCGACGATGTTACAGCTGTAAACGGGATAAATCTCGAAATAAAAAAAGGTGAACTTTTCGGTCTTTTGGGTCCAAACGGCGCGGGTAAAACAACTACAATTAATATGCTTGTAGGGTTGTTAAATCCAACAGAAGGAAGCGCAGTAGTAGGGGGATACGATGTAAAGAAAGATTTAAACAGAATAAAAGAGATGATAGGAGTATGTCCTCAAGAAGCTTCAGTTTTTAAATTTTTAAAAGGGCGAGAGAATGTTGAACTCTTTGGAAATTTATTTGAGATGGATAAACAGGTTTTAAAAGAACGAGCTGATAGATTTTTTGAAGCTTCGGGATTAAAAGAGGCAAGTAATAGGAAAGCAAAAGGATATAGTGGTGGAATGGTTCGACAACTTAATCTTATTATTGCTTTAATCAATGATCCTAAAATTGTATTTCTTGACGAACCTACAGTTGGAATGGATCCTCGTGCCAGACGGAAGACATGGAATTTTATCGGGGATCTCAAGCAAGATGATAAGACAATCATTTTAACTACTCACTATATTGAGGAAGCGGAGGCATTATGCGACAGAGTAGGTATCATTGATTATGGAGAGCTTATCGCACTTGGTTCTCCAAAAGAATTAATGAAAAAACACGATGCTACAAATTTAGAAGAAGTATTTATGAAAATAACTGGAAGAAGAATAATGGAGGGAGTATAGAAAAATGATGCAAAGAGTTCTAGCACTCGTAAAAATGGAATTATTGAAATTGATCAGGGAACCAGCTAATTTATTTATGAATTTACTTTTTCCTGCTATACTCACATTAGTATTTGGACTAGCTTTTGGAAGTATAGGAGGTGCGGACCCGCCTTTGTTTGATATAATGGCACCAGGCTTATTTGCTTATGCATGCATATTTATAATAATGACTGTGTCGATGTCGTTTACTGATGATCGAGAAAACGGGTTACTGAAAAGGATAAATGTAACACCTACAACTTCAACCCAATTTATAGGGAGTCATATCATTACAAATTTGTTGATCGCTGCTATCCAACTTACTATTGTATTTCTATTGTCTCTTTTAATGGGATATAGGCCAAATGTGGATGCCTTTGGAGTTATAATGGCATTTATTTTTATGCTATTTTTATCGTTATGCTCTGTTGGACTGGGACTAATTACAGCTACAATAGCTAAATCGGCTGGTGCTGCCTCGGGACTTTCATTTATATTTATTCTTCCACAAATGTTTTTTGGTACTTTCATCATTTTACCAGAAGGAATACGTGTTATATCGGCCTTTCTCCCAAGTTATTACGTCACCGATGCTTTAACAGCCATATTCGATGGCGTATCTCCATTTACATCAGAAATTTTGATGCAACTAGGTATTATTGCGTTAATGGGTATAGTAATAGTGATACTGGGTATTTTCTTGTTTAAAAAATACGGTAAAGCCTAGTTTAAATAATTACTTTTTTTTTTTTTTGAAAAATCATTAGCTCTGTAAAATTATATAATTCTAATCGAGTTTTTTATTATAGGAATGAAAAATTTTTGATTTCGTGATAAGTTTAAAATGAAATGTTCAAATTGTCACACAGAATATTCGAATCTAAATCAAGCTATCTGCGAGTATTGTGGAAGTGAATTAAGTAAAAGCGAACCTATACAGACAAAAAAAACAGTATCAAAAATTGATCAATTTCTTGAAGACTCTGGATTAAAAGATTTGTACAAAAAGATAAAGAAAAGTTTAAAAGAATAACAATTTGAAATTTATTACATATTTCTTAACATCGATAAAAATATAGTTTTTAATCAATTCTTATTTAATTGATTATTTTAAGTTTCTTGAAATCTTAGGTGATCTTCTTTTGTAGTATCTCTGAAACTGTCCTTTTCTCCGCAATTTTCGCAATATTCTCGTGACATATTAGATAATTTACCACATTTTGTACAAATTAGGGGAAATGTTCGTTTAAATAATTTATATTTGATTTTCATATTTTCTTCATTCCATCTTATTTTTCTTTTTCATTAATTTAAGATTAAAATACCTATTTTTATACTTCATTTAACAGTCGATACTTTATATTATTTATTTTTGTTAAGCTATAAATGTCTACGATAAATTTCTTAATTTTTTACGAGGATAATATATCAGAAACTGGTTTTCCATTCTCAAATATCTCATTTGCTTTTTCCATAAAATCTGGAATTTCAATCTGCTGTGGGCATTTATCAATACATTCTCCGCATTGAATACACAAAGTAGCGGCCCCACTTATCTCTTCGCCTTGAGATCTTTTAACTTTGATATCTTCTTGGGTTTTAGCCATGTTATTATAAAAGAAGGCAATTCTATTTCTACCGGATTCCCCCCAATAAGCCACATCATTTAATAATCTAAGTATAAAAGGGATTGAAACATAATTAGGACAAGGTATGCAATATCCACAACTTGTGCAGGGAACAACAAGGAATTTCTCGTAAGCTTTGCGAAGGGAAGAAATTGTATTTAATTCATCATTAGTTAAAGTATTTATGCCTGATTTACTTGCAGAATCGATATTTTCTATAACTTGTTGCATCGTACTCATTCCACTTAAGACAACGGAAACTTCTGCGTGATTCCAAACGAATTGTAGAGCCCAGTCAGCCATGCTCCTTTTAACCTTCGAAGCTTCTAGAACCTCTTTAATTTCTGGTTTTGAGTTTAATTTGTTTTCTGGGACTGCTAATTTACCTCCTCTGATTGGTTCCATAATAATTACTGCTATATTTTTTCCAGCTGCATATTCTAAACCCTTAGTGCCTGCTTGGTAATCGATATCAAGATAATTAAATTGAATCTGACAGCAATCCCAATTATAAAAATCAATTATTTCTTTGAAAACTTCAAAATTATCGTGAAACGAGAAACCAATGTACTTTATTAACCCTTTTTCTTTAGCCGCTTCCATTTTCTCAATTAAATTTAAAGTTTTTATTTTTCCTAACCTTTCCTTAGTTAAACCGTGGAATAAGTATATATCTGGTTTTGTTTGTAATCTCTCCATTTGTTGGTTTAGAAATTTATCAAAATCCTCTGTCTTTTTAACCATCCACATGGGTAATTTCGTGGTTAGATGAACTTTTTCGCGATATCCGTCCTTTAACGCTTTTCCAACTATGACTTCGCTTTCTCCCCCATGATAAGGATAAGCCGTGTCGATGTAATTAACACCATTATCGATCGCATAGCGTATCATTTTAATTGCTTCGTTTTCTTCGATTAAATACTTCAATTCCTGTGTGTTTTCATCTTTAACTTGTTTTGTTGGCAACCTCATAGCCCCAAAACCTAAAACGGAAACATTCCAATCAAGAGAACCCATTTTCCTATACTTAATAATATTCACAACACCTAATTTAAGATAGGTGATTTATGGAAAAATAATAAATTTATGCCTTCTGAAGTTAAAATATTCGATGTATTATAAAAACAGGAAAAAAAAATTAAATTTTAATTTAGTTTTAATCTCTAAAACCATAATATAGGTTTATTAGAAGTAATAGGGCTCTACGTAATGAAACATTAAAGATCAAGATAATATCAATATTGGCAGTGAACAATAATAAAGAAATGGTTATCGCTACAAATACAAGTATTGAAAATATACTCTTAAAAACATTACTAACTCCACCACGTTTATTCTCATTTAATTTCTCTAGAATTATATATTTCGAAAGTTCATTATAATTGGGAATTGCTTCAATTTGCTTTTTCAACTTTTTCTTACGCCAAACCTGACCTATTGCTCGAAAGAATGTACCAACAAAATACAATATTGCAATTATTAAAATGTCTATTAGCGTGTTAGTTAACTCTAATGATATTTTTTAAACAAAAATTTTTTCTGAATCTTCTATATAGAACAAAAACAAGTAGAATTATGCCTAAAATCCATGTAATCATACCATCAATATGGTTCTTCAAAAATATAATTCTTTTGAAGAAAGATACTTTTTTTTGATATTTTTTTTATACGACAAAAATTGAAAGTCTTAAATTTTTGTTAGTAGAAAGCTTGAACGATTTATATTTAAAAATCGATAGCTTTAAATAGGTCAATTAATATAAGTATATTAAGTCTTGTCAATTGATTGTTGACAAGAAAAAATTGTTTACAAAAAAAAGATGAGAAATATGGTATTTGAAGATTATTACGAAGAATTTTTCAACGGTCGAAGGTCATTGGAAGACCCTTACCGTAAGGTAACGATTTCAAAAGATAAATACAAAAAGCTCATGGAAACAGCGGAAAAATACGAAATGCTAGTAAAAAAAATGGATCAAATTGTAGCAAGAAAAACAGAGTTAGAAGATCAAATTGAAAGTTTAAAAGAAGATGGTAGACAATTAAAAGATTTAGAGGAAAAAACTGAGAAATACTTAAATTCTTTGTTGAGAACTCAAGCGGATTTTGATAACTACAAAAAGGCAAATCAACGAGAGAATGAAAGATACAGAGCGCGAGTAAAAGAGGAGATGTTAAAGAAATTAATTAAACATTACGAGGATTTACTAAGAGCGCTTAATGTATTAGATTTATTAGAAAAAGGAGAATCAGTAAAGAAGGGTTTTAAAATGATTATCGAAAATTTTGAAAAGTTCTTAGAAGACGAGGGAGTTAAGCCTATGGATTCGGAAGGGGAAATATTTGACCCTTACAAACACGAAGCCCTTATGGTTGAAGAGAATGAAGAACTTCCTGAAAATACAATAATTGAAGAATTAAATAAAGGTTATTTTTTAAATAACAAGGTATTGAGACCCGCAGGGGTTAAGATATCAAAAACCAAATCAAACTTATAAATTTAAACAAAAATGATAATAAAAATTACAAAAAAAAGAAGTGAGAACATATGGGAAAAATAATTGGTATAGATTTAGGGACTTCCAATTCAGCTGCTGCTGTATTAGTCGGTGGCAAACCTACGATTATTCCTAGTGCCGAAGGTAATACTTTAGGTGGAAAGGCTTTTCCTTCCGTTGTAGCATTTACAAAGGATGGGCAAAGGCTAGTAGGAGAGCCTGCGAGAAGGCAAGCAATTTCGAATCCAGATCGAACGATTACAGCTATAAAGCGTAAGATGGGAACCTCCTATAAAGTGAAGATCGAAAACAAAGAATACAAGCCACAGGAAATTTCGGCGATGATTTTGAGAAAAATCAAAGAAGACGCGAGCGCCTATTTAGGCGAAGAAGTAACGGACGTTATTATTACTGTGCCAGCATACTTTAACGATAATCAAAGACAAGCTACCAAAGACGCAGGTCAGATCGCGGGATTAAACGTTAAGCGTTTAATTAACGAACCAACTGCTGCAGCGGTAGCATACGGCTTAGATAAAAAGGATGCGAGATTAAAAATCGCAGTTTTAGATCTAGGCGGTGGTACATTCGATGTTACAGTAATGGAACTGGACAGTCAAGTCTTTGAAGTAATTTCTACAGCCGGGGATACCCAATTAGGTGGAACTGACATGGATAAGTTACTTGTAAAGTACGTCGTTGACGAATTTAAGAATCAAGAAGGTGTTGACTTAAGTAAAGATTCTATGGCAATGCAAAGAATCAGAGAAGCGGTTGAAAAGGCAAAAATTGAGTTATCTACTTCAGTTTCGACTGATATTAATTTGCCTTACATAACAGCAACTGATGCAGGTCCAAAACATCTAGCTATGAGTCTTACAAGAGCAAAATTAGAACAACTAATAGATCCTATTTTGAAGAGATTGGAAGCACCTATAATTAAAGCATTGAAAGACGCGGAATTAAAAAAGGGAGAAGTTAACAAAGTAATTTTAGTTGGTGGACCGACAAGGATGCCAAGCGTTCAAAAAATCTTCGAAGATTTCTTAGGGAGAAAACCTGAAAGAAGCATAGATCCTATGGAATGCGTTGCTATGGGTGCTGCGGTTCAAGGTGGCGTATTAACTGGAGAGGTAGAAGACTTATTGCTGTTAGATGTCACTCCATTATCGCTAGGAGTTGAGACTTTAGGCGGTGTATTTACAAAACTGATTAACCGAAACACTACGATTCCAACGAAAAAGGCTGAGACTTTCTCTACGGCTGCTGATAATCAACCTGCAGTGGAAATTCATGTATTACAGGGAGAAAGACCAAAAGCTGCTAATAACATAACTTTAGGAAGGTTTCATTTGACGGGGATACCACCTGCTCCACGAGGTATGCCTCAAATCGAAGTGACGTTTGACATCGATCAAAACGGTATAATCAACGTTTCAGCAAAAGACAAAGGAACTGGCAAAAGTCAATCAATAACGATTACAGCATCAACTAAGATGTCAGAAGATGAAATTAACCAGAAAGTTAGAGAAGCTGAGAATTACGCTGAAGAAGATCAAAGATTCAAAGAATTAACTGAAGCAAAAAATCACGGTGAAGCTTTAATTTATCAAACTGAGAAGCTCTTGAAAGAAAATGAATCAGTAATAGGAGATTTAAAATCAAATATCTTGGAAAAAATCTCTGATCTCAGAAGCGCAATGGAGTCTGATGATGTAGCTCGAATTAAGAGTTCGATGGAAACTTTACAGAATTCTCTACACGAGGTTTCGTCTCGAATGTATGGACAACAGCAAGGTCAAGCCCAAGGCGCTCCACCAGGAGGTATGGGCGGAGATAACTATGGATATCAAGGCAAGACCACTGATGAGGTTGAAGAAGAGCAATTCCGAAGAGCTACAGGCCAAGACGACAGTGTAGTAGATGCTGAATACGAGTAAGTTTAGATATATTTTTTTTAAGATTTTTTTTATTTTTTATTTTTATAAATTATGCTTAAAAGGGGTTAAAAATTATGGCAAAAAATTATTATAATGTGTTAGGGATAGAGAAAGGAGCGTCCAAAGAAGAAATCAAAAGAGCATTTCGCAAATTAGCACGAAAATATCATCCTGATGTCAATCCTGATGAAGGAAAATCGGGAGAAAAATTTAAGGAAATAAATGAGGCATATAGTATTTTAAATGATGACAAGAAGAGAGAGATGTACGATAAGTTTGGAGTAGTAGAAGGAGACTCTTCCTCATATCAACCGGGGACTGGCGTTCCGGGTGGAGGTAGAGTACGTCGAGGGCCCGATGGAAGTACATACTATTATACAACCTCTGGAGCACCTGGAAATTTTGACTTTAGTGAAATTTTTGGCAACTCTCCAAACTCTAACAGAAGACAATCATCGGGGGGTTATGATTTTTTCAACGATTTAGGAGATATTTTTGATGTGTTTTCCAATAGGGGAGGAAGTACGAGAGCAAGATCTAACCGACAACAAAATTTCCCAAGAGAAGGCGAAGACTTAAGATATGACATGGAAATTAGTTTTATGGATGCGTTTCTTGGAGGAAAAAAACAAGTTCAATACAAAGATCCCGCAACTGGATCACATCAAACGCTAACGGTAACTATTCCTCGAGGAGTTAGAAACGATCAAAAATTAAGACTTCAAGGTAAAGGAATGCCCGGTGAAAATGGGGGCTCTCCAGGAGATTTATACATAGCGGTTCATGTAAAAGATGATAAATTATTTGAAAGAGACGGTGACGATATTTATGTTGATCATGAAATTCCTTTTACTACTGCTGCATTAGGAGGTAAAATTCAAGTACCAGGTATAGAAAAAATTATTAATGTTACAGTTCCTGCGGGAACAAAAGATTCTACAGTATTACGATTAAAAGAAAAAGGTTTTTATAAAGTAAACTCTGAGGAGAGAGGGAATCAGCTAGTAAGGATAAAAATAAAAGTTCCGAAGAGAGCTAACAAGAAACAAAAGGAATTGTTAGAACAATTAAAAGCGACAGGATTATAAAAAGGTGAATAAAATAGAAACAATATTAAATTCAAATGTAAGTTCAGAAATATGCCCTGAATGTTCGGGTAATATAATTTCCCTAAATCAAATAGGGGAGGTTGTTTGTTCTCAGTGTGGGTTAGTTATAAACGAGAGGAGTGTAGATGTAACCCATAGCGACAAGAGAGCATACACATCTCAAGAAAAAAGCCAAAGAGAGCATACTGGTGCTCCGATTTCAAGTTTACTCCCAGATATTGGATTAACGACAGTAATTAACAAAAAGGATATTAGTGATCCAGATTTAAAAAGGGCTGTAAAATGGAATACAAGAATTACCTGGGAAAAAAGGAATCTGCTTATCGCTACAACGGAGTTAAAAAGGATTTGTACTAATTTAGACCTACCAAATTATATAAAATTTGAAGCAATTAAGTTGTATAAAGAAGCTTTTAAGAAGAAACTACTCCGAGGGAGATCGATTAATTCTATGATTGCTGCAAGTATATATCTAGCGATTCGTTTAAAAAAAATACCCCGTACGTTACAGGAGATTTTAGAGGAATCTTCAGAAAACGAGAAAGATATTCGAAGATGTTATCGCGTTTTAATCAGAGAATTAAATATAAAATCACCTAATACCGAACCTAGCGCTTTAATACCGGCACTTATAGCAGAATTACAATTAAATCACGAAGTAGAGGAGACTGCTAAAAAAATAGTGAATACTTTCTCTGCGAATTTTTCAACAAGCGGAAAAGATCCCAAAGGAATAGTAGCCGGAGCTTTGTACTTAGCGTGTAAACTAAAAGGTTTAGATTTGACTCAAAAACAGATTGCTGATGTCGTAAGAGTAACAGAAGTTACTTTACGATCACGATATAAAGAGCTTTCAACTAAGTTGAAGATTAAGGTTTAAAAATTTTTTATTAATCTAACGAAAATAAAAAGAAAATAAAAAAAGTTTAGATATTCGATTATTCTGCTTTTTTTTCGGACCATTCAAATTCCTTAGGACCAGCAAATATTAGCATTACTGCGGGAATTAGAACTGCTAATCCTCCCCATCCATACCATCCGAAGAGGAATAAAAGAAGTCCCCATAAGAACATCCAAGGAATTTTTGTCCCACCTAAATTTAATACCCAACCATACAATGCATCCCAGTCTTTTTTACCACATGGAACTGAAAATTTTGGTCTTATAATTAGTAGTGCAATCGCAATTCCTATAATGCTAGCAATTATATTCCAAATAAATACGGATATTCCAAAAATAGCGAAGATTCCCAAACTAATAATAGCTACGAGAGAGGCAATAATTCCAATTAGTCCATTTATGAGACCAATAATCCAAGCCCATTTTCCTAAAGCAGATACCCACGAGGCGTGTTGCCATTCACTTTCTTCCATCGTTTTTCTACCTCACTTTTTTATGTCGTTAAATTTAGTATTCTTATACATTTTGTATTTTAATTTAAAATTATGATAGTATTCATATTCCTTGAATTTAAAATTGATCCTAATTTATTAATAAAAATTAGAGTATACTTCATATAATTTAACAGATTACAGAGGAATGAAAAAAAAACATCTAAATATTTAACAATTTATAACAATATTAAGTCTCTGGATTAAGAATTTCCCCAACATAATAAAGGCCAACAAGATTTCCTCGTTTCTGGAATCTTCTCGATACTAGAAGGATTATAACATGCTCATTTTCGTCGATATGACCCGTATCAACTCCAAATCTTACAGATTGCTCGATTAAATTCTCAACATCTAGATTAAAAAAATCGATATTCTCAATATATATGGGTTGTACACCCCAGATAAGGTTTAATTCTCGCGCAGTTTTTTTTGAGGGTGTCATAGCAATGATCGGCAAGGGAGGGCGGAATTTAGAAATCATTTTCGCACCATAACCTTTTCTGGTAATCACTAAAATTTTACCTCTGAAATTTAATTCTGTCATTTCTCGAGCAAGAGCGTGTATAGCGTGCCCCAGAGTTTGCGTGTGCGTTAATCGATCGGAATCATAATCGTCAGGAGATCTAAAAGGACTGTTTTCGCTAGCAGTTGTTGCTATTTTGTTCATATATTCGACTGAATTTATGGGATATTTTCCTACCGCAGTTTCAGCAGAGAGCATTACAGCGTCAGTTCCATCGATAACAGCGTTATAAATATCGTTGGCTTCAGCTCTAGTTGGGACGGGGGTGTTAATCATTGACTCTAACATTTGGGTTGCTACTATTACGGGTTTCCCTTCTCGGTTACATTTAAAAATTAATTCTTTCTGTCTTATTGGAACCTGATCTGGAGAGATTTCAACGCCCAAATCTCCTCTCGCAATCATTATACCGTCAGATACCTCTAAAATCTGTTCAAAATTATCGAGTGCAATAGGGCGTTCGATCTTAGATATTAATTTTATTTCGTTATTCCCGTAATTCTCAAGGAGTTTTTTAACTGTAAGAACATCGTCTCCGCTAGATACGAACGAAATTGCGACAAATTCCGGATTAATATCTGCTATAAACTCAAGATCTTTAATGTCTTTTTCAGTAGGCACGGACTGATTTAGTTCTCCGCTAGGAATGTTTACTCCTTTATTATTGCTAATTAATCCCCCCGCAATTACTTCTCCTATCAAGTGATCTTTTTCTTTGCTTTTAACTTCAATTTTTATAATCCCATCATTAACAAAAAAAAAATTCCCCTTTTTCATTGACTTTAGAAATCCTACTAACGGAATGGAAAATTGAGTTTGATCTCCGCCATCGGGAATTTCACTCTCATATACCTTTACTTCTTGTCCAACATTTAATATGTAAGCCTCATCGTTCTTAAATTTACCAACCCTAATTTTAGGGCCTTGAATATCTGCCATAATTCCAACTTTATCGTCTAAATTCCTAATTCTTTCAACTAATTCGCCTTTTTCTTTATGCGTTCCGTGAGAAAAATTTAATCTAAAAATATCAACACCGGCATCGATTAGACTTTTAATCATCTGTTTTGAATCAGAAGCAGGGCCAATCGTGCTTACAATCTTAACGGTATTCTCTATGAATGACATTTTACTTCAAATTTATATCTTTAATTCAAATACATTACTAAAATAATTAATATTAATATTGTATCTGGTTATAAATATTATACACGTTCAATTAATTTTCCGAGTTTTTCTAAATCTTTTCGATAAATAATTCTAAATTCTTTTAGTAAATTAACTGCTTCTGAAATATTATTCGTTCCATGAATTTCATTTAAAGAAAATAAACCGACTCTGAAGTGTTGAGGATAAAGTGAAAACTGGATCAGTTTTAATCTATTTTTTTTGCTGAATTCTTTTGCTAAATTAACCAAAAGATCAGAACTTTGAGAAGCTAATAATATGGCCAAAAAATATCTGTATCTGGGATTTTTAGCATAATTTTTTGTAGTTATTAAAATAAAATTATTTAAAGATCCTTTTAACTCGTAAATGTTCTTGATCTTTAAGGATTTTGAGATTCCGTTAATCTTTTCTGAAATGGGAGGAAATTTCTTTTTTATTCTTTTCGCATCTTTTAAAAATTCTTTTTTCAGATAGGTCTGGAGGTTTTCCTTAGTATCATTCTCAGAAGTCATAGAAGTAAGAATATTCTATTTTATTTGATTGTTAAGTTTTCAAAAATGAATTTTTAATACAAATCTTTAATTACAAATTCAAGATCTAATTTTTCTAGCGTTTCTGTTAAAGGGTATCCATTTTCGGGATTCCAACCCATTTTGATGCAATACTTTTTATAAAAATCTTTATATTCTATGGTTTTGCCTTTTAGTGGTCCTTTTTTAGCGGGAGGGTTTCCTATTACTCTATCAGGCAATTTGTTCTGAGCTATTTGAATTCCTTCTCTCAACGTGAACGCTTGACGCAATGTTTGGATTCTTAGACCTGTTCTAATATACTCATCAATATTGTAGTTCCAACCTGTTAAAGAATTTAAAAGATCAACAAAAGGATATGATCCAAATGAAGTTGAAAACATACACATCCCAGCACAGGTTATTATTTGATGGAACGCTGTCGCAATAACTTGCGCTTCGACCTTCTCGTTTTCGTTTTGTTTACGATTCTTTGGTAGATTTAGTTTTTTTTCGAATTTATCATATGGTCCAATGTCAGCAAAATCAATACTGGCAGTAGTATGCCTTCCTGGTGTCGGATCAAAAGCATATGAGAAACCTAAAGAGGTAAAATAGCGAGGATCATGCATAGGTATTTCTGATCCCAACGAATGAATAGCATATGGCTCGCTCTCTTTTCCAATTTTCTCAGCTGCTTTTTTTACCCCATCAGCTAGCAGATCACCAATACCTTCTCTTAGTATTATTTTTTTAACTAATTGCAAAATCGCCTTGGAATTGCCCCAATTTAATTCTAAACCATTTGTGTCATCTATATCTATTATCCCATTTTCAAAACACTCAACTGCATAAGCAACTGTAGCTCCAGTGGATATAGTATCGATCGCCGCTCGATTACACATATCGTTAATTTGAAAAATAGAGTGTAGATCATTGTTAAGTAAAAGAGACCCGAACGCACAACAAGTTTCGTATTCAGGAATATGCATTTCTTCAATACTTAATTCAGGAACGTCCAAGATTGCTCCACATTGAACAGGACAACTAAAACATCCATATTCTTTTACTTTATAATCACTAATATTAATTGATGATAAATTGACTGATTTTTTGTAAGGGAAATCGTACATGCCTATTCCAGTCCAATTTTTAATGGGAGAATCCCCAGACTCCGCGCTAATTGTATTTCCAATACTAGTTCCAAAATTGCGATAGATTGTACGCATGAGATTTGGGGCATCAATCGATCCCATTTTGAGCCTTCTCATAGATTTTACCATTCCAAACATTTTACCTAAAAACGATTTTTTCGTTGAGTTTAAAGGTTTGATTTTAGCTGCTTTATTATACTCTTTAATCAAATCATAGAATTTATCGCGATTAAAGATCTCAACTTTCTTATTATCACTCAGAACTATAGTTTTTAGATTTTTTGAACCCATAATTGCTCCCAAACCTGAACGAGCGGCAATTCTTCCTCTATCGTTTGCGATTCCAGAAATTTTTGATAATTTCTCCCCAGCTTGTCCAATTCCAGCGGTTTTGATTGAGTTACCATATCGTTTTTTAAGAATTTTCTCGGTTTCTATTACATCTTTTCCCCAAATATCTGAAGCATCTAATATTTTAATTTCTTCGTTAAAAATAGAGATATATCTTGGTTCTTTAGATTTCCCTATGACCATTATTCCATCGTAACCACAAGCTTTTATTGCAGGTCCAAAATTTCCACCGCAATTGGCGTCTCCCCATGTTCCTGTAAGGGGAGACTTACCTACAACCATGAATCTACCAGAATAAGGAGCGGCGGTGCTTGTAAGTAAACCGGGAAAAAAACCAATTATTGATTCTGGACCCAAGGGTTTTATTTGCGAGGACATTCTTTCATATAATAATCTACAACCTAGGCCATATCCGCCCATGAATTGACGATAGCTCTTTTCAGATAGTTCCTCTTCTTTTAGGTTTTCTTTTGTTAAATCAACCCATAATACTTTTCCAAAAAAGCCATAACTCATATATTACATCAGATTCTCGTTTAATGAATATCTTGGTTTAATAAATAGAAGGATAGTCATATTAATATTTTGATTAGTTAATCTTTTGAACAAATCTTCGAAACATATAAATATGTCATTTTTTAATATAATGATGGTTGCTGTAATTATCTAGTATTTCCAATCACGCTATTTCCCTTAACAAGAAAAACTGATTAAGGGTAGAACTTTTATAAATTAGGCGAAACACTTTTCACTGCGTAGGGTTATTCAATTAATTATAAATGTAATGAGATTTTTTATGTCGGCTGTGTCATCTCTTAAAAGCGAGAGTATATCCGTGAGTATGTTTTTAGATTGGTGTAAGTACGAGAATATCTTTTATAATAATTTGTATTTAGAAGATTACGACTGGGTAATTAAAATGCCACTAATACCTCATGGATCAGTAACTCAGGATTATATTAAACTCAAAAAATTTAATTTAACACAATACGTGTATCTACTCTCTTATTGAATTTGACTCTTTAACTTGTCCATAATTTTATTTTTTTTCCCCTCTTTTTTTTATTTAGTATTATAATTGTCTTTTTATCAAGCTGGATAGTTTTATCTTGATTTATCATTCTTCTTTAACATTTTATTCCAACATGTGAAACAAATGTAATCTCCACTCTCTAATTTTACGAGATCTTTACTCGAACGGATCATTCCGCATTTATGGCATGTTTTTTTCATTTTAAATATCAGTCAAATTATTTAATAGTATTAATTTCAGTTCAAATCGAATATGTCGTTTTTATTAGGAAGTATTACTTCAATTTCAGAATTTTTAAAAAAAGTTTTAAAGAATTGAGGATGTTCGGTGTTTTTCTCTACGTTATTTTCGGACTCAATTGCACCCCTATGAATATGCGTTCCTTCACAGATTAAAACATCAATTTTATCAGGACCATTTTTTGTTATTTGTTGCAGAAAATCTTGAGTCATAGCAGATAAAGGTCCATGCATACGAAAATCTCCGGTATAAACGATATTACATTTAGACATTTTAATTATAAATCCATAAGCTGCTGGAATTGAATGATCTACATGCACGGGAATTATTTCTAATCCTTTAATATCGAGGACATCTCCAGTACGAAAAAGATTCCAATCTAATCCACCGTAATTATTACAGATCGAAACCGTTGAACATTTATAATAAGCAGAAATAATTTTTTTTGTAAAAACTCCTGTATAAACGGGAATATTTCTGTTAATAAATGATAGACCATAAAAATGGTCTTTATGTGGGTGTGTGATAAGAATCCCATCTACATTTGTTTCCAAATCAGTGTATTCTTGGCTCTTACTCGCTTCGTAATTAGTATATAAGTTTTCAATTGAAAGGTGTTCTGTATTAGGTAGCAATCCTAACTTGAGTAAATCCTTAACTGAAGAGGGTTTCTCGTATTTGTCAAAGTTCTCATTGAAATGCTTTATATTTATTCCAAAATCTAAAAGGATTTTTACATCATAGTTGAAATCTTCTAATAAAATTTTATTTCCTCCTACTTCATTCACGCCCCCTAAAAATGTAAGTCTCCCCGCTGAAGTTTTCATTTTGTCTTTCCAGATACAGTTTTATTTTTTATCGCTATCTACTTTAATGTAGAAATCAAACAATATAATTACCATCTTATTTCTTTAAAATTTTTCCTTCTAACTAAACCAATTCTTTCGTGGAGTTCTATCAAGGAATAAGGTTTTTATGGTGATGGGAAATTAGGTAAACCGATCTTTAAATTTAAGGATAGAATTCACTCAAAAACTAGAAGATTTTTATAAAAAAGAAGGAAAAGGAGTTCCGATTCGAGCCGAAGTATTATAGGTTAAGAGAGAATTAAACTCATACTTGAGTTTAATAGAGGGCGAAATCCAATGTTAGCTCGAATTTCTACTACCTTCAATAATCTATTTATTTTCTAATTATATAAAAGCAAGTGATATCAATTTTAATTTGTGTTGATAGAACATATAAAAAAGAGGTTTTTAGACAATTTTGTTAACTCAAAGTTCTCCCTTAACACATAAAAGGATTTTAATCAAATTTAATCCACGCTTCACAGGTTCTTAACGCGTTAAATTTTTGAAGTTTTTCATTCGCAGATTCTATTGCTTGTTGAGTAATAGTGTGTTTTTTAAATCCCGCTTTTTCAAGATTCTCTACATTGTAAGTAATTCTTGTTATTAATTTAGTCGGCATTTTTTCAGAATATATTTGAGTTTTATCCTTAAGGTTCTTATCATTCACTTCTAAAGACTTTAACTCGTTGATATATCCTTTTTTGTCCAGGTTCTCTAGTTTATATTGTAGAAAATCTAAACTCTGCCTTCGCAAAAGAATTGCGGCATTAACAAGCTGCTTATGAGCTTTCGAAAAACTGGAAAGGAATATTCCATAAATTGTTAAACCTGCTATAGTAAAAGCTAAAACTTCTGCAACTAAGCTAAAAATCCAAATTATAACGACATCACCAAAAAGGAAAGGTAAATAAGCAAAAATTATAATAAAAATACTAATTATTAGCCCGAATTTAAGTAAAGTATTTCTTTTTTTTTCAGTGATATCCCAGAGAACTGAATGTGTTGCTTCAGCGTCAATCGAGCGATTGTATGCCGCTTTTATTTTCCCTATCGCAATTTCTTTAAGATCGCTTAATTCTGTTATCTTTTCTTCCCCCATGATTGCTACCTCGCATAATTCTTGTAAAATATAATAATCTCAATTAAAAAATATTTACATAATTATTTATAACATTCATTCAACATTCTTATGTGAACCTTAGATAATTAATGTAATAACTTTTTATTTTATTAACCTCAATCTTTGTTTTCTAAATCAAGTGGTTCATATTTGATCGTAGTATCTTTCCCACGTTCCATATAAAGGAATTCATATGTTTCGGGGTTAAACTGGTTCTTTAAGAATCTTACGACTTCTAATCCTTTAGAAAACTCGTCGCATATAAATATATCAATGCTAATGTAACCATGTTCTGGCCAAGTATGAATCGCGGCATGACTGGTCTTAAGTATAGCAACAGCACTATATCCATATGGTTTATAATTATGGTGAAATATGTCGTAAGTAATTAATTCCGCATAGCTTAAAGCGTCAAGGAAGATTTTTTGAATTTTATCATTTTCTAAAAGAAGGTTTTGCTCTTTAAAACGCATTTCTCCTACAAAATGATATCCAATAGGGCGGTAGGGGATTATTTTTCCTTTTTTTAAATCTGCAGTATATATTGGGAGCGTATTTAAGCTTAATCTATCTTCAGTGTTTTGAATTTCAGCCACTTCTAAATAGTAAAGGTGACTAAATTGACCCAATATGCTTGCTCCTTTGTAAAGATTGAAATAAGGTATCATTTCTTTTATTATAAAACCATGATCTAAAATCGATAATTGTATTTGTTGCATTTCCTTGGGTGGTTTGTTTCCAAAACACAGAAGACATTTTTTACCAACGACACTATGATCCTTTCCTTCGATATTTATATTAGTTTTTAAAACTTGTTTTGCTCTTTTTAAAAATAAACGCAAACCTTCATTTGTATAGGGAGGATCCATTACAACAAGGTCATAATTGTTTAATACGCTAACAGGAGAGGATCCTCTAAGATCGTGAGTCAAGACATTATAACCTTCTAAAGCGAGCGCGTTTGCACTATCAGAAAGAAATTTTATAATGTTAGGATCGATATCTATAACAGTTATTTCTTCGGCTAAGTTCAATAAACCAACGGCTAAAGAAGTAGCGTCATCATCACCAAGGAAAAGTATCTTTCTACCCTCAATATC
The DNA here is from genome assembly GCA_013375495.1 of Promethearchaeota archaeon. The sequence goes on from JABXKC010000001.1 coordinate 386,185, forward strand.
TCCTTTCTTTAATAAATATAGCACGCGATTTATGACCGTAGAAGAAATGGCGTGCGATTGATCTAAGGCAAAATCTGGTTCAGGGCGATTTTCTAAGATTTCTTTGATTTTAAGAATAGTACCAAATTCATCAGGTATTTCAGATAAAGAAAAGTCATAACTTTTAGGAAGAGGATCGAATTCAAATTTTAATTTCAAGTTTTTTTTTATCCACGCTCTACCTTTTTCACCTAGATAATTTTTCTTTTCTAATATTCCTGCTTTTACTAATTCTCCTCGAACCGCTGCTAAAGCTGGGATGGCGATTCCGGTTTTTTGGGAGACTTTTTTGTTTTTAAGAGATGGAAAGCGATACATTGTTAATAATATTGATCGAACACCTTCAGTACCTTCAGATAATTGCGCTTTTTCGGCCACGATTGTTAAAATCTCTTCTGTTTCATCATTCATATATAACACTATGAACCTAATAAGAAATATTTTACTCAATTAAGTAAAAAAAATTATATAAAATCAGTAAAAGGGAATAGGTTTAAAATTGAATCATATTTAACATTGAATCAGTAGATTTTTGGTATTAGTTTGTATTTCACTCGAGTTCGATAATCCTCATAACCATCCATTCCCTTAATGAGCATTTTCTCCTCGAATTTTATCCGTATTATTAATGCTAATACTCCAATTGCTGCGGGAATTAACGATATCCACGATCCTAACGCGATAGGCAACCCAAGTATCATTAAAATCGCTCCAGTGTAGAGTGGATGACGAACATGACCATAAAGCCCTGTATCAATGAGTTTCTGATCTTTATTTATGTCCAATATTTTTGAAGCGTAAGCATTTTGAACCATGGCAAAATCGATAATGATAAGACCAAAATTTAAGATCACAAGACCTATAATCTCCACATAGAATGGAATAGTAGTCCATTGAAAGCGGTAATCGAATGGAGGTAATATCATTGCGCCAAAAAATCCGATACTAAGAAGGGGCATTATGAATAGATCTGACCTAGAAGTTTTTTTTGTCTTTTCCGTGACTCCGACCTTTTTAATTTTCATGCGGTTCCGAATAACGCGTGGATTCTTTTTATTTATCAGATAATAGCTGATAGTGAAATTTACTACAAATGATAATATAAATAGCCAAGCTTCGATCCACGTCCAATCTTGAGCGAGAGGGAAAAGAATGATTATAAACAATGCTGAAATATATATTGGGATGAGAGCTATGCCCCATAGAGGAAGTGGCTTATCACTCTTATCTTTCTTATTTTGTGGTAGTTCGTTTGACATGGTTTTATTGAAATGTTTTTTAGAATTAAAAATTATTTATTTATCATTAAAACAAGGCTCTGTTTTAATATATATGGATTAATAATAAATTGCATTATAATTTGCTAAATGGAAGAACTGCTGAAGATTTTAATGAATTTAAATCTCTTTTCTATAGGAATAAATCCGAAATATATGGAACTCATGACTGGATTGCTGATAGGGCTATTCACATTTTAAACGATCATTTTCCAAATGATCACTTGATAAATTCTATATTTAGTAATTTTGATAATATGATTTGGCATACTTATTTTGGAAGTCCACATAGGAATGGTGCATTCCAGAAATCTTTCATTCCAGATTGGAAATGGTACTCTACTATTAAAATTAAGGAATTAAATAGAAAAAAGGACTTATTTATATGCAGAAAATGGTGGAGGGGCATTGAAGTTCACCTCAACCTAGCCATTTTTTATACCGCTACAGCGATTAACTATTTAAGAAATCTATAAGATGAAACTTAGTATTCGGGGTATTTAAGTATTATTACAGTAAGAATACTCTTTTTTAATTATATGTCATTTTTAATAAAATGGAAACGTTTATATATTCATTTTTCATATTTTGCATATATTGTCATTTCTTTAAAAATGCAAACAATACTGATCAACTATGACTGAAGATTATACCTTAAAACACCGACCGTTTGTCATTTTGGGATTAATTAGTGAGAAAATGCATGAAGGTGGATGTCATGCTTATGATATAAACAAAAGGATTGAAGATCGAGGAATGAGGAACTGGACAAACATAGGATTGGATTTCTCATTCTCTACAATTTATAGAACATTAGATAGATTAGAAAAAGATGAACTCGTAGATAGTTTTGAAGAGGAAATAGATAATAGATCCCGAAAAACCTATAGAATCACAGATTTGGGTTATAATATTTTAAGGAAGAAAGTTTATAATGTTCTAAACAATTACATGGGACGAAATGATGAAGATTTTTATGTAGCTTTTTCAATGTTCCCTATCCTAAATCTTGAAGAACAAGCAGAAGCAGTTGCAAATTCAATAAAAAGGATTAAGAAACATAAAAAAGAATTGAATGGGATGTTGGATGAAAGTTTAGCTGAATTCCCAAAAATGCCTATAAATGTCACGGGTCTGTTTATTCACCCAATAAAGGTACTACAGGCGGATATTGAATTTTTAGAATTGGTTTTAGAAGAAATAAAGAAAGGAGGAGGAAATGTTGAACCAGAAGAGTATAATAAATAATTTTGTTCACAGAGTTGGTCATCACTGCGAGTCCTCAGCAATGAGAGATCTTTTTGAATATCACGGTTTTCCCATGTCTGAGCCTATGGCATTTGGTTTAGACGCTACAATGGGCTTTGGTTTCTTCGATACTACCAATAACATGTCATTTATACTGGAATCAGATATTCCCTTTTTCCTTGGAGGTAAACAGGGAACTATCGAGCCAGACTCATTAGCCTGCCGTTTATTAGGAATCACATTAAGGAAACAGTCGTTTACAAGTGCGAATAAAGCATGGGACGAGTCAAAAAAGATGTTAAATCAAAACCAACCTTTGATCCTCAAAGTTGATTTGGGGTATTTGCCTTATTTTGAAGAGGAAGGAGACCTTCATTTTGGTGGGCATGCAATTACTTTGGCTGGTTATGATGAAGAAAAGGGAATTGCTTATATAGGTGATACAGACCACGAAGGATTTCAAGAGATTTCTATTGAAAAGTTAAAGGAAGCGAGGAATTCTGAACATGGCCCAAAATTCATGCACCCGAGTAATACTCAATTTTCAATGACAAGAAGACCTGATGGGAAGCATCCACCCTTAGCAGCTAGTGTGAAAGTAGCAATTCAAAAAGTCGTAAATAATATGCTTCGGCCGTCAATGAATACTAATGGCATTCAAGGATTGAAACTTTTTGCTAATTCAATTCCTCTATGGAAAGAGAAATTACAGGGGGAAGCAAAGGATGCTCAAGGAAAATTAATTTCACGCGCGAGATTAATGTTTGAATTATTACATGGATATATTGAAACATGGGGTACTGGTGGAGCGAGTTTTCGTAATCTTTACTCGCAATTCCTAGAGGAATTAATATCTCATCCCGAGGTTAGAAAAGGACCTAAAGCATGGAGCGTGAACGACTTCAAAATTGTGGAAGACAGTATACCAATCATAAATGAATCTGCAAAATATTGGACAATAATTGCAGAAACTCTACAAAAAGCTGCTATGGAATACAAAAATGATTGTCTGGAATATGTTGACCTAAGTAAGCTACAGGAGCATGCGCTACTAATATTAAATAGAGAAGAAATGTTGTTTAAGAATTTATTAAAACTAAAAATTTAAAGGAATAGAAAAGATGAACGAAAATAATTTAGCAGCTCCATGCGGAATATATTGTGGTGCTTGTCGGCAATATCTCCTCACAAAAAAAGGCCTATTAGAAGTTCGAGGGTATAAACAAGAATGTAAAGGTTGTAGAATAAGGAACAAAAATTGTGCGTTCATAAGAAGAGATTGTCCTGCTTTAAGAAAAAAGGAATTAGAATTTTGTTATGAATGTGAAAATTTTCCTTGTCAAAATCTACAAAAAATAGATAATCTCTATCAAGAAAAGTATTCTGTGAATATGATCGGGAATCTAAAAAGACTTGAAGAAGTTGGAGTCGAGAAGTGGCTCCAAGAGCAAGAAAAACTCTATACTTGCCCCAAATGTGGTGACGAGATTTGCGTTCACGATGCCGAATGTTATGATTGTGGTAACAAAATCAATCCGAATATAGAATAAGGAGGCACTAAATTTGAGTGAAAAAATTAGTTATTGTGGGCTATATTGTGGAGCTTGTCCATCTTATCAGAAAACATGCTTGGGATGTAGATCTAATAATAAAAACCAAAAAAGAAAATCAAAATGGAGTTGCAAGATTCGTAAATGTTGCATTGAACTAAAGAATCTTCAATACTGTGGTGAGTGTGATGATTTTCCTTGTAAGGAAATTAAAAGAAAACTCATAGAATCTCATCCAGGTGATCCTAGATTTAATTATCGCCATAAAATCCCTGATAATATGGAAGAAATAACTAAGTTGAGTCTTGAAAAATGGTCTAAAGAGCAAGAGATATTATGGACTTGTCAGAACTGTGGACAACCCATATTTTTCTATTATAATCAATGTAGTAGCTGTGGAAAAGAAACTGATCCACAAATAACTTAAAAAACACAGAAAATGAGGAAAAAAAATGTCATATAAAGAATCATACACGGAAAAATTGAAGGTAAACTTTCTTAAATACTTTAGAGATGTATTTAAATTTCTTCCAAAGATGGAAAAACCGAGATTACTTGATTTAGGTTGTGGATCTGGTCTTTTTACCATCGAGCTTGCTAACTTGACTAATGGCGATATCACTGCGATAGACATTGACCAAGCACTCTTGGATCGATTAAACAAAAAAATACAGGTAAGAAACCTTACAAATAGAATCACATCCAAAAGAATGGATTTTTTAAAGAACGATTTTCCAGATAAATATTTTGATCTAATCTGGGAGGCGGGCGTGGTGCAGATCGTTGGTTTTAAGGAAAGTTTCGAAGCGTGTCATCGAATTCTCAAGGTTGGAGGGTATTTAGTGCTTGGTCAAGCCATCAAAGCAATGGATAAGAATCAGAAATTGATAACTAATTGTGGTTTTGATCTTATCAAACAATTGAACTGGCCTGAGGGTTGCTGGTGGACAGATTATTATGAACCATTGGAAAGAAAAATCGAAGATATCCGTGAAGGAAGAGAGGATTCCAATCTATTCGAAAATATTAAAGCTATTGAAGCTGAAATTAAGTGGGTAAAAGCCAATCCTAATGATAGCGATTGTGCACATTATATATTACAGAAAAAAGGAGATTTATTTATAAAAGGTAGAGAAAATGGATAAAATAAAAGTAGTGGGAGCAAGACTTCATAATTTAAAGGATTTAAACGTAGAAATTCCTAAAAAAAAAATGGTTCTAATAACAGGCGTGTCAGGTTCAGGCAAATCAAGTTTAGCTTTTGACATCATTTTTGACGAAGGAATGAATCGATACCTACAATCTATTGGATTTCCTCCTAAATTTGAAGATGAAAAACCATTTGATTTACTTGAAGGATTAAGTCCTACTGTAGCAGTGGAACAAAGGACAACTCGCGTATTCAATCCTCGTTCTACAGTTGGCACAAAAACTAGATTATATAATCTTCTAAGGATGTTATACGCGACAGAGGGCAAATTATTATGTCCTATTTGTAAAGAACCAGTGAAAGAAAACCTTGAATGTGATATGTGTGGAATGGTGGTAGAACGTTTGGAGATCAAACACTTTAGCTTCAACGAACCAAGTGGGATGTGTTTAGCCTGTAAAGGACGTGGATATCAGATGCATCTTACTGAAGAATTAATTGTCCAAGATTATAATAAAAATCTTATACAAATTACAAAAGCCGGTTCAGCAGTATTTGCAGATCAAATTCGATTTGTTGAACAGTTACCCAAATTTTATGATTTTGAGATTAAAACCCCATATAAAGATTTGCCAGAAAAAATTAAACAGGTATTTTTATATGGAAGTGGAAAGACGCTTCCCTTTGATTGGGACTCGAAGACTTTTACGGGGATTTTAGAAAGAGTATTTGAAGGAATAATCCCTCATATTGAGCGTGCGCTTACAGAATCAAAGAGTGCATATCGACGAGATAAGATTCATAAAAATTTCATGTCTTTAAAAAAATGTGATGAATGTGAGGGATATAGAATAAACGAGCAAGCAAGAAGTGTAAAAATAGGAGGTAAACATATTGGCGAGTTAGCATTGATGCCTATTGACCAATTAATCTCTTTTCTAGAAGAATTGAAAAATAGTAATATAGCAACTATTCAAGGAAAGAATATGAGCAATCTTATAACAAGGGGATTAAGGAGTATGAGAGATGTAGGTCTATCGTATATACATTTAAATCGAGCTTTACCCACATTAAGTGGCGGAGAACTCCAAAGATTATCGTTAATGACCCATTTAGATGCGGGAATTGATTCTCTTATATATATACTGGACGAGCCAAGTATGAGTTTGCATGAACGAGAAAAAGATTCGTTAATAGAATTGTTGAAGAAATTGAAAGATTTAGGAAATACTATCATAATTGTAGAGCATGATAAGCACTTCATTGAAATAGCTGATGAGATTATCGATATCGGTCCAGGTGCAGGAGTAAATGGGGGGGAATTAGTTTTCCAAGGAACTATAGATGAACTAAAGGATGTTAGTAATTCCTATACAGGACAATTTCTTAGTGGAAAATTAGCTTTACCTCATAAACCAAACCATTTAAAGAAAAAAATAAATGATTCAACTGATTTTCTAACTATTAAAAATGCCAAGACTAATAATCTAAAGAATATAAAAGTTGAAATTCCCTTAGGTATGATGGTAGGTGTTGCGGGGGTATCTGGATCCGGAAAAAGCTCTCTAATCTTAGATACCTTAGTTCCATTATTGCAACCGTTTTTCAAACGAGGTGCAGATAAAGCTAAAAATAAAAATAATGAAAATGGCGAGGAGGAGAATGGTGAAGAGCTTTTAGAATATTCTGGAATGGTTAGCGGATGGGAAAATCTAGATGAAGTTATAGTTGTCAGTCAAAAACCAATTTCAAGAGTTAAGACATCTACACCTGCATCATATATAAGAATTTGGGATAAAATTCGGGATAAATTTTCAAAATTAGCTGAATCGAAAAAACGCAAATATACATCCGGTCATTTTTCCTATAATTCTGATAAAGGACGATGTCCATTCTGTAAGGGAACAGGTGAACAAGATCTAAAAATATCGTTTCTAAGTAGTTTTAATATTGTTTGTAAGGAATGTCACGGACTCAGGTATAAACCAGAAATATTAGAAGTGAAATACAAAGGTAACTCAATCGCAGATGTATTAAACATGACCGTCAAAGAAGCTTCGAAATTATTTACAACAGATAATAGTATATCTAATATCTTGCAGATACTTGAAGATATTGGTATGGGATATATAACATTAGGACAACCTGCGCCTACACTGAGTGGTGGAGAAGCTCAACGAGTAAAACTTGCTAAAGAACTTGGAAGAGCCAGAAAAGCTAAATCGTTATACGTTTTAGATGAACCTACTGTTGGTTTATCCTTTTATGATGCTATTAAATTAATGGAACTTCTAGAACAATTAGTTCGAGAAGGAAATAGTGTTCTAATTATAGAACACGATCCAGAAATTTTATCTTACACGGATTATATTATCGAACTAGGTCCTGAAGGTGGTCCAAATGGAGGAGAGATCATAGCTTTAGGGACTCCTCAAGAAATAATAGCGAATGTGAAATCGGTTACAGGTAAGTACCTGAAATAAAAAAAATCAGCAATGAAACTAATGGAACTTCTAGAATACTTATATGTTAGAAAAAAAAAAAAAGAATTAGTTTTAGAATTTTTATATTCTCTTAGATAATGCTATCAGTATTATGCCTAAAACAGCTAAAGCTCCTCCTCCCGCAACTAAACCAATAAGGAGGATATTCCCAAGAGCATATGGTTCCATCGGTAAGCCCATTTCCTCCTTTGCTAATGCATTTACGATTTCATCCCTAAATTGTAGTAGCCAATCAAGAATTTGGGTCATTTGTACAGTTGAAAGACCACCATTATTAGTTCTTAACTCTTCAAATGTAGCATTGGATAATATTGCATTATACCACTTATTTATTCCACTTGCACTTACGAGTGAATATTCGCTTGTCTCATCCCAGAGTGCATCACATTGTGAAGCTGTTAAGCCTGTTGGACCTTCTGTTAAGCCCACTTCGAAGTAGGGAGGTCCTAATATAGGTGGATCAAGTTCACTTAAAAATCCATCAGGTAAAATACTTAGACCCTGAATAGTACCGTCAGCCCATTGTTCATAAAATGAAAGTTGAGCAAGTTCTGGTATAGTATATCCTGTTTCATACTCAATAAGTTGTGGAATTCGTACTGTGAAAAAACCACCCAACCAGACTAGAAGCGTTGTTAATTCAGCGGGAGTTATACCGAAGGTTGATATTAATGCACCTTGAAGAGTTGCGTTTGTAATCGCTCCAAGCCAAACTAAGATGCCATTACTGTTAACAAAAGTGTAAGCATTCGCTTCATCCCATAAATTCATAGTTTCAGTAAGTGAAAGTCCACTAGGACTTGGCAATCCAACTTCAAAATATGGCGCACCCGCAAAAGAAGCACTAAGTTCACTTAAAAATCCACCAGGTAAAACCGCTGCCCCCTGTATCGTCCCATTAGCCCATTGTTCATAGAATGCTAGTTGTGCTAGTTCTGGTACGGTATACCCCGTTTCGTCAAAAAGCAAAAGTGGAACGAGATTAGTCATAAAACTCCCTAACCAACCTAGTAGTATGGGTAACTGAGCTCCAGTGAGACTAAATACTCCGCTTAAATAACCTTGGAGGGTTACATTTCCTTGCATCGCACCAACCCATACTAAAATCCCATTATCGTTTACAAACGAGTCTGAATTTGAATCATCCCAAAGATCCATGCATGTGGGTATTATCAAGTTAGTAGGAATTGGAACGCCTGCTTCAAGACCTTTAGTATCTGCTGGTAGCGTATCCTTGAAGAGACTTAAATCAATTCCACCGTCAACAACCGTGCCATTAGCCCATTGAGAGTAAAATACTATTTCAGCATACTGTTCTATGGTAAGTGGTGAATATGATGTTTTAACCACGACATCCCATAGATAGTTACTTATATAGCCAGCAAGAGCTTCAAGTTGACTCCATGCAGCATTGTATGAGGTTTGCATAGTTGCATTTAGCGTCTGGTCACCTAAAATTACATTAATGTAGAGTTCCATATAACCCAGAAGACCCATTCCTAGTTCAAGATCTGTAATTAATCCTGGTAAAGGGCCCACGCCATATAGTAGATTATTTTGAGCAGTAACGGTATAACCAAGGTTTACCACATCAAAATCACCATTTAGCGTATCGTAATAGTCTGAAACTCCTTGGGGCAGAGGCGGGCCACCATAATCTGCTTGAAATGTAGGGCTGTTAAAAAATTGTGCTATGGCAGCAGGATAACCAATGAAAGAAGCAACACCATCTATCGTTTGGTTTATCGCGAGGGCTGCTCCTGAACCGTTGATTATCGTAGGTAATGCTGCTACTGCCTCATCCTTAAGACCATCTAAGACAGCAGGTGTTGTTAGAACGGGTAGTTGTGCTCCTAAGGTAATAAGTGCTTCTGCTTCAATACCCAAAAGTACATCAGGTGTACCTAGAGGTGGCAACTGTTCTTCTAAAGAAGGAAGAGCTTCCTCTTCAATAGCTAAAAGGGCGTCAGGAACTCCTTCAGCAATTTGGTTGACGAACATTTGGTTTAGAACAAATCCTGTTGGTACTAAACCACCACCAACAACAAGTAAAATTATTCCGATTATTAATTTAGATTTTGCCATAAATAATATTTTGTTAGTGGTTTATTTAAAGGTTATCACAAATATCTAATTCTAAAAGTGCAATTAGATTGCAGTTTATTTTTATTGTAATTCTGAAAAGGGAAGATGCCCCTCATGTAAAGGTCTAGTAAACAAAATTTAAATCCTCTTTTTCTGACATATTTTCATCCCTTTTTTGAATTATATAGATATATTAATGATTAATGCTGTTATACTATTTAAATGACAAAAATAATATATCGCTGTTATCAAGAAGGAGATGATGAACAGTTAGCACATTTATATAACCTAGCTTTCCAGATGAATGGTGCTGGTTTTGTAAGAACTCCAAAGGAATGGAATTGGAGGTATGTCCAATCTCCAAATTTTGAATCTGAGATGGTGCAAATTGCAGAAGATAAAGATCAAAATAGAATAATAGGAGCGGTTCATGTAAATTTAATTGAGGAATTTATATTTAATAATAAAGCATACCTTTTTGGTCAAGTAAATGATGTGATTTGTCATCCGGACTATACTAAAAGAGGCGTAGCTACTAAGCTTTTAGAAAGAGCAATTCAATATATGGAGATAAAAAAGTGTGATTTTTCAATATTAACAGCTGATTACAATGGATTTCCAAGAAAAAAGCTATACTTCAATACAGGGTATAAAGACATTGAAAGAGAAATGATTTTATTTAATTTTCCAAATCCTTATCAATTAATCAAAGACTTTCCAGGATTATTATACTTATTACCTGCATTTTTTATGTTTTCTTTCATTCCACGTATTATTAACCGAATATTGCATAGATTTAATCATAAATTAAGAAATTTTAATTATGAAATTGTACACAATGAAAAGCACTATGGGTATATGAAAGCTATGAATAAAATAATGGCTAAATCTTATACAGGATTTGCCCCATATAATAAAATGAAATTTAATTGGGCTCGGATTAATAATCCAACAAAAAGACATTATCCAACATATATTTTTATAAGGGAAGATAATGTAGTTATTGGGGGAGCTGTTATTAGCAGTAAAAATATTTATTCTTTTAAGCATGGTATAAAAATAAGGATGGGTCTCATCCACGAGATTTTTATAGACAAACAGAAATTTACAGATAAACGCCACTTATATCATGGTTATAGATTTTTAATAGATAAGGTTTTAAAAGCAGCTACTAAAAGATTTTGTGGATTCCTGCTTTTTCAACCAAGTGAAAATGATCATGATACGATTAAATCGTTTAAAAGTATGGGATTTTTAAAATTCGCCTCGAGTATAGTTATGATAAAAAGCTTTAAACATCCATTTAACTTGATTAAGAGAATTAAACCTTTATTTATCCCTACATACATTTCTTTAGCATTCCCTTAAAATTGTTTACATCTATTTCTTCTAAATTAACAAGGATTAACCAATAAAGGGAGATTAAAGAAGCAAACTAACTATTAAACGACAGATCTAAAGAAGTTAAAATTAATTTTTGTTTAAAACCCTCAATACCTTGTATATCTTCGATATGTGCTTACCTACGGTCGGTTTATCCTTTTATCATGAAGTAAAACTAATAGAACATTTAAGATCAATTAGTTCGAGAAGGAAATAGCGTTTTAATTATTGAATAGGGTCCAGAGATTTTATTTTACTGAATATGCTTCTCAAGTTATCTTAAATCTAGTTTTTTATTTTTGTTCTTTTATTTTATTATAGAAATTAATAATTATTTTTTCTCGAGAAGATGCAATCTCTTTGGATATATCTAAAAATAACCGATTTTTGAGTTTTAATATCTTATTCTCGAGATGTTCAATTACATCATCTAAACCTCCGTTTCTTAAAATTGTCAACCCTATCGTCCTATATAAACCGATGGCTCCAAGAGCATCTAGCTTATCAGCATCAGATAGGATTTTTGCTTCTAAAGATTCGGGAACTAAATTATTCGAATATGAATGAGCTTGTATACAGTGAGTAATCTTCTCTATTTCATTCTGGGTTAAATCATTTTGATTAGATGCCAAAAATTCTTTAGCTAATTCAGCAGAGATGTGTGCATGATTTCTATTTTGTTTATCTTTCTTTTCTTGAATTCTTCCAATATCGTGGAGAAGCGACGCTATCTTGAGAATTTTCAGATTAGCATTTATTTTTTCTCCAATAAAATTGCTCAATCTAAAAACTCTCTCAACATGATCAAAACCATGTATATCATTATTCTCAGAGTTTTTTATAGCAAACTCTTTGATTTTAGAAATCATTTGATGTTCTTTCATCATATAGTAATAGGAAGAAATTGATTTATGGAATAATTTGAATTAAAGAAAAAAGAGTAGATTAAAAATTTTAAGTTATACTTCTTCTCCTCGTTTTCGAGCTTCGATGTCCTTTAGATCTTTTCTTAAAACTTTACCTACGAGGGTTTCGGGAAGTTCCTTTCTAAACTCTATAATTTTTGGAACTTTATAAGGAGCCACATTTTTTCGACAGAATTCTTTTATTTCAGCTATAATTTCGTCAGATTCATTGTATCCGTCTTTAAGAACAACGTAAGCTTTTACTATATCACTACCAGGTATATCTGGATTAGGTATCCCAATTACCGCAGCATTTTCAATAGCTTCGTGTTCAAATAATACATCCTCCAACTCTCTTGGGTAAACTTTAAAACCGCTAACATTTATCATGTCTTTCTTCCTATCGACTATATAAAAATACCCATCTTCGTCCATTTTCGCTATATCTCCTGTTAAAAGCCAGTCACCCTTTTTTTGATTTGTAGTAGCTTCGGGTTTGTTCCAATAACCTTTCATAACTTGAGGTCCTTTTATCATAATTTCACCTGATTCACCAAGAGGCATAATTTTGTTGTAGTCGTCAATATCTACAATTTTTAGTTCAGTATCAGGAATTGGCATACCAACAGAACCTATCTTCCTTTCATTTATAACAGGATTAGTAGTAGCAACTGGTGACGTCTCTGTCAGTCCGTATCCCTCAAGGATTTTACCACCAGTCCTCTTTTCAAATTCTTTGAGAACTTCAGGAGGCATGGGGGCTGCGCCTGTGTTACATATTCTAATAGATCTCATATCTTTAGCATAATCTTCTAAATCATCCCGTTCTAATAACCGCATGTACATTGTTGGCACTCCTGGAAACAATGCGGGATTTGTAGCTTTAATTATCTCGAATAAAGATTTTTGATCGCGCGGGTCTGGATTTAAAGCGATAGTTGAGCCATTGTATATAACGCTATTCATACATACCGTTTGACCATATATATGGAAAAGTGGTAAGTTGGTAAGGGTAGTATCTTTACCTCTTTGAATTTCCGCGCCTAACCATTTGTGAACTGCTACGCAATTAGAAACAATATTATGATGGGTAAGCATTGCTCCTTTAGGGAGTCCTGTTGTGCCTCCAGTATACTGTAAACAGGCTATATCTTCTTTAGCATTTGTTTCGAACTTTGGAGGATTAGGCTTAGTATTTTCGATAAGATTTAGGAATTGCTTTGTTCCAGCGATTTCAGGTGGTTCTCTTTGACTTAAAGGATTTGCCATTGGAGCATAATCAAACACATTCGTAATGATAACATGCCTTAAACGAGTTCTATCTCTAATATTATTTATTTTTTCAACTTGGTTATCCCAAGCTATGATGATCTCGGCCCCCGAATCGTTTAATTGGTATGCTAATTCGTGTTCCGTATGGAGAACGCTACAAGCAGTAACTATTCCTCCCGCTTTTAATATCCCATAATAGCCGAACATAAATTGGGGGAAATTAGGGATCATTAATGCAACTATATCGCCTTTCTTTAAACCTAATTCAACGAGCGCAGTTGCAAGTCTATCGGCTATGTCCTTGAATTTTTTATAAGTTATTTTGTTTTTCAAAAACCAAATAGCTGTTTTACCACCAAAATCCTTAGCAGAATTATCCAAAAATTCGTAAATATTTATGTTCGGATAGTCCATAGAAGAAGGAACATTTTCATCATAATGATCTAACCAAGGTTTGGCAGCATATGGATTTTCACTCATTTTTTTAACCAACTGTTTTAATTATATTTTTTTATAGTTCTTTTCTTTTTAATACATATCTGAAGTAAAATAAGTTAAAATTTAAATATTATCTGTGATGTTATCAATCGCGAAATCAGCGGATTCGCAGACATAATCACATTCGTCGTGAATTAAGCCTTCTAAAGCAGAAATTACTACGGGAGTATTGACTTTAATTTTTCCTAGAGCCTCAGAAGCTCTCCATCTAACATCTGGCTTTTTATCATCTAATGCTTTCAATAAAGACGGAACAGCTTTCTCTGCAATAGATCCAATTTTACCTAATGAAAGCGCTGCTTCTCTTCTTACAATATACTTTCCATCGTTTAAAGCCTCTTCTAATGCTTTGAGCGCTTCTTCTGAGTCTTTGCCAATTGCACCTAAATTTCGAGCGGCTACTACTCGAACGGAAGTTTTTTTATCTGCTAATAAACTGATCAGATACGGTATAGCTTCATTAGCTTCTGAGCCTATTCCGCCTAATGCTGAAATAATAACAACTTTCATCTTAGAGTTAGCAATTTTAGTCGCATTAATTAGAGCAGGAACAGCTTCTTTACCTAAACTCCTTAAAGAATTAGCTGCTTTTCCTCTTACTTCTTCTTTTGGATCTTTTAACATTAAACTTAAATTATCAATAATATTTGGAGTTTTTAATCCCATTTCTCCAAGAGCTTCAACCGCTTCTTTTCTAACATCTCTATTTGGATGGTTTAAAATACTTAAAAGATGAGGTACAGAACTTTCACCAATTTGTTTAAATGTATTAACAATGTGATATCTAACTCTCCAATCTTTATCATCAAGTGCATTAATCAATGTAGGAATTGCTTTAGCTGTATCTTTTCCAATAGCACTCATTGCTCGTGCTGAAGAGGTTCTTACTGCCCAACTTGGATCGCTAATGCTCTTCATTAAACTAGGTATAAGTTCGTATGACTCCGGCCCAATTAAACCTAAAGCGTTTGCAGCTTCGATCCGTACTTGTTCATACTTATCGTTTAGCGCCTTTTTTAGAGCGCTTAATGACTCAGTTGTAGCGATTCCAATTTGGCCTAGAGAGTTAACAACAGCAAGTCTAATCGAATCTTCATCGTCATCACAACATTTAGTTAATTGAGGAATTGTAGTTATAGATGTTTTTCCAATTTTCCCCAGTGATCTAGCGGCTTCTCGACGAATACTCCAATCATCATCGTCTAAATATTCAGATATTTTTATAACAGCATTTTCGCCCGATTTTTCTCCTATTTCTCCTAAAACAAATATTGAATTGAAACGAATAGAACGAATTTCACTATCAATATTTTTTATTACTTCTTCAATGACAGAAGAATCTTTTTCGATTCTTGCTAAAACTAAATCAATTCTAGCGTCCCTTAATAATTGTTCTAACGAAGCTGACATTTTTTATCACCTATATTCCTAAGTAAACACTTTTAATTCGGGGTTCTTTTTCTAGTTCTTCTTTTGTACCTCTCATTTCTATTTTACCTTCCTCCAATAGATGTATGTTTTCGCCAACATCCATAGCCAGTACAGCATCCTGTTCGACTAATAATGTTGTCGTCCCCTCCTTTTTAATTTGGTTCACAGCTACAAATATTTTATCTTTAATTTTAGGGGCTAATCCTAATGAAGGTTCATCTAAGAGAAGCAATTTTGGATTTGCAATAATCGCTCTTGCAATTGCTAACATTTGTTGTTCTCCTCCACTTAGCGTTCCAGCTCTTTGTTTCTTTCTTTCTCTAAGACGAGGGAAAAGTTCAAAGACAAATTCTAATATTTCATTATACTTACTCTTATCTTTTAAAGCATAAGCTCCCATTTCAATATTTTCCAATACTGTCATATCGTAAAATAGCCGCCGCCTCTCTGGACAATGAGCAATTCCTCTTCTAGCAATTTTATGAGCTTTCATATCATCAATTCTTTCACCTAAAAACTCGATTTTTCCTCTATCTGGTTCTTCCAATCCAGAAATAACTCGGAGCAACGTGGATTTTCCTGCTCCATTAGGGCCTATAACCGCGTCAAGAGCTCCTTCTTCTATCGTCAAATTAATTTCTTCCAAAGCTCTAGCGCTTCCATAATAATGATAAATTTTTCTCAATTCAAGCAAGTTCTTCTCCTCCTTTTCCTAAATATGCTTCTAATACAATTCTATTGTTAGCAACTTCTTCTGGAGGTCCTTCGGTTATATATTTACCTTGATGCATTGCAATTACCCGTGGAACTAAGTGCATCAATTCTCGTAAAACATGTCCAGTCATGAAAACAGTTACTCCATCCGCATGTAATTTAATAATCAAATCTGTAATACCTTTTTGTTCTTCGTGAGAAAGACCACTAAAAGGTTCGTCTAATAGTAGAAGTTTAGGATTAGTTCCTAAGGCTTTTCCAATTTGTAGTTTCCTCAGATCTCCATGAGGTAGTATTATAGGAGGTATTCTCGCTTTATCAACAAGACCAACTGCTGCCAAAATTGAGCTGGCAGATTCGTCAATTCCGTATTCTTTCGCTAATTTCTTACCTCGTGGAGACAAACATGAAACAGATATATTTTCTAAAAGAGTCATTAAGCGAAATGATCTTACAAGTTGAAACGTCCTTGCAATTCCTAAATTCACTATTTTATAAGGTTTCATACCTGTTATATCACGACCATCAAACCGAATTGTCCCAGAATTGGGTTTTTCAAATCCTGAAATCATATTAAACAGCGTAGTTTTCCCCGCTCCATTTGGGCCAATTAAACCCGTAAATTCTCCTCGCGTCACTTCAAAACTAAAATCATTTACCGCTGTTAAACCGCTATATTTTTTGGTTAAATTTCTAGCCTCTAAAATTACACCCATAATTTAATTCACATTTATTAAATTTCCTTTTTTTAAGATTTTATTTACCTCCCTAATAATACGTCCCAAAGATCTTTAAGACGTTCTAAAGCAGGTCTTAAAAGGCCCATTTCAGCGAATCTGATTATCAGGATTAAAATTATAGAGAAGATAAATACCGGATCAAATACATCAATTAAGATAGCGTTAAGTCCGAAAAAAATAAAAGCCCCAAGCGCAGATCCGCCCAGTGTTGCTAACCCCCCAATAGTAGTCATAATTATCGCATAAAACGAATAAAGGGGTTGAAAAAGCATGGGCGTAGCACTTCTAAATCTCATAGCAAATAAACCACCAGCTATCCCGGCAAAAAAACCACTTATCATAAATGCAATAACTTTATATTTTGTTAGATTAATACCTGAAGCCTCTGCTCCAGTCTCATCGTCGCGAATAGATTTGAAAATAGTACCTAAATTTGATTTACTAAGATATATCATTATTAAAATTGAAGCTACCATAATAAAAGTGTAAACATAGAATACTTCTACAGCTTCAGTAGATATAGGAGGGACTCTATCTATTCCTGGTGTGCCAAAAAAGATCCAATCAGTAGCAATTGCTAATCGTTCGTTCATAAATATAGCCATAATAAAAGTACTTAGTGCCATTGTTCCTAATGCTAAATACGGTCCTCTTAATCTTAAAGTAATTATTCCGATTAGAAAGGCAACTACTAAACTTACTAAACCACCTAAAATAAGCGAAATTTGCCATGGAACATTATGGAAACGAAGTAGATATGCTGTAATATAACCACCCATCCCCAAGAAAATCGCGTGTCCAAAGCTTACTTGACCTGCAAAGCCTGCTAAGAAATTCCAGCTTGAAGCAAAAATAGCAAATATTGTTATTGTAACAAATATTCCTAAATAATAGGGATTTTGAGTTAGCAATGGTAAAGCTAAGAGTCCAATTAAGCAAAGCAAGGTTAATCCACCTTTAAATGTCCGTATCCAAGATATTATACGACGAGTGTAATATGTTGGCTCCTTTAATTTTGCCATTTTTTATAAATACTCCTTTATTTATTGATGGTATATTTTTTAATAAATTAATCAATCTCTTTTTTTCCAAATATTCCTTGAGGTCTTACTATAAGCGTTACTACAATGATTATTCCCGGAATTAACGGTGCAAAAGAGGGGTCTAACACATAATTACAGATAGAAGTCGCATATCCAAGAATGAATGATCCCGCTACACTCCCGGGTAGACTCCCCAAACCTCCAAGAATGACTACAGCAAATGATTCTGTTAAGATACCCCAACCTACATAGGGAGATATATATTCTCTTGGAATGTTTAGGGTTGCTGCAAATCCTGCGAGTGCTGCGGAGAGCATAACGACATACATAAGTATTCGATCAGCATTTATACCCATGAGCATAGCCGCTTCTCGATCTTGGGCAACAGCTCTAATCGATTTTCCAAGTTTTGTTTTACCGATAAATAAGCTAACTATAACTACAGTAATTACTGAAAGAATTATAATTAAGATATTCTGGGCACCAAATGTAACCCCAAAGAGAGTAATGCTGCCTTCTATTAATGGATCCATCAATAAGGGTGATCCTACTCCAAGTATTACTAAAATCAAAGCCTGAGCGAAGAAGCCAATAGCAAAAGTGATCATTAATGCACCTATAGGAGATTTTAATAAAGGTTTAATACATAATAGATATGAAATGGCCCCCATAACTAATGCTGAAATCAATACAATAATTATACCCCAAAAAAGACCAAGATTTGTATAAACTACAACCCAGTAAAAAATATAACCTGAAAGTAAATAAAATGCCCCATGAGCTAAGTTCATAATTCCACCTACACCATAAACTAAAGAAAGTCCAATCGCAAGCAGAGAAATAACTGCTCCATGCACGGTACCGAAAATTATTATCTGTGGTATCTGAAATATCAAACTAAATCAATCTCTTTATAATACTTTTAAACTTTTTTTATTTATCAGTTTTATTATAGTTACTATCTAATACTATTTAAAAATAATCCCAAATTTCTCCCATAATGATCTTTTACAGATTTAGTAATCAAAACTGAATTTTGACAAATTAGAAAAAAAAAAAATTATTTTTATTTGAAATTTTGTTTTTATTTATCTTAATTTATACCCCATGGTGGCAATCGAATAGTATTTGAACCTGCAAGCACATCTGGATAAATTCCAAGAGACCAATTTGAAAAAGTAGGATAACCGGGTACGTCAATTCCCCATGTATAGTATGTGTCTTCTCCAGTGGGTATGCATTTTAACACTCCATCTTGCCACTGAGCAAATCTACCCGTACCATATGGCCAACCTTCTACGACATCGTGTCTTGTGGTTCCACCGGGTTCTAATCCTGTAGTGTAAGATAATCTTGGAGCCGATACCCCTCTTGGAGCAGATAAATATACAGTTTTGTTAAGCGTTTCTAGTTTTGCAATAATATCTAACTCGTCAAATGATTGAGTCTGATTAATTGCCCATACTAGCGTACCTACGGCATCATAAGTACCTCCTGCTGTATATATCGTAGGACCAATATTAAATCTCGCCAAATAATCATCGTAAAATTGAGCGGTATAGGGCGTTACGGGGCAATCAGGAGGAAGCGTAGTCATTAATATTTCATACTCACACGCTCCGCCTGTAGTTGACGGATAGGTTGTCATCTGTCCTTCAACATCTATACCAAATACTACAGCTTGAGGTTGTGTTATTGCATATTGTTTCATCATTTGAATTCCCGTATCGCCTGAGACTACAGGTATAGCAATTTGAGCTCCACTTGATTCAACTAAATCCCAATAGGTTTCAAAATCAGGACTTGTAATATCGTAAGCTACTTCGTACACTACAGTGTAATTCACTAAAGCAGCAAACCCGTTAAACAGGTCAGACATGCCCGTTGTCCAATCTAATTGCTCTCGAAGTATAGCAACTTTATTCACTCTTTTTGACAAATTAGCTTCCATCACATTTATTAAATGACAAAAGCCCTTTACTATTTCAAAAGCAAGTTTAGAACTTGAAATCGGTGTTTGTCTGAAGTAGTATTTATATCTTGGATAATCATTTTTTACATTAATACAGAATTCGTCAGTTGCAGAACCAGCACCAAAAAATATTAAATCTTCGTCCATTGCTAGTTCAACCATCGCTCTTGTAACTTCCGTTCTAAATCCACCAAATAGATATCTTGCTTCATCTACATAGATTAAGTTTTCGGCCGCAGCTAATCCTTGAGAGATAGGTAATGATGGATCGTGTTCGTTTGTATCCCGAGCTTTCACTGCAACATAATAGCGAGTGCCATTAACATCAATACCATCATCTTTAGTATTTATATCATATGCTGCCAACCAAGCTCCATTCCAACCTCCTGCACCTTGTATGCCCTTTAAGCCCCCAACGTACCCACACTTAATCCATCTATCGGAAGGTATACCTGAAACACCTGGAGTCTCCCATCCTGCTTCTTGAGCTTGTGAAGTAAAAAACCAGATGCCCACTCCAATCCCTGCACCTGCGATTGCAACTACGAGAACTATTGCCAGAATCCTTTTTGTATTTTTTTCCATATTTTTAATCACTTTATTTTCGTTAACATTTTGTTTTATTGTTAAATTTAATTGTTAATTTAAATTTCTGATAAACATGTATTTAAACTTTGTCAATCAAAAGTCCAATTATCATCTCAAAATTAAAGAAATTAGAATGAAGTAAAAAAAATTATTAAACTAATATAACAAATTACTTTTCACAATCCAATATTAGTAGCATAAACATAAGGGAAGCATTCCCTTTGTCAACCTTTCACTATGATTTTTTGAAAGATATCATTCTCGCCTTTATTTTCTTATCTTTTGCTTGAAGTAATGAGCAAAAGTTTCGTGTTCTTTTCCATATTTTTTCATGATTACTCGCTTAAAAGTACCAAAATCAAGTCGTTCTCTCATATTATCAGCTCATCAGTCAGCGTGAACAATTAAAGTTATATCGCTATCAGGATAGAGATTAAAATTAATATCATCTTGAAGCGGTATAAATTCTTTGTTAGGTCCATAAGCATTGGAGGCACAATCTTCGTATATTATATTATTCTGAGGATCCCAGATTAGTTGTAGATAACTTTGAATTAAACCTTTATACATAGGAAATAATGATTTTTCTGGATTATCAGATAATTCTTTATCTATAGAGCCCAATGCTTCTATAATCGTTCCGTCGTCCTTTATTGATACCTCATAATCAATTCCGTTCGTTAATTCTTTTTCGGGTCCAAAAATTGTTAATTTAATTTTTTTAATTAGTTATCACCCTTTTTAATAATGAGAAAAAATTAAATTTTGAAGTTTAAAATAAACCCTTTTCTTTTAGAAGTTCGGGTAATTCCTTTTTTAATGCAAATGATGTAATAAATTTCTTTTTGCCGTCTACTATTACACAATTTCCCGTTAAGTTAAGCTTGCGAGCTTCCTCAGAATCTAAGTTTTTTGTTTCAAACTTAATATGTTTCATATAGGGAGCAAGTGCGGTAAATACGAGGTTCATAAATTGAGACCATACACATTCACATGCATTTAAAGGAACAAAAACATCTACGTAAAGTTTATTTTCATCTCTCAATTCTATTTCTGAAGTTTCTTTATCAAGAGTTTCAGAGTTTTCCGGAGAAACTGAATCCCCACAACAAGAAGCTGATGAATCACAGCATGCATTGTCTATATTGATTGGTATATTTTGATTCTCTCTAACAGGTATTTTCATATCTTCCTTTTCCATAATTTAAACCTTTTTCTTAGTAGTTTTTACTTAATCTTAAATAATTTATCAATTGAATTAACCACAACAACTTGTGTTTGATTCGGTGCCCTCAGGGCCGCAAGCACAACTATTAATATCTTTGTTCCCTGATTTGGTATTTTTAGCATTTGCTCTCGCGTTCCAAAGGCAACCACATCCCTTCTTTTCATTCATGATGATCGCATTTACAGGACAATTCCGTTTGCAAGCACTGCACTCGGTACAAAGCTCAGGATTTTTAATGTCATACTTTCCAGTTTCGAGAGGTTGAGGAAGTCCAAATGGGCACACTTCTCCACATAATCCGCAACCATTGCATAGGTTTTCGTTTATGAATATCTTAAAATCCTTTATAGATAATTTATCCAAACTAACTTTAAATTCCGATTGTGTCATTATACATACCTCTAATATATCAATTTTCTTTTATTTTTTTGTATTATTAATTATTACAGTAAAATGATTCCAACTGTTATTGAAATCAAACTAATTGTTAACAAAATTTTGTTTATGAGACTAAAAATTGGATATTCCTCCTGAATTTCACTAGGGCTCGTAGCCATCGTGTAGCCACTTAATGACATTGTTGAGAAAAATGAAATCCAAAAGAAAAATGCGACGCAGCAAAGCATATAGACCAATGATTTATGAAGGAAATACGTTAAAGCTCCGAGAGCAATAGAGTTTAATGATCCAAAGAAAATCCCTTTATATATAAATCTCCGAGTAAATTTAGATATAGGAAATAAAAATGTTATTAAAAAATTCGAGATTATTATCCAAAGTAAGATTTCGCCAGTCCACCATAATTTATCGAACACCCCAATCAGATTTAGTATAAAGGATATTAAGAACAAAGCC
Organism: Promethearchaeota archaeon; assembly: GCA_013375495.1. The sequence continues at coordinate 408,667 of JABXKC010000001.1, forward strand.
ACTAAAGGCAATAGGAATATTTTCCTCAGTAGGAAGGTCGTGTGAGTAATAAATCCACGGAAACGATGTTTTAACGTAAATCTAGCAAGCTTCATACTATCTGGTTTTCGAGTAGGTCTATTTTTAATAAATTCAGGTAAGTCTTTAGACCAGACGGGTCCAAACACCGCTCGAAAGGGGAAATCATTAGATTTTTTTGGTAATTCTGGAGTAGCTACACCTCCCGCAGAAAGTTGAGGAAGAATTAATGTTTTTCTTTCAGTTATTTCATTTAATCCAGTAGCTTCAACTGCTTCTATTAATTGATTATTCCCAAAGTCGTTTCCTCTTGCAGCACACCACACATTTATCCCATTGGAATCAACGCATAACACCCAGGCGTCAAGACCTTTTAGATCTCTCATTACTTTAATAAAAGTAAATTCATAGTTTGCGGTAACAATTATAGGAGAGGTTTTGTCAGGATTCCCCGATTTGTAAAGCCCAGGATCAATCGGAACAAGATCAACTTGTCCGGTATAAATGCAACGATAGATTCTTAACTGTGATTTGATACCCTTAAATTTTTTTGGTTCGGGTCGATAATATCCCGGTTCGTTTGTTTCTTTATCATCAACCTTGACTAATTCGAGGGCTTGAATAGTTCCATGTTTCCAATCCTTATTTGTATTTATTTTAAATCCAATTGGTCTGATATATCTGAAGAACCATTTCAAGAGAAAAGTGCTTCGTAATTTAAGTCGCTTAAGCTTTTTTTTATATCTCCATCGTTTTATTTTAAAGATGAGTTTCCAAAAACCATTTGGAACAAATTCTGCTGCGATTAATAAGCTACCATGTGGTTTTAATACTTTCCAAGCATTTCTAAGAAAAATTTGTTGTTCAAAAGGTCGAAGTTCTGATAACATAAAAGTACTGACTACCAAATCTTGTGAATTAGCTTCTACTGGCAGGTTGGAAAACGATCCAGTTTGATATAAAAGCGAACCTTCATTTAAATCAGAAGGGTAGTTCTGCATGGCGTAGTTGATCATTTGAAAATTAATATCTATCGCTGTAACATCGTTTCCTTTTAACGCCATTTGAGAGGCGAGATTACCAGTTCCGCATCCAACTTCTAGGATAGATTTAGACGCACCAACTCTATCAAGTATCCATTCTCTAACTTCTAGGTTTACACCCTTTGTAAGTGCTGTGAATTTAGAGTCATAACTATCGGGCTCCTCCTCCAGTTTACGCATATATACTACTGCCGTTACTATCAACCTTTTCTAAGGTAAATTTACTTTGAATTTGATTCAGATTTCCAGAAACCTCGTTTTTCTAGGAATTTTCCAAGATATACGATTGCAAGCATAACAGGTACTTCCCAAAATAAGCCCATTGTAGTTCCCAGAGCTGCTACGGAACCAACTCCATACATAGCGACAGCTGTTGCTATGGCAATTTCAAAGTGACTTGAGGAACCGATAATTACAGTGATAACCGCCTCTTTATACTTCATTTTGAAGATTTTAGTAATAAAAACATTGTAAGCAACCACTATAACAAAACCTACTAAAAGTGGAATTGAGACTAGTAGCAACAAATCAGGATAATGTAGAAGAGCATCACCGTTTAGGGAAAATAAAACAACTAAAGTCGTCAACAAAGCAACAATTGAAATCATCCCTACAAATGGTTTGAAGCTATCATCAAACCACGATAATCCTTTCGAAGTGATGATTAACCTCTTGCTTACTATCCCTAGTAATAAAGGAATACCAATGAAGAATATTAAAGAGATTAACAATAACCACGGATCAACCGTAATCCCGGGCGTGAGAATATTTTGAATACCAGTTAATAAAGAAACCATTCCTACGTACAAAAAGATTATTGTTATCGTATTTAAGCTTGTATTTACTACATTTTGTTCTTGATTACCCTTCGCCATCCACCCCCAAACTAAAACCATAGCCGTACAAGGGGAACTCGAGAGTAAAATTATCGCAACTTTTAATTGTTGTATATCTGCATCTGTACCAGGTAGAAATATATTAATCATCGCCAAACCCACAAAAGGAGCGACGAGCCAATTAGAAACCAAAGTTAAGATTATTGGTTTTGGATTTCTACGTAACTTCTTTAATTCTGATGCTTGTAAATTCAACATCGCGGGGTACATCATTAAAAATAAACATACCCCAATTGGTATAGAAATACCTCCAACTTGTAAAGAATTTATCGTTTCGCCTATCTCTGGTACAAACTGGGAGAGAATTAAACCAATGATGATACAAAGTACCACCCATACAGGAAGAAGCTTTTCGAAGTAGTTAATCTTTCTTGATTCCTGTCTTGCTTCTTCTGATTCATTCAAACTGTCTATTGTCTTACTTTCAATATCTTCTTCAACCATATTTATCAATTAAGTTTTGAATTTTCTTTTCTAATTTTATATTCATTTTTAATTTTATTAATAAATTGTTTGAGATTATCATCAAAGTTGAGGTATCTCTCGCTTGGAATGCCATCAAAAAGAGATACTAGATGAATGATTCCTGCGACTTCTTTATCGCATGTTTTTCCAAACCTCGGGGCTCTACATTCGTGGCAAACGCTTAAGGCAAAACTTTGAAGGTTTTCTTCATTAAATTGTTTGTGAATTAAAAATCTAGCCCCCGCTTCAGAAGAGCCACATAAAGAAGACCTTTTTACTTCAATTTCTTCGACAAAACCACTTTGATTAATGATAGTATTGTATATAGGATTGCCATAAAAACGAGTGAATAGATCTATCTCATCGATCCCAGTATTATTTTCTAAAGAACACATTGTGGGAGCATGTATTACATGGGAATTCAATTTCTTAGTTTGCTCGTAAAGACCATAACCCGGTAAAACACCAAGAATTAATGGTTTTTGTAGTTCTGCTAATTGAGTTATTATATCTGGATGACGAAGATAAGAAATATACAAATCACAATCTGGGATACTCATCTCTACATCGTCGTCTAATATAATATTAAGCGGTATATCAGGAACCTTTATCCAAAAAGCCTTAAATCTTTTTTTGATATTCTCAAAAGCTCTTTCACCATACTTTCCATCTGAAATTACCCCAACCCTTAGATTATAGGATTCATCCATAATTTCTCAAGTAATCATGTTATTTATGATGGAAGGTTGAGATACAATATTATACTTCAAATTTAAGGTTATCGATTTGAGTAATAATGGAGCTTTAAATCCTATAAATTTATATTTATCGATTTATTCATTATATATATACGAGAGAGATATTTAAAAATTGGGACCATATGAAGCAAAAAAGAGCTCAAGAAATTAAGAAGATGTTGTGTGCCTGTGAAAATTGCTCAAATTCAAATTCTGATTTCGATAAATTACTAAAATTGGGTAAGAAATTAGAAGAGAATAAGAATTTAGATGTCATAGAAAGATTCACATCTGCGATCGCATCCAAAGAGAGATTGATCATTATAAATGCTTTGAAGGGACAGGATAGGTGCGTTTGTGAGTTAGAGACGATATTGAATAAATCGCAATCAACGATATCTCACCATTTAAGAAAGTTAGTTTCTACCGGGTTAATTGAAGGATATAAAAGGCAGAAATTCACCTACTATCATCTATTTAAAGAAGAATTGAAACATAACTTAACAACTTTTAATCAAGTTTTAACTTTGGAATAATTTTTTCATGTCCACTTTTTAGAATTAATTCCTATAGATTGTATCAATATCCTCAAAAACTAATAATCTATAAATATTAAATTTAATAGCTTAAATGGACATTTTGATAATAATTCTTATTAAGAAATATCAAAAAGAAACATAAATAAGAAAAGAGGAAAAATAAGATGCCACTACCAGTCCCAGATACTGAAGAATCAATGTCAGAGTGTAGAAAGTTCTGTGGTCCTTGCCCTTCTTTCAAACCAAATAAACTTAACGAGTTTGAACCACATGCGCTTTTTTGTTCTCGAGGAAAATCTGAAAAACCAGTTTCAGAAATTGAAAACAAAGGTTGTAGTTGTTTTGGATGTGGGTTATTCTCAAAGTACCAATTAGAGAAAGGATATTTCTGTATGCCTGAGAAATTAGGCTAAGACGAAATTGTTCTATATCCAAAGCAAATTAATTAATAATTTCATGGTAATTCAGATTAAGGATTATTTCCTTTTGGGTATATCATAAATATTTTAAATAAGGTGATTTAGACACAAAAAGCCTTCTTTTTTTTTTTCCTTTTATACTCTTATAAAATTATCGACTCTCTTTATTTAAATTAAATATCTCTACATAATCAGTTAATTAAGAAGTAAAACGACTGATTTATGAGATATAAAAGTATGTATTATTGTCGGGAGATAACCTATCGCTAAATATTTATGTGATAATTGTCTTGAAAATAATGTTTAAAAAAATAAATATCAGATAGATGATATTCTCTATGGAAGATAAAGATAACGATATGGAATTCTCTAAATACTATCGGTTAATTGCACCAAATGAAATTGACATTGATAGGGAGGAAATTTTTTATCGAGATAAGTATAACGATATTATTAATTATTTAAAAATTATGTTAACCAACCATGAGGAATCGACCGTTCAGAGTTATAATAAATTTATTCAGCCAAGAGGTGCTATTTTAATCAATATTAAGTCCGGTACGGATATTGATGATTATTTAAAACTAATTTCTAAAAATTACTATCTAAATTTTTATGAATTGAATCAAGAAGAAATCAGTAAGGAGCCTGAGGAGTTTTTTAATAACTTTACACCTATTTTAGAAAGCCTAATACATGTTTTGGAATCAGATAAGAATAAGATGGTTAATCATGTAGAGGAATCTCAATTAACTGAAGATCAACAGAAAGAAAGTAGAATAAAAGGGATATTATTAATTAATCAAGAGAATTTTTCCAACATTAAATTAAAAGATAGGAATTTCTTAGAACATTTTGCAATTTCCTTTAAAAATAAGAAGGAAATATTGAAAAATGGAATGATCTTAATCTGGATTAATAATAACATTAAAGAAATCGAAGTAAATTCCAGATTTATTTTTGAAGTCTTTGATCTTTTCATAAAAATCCCCCTTTTAGATAAGATCGAGAGAGAAACGATTTTTAGGAACTTTTCAGAAAAGAATCCAAAAATCGTATTTGATATTAAAACACTAGTAGATTTCACAGTTAATTGGGAAATAAAGGATATAAATCAATTGCTGAAAGTGGGTATCTTTAAACATTTTCTTAATTCCGAATTAAACGATACAAGTAATGAAATCACAGACGGATTGATTGAATTAATAGAATCGGGAGAATTTATCCCTTCCATTTCTCATGACGAGGTAAGATTGGATTTTTCGAATGATAAGGTTATTGAAAATCAAAACTCGTTAAATAAGAGATTCATGAAAGGAGGAGAAACAGGAATGACAGTTAATAAATCGCCTGAGATTCTTAATGAAATAAAACAAGAAAGGTATTCAGAATTTATGCTTAACCAACTATATGAAAACGCAGTTTCTAAGAATTATAATGAACTTTTACTCATTATTGATAAAATAAATAAGCAGGAACTGTTAGAAGAAAATGATAGAAAACTACTAGCTAAATATGCTTTTATTCTAAACGATAGTCCAAAAATGGCTCAAATTAATTTAGAAAAGGCAAAAAAACGTATAGATAATTTAAAGCGAGCTTTTGGAAAACAATAATATTACGGGTGATAAAGTACGGCTACTTCCTCTAAAAAAAAGGTAAATGATAATCGTGAAAAAGAACATAGCGAGAATGGTATATTTCTTCGCAAAGTTATTTTAGAGAACTTTTTATCTTTTCAAAGAGACGAAGTAGATTTTTCAAAACAACAAAACCAAGATCCTCCTCGATTCATTTTAATCATTGGACCGAACTGGAGCGGGAAAACATCAATTTTTCAGGCTATTAAATTTGCCTTAGGAAGTAATGAAAGAGATGAACGTTATAAAAAGTGGTCTGATTTTATTAGAAACGGTCAAGCTCATGCAATGGTTGAACTTCATATTCAGTACCATGGTGAAATCCTTAAAGTAAGAAGAACTGTAATAAGAGGAAAATCTCCTTTTTTTGAAATTCAACTTAACCATGACCAGAATTTTAAAAAAGTTCATGTAAACGAAATTCAAAAGCTTATTACTGAACTAGATATTAATCCCGACAATCAATTCGCGTTTGTGAGTCAAGGGAAAATCGATGCAATTAAAAATTTAAAACCTATCGAGTTATGTTCATTTTTAGAAGAAGGTATAGGGCTTAAAGCCCTCAGAAAGGAGATACTTCAACAAAAAAAAGGTGTTTTATCTTTAGATATAGAATTTCAATCATTAGTAACTCGAAAAAATACATTAAATTTTAACTTGGATCTGTTAGCACCGAAGTTAGTACGGCTTAACGAGAAAAAAAAAATATTAGATATTAGAAAAAAATATACTGATGAATTGTTATGGGCTAATAAGGATGTTTTACAAAAAGAAATTGAGAAACTGGAGTTATCATTCAAGGAGAGCCAAAACAAAATAAACTCTATAACCAAGAAAGCTGAAAAATACCGGAGTTTAATTAAAGAAAATGAAAGAGTAATTTTTGAAATAGATGATAACCTCAATAGTTTATCAAAAAAAACGGGAGAATTAGAATATAAAAAAAAAGAACTTGTAAATAAAATTGACGCTTGGCAGAAAGAAAAAATAACAGCAAAACAAGAATTAGATAAGTTATCAGCAAAAGTATCCGAAATCGAAAAGGTTGTAGATAAATTTAGCAACCAAAAACAAAACTTGGAAAACGAAATCAAAATAGTAAAAAGAAAGAAACAATCTATAAAGAGCGACAATGATAAATTGATTAAAGAGCAAAATGATCTTATAAGAAAGATCAAAGAGAATGAAGCTTTCTTAGTAAAATATAACAATTTAACCACGGAAAAAGAAGACCAATTAAGAACTATCCAAGAGAATAAAAACAAAACTGAAAACATCAATAAAGACATCAACGATATATTTCAGAGTTTGATGGACATTGACCACAAACTAGAAAAAAATAAATGGTTCTTAGAAAATCCCTCAAACGATTTATTGAAGCAACTAGACGCAAATCTAAAGAGTGTTACCGTAAAATTACTAAAATTCGGAGCTGAAATCGAGCAATTAGAACACGATAAATCGAAAAAGATACAAAAGTTTAAAGTATTACAGACAGCATTAAGAGAACGAAAAATTGTACTTTCTCCAAATATCAATATTCTCAAAGAAGAAATTAAGAAAAGGGAACTGGATGATAGAGTTAAAGGCCCGATAATCGAGTATTTAAAATATGACGACGAATTAAGCTACGCAATTGAATCTGTTCTAGGAGAACGACTACTTAATAGTTTTATTGCGAGCGATTGGGACACTTTAAATTATTTAGAGAGATTAAAAAAGAAGTATAATGCCTATTGCAATATTTATATTCCAAAGAAGGTACATATTAATCCCTTTCCAAAAATTTCAGCCGCAGGAGTAATAGGTTATTTAGCAGAATTAATTAAAATTATTGACGACGATGTAAACGTTCAAAAAGTTATTTATTCGAAAGTTAAAAATTGCCTTGTTGTTAAAGATAATCTCTCTGCAAAAGAACTTTATAAAACAAACGCTTTCAAGGGCAAGTGTGTGACACTACAAGGTAAACAGATTATTTCATATAAGTATGTATATGAGAGCCCCCATATAAAGCGACTTAAAGGTTTATTAAGCGCAGGGACTCAAAAGGAACAATCTGAACTGCTAGAAAAAGAAATTAAATCGTTAAATGATAAAATATTAGAAGTAAAAGTGAATCAAACAAAACTTGATAAGGTGCAGGGTGAGATTTTTAGGAAAAAAGAATCGTTTACTGACCTTTTGTTCAATTTCAAGCAAAAAAAAAGGTTAACTTCAAAAAAAAATCAATTATATAATCAAATCTATTCTTTAGAACAAAAAAGTGGAGAAATTAAAGAATTCGTCAAAAATCTCACGAAAAAAATCAAAGATTTTGAATCTCAAAAAGATCCAGAATTCTTCGATTGGAACAATAGAATAAAGGATATTCCAAACGAATTAAGTAATTTAAACAATGAGTTAAAAAAATGGGATAAAAAATTAAATGAGAATCTAGAGTTATTAAAGGAAATCAATGAAAATATAAATTTTAATGAAAATAATTTAAGCATAGTCAAACTAAATTACGACACGAAAAAATCTGATTTCCAGAAGTCAGATAAAAAAGCTTTTGAAATTTACAGAAAATTAGAAAATTTAGAAGATGAGATTTTATCTATTAATACAAAAATCTCTGAATTGCAGGATAGAAAATTAATAACCCAGAAAGAAAAGAGCGAAATAGATAAAGCTCATATTCAAGTAAAACTAAGTTTAGAACAAGAACTTTTTAAGCAATCTTCATTACAACATGAATTAGGGATAAAGAAAGAAGATCTAAAACGCATTTTATCTGAAATTGGGCAGTTTATTAGGGAGGAAAAAATCGTAATTCGCCCTGTAGAAGATATTAATAAAGATATACTAAAAATTGATAAAGAACTTTTAAATTATTTAGATGTTGACAATTCACTTCTAATTGAAAAAGAACAGATTATTACAGGTTTGAAAGAAATTACAAAAAATCAGAAAGAAATAGAAAGAGATATTAAGGCAGCTATTACAACAGAAAAAAAACTGGAAACCACATATTTCGATAAGTTTCAATTAGTTCTGAAGGAATTGAATGCTAAAATCAACCAAAAATTTAACTCCGCAAATATCAAAGCTTATTGCATACTTGAGTTAATAGGAGATTTTGAAGAATTGGGTATAGATATCAAAGCTGCAATCTCAAAAGATCAGTTAAAATCATGTACGGCCTTAAGTGGGGGCCAAATTTCAATGATTTCAATTAGTTTAATCTTATCCCTTCAAGAAATTAATCCTTCGCCCTTATGTATGTTTGACGAAGCAGGAATGTTTTTGGACGAAAAGAATTCAGAAGCTTCCTATCATATGATAAAATCTACTTTAGAAGACAACTCTATTCAATTATTAATGTTTCTTCCAAAATCATCAAATGCGTTATATTCACTCGCTGACAAGTTAATTGGAGTTGCAAGAGTTGGCAAAAAAGAAGTATCTACCATATTTAAACCTAAAATTTTAAAACAAAGATAATTATGGAATTAATAGATTTTTCAGAGGACATCAATAAAAAAATTGATGGTATTAAAGACGATGTTCTTTCAGGTAAAATTAACTTATTGGAATTCGAATTAGATCCAATTTTTAACGATATAAAAGATTCACTTAGCATTTTCAACCTTGAAAATTATTCACATAGTTACATAAATGCATGCGAACTACTAAATCGTAAATTTGAGGAGTTAAGGAATTTACTTAGTTCTTTAGAGATTGAAAAGAAATTTGTGAATTTCCTAAAAGAAAATCCAAAAGAAGAAGAAATAGTTGAGATTTTTAACGGGTGTTGGAATTATAATTTTGAATTAGACGCTCTATCTCTAAATTTCTTAGAATACGCCTCAAATCGTTTCTGTAAAGAAAAAATGATGGATTTAACGATTGAACACTTGAATAAAGAGAGAAGTGACTACCAATTTTTGTTAGAAATTCCAAGGCTCCTGTTCACGGAAAAGGTGACTGCATTTTTTAATAACATCAGAAATAAACTCCCATGTTATTTTGAAGATGTTTTTGAAAATGAGATAGAACAATTAAAGATTTATGAAGAGTTCGTATATCTGTTGCACTTGCTTCAATTAGGGAAAATTAAGTATCAAAAAGAGACAAATACATTGTATTTGTGAGGTTTTCAAAAAATGAATGAAATTTCAATTTTAATGCACTTACTTAGTAGAAAAAGAAATTCCTATCAAATCGGGGCTACTAAAAAAGAGATACTCGAGATTTTAAATGTTAAAAATAAGAACAAATCGGTTCATTTCCAAAATTTGATTACTGGACTATCTAATTATCTAATACCGCTGGGACTTCAAGTAAAATTTAATTCGTTAAATTCACACTGGTACATAAATTACGATAGCGAGGTCACAGAATTGGTTTCTGCTAATCCTTTTGAGGGAAGGCCTAGTTTAGCAGCAACTTTATTATGCGTATTAACTTCTTGTCTTAAAAATTCTGGTAATTCTTCAATTCAGGAAATTAAAAAATTGAGAAGCAAAAAAGAGATAATGGACGATTTAAAAGAGCTGGAGAAGGAGGGATATTTAGTGATAGATAAAACGACTAAACAAGTCCAGCTCACACCTCTAATTGGATATAAATTAGATTTACATAAACTGTTAGTAAAGTTATCTTTAAAATTAAAAGAATAAGAGAGTGGTTCTCACCACTGAGCTTCCTCTCTCGTTTTTGGTGGTGTAACTCGACTTCTCATTATGTTTTTAGCCTTGTTTTTTCTCATGTAGAATTGTCCATGTTTTTTTCTAGCATAATGGAGATACCGTTAGCCCGCTAATAAAAGCTGGTTTCCTCTCTTTCAAGAAAGGAAAATATTATTAAAATTATGAAGAGTAGCAAGTAGTTTAACTGTTAATAGTTATTTTAAGTATCATTTCAGCAGTATGATCGTTGTAGGTTTGAACATCCTCGAAACCCTTTACAGATTCAGCACATGTTATGAAATACTCTTTAATGCTTATTTTTCTCTGCTTAAAGAAGTCTTCAATTTTAGTTTTGGCTTCTTCAACTTTCTTTTCAGCATCTTTTTCGATTAAATCAATTTTATTTATACAGACAAATATATTATCTGGAAAAAACCTTACATCGCGGAAAAACTCAAACTGCTTTTCTAAAGGCCGATCGCATGAAAAAACCGCTATAATCTGCGTAGCTATCCGGGAAATAGTTATAATCCCCATTCTTATTACACTACGTGCACGATCACCTCCTGGTGCGAAGATGGTGTGAGCTTTTCCTGAACTATCTTCTCTAAATACAACCCTGTTCGGATGAATTGTCTTAGTTTCTTTTTGGTTAAGTCTATCTTCTTTATCTCCTCCGGGAACCGTCGCTTCACCAGAAAAATCGGTTTTAACAACGGTGCATTTTTTCCCCCCTTCAACCTTTTCTATGTCTCCTACTTTCATATATTTCACAAAAAGGCGTAGAATGCTCGTTTTACCAGCACTTATATCTCCAAGTAATCCAATGTTCACCATGTTAAAGCTCCTCCGATTCTAATAGTTTATTTAATAAGAGTTCGTAATCCTCAATTAAATACTGCCCTAGATAAGCGTTATTATGCGATTCGATGAGAGCGATTAGAACTTCTTTTAAATTTTTAGCACTATTCGCATACTTTTGCAGGTTTTCTGATGTTGGGTCAGCATCAAATTCTCTTGCTTTTTCTTCAAAACCAAACTTTGCGCGTTCAGGTAAGGAATCGAAAAATCCAAAAGCGGAATAACCTTGATATTGGAAAAACACGAAGAACCTTGTTTTAATTGAAGAAATAACCTTAGTTAAATAAGCTGAAGGATATATCTCCCCTAATGTGAGTTCATCATCTTGCTCGATTACAAAATAGGGAGATATTGGAGATACTTGGCTTCCATACATTTCTTTTGGAGGGAGCGAAATAAACGGTAATTTTTCTGATACAATAGCCCATAGATCCTCCCTTTTCTTCTCTAATAATATGTCTTTGATTTCATCGTAAGCAAAATAAAAATCTGCTTGAAGGGCCAGTAAAGAACTTAGATAAACTGAAAGAGAAGCAAATGTAGCTTCTAATAGAGGTCTTCTACCCTCGTCAGAATTAGTAGGTTTTACCGCACCCTTCCACGCTCGAAGCCCCGTGTATACAAATCCTTTTACATCGAAGAAACTTCCAGAAAGAAAAATGAACGAAGGAGGGGCCCCTTTCTTTTCTGTTAAGAGAGTTCTTGATTTATTTAAGAGGGTATCCTCTAAATTTTTATCGTTAAACTTTGAATGAATGATAGGCATCATTAAAAATTTTTTTTTTGCCATTGTTCATACGCTCCAAATTAATAGTTATACTCTATATGAAAATTTGTATAATTAATTCTATGTATTCTTAATTAATCAATATAATATCTTTATATAATAAATACTATTCAAACTTTATCAATTCCGCATTTCTTCTTGAAGGAACTAGTTTTCATAAGCCAACAATTCTCGGATTTTTGCGGTAATTATATCATAATCTTCAATTGAGCTTAAATTTGAGATGGTAATGAATTCAATTTTATCAATATTCTTAAAACGATAACTAATACTCAAATTAGGGTTATTTTCTTTTATTTTTATTAGAGCTCCCTTGAGAAAAATGTTAATAAATTTTTCAGAAGTTTCTTGTATCCCTCTTTTTTCAGGATCAATAAATTTTATCTCGACTTTTTTAAAATCGTAGAGGTTAAGAACACAAAGTAAATTTTCTTCTTCTTGATTTTGATTTGAAAAGATTTTTCGTTTAATATTAGTTCCCTTGAAAGCTTCTTCAGAGATTTCTTCGTTAAAATACTCGTCTATAGATTTATTTTCTTGAGAATACGATTTTGAATATAACTCGTCTGCACTAGAGAACGATTGATTCGAAATTAACGAGTTTATAACAGTTAAAGCTGATTGTATTTCAGAGATTTCTAATTTTAAATCATCCAGTTGTTCTTTTTTTTTGTAGTATAGGTTCTGAACTATTGAAAGTATCCGTGTTAATTTTTCCGTTTCGTTTTCTTTATTGTTCGATTCCATTGACTTCAATATATTTTTAAAAAACTTAAATTTATTTATTAAGTGTTAGTTGAATTATGTATTTTTAATATGAGTGAATAACATGCCTTCTATGATAATTACGCCCAAACCAGACGATCCTGAAGTTCAAACTTTATCCAAAGAGTTTGAATCCAGAGGGTATGATGTAAGATATTTTATCCCGTCAACAATTAAAGTGAAAATTAACATCAGCCAATTTGAAAAACAATTTGAAAATCTTGATCCTTATGGGGCTCTTGTAAGAGGCTTTGGCGCCGCACCTACTCAGAAGATTTTTTTTAGACTCGATTTACTTAACGCAATTGAAGAGTACGGATTAAAATTAATTAATTCGAGGGAATCCTTGGAGATAGCCAGCGACAAATTTCTTACTTCAATTTATCTCGAAAAACATAAAATCCCAACACCAAGAACAATAGTATGTGAGAATCCTAATGATGCATTAGAATCCTTCGAAGAACTTGGTGGAGATATTGTGCTTAAACCATTATATGGCTCTAAAGGTGTTGGAATTACTAGAATAAACGATAAGGGTTTTGCAGAGAATATTTTCTACACTTTAAGCCAATTACACGAGGTTTTCTATCTACAAGAATTTATAAAGCATCCTAATCGAGACATTAGAATTTTAGTTTTAGGAAATGAAGCAATAGCAGGAATGTATCGAGTAAGTGATAACTGGAAAACAAATATTTCCGCCGGAGCAAGATCTGAACCCCTAGAGCTTTCTGAGGAGTTAACAAATCTTGCAATAAAAGCTGCAAAAATAACGAAAACAGAAATAGCAGGTGTTGATATTGTAGAAAGCGAAGAGGGTCTACTAGTTTTGGAAGTAAATTCCATCCCCGGTTTTACAGCCCTTCAAAATGTGACAGAAATCAATTTAGCGGAAGAAATCGTATCGTATTTTTTGAAAAATATATAATTTTAGTTTTAAAGAGAAATAAGAAAAAAAAAGGTTTTCGAGTTTAGCTTAAATCTTCAATCAAACCTATAATGGCGGCGATAAGAACAAGTACGCAAGCCCAAATACCTGCTGCAAAAATCACCAGCAATATCGCAAGGATTAATAACATAAGCCAATGAAAGGGAAGGGGATTATTTGGTTTCCATGCTACTAAAAATGTTAAAATAACCACTACAAGTCCAATAATTAAAGTAATGATTCTATCTAGAAGCTGAATGCTGACGATGAGGGGTAAAAAATCATACCCCGCTAAACCAGCAAAACCATTAATAATATAGACTAGTCCTACTAGAGCTCCTAATATCGTCAGGATTTTCATTATTCCTTCATTTTTATAATGTTTAGTCATTTTACATCAATTCTTTTAGTTATTTAATTTTAATAATTGTATTAAGAAGTTAACCATTAAAAGCATTTAATATTTTCATTTCAGAAATATCAATAATTAAATTTTTTATGATATTTTTCATAACCGGTTTCACTATTAATTCTATATCTTATTAAGTTCGAAGCTTTAGAAGTATTATCCAGATATTTCTTTATTTTTAATTGCATAGAGTTTGAAAAATCTATGTGATTGAAGATAAAATAGTAAAATATAAGGAAAATCTAACTTTAGCTCAAAGATTAGCTAATAATCGATACGCTGATCATGAATACTATGACAAGATGGTTAGCAGACTCGAAAAAATGTTAATTTTTTATGAAAATTTGAAAGTTTGGAAAGAGAAATCAGAGAAATGAAATTCTAGGCTTATATTATTAAAATTACTATTATCCAATACATTTTAACATTCAAATAAATTCAAATTAAACTCTTCTTTCAAGATTTTAAATATTTTTTGCATTGGCAAGCCTATAACATTTGAAGGAGAACCTTGAATTTTTTTAATAAATAAACTAGCTCTATCTCTACTTGAATAAGCACCCGCTCTACCTTTCCAATCACCAATTCTAATATAGTCACGAATATCAGCATCAGATAAATCTAGAAAAGTAACAATTGTAATATCGTAATCAATTACGACTTTAACATCACCTATTTCTGTTATTGCTATCCCTGTAATAAGATTATGAGAGCGATTAGCTAGAGTATTTAGCATTTTAAATGCTTCAGCTTCATTTTGGGCTTTACCAATGATTTTACCATTTAATACCACAATTGTATCAGCAGCTATAACAACTGATCCTTTCTCTTCATTTACTAACATTTCTTTTGCTTTTAATACTTTTACCTTAGCTAATTCTTTTACTAACTCAATTGGCTCAGAAATTCGCTCTTTATAATTATTCTCGTTAATGTTCGTGTTGAGAGTTTCAAAAGGAATATTTAGTCTATTGATAAGTTCTGATCGATCAGTAGATTTGGATGCTAATATGATTTTTTTCATAATTGTTATTGTAAAAAAGTTTATTAAAAGAATGAACCCACTATCATTAATATAAGGAATTAATTAATAAATTTGAAATATACATGACAGAGTATCTATATTGGTTTCTATTAATGCTATTTTCTTATTTAGTTGTGTTATTTTGTTATATGCATTTTTCGTATAAAAAAGAAGTGCTTAATAATTTATTAGGGTTTAGCGCTTTATTTTTAACTTTCAGTGTTACTATAATTGTCGTAATGTTAATGTTTCAAGACGCAACGCTATATTCCTCTACGATACCAATCTTTTCTCTTTCTTTTGGACTCCCTTTACTTATTATTGGAGCAATAGTTTTGATCTCATCGGTCCTGCTGTTTCTTTTTAAAAAGATTTTTAAAAACAAGGATTTATCGAAATTTTGGAAAATGTTAGAGGAAAAATCAAATAAGAGAAGTAAATTAAGGGGAGATACATATAGAAAAATCCCACATGTTCTGATTTTTATTGGTATGCTTTTCATTTGGTATTCAGGAGTTATTATTGTGAAGGATCTATTAGGGTCAATTAGCGGGATGATTCCAGACGAAAATAACATGTTTTTGTTGTTCTTAACGTTACTTACGGAACCAGATAGTATTAGTACAGTTTTATTTTCGCTAGGGTGGTTCTATTACCTCTTATTTTTCTTTTTCTATGGGTTTTGTTTTATTATGTTAGCAAATGAGTTTACAAGAAAAGCTAAGAGTTTAGGTTTTCCTTTTAATTTCCTCTGCAGAGTTCTACTATGTGAAGAAGAAAAAAGAGGTTACGGAACATATCTCTTTTTTGCTATCGGCCAAATGGTTGCTGCCTTAATTACTCCACCAATGGTGTTTCTAACAATTTTAGGAATGAGTTCTCTAGCAGATTTAGCAACAAGTCAAGTAGGGATAAGATACGGGAAAAACAAAATTAAATGGAATAACGATAAATCTTGGCAAGGAAGCATTGCTGGTATAATCGTGTGTTTTATTATATGTATATTGTTTATTGGCGTTTATTGGGCTTTAATTTTCACTTTTGCTTTCTTTCTTTTTGATGTTCTTACAAACAAACCTCTCAATATTTCTGATAATTTATTAATACCGTTTGGTAGTAGCCTTATATTTTTGTTTATACGGTTTTTTTTTAATTTCGATTATTATACAATTATTTTAACATGGTTTTGATTACAGAAAATAGGTTTCTTAAATTATTTAACTTTAAGGATTAAAGATGAATTATTTACCAACTTCATTGATTTTCATAGGTTACTCCGTCTTAACATTCATTTATGTATTAAAAAACAGGACAAATAAAATCAAAAACGACTTGTTCTTAAACGAAATATTAATAGCAACTTTATTCTTAATGGCAGGATTCCTTTTCCCCTTTATGCTTCAATCTAATTCACCACATTTACCATTAGATTCATTGAATTTCTTATGGGGGTTAACTTCTTTAATATTTTTAATTGAGATGTGTATATTGATCGCCACTTTGCTTTATAATACTATTGTGTCTAAAAGAAATCCTGAAATTATGGCCAAAAGGGATTATAATGACTACAGTACTATGGTGAAGAATCGATGGGTTGACGATTTTAAGAGCGAATTTGGAAGAAAATTTTTGCATTTATTTACAACATTTGTTATTCTCTTTTTTTGGTCTTTAGGAACCGTTCTTGATAATTTAGGCATTTTAAACCAATGGAATTTAGATAATTATAGCTTTTCTCATTGGCTAATAATTACTATAGGATTTGGGTTTGTTATAATGTTTCAAGTTGCTGATCTTGCGCGGTTAAATAAATTCTATATGCTTCCAAATTGGGCTAAACATTGGTTTTTATCGATGAGGCCTGAAGAGCTTAATACTTTTGTAGCTTCAACACCTCTAGTTTTGTCTTTAATACCCTTTATTTTTGCTCCATTTCCGATTCTAGCTTCAGTCGCATTAATAACTACGGGAGCTGATGCTGCCGCTTGCCTAATAGGTAAGAAGTACGGGACTCATCGGCTTAAGAAAGATTCTAAAAAAACAGTAGAAGGATTTATAACAGGGGGTGTATCTACATTTTTAATTGTTATCATAATTTTGATTTTATATCATGTATGGATGCCTATAAGTTTGATAAAAATCTTACTTATGGCTATAGTATCAACAATCTTATTTTTATTAGTTGATTTCTTTGGAAACCATGTTTCGGATAACATTTTAAATCCGATTTTAACTGGTTTTGGTATGTGGTTAATCTTATTACTATAAACTATTTCTTAAGACTATCCTCCAAAATAAAGGTACAAAAAAGCTATGTCATCTCCATCCTTCAATAAGGTTTTTAAGAAATTCTCTCCACGATAACTTCTACCATTTATGATAATTGAAAGGAAAGAACTGAATTCATTCCTTTTTTTTTTATCCCAGAGTAATTCATAGAATTTTTCGCCAAAATGCTCTTTAAAAAATTCTAACAACTCCTTAACTGTAAGTTCTTGCTCAAATTTAATAATTTGATTTGTACCTTTCGTAATTTCGTTAAAAGGCGGTTCAAATCTAAACTTTACGGATATCACTTTTAGACAACTTCCATACTTTTAAGAATTGCTAAGAAGATTAAATAATTACCAATATTAAATATTGTTGGTAATTATATATAAAAAACTGAATATTTAATTGTACACACACAATTAACACCCTTCAATTTAACTGAGGTTTTACCTAATAGGATAAAATCAATTTTGTTAAGGTTTTAACAATTAGATTCTAATATTATAAAAAAAAGATTTTTAGTGATTCTATAAAGGTTTAAGAATATGGCTCAAGTAATTTTTATTTCTAAAAAAACAGTTCGAGACGCTTGGCTTTCAGCCGTAGCTCAAGTTTTATATAATGGAGATGACATTAGAACTGAATACGATAAAAAAGAAGACCCTCCATCTAAAGACGCAACGGTGCTAATCGAAATAGAGAACCCAATGAGTGAACCTATTTCTCGGAAAGATAAAGTAATGAAGATCAGCTCAAAATATGGAAACTCTTTCGAGGTTTACGGTTGCATGGCGGATACTTACCTGATAGGTTCTATTCAAAGTGGCTACATTGAAGAAATCATGGAAGGTGTAAACGATCACTATTTATGGGAATCGGAGACGAGTTTTCCGTATTCATATCACGATAGAATCTTCAGCTATACTCCTTATTCCTTAGAGGATTCTATCCATGTAAATTACGATTTAGAATTCGTGGATAATAACTTTGTTAAGGAGCACAAAAAATTATTGAAAGCAGGCAAAGTTCAAACTACTGATGATTCTAAAATCTGGAAATTAAAACATTTAGTTGATTTCAATTTAAATAAAAATATATCAGTCCAGGTAGGGATTAAAAAAATACCAATTGAAGTAATCAATTTCCCAAAAATAGATCAAATAGAATACATTATTAGAAAGTTAAAAGAAAGGCCGTACTCACGCAGAGCTCAAGCAATAACCTGGCGTCCTCTTGTCGATCCGTTTCATATTGATCCTCCTTGTCTTCAGAGGATTTATATGCGAGTAAAAGATGATAAATTACTTATGCAAACAACTTGGAGGAGTAGAGATTTATTCCGGGCTTGGGAAGCAAATGTAAATGGAATGATTCGAATTCAGAAGTATGTCGCCGATCAACTGGGTTTAGAGATGGGACATTACTTAGATTTTAGTAACTCTTTGCATATTTACGGTAATACGATATCTGAAGTCAAAGATATGTTTGACAGGATGAAAAATAGAGGAGAAGAATTTCCTAAGGATGTATTTGAGTTATTGAAACAAAAATAAAATGATAACAAGTTTTAAATAAAAAAATAAAGAAAATTCTTTATGCGTGACAAAGTCGTTTAAGTAAAGTTGGATCAACTATTTCTTTTGGTTTCCAACCTTTTTCTTTTAAAAATTCTACAATTTCGTCTTTCATGTTTATAGGAATATCCGCGTCTACTCTAATGAATTTTTCTAAATCATTTGGAAAGTCTACTCCTTTATATTTACGTTCTAAGTCTATCCAGTGCGATAATTTAATCATTCTACCTTTCGAGTTATCTGCAGGCCTTAAACACATTTTAGCTACTAAACAAATCGCTTGTTCAATTGATTCTGCAGTTGTAAGTAAATGTTCTGGTCCTGGTCCAACTAAATGGTCTGCTGTCCCGTCTCTCGCGTTAAAAACCCTCCATGAATCTTCGTTATCAGATCGTCCTATATATGCACGTCGATACTCTGCAGCATGTGGACCAACTACGGCAGGAACACCTAATCCATTCGCCATACTTGCTATACTGGCTGCTTTCTGTGACATTGCACCCCATGCTACACCCACAGCTCCAACTCTATGCAATATATAATCCGCAATTTCTTCAAAGTTACCCCTTAATGGTCTTCTAGCAAATATATTTGCTACCTTAATCGCAGCTCCAGTAATATGTGGATTTGAAACGCATGAACCAACATTAACTAATCCTCCTCTATCAAATTCTCCAGGGAATCTATCATAGAGCGTTTTACCTTCTTCGTCTTTTACTAAACCAATATCCATTGCTCCGCACCCAGAAACTACTACAATGTAATTTCTTATGCAGAATTCTTCGGCAAGCTTATATAACTCTTGAATATCCTTGCCATAACTAGCACATCCAATAATTGCAACAATCCCCGGTATTTCCCCTAGTACTATCGGAGCTCCAACATTTCGTATCTCTGTATCTTGAATCGGGCCTCTTCCAACTCTGACGTTAAATCTCTCATTTCTAATTTTATCTCTTCCCGCATGCATTATAAGCGTTAATGGCGATACATTTTTCATACAATCGGCTTCACATCGCCCGCAATCTAAACAATCGTCAAAAACTTTCTCTAAGACTGAAAAATCGCCTTCTTTAGCTAGGTTTACTCCTTCTACAAGGGGTAAATCGTTAGGGCAATTACGTTGACAATTTCCACATCCATTACAGTTATAGGCCATTTGGATGCACCCTTCTTCGTCGGGAACTGCGCTTCGAGCTTTTCTAATGGGATGAATTTTTATTGCAGTTTCGACAGCAACTATACCAGCTTTAACAGGATCCAAAATGAGAACTCCAGGAAATTTTCCTCCTACTAAATCGTCAATTATTTCTTCTGTAGGATCTTCTGTTCTATTTGGTAAGCCTCCCATGTTTTTTTCGTTAGTAGCAATAAATGGAGATCCTACGAGTTGAGCTTGCTCAAAACTTCGGAGATTGACGCATTGTTCATCAACCATGATGACATCTGCTAAACCAGAACGGATAAAATGTAATTGTCGAGACATTGATCCAATAACTTTTGCTCCGTCGTAATACCTCGTTAAATCGTGAGCAGTACAACAAATTGCACCAACATCTACCTTATCTTCGTAATTCTTCTCTCTGAGGTGATCTACTAGTTCTATTCCAGGCGCCACATTGTGTCCTATCATTAATATAGTTGCTTTATTCTCAACATCCATGGTTCCCATGCCTAACTCTACAACTGGAACATCAGGATCTCCCGCAGGGAATCCATACGCTGCAATTTGAACGGCATCTGAAATCTCCATACCTACAGAATCTGCTAGCCCAGCAAGAAAACTTTTGGCCTCGTAATCTAAATGAGACGATTCTTGTCCTGTGTGGCCCGATGCGAGCAAATGAGTAATTGTATAATGTACCCATTCCATCGCTGTCTCTAGATCCTCTAAAGTTTCAGGTTTCATACCTACAACTAATCGAGTATGAGGCATTTCAACAGCAATGTTATTACCAAAATTTATAGGGACATTTCCATATTTCTCTTTAAGCCAGTGAAGTAAATGATCTCCATGAGCGGAATGACATGAAGCACCTATACAACAAGCTATTTCTACTATCCTTGCCTGCTGTGTTTCCATGTTAATTCCGCAAGCACCTGTTCTACCCTTCGAAAGATTACACTTACCGTACGTACAAAGACAACACATGTCACAAATAGGCATGTAGTAAGGAGGATATCTATCCATGAGTTTAAAGAACCAATCTCTCAATGTGGGAATATGAGGTTTTGGGGTTGGCCCCATTGGTTCCCATTCTGTTTCGTCCCCCCAGCTTATCTTACCAGTAGTTAATTCAAAGCCTTTAATTGAACCTAAAGGTCCTTTATATTCGTCAATTTTTACTCTTGCACCTTTTTTACTCATCCTTTTCACTTCTTTAATTTATTTATATAGATCAGAATAATGATTCTTTGTTATAAAAAATTAATCCTTATTTATTTCAACTAGAACGCTTTTAAAAGGGTTAAATTTAAAAAATTTTAGGGAAGATTTTTCTAGTATTTGCTTCAATTTGTTGTTCTAATTCATCAGAATTAATTTCTTTTAGCATTGAAATAGAATTTAAAACTTCTTTAATCATTGCTGGAACACCCACTTTCCCAGAATACTTCACAGGACCATCGCTTTCTAAAAGAATATGTTCATTATCGACATTTAAAACGACTTTCTTTACTGCTGGTGAATAACTAACTGCTGGTGTTATTGAAAAATAATATCCTCTATCCATACCAAGTTTTAAGTATTTTTCGGGTCCAGAATACCAATGAATGTTGATATTTGGAATCCTATAAGATGGTAAGATATCAAAAACTATCTTTTCAGCGCCCTTTGTGTGGAGATTAACTGGGAGTTCCATATCTTGAGCGAGTAATAACATTCTTTCGAAGATTGTCTTTTGAAGAGAATATAGCTCTTTATCTTTAACGAAATAGTGATCAAGACCAATTTCTCCTATCGCACATATGTTTTGTTTATTTTTTATAATTAAATCTATTATTGAATCTAGTTGTTGTTCTATTTTCTCGTTCATTTTTACTTCTTCAGGATGGATTCCTAATGAGGCATAAACCTCATTATATTGGCTGGCTATTTCTAAAATTCTCTCTTGACTTATAGAACTCATTGCTACAGCAATAATTTTCTCAACTCCAGCATCATGTGCATTCTTAATAACTTTATCAATTGTTAAATATAGATTGATATGACAATGGACATCAATTAAAATTTGAACCACCTTTAAAATACTAAAATGAGGGTAGAAATTAAAAGATATTATATTCTATTAATTTCAGCTCTTAAATGGACAATTTCCTTTACTAAATCAAATTTGCTCCTAGGATATTCTTGGGTATCTAAATAATGCATTAATCGTTCTAATTCTTTTAGTAAATAGTTTTTAATACCCTCTTTAGTGACATTTCCCAAAATTTTAGGTAACGGCTCAAATCGTTCAGTTTTTTTTATTCTTAACGCAGAAATCGTTTTTGCTAATTGAGATTGAAATCCTTTTGACTCGGAAGGATCAGCACCATCAAGCATATCTAGCGAAGTTTTTAGACCGTTAATAAATGATTCTAAATCGCTTATGTCAATCTTTTCATCGCTCATAAAAATAAGTCAAAATGAAATGGTTAATTTTTATATATCCTAGAAAGAGTTCTATTATTTATAATTCATCATTAAATTGTTATTTGAAATCGATTCTAAGGAGAATTGATTATTTAAAAGTATCAGAATTCTTTTAGTCCTATTATTTAAATTCCGCAAAGAATAGTTGAGCTAGGGATTTTATTGTTTTTTCTCGTAATTGATCATCAAACAGACGAATGGTATCAGAAAATTCTATTTGTATCGACTGACTATTTTTAATTCGACTTGCACCATATTTTTGTATTATATATCCGCCTGTCAAGACATATTCCTTCCTGGTGTGATACCCTGGAGCGATTGGGATGGTTAAGTCATTGAATTTTCTTACTATTTTTCCTCGGAAGTTTTTACCCCAATCTTTCTTAGGTAATTTTTCTGGAAACATAGATTCTAAATTATTAGTGCCTAATACCAATTCTACATCACGAAATCCTTTAGATCTCTTAGCTTTTTCAAATCCGTGAATATCAACAAGTAAGGATCTATTAAATTTGTTTAAATTGTAAGAAATCAGTTCGTAAATCTTATTATGGTAAGAAATGTATATCTCTTTAGCCAAACTAGATTTTGAGTTGAATGCTTCTGATTCTTTCCTATTAAAATCTATTTTCAATCTTCTAATTTTAGAAACGATATAAGAAGGCGTCCTAATATCTTTGGATTTCAAATGGAATAGTTTACGAATATTTTCCATTAAATCAAATGCTAACCTTACCGTGTCCTTGTCTACTCCATAAATACCACTTATCCTGTCAGGTATATTATTAAAATCCGTAGTGCCACCGTGAGGAACTGAGAAAATTAAAGGAATTGTCCCCTTTTTACATTCGAAATAATCATTAATACTGACAAAAATCACCTTTAGTTCAGATTATATTATCTTTAGTGTAAAAAATATTAAAATATAAAAAAATAGATTTAGGTATATTATGTTATTGTTAAAGCACGTAGTACCATAAATACAACAATCCACAATGTAAAACCTATTATTCCAAATACATAATAAGCCCAAATCCTTTTATTTTTGATAAAAACTTCGTGACAAAAGATCCAAGACACAATACCACCAAAAGTGCCAATTATTAGATCAGTTGTAATATTTTGCCAACTATCGGGGCGACCTTCGAATTTCCAACCGAGATTGATAAATAAGAAATTTTCTAAAACCTCCCACAGTATCAAAATACCCAATGTTAGGATAAAAACAAAGATTAATGAAAATATTGGTGTTTTTCCACTGTGTTTTGGTATAGTATAAAATAAACTTAAAAAAAGGAACACGGCAATTCCAAAGCAGAGATGGCCGATTGAATAATAATCAAACCAGGCAATACCCACCATAGAAGGGTCTGTAGCAATTAAATCTACAAAAAGCATATTTTTTTCACATTTTATTTTTGTTAATATCTTTTTAAATTATAATTTTAATTATGAAAGATTCTATATCCTAAGTAAAACAAGAAGTTTTTATGTGTTAGCTTTGCGAAAAAAAGTTGCATTTGTTGTTTTTTATCAGAAACAAAATATCTACAGCTTTAATGCGTTAATTGCCGCTATAGAAACTGAATACAAACTAAATGACATCGAAATTTTCTTTGTTCGTGGTTATGAGGCCCTTTATGACGATTTAGAAAAAATTAGCGATTCTCACGAAACAGTTGTATTAGGAATCTCCTTTTTTACCACTCAATTATGGGAGATAAGTGATTTAATTAAATCCTTACGAGATAAATATAAGAATAGAGTACTGTTTATTGCAGGAGGGGCACACCCGACTGGAGATCCTGAAGGAACTCTTAAAATGGGTTTTGATTTAGTTGTGAGGGGGGAGGGCGAAGAAACTTTAATAGAAATTCTTAATAATATAAAGAATAATAAAGACTATAATGATGTTAACGGAATTGCTTATTTAGGGAAAGAAGATAAGTTAATTTTAACTAAAAAGAGGAAATGGATTGATTTAAGTAAATATCCTCCTTTACCAAGTAAACATGTTAAATATGGAGCAATTGAAATAACTAGGGGTTGTCCTTATGTGTGTTATTTTTGTCAAACGCCTTATATTTTAGGAACAGTTCCAAGGCATAGGAGTATCAAATCTATATGTGATGGAGTCAGAATTATGAAGGAATATGAGAAAACTGACATTAGGTTTATATCTCCTAATGCCTTTTCTTATGGTTCACACGACGGAAAAACACTAAATCTTCCAGTATTAGAAGAATTATTAATTAATATTAAAGAGATAATCAAACCTAAAGGGAGGATATATTTTGGTTCTTTTCCTTCTGAAGTTAGACCTGAGCATGTAACTGAAGAGACACTAAAATTAGTTTTAAAATATGCTGCTAATGACAACATCGTAATAGGTGCCCAATCTGGAAGTCAAAAGATACTGAATTCGTGCAATAGAGGTCATTCCGTTGAAGATGTTTATAATGCAGTTAAATTAACGATAACAAAAGGGTTAATCGCAAATGTAGACTTTATATTTAACTTACCAAGTGAAACAGATGAAGATATAAATCTTACCATACATTTTATGAAGAAGTTGTCAGCTATGGGGGCGAAAATACATACGCACACCTTTATACCCTTACCACTTACAGCATTTGCA
Organism: Promethearchaeota archaeon; assembly: GCA_013375495.1. Next base: position 433,988 of record JABXKC010000001.1, read on the forward strand.
AATGAAGCTGCAAAAGAAATTGACGAGAAAACTAAAAAGATCATCTCAGAATTAAGCTCAAAAGGATTGGCTTACGGAGATTGGAAAAAACAAGAAAAACTAGCAGAAAAAATAGCTGAATATTTTAAATTGAAGAAATTAAGCGATTGAAAATAGGTTTTTTTCTTGTTTAATAAATCCTTCTTGGATTAGTAGATTTAGAATTTCTTTTAATTTTTTAGAATCGATTTTTAATTCCCTAAAAATTTCAGCTTCAGTTAAATTACCACTCGCTATAATGAGTTTTAAAATTTTTCCCCTAATTTCACGATTTGATCCTTTAAATTTTGATTGTTTTCTATAATGGGTACTCCTTTTATTCAATTCAGGGTGAGTTTTTTTTAACATAACTCCGTAATCCATAAGAGCGTAATACCATTTTCGCACATCAGAGCGATCTAAAGTTTTTCTTACAATTGGCATAATACTGTCGTCATCAATTGATGATTTGCCAGGAAAAAAGAAATAGATATAAACGCGTCGAATGTTCACCTCTATAAAAAAGGTGGGCATATTAAAAGCAAATGCTACTATTGATGAAGCTGTATTATGACCTATCTGAGGAAATGATTTTAAAATCTCAATATCAGCAGGTAGTATTTCATCAAATTCATTAACTATCCTTTCAGCTATCTTTTTTAGAGCCACAGCTCTACGATTGTAGCCTAACCCTTGCCAAATTTTCAAAACATCATTCAGGGGTGCATTTGCTAAAGATTGGAAATCAGGAAACTCTTGAATGAATTGTTGGAATTTTTCGACTACTCTACTGGTTTGAGTCTGTTGTAACATCATCTCTGAAACAACAACATTATAAGGATTAATTTCTTTTCTAAAAGGAAAATCTCTCCCATATTGTTTAAAATACGAATAAATTATATTTTGGAAAGTCCTAATAACCTCTTGATTTAATCCAACTGTTTTATACAATTGATGAAATTCTGTGATAAGAATTTGTTAACACCTTTTATAGTAAGAATTAATTAAGAGAAAAAAGTATTGAGTTTACTATAAAGTTAATGTGTTTACTCCTCTGAATCTCACATATTCGAGCGGTTTTCATGAAATTAAAAGATTCTGCTAATGCCGTGAGATATGAGATATTATATAGAATTGAAACATTCTTATCGTTTCGCATGAATAACTTTTCTAATTCTTTCTCAATTTGCTTAACACTTAAAGAGCTAGCTATTTTTCTCGCTCTTATGATAATTTCTTGTACTGATTCATTAAATTGTATTTCCCGGATACTTGAAGTTAAAGAACTAACTACAATTGTATACATAATAACTGTATCAAAATCCGTGCCGTGCATTGCTGCTAGTTTGATTTGAATATCTTGATATATTTCGCTTATGTGATTCTCATCCACAACCTTAATTTTCTTAAAGGGTGTAAAAAACTTCATGTAGTCGCCTTCTAAAAAAAATTGAATGTTTTGATTGAAAAGATTTTCGTACTTTTTGATGATTTGCCCCGAATTTTTAATTTTGATTGAAACTTCAGGTGTCCTACCTATGATTGTATCGCTACCACTCTTGTAAAACTGCTGTTTAATAAGATTGTCTGTTGCGTCGTATAAACGTTTCAGTTTAGTATTTATTATCAAAACCTCTAAACTACATTCTAAAGTTTTGTTGAAATTATAATAAAAGTAATTTATTTTATTCTTTTCGAAATCGATTAAAAAACAATACAATTACAAATTCCAATAGATAAAATTATTTATTAAGAACGGCTTGGGTATCATAGTTAATTTATTTTAAGAAATAGAAAATTTATCAAAAAAAAAAGAAAATAAACTAAACATTAAGTGATTAAAAATGGGATTAAAATTAGCATCTACCCTTGCGGTAATGTTTTTATTTGCTCTTATCTATGCTGTAGTCTTTACTATCGGAGTCTGGTTTTTACCAAGCAATCTGTTTGGATTGCTAATTATGATCGCTTTTACGATTCTAATAGTTTTATTTCAATATGGTATGGGTCCTATATTTATTAGATGGATGTATAGAATCGATTGGATATCATACGAGGATTTCACTTACAGATATCCCCATTTAGCAGATGCTGTAGACAAAGTTGTCGCTATACAGGAAATTAAAACCCCGAGAATGGGAATAATCCATGATGATAACCCTCAGGCTTTCACTTTTGGCTACACTAAAAATAGTGCAAGAATGGTAATAACTGATGGGATTTTACATTATTTGGATGAACACGAACAACGAGCTGTGGTTGCCCATGAATTAGGTCATATTGTACATAACGATTTCATTCTGATGACTGTAGTTTTTGCGATTCCACTTATATTATTAACGATCGCTAGATGGTCCTATTATGCGGTACGATTTTCAGGCTTAAGAAGATCCAGAGATGACGACGCTGGAAGTTATATTGCTTTAGCGTTAATTATTGTTGCGATAGTATCTTACATAAGTTATTATATAGGATTTCTAGTATCATTATTCGTAAGCCGAATCCGAGAATACTTTGCAGATCAACACGCCGCTGAATTAACTGAAAACCCAAATTTATTATCAACTGCGTTAATTAAGATTGCGTATGGATTGTTGGCAACAGGGACGGAGGCTGAAATTAAACAGAAGCAGAAATCAAATGTAAGAGCGCTTAGAGGTTTAGGTATTTTTGATCCGAAGAAAGCAGCCACTATTGCAGTACAAACCATGGATTCCAATGGCCAGATTTCAAAGAGAGTAATTGAAGCTGCCGCTGGATGGGACTTGTTCAATCCATGGGCAAAATATTTTCAGGCATTTAGCACACATCCATTAACTGCAAAAAGAATTCTACGATTGAACGAACAATGTCCAATATACGGAGTTCCTGTGGAATACGATCTTTCCGGAGCAAGAGCAATCAAGGAACAGCAGGTAGGAAAATCAATGGCTGGCGAATTTATAACTGATCTGTTTATTAAAACATTACCTACAATAATTTTCACAATATTAAGCATATTCACAATCTTCTGGTTTCTTGGGTCTTTTGGTCTTCTAGCAATTGGAGCCTTAACCACGATTAACAATTTAATTCTATTATGGACTATAGGATTCATCATTATGGGGTTTGGAGTCATTATTAGAACTTCCTTTATGTATCGAAAAAGATTCACACCTAGCAATGTGGTTGATTTAGTTACCACTATAAATGTTTCTCCTGTTCGCCCCGTACCAGGCATAATTGAAGGTAAAATTATTGGAAAAGGAATCCCGGGACATTGGTTATCAGAAGATCTATACTTTCGGGATAACACTGGTCGGATGCACATTGATTACCGATATGGGTTTAAACTTATGGATTTCTGGTGGGCTCTCAGAAGGGCAGATCGCCTAGTAGGACAAAATGTAAGGATTCAAGGGTGGTACCGAAGGGGTCCAAGTCCATATTTTCAAGTAGACACTATTTGGACTCAAGAAGGTAGAAGGTTTCGAAACTATTCAAGGCATATGACATACATATTAGCAGTAATTTTCTTTCTAATCGGTGCTTTCCTCTTTTACTTGTGGTTTGCCGTAATTTAATAATAATGAACAATTTTTTTTTATTCTTTTTGACATTAATCTTATTCGATAAAATATTTTTTCAAATAATATTTCTTAACTACAAATTGCAATAAGATGGAATTACTCATGCTTGATTCAAATAAAAAAAAAGTTGAACTAATGACGCCTTTGAAAAATTTAAAATCTTTAAATGCCGTCATAGGCAGAGCAGATGCTGTTTATTTTGGTGTAGAAGCTTTTAATATGAGAATGTTCAGCGATAATTTCAAATTAGACGATTTAAGCAACACGGTAAAAAAATGCCACGATAGCAATATTCTGGCTTACTTAACTACGAATGTGATAGTGTATGAAAATGAATTTGATCTCCTAAATAAAGTGTTAGATATTGCAGTCGAAGCAGAAATTGACGCTGTAATCATACACGATATTGGAGTTATTGAAACCGTTAAAGAAAAAGGTTTATCGTTTCATATTTCAACACAGGCTAATATCTCAAATTCTCGGACTGCAAACTTCTACGAAAAGTTAGGAGCTGAAAGATTAATTCTCGCTAGAGAACTATCCTTAGACCAAATTAAGAGCATAAAGAATAAAGTTCAAAAAGCTGAAATTGAAACATTTGTTCACGGAGCTCAATGTACCTCTGTATCCGGACGATGTTATTTTTCAGCTGAGGTCTGCGGATCCCAAGAGTATTCTGCTAATAGAGGAAGGTGCGTGCAACCTTGTCGTAGAATGTGGCGAGTATACGACGACCAATCCAACGAATTTCTCTACGATGGAGTGTTTTTCGTTAATTCCAAAGATTTATGCATGATCGAACATATCCCTAAGTTAATTGAAGCTAATATTGATGCTTTCAAAATTGAAGGGCGGATGAGAGATCCAATATATATAGAAGAAACGACCGCCTGTTATAAAGAAGCCATTGAAGCATACTACGATAACGCCTTTACACCTGATAAAGTCCAAGAGTGGCTCGGTCGATTAAAAAAAGTATATAACAGGGGCTTTTCAACAGGTTTCTACTTTGGACTCCCTAAGGGAAGCGAAATCCAGCGGGAACTTGATGGAAATATTTCTAACTATAAAAAAGTTGAAATTGGAAAGGTGCTTTCTTATTTTCCAGATAAAAAAGCGGCTAAAATACTCCTATCGAGAGGAAAATTACAGCTAGATGACGAAATATTTATAATTGGTACCCACACAGATACTTATTTACGCCAGAAAATTACATCAATCCAAATTAAACAAAAGGGAAACCTAACTGAAACACCATTCATTAAAACAAAAAAGGATAGAATAACGGTTGGTATTTTAGTTGATACCAAAGTTAAGAAAAATGATAAAATCTTTAAACTAGAAACTAAGTAGCCACAGTTTTGAAATTAAAACAAAAAATAAAATAAAAAAAAGTTTAAAGAGATTTCATATAAGGTTTTACACGGGTTAAATATAGCTTTACTATAAATCTTCAGCTAAATCTTCGTAAGCTTCTAACGCTAATTCAATAATCTCTTGAAAGGCCATTGCGTCCTGAAGATTACCTTCAACGGTAATATCGCCAGCCATATATGCGCTAGTGGCATCAACCTCGCCGAATAACATACCAGAACCTACTTCTTTCGTGGCGGAGAACGTGAATGATGGATTTTCTACATCGCCTTCACCAAATTCCAGAGTCCCGTCGTGGGCTTTTAGCCAGAATTTCTTGTCAGCGTCCGTTATATTCATTTGGATAGCAATATCCATATCTTCCAATTCTTCTTTTAAATCTTCATTTTCTTCGGCAATCTGTTTGAACATCTCAAAAACTTTCATAGTATCCATTACGTCCGAGGCAGCAGCTCCGGCTTCAAATTTTCCTTTCATTTCTTTTAATAATGCTTCATCAACCATGATTTTTCAACCTTTTATTATACTTTTATGATTTAGTATTTTATTTCCGATTTTGATCGATTAAATAAATACTATAATGTATAACTTTTTACACTATAAAAAGGTTTTATTTCTATTCTTAATTATACCGCGAAATCCCTAATTACAATAGTCTGTCACGGAATAATTTTAAGGAATTTGTCGAATATGGAAAGAGTGAAAATTATAGATTCAAAGTATATAAAAAAAAATGTAGAATTAAAAATAAAAGTAAGATTTAAGTTAATACTAAAGAAGATGTTGTAGTTTTTATAGATCTTCAAACATATCTTCAAGAGCTTCTAAAGCTAGTTCGATAATCTCTTGAAAGGCCATTGCGTCCTGAAGATTACCTTCAACGGTAATGTCACCAGCCATGTATGCGCTAGTGGCATCAACTTCGCCGAATAACATACCAGAGCCTACTTCTTTCGTGGCGGAGAATGTGAATGATGGATTTTCTACATCACCTTCGCCAAATTCCATAGTACCGTCGTGGGCTTTTAACCAGAATTTTGCGTCAGCATCGGTAATATTCATTTGAATGGTGATATCCATATCTTCCAATTCTTCTTTTAAATCTTCATTCTCTTCAGCGACTTGCTTGAAGAGCTCGTATACTTTTAGAGTATCTTTTACGTCTGATGCAGCCGCACCAGCGTCCATCATTCCCTTCATTTCTTTTAATAAGGCTTCGTCAACCATTGTTATTTAACCTCTTTTTGAATTTTAACTTTTAATTTTAGTTTTACAATTAATTTGAATTGTGATTATAGATAATTTTTTGTAATTTATAAACCTTTAATCGTTACTTGTACAAATTTCATAAAGTATTTATTAGGGTTGGGGAAACTTGATTTAAAAACGAAATTCTTATTGTTTTGTTGTTAAGTTTGCAAAAGAATGTATTATTACTTATTAAAATAATAAAGAAAAAATGGCGCCCACACCGGGATTTGAACCCGGGTCGCAGGAGTGACAGTCCCGAATGCTGGACCGGATTGTGCGTGAGGTTTGAAGTAATCCTTTCTCTACACTATGTGGGCTTATTTTATAAAAAACAGATTGAATCTATTTTAATATAACAGATGAAATAATTTAAAATATAAAAATTTTATTCTAAATTACAGTTTTTGCTATTTTACGGTGAAAAGAATTCAAGTGGAGAAAAAAATTACATATTATAAAAAATTTAAACAAATGTAATTTTAGAGTGTTTATAATGCATGAAAAAATTCAATTTGCAGATCTACACAAGATTAATCTAACTGATGTCGAATTAAAAGGGAGAATCTTGGATATTGGAGGCGGAGGAGAGGGTATAATTGGACAATTGAAAGGGGAACAGGTAGTAGCTATTGATCCTAAGGAATCTGAACTTAAAGAGGCTACCCCAGGAGATTATTTAAAAATTATTATGGATGCAAAGTATTTACAATTTTTAGATGAGACTTTTGATACTACTACCGCTTTCTTCACTTTAATGTATATTCCCCTTTCAGAACATCAAAAAGTCTTTAAGGAAATTTATCGAGTTACAAAAAAGGATGGGGAATTTGTCATTTGGGATTTAAAAATTCCAAAACGAGAAAGTTCTACAAAAGATTTTTATGGTCTTTACCTTGAGGTTAAGGTTGAGGAGAAAGAAATCTCAACTGGGTATGCTACAAAATGGGACAAAGAACAAGATTTGGAATATTATTTAAATTTGGGTACTTCGTTTGGATTTAGAATCTTAGAAAGTGATACAACCAATGAAATTTTTTATATAAGATTCCAGAAAGAATAGTATATGTTAGATATGCTGGTGGGTTTTTCATTTAAGAACAAACTAACTTGAACGGTAGAATTCTTTTGGTTTCGCATTATTTATATTACTTTTTTCTGAAGAAAAAGAAATAAATAGTCGTTTTATCATTATTTATAGGAATAAGGATTTTTTGAAGAAGTATTTATCTGTAATCTTATGCCCGATCAAAACCCAATAAGTTCAATATTGAAAAATTTGGATGCCAACAGTTCGAAATTTGCCTATGTTCTAGACAAGATCATTAAAGCAGTAGTAAAAATCATGAATAGTACAGAAGAACTTAATGAAGAGTTGATAGGATTTGACGATATTTATCAAACATATGTGACTGATGCAGATTTTAATTATTGGTTAGAAGTATCAGAAGGAAAAGTTTGTTACGAAAAAGGAGTTAACCCTAAAGCTCTTTTTACTATTAATTTTGATAAGGACATAATTATTCAAATTTTAAAAAATGAGATAAGCGGGACAGATGCATTCATGAAAGGAAAAATTAATATCGAAGGATCTCTATCTCAAGGCTTAAGATACATAAAGCTTTTCCGGATATTTGTAAAGTATTTAAGGAAAAAAAACGGTATTAAATAATCGTTTTCTGCTTCTTATCATCGCAATATTATATAATACTATAAATGATCGATCAATAGTAATTTCATAATATTACTAAGAAGAAATGCGAATATAATAATTCTTAAAATTGAAGTGTTAGAGGGATAAACTTTAGTAATGATTGATTCGAATGCTATATTGATGATGTTGAACTCATTGGAATCGTCAGAGAGTACATTTAAATCTACAATAGATAAGTTCATTAGATTAGGAATAAAGATCACAAATGAAACCGAAGAATTTGAGGAAGAATTGAAATTATACGACGATAAAATGTACCATATATACATTAAGGACGCTGATTATAACATCTGGCTTAAGAAAATTGGTGGCACGCTTACGTACAACAATTCGTTCTACGAGGAAAACTCAGAGGAGTTGGGCGTTATTCACTTTTTTCTTACAAAAACAATCATGAAAAAAGTAATTACTCGAAAACTACAAGCAGCTGACGCGTTTATGAGAGGCCTAATCAAAATTAGGGGGGAAATATCTGACGCTATACACGCAAAAAATCTTCTATCTTTATTTTTTACTTATATGGATTATATCGCATTTAAGTCTAATTAAACATAATAATTGCTTGTTTTATTATTTTTTTATAGGATAGATAATTTTTTTAGAAATAAAATATAACAATAAACATTCGGTTTTTTCTCATCGTATTTTTAAACTAGAAAAAATCGGGCCTGTAATCTAGTCTGGATAATTGTGAGATAATTTATCGCACGATCCGAGGGGTACCCGGCTTCGGACTGGGATGTCAGGTGGATATTTCCATCGACCCAAAGTCGCAGGTTCAAATCCTGCCAGGCCCACTATTACTTAAAAAATGTCACAAATTTGTTAACAAAATGTAATTTTATTTGGGAGTAATTTAAAATTGTTTGTTATAAAAAACATAAAAGACTTTTTCTTATCATATTATTGAGAATGGGCATTTTTTAGCTTTATAGCATTTTGTATTAAATTTCCTGTTTTTCATTTTATATACGAGTAATATTTTTTTACACAAAAAAAGACAAACATTTAAATAAAATGAACACAATATTAAGATCATCCTTCCCAGTTTTGACCACAAATTACTTTTTTTAAAAATAACAAAAAATGACTGAAGTAGATAATATTTCTCAGGAATCATTGGAGCTACAAAAGGTGATCCCAGTGTTAGGTATTGGTTTAGTTTCAATGAGCCAAAATCGATATAACATTGTGTTCATTAAAGGGATAAGCCGTTCTTTAATGAAGGATCTAATACATCTCTATCGCTCCGAGATTTTAGAGAAGGAAGAAGGAAAGATGATTGATCTACTCGGAATTTTTACGGTTTACATTCATTTTTATACTCTTGGGAACGAGAAAATCTCACTCTTCTATATAAACGAGAAAGATAAGTTACTTAATTACGGAGACCTTTGTTCACTTTCGAGACTATTAGTAAAAATATATTGTTCAAATGTCTCACATTCGAAAATTAGTCAAATCTGTAATAAAGCTATTCCTAGTGTTAAAGGGCTTTCAGCTCTCTTTGTAATTAGTACAACAGGTCACACACTATTTACGAAAATCAGAAATGATAAAACACAACTATTAGAAAATTATATCCAAATCGGGGGTTTTCTCTCAGCTATTTTGATGTTTTCAAATGAAGTTATTGGGAAAAATTCTGGAGAAAGTCTTCAAGCTATTAATTTTGAAAACCAACAGTTTCATATAATCGTTGAAGAAGGAATTATTTTCGCATATCTAGTAGAACAATCAAAAAATTCTAAAACTGTAGAAAGATATATGGAATTACTAAAAGAAGAATTTATTGAGCTATATTACGACTGCTTGAAGGATTTTAATGGTGATCTTAACCAATTTCACACTTTTGAACCTGTGGTTGAAAAATATTTTTCAATTTAATTGGTCTTTCATAGCCAATAAAAAAAAAGTGTGCGAGAAATTAGTACTCGCATAAAATCTTACACAAACATATTTATAATTCAAATTTATAAATTAATTAGATGACGCTAACTATAGATATGGACACTATATTGAACAATTTAATTAATGAATTAGGACCAAAAGTCTATTTCATTTTAATTTCATCAGAAAATGGAGTAATAAAAAAGTCCTACATCAACGAGGAAGAGTTTAATAAGGCTTCTATATCTCTGAATATTTCTCAACTTTACGAATTAGCAGAGGAAACTACTGAAAGCATAGGTTTACACAGTCCAGATTTTAATATTATTCATTCTGATAATTATTACATTTTATCAATCAAAATACTTGAGCATCTAGTCATACTTTTAACTGAAGACCAAGTGAAAGTGAAAAATGTGTTTAAAACAATTAACGAAGCAGTTGCTCCTTCTTAACGATTCTTCAATAGTTGGCTAAATTTTTGATAAAACAAAACTACAACAGATAATTTTCTCATAGGGTTTTTTTTTTAAATAAAAGAATAATATAAATATTGGTCTCTCTAACTCATATATATCTTTTACTAACTAATTATATAAAAAATAGAATTGAAACAAGATTGAATAGATATGCATTACGAAAGAAATGAGTATCAGGAAGGTTTTAGTATTTGTGCTTTGATTATTGCAGGCATTTTTCTCTGGTGGGGATTCAATATTATCCTTGACGGTATGGCGAATTGGTGGTGGTTCTTTGGTTTTTTCTGGATTGTTATTGGGTTATCAATAATGTCAAGCCAAATTTACAAGCTTACAAATAGAAGTAAGTTAAGAAATATCGTGAAACAAGAATTTGAGCTAAATCCCAATATTTCAATCGAAATGATTGCTAATAATACGGGTATTACAGTAAAGGATGCTCGAGCAATTGTTTTAGATTTGAAAGCAAGGGGAAAATTGAGGGGAAAATTTTCAACTAAAACTGGTGAGGCAAAACATGTTGAAGTAACAACTTCTAATCAAGCACCTTCTGAAGAGAAAGGAAAATATTGCGCTAATTGTGGGACTCCAGTAAAACGCGATGAAAGCGCAGTATATTGTGCTTATTGTGGAGCAAAATTATAGTTAGTAATTTTTTTTTCCTATTTTTTTTAATTCTATTTCTTCCATATTAAAAAGGATGCAATGTAATTTTATAAGCCTAGTACGAAGAATTTTTTAAGACTTAAACGCTGGAAAATGGTTCTTTTAAAAAGGTTTGATCTCAAAAAAAATTAAAAAAAATTAAAAAAAAAATTCGATTATTTACGGCTTTTCTGTTTTTCTTCATGCAATTCTGTTAATTTTATTCGGTTCTCCTTGAGTATTTCACCTTTAATTGGATAGAAGTACATCCCTATCAATGAAAGTCCAAGGACGATTGCGGGGTAAACGCCTATCAATATCTTAAGTCCTAATTCCGTATCTACATTCGGATTTGGATTATAAGTTTGCCAATCAGTTGTGCTAAAAACTATCCCAATTAAAACGAAATTAATAATCGCTGATAATCTAATAAAGAAATTAAGGACAGCATAGTAAATACCTGATCGCCTTGTGCCATGCTTAATCTCATCTTCATCTATAATTTCTGCGATACACTGATCATAGAAATATAATCCTCCACCCAAACCAATTCCATTGAAGATTTGTACAATAAAAACCATTTCAATGTTGATCGAGAAAGCAAAAATTATTATAGGAAATATCCATGCTACAATTCCTATCAATCCCGCCATTCGAGCCCCTTTTTTTACGCGGATTCTTTCCCATAAAGGAGTAGAAACGGCAGCTACAATGAATTGTAAAGCTAGAACAAGGCCAATTAATTCCGCATCTACAACTCCAAGAACATGGATCATAAAAAGTGGTGCCAATGTTGGAAGAATATTTATAGCAATCCATGTTCCTAACGCTGGTATTAAAAACCATAGGAATGATTTATTCTTGAATGTAGTTTTCAGTGTTTTCACAAAAGACATTGCGGTTTCAGCGTCTTTTGAGATGTGCTTAGGCTCTTTTACACCCCATTTCAAAATTATGAAATATGTGATAATTATTACAACAGCAGCAATAATTCCTGTTAATTGATACTGTGATATTGTTATATCTACATTGGCAGGATTTGTATTAGCAAGATCTTCAATGATAAGAGTAGGAAGGAGAAATGCAAAAATCAGTGCAACCATCACAAAACTGATCCTAACTTTTCCTGTTGAACTGCGTTCTTCCATTGTGACATACATTTCTGAAAAAATAGCATTGTAATTTAGATTAAACGCAGTATATGTAGTATCAAAGAGAACAAGAATTACAAAGAAGTATATGAAGTTTACTACATCCGAACCAAAAGCCATTGGTGGTGTAAAAAGTAAAATCATTACTAACGCTAACGGAATAGTGGCGCCTAACATCCAAGGAATTCTTCTCCCCCATCTAGTTTTAGTACGGTCAGAAAGATATCCTATTAGAGGGTCGTTTATGCTATTCCATAAACTCCATAAAATAAAACCAGCACTAATCCAAAGAACAGGTAATCCTACAATTGCAAAGTAGAATGTAAAAATAAGGAATGAGAACGTTTGTAATGCAGTATTATCTCCAACTTCACCAAATGCAAAAGCAATTCGCTTTCCAAGAGGAACTTTCTTAGATTTTCTTTCATTCATTCGTTAATCAACTATATTTTTGTAAAACTAATTTTATTTAGTAATTTGAATTTAAATTTTGATTAATATAAGTCTTTAGCTAAAAATTTATATTTAATATTAAATCTTGGTTTAGTGGGATATAACTAATAGCTTCCTATGAATATCTTGAGGTGAATAAAATGGAAAAAATGTTAGCAGCGGTATTTCACAAAGGTGATACGCAAGGTGGTGATATTAAATTAGAAGAGGTTGAACTACCTCGCATTATAAAAAGTGATCATGTTTTATTGGAGATAAAAGCTTGTGGAATTTGCGGTACCGATTTAAAAATTATGGAAGGGGGGCATCCTGCTAATGACAATACAATTTTAGGGCATGAATTTGCTGGAATCGTTAGAGAAGTTGGAGAGAGCGTTCAAGATTTAGAAATTGGTGATAAAGTTGTTGCTGATCCGAATGAAAAATGTGGGTATTGTACCAATTGTAGGAGAAGTTTATCAAGTCTCTGTGAATATATGGCGTCTGGAACAACATTTGGTATATTTCAAAATGGGGGATTTGCGAAATTCTGCGTGGTACCAAGAAGCACTCTGTTTAAACTTCCTGAAAATATAGATTTAACAGCTGCTGCTTTAATAGAACCGCTTTCTTGTGCTGTTCATTGTCACAATTTAGCTAATGTTAAAGAATCAGATAATGTAGTTATAATAGGCGCTGGACCAATGGGATTAATTATTCAATCTGTTATAAGAATACACCCAATAAAGAGATTGATTTGTATAGAAATAGACGAGTGGCGCGGTCAAAAAGCGTTAGAGCTTGGTGCTGACTTTCTTATTAATCCAGAGTCTCAAGATGTTAAAAATGAAATTATGAGGATAACCAACGATGCAGGTGTTGATGTTATTATAGATGCTGTAGGAATTTCTCAAACTTTCGAAATAGCTACTAAAATTTGGGCTGCTGGGGCTCGTCTCATTTGTTTTGGGCAAGATTCTAGAGCTGAAGCAAAGATAAAACCTAACGACATCGTAAGATACCAGAGAAGAATCATAGGATCGTACATTGGTTATGCAGAAGATTTTATAGACGCAATTGAGTTAATAGCTAACAAAAAAATATATGTTGATAAATTAATTACTAAAGTTATACCTTTAGAAGATTTGCTAAAAACTGGATTTAAACTTATGAAAACGAGAAAGTGCGTAAAAATTATAACAACACCTTAATTTCTATCCAAAAATTTTAATTGATCAATTATTATACTTAATAAAGAATAAAAATTTATTTTTGGTTTGTTTGTATTCCCATGTCTTTTGATATTTCTGCGCTCAAAGTGCTCTTCAAGAAGGTTTTTCCACCTAAAAAATCTATATATACGGTTGATACTACTGGCGATGGTAAGGCAGATGCGCTCCTAATCAAAGCTTTGAACATCATCATGCCGATTCAAGTTCCAAGAGAAATTGAGGTTGGCGGATTTAGCACTAAAGATTTTGACATAAATAATTTTGAATTAACCGACTATGGTAAACTATTTCTTGACGATGCACCAATTACCGTCTCTAAAAAAGACTTCGAAATCGCGAAACTTAAAGATCACTTTACTTTCTACCTTAATAAGGAAAGATTTACGATAGATGACTTACTAAGCGGAAAACTCGCAGGTAAAATCATAGCATTAGGTGATACCATAAATATTTTAATTAAAATTGACGAAGACGGTTTAGGGAAATTTTCAGAAGGAAAACATAATTTTAAATTCAAATCAGAAATAATTCCTACCCTCGAATTCAATTTTGAGTTAGGTAAAGAAAACTTGAATCAAAGCTTTGATTCTGTTATTAAGTAAATAATTTTCTTTTAACGCTCATTTTTCTTATTTTCGAATACAATTCCCATATATTCGAAATTATAGTAGTTTTTAAATGTAGTTTTATAAATTTGTGCGGGTGTTGAATAGCTATGGCAATTTTAGACCAAAATGTTCATCCACAGATAAGCGAGTTAAATGAATATTCAAAGGTTAAAATTACATGCCCCGTGTGCAAAGTAAAGAAAGAATTGAAGTTTCCAAAATCCGTTATTAATGAAGCTAGACAGTTAACCACAATTTCTCTTCCTAAAGATTTACTTTGTGATCACCACTTTCAAGCGTTTGTCGATAAAAATTTTATCGTTCGCGGGTATCAAAAAGTTGATTTTGAATTTGAGACCAAAAAATCTGTAGAATATAAGGCTGATGTAAAGTTTCTTAACAAAAACGACAATGAACTCTTTGAAAACATAATTTTTGAGGGAAATTTCGTCGAGTTTAATCCTGTACGGAAAAATAATAGAGATTCACACCCTCTACCAAACAATACTGAGAAAGTTTTAGGAAAAAGAAGTCGTAAAGACATATACAACGAATTTTGGGAATTTATCGATGATAGAAATATAAATTTCAAAGAATTCATTGAAAAAGATAAAAGACGATTAAAACTTAAACTCGGGATTGTTTAATAAAAGCCTTTAAGTTAAATATATATATCATTCACAGATATGACATGATTGGGGATACCAAATTTGCCCTTATCGAGAAGATTGCTATTATGTTAAAGAAGTTTTAATTAAGAGAGAAGAATTAGGAAAATGAATTGAGGACATTATTGTTGCTCCTTGTAAACGATTAAGCTAACCTTAAAATCACACAAACTAAAAGAAATTCTTGTTATTTTTATTAAAAATAAAAAATAAAAAAATTAGGAATGAATTAGTTTTCTTTTTCTTGATACAATTATAAGTAGAGAGATAATACCAATTCCCATAAATACAATATAATAATTACCAAATGGTATTCCTGGTGGTGGAGTTGGAGGGGGAGGTAAATCTTTATTAATTGTCACGTCTAAACTATTGATATTTCCTCCCGTGTCATTAATGAAGAAGCTAACT
>JABXKC010000020.1 GCA_013375495.1 Promethearchaeota archaeon
AGTGGAAATTATCAGATTGAACTCTGGCTACGATATTCAGAATTCGATGGGTACGGTCCCTTTACTATTTACTTTGCATTAAATAAAACCAACTACTACAATCAAACTTTACAACTTGATTTAAGTATTTTAGGATTAACCACTTCTCAAATTAATTCGCCCTCCCAGGATCAAACTTATGATTCGGACGAAATTTTAACGGTTATCTTATCGTATGACGATTTAGTAAAAGGTATTCCCCTCGATAATGCGCTTATTCAGTGGAAAGTAGGACTAAGCGGTACTTATTCCAGCACAAATGTAAGCTATGTGAGTGGAAATTATCAAATTGAACTCTGGCTACGATATTCAGAATTCGATGGGTACGGTCCCTTTACTATTTACTTTGCGTTAAATAAAACCAATTATTATAACCAAACAGAGTTGTTAAATGTTAATATTTTGGGGGTTATGACCTCTCAAATTGATTCACCAGCTCAGAATCAAACCTATGATTCGGATGAGATAATAACCATTATTTTATCGTATGACGATTCCGTAAAAAGTATCTCTATTGATAATGCGCTTATTCAGTGGAAAGTGGGACTAAGCGGTACCTATTCTAGCACAAATGTAAGCTATGTGAGTGGAAATTATCAGATTGAACTCTGGCTACGATACACTGAATTTGAGGGGTACGGACCCTTTACTATCTACTTTAAATTAAATAAAACCAACTACTATAATCAAACTTTACAATTAGGATTAAATGTTTTAGGATTAACCACTTCTCAAATCGATTCGCCCTCTCAAGATCAAACCTATGATTCAGACGAAATTTTAACGGTTATCTTATCGTATGACGATCTCGTAAAAGGTATTCCCCTCGATAATGCGCTTATCCAATGGAAAGTAGGATTAAGCGGTACCTATTCTAGCACAAATGTAAGCTATGTGAGTGGAAATTATCAGATTGAGCTCTGGCTACGAGATTCTGAATTCGATGGGTACGGTCCCTTTACTATCTACTTTATGTTAAATAAAACCAATTATTATAACCAAACTGAGTCCTTAAATGTTAATATTTTAGGATTAACATCGTCTCAGTTGGAATCTCCTGCTCAAGATCAGACATTTGATTCGGACGAAATAGCGACGATTATTTTATCCTATGACGATTTAGTAAAAGGTATCCCTATCGATAATGCGCTTATTCAGTGGAAAGTGGGACTAAGCGGTACCTATTCTAGTACAAATGTAAGTTATGTGAGTGGAAATTATCAGATTGAGCTCTGGCTACGGCATTCTGAATTCGATGGGTACGGATCCTTTACTATCTACTTTACACTAAATAAAACCAATTACTATAATCAAACTTTACAATTAGGGTTAAATATTTTAGGAGTTACAAATAGTCAAATTGATTCACCAGCTCAAGATCAAACTTTCTATTCAAATGAAACACTAATAATAGTCTTATCGTATGACGATTTAGTAAAAGGTATTCCCATCGATAATGCGCTAATCCAATGGAAAGTGGGACTAGGCGGTACCTATTCTAGTACAAATGTGAGCTATGTGAGTGGAAATTATCAGATTGAACTCTGGCTACGATACACTGAATTTGATGGGTACGGCCCCTTTACTATTTACTTTACATTAAATAAAACCAACTATTATAATCAAACAACACAACTTAACTTCAATATTTTAGGGCTAACAACATATAATCTTCTTAATTTAATGCAGTATGATCAACAATTACAATATAATAATGGTGTATATGAAGCTTTTCAGGGCGAAAATATCACTCTATATATGAATTTTATAAATCTCTATCCATATAAATTAATCTCAGGCGCAATTGGAAATGTGACTTTCGAAGGGGTGAGTTATTTGAATTATAGTGATATTGATGGACTTTATTCATGGGAAATTGACACGAGTGATCTCCTTCCTGGTTCTTATTCGTTTTTTGTCAAATTTAATAAAACTAATTATTATAATCAATCATTATTGGTTTTTTTTGATATCAACATAATTAGCACGGATATCACAATCGAATCCATATTTGATGATAGTGGAATATTAGATCCTTATTACGTAAATGGTTATACTATTTATACTTCAAAAGGGGATTCTAATGTAACATTCATCATAACTTATTGGGATGTTAATCACACTTATCCTATTGCGGGATCGCTTGGCAATGTTACTATAAAAGGGGAGGAATTTTTAGTGAATACAACTTTATCAAATGGTAATGCTTGGTTTACTTTAAATTCTAGTAATTATAAGCAAGAAGTGGATTTTCTTATAAATGTAACTTTCTGGAAAGTAAATTATTTTCAATGTACATTTTGTTTCAATTTAACAATTGTAAAATATGAAACTAATTCTTCATTGATAGCGGTAAAACAGACGGGAGGATTAATTAATTCTGTTTACAATGGAACTCATTACATTATTTATCGCAATTATAACTCCACATTTCTAGTGGAATATTGGAACGAAGATGATAATATTCCAATAGAAAATGCTGAAGTATCATTTGTATTAAAAATGGGTCTGAGTACGGTGTATTCTGATTCATCGTTCACAAATATTTCGGGTCAATATGAATTTTACATCCCAACACACGATTTTATAACAGGTAATTATGAATTTACCATTACCTTTTCGAAAGAAGATTATAAGACATCTATAATCTATGGAAAAATAAGTATAGTTTTAATTCCTACAAACGGATCTCTTTTAGAGGTTTCTCAAATAAATCACATATCTGGACTTCCTGAAAACTTAACTTATTATTCATCAAATAATACTTTCATAGGTTTATTAAGTTATAATACAACCATATCTTTTTCATTTTGGGATAAATTAAATGAAGAATGGATAAATTCGGGGGCTACCTGCTTATTATTCTTTGATGAAATTTATTATTACAACACTAGTATGGTAAGTAATGGAATCTATTCATGGGTAATACCGACATATAATAAAGAAGGAACTTTTACAATTAAGATTATAATGACTAAATTTAATTGGGCAAATGTGTCTTATCAATTTAATTTAACAATAAATTATATACCCACAAGCTCTCAAATTGATTCACCAGCTCAAGATCAAATCTATGATTCGGATGAGATTTTGAATATAATACTATCTTTTGATGATACTTTAAAAGGAGTTCCCATTAGCGGGGCTATTATCCAATGGAAAGTTGGATTAGCAGGTACTTATTCAAGCACAAATATAAGTTATGTAAGTGGAAATTATCAGATTGAACTCTGGCTAAGGCATTCTGAATTCGATGGATACGGTCCCTTCACTATTTATCTTATGTTAAACAAAACCTACTATTTAAACCATACTCTACAATTAGATTTTAACATTTTGGGATTATCAACATCTCAAATTGATTCGCCATCTCAGGATCAGACTTACGATTCAGATGAGGTTATAACGATTATTTTATCGTATGACGATTTAGTAAAAAGTATTCCCATCGATAATGCGCTTATCCAATGGAAAGTGGGAATAGCGGGTACTTATTCCAGCACAAATATAAGCTATGTGACTGGAAATTATCAGATTGAACTCTGGTTAAGGCATTCTGAATTCGATGGATCTGGTCTCTTTACTATTTACTTTATGTTAAACAAAACCAACTATTATAACCAAACTGAGTCTTTAAATATATATATACTTAGAGTAACTACATCTCAAATTGATTTACCAGCTCAAGATCAAACCTATGATTCGGATGAGATTATAACGATTATTTTATCGTATGACGATTCCGTAAAAGGTATCCCCATCGATAGCGCGCTTATCCAATGGAAAATAGGACTAAGCGGTACCTATTCTAACATAAATGTAAGCTATGTGAGTGGAAATTATCAGATTGAACTCTGGCTACGATATTCTGAATTCGATGGGTACGGTCCTTTTATTATTTATTTCACGCTCAATAAAACCAACTATTATAATCAAACTTTACAACTGAATTTAAATATTTTAGGATTAACCACTCCTCAATTAGATTCACCTTCCCAAGATCAGACTTACGATTCAGACGAGATTATAACGATTATTTTATCATATGACGATCTCGTAAAAGGTATCCCCATTGATAATGCGCAAATCCAATGGAAGGTGGGATCAACGGGTACCTATTCTGACACAAATGTGAGCTATGTGAGTGGAAATTATCAGATTGAACTTTGGTTGAGACATTCCGAATTCGATGGGTACGGTCCCTTTACTATTTACTTTGCGTTAAATAAAACCAATTACTATAATCAAACTTTACAACTTGATTTAAGTATTTTAGGATTAACTACTTCTCAAATAGATTCTCCTTCCCAAGATCAAACTTTCTATTCAAATGAAACACTAATAATAGTCTTATCTTTTGACGATTATATCAAAGGGATTCCAATTATTGATGCAAATATCCAATGGAAAGTGGGATTAAGCGGTACCTATTCTAGTACAAATGTGAGCTATGTCAGTGGAAATTATCAGATTGAACTTTGGTTGAGACGTTCCGAATTCGATGGCTGTGGTCCCTTCACTATTTACTTTAAGTTAAATAAAACCAATTATTATAACCAGACAGAAATGTTAAATATTAATTTAATCGGTCTGACCTCTATAAATATAATAAATATAACTCAATATAATCAAACACTTTCGTTAAGTGGTTCTATTTATGAGTGTCAAACAGGAGAAAATCTAACAATTTATGCGAATTTTTTAAGTGATTATCCTAACAAGACAATAACAGGAGCAACAGGGATATTAACTTTTAATGGAGATATTTATATGAGTTTAGAAAATATGGAAGGAGTATACGAATGGGAAATTGACACTAGTTCATTAGCCTTCGGTTTATATAATTTTAATATAACTTTTTATAAGACATATTATGAAAATAGCACGAGCTTATACGAATTTAGATTAAATAATTTAATTGCAAAAATCAAATGTGTTCAGAAACCAGACAGTATTAGACAGGGAGATTCGTTTTATTTAAACTTGAAACTATATTATACATTATTTGATGAATATCCAATTAATAATGCAAATATATCTTTAATGATTGATTTTGGAACCTCAATTTCATATATGGATGCTTTTACAAACTCGAGTGGTATAACAAGTTATAAAGTAGTTGTTCCTAGAAATGCAAATAGAATTGTTATTACCGCATATTATTCAGGCAATGGGACATATACTTCAGCATCATTAGAAATTACTGATATTGAACTAATACCAGTAGAGAAGGGAACTTTTCCATTTGAGCTCTTATTAATAATTATTATAGGAGGAGCGATAGCTATTGGATTATCTGGAGTATTCATCATTAGGAAGAAATCAAAAAAGAAAAGTTTAAAAGCTAAAGGACAAGCCCCAGTGGAGCCAAAATCAGAAAAAGTATCAAAAGCAAAAATAGTAGAACATTCTAAACCAGAAGCGGTGGAAGATACGGAAATTGTTTCTCCTGAAACGCCTACTCCAATATTAAAAGAGGAGGCTAAAGGGAAAATACCTGAAGAATCTGAGCCGATATCCAAAGAAGAAATGAATGGAAAAGCAACAAAATCACTTACTCCAAATTCTTCTGAGAAAAAAAAAGCAAAGAAAGAAAAGAATGTAAAAAAAAACAAAAAAGCTAAAAAAACTAAAAAAACTAAAAAATCAAATAATGAAAATGCTAAATAAATAGGGGAGAGAACTTATTTAGGGACAATGTTTATTCTTTTTTTTTTATGTTATAATATAGGTTCAATTGAATCAGTCAGTTATTCCATTTTCAGTGATGCTAAATACAGCTTCACCTTCAGGTAAATGTGGGGCATCTATCATTTTCGCTACTCGCTGTTCACCTTTACCTTTTCTTAAATATACTCTAATTGTTGATCCATGTGCTACTATATTTCCCCCAGCTGCAACAGTTGGATTTCCATAAAAAACATCAGGTTTTGATTGAACTTGGTTTGTTACAATCACGCTTAACTCAGGAAAAATATCAGTTAATCTTAATAAATCGTGCAAATGAGTGTTTATAGTCTGTTGTCGATTTGCTAAAGTACCCCTTCCAACATATTCACTTCTAAAATGTCCAATCAATGAGTCAACGATAATGAGTTTTATATTTTTCTCTTTAATAAGATTAGATGCTTCTTTTATTAACAATATTTGGTGATCAGAATTATACGCTCGGCCAAAAACTATATTTTTTAAAATTTTTTTGTGATCTAAGTCAAGACCCTCAGCCATTTGAATAATTCGTTCTGGTCTAAAAGTACCTTCAGTATCTATATACAATGCATTCCCATTTAAACCACCATCTTCTTTTGGCAATTGAACATTGACACATAGCATATGAGCTAATTGAGTTTTTCCTGTCCTAAATTCGCCAAAAAACTCAACAACGCATCCAGTCTCAATTCCACCACCAAAAAGATTGTCAAGTTCTTGACTACCTGTTGTTATTCTTGCTATATTTCTTCTGTGTTCCCACACGGCCTCTGCGGACTTAAAACCAATATCTAGCTTATCCATCGACGCTTTTATTAGCTTTGCCGTTGTTTTATCTCCCAAACCAGATTCTGCTTGAATTATACTAGGTGGGGTGTATGCAATAGATTCTAGGCTACCGAATCCTGCTTTAATCAGTTTTTTAAGAGTGGCTTCACCTACACCCGGAAGTTTTTTAACTGCATCTACACTAACATTTTTATCGCTATCTGCGGTTTGAACCTCATCATCAAAATCTTCATCTTCTTCAATTTCGTTTAGGAGTTCTTCTTCATCCATTTCAGTAGGAATTTCTTTCTCTTCTTCTATAGTATCATAATCTTCTAGTTCTAATTCATCAGATTCAGACTCAACTTCGATAAGTTCTTCTTTTTCTGATTCAAATCGAGCAAAATTCAAATGTTCCTTGTAAATCTTACCTTTTGTATGATTGCGCTTACATTCTTGGCAATAATAAGGAGCTCCGGTGCCAGATTGCCCTCCATTATCTACTTCGCTTGCTTTAGCCAATACTAATCACATCTATATTAAAATTTAGTGTTATTTTTATATTTCCTATTAATTATTGTATAAGTATTGTAAAAGTTATTTTAAAAAGAATAGACACCTAATTTATTAGAATTCTAAAATATTAGTCTGTTAATAAATAGTCACTTGATAGAAATATCTATGTCATGTGATTAACACAATTCATATTTATGTAAAACTATATTACCTTAGTATAACCAGAATATTTTTAATTGGTGATAAAAACTTGAGTGTATTTTTAAATTTTGAATATTATCCAAAAATTAATGCCAATTTACTAGAGATATCGAAAAAAAAAGCTTTATCGAATAAAAGTAAATGGGATCCTCCATTTTTTACCGATACAGAATCTTATGTCGACATGAATGAAATTCAGCTAATTTCCAAGGATTACTTAGTCGATAAAATAAAAAATGTAATAGTTTTAGGAACCGGAGGGTCAATCCAGACGCTACTTGCTTTAAGACATTTATCTAAAAAGAGATTATATCCTATAACAAGTTCTCGAGCTGTGGAGTTGAAACAATGTCTTGACGAGACCACTCCAGAAGATTCAATTGTTATCCCTATTTCTCGGGGAGGAGAGACTTTAGATGTAAATTCTACGATTGGAATTTTCTTAAAAAATCGTTACAAATTTTTAGGGCTCTCTTCAAAGGGTACAATGTATCACATGTTAGAGAAGATTGAGTGTCCCATTCTCGAAGTTCCGGATCTCGCTGGTCGTTTTGCGGGATCAGTTTCTAATGTTGGAATTCTTCCGGCGTTTCTGTTAGGTATTAATGTTGACGATTTTTTAACAGGACTAAATAATGGTTATAGGAAATTTATGAATTTTAACGACAATCCTGCGTTAAATTTTTCTATTTTTCTTTATAATTTGTACAAAAAAGGTTTTAAAGTTGTCTTTTCTATGCCATATTCGTTGAATCTTGAAGGAAGCGTAGGATTATTTGTTCAAGAAATTTCAGAGAGTACAGGAAAAGAAGAACAAGGTTTAATTGGTACATACCAATCAGCTCCTCTTTGTCAGCATTCCGTATTAGAATATCTCTTAGGGGGGACAAAAGGCGCCGTAATTCCAGTATTGTGGGCTATAACAGATGAAAAAGCAGATTTAATATTAAAATCTTCAATAGGTTATATTAACAATCAAACCGCTCAAACTGTTGTGAATTATCAAGCAGATGCTACTTTTCAAGCGATATTAGACCAAGGAGTTCCTTCGGCAAAAGTAACGATTGAACGCCCTGACGAATATAATATGGGTAATTTAATCGCTTTTATTCAATCAAGTATTTATTATTTATGTTTATTATTAGATGTAAACTGGTCGAACAATCCAAAAGTAATTATAGGAAAAGAAATTGGAAATAAAGCGTTAAAAAGCAAAAGCTCACTTGAACAAAGAAAGAACACTCGAGAAAAATTAGCTGCAAGGGTATTTAGTCAAAAATTCTTTGAAGAGTAATCTTGTTCCTCCTACATTTGCTACCGAGTAATAAAAGCATCATATAATACATTTACAGCTTTTTTACAATTTTCTCTATCAATTATTGCTGTAAAGTTTAATTCTGAAGATCCTTGCGCAATTGCTTTTATATTTATATTGTTATCTCCTAAAGATGTGAACACTCTACCCGCTATTCCAGGAGTGTAAAGGATTCCCGCCCCAATAACAGCAACTAAAGAAATTTCATGATCAATCTTTATTTTAAACCATTTTTCTCCAAAAAAACCGGAATTCCTTAATAAAAAACTTGCTTTCATTGAATCGTCATATTCGATACCGAAAGTTATATTGTTTTCTGAGGAACTTTGCGATATAAAGACGATATTTACATTATTATCACCTAAAAGAGAAAATAATTTCGAAGCAGTCCCAGATAATGGAACCATAGTATCACTTTCTAAGGTGACCATTGAAAGTTTTTCTATAGACGTTATAGCTTTAATATCATCATCACCTTTAACAATTTCTTTAGTAATTGTAGTAAAATCTTCTGAATCTGGTTCGTTGAAATACCTGACTTCAGATGGAATTTCTCCTTTTTCGTTAACATCAAGACATAAAGGGTGGAGAACCTTAGTACCGAAAAAAGCTAACTCTTTGGCTTCTTTATAAGAGATATTTTTTATGAGTGAGGTTTTTCTGGCAATGCTTGGATCTGCATTTAAAAAGCCTTTTACATCCTTCCAATATATAATTTTACATTGAAATAAATTGCGTAGAGCATATGCCAGTATAGCTGCTGATAAATCAGTTCCACCTCTCCCTAAAGTAGAAATTTTATTGTCTTTCGTAGAACCATAATATCCACTTACACAAACTAGATTATTTTTATCAGAACTTAAAAGAGGATATAATTTTTCTTTTACAAGTACCTCTGTTTCTTCAAGTAAAGGAAGCGCGCGTCCAAAATTATCGTCTGTTTTTATAATTTTATCAGAGAAGATATGATTTGATTTATATCCATTTGAAGATAAAAATTTACTTAAAAGGAAAACACTGAGTTTTTCTCCGTAAGAAACAACCAAGTCATAAATATCAGCACTTGGACGGATTAATTTAATAAGTCGCCCTAGTTGCTTTAATTCTTCAATGTTAGTTTGAATAAATTCTACCGTTTCGCTATATTCAAACCGATCCTTGTCTATTATATCATCAACAAGTTGAATATGCATATTGTATATTTCTTCAATAAGTATATCACAATTGTTTTCTTCAATACAAGATTTTTCATAGAATTCTATTAATTTATTTGTCATACCCTGTATAGCGGAAGCAACAATCATCACTCTTGTGGATTCTATATATTTTTTTATAATATTTGTTATCTGAAGATAAGAATGCCTATTATGTAAGCAAGAACCCCCAAACTTCATAACTATTAAAGAATTTTTACTAATTTCCATTATAACCAAAATTCTCAATTATATTTTTATTGGTATTAGAATAATTTAGGAACTTATAGATTTTTCTTAAAATTAAGATAGAAAACTTATGAGAAATGATTCTCATAATTTAGGATTCATAACTCTCCCCATAAACAAAATTATTCTATACTTAATCTAGTTAATATTAAATCAATATTTGTTGGACTTCTAATTTGGATTCATTCAATAGTTCTTCCTTTATCTTATTTTCCATGTTATATCCTTCCTTATATATAAGCCTTTTGATTCCTGCGTTGATAATTAATTTCAAGCAACTCATACAAGGAAAATGCGTACTGTAAAGAATAGTATTACCGTGTATTGAAGTCCCATGAATAGCCGCTTGGATAATACAATTTATTTCTGCATGAACTCCTCTGCACAGTTCTGGCTTTTCACCACTTTTTAAATTCTGTCGTATACAGGTTTTTGGAGTGCAATGATTAAACCCAGAAGGAGCGCCATTATATCCCGTCGATAATATGTGAGAATCCATTACTAAAACCGCGCCAACTTTACGTTTTATGCATGTGCTTCTTTCTGAGACGAGTTTTGCTATTTTCATGAAATACTCGTCTTTAGAAATTCTATCTTTATTTTTGTAGTTCATTTTCTTGTAATAATCTTTTAATTTACATTGTATAAAAGGTTAAATAAGCATTTGGATTTTTAGTGTTAATATTGATGTTTTAAAATTGATTATTCAATAATTATGGGCTTTAGACTTATACTCTAAAAAAAATTAGAAATAAGTTGTGTCTAATATAACCACTATTAATATTATTAAAATTCAAAATTTTCTTTTTATCTTAAATTTTTCAATTTTTATAAAATGATAATAAAATAATAAGATAATATTAGGAGAACTATTTTAAAAAAGATAATTTTCACATTTTCAATAATGGCTTTATGTTTTAAGTGGATAAATTTTTTGGAAAAGAAATCAAAATAATATATATGGAAAAAGTTGAATTACTGGCTCCAGCTAAAAACTTAAAATCCATTAAAGCAGCTTCTCAATACGCGGACTCAGTTTATTTTGGAATTGAAAAATTTAATATGCGTATGCGATCTGAAAATATTGCTTTAGAGAATTTAGATAAAGTTATGTCTTACTGCCGTAAAGTTGGTTTAAAAACATATTTAGCGACAAATATTTTAGTATACGATAACGAATTAACCTACTTACGAGAAATAATGGAAAAAGGAAAAGAAGCAGGGATTCACGCTTTTATTGTTCACGATATTGCAGCCATAGAAATTGCAAAAGAATTGGGAGTGCAATTTCACATATCAACTCAATGTAATATTTCTAATTCTTTATCGGCAAGATTTTATGAAAAATTGGGAGCAGAAAGAATTATTCTAGCAAGAGAATTATCATTAGAGAAAATAAAAGAAATTAAGAGAAACTTACATAAAACTGAAGTAGAAATATTTATACATGGAGCAATGTGTACCTCCATTAGTGGAAGATGTTATTTTTCTCAGGATATTTGTGGTTCAGAGGAAAAATCCGCAAATCGAGGGAGTTGTGTTCAACCCTGTAGAAGACGTTGGTGGGTAAGGGAAGAATCTGGCTCGGAATACCTTTATGATGGAGAGAGATTTATGAATTCACGAGACCTTTGTACGATTGCTTATATTCCGGAATTTATCGACAGTAAGGTAGATGCATTTAAAATTGAAGGGAGAATGCGACACCCACACTATGTAGAAATAGTAACAAAAACATATCGTGAAGCAATTGAAGCATACTACGATGGTACATTTACGAAAGAAAAAGCTGGTAAATGGGTAACCGAATTAAAAAAAGTTTACAATCGTGGATTTACCCCTGGATTTTATTTTAAGAGAATGACAGAAGAAGATCATCAACACAAATCACCATCAAATTTGTCCCATTATCGATATATAAGAGTGGGACAAATTAATAAATATAATCCTAGGACTGGTTTTGCAAATATTACGTTAGATAATGGATATCTTACTCAAAATGATGATATAATCATTATGGGCAAGTATACAGACACCTATATTCATCAAGAAGCAATGATAATTAAATTCAAAGAAAAAGAAGTGAATAAAACTCCACGAGGTACTAAAGTAAAGCCACTACTCGCAGAATTAAAAGTTAATGGAAAAGTTATTAGTAATGGGGAAGATCTAATCTACATTTTTACCGATAGGACGTATAAGAAAAGAAATTATTCCTTATAGAGACGAACATTATGTTTATTTTGACTCTAATCACAATTTATTCATTATTATTGCTGAAATAATCTGAATCACTATTTAGAAATAATTTTTTTTTGCTTCCAGTTTTTTCGCTGTAAATAAGCCCTAAATCACTCAACTTTTTAATATGATAGTGAATTGTTTTACGATTAATTTTCATTTTCTTTGTAATTGAATTATTCCATATTCCGGGTTCTTTTTCAATCATTTCCAGAACTTTTAATGTTAATTCGCTCTTTTGTAGTTTTAGATCTAAGTTAGAAATTGGATTGCTTTGATAGTAGGGAAAATAAACGATATAATGTTCAAATCTTTCCTTCTTAACAACCTTGTATTTTTCTAAAATATCTAAATGCCAAACTAAATTACCCGGTGAAAGGTTTGTCTTCCTAAGTAATTCATTAAAATGAATTCCAGGGGTCTCTAATATAAAATCAATTATTTTATCCCTATTTTCATTATCTAATACTTCCTGTAATGTTAAACGGTGGAATCCTTTTTCAATGTGAGTTTTCCTATTTTTAATATAATTAATGTAATCTTCTTTTGAAATAGCTATTATAAGTGCAATTAAAACCACAAAAACCGGAATTATTATAAACCATAACCAATCATATGACTCTGGTATAATCGTTTCCTTAATTTCATAAACAGTTACAAAATAGGGGGTACCGCTTTCAAGGTTAGTAATTGATGCTTCTAAATATAACTCAGAGGTGGAATTATCAATTTTCTCTTCTGTGAGTAAAGGTTCCCAAGATGTTTGATTTGCATAATACGCTACTATTATATAATTTTTATTCGGGAATAACCCAGATAATGGAAGTTTACTAAATTGTAAAGTGATTCTTTCAATTGAACTATTTGCTTCAAATCTATAAATACAATTATACTGAAAAATTAATTCTGAATCGTTCAATTTAGGATCATCAGGTAAATTTGTAAAAAATTGTGAGGGATTGAACTTTGCTGTTATATTTAACGAAATTGGATCGCTATTGTTAATAATTATTGAAGCTTGGCGATTAAAAATTAATGATTGATAATTCATACTTAAATTTACATCAACATCAGTTCTTATTTTAAATTGAATGTCGTGGAGAAAGTTAAGAGAAAAAGCTTCATTAGGATTTATCAGACCTTGATAAGATAATCCAGGAATATCTATATCAATAGGTAATCCATGACTGGAAATCAAATTAAATCCTATAAAAAAGATAGTTATACTTAACAATATTGTATTTCTTTTTTTATTTCCAATCATGAGAATAATTATTTAGTAATTTTTATTTATTAAAAAAATTTATAAAAAAAAAAAATTAAAATTTAAAATTTTAAGCTGGTATCTCAAAAGTTAAATCAACTGGAGTTAGTTCTAAATTCACTATTTCTGTATTCACTGGAGGTGGAAGACTAACTGTAATAGATATAGTTATCGTCAAATAAAATGTTCCGACTTCTCCATTTAACTCGTCAGGACCCATTAATACCAATATCGTTTTTAAACCTTGACCGCTTAAACCTTGAGGACTAAAACTGAATGACAACGAGTTATTGGAAGGAGTTGTCAACTCAAAGGTAATTAAGATATCTACTACCTCTGTACCTTCGTTTCCTTCTTCAACAACATCTACATTTCCGTCTAATTTTGAGAATGCATATTCATAAGCACTTATTGCTTTCGGGTTTGCTTCCACAGCAAAACTGCTTAAATCATAACTAGGCGTTGGTTGAAAAGAGGATGTAGAAAGTTCACCTGAAGAAGATAATCCTATACTCATTTCAATTTCAGTGACATTGACGGTAAAACCATACACGAATACAGGAATTAATGCTACTACTGAAACCGCAAGAAATATTCCTAATAAACCAACAATTGCTTTTTTTGATGGCATTTTTTTTATCACTTTTTATTATTTTTATTATAGATTTTAAATTTAATTTGTTTGTATATATCACGACAATTTTCTTTATAAAGGATTTAGGTATACTTTTGTCCCTCTTTGGATAATTATAAGAAATTAAGATGAGAAAAAGTGTTAAGGAAGGAATTTAATTATCAAAATATAACAAGAAATAGTAGAGTAATATGAAATACTCTAGTTTAATATTTTCATGATCTTTTTTTAAATCCTTAGGTCATCATACAGGTATTTCTTTTTTTAAGTTCTTTAATAAGGTCTACTTTAAGTATTTCCATATCTCTTATAAAATCATGATTTTTTTCTGTATCAACTAAATGCTGAGATGAGATTTCATTTTTTCCCTTAATTTTTGAGAATATTTTTATTAATTCTTCTTTTTTTTGGTCAGCATATTTTATTTGGAGATTTTTATAATTACAACTAATATGATCCCTCTCCTCTGAGTTAAAATAGGCGCATTTATGACAGAAGAAACTCAGCAAGTATAACCTAGTTTTTGGACATAAAACTTTATCAAGGATAATCGTCTCAAAGTTTAAACTTTTTTTTTTAACCTTCATCTAAACAATCACCTCTTTTAAGATAGATAAAAAAGTTCAGTTTATAAAGGATTTAGGTATAACTTTTTCCATATATTTTGAATCTGTTATATTATCATTTATATTTTCGCACATCTGCTTCTTAGAAATTGTTTCTAAAATATATCGAGAGGTTATTGAATCCTATTATGATAGAACATTTTCAAAAAAAAAGCAAGGTAATGGATAACTGACTTAATTTTACAAATAAAACCTATAAGAAGAAAAAGTATTCATTATTAATATTAATATTATTTGAAATAAACACAAATTTAAAGCATAATTATGCAAGATAGAAGTAGAAAGATTGTTGAGTCTGTTCCTAATTATAGCGAAGGCACAGATGGAAATAAAGTCGAACAGATCGTCTCTGAAATTGAAAACACCCCTCAAACAAAAGTTGTTGATGTTCAATACGATTCCGATTATAATAGAGCAGTAATTACATTTGTTGGAACGCCAGAAGCTGTCTTGAGGGCAAACATTGCTGCTGCTAAAAAAGCAATAGAATTAATTGATATGAATCGTCATAAAGGTCAACATCCTCGAATAGGTGCTATTGATGTAGTACCATTTGTTCCCGCTCAAAATGTTTCGATTGAAGAGTGTATTGAATTATCGAAAA
Organism: Promethearchaeota archaeon; assembly: GCA_013375495.1. Next base: position 15,360 of record JABXKC010000020.1, read on the forward strand.
AGTTTGCTGCAGAAATGGCGAAAAACGGAGTTCCGGTATATTTATATGAAGAATCGGCAAATATACCAGAAAGAAAAAATATTGATAACATACGACTTGGGGAATATGAAGGATTGAAAGAAGAAATTGAAAAAGATCCTAGCAGAAAACCAGATTTTGGACCTTCTAAATTCCATCCAACGGCAGGGGCTATCGTAACGGGAGCGAGGCATCCTCTTATTAGCTTCAACATAAACCTTGGGACTAAAGATGTAAAAATAGCAAAAAAAGTAGCTAAAGCGATCCACTTACAATCGGGAGGATTAGTGAATGTTAAAGCAATGGGCACCGAATTAAAAGATAGAGATTGCGTTCAAGTGGGTATTAGCAATATCAATTTTAAAAAAACTCCTTTATATCGTCAGATGGAACTCGTAAGAATTGAAGCTGCGCGTTATGGTGTATCCATCGTCGGAACCGAGTTGATAGGAGTGTTACCTTTAGAAGCTGTTCTTAATTCGTTAGATTATTACTTACAGCTTGAAAATCCTAAAAAACTTGAATCAAAACATTTATTAGAAGATTATTTCGATTTCTAGCATCTTATTTAGCTATTTAATCAAAATCTACTACTACTTTACCATTTTTTATAACCTTTGATACTAAATTCACACCAAATTGATAGGGAAGGAAACTATGATTTGGTACGCCAAAAACTATTATATCTGCTTTTTTACCAACTTCTAAACTTCCAATTTCTTCTTGCCGTTCAATAGCACAAGCTGCGTTAATTGTGGCTGCTGTTAATGCTTCGGCTGGTGAAAGCTTCATGTGATAGCATGCTAGCGCGATTATCATCTGCATTGATTCTGTCCAGCAATTTGGATTAAGATCAGTAGCAAGAGCTATTGGAATACCCATATCAATTATTTTTCTTGCAGGAGCATACTCATTCATCATTAAACAAAAAGGAGTTCCAGGTAATAGTGTAGCAATTATTTTGGTTTTTTTCAACGCTTCTAACCCATTATCATTAGATTTTAGCATGTGTCCAACTTGCACTGCTTTTAATTCGGATGCTAAAAATGCACCATTAGTATCTACAATTTCATCGATGTGAATCTGTGGTTTCATACCATATTTAATGGCTGTTAATAAGATTTTTTTTGTTTGGTCTATGGAAAAAATTCCTTCTTCGCAAAAAACATCACAGAATTCTGCTAATTCTTCTTTCGCTATTCTTGGAATCATTTCCGAAATTATAACTTCGACATATTCGTCAGTTTTCCCATCATATTCAGGTGGAACCGCATGAGCACCTAAGAATGTCGATATTATGTCTATGGGGTGTTCGAGATCCAGTTCTTTTGCAGCGAGTAATGATTTAATTTCGTTTTCGGTATCTAACCCATATCCTGATTTCGTTTCTATTGTAGTTGTTCCGTATTCCATCATCCTATCCAGAATGAGTTTACCGTTCTTAATTAACTGAGCTAGCGGAGCTTCTCTGGTTGCTTTAACTGTTTTTATAATACCTCCTCCAGATTCCAAAATTTCAAGATAACTCTTACCAGCAAGCTTCATTTCTAGTTCATTTTCTCTCGTACCATCAAAAATGATATGAGTATGGGGATCAATAAATCCAGGAGTGACTAAACGATTGGTTGCATCGATTATAATTGTCTCTTGACTAGGAGGGAAATTAGCAATTAATTCCTGAGTCGTCCCAACAAAAATAATTGAATTACGAGAAATTGCAATCGCTCCATCTTGTATTATCGCTAAATTTTTCATATCCAGACCCGTTCTAGGCACGCCGTAAGTACTATCCATAGTTACAAGTTCATTTGCGTGAATAATAATTAAGTCGACTTTAGGTGTTTGATCACTATTGTTTGGACCTTTTCTTTTTATTCTTTTTGGGGATGGAGTAGATCTTACACTCATGAAATTTGCACCTTAACTTTTATTAGATATATGAACTAATTCTTTGCTTTTTATAATATCTAAAGCAATTTTAATAAATTCCGATAGAACAACATCTTCGTTAATATGGGGGATCTTTTTACGAATATGAGCATGACAAGCTTCTAAAATTATGCTGGATTGCAGTGGTCTCCTAAAATCAAACGCTTGTGCAGCACATAAAAGTTCAATTGCTAATATTTTTTCAAGGTTGTTTACAATTCGAAGTGTTTTTCGAGCACTAATTGATCCCATACTTACGTGATCTTCTTGTCCCATTGATGTGGGGATACTATCAGCACTTGCGGGAAAGCACATCGATTTATTTTCACTAACTAAAGCTGCTGAAGTATATTGCGTTATCATGAAACCCGAATTTAATCCAGATTCTTTAATTAAGTAAGTTGGTAAACCCCATTTTCCTTCCAAGAGAAGATATGTCCTTCTATCCGATATGTTTCCTATTTCAGAAGCGGCTAAAGCAATGTAATCTAATGGAAGCGCGAGGGGTTGACCATGAAAATTTCCACCACTTATGGTTTTATTTTCATTAAAGATGATAGGATTATCTGTTATTGAGTTTAATTCACATTCTACTACCTCTTTAAAGTGCAGGAATGCATCTCGAGAGGCCCCATGAACTTGTGGTATGCACCGAATAGAATACGGATCTTGAACCCTCCCACAATCTTTATGAGATTCAATAAATCGAGAATCTTTTAAAAATGCTCTAATTTTTTTAGCAACAAGAATTGCACCTTGATGCGGTCTTAGGTTTATTAAATCATCATCAAAAGGTTGAGAGGAACCTAAATAAGCTTCAAGACTCAGAGCACCAATAATATTAGCATTCTCAAGACAATTTCTAAATTTTTCATGTATAACTATTGCATGAGCAGTAATAAATTGAGTGCCGTTGATTAAAGCTAAGCCCTCTTTAGCATGCAATTTTAAAGGGGATAATTCGTATTTCTGTAGGATTTCAAGCGACTTGGTATATTTTTTACCGTCTTTTGATAAATAACCTAACCCAATAAGAGGTAAGAACAAATGAGCAAGAGGGGCTAGATCTCCTGAGGCCCCAACAGAACCTTGTTCTGGAACTAATGGAATTACATTGGTTTCTACATGCCAATAAATACGTTCAATTACATCCAAGGATATTCCAGAAAATCCTTTACATAAAGCATGAATTTTCAATATCATCATAAGTTTTGATAACTGGTGTCCGATAGGATCACCAAGACCTACGCTATGACTTTTTAGAAGATTTTCTTGTAATTTACCAGTTTCTTCTTTTGAAATAATTGTAGTGCACAGCGAACCAAAACCAGTGTTAACACTATAGACTAGTTTTTCACCTTCAACTATTGTCTGGACTGCTTCATAATTCTTTTTTACTTTTAATTTAACTTCTTCGACTATTATTCCTCTTATTTCTCCATCTGCAATCTGTAAAGCTAAATCAGGCGTCAAATAATCAATTCCATATTTAAAGTCTTTACTCATTTTAATCAGTTCCTTACCTTTTTTTTTCTAATTCTAAATCAACAATATTTTTAATCATATCCTCATTTATTTGAAAAGGTAGGGTAATTTGACCCTTCTCTCTATGCTCAACATTCCACTTATATGCGGTGTCAATAGCGTTTGTATTTCTAGCCCAGGCTCTTCTTGCTACTCCACACGATACATCCCAGTCAATAGCACTTTTTATTATCTCATTGACGCGTTCAGATCCATCTAAAACTAATCCAAATCCTCCATTAATAGCTTTTCCTGTACCTACACCTCCTCCATTAGATAACACACACATCGTCATACCTCGAGCTATATTTCCAGCCCAACTATGATGAGCCATATCTGCCATGATATTACTACCATCTTTTATATTTGATGTTTCTCTAAATGGAGAGTCAGTACCAGAAACATCATGGTGGTCTCTACCAAGCATAATAGGGCCAATCTCTCCAGTTTTAATTAACTCGTTAAATTTCAAAGCGATTTTTACACGCGTTTCCATATCAGCATATAATATACGAGCTTGTGATCCAATTACTAATTTATTCATTTCAGCATTTTTGATCCAATACCAATTATCGCGGTCTTGAGCTCTACGGTTTGGATCTATGCAAGAAAGAGCAATCTGATCTGTTTTTATTAAATCTGAATGGTTTAAACTTAGACACACCCATCGGAAGGGACCATAACCATAATCAAAACATATTGGCCCCATAATATGTTCCACATAGGAAGGAAAGATAAAACCATTTTTAGGGTCGCCATTAATCGCAATTTCCTGAACTCCAGCGTCATAAACAGCTTTGAGAAAGGAATTACCATAGTCCCAGAATTTTGTGCCTCTGTTAACCATAATTTTAATTAGTCTATATTGCTCACGTAACGATTCATCAACTAACTTTTCAAATCTTTTCCTGTCAGACTTTAATAGAGTTCTCCCTTCTTCGAAACTTAGACTAATAGGTGTATAACCTCCTTCGTAAGGGGCATGACAAGAAGTTTGATCTGATGCGAGTTCAACATCAATATTATTATCTACGACATATTTCCAGATATCAACAACATTCCCATGATAAGCTATTGAGATTGATTCTTTTTTTTCTTTATATTCTTCGATCCAATTAAAAATCTCTTCAAGATTATTTGAAATTTTGCTTACCCATCCTTGCTCGTAGCGAGTTCTAATGCGAGAGTTATCAACTTCTGCTATTAATCCGATACCACCAGCAATTTCTATTGCTTTGGCTTGAGCACCACTCATTCCCCCTAATCCAGAGGTAATATATAATACGCCTCTAAGCCCTTCATCTGGAGGTATGCTTAGATATAGTCTTCCTGCATTTAGTAATGTAATAAATGTTCCGTGAACAATTCCTTGCGGACCTATGTACATCCATCCCCCTGCAGTCATTTGACCATAATTTGCAACTCCTAACGCTGAAGCTCGTTGGAAATCCTCAGCTGTGTCAAATAAACCAACCATTAAACCATTGGTCATAATTACCCTTGGAGCATCTCTTTTACTTGGAAATAAGCCAAGAGGATGGCCAGACATAACCACAAGTGTTTGATCCTCATTTATTACTTCGAGATATTGCATTATCAACCTATATTGAAGCCAATTTTCGCAGACTTGGCCACTCTCACCATAAGTAACTAATTCATAAGGATAAAGTGCAACATCAAAATCTAAATTATTATCTATCATCAATTGTATCGCTCGCGCTTCAAGAATACCTTTATATTCATTGACGGGTTTAGCTTTTATTTGTCCAGAGGGGCGGTATCGATATGCATAAATTCTTCCTCTAGTAGTTAGCTCGCTTAAGAATTCTGGACCAAGTTGTTTATGAAGATTATCAGGGAGATATCTTAAAGCATTTTTTAAAGCAAGAATTGTATCTTCACGATTTAGTTTAAATCCACGATTTGGAGCCCTACGGATACCCTCCATAAATTCGGGAACTTGGGGTAATTTATCTGGTAATTTAATCTTCATGGCTTTTGATATATCCATATTTTTATCTAACTCCCTCTAATATTTAACATTTAACAATATTACCTAGATATGAGTTTTAAATGAAATTGAGCATAACTATTAAAAAAGTGATATAAAAAAAATTATAAATCATCTAAACCTAAATTTTTAAGTTTCTCTTGATTTGGATACCCTGATTCCATATCGAATTGACGATAAAGGTAATAAGCATCTTTTAATTTTTGAAAATTCGGTGTTTTTCCCGCTGAACCTCCTTCATTAACGGGATCAAGAACGATTTTTGGCAATCTATCGTCTGCAGGAGTCAATCCCATCTTTAAATTAAACATTCTTTTTATCATGTATAGACGCTCCCCTAATTTTTTAAAATCCTCCATGGTTAGATTTAAACCAGTTGCTTTAGTTACCATATTTAAAATCATCTCGGGTGGAGGATTAGCAAATACGCATATAATTAGAGATGAATATAATGCACGATAATCATGAATACGGGCACAGAATTCTGCCATTGGTCCATCATCTTGGTACCAATCAACATTTAATTCAATTCCAAATTTGCTAAACGGATAGCCGAGTAAGACAATATAGGCATCACACGAAGTGTGACATGGTCCTCGGGGAGTAGCTACGCCATAACCCGCGGCCATACCATACATTCGACGCAAATCATGATAGGGTATCTCCATCCCATAAGCTGTAGCGATCTCATCTTGAGGAACATTGAATTTTTTTCCAACATAATCGGAACCTTCAGCCATAGTATCTCCAATTCCCTCCCTAAGTGCAATTTTTTTTATTAATTCAAGAGCAGGTTTTATTTCACCCCATTTTGGTTCTAATCCCTTAATATCCTCAGTACTAATTATACCTTTGTCAAAGAGATAATAAATGAATGAAATTGTACTACTTCCACTGATAGTATCTATTCCATAATCATTACAGAGGTAATTAGCTCTTTGAATTCCCTCGAGATTATCGTTTAATATCATAGAACCAAATCCTGCGACAGTTTCATATTCAGCGGCTTCAATTTCACCGTCGGTTTTAAACTCCCCCTCATCGATTTTAGTTCTTTTTGCACAACCAATAGGACAAGCAAAACAGGGATAACTTCCAGTGAATATTTTTTCGAATGCAGTTGAACCAGATATATTGTATGCGCCTTCCCAAGTTCCTTGTGTCCAATATTTTATTGGTAATTCGCCTGAAGCATTGTACATGTCAACTGGACTCGATGTTCCTAGATCTCCAAACATTTCTGTCATAAAAGCACTTTTTATATGGTCAACCGTTGTTTTTACTGCTTCCTTATATTCTTCAGGTGCAAATGCATTATATTTCCTTTTTGTCCCTCTAACTGTAATTGCTTTCAACTTTTTTGAACCCATTACGGCACCCATACCTGTTCTACCAGCAGCTTTATCTTCAGAAGCAATAATAGCGTATTTTACAAGATTCTCACCAGCTTGTCCTATACAAGCAACTCGCGTTAATGGGGATCCTGATTTTTGCTTCAATATTTTAGATGTCTCAAAAATCCCCTTTCCCCATAAATTCGAAGCGTCCTTTATTTCTGCTCCATTCTCGTTTATATCTAAATATACAGGATTGTCGGATGCTCCCTTAATCACTATTCCATCATAGCCCGTTTTTCTTAATTCTGGGCCAAAAAATCCACCACAATTAGATTCTCCCCAAATCCCTGTTAACGGGGATTTAGCACAGACAACGAACCTTCCACTAGTTGGAGCGTTGGAGCCACAAAAAAGGCCTGTCATGAACATTAAGATATTATTTGGTGAAAGTGGGTCAGTATCCCTATCAATCTTATCGAATAAGTATCTACATGCATATCCCGCACCGCCAAGGAATTTCTCGGCAATTGAGTCTTTGATTTGTTCTTCGCTAATCTCCTTGCTGCTTAGATCAACTACTAAAAGTTTTCCTTCAAAACCTTTCATTTTGATTACACTTTAAGATTTATTACTATATACTTATTTTATTTGCATATAACTATATTTGCAATTAGTAAGAGTTCATTTATATTTTATATTTTCCTAAAAAGCAATTAACTTTTATTTAAATATCTTCACATCACGAGCTTCGAGTTTTTCAAGAGAAGCAGGAAATTTTTTTAGGTTATTTCGTTCAATATTTAAATATTGAAGCGAAGAAAGAGATTCTATAGACTCTGGTATATTAATTATAAAATTAGTTCTTAAAAACAAGTATTTTAGAGATTTTAACTTACCAATCGAATTAGGAATATGTGTTAATTCGTTATTTCCTAAATATAGATATTTCAAATTTTCAAGTTCACCAATAGTGCTTGGTATCTCCTTTAAACTATTATAATAGAGGTATAAACGTTTAAGAGATTTCAGAGATCCTATTGACGCGGGAACTTGATTTATGCTATTTTTTCCCAAATCTAAATTTTCTAATGTAGATAATGAGCCTATAGAAGATGGTATGGTTTCTAGACGATTAAAGCCCAAGATTAAATTTTTTAAGAGGGGTAAGTTCCCTATAGATGGAATTAAGCTGGTTAACTTATTAGTAGAAATATCAAGTTCTTTTAAAGAACTAAGTGAACCAATCGACTCCGGTAGATCCATTAATTGGTTTTTGCTTAAATCTAATATTTCTAGAGCCTTTAAATTACCTAGTGAATTAGGTAGTTTTTTTAATTTATTGTCGTATATATCCAATTCTTTTAAAGACGAGAGGTCCCCAATTGAATCAGGAAGCTCTTCTAGTTCATTTCGATCAATTTTTAAAGATTCAAGGGTTTTTAAATTGCATATAGATTCTGGAAGAGATTTAAGCATATTCCTATCAAGCTTGAGAGAAACTAAGGACTTTAAATTGCCAATATCTGGTAATTCGATTAATTGGTTATTAGTTATTTCTAACTTTAGGAGTGATTCAAGATAATTAATGGGTTTTGGAATCTCTGTTAAATAATTAGAAGATACATTTAAATTCTCCAATGATTTAAGAGAACCAATAGTTTCGGGAAGTAACGGAAGTTTATTGGACATTAATCCAAGATACTTGAGGTTTTTTAAATTACCTAACGAATCAGGTAGGTACGTTAAGTTATTAGTTTTCAAGAATAGAGAAGATAAAACAGGTAAATCACCTATTGAATTAGGTAATTTGGTTAAGTTGTTATTACGAAGATTTAATCGTTTTAATGAACTTAAAGAACCTATAGATTCTGGCAGTGAATTTAACTTATTACTTCCTAAATATAACAACCTTAAAGATTTAAGATTTTTAATTGAATCTGGAAGTTCAGCAATCTCGTTGTGACTTAAATCTAAAGATTTTAAATTCTCTAAAGCCCCTATCGTCTCGGGGATTTTATGTAAAGAATTCTCACTTAAATCCAATAACGTAAGACATGATAATGAACTAATAGTATCTGGTAATTCAGTTAATCGGTTCGTTTCCAAGTGTAACTCTTTTAAAGAAGTTAAAGAATAAATTGCTTTAGGTAATTTTACAAGTCTATTTTCGCTTAAATCCAAAGTGTCAAGTGATGAAACAAAACAGAGTTCTTCAGGTATGACTTTTAATTTGTTACCTCTTACTAATAACTTTTTTAGAAACGGGAGTGTTGTTATTTTTTCGGGTATTATCGTTAAACCACATGAAAATAAACTCAAGCCGTCAACATGGTTATTCTCCACGGTATAACCAAACGTATAGCTCTGAAGATCTGATACTTCTGGAATAGAAAAACCTGTTAATTTTTCTAAGTAATTAAGAAATTTCTGTTCTTCTTCATTAATTGGCATAAAAATCTTCAAATACCTTAATCATTCATTAGAAAATTAATATATAGTCTAAAAAAGTAATAGAAAATGGTATATATATGGTTTAACATTTCTACAATTTTGAATCAAAAGTGTAATAATAAAAAAATAAGTAAAAAAAATGTTGTTAAAATTGATTTTGAACCATTCTAAACCTAGAAATCGACATCCTTTCCTTCGTAAGCATATTGGTATAATTTCTTGAATTGTTCACCATTCGTTGATCTCGGAGTAAGGACTGAACTCGCATCTTGATAACACAAATTAACTAATGAATCTAAACCTTTTTCAAAATCATCTTTTGAAACACCAGTTTCTTTGAGGCTCATAGGAAAATTTACTTCCTTTTGAAGGTCAACCATTTTCTCTAATACTTTCTCAGCCGCTTTTTTATCATCTTCACTCCAAGAGACCCAACCTAACTGTCTTGCTAACTTAGCATATATCTTAATCGCATCATCTTTATCAGGATCGTTCATAATAAATTGAGTAACATATTTCATGGCAATTCCGACACTTTTCCCATGGTGTACATGATACATCGAGCCCCACGAATGTCCGAGTGTGTGTCCTATATGTACTTGTCCATTTCCAAAAGCTAAACCAGCAATAGTAGCTGCTTGGTGAAGAAAATCCCTTGCTTCTTTATTTTTTCCATCTTTATAGATTATAGGCAAATATTTAAAGATTAATTCAATTGCTTTTAAAGCTAATGCATTGCTAAATTCATTTCTCCATAATGTTCCTAAGCCTTCAATAGAATGAGCAAGGGCGTCAAAAGCTGTGTTAACAGTTAGTTCTGTAGGCATGCCCATTGGAAAAATTGGATCTATAATTGCATATGTTGGTATTAAACCTCTGTGGAGAAAAAAGTACTTCTTCCATATCTCCTCTTCATAGCGAGAAATTACTGTAACAAAGGTCGTTTCTGCTCCTGTTCCAGAAGTCGTAGGGATAGCAACCAACTTTGCTTTTTTACCCATATCATACAAATCATTTCTAAAAGCATGAATGTCATCAAGAGTGAAGTCAGGAAATTCATATAAAACCCAAACTACTTTAGCAGTATCCATAACTGAACCGCCACCTAATGCAATGATAATATCAGGAGCATAATTTAAACACTGTTCTCGAGCTTTTAAAACGCCTTCTTCTCTCGGATCTGGCACAACATCGTCAAATACTTCGTATTGTTTTCCAAATTTATCAAGGACATCAGTTAGAGTTTTTAAATACCCTAAATCTTTAACAACTTTATCAGTAATTATAAAACATTTGCCGCCTGAAATATTTTCCATAAAATCTACGGAATCAGGACCATAGATTATATTAGGGGAAAAGAAAAACCACATTTTATAAATTCACCATCTAAATTTTATAACTATGTAAAATTAAATTTCTATTTTGAATAATTAATAATACTTATATTTTGTTTAGATTAAATAAATTATTAACTAAAAAAATAATAAATTTAATTCATTGCGGAAGTAGGATAAAAGGTTTATAAAAATGGAAGAATCTGAAAAAGATAATTTATTTATTACTTTTAAAGGAGTTATCGAAAGTATCATTTTAGATAAACGAAATAACCTAAAAAATATTAAAATGCTTGATGATTTTCAAGCAAAACTGAATATTGGACTTCAAATTGAAGAAGATTATGTTCTTTGGGTAAATCTTGTAGCAGAAAACGGAGAATATAGATTAAATAAGAATAAATTAGAAGAATACGATTTAGAGATAATGGCTACTCCAGAAGATTTAATGTATTTCTCTAATGGCGAAAATTCGACGTTAAATATGATGCTTAAAAAGAATAAATTTGGGAAGAGAAAGCTGCAATACGATAAAAGCAGTACAGGTAAAAGGAATTTTGGACTACTCTTAAAATTACCAAAAATTCTTGTATTAGATAAAATTAAAAGGCCAGATTAAGATCATTGACTTCAAAATACTCTTTTTTTAATTTTTTGGCTAATCATCAGTTTTGGTGTGAATCTTGTTGTTATCAAAAACATAAGTACAATTTGAGACTCTAAAGTTTGAAGCCCTAATATCATACTGATATAGTGTTATGATTATTTCACTTGTTATTTCGTTTATCTGTAAAACTATAAACGAAGGGTTTCGACTCGCTACAAAAGACCATGCGCCAGTAACGCTCCCTGGATTTAATAATAATATATTTTTCTCTGTTAGAGTAATTTCTTCCTTATGAGTGTGTCCAGAGATTAAGATGTTAATATTTTTTTGAATTGCTAGAGTTTCAAGCTGAGAATGATCTCCCCTCGGAGATATTTGATGACCATGGGTTAAGCCTATTACCAAAGGATTATTGTCTTTTAGTAAGAGATTCATTTGTTGATGAACTCGGGCATCATGATTCCCCCCATAATAATCCATATTTCCCATTACAATATATAACTCCTCTTTTGTAATATCTTTTAAAAAATTCATAAATTTAGGTGCACTAATAACATCTCCCGTAAAAAACAAATAATCGAATTTATCAGTTTCAGTAATTTGGTTTAATTTGATGTGAATTTGGTCTGGAATCTTTTTTGCTCTCTGGGGGATATGAGAGTCTCCAATTGCTAGTATTTTTATCATTATTAGCAGGTTAATAGTTTATTTTTGGATGAATGAAATAAGATAAGAGATTAGTATTTAGTTTATCTAGTTATCAATAGTTCTTCTAGTTCTTTTTTCATTTTTTGAATGCTCGGTTGCTCGAAATGTTTTCGAATTGGTTCTAGGATATCAATAATCTGGTTTGCTATTCCTATTTTCAGATCGAAAGGATGCAAGTTTTTGGATAAGAAGGCACTTTCTAACTCATCGTATGAAGTAAATTCGATATTGCCGCCAAATTTTGGTTTTCTCTCGATATGGATGCTTGATTTTTCGTTTCTGAAGATAATAAATTTAGCCCAATCTAAAATTGGGTTAATAGAAACATTTCCTTCTGGACAAAAAGCAGATTCTATCTTGTTTTTGATCTCATCAGGAGTATCGTTAACAAATACAGCTGAGTTTGGTATTGATTTACTCATTTTCATATCTGACCAAAGTTCTTGAAGTTGTGATGGATCTTTAATAGGCCAAATAGATGGTTTTGTCAATCCTAATATTAAATGATGATGGACGCATAATGGTTTTATTTTTTCTCCAGCACTGTTCACAAGGTTATTTTTTTTCATTTTTAGAGCAACTTCTCTTGCTACAACATGAGCTTTTCTCTGGTCATAACCCGCGTGTGCTAAACTAACGTTTTGTATGAAAATATCAGCCACTTGCATTGCCGGATAGAGTAATTTGGCAAAATCAACACCCTCACCCATTTTTCGACCCATTATTGTAATGCTTCTATGCATTCTATTAAGAGTGGTGTTTTTACAGACATCGATAAAAGTTTCCCAATAGCTATCATTATTATGGTAAAGATCTGTCCCCAGAGTAAACTTAACTTTCTCAGGGTTCGCTCCAACAGCTTTTAAGCACGCTTTTAAGCCCTCTTTAAAATACCCAACTGCAATTTTCTGAATTTGTTCTCGATCTCCACCTAATTTATCATTTATCCAGCTATGCCAGTCGGCTAAAAATACAGTGCAATTTGCTCCCGCATCAATAAAATCCTTGATTTTTGACATACAAACGATTCCTGTCCCTAGATGAACCTTTCCTGAAATTTCAAAACCAATATAGTGATTTAAGGGAATTCCTGTATCTAAATATTGCTTTAAATCCTCATCAGTTAAAATTTCTTCGGTTCCTCTTTTAATTAGTTCAAATCTTTCTGATACATCCATGAATAAAAATAAATTTAGAAGACTTAATTATTTTATTACTAAGACTACAAAATGTAATATCTTTAGATATTAAGTTTTAAAAAAGCGGGATAAAATAGATATTAAAAATATATGATAAGATTATTTAATTTATGCTTTTTATTTCCTTCTCCAAAATTGCTGCTTGAGCTGCTGCAATGCGTGCTACAGGAATTCTAAAAGGTGAACACGATACATAATCTAAACCAATTGATGCAACGAACTTTATACTATTTGGTTCACCGCCATGTTCTCCACAAACTCCACACTTTAAGCCTGGTCTAGTCTCTCTTCCTAATTTAATGGCCATTTTCATTAATTTACCAACCCCATCTTTATCGATCGTTTCAAACGGATTTCGATCTAAAATTTCTTTATTCAAATAAACAGGGAGAAATTTACCTTCAGCATCATCCCGACTAAATCCAAATGTCATTTGGGTTAGATCGTTTGTACCAAATGAAAAGAATTCCGCTTCCATAGCAATTTCGTCAGCAGTTAAAGCGGCTCTCGGTATTTCAATCATTGTCCCGAACTTGTACTCCAAATCCACTCCATAATCTCTAATAGTTTCCTCAGCTATTTCAAGTAGCTGAGCTTTTACATATTGCAATTCTGAGATCATTCCAATAAGAGGGATCATCACTTCAGGTTTTACCTCGACATCTTGCAGTTTGAGCTCGCACGCTGCTTGAAAAATTGCTCTAACTTGCATTTCGTTAATTTCAGGCCAGATAATTCCAAGCCTGCAACCTCTGAGTCCCATCATGGGGTTTTCTTCCGATAAGGAGCGAATTAATTTAATAACCATTTTCTTCTTCTTTATTTCTTCATCAAGGGGACTTGTACCTAAAAGCGATTTTGATAAGGAATTCGTCATTTTCAATTCTTGATTTTCTAATAAGACAGTAGATAGCTCCGGTAAGAATTCGTGTAAAGGAGGATCTAGCAATCTTATCGTAACTGGTTTCCCCTCCATTATTTTAAAGATTTCAAAGAAATCTCCTTTTTGCATTGGCAATATTTTGTTCAAAGCGTCTTGTCGTTCCTCGAATGTTTGAGCCATTATCATTTTCTGCACAACTGGCAGTCTTTCTTGAGCCATAAACATATGTTCCGTTCTAGTTAATCCAATACCTTCAGCACCAAATTCTAAAGCTTTTTTAGCGTCGGTTGGAGTATCTGCGTTGGCTCGTACCCCTAAAGTTCTTATCTCATCAGCTATTTCTAATAATTCTAAAAATTCTCCTTTAATTTCAGGTTCTACTAATGGTACTTTTCCCTCTATTACACGTCCCGTTGTGCCATCAATTGTAATATACGTGTGTTCTTTAATTACAGTTTCAGCCACTCTAAATTCTTTGATTTCTTCGTCAATTTCAATATCTTGAGCACCTACAACTGCGGGTTTACCCATACCCCTCGCTACAACGGCAGCGTGAGAGGTCTTACCTCCGAATTGAGTTAAAACTCCACTAGAAGCGTATAATCCGTGAACATCTTCAGGTTTAGTCTGAGGACGAACTAATATTATTTCTTCCTCTCCAGAATTAGCTAATTCTTCTGCTTCATCAGAATCAAATACTGCAATTCCTGAAACAGCACCTGGTGAAGCATTTATTCCCTTTGCCAATACACGCACAATAGCGTTTTCATCTATACTTTTAAATAAAAGTTTAGATATTTTATCGGGATCGATACTCATAATTGCTTCCTCTTTATTTATTAAACCTTCTTTAACCATATCGACAGCGATTTTAACTGCAGCAGAGGGAGTACGTTTACCATTACGCGTTTGCAATATAAAGAGTTCCCCCTTTTCAATAGTAAATTCAATATCTTGCATGTCTCTATAGTGTTTTTCAAGTTTAACCATGGTGCTTTTCAATTGTTTGTAAATTTTCGGAAATTCATTGTTCATTTCTTCGAGTTTTTTCGGAGTTCTTATTCCCGCGACAACATCCTCACCCTGAGCATTTGTAAGATATTCCCCAAATTTGATGTTATCTCCATTAGACGGATCTCTTGTAAATGCTACACCAGTTGCTGAATTCTCTCCTTTATTCCCAAAAACCATAACTTGAATGTTAACCGCAGTTCCAAAATTAGGTATATTAGAAATCTTCCGATAAGTGATTGCTCTCTTATTATTCCAAGATTTAAAAACAGCTTCTATTGCTACAAAAAGTTGTTTGTAAGGATCTTGAGGAAATGGTGATCCTATTTCTTTTTCATATAAAGCTTTATAATCAGCAATTACTTTTTGTAAATCTGAAACCTCTAAATCAGTATCTTGCGCAGTTCTAGAGATATCACGCTTGTATTTATCGAGGATTCTTTCGAATTTCTCATCCCCTATTCCCATACAAACATCTCCAAACATTTGGATAAATCTCCTCCACGAATCATAAGCAAATCGGGGATTTCCCGTCTGTTCTGCTACACCTTTAACAGATTCGTCATTTAATCCTAAATTTAAAACCGTGTCCATCATCCCTGGCATGCTCATGGGAGCCCCAGAGCGCACACTTAAGAGTAGTGGGTTTTTCTTGTCCCCAAACTTCTTACTCGTAGATTCCTCTAATTTTTTTAAATGATCTAAAACCATTGGCTCGATTTTAGCCATCAGATTTTCGCTTTCTTTAAAATAAAGTAGACATGCTTCTGTTGTGATAGTAAATCCGGGAGGAATATTTAATCCCAAATGAGTCATTTCTCCAAGATTTGCTCCTTTTCCACCAAGTAAATTCTTTAACTCTTTTCTGCCTTCGCTAAAATCATAGACATACTTGGGTGCTTCTGTAGATGTCATATCTCAATTCTCAATTGTAATTATAAGAATAAAATTTATTTTTACATCATTCCACATATTTGATGAATAATGATATTTAAATATAATTTCTCTTTAGAAATAAAATTTACTATATAGGAAGGAATGATGATATATTTAGGATAATTTACTTTTTTAGGAGTTCAGGAATATCCCAGATTCCATCAATTACATAATCGGGTTTATTTAGTTCACTTCTTTCGATCATTTCTAATTTGGTTTCTCCTGATAAAACGCAACATGTTGTCACTCCTGCTTCGATCCCCATTTTTATATCTGTATATAATCTGTCGCCAAAAATTATGGCATCTTTAGGTTTTAATTCAAGTTCCCGAATTTTGAAGAGGAGCATTTCTTTATTAGGTTTTCCAAATACTCTGGGCATTTTTTCCGTTACTTTAAATAGAAGTGCAGCAATTCCTCCAGCATCAGGAATATATCCCTTCTCAGTAGGACATCTATCGTCAAGATGTGTAGCAATATAAGGTGTTCCTTCTTGGAGCATGTAAGAAGTTTTAACTAACCTTTCGTACGTCAATTCTTGATCAAAAGCAAGTACGACGATTTCAGGATTGCTATCGGTTAAAGTAAATCCCTCTTGTTGAAATTCTCGTTTAAGAGATTCTGTTCCCAACAAAAAAATTTTTTCGTAATTCTCGTTTTTTAAATAAGCAATAGTTGGATGCTGAGATAATATTATGTTATTAGTTGTTATATTTAAACTAAGATCGTTTAATTTCTTAATGTAATCTGATGTAGACTTACTTGAATTATTCGAAAGGAAAAAAAAGGGAATTTCTGCTTCTTTCAATACCTTAACTAATTCTATAGCACCTTGAAAAAGTTGGCTTCCTAAATATATTGTCCCATCTAAGTCAAAGAAATACACTTTTTTTTTTTCCAATTCGGAAACCAATTTTTTTGTAGAATTCATGCTAATTGATTTGAAAAGTTATTTTTGAGATTTATTTAACAATGTTAGATTAATTAATAAAGCGTCTTAAAATAATTAGTATTTTCTAGTTTTAATACGAAAGTCTTTTCAGTTTTTATTCGTTCAAAAGTAACCATGCTTTATACTTATAAGTATATTTCCCGTGATCTAGGGGATTATAACCGGTAACTTCTTCAAAGAGAATTTGTTTTATTTCTGAATCAAGATGTTTGTATAGAACCCCACTCTCCCTTTTTTCCAAAGTTATACATAATAAAACTAAACAACCAGCAAAAATTAAACTAACAACTAATGCTTCTGTTGATGTCATATACATATTAGAAAATACCCAAACCATAATAATAGGTATTATACTAAAATAGCAGTACAGGCAGTAATTTTGTGAATTATATTTAAAAAAATTCTTGTAAATACTTTTTATCTTACTTTTTTCTGCGTTTTTTAACAACCAGTATTTGTATTTAGCTTTAAATCTTTTCCCCTCTACAGGATTACTCCCCTTCTCATCTTTAAATTGCTCTTGCTTCAATTTAGTGTCTAGTATCATAAGTATTCTCCTTGTTTTAATTTGCAGATACAAAAGAAAAAAGCCAAGAACGCTCATAGATAAGCCTAAATAAATATATATTGGTAATTCAAGATTACTTTGGCTGCGTTCCAAAAAAAATATTATGATAAATAATATAAAGATATATGAGAGAATTCTTTTTAATTCAAATTTCCAAAATAAGCTCAAATATGGATTTACCATTTTTATAATAGAAGTTCAAGATATTTGTTGTACTAAAGTAAAGAAAAAAATGTAAAAATTTAAGAATTATGGTTTTGATTTTTTGAAGAATTAATATGTCACGACGCTACCTTTGTTCCACACCATTTACAGAATTTATCGCCAACTAAAAGTTTACTACCACAATAGGAACATGATTTTGCTTTAGCAGGAGTAACCACTGTTGGTGTTCCTGTAATCCTACCTTCAACTTTACCTCCACAGTTCGGACAGAAGTGGGCATCTGCTCGAATCGAAGAATTGCATCTTATACATTTAGAAGTCGCTTCCTTTGACTTTTTTACCGAAATTTTTGTAGGAGCTGCTTTAGATGGCGGTTTTGATTTCAATTTCTTTTGTCCTCTCCTGGCTAGAAGTGCAGCAACGACTATAATACCCACAACTACTATGATGGTTATCAAGATAGGCTGAACATCAATCCACCTATCAACTGAGGTAATTCCAGTATCGTAAGTTACATCAA
This sequence comes from Promethearchaeota archaeon, assembly GCA_013375495.1. Next base: position 33,513 of record JABXKC010000020.1, read on the forward strand.
AGGTAATAGTTGTTGATTCTTCTGGAGATAACATCGGATCGAAAAAAACGAAGAAATACCAATTTCCAGCGTTAGGAACTGTAAATGTATCTTGAGGAACAGAATCTACACCGATAAAATAAACATCTGTTCCTAAAGTTAGGTCAACTACATCAGAAGCGGAATAAACGATTGTAAAATTTACCGTTACTGTTGATAATCCATCGTTATACCAAACGAGATAGTAATCCATTGCAGATAGAACATTATATACACCAATACTTTGATTTACATTAGATTCTTCTACAAAAAATGAAGGACTTCCTCCTTGGTTCCAATCGTAAAGAGCTTGTCCGCTTGCGATAAAGAAATCAATTTGGTCGGATGCATTAAAACTATAGGTAATTGAGGATCCTGGTTTTAAGTAATATCCTATATATTCATACCAGTCGTTTGTAAGTACAAGTTGATCCGTATCATTGCCAAATCTTGTTGTGGTTGGCAAATTCTCAAAAGGTTGATCCCAAATGGCAAAACTGATTAGACTAGGTGATGATTGTATTGAGTAAGTAATTTCATTCCCTTCTTTGATGTTTTCATATTCATACCAATATTCGTTGAAGTACAGTGTTTCTGTAGAACGATAATTTACAGTGCCATTTGTATCTGCACTACTAAATGGAAACCAGAATGCTACTCCTACAAGTGGCAATAATATTAGTCCTAAAACTATAGCGATTGTTATTCCCCCTCCAACATAGACAGGAGAATAATACCAAGGTCTATACCATCGCCCAGCCCACCATGGATTATACCACCAACGCCGATACCAAGGCCAGTAACCATACCCATAGTATCTTCTACGAGGTCTATAATAAGAATGGCGATAAGGACCACTTGGAGATCTAGATGTTACTCGACGGGCACCAGTTCGTCCAAAAGGTGTTCCACTAGACCTAGATCCCCCCATTCGAAAACCTGTAGGACCACCACGAAATCCACCGCCTCGAAATCCACCGCCTCCGAATCCACCGCCTCGAAACCCGCCACCGCGGGCTCCACCACCACGTGGCACTTTTAACCAGACACCTCATTTTTAGATCCTTTTTGACGAAAGAAATAATCCCTATAAATCGCTGCTATCACCAAAATCATAGATATTATAGAAAATGTCAATCCTATACCATCAACTGTTACATTCGGATTTGGAACAGCAATTGCAAGTGCGATACCTAATAGAATCCAATTAATAATTAGAAACACAACAAATAAAATAGGAAGTATAAATTGTACCAAAAATCCAGTTTGAATGTTGCGTACTTTGGAATAACTCGAGAATATTATAGAAAAAAGCGCAAGTATCCCGAAAATAACTATTAGAACACTAAAGATAACAATAATTAACCAAATTATTCCATTTGCATTAATTAGATTCACGAAAGGAACAAGAAAATTAATACCTCTTGCATCAAACAATCCAAAAAGGATAAATTCACCTTCAATTGAAGCCATCCCGAAAAAACTAAGCAAATCAGCTGGATTTCCTGAAAAGAAGCCAAATAATCCAACAAGGGGGAAAATTACGCCTAAAACAAAAGCAATAATTATACAACAAGTTGCGAACCAAAATTCTGCTGTTCTAGTATCAGACACAGAAATTAAGCCTATATCGTCATAAACTTCGTCGGGGATATAACTCCAACAATCTTGTATAGTGGATACTCCTATTAGTTTACCATCTTCAACCACCGGAACTACATTAACCTGTAAATCACGCATTCTTGTGAAAGCTTCTATAACGGGGCTTTCAGGCGATACTGGTTCGATTTTATACATAGTCGTGATAACCTTTGCTTCTTTTGAGTCTTTTCCTTCTGCTACTATATTTTGGACAATATCAAAATCGGCTATAACCCCTAGAACTTTTTTTGTCTCTCCTTCGACCACAACTAAATCTGGAACACCTAATTCTTTCATTCTTTTAGCGGCATCTTGAATTGTTGCAGTAGATTCTATTAAGCCGTACTCATCGTCTATAACTAAATCCTTAACAAAATATTCTTTTTTAGATAAGCCTATATTCATCACATTTTATAGATAGATTTGTTATTTATTAAACAGACAAAACGAACTATTAAAATTAACTATAGTCCAATATTTATGTATTGTTCGTTGCAGATAATAAATCCTAAATAGAGCATATAAAATTAGGTTTTATTTTGAATCTGATATAAATTATAATTTGTCTAAAAAACAATAAAAAAATAAAAAAAGATTAATAGTATTCTGTTTCTACCATAGTAGTAGAGTTGACTAATTCTTGAGCAGCCTTAGTGGCTCTCATTACCTTAGCCATGTTTCCAATTAATTTGAATTTTCCCGCCATTAAACCCTGAATAGGATCAAGTTCTTTTTTTAATACTTTTACCCAGTTATCATAAGGACCGGAAAATATGAATTCAGCTCCAATCTTTTCACCCTCTTTTAATGGTCGGGGTGGTGAATTAGGAGGTAAGACTTCGAATTCTTCACCATCCGCTAAGGTTTTTGCCCCTGTACAATCTCCCTTTAATAAACCAACAAACATGTTGATTTTCTTATCTAAAGCCCCACTGGGCTCAATAACGAAAACAAAATCGCCTTCCCACCATGAAGCTGCTTGTTTATAGTTAGGATTGTCATTTATAGCTTTCATGTACGCTTTAGCCCAATCGTCACTTCCAAATTTTGGCATATTGATCACTTTTATGTTTTTATTATGTGTTTCGAAATTACATAATTACTATAATTATGATAAGATAGTGTAATAAATAAAGGATTATAAATAATTTGATGAATGAAATATGAAAAATAGTGAATAAAAAAAAGTTATACTCCTATACCAATTGTATTACCTATTCCGGCAACAATAACTTTTGCTCCCTTCTCAGTTCGCTTCCTAATTCCCATCTTTATATTTTCGACTATAGGATGCACGCTTTTGGTAATTGGGCGCGACATGGTCGTTAATGCGTTCTCTAAAGATTGCCTGCAGATAACAGCATCAATTGGAATTGCTTTCTTTGTTGTAGAATCCTCAATATAAGTCTTCTCTACACCAATCCCTCCAATAGCCGCACCAACTCCGATAGCTATAGAACCTGTTTTGTCTCCTGAAAATTTTAATCCCGCATCGATCATAATAATCCTGGAAATAGAATCTCCATGCTCTTCAACTAATTTCTTGATTGCCGTTCCTGGTTTTCCTACTGTTCCTCCAGGTCCCTTTGCTCGAACTACATAAATAGTTCTATCTTCGAACAATATTTCTTGCACTATTGTATCTTTTGCGATTACTTTAGCTTCTGTATCGTTAGAATTGGTAATATCCCTCACAAAACTACCCACAACTAAGGGTCCAAGAGCGTCTCCAATTGGACTACCTTCTGCAAAAGCTTTTGTAGCGTGAAAATAAGTTTTACCCATAGCAAGAATCATACTCATTTGCATAGAAATTTGCATCAGAATAATATAGGATTTCGATTTCTTACCTAGAATTAGAAAATGTTTTACAAGTCTATAAACATAATCTACAGCCATAGCTGCTTCAAGAATATTTTCTAAATTCTGTGTTTCATGAGAATCAGGGTCAGCATTTGGGGCTAACATCAATATTTCTTCTTTGAACCTATCGTCTCTTGTATTTATGATATGATCGAGTTTTGGAATTATACCATAGGGATCAAGATCAACGGGAGTTATTGCAACAAAAGTTAGGAAATTCTCTATTTTTAGCATTAAGTCTTTCTCAGTTTCATTTTTTTCAGCATATTTTTTGAAATTGGAGACTAAAATCTGTTTACACTCGTCATTCCATTTTTTAAGTTTTTCCAACCCAGTTTCGATCTCTCTTGCTGATCTCCACGCTTGAAGCTTTGTTCCATAAAACATGGAAACAAATATTAAAGCAAACCACAGTAAATTAAATATTAAACCGAGAGGGTCGGTTTCCGTTTGACCAAATTGCATTAGTTGTATTATCATATATACCCCGTCTTAGTTTTAAATAATAAATATAATTGAAAGATTAAATCTATTAAGTTTTCATAATAACAAAATTTATTTAATCTTATATTCTTTTCTATTATAGAGTATAGTTTACAAGATATCACTACAAAAACTAAAGGATATTCATGATCGACGAAGAAGACGATGAGGAAATTTTAAAAAAGAAGCGTTCTCTGAAAAAAATTCTGAAAAACCTTGTGTTATTATCATTTATAGCTATCGGAGTTCTGTTTATGTACATGGGAGGCCCAGATCCAACGCTTAATCTAGTTATCGGTTTTACTTTTATTTGTTTAGGGACTTCAATAATTCAAATGAAAAAAGATTCAGGCGAACCAATTAGACAGACTTTGACAATCTTAAAGTGCAAATCATGTGGAGCTATTAAAGTAAGAAATCACGAGAGCGGAGATTTTGTATTTAAAACAGCGGGAGTTTGCGAAAAGTGTAATGAATCTATGGAAATAGTCCAGATTTATAGCGTTAAATTAAAGAAAGCTAAAGAAACGGATAAAAAATTAGAAAAAGACAGAGAAAAATTACAACAAACTATTAAGATTTAAATTTTGTAAAAGTTAGGTGCTTCCCTAATTTTAAATAAAATCGGAATGGGCGGAACATTTGATCATCTCCATGACGGCCATAAATATTTACTAAGGACAGCTTTAAATATATCACATTTTATTGAGATCGGGTTAACATCCCAAGAACTTCTGAAAAATAAAAAAGCTGCTTCAAAGTTAGAAGATTATAATACAAGAGAGACAAATTTAAAAGATTTTATTAGTTCTTTCACTGACTTAAATAGAGTCAACATCGTTGAAATTAAAAATTGGGACGATATGGCTAAATATTCTCAAGATCCTGATTACGAGGGATTAATTTTGAGTCAAGAAACCTATTCAAATGCCGTTAAATTGAATGAGCTTAGAGAAGAGAAGGGACTGAATCCGATTGTTTTAATTGTGATCCCTCTTTTAAAGGACAAAAATAACGAGAAAATTAGTTCCACGGCTATTCGTGAAAAATTAGAGTAGGAAAATTTTTTAGTGAATATTCCTATAATACCATATTACTTAATGATTACTTGAGAAGTGTAATATTTGAAGGTTTACAGAGATTTCTTATCTACTAAAGGTAATTTCTATCAAGTATCATTTATCTTCAAATTCTTTATTCCGCCAAGGGATTAACACAATATTTTTAGATTTTTTCCCTTGGCTGCGGTTATTTCGTTGAATTTTTCTTTTTTAAACAATCAAATGGTTTCTTTAATCGCTAAATATTGTTCTAATTCATGAAAGAGCAAATTAAAACGATATACTCCAAGAAAGATTTAAAAAGGTTAGAGATTTAGAAAAAATATAACGAAAAGTAAATTAATTTTGATTTTTAGATATGACGATCAAATTAAAAAAACAAGTAATCGAAATTCTCAAAGTACTTAAGAAAAAAAAAAATGAACAGTTAGCCTCAACTTTAGCAGAAGAATTGAAGATAGATTATATTGTCCTCATGGCAGCTATTAACGATCTCATTGATCATGACTTAGGGGGCTTCAGAGAAGAAGAAATCAATCAAATTTCATTAAACGATGAGGGACGAAATTATTTAGACAATGGTTTACCGGAAAATCAATTATTAAAACTTATGAGTGAATCTGATGTTAAAGAGATTAGTATGGAAGAATTACTTAGTGAATCTAAGCTAGATGAGCAAATTTTTTATGTCGGACTTTCAAATATGAGGAAAAACGGTTGGATTGCTCAAAGTAAAGCTACGGGAGATAATAAGATTTTTCTGGTTACTGAAGAATTCAAAGAAACAGATGTAGAAAAATTCATGAAGACATTTAAAACACTTCCCATTCGGGATTATTCAAAGTTATCAAAAAATGAATTAATACAATTTGACCTTTTGAATAGAAGGAAATTATTTACAAAAGAAAAAAAAACACAACGCTATGTATTTCTCACAAATAAGGGAAAATCAATTAAAATGTCTGAAGTTTCAGAATTAAAACATATTAGTAAAATTACGTCTGAAATGCTTAGTTCAGGTACTTGGAAAAATTATGATATAAAACCATTTGATGTAACTAAACCAGGTCCCTCTTTAAAAGCAGGGAAAATACATCCTTTGATCAGTCTCATAAACGAAATTAGAGAAGTATTTATTTCAATGGGATTTACGGAAATAAGAGGTCCTATAGTAGAAAGTGCTTTTTTTAACTTTGACGCGCTGTTCCAACCGCAGGATCATCCGGCCCGTGAATTACAAGATACATTCTATCTAAATAATCCTAAATTTGCAAAGTTACCCGAAAAGGATAGGGTGTTAGCTGTTAAAGCTACACATGAAAATGGAGGAGATTCTAATTCACTTGGATGGAGATATCAATGGGATGAGAATATTGCTAGACAAACTGTATTAAGAACTCATACGACTTCCACAACTATGAGACGCCTCGCTCAATTTTATAGAAATAAAGATAAAACTCCTGTAAAAGTGTTTTGTATTGATAGAGTTTTTAGAAATGAGAAACTAGATAAATCTCATTTAGCAGAATTTACTCAAATAGAAGGTATTGTTATCGATGAAAATGTTAACTTAAGCGATTTAATTGGCTTGTTATCAGAATTTTACAAGAAAATGGGATTTGAGAAAATAATCACGCGACCTGGTTTTTTCCCATATACCGAACCAAGTATGGAAGTTTCTGTATATTATGATAAATTAGGAGAGTGGTTAGAAATGGGTGGTTCTGGAATTTTCAGACCAGAGGTGACATATCCTTGGGGCATTAAAAACCCTACGAGAGTTTTGGCATGGGGTCAAGGACTTGAACGTATTGCGATGTTGTACTATGACAGGAAGGATATTAGAGACTTGTATATTAATCCAATAAAATGGTTGCGGCAACAGCCATATTAATTTGAGGTGAAACGATAATACCAACTCTTGAATTAAAAATTGATAGGTTAGAAAGGTTAGTAGGAAAAAAATTGGATATAGAGGAATTAGAATACGATTTACAATGGATTGGTTTGGATTTAGATGATATTGATAGAGAAGAACAAAAGATAAAAATCGAATACAACCCCAATAGACCAGATTTTTCCTCTCCGGAGGGAATAGCTAGAGCTTTACAAGGTTATTACGAGGTTAAATTAGGTATACCGAAATTTGATATAAAACCAAGTGAAGTTGTAGTGAATGTAGATCCTAGTGTTAAAAAGGTAAGACCATTTATTGTATGTGGAATTATCCGAAACATTGACTTAGACGAAGAAGAAGTTGCTACTTTAATGAACATCCAAGAACACCTTCACTGGGCTGTGGGGAGAGACAGAAGGAAGGTTGCAATCGGCGTACATGATTTAGATAAGGTAAAACCTCCGTATAGGTATACTGCGGTAAAACCAGATTCAGTAAGTTTTACACCTTTACATGGAGATGGATACCCTATGAATTTAGAAGAAATTTTACTTCTCCACGATAAAGGTATCGAATACGCTAAAATTTTAGAAGGGAAAGAAGTATATCCAATTATTTTTGATGACAAAAACGAGGTTCTTTCGTTTCCACCGATCATAAACGGCGTTCTCACGACTGTTACGGACGAAACAAAAAATTTATTCTTAGATTTAACGGGAACCGATTTTAATGCGGTGAACCTTGCATTAAACATTTTATCTACAACATTATCAGACATGGGAGCTAAAATCGAAAGTGTTAAAGTAAATTACGAAGGGGAAAAGGAAATAATAACACCCAATTTAGAATCTACTAAATGGGAAGTTGAAATTGATTATATAAACAGTTACCTTGGTTTGAAACTAACTCCCTCTGAAATGATTAAATGCTTTCAGAAAGTTAGGATAGATGCTGAGGAATCAAAGAAAAATGGTTATTTAGATGTATATATTCCGGCTTTTCGAGGAGATGTGATGCATCCAGTTGATCTTACGGAAGAAGTCGCAATTGGTTACGGTTATTTTAACATACCAAAAACAATTCGGGAAGGATGTGTTGGAGAATATCATCCTATTCAGACCTTTTCAAATAAGATAAGGACAATTATGATCGGAGCAGGATATCTGGAAGTTCTCAACTTCATTTTAACCAGCTCTGAAAAACAATATAGCTCTATGGGACAAAATTTCGATGAATCAAACTTAATTCAGATTGCTAATCCCGTTTCAAAAGAATATAATACAACTAGAACATCAATTTTGCCAAATTTAATGGATACAATACGATTTAACAGATCTGAAGAAAAACCTATCAGAATTTTTGAAGTTGGAGATGTTGTTTTATTGGCAACTGAAGAAGAAACTGGTGCCAAACGCGAAATCCATCTCTCAGCAGTATCTTATCACGAAGACGCTGACTTTACTGAAATCAGATCAACTTTAGATTTCATTATGACGGCTATTGGACTCTATAAAGAATATGAGATAAAGGTTGGAAACAATCCTAGCTATATTAACGGCCGTTATGGTGATGTTTATTTAAGAGGCGTCAAAGTTGGTGAAATAGGAGAAATAAGTCCGGAAGTTCTTTTAAATTTTAAATTAGAGTTTCCCGTTGCGGGATTAGAATTAAATTTACACAAAATTTTATAATATAATTTTTAATTAAACCCATAATACTTCACGGAGGGATTAAAATGAGCGAAGACAGAAAGAATAACCAAGAATTGGAGGATATCAGAAAAAAAATCAACGAGATTGACGATGAAATAGTTGATCTCCTGAATAAAAGAGCTAACGCAGTAATAAAAATTGGAAACTTAAAGAAATCTTTAAATTTAGAAATTTCTCAACCAAAAAGAGAAGAAGAAATCAAGGAAAGAATTAAAAATAAGTCCACAATTTTCAAAAAAAAAAGTATTGAGGCAATTTGGAAAGAAATTATAAGTGCAAGTAAACTCATTCAAGGAACTGTAACAAAAGTAGGATATTTGGGTCCTATGGGAACTTTCACACATCAGGCAGCTCTTGAATTCTTTGCGAAAGCGGGTACTCAGTTTATTCCGTACGATTCAATGCCAGAAATTTTCGATAGCATCGAAAAAGATTTATTAGAATACGGTATAATCCCTTTTGAAAACAGTCTTCAGGGAACTGTCCGAGAAACTCTTGACTTACTCATTGAAAACGATTTATTTATCTATGGGGAAATTGAGGCAAGAGTGATTCAAAACTTAATATGCTTAAAGGAAGCAGAGCTTTCTGATATTAAAAATGTTTTTTCTCACCCTCAAGCCTTTGCTCAAACAAAAATATGGTTAAAATCCAATTTACCAAACGTTAAAATTACAGAGGTTACCTCTACTGCCGAGGCTGTTCGTAGGATTAGAAAATTAGCAGATAAATCGTATGCTGCCATAGGGACTGAGTTTGCCGCAAATATATATGAACTGAAAGTCCTTGACTCAAATATCGAGGACGAGAAATCTAATTATACGAGATTTCTAATTATGTCTAAAAAGGAAAATCCCCTAAAAGCTGAAAAAATGAAAACCTCGATTGTTTTTGTGACTAAACATGTACCCGGAGCTCTATATTGGGTTTTAAAAATATTCTCTGATGCTAACATAAATTTATCGAAGATCGAGTCAAGGCCGCGAAGAAAAGGGAGATGGGAATATATCTTCTTTATGGATTTTGAAGCGGATAAAAACGATCCTCAGGCAGCAAAAGCTCTTGAACAAATGAAAGTAAACGTGATTTGGCAGAAAATCCTTGGAACTTTCCCTCTTTAGTAATTCTTGTTAACATATTTTGCTTCATAAGTTCTTTTTGCTTATTTAGAATTATTTTAATCGTGTTCTTTTTTAATAAATTAACATTATAATTATTAATCTCATTTTATTTATCAGAAAAATGAATTGATAATAATCTGGTTTTGCTTAAATGCTTGGAAATGTAAGACTTGACGGAAGAAATTTCGATGAAATAAGGAAAACTACTTTTGAGCGAAATTTTCTACAGTATCCAGAAGGTTCCGTTTTAGTTACCCAAGGAAACACAAAAGTTATTATAACAGCCTCTGTTATGGAAAATGTTCCTAGATTTTTACAAGATACGGGAACTGGATGGATAACTGCCGAATATAACATGCTACCAAGAGCTACTCAATCTAGAAATGCGAGAGAAAGAGATAGATCAGGTGTAAAAGGAAGAACTCACGAAATTCAACGACTAATCGGAAGAAGTATGAGAGCTGCCTTTAACTATGAGAAACTTGGTGAGCGGACTATTAAAGTAGATTGCGATGTTATACAAGCAGACGGAGGAACTAGATGTGCCTCGATCACCGGTGCTTTTGTCGCCGTATTTGATGCCATCAATTACCTATACAATGAACAAAGAATTTACGACTTTCCAGATTACAAGGTTACTGCTGCTATATCACTCGGAATTAAAAATGATAAAGTTATTCTGGACCTAAATTATGAAGAAGATTCGAAAGTAGATGTTGATTTTAACTTAGTTGCAAATGAGGATTTAGACTTAATCGAGATTCAAGGGACCGCAGAAGGAAAACCCTTTAACAAGGAAAAACTTGCCGAGATATTGGAAGTTGGAGAAAAGGGAGTGACGGAACTAATTCAAATCCAAAAACAAGTGTTAAATTTATAAATTTTTATTTAACTTTTTTAATATTTAAAATTATTAATGGGCTTCGATTCCAAGCATTTCAGGATGTGCTTGGAAGTATTCTACTCCCTCTTTAATAATATCTACTACTGATCTTATTGGTTTCCAACCAGTTTCATTATAAATCTTTTCATTTCTTCCTATTAGTAAGGGGACTTCACTAGGCCTCATACGTTTGGGATCAACAAATACTTCTACATCAATATCAAAGATCTCTTTTGCTAATTCTACATAATCAGCTATTGTTATTCCCATTCCGGAACAAACATTGAAAGGTTCTCCAAGTTTCTTTTTCTCACTCAATATTACATAAGCACTTACAGTATCTTTGACATGAGTAAAATCCCTTATTGCATTGGGATTACCAATAACAATTTTATCCCTTTTATTCTCTAAAATCTCTACAATTTGACGGTGAATGACACTCGTAACAAATTGAATACCGCGCCTTGGACCTTCATGGTTAAAACCTCTTGATATTATACTTGGTACGCCATAAGAGTCATGATATAACCATGCAATTTGTTCTGTTGCGCATTTTGTAATTCCATACACACTTCTAGGTCTAAAAGGATTCTTTTTGATATCTTCAGTTACGGGTACTTCATTTGGATCAACTAATCCGTATTGTTCGCTACTACAAGCAACTTGAACGCTTTCTATACTCTGATTAAATCTTTTTGCGGCTTCAAATATTTTTAATGTACCAATGATATTATTATGAGAAACTCTTACTGGTTCCCTAAAGGAAGTAGGTACAAACGATTCGGCTGCTAGATGAAATACTGCATTAGGTTTAATTTCTTCAAAAATTCCTAAGATTCTCTCAGCGCTTGTTATATCTGCTTCATGTAATATGATATGCCCTCTTAAATGTTCAATATTTTCATGCATCGGAACAGCATGACGACGAATGGTTCCATGAACCTCACAACCTAAATCTAATAATTGTTCTGCTAAATGGCTTCCAGCAAACCCACTAATTCCTGTGATAAGAACTTTTTTGCCTTTCCAGTAATTTTTATCCGGTAAGGCGGAATTTCGTCCTTGAAAGTCCTCTAAATACGAGTCTAATTTTTCAGGTTTAATTATAAATCCTTGATTTTCAAGTTCTATAACCCGTGGATTTTTCTTAATTACAGAATTGAGGGGAATGAGATCATCCATAATATATGTTACTATTAATGATTAGTTTTTAATTTAATTATTAGAACTTTGAAGATAACTTTGTGTTGGAATTTGATTTTTTGGTTAATTTGTTTTTATTAAAATTCTTAAATTTTTCTATTTAAGGTTTTTTCAGCATTTTTCAAATCTTCAAGATCATCAATTTCGAACCAATACTTTCCTTTTATATCAAACGGCTTGATCTTTAAAACTCTCTGATTTAGTATTTCTTTTAATGCCACTTCTGTCCAGAGTTTTAATTGTTTTCTTTTTAAAATTATATTTTCTATTTTAGAAAAAAAAATGTCTGCTCCATAATCAGAAAATTTGTAGAAATCTATTGAACATCCAAATGCGTCTTCTTTGCCAATATTTTTAGCAATATCTACTAAAAACTCGTCTTCTTTAATAACTTTCATTGATTCTTCAAAATATTGACCAACATCAACCGCAATTGAATCCTCATAAGGATAGGATAAAAAATCACTAGCGATTTCAGGCTCTAAAATTACATCTCCATTAATGAGAAGAAATTTACCTTTAATGTAATTTTTAGTTAAAAAGAGAGAATACATGTTATTAGTTGTTAAAAAATCTTTATTTTCAATACAGATTATTTTCTGATTTCTTCTATATTTATTTTCGATAAAAGATCTTACTAAATCTGGTTTATATCCGATCACAATTAATATTTCTTCAACATTCTTATTATTAATAAATAGGTCAATTTGATGACCTAAAATTGGTTTATTTGCTACTTCAATTAAACATTTAGGTTTCTCATCTGTTAAAGGTTTTAATCTTGAACCAATTCCGGCAGATAAAATTACTAATTGCATAAATCCATCATTTCTTATTCATTGTTAAAGCTAATATTAAGAAACTTTAAAACTCTTTCAATAGACTTTCCATCAGTAAATTTATTAAATCTATTTTTGATTAATTCTCTTTTTTCTTTAAAATCTTTATCGATTTTTTCAATGTTTTTAATGGCGTCTATTAGTTCTTTACCATTAAACAAGATTGGACCCGGCGAAATTTCCTCGAAATTATAATACATACCTCTTTCCTTAACATATTCTCCAAGATCATAAGCAAAAAGAAGAATTGGTCTATTTAATAATAAATAATCAAATATCATTGAAGAGTAGTCGGTAACCAAGATGTCAGAAATTAGTAGCAATTCTTGAATATCCGTATCTTTTTTTATCAGTTGAAAGTGGTCATATTTTTTCATATCGATTTTCTCTTCAAAAATATGACCTTTTATCAGAAAAGTAGTGTTTGTTTTTTTCAAAAGATCATTTAATAATCTTAATTCTAATTCCGTTAAAGGAAATCTAAAAACAAAATCATCCCTAAATGTTGGAGCATATATAATAATTCTTTTAATATGGTTTGCTATTTCGAATTTATATTTTAATTTTTTTATAAACTCATCATTTTTTACGAATAAAAGATCATTTCTAGGATATCCGGAACTTAATATCTTACTTAAAGGAATTTTAAAAGCTTTAGCTAAGATTCTATGATCTTCTTTATCTTTTGTTGGTGTCAATAAATAATTAATATATTCATTAAACTCTAATTTTAACTTAAAAATACGATTCCATTTACTATAGGCATAGGTTTTTTCTAAGTTCAGGTTTATTGTTTTAATAGGTGTTCCATGCCAGGTTAAAATAAATGTAGTAAGCGAAGAGAACTTTATGGGGGGTATATCCAATCTTCCATGGGAAGAAAAGATATATTTAGCTTTTCGCAAAAGCTTTATTGTTTTTATGCTATAAAAGGGTATAACGTTAAATCCCTTTTTCTTCAACTCGGATATTACTTCGTTATTTTTTGCAATCCAAATAACTTGATTTTTTGATTTCTTGTTTAAAAACTCAAATAGATATTTAGGGTTGTCAATATATAATCTCCCGGAATAAGCACTTAATATAATTAGATTATCATCAATATCTTCTTTAAAGAATTTTGATAAAAAATTAATAATTAATGGAAATCCTATATTTTCACCAAATTCATAAATCTTAAATTTTCTAATAAAAGAAAATCGATCAATTAAGTTGGATAATAGACTATTTAACATTAGATTCAAATTTATTTATTTTGAATATTATCTCGATTATTTTAGAGTTTTACTGATTTTTCTAATAGTTACATATAAGCAGCATCTGGAACAATATTACTTAAGTTTAATTTATTATTAATTTTTAAATTAATTATCAAAATTTGCGAGAAATAATAGTAAAAGAAATATAGTTACTAGTTATCACGGAAGTAATTAAATATTTCAATCTATAATCATTTGAAAATCTATAGGTATCAACATTTTATAATTTTAAAGAGATAATAAGAATTAATTTAATATATTAAATCAATAAAATAATATTACTATATATTTTTTAACAAGATGGTAAATGTTCTAATTTTTTCTAAGGGGGCATTAGAAAATGGAAGAGGAGGAGAAATTTCCTACATAGAATTAGCATTAGGATTAAAAAAATATTTTAATGTTAGTATTATGGATACAAATGTATTACTTGGTAAAGAATTATTGACTGAAGCAGTAATACAAAAGAAATTAAATGGAGTCAATAAAATTGGGAGAATTTATTTTGCATCATTTAAAATACTAAATAGAGTTTTTACTATTCCATATCCATGGGAAATTATAAGATTATATAAAAAGATAAAAAAGTATGATATAATTTATACTTCTCTAGGTAATATTAAAATTAATATATTGCTTATATTTTTCGGTTTAATAAATCGACGGATACGATTTATCATTAGATATAACAAGCCCTTATCATCAGAGAATTTGTTATCTTTATATAATATAAAAATTATTTTTTCTATATTATTATTTTCAATTTTTAAAAGAAATTTTTATCACCATACAATATCTAAGCATGCTAAAAAATATTTAGATAACTTTTATAATCCTAATAATGTGATTCATATCATTCATGGAGTAGAATTAGATAATTTTAAAAAAAATGCAATAGAAGTAAAATCTCAAGAGATCTTAAATTTCATTTATGTTGGATATTTAGATGACATCCACAAAGGATTGGATGTATTAATAAAGGCAATCATAAATCTCTTAGAAGAGAATGACGATTTACCAGTATTTTTCGAATTTTGTGGCGCAGGTCCTCTTAAACAAAAGATTAGAGAATTAGAACATGAATATCCTAAGTATGTAAAATACCATGGTTATGTTGATAATATTAATATTGTGAAATTCTACGAAAAAAGCGATGTATTTCTTTTTACATCCCGCAGAGAGCCATTTGGCAGAGTGTTAATTGAAGCCTTGGCAGCTGGGCTGTTAGTAATTTGTAGTAAAACTACAGGATCAATTGAGATATTAAAGGGAAAAGACTTTGCATTTTTTCTTCACGAGTTAGATTTCAATCTAATTAAAGAAAAAATAATTGAAATTTATAATATTTGGTTAAAAGATCCTGATAAATACATGAAATTAAGGGAGTTAGCTAAGGATTATGCTTTCCAAAATTATTCTGTTTCACAAGAAATTTTAATGTTTAAAGATCTAATTGATAGAATTGGTAAAAATAATGTTTAGAAAAATCACTCAGAAATATATCAGATATGTCTTTGGATATTTTAAATTAATACTAAAAAGAATCCCTATCTTAATGGAACATCCTTTCTATTATTTCAAAGAAGTTCTGAATATTTCAAAATCCTTAATTTCATCAATCTTGCCACAATTTCCAAAACTCAAATTAAATTGTATTGTTAGGCAAATTAATGGGGTAAATTTCAAATTCTATTTTAATTTTGCTCCACGATACAGAGGCATGTTTTTTGGACTAAACTCAATTCCAGTAGTAAGAGTTGTTCTAAAATATGTTAAAAAAGGAACATGTTTTATTGATGTAGGAGCAAATTTAGGATATATTTCGGCTATAGGAGCAAGTTTAGTTCGGAAAAAAGGGCAGGTACATAGTTTCGAACCAGTGCCCCGATACTTCAATAAACTTAGAGGATTTGCTCGATTAAACGAAGATTATAACATTAATATAAACCAATATGCTTTGGGTGAGGAGATAGGAACTTCTAACATTGATATTAATAAACGATTAATTGGGGCAAATTCTTTGGTATCTGGACTTATTGATCCACATTATATTAAAGAAACTATCGAAATTGAAATTAAAAGACTTGATGATTATCTAATCGAAAGACAAATTGATAAAGTTTCTCTTATAAAGATTGATGTTGAGGGCTTTGAATTACCTGTATTAAAAGGTTTAACTCGATTTTTTGATAAAAACAGAAATTCATTGCCACCATTGATTATCGAAATCACTCCCGCAGCATACCCCCTATTAGGACGCAAATTGAAAGACTTAGATGAATTTATGTCACAATATAATTATCAAACCTATGATTCTAGTGAGAAACATAGGATAGACATAAAGAAATTGAATAAATTGACAGACATATTATTTAAGCAGAAAAGAGAGAAGTAAATGATTGAATTCTATTCAAATCCTATAACGTTAATAATAAGATTCTATTATTGGAGAAAAAATATCCCGATATTTCCCTGAGAAGAGATAACTAATATTGGAATTCCTCTTATACAATTAATTTCATGAACATATTTCATAAATATAAATACACTATTATTTTGTCTAATATACAATTTATTGTTTTTAAATTCGATTTTTGACTTGTTTTCTGAAAGAATAAAGGCCAAATAGAGTAGCAACATTTGCTAAAATTTCTAAATATATGTAAAAAAACATTTTGATAAAAATAATTTTCGGAAATTTGTGATAATATTTTCTATCCACCACTATCTTAAAAAAAATATACCTTCTAATTCTATTTAGGTAAATACCAGCGAAAATTAAAATACAAATATAGAATAAGCCTAAATTTATGAATATAAAAATAGGGAAAATAACAAGGAACATCGAACTTAAAAACAATAATAACACTTTAATAATTCTCATTAAATTCTTCTGAAAATAACCATACATTAAAGAATTTTCAATATATCTTTTTCTTTGTTTGAGAGTTTCCTTGATTGTTGGGGGGAAATCTGTATAAATCCTGCTTCTATAATCACTTAACCAAAATACCTTAAATCCTTTAGAAATAATATCATAACCTCTTGAAACATCTTCAGCTATTATCCTATTCTCATTAAAATTACCAATTGATTCAATTACTTCATACTTAAGGCACGTATTAGCTCCGGATACCATAGTTTTGTGATATTTGGCGTATTTAGTTTTAAAAAATCCAAATCTACTAAATAAAGCATATTTAACGATATGGTGTTTCTCTTGAGAAATTAATGGTCGTGTTCCTGCTCCTATTACAATATCCTCGTTACCATTAATTAAAGGATTAATTAATCTTAAAATTAAATCATCTGTAATATAACAATCTGCATCGGTTAAATACAATAATCCTTCTGAAACATGAATTAAGCATTCATTTAATGCTTTTATTTTTCCAAGAGCTGCTTTTTCTTTTCCTCCTGATTGAAGTAAAATTATAAAATTTTTAAATTTCTTAAATTCATTAGCAATATTAATAGTTTCTTCACTGCCTCCTGCGTTGACAATAACCTTTATATTAGGATATATTAATTTGCTAATCGATGATAAACAATTCTTAAATAAAATCCCTTCCTTCCAAGCGGGAACAATTATATTTAGAAGAGGAAAATCTTTTAAATCTTCCATGGAATTAATCTTTGGGTCAACATTTTTTAATATAGCTCGAATATATCTTCTATCTTTAAAAAAGTGCATAAAGACATTATAAATTAATATTATTAGGCCAATTAAAATCAGAAAGAAGATACTTTTAGCAAAATCATTTAAATAAATAAATAATTGAATTATCTTTTCCATAATTTCCATTATATTAAATTATATTTGCTATTAATTATGAATGGATTTCTTTAATATAAAATTTTTTTACAATGAAATGGATAATAGCATTTGGGAATGATTTACCCAAGTTATTTAGGATATTTTTTACTACCAATAGAGCGTTTCATAAGTTTATAATAATCCTCAATTATTTAACTTAATGGTTAATTAAAGTATCTTTTATGCGTATTGCTATCATCCATTTGTAATTTTTTAACATTATCGAATGATTAGTAGTTATTCCATACGATTTCTCATAAGGAATAATCTAGATTAGCATCCTAAGATAAATAGGCTAAAACAAAATTTAAAAGCATTAAAATTTTTTAAATTTGCTTAGTTCATTTCTATTACTTGAGTTCTCAATAGGTTTTTGGGAAAAATAAAATTCTTCATCTTCAATTAGGCCATATCTTATGCGTTTCTCTCTCTGTATCTCTAAGCCATATGTTATTCTTTCCGTATTAAAACCAGCTTTTTTTAATCTCATTTCAAAATCTAAACCATAATCCCTTACATGAAAATCGTACATGTGATATTTTGCTCCATTTTTTTGAAATTCTTCCTTTGAATATTCAATAGTTTCATTGAGATTATAGTTTATGGGAACTAAGATAATTGCGTAACCCCCTGGTTTAAGTACTCTAAACAATTCTTTTAATGCTTTTTTATCGTCTATTACATGTTCTAATACACCAATACAGAGAATAAAATCAAAAGTATTTCTATCAAACTTGATATCTGTAATATCCATTTGGAACATACCGATTTTAGGATTAATATCAGCACTAAAATATTCTAAATTTGACATTGATTTAAAAATTATTTCAAGGTAATATTCTGGTCCAAAATCCAAAACTTTTAAATTACCTGAAAATAAGTTCGTTTTTCTTTTAAGAAATAGGAGTAAAAAGCGATGTCTTTCTAAAGAATAACAGAAAGGGCACTCTGCATTATCCCTTTTAATTTTTCCAAAAGGAGCAAATTTTCGTAAAAATTTACCGCAAGAAAGACAATAATAATTCTTACCATAATAGAAAAATTTTCGAATTTTATATTTTATGGATATCCTATACTTGAGTGCAACAATATCAAAAATCCGAGGAGTCATTATGAAAATAATTAATGATTTTAATTTTGACAAAATGAAACGCAATTTTTCTTTTATTAATTTAAAAGCGTTATATAAAAAATTCATAATTTAACAAGTTATGATACTATTATAATTAAAATTTTTTAAAAAAATATGGCATTAAAAGATTATTTTATCCTTCCTTTAATTTGAGGTTTTTTTAAAATGAAATTCATAAATCTATTTTGGCTTCTTTTTTCATATGGGTATAATATATCTAATTTATTTAGAATTTTTTTAATTCTAAACAAGCGTATATATTTTTTAACAAAAGTTATGAGATCTTTAAGAGTAATAATGAAATATTGGGTATATAAATAGTTTAAATTTAAATTAGGGAGATTTTTATCTAATCTTCTTTGATAAGCTTTGCATTTTGCTCTATATGAATAAAGATATGCTAAATCCACATTCTTCGCTTGAGAAATCCCACCACTATGGTAACGATAATAATATAACGGTTTATTAATAAATTTAAAATTTGTAACCTCTTCCAATTTATAAATTATATCTTTATCCACTGCTCTTTTTTGATTACGGTCAAAACCTGAAGTTTGATTATATGCTTTCTTAGTAAAAGTTTTAAAATGTGAAATTCGAGCATCAAAGATACTAGTTTTTGGAGGAACAATCTCTTGAATATATTTATTCAAAACACAATTTTTCAAATCCGAATCGCAATTCCACATAGTACTATAAATAAATCCACACTCTAGATTTTCTTTATAGGCTTGAGCCATAATTTCTAAAGCATTTTCATGAAGTTTGTCATCTGAATCAAGGATACCGATTATTTCATGTGTGGCATTGTTTATTGCCGTTTTTAAAGAAGCAGAATATCCAAGGTTTTTTTTATGTTTTAGTAGTCTAATTCTATTATCGGTTAAAAAGGGGGTGATTCTTTCAAGTGTATTGTCGGTAGAACGATCATCTACAATGATCAATTCCCAAAAAGGATAAGTTTGAGAAATGACACTTTTTATTGCTACTTCAATATATTTTTCATTATTAAAACTTGCCATTAATATTGAAAATGAAAATCTATCAAAATTATCCTTTTCTTCCATTTTTTAAAATAACTTCAATTAATTAAAAATATATGAATCTATTCTAATACGACCACTTTCCTGAAATTTTTCGATAAAAAATAATAAATGTAAGGCAAATCGTAATAGAATGGATAATTAAGGTTGAATAAATTATACCTAAAAATCCAAACCATTCTATAAACAAATAATCTAGTATTACATTGGAAATACCACCTATTAATGTCAATTGCATTGTAATTTTACCTAAACCTGCTGGAACTAAGAAACCTTGAATTAAGATTACTCCAACACATTTAAAAGGTATTAAAAATAATAACAAATTCCAGATTAACAAGATATTTGTACTATAGTATTCAGGAAAGAAAATTTGAATTGAAATAGGAAAGATAAAGTATGATAGAATACTTATAATAATTCCTAACCCAAATATATAAGTTAATTTAGATAAAAGTTTTCTAAATTTAACGAATTGTTTTCTGGTAACTAATTTTGTTATAGCTGGAGCAAGTACTTGCCCAAGGACAACAAATAGAATATAAGTTAATTCAAGAAATCTAGATGCAATTTTATAATCTCCAATCTCGATAATATATCCATAATGCTCTAAAAATAAGATATCTATATTTGTATATAAGAAATAAGCTAAACCCGCAATACCTATTACAATCGCATATTTAAAAACTTCTAGAGCAATCTTTTTATCAAAAATTAAGCTTTTTTGTTTTGAATATAAAATTAATAAAACAAAAGAGATTATGTAAAAAAATATTTGAGCCCATAGGGCTCCTGTTATTTCAAAATAAAGAACGAAAAAATAAGTAAGAGGGATTCTAATAATAAAGGAGATTATTGACACAAAAGATAATTTTTTAAATTTCATCAAACCTCTATAAACTCCATCAAGAATATTAGAACCACTTATTAAAAATATTAAAGTGACCAAATAACCCACAAACTCATAATAATCAAAAAAAAAAAAGAAACCAAGAATAAATATAGCAATTGAAACAATAAAACAGAACAAAGTGCTTAAGATAAGGGAAGAAAACAATATAGATTTTACCTTTGCTTCATCTTTTACTTGATATTCTGCGATATATTTGCTTACAGAAGTACTTAAACCGAAATTTCCAAATGTAACAAATAATCCTACTAAAGCTATTAAATAGGAGTACTGCCCAAATTTTTCTGGAGTTAATAACCTAACTATTATATAAAAAACTAGTAAATCTAATACCATCTTTCCAATATATTGTATAGATCTCCATATGAAATTTTCCCCGTGTCTTCTATGTTTTTTTAATAATTCATAAATTTCGTTAAACATAATTTCATTTTAAAAACATTTTGAGATATTAAAATAAATATTTTTACCAGTGTTTAATTTTAATTAAAAATTACTTGATTATTAAGGAGTATGGTTTTTATAAAGATAAAGAATTAAAAAGATAAGTGATTTTAGTAATATGGAGAATTTACTAATTACCGGCTCAAATGGATTTCTGGGGTCACATTTAATTGATTGGTGCATCAATAAAAATATTAAAATCTACGCGTTAGATAGACCTTCAGCATCGTTCAGAAATTTAATCCGATATACTGCCGGGAAAGAGTTTTTTACTAAAAAAGCTAAAGATACAATATTAGGAGAAAGAATTCTCCTTAAAAGTACCAATGATAACTTATTGTTCTTAGAGTGTGATTTAAAAAATTCTGAATTATTAGGAAAAATTATTAGAGGTATCGAACCAGATTATATTTTTCATTTTGGAGCTCAGCCGAATATAATAAAATCATGGGAAGATCCTGTAAATACTTTTGAAACCAATGTTATAGGGACATTGAATCTTTTCGAACCTATTAAAAAATATAATATTAAATCTCGAGTGGTTCTAGCATGTTCTGCTACCGAGTTTGGAACAACTACACATATCGGGCGCCCTCTAAAAGAATCTGATCCTTTAATGGCAATCCATCCATATGGGATTAGCAAAATCGCAGCCGAACTTCTAGCTCGACAGTATTTCATCAACTTTGGAATTGAAATTGTGAACCTCAGATTTTTTAATATAACTGGTCTTAGAACAACAAATGATGTCGCATCTGATTTTATACGCAATATTGCCCAAATCGAGTTAGGTCTGAAAGACCCCGTGATAGATGTGGGAAACTTAAATCCTTATAGAGACATCTTGGGGATAACAGATGCAATAAAAGCGATTTGGCTTGCTGCTACAAATGGCACGCCAGGAGAGACATATCATATATGTACAAATCAAAAAATCCAAATCAGAAAAATATTAGAAATTGTATTAAGCTTTTCACAAAAGAAGATTAAAGTAGTTGAAAATGCTCCTTATAAATTAAGAAAAACTGATGAAGATATTATAATTGGAGATAACTCTAAAATCCAATCAGAGTTGGGCTGGAGCCCCAAAATACCGATCGATCAAACCCTAAGAGAAATGTTTGATTATTGGATGGAATTTTATCAGAAAAATCAGAAATAATGAAAAGATTATTTAAGTTAGAGTATCTTACGCTCTTGCAAAATTAAAGGTTATGTTCCTAATACTCGCATCGCTTAAACCAGCATTACAATGAGGACATTGTACATCTTTATTTTTCTTCAATTTTGCAAAAATATTATCTTTTAAAGTAGCTGAACATTCTTGATTAGGACAAATATGTAATTTACCATACACCTGATCCTTTTCTTCTTTTAGTTCACCTTTGATAATCTCTAAACTTTTAGCAGTAACTTTCTCTGATATTGAATCTCTACTTTTATTAAGATATTCTACTAAGTAGTCTTCTTCTGCAGCTAAAGATAATTGTATTTCTTCTCCTACTTTAAAATTATTCTTTTTACGTGAGAATTGAATGTGTCGAACTAAGTCGCTGTTTACTCTTTCTGCCAATAGATCGGGATCAAGACTAACATCAAGATAAATATTACAATACTTTGATTCTATTTTTATTAAACTTGCTGTCTCCTTGATAGATTTAACAATTTCCATATTTTTTACATTAGCCATTTGCTTTATTATGCCCGGAAATAATATTTCAGGCATTCCTTCTTTTGGTTCAATAAGGACTCTTTTGTTAGGCCATCGTAATCTGATTTTATTCTCATCTTTTATTGCTCTGACATGTTCTATTAAATCTCTAGTAAAATCCATTTGTTGCTCTAGATCTAAACCTATTTTATTCTCATCATAATCAGGCCAATTTTGCAAATGTATACTCGGTGTTTTCTCTAAATCCAACGATATTATGTGTGATTTGAACATTTTCAGATAAATCTCTTCCGTCAACATAGGATTTACTGGCGTTAAGATTATCAAAAATTTAAACAACACATTAAACAATACAGCCATAATCTGTTCTTTATGGGGATCATCAGAATAAATATCAAGCTTTTCTCTATTTAACATTATATACCAACGGCTTATATCATTAACAATAAAATCCCGTAATTCACCTGGTATCCACGGAAGTTGGTATTTATCAGCTAAGTCTGTCACTTTTTTAATAGTTGAATGCAATCTTGAAATTACCCATTTATCCAATTTACTTAATGTCTTTTCATCTAGTTTTATTTTTGAGGGATTAAAATTAGCTAAAGCAAATTTTTCATCAGCATACACATACACATTCCAAATCGTATTAAGGATTTTATAGGTATCAGCGTACTCTTTTAAATTAAAATTAAAATCACGACCTGGTTGGGTTACTCCGATTGCATAAAATCGAAAAGTCTCTATTCCCTTTATGTTTGAGTAAGATTTCTTTTGCTGAAGTTCTTTAATCGTTCCATCTATTAAATTTTCGGGGAAAATAGCACCTCCTCTTGATTTACTCATTTTCATCTTATCTCTTAATACCCAACCGTGCATATAACAGGATAGATAATTTTTTCGGTTTGAGGAAATCATTGCGCTGCTTAAAAGACTATTAAACCAACCTCGAATTTGATCTTTTCCCTCAATTATGAAATCCGCTGGTATCCATGACTCAAAATGGCTTTCTCCATCATAGGTTTCTTGAGCAGCCCATACTACAGAACCGGAATCTAACCACACGTCTGTTATGTCTGGGACCCTCATTTTAGTTCCTTGATCACATTTTTTACATTTCCATGTGACCTTATCGATCCAAGGTCTATGTAAATCATCTGGAACATCTCCAACAATTCGTTTTAGTTCCATTGCTGAGCCAATAACAGTGATATCTCCGCATTTTTCATTATCACATATCCACACACTTAAGGGAATACCCCAAAATCTCTGTCTCGAAATACACCAATCCTTTAAGGTTGTCAACCAACTTTTAAACCATCGATTTCCTGCCCATTCAGGTACCCAATAGATTTCTTCGTTCATTTTTAGCAAATCTGGAGAAAGGCTCTCAGTTTTTAAAAACCATTGATTTGTTGCTCTATATACTAACTTAGAATCACATCTCCAGCAATGTGCGTATTCATGTTCAATTTCATTTGTTAAAATCAGCGTTCCTTTCTTATCCAACAATTCTAAAATCTCCTTATTAGCATCAAAAACACCTTTTCCCTCGAATTTTCCAGCTTCTTTTGTATAGACACCTCTTATATCAACGGGATTAAATATTGGAATGTTATTTGCAACTCCTACTTCAAAATCTTCAGGTCCATGTCCGGGTGCGGAATGAACTAGCCCAACTCCCTCTGATGCAGAAACATACTCTTCAGAAAGAACTACTGAATGCATTTTATCGCTTTTTTTTGCTAACTCCTTTTGATATGGTACTTCCTCTAATAAAGGATGGATGTATTTCTTTCCTTCTAATTCTTCTCCTTGAATATCCTCTACGATTTTGTATTTATATCCTAGTTC
Organism: Promethearchaeota archaeon; assembly: GCA_013375495.1. The sequence goes on from JABXKC010000020.1 coordinate 58,365, forward strand.
ACCGGAAATGAGATGAGTGATAGCCGCTTTCGCTAAAATCCAATATTCCTTCAAATTTTCTACCCAAACTTTTGCATATTCAGCAATAGGGTTTGCCATTATTGCAGAATTTGCTACGAGCGTCCAAGGGGTCGTTGTCCAAATTATAAAATACGTGTCTTCCATATCAGCTGACTGTATTTTTAAGAATAAACTGGTATCCTTAATGTTTTTATAATCATGCTCGTGTTTAGCAAGAGCTGTTGCGCATCTTGGACAACAATTAATAGGGCGATAAAACTGATATAATAAGTCATTGTCCCAGGCTTTTTTAAGTGCCCACCATATTCCTTCAATATAACTGTTCTTGTAGGTAACATAGGGGTTCTCCCAATCCCAAAAGTAACAACCTAATCGTTTAAATTGATCGTTCATAATTTTAAGGTTTTTAAGAGCAAATTCTTTACAATTTTTAATGAATTTGTCTACGCCGTATTCAAGTATCTCTTGCTTATTCTTTATCCCTAACTCTTTTTCCATTTGAACTTCTATAGGCAACCCATGAGTATCATAACCCGGAGTATCCGTGACTGTAAAACCCCTCATTCGCTTATATCTTATTAAATAATCCTTTAAGATTTTATTCCACGCTGTACCTAAATGAATTGAGCCAGTAGTATATGGAGGGCCATCAATAAATCTCCATAATTTTTCTCCATCCTCCTTTTTTCTTATTAAGGAATAAATGTCATCATTCTTCCAAAAATCTAATATTCTTTCTTCTAATTTTAGCAAATTCAAGTTTTTATCTAACGTTTCCAAGCAAATCATCTTGTAAAAATGTGATTGGTTATTATAAGAAGAAGAAGTTAAAAAATTTTGTCAATTTTGCCTATAAGAAAACCTAAGAATGGCATTTTCTGGAAAATTTATAGAAAATAATGTGTTAGCAGCTAAATTCATCCGATTTTGTTCATTCTAATAAAGCAGCGTATGTTATTTTTTTTTAATTTGATTTTCATAAGCTGATTTTTACAATCATTAAAAATATATCTTTGGGATTAAATTTGGAGAAATAGAAGTAAATTACTTTTAGATTTTACGATCAGAGATTAGAGACCAAAACAAAACCCGATGCATTCCTGTACGACTCACTGAATAAAAAATATCAGAATCCCCACAAACTCCATTGGGATATAAACATCCTCCAGATTTAATATCCTCGACTACTTTTTTCCTTGACCAAATTTCAGCGAAGTTAGTTTCTTTAACATTTCCAATAATTCGATCCTCAGTTAATTTAAAATTACAGGGATAAATATTTCCATATGGATCTATATGAAAAAAATCTCTAAATGCTGTACAATCTAAATGTCTTTCTTCAATGAATGAATTATACAAATATCTTTGCCTAATTTTAAAATTTTCTTCATTCAAGACAGGTCGTAATTTCTGATAAAATTCTTTGATTGTAATATCTCCTAAGAAATTTCTATCAAAAAATCTATTACTTATGACAGTCCAACAAATATATACTTCTGTTCCTTTTTGTTTTGCAAATTCTTTTACCCAGCTGTACTCATTTATATTATATGGTAAAAATGTGAAGCTAAACCTTACTGGTGCATAATCTTTAATTAATTCATAAGTTTCAATAGTTTTTTCAAATGCTTTTTCTATTCCTCGAGATCTATCATGAATTTCGGGGGGTCCGTTCAAACTTAATCCTAAACTCCCAATGTTAATATCTGGAGATAATTTAAAGATTCTTTTAACTAATCTTAATGTCCTTTCAGGCGTTAACCCATTTGCTGTCATACCAAAATAAGCATTTGGACAACTCTTATGTAGAATTTGGAGTCTTTCTGGTAAATCTTCAAGCAAAAAGGGCTCGCCTCCCGAGATAACAATTCTTCTAACATCTTTTAGAAGGTCAGAACTAGCAAATCTTTCTAGCTCCTTTAGCGTCATAATGTCATTTTTCTTTGGATCAATTTTCCAAATAGAGCAACTATCACATTTACTATTACATTCCCATGTTGTCGTATATCTTATACACCGGATCTTGGGAATATTGCTCCATTTTCTTACAGTGTCTTCAATTTGATTCCTAGCTATTTTGATACCGTTTTTCAAACTCTTAGCATATAAATTCATCTTTAATTTAAATTATAATTTATTACTTTTTAATTTTTAGATGATTTTTTAGTTGTTTCTTCTTTTAAAAACATTATAAAAAATTGTAATTTCGTCTGGTATTTATATATATTTAAAAAATATTGATTATAAATCCATGAGGATCTTTAGAGAATAGTATAGTGTTAATTTATTTGAGTTTATTTGGAATTGAAGGATTTTAATGAACAAAAAGTGAATAGACACGCTATAAAAAAAAGATTTATTAATTGTAACATTTGATCATATTAAATTTGAAAGTTAAGTTTATAATAAACTTAAATTATAAAGTTAATTAAAATTATTCCTTAATAAATTTCTATAAGTTTTATATCAATGAATTATAAACTCTATTGATTTGCATGAATAAAGAAACAATTCAAGAAGACCAGTATTCATTTCCCTATCATTATTTAATAGAAACAAAAAATGACCGCTTAAGTTTTAAGAAGTTTATTTATGGATTTGAATATTTCACTTATTTAACTCTAATCAAAAACAGAATTATCAAACTGAAACCTGAGTCTATAATTGATATCGGAAGTGGGGATGGAAAATTAATTTATGAACTTTGTAAAAATCAACAATTTTACACCAGTATCAATAGAATCATTGGTATTGATAAAGTTAAAAAAGCAATTTCTTTTGCAAATGCTTTTAATGAAAGTGAGAAAGTGAGATTTTTCTCAGAGGACATCCTAAATTTTAAAAGTAAGAGTTTTGATGTAGGGATCCTAATGGAAGTTATCGAACATTTTTCAGATAAAGATTTAAATAAGTTAATAGAGAAAATAAGCGAATTAATATCTATCGACGGATTTTTATTTGTTTCAGTTCCTTCCAAAAATCAAAAACTTCAATCAAAACATTTTCGACATTATGATAAGAATGATCTAATAGAACTTTTTAAAAATAAATTCAAAGTAGAAAATTTCTTTTTTTTATGTCATGAAACATTCATAAATAAGTTAATAAAAATGGTATATCTGATTTCCGATCAGTTGCATTTTAATTCTTTTAAAAAGAAATTGTTTTCGTTACTTAAGAGTAATTATTTTTATACAGATGAATCAAAATGTCTACATATTGTTGCTATTTTTAGAAGAATTAAAGAGAAATAGATCACCGTAAACAGAACATTTTCACTTTCCATTATAAATAGATTATAATATTTTATGGTTAAGGCATCATACTTGGAGGAGGAGTCTTAAGACAAAAACCGCACTTCCCAAATGATTTTATTGTTTGCTCCCAACAATGTTTATGATACGATCTTTCACAATATGGACAATCTGTATGGCATGTCTCCTGTTCTGGACCCGCTATTTTTAAACTACACGTAGGACAATCGATTTTGTGACATATTACGCAAGAAACTACTGATACTTCAAAAATCTTTTTGGATATTGCGTTAAACAAGTCTACTAAATAACTAAAAGGGGACCAGTCGTCAAAAAAGTTCTTAAAAGATGATTGAAGATCTTCTTTGATTTTTTCGTGTGATTCTAATTCAAATTCGTTGATAATTTTAATTGAAGGTACTTTCATAGGGTATTCAATAGGTAAGTTAATCTGAAACTGGAACATTAGATCTTGTGTTTTCATTTTGCCCTTCATATCCACATTCAATATTGAAGTTGAGGCATTATATTCGATCTCTTTATAATGTTCCTTTAATAGATCTATTTCAAAGTTAATTCTTGAGTTCTTATCTACTAACCAAGCAAGTTCTCTTATAATTTCAACAGGTTCAGTTTCACCTTCAACCCAATTTTTATAAGATTTCAATTCGGTTAATGGAGACATAATAATTTGCTGTAACTGCGAAGATAGATTAATAATTGGAGGTTTCGGATGCGTTTCCAAATTCACATCCATTAGATATTCTTTAAATCCATAAGTCACCAAGTGGACCTGTAATTTTGTTACGTCGTCAGAGTCTAAATCACACTGATATTCACCAAGTATCTTCTTTGATTCCTGCTCAATATCTTTTATGAAAAACAGTTTATTTTCGAGTTCATGTAATATATCTACAATATGTGAAGGTTCTTTAGCATTCCAATTTCTTAATACATCCAATTTCTGATAAACATCACCGATTAGGTTATAAGCTTCTTCTGGGACATTTACTGAAGGTCTAGCGGGATAATTAGTAAAGTTAATATGAACTATGAATGTTTTCGTGAGAGTTATTGTTAGATAAATATCTAAATCTCCTTTCTGATGAGATTTCTGATCATACGCGTATTCCTGTTGAATCAAACCAATTTCAGTGCTTAAAGCTACGCTCGTTTGCTCGTGATCTGCAAAAAGTTCTGGTTCGGTTAACTTTGGTGCTACTTGAGACATAGTTTCACCAGTTTTTATTTCATCGTTTTTTATAGTAGCTTCATCAGATTCTTCTTCATAAAATATATTTTCTTGGGATTCAGTAGGATTAACAAACTGTTTGTATTCAAAATCAGGTGGATACGCGCTCAAGTCCGGAGTAATATACTCTTCTTCTTTAGTTTCTTTTTCTGTTGATTCTTTTTCATCTCCATCTGTTTCTAAAGATTTTTCTACAATTTTATTATCAGGAATATTATATGCTTCTGAGATTGCACTAATTGGTTGATCTTCCTCCTTATCAGAAACACTTAACGCTTGTTGGATTTTTGTTTTAAGTTCGACGATGATATCAACTACGGAAGAACTTGTAGCCCAATTTTTAACGGTTTCTAATTGAAAATCTCCTAACAGTTCCTTGATCTCCTTGTGATACACGAAATCGGGAGGAATATGAGGAAAATCATCGTCAAATTTAACCTCTAACTCGTACCTCTCTTCTGGAGTCTCGTGAACATAACCATATAAATGCGAAATATTACCTGAAACCATCCAAAAAGAGAATTTTGTAGCAATTTTTTGAGCTTCTTTTAAAATTCTTTGTTTATCCATTATCCATTACATACCCAAACTTTTTCTATATTTTCACCATACTAAAAACATTAAAGTACATTCTTAAAAATATTTTTAATGATGAAAGACATAACACAATAATTAATGTTAAATTTATTTATTATTAGGATAATCGGTGTAAAACATTGAAGCCGTCCAAAAATTTTTTCATTTTTCTTTATGTAATCTGTTTTATCACCCTTTATTTCATTTTTTTATTCATCTTTTACTTACCTCTTGGATATGACGCACCGATTATTCTATTAAGTGGTTTCGGAATTTTTATTATTGGTTTCTTTTATTTCTTCTTTTTTATAATCAAAGATAAGGAAAATAACGTAATTCTTAGTTTGAACGTGTTTAGTGAGAATACTATTACCTCCATCTTAATCGTATTGATGATGTGCACTTTCTTTATCCCGCCAGTTACATTTTCTGAGATGGCAATAGATTGGAGCCAAATTTCTGTTCTCAATTACATAAGATCAATAGTTTTCGTAATTGGGTGTACTTTTGTTCCAGGATCAAGCATTTTTTGTCTACTTTTTCCAAACAGCACAATTCACGAGAAATTAAAAATCGAGCCCTTTTTTATTAAATTAGTTCTTTACCCGCTGATATCCTTTACTTTCTTGGGGTCTATTTCCCTCATTTTTGATCAATTGGGAGTTATGAGAGACTTTTTTTCATTAATATTGTTTCTAACTATTATAATTCTCCATTTTATAAAAAACGCTAAATACAAAAAGGATTTTAAAATAAAGCATACTTTTAAAAAATCTGAAGTTAAAATCTCCAGAAACACCCTCTTTGTATTATTTTTAACAATTGCTGTTATACTTATAGCTCTAAGTATACGCTTCAATACAAAATACCTATTTGCACTTGATGAGTACGTAGCGATTAGTTCCTCACGATTTATTGGACTACCTGATATCCAAATAACAGATATTTTTTCTGCTTATACAATTTATTGGGGCTACATTGCTTTTAGTTTAAGCGCTTTAAGCGGAATTCCAGCAATTAACATTAACGCTTTTTATTTTTTTTTTGTATACCTTTTTATTGCTTCAATTTATTTGTTTTTTAAGGCTTTCTTGAGCGATCTAAGCGATAAATACGCCATTTTAGCAACCATTTTTGCTACAATATTCTCTAGTTTGTTTTATATTTTCAATAATGACCCACCTTTTGCGAGAATACCCTTATTTACTTTTGAAGGTATTCTTAACTTCCGTTATAAAGGTTTTGCGGTAATTTTAACCATCGTATCAATGACATTATTTATCGTAAGCTTTAGAAAATCAAATTTAAAAAATTTGAAGAGATTTAGATTTACTGAAGATTGGTTTATTCTTTTTGTTAGCGCCTTTTTCTTAATTCAAAGCTTTATGATATACTTTCTTCCTATCATACCCGCGATATCTCTAATTTTCGTTTTAATGTTGGTTTTAGCTAATAAGAGAAAGCAGTTTAAATCCTATTTCTATTTCTCAGCTTTTTTTATCGGTTTCTTTATTTTTTTCGATTTAACTTTTAACTTTTTTTTTAGCAATGAAACAATAGAACTAGTTTTTTATTTTTTTGGTAAACTGATGAAATTTCAAGTTTTTGATACAATATTGAAATTTTATATCACAATTTTATCGTTGATAGGTTTATTAGCAATTATACCTGTAGTAACTATTTGTTTTAAGAAGCTCTTCTCATCTCGTACTAAATTGAATTTGAGATATAAATTTAGCCCAAAAGTGATTTTTAAAATTCTCATTTTATCATACACATTCTTATTGTATTTGGAAATTGTATTGAATTTAATTGGCACCTTTCGATCGCTATATTATTTCACTTTTATATTACATTTATTCTATTTTAATTTAGGATTTACGGGAATTTTGGGCTTCTATTTATCGTACCTTTGTTATAGAAAAAATAAGCAAATATTTTTTACTACAATAATGTGGTTTATTTGTTTGTTTCTTATTTCTGTTGTTCCTCTTATTGTAGATTGGTTATTTTACCCGTTTTTAAGCCCGAAAGAATTGCCTGCGCAATCATTTTTTAGTATTTCATATTGGTTTAGTAGAACTTGGTACTATTCGATAATTCCAATCTCGATTCTAGCGTCGATTGGTTTAATAAAACTGACTAAGTTCTTATCGTTGAAAGTTCCAATTGTAAAGAGGAAAAAAAGCGTTAACTTACCTTTAAAATTAATTTCCTTATCTTTTGTTGTTGTTTTTACATTTTCAAATTCAATCCTTGCCGGGATAGAATTCAGTAACATAACCTATACATCATTAGATGATGATGAAATTCACGTAATGGGATGGATTGTGGAAAATCTACCGAGTAATTCAAATATGCTAGTAGATAGTAAAAATTTAAATGGTTTTTTATACCGTATAACTACCAATACTGCGTATTTAATAAACGAAGAGGTTGAAATGGGTAAATTTAGCGATGATCAGTATACTATTACCTCTAAAACGGATGCGAATTGCTCAATTAGCTATATAGAGAAAATAGGCAATTAC
>JABXKC010000021.1 GCA_013375495.1 Promethearchaeota archaeon
ATATACTATAAATAGGTTCCGGGCTACATTCTTGTTTATTGCCCAATATAAGATGAAAAAGATGAAGAGATAAATAATTGTTCCCCCAAATTCAGTGATAAACCTGAAAAAATAATCCGTATTGACAAGAGTATCTCTGAGCATTTGATTCCAATAAAATTCATAAAGAGCTGGTACTATAAGGATTATAACGATTGAAATTATACACAAGATTCCGATAAGAAGCAGGAAATATTTAGACCGTTTATTTTCTTCCATTTTACATCGCTAATTTGATTTTGGGATTTCAATTATTAAATGATCATAATGTTTTATAATTTTAAAGGTGATGTCAAAATAGAAATAAAAAAAATAAATTGATTTGTGTTAGGGTGTTAATGCAAATTGTATTTTTATTAAATTACATTTTAACCTAAACCAATCATACTTAGAGCATCTTTAGCTTCTAAAATTCCTTATTTTGTATTTTATAAATCCTTAATGTATTTAAGATTAAACGCGAATATGTTTTACATCGTATTTAATAAATCTGTTACTCGATTGTAATACCCTAGTTTTACTTAGCAAAATTTGTGCTTTTCGAAGTTTCTATCCTTGGATTAAATAATAATTAATTAATTAAAAGGATAAAAATTAAAAAAAGCTAAACTTAATTCACTTATTACTGAATTTAAAATGGAGAATGTTATGAATTTAGAGAATTTATTTAAACCAAAATCAATGGCAGTAGTGGGAATCAGCAAAAAAAATCCACTGAGTCCCGGGAGGATAATTTTTGTAAAGAATGTTTTTGAAATGGAAGTGAAAGTTTATGGTATCCACCCAGAGGGAGGAGAAATTGATGGAGTGCGCTTGTACACCAGATTAGATGAGTTACCTGAAATTCCTAATCTTTTAGTAATTGCAATTTCTGCAGATGCGACTCTAGAATATGTGCAAAGTTGCGCAGATTTAGATATTCCTGCTTGCATAATTATTGGTGGAGGATTCGCTGAGATAGGCTCTGAGGGAGTTAAAAGACAAGAAAGATTAGTAAAGATAGCAAATGATAACGGAATCGCAGTATTAGGGCCAAATTGTATAGGAGTATATTCCCCTCCTTTGTTAGATACAATTTTTATGCCTACAGAGCGGATTACACGCCCGCCTAAAGGAACTGTAGCACTAATCAGTCAATCTGGAGGTGTTTTAGTGGATCAATTCTTCCATAAATTCAAGGAAATCAACATAGGAGTCTCAACTGCTGTTTCGATAGGTAATCGTGCGTTGGTTGATGAAAATATGTTATTAGAATACTTTAGTAAATATGATAAAGGAACATCTAATATTGCGTTTTATTTGGAGGGTTTTAAATCGAGCAGGAAGTTTTTAGAGTTGGCGAAAGAATCAAACGACACAGTTGTAACTTATTTTGGGGGGTTATCCGAGCATGGTAGGAGCGCGACAAAGTCCCATACTGCAAGTTTATCCGGAAATGATAGAATTCTCTCAGCGGCATTAAAACAAAATTTAATTATTCAGCCCAAAACTGAATTAGAGTTGCTTACGTATTTAAAGTTGTTTGAGATCCTCTCTCATAAAAAGAAACCTTTTGATTATTACACGATTAAAGAAGGCAAAGTCGCTATTTTATCAATTTCAGGAGGGCATGGAGTCATATGTGCCGATCTACTCAAGAAATATAATCTCTCTAGCGTGGAATATACAGAAGTAGAAAAAAAAGAGATGGAAGAATTAGTGAACCCTGTTGCACGTAAGATAGCTTCGTTTAATGACCCAATAGATCTTACTGGTTCTGCTAAAGATGAAGATATTGAGAATTTAATTCAATATTTATCAAAAATTAAACGCATTGAATGTATAATTCTTCTTATATTACCTTATACTCCCTCAATCTCGTTTCAGATAGGGAGAAAAATAGCGAATAGAGTAACAGCTGATAAAAAGCCATTAGTGTGTTTTATACCCTATATTCAGAAATATGGATTGATAATAGAATCTTTAGAGCTTTCAAATATTCCTGCTTTTCACAGTATCGAAGAAGCGGTTCAAGCGGTTTCAGCTCTTAAAATGTTGGCACGAATTTATAATATTAAACAAAAAAAGTAAGATATTCTGGAGTTAAATTCAAAAATTCTCCAATGATTAAGACCATCTTTTAATTTAACAAGATGAAAGATATTCTTATTAAATCAATGTAGATAAATTTTTTTGTTCTAATTGATAGTGTTTAGAGTCATACCTAGTTCTTGAACAATCTTCTTAAATTTGTTATAAATAATCTGATTTATAGTAAATTTTCCTTCGCTATGCAGTATTTTTAAAATTTTCGCTCCATAATAGGTTCTAGCAATTTGAAAGACGTCATATGAAGTGGAAGTTTTATCTTTTTGTTTAGAGATAGATGATTGTTCAAATTCATCTTTCCGAACATTCAAAATTTCGCTGTAGTATCTTGAAAAAGGGGTAAATTTCATTTTCTCTAAATTAAATACGTGAGTACTCCCAATTTCTTTTTTTTTTAAAATTTGTCTTACATATTTGTGAATAAGATTAAGAATTTGTATTCTAAGCTCGTCTTTAGTTATTTGAGGTGTTTTAAACAAATTCAAAATCATATTAGGGGGAATTTGAATTCCAGAAATAGCTTCTTTAAGATTTAAGAGATTTAGAATCATATCAAAATTATTATTCACAAATTTTTCGTTATTATTGAATAGATATTCTTCTTCTTTTAAAATTGTGTTAAATAAAAATTCCTTGAATTCATATATGAATTGATAAAAGTGAGGAACATATTGCTTTTTGGGGGACTTTTCTAAGATTTGAATTGCTTTAAAAGGATTTAGTTCTTTTTTCAGCACTTTTTGCACAAAAGATAAAGGATATGAACCCTCAATGAATTTAACCCCTTTTGAAACACTACTTATCGCATCTTTAAAGGAACATTTAGTTATCACTTCAATTATTTTACATTGTTCCTTGGTTACCTCTTTAGGGGTTCTTTTGCAATAACAAAGGTCAAAGGGCTTTAAATCGAAAAACAAATGGTTTCTAAAATCCGGAATTAATATATGAGTTTCATATGCAATGACCTGACTCCCATAAACAAGATTTCCAGCAATATCCCATTCAACTATCATTACATCATCATTATTAAGGAATTCTAGTCCAACATCATGAGTGTAATCAACACCGTATCGTAATAATGGTAATCCTTGTTTTGATTTTATACTAATATTTGCTGATTTCCCCCAATATTTCATATTAAAGTAAGTAATACTAGGATTTTTTTTCCAGTCAATTTTAAATAAACGCTTAAAAAGATAGAAATTTAACCCGATATCCCGTGGTTTAATCAAATTTTTCTTTTCCCCGAAAAATCCTAAATGTGGGATAAGATAATCTAAATATAAATGATTATTTAAGTTATTGGGATCATGAGCAACGACAATTAGATTATTAACTTGTTTTAATTCGATTTTTGACTTATGAATTCTATTTTTTTTTATTAATAATTTGAAAAAACCAAATTTTCTAACATAGAATTTTTTATCTATATCTTTAATTTTTTGATAGTATCTTCCAAATTTTGTGATATATTTTTCATGAGGGATATCCAAAACTTCCAAATGTGCTTCAATTAGATTTATATATTTAATGGGATAAAACCCGTTAAGTAATCTAAAGATTATAGTTAATAGGTGATTTTCAAAAACATCGTAATTTTCAAATTCAAACTTTCCAATTATTTTTTGTTCTTTAAAGTTTAATTCATTCGAATATTTATTCATGAAATAATAGAAAAAGTAGTTTTCTTCGAAACTAGTCCTAAAACCCAATGAATTCAATTGATTGAGAAACGATTCATTATATAACTTAAGAAAAATTATGTGATCTTCAAGGATCTTATCAATAGCTGCAATTATTTGTATTAGATCAAGGAATTTCCAGTCTTTGATTACATGATTACATTTCGAAAATCCATCTAAAAATATTTCATTATAATTTTCAAGAAAAAGAGGGGGAAATCTCTTGGAAAAAACGCCTAAGTAATGAAAAAACTTCAAGAAATTATTTTGTTCAATGAGAACGCTTAGATTTTCTTTAAATAAATTGTTATTGTTAATAAAGGGTCCTGCCTTTAGCGAAAAATATAGTGAATCTAAAATCAATCCTGATTCTTTAGATTTTTGCGCAAGTAAAAGAAAATTTTTACATTTTTCTTCTGACGAGGAATCAATGAAAGATATACCGTTTTTTTCTATTAAATCAATAAGTTTAACCGCTGAAGAGGGTTTAATCGTAAAAATGAGTTTCATTAGATGAATGCACACCTTTCCTTCAAAAGTTTCATTCATAAGAATAGAAGGACATTCATGATAAATCTTATGTAAGCTTTCCTCAACAATTATATGATAAATATTCCTCTTTTCAAAAATGACTGCACGAATCTTTAGGGGTTCTTCTCTTAGTAATAGAATCTTTAACTTATAATTAGGAATGCTTTGTACTTTTTCGTAGAGAATATCCCCAAAGTAAGTATTTAGGTAATCTGATATTTTTCTTTCTTCCATCTTTAAAATCTTGAGTTAATTATATTAGTAATTAATTCTGGAAATCGCTCCCAATCTTTTATTGGTAATATTTGTCCACCAGCAAGTTTGACAATTTTTTCTGATTCTCTTATATTATATTGTTTTTCTGGACAAACGAGAATAAAATCTACTCCTAATGATTTGAAGGCTCTCAATATTTCAGCTGCATCAGGCAGATCGTAAATATCAGAGTCGGTAAACAAGATGTTTACCTTGCTCTTCGAGTTAAAAGATTTTTTAAACTGGTCTCGCGCCCAAAGTAAAGCCTTTTCTACAAATGTAGTCCCTCGCGATTTTAAACCTAGAAGCTCATCCGCCAATTTTTCTAAGTCTATTTTTTGATTGATTTCCTTTAATATATGTGTATTTTTCTCGAATAGAGTAATCCCTAATTCGTCCTTTCTCATCCCATAAACGAGCATAGTTACACAAATTGCCATGTATGCTAATTTTTCACCAGTCATGCTCTCTGAGATGTCCATTTCGATACATACGCTTCTCTTACCACTTGAAGAGATAGACACAAAGAGGTCATCATAAGTAATATGTTCAATTATTTTACCTTTTTCTAGGAGATTTAGCATAGTTTCCTCTAAATCTATATCCTCATAAGTATCTCCAATCTCATAAGGTCTTACCAAATTCGTTTGGAAGAGACCTGGGGTTAAACTTCCCAGATAAGATTTTGAATAATTAATTCCTAAATCAATTAACATGGATTTAGTTAAATCTTTAATTTTAGTTTTCAAAAATGTTGGTATTTCATCGCGGTGCAAAAACCACTGTTTTATTAGGTTTTCTCCATCCCCTGCTGTCAGAGTAGAAATGAGTCTATCCATTCCATTCTTTCCTTCAACTGTATTAGCAGCCTCGAGAGATTTTTTCAGATTAAAATGACCCAAAGCAGATAAACCTTCTCTATTATTCATGCCTAATGCTAAGGTCATTAATTCTAATATCTTTTCGAAATCTAATTCAAATTTAAGTTTATCGATGAGATCCTGAATCTTTTTTAAATCTGAATGAGGTTTATTCATATATAACTTCAAAATTTCATAGGGTGGGTCAATCAACTCTGCTATTTCTTCCTTAGACATACCAATTTTCTCTCCAATCATCTGTATTGTTTGCTTTTTAGGATATAATTTTAGTTCTCCTAAGAACTCAACTACATCTTTAAGCTCTGTTGGAACAATACACGATTCAATTGTGAGGTATATTAATTGGTTTAGAAATTTGGATATAAATTGGGCACAAAAAATATTTTCACAAGAGTTTGTGAGCTGTACTATTATATTAGTAAGAATTTTAAAATCCTCATGGGAGCGGAAGGCCTTTTTAGCTTTTTCTATCTCTAATAACAACACTTTCTGAAATGTGGATGTCCAAGACGAAGAATTAATAGCATATTTGCTTATTAATTCGAGTAGGGAATAATCCCCATCGAGTTTTAATTTGAATAAATCAATCTCAGAAAACTCTTTACTTAAAATCGTATATAAGGATTTTCTGATATTCATTCCAAGGGATTGATCTAATAATTTTACTAATTTAAAAATTAAAGGAAGAGGAAGAGAATCAAGAGAACATTTTAAAATTTCATTTAAATTAACATTAGAGATTTCATTTAATTCAATTGCAGCATTAAAGAAATGCTCTATAGTCTTTATTCTTTCGTAAAGAATATTTTTTAATATTGGTCTTTCTTTCAAAAATACATCATTAATTTCGTTTAAATACTTAATTGTGTTAATTAAATCCTCAAAAGTCCCTTCCTTTTTAATTATCTCAAAATCCTTATCTAAGTTTCGATTGCTTAGAACTTTAATAGTAATTCTTTCCCATTTCTTTATTGAATATTTCTCAACTAAATCGTTGAAGCCTAATTCTTTAATCGCTACTAATTCTTTTGGTGTTAAAGAATTTATTTTTTCGATTACTTTTTTTTTTGCTACATGCATAAGATCTGCTTTCGTCGTAATTTTTTCCTTGTAAAAATTTGAAATTTCTGTATAAAATAATAAAGCAGATTTAAAGAGGGTTTGATTTTGATTCTTTAACAACCATTCTACAAAGTCCTCAACATTTTGAACTTTTGTAAAGTCGAAAGAATTAGAAAATTCAATTTCATCATGTAATTTTTGAACTTGAATTGACATTGATTCTTCTTCAGAGTGAATTTGAGACTCGTAATTAAAATCGCCAGAAATATTCGGATCATCTATGAGAGCATCAAATTCTCTTATTGAACAGTTAGGAAATAATATTTGAAAAGCAATTTTTTTAGCTAAATCTTGATTATCCGGAAATGAGGTTGCAGTTGCAATTTCTACATAATCTTTTAAGGAGAGGGAATTACCCTTACGTAAGTATCTAGCAAGTAATAATTGTGGTATTGATTGTAGTTGTCTAGGGGAGGGCATTTGAATAATATCGGGATGCTTCCTCATTTTGCTTATGAATTCTGCGCTAAATTCGGAAGGATTATACGGGTATATCTTCATAATTTAATGAATAAATTAATATTTTAATTAAAATCAAAATCATTAGTGATTGATTCATAACATTTTCCTCCTTGAATATTCAATAAACTAAGACAATTTAACAAGGATTAAGTGTATTTAACTGTAAATTTCAACAAAATTCTCTTTGTTAACTGTAGTTGAGTTTTCAAAATTATGAGAATTTTTATTACTAAAAATAATATTTTCATTACTTTCCAATTCGCTTTGCATTTTATTAAATAACACCTGAAGAATTATTTGGTATTATATAAATCGGAAAATAAACTCTCATCTTTTTTATTAAGATATTTTCTTACCTTTTCTTGATGTTTTTGACTTTTTACTTCTTTCCCTTCTTTTTCAATCTGTTCATACAATTTTCGGTTATAAACCATGATTAAACTATCAACACGTATAATTTGCCGTGCAAGTTCGCTAGTTATTTTTATAATTTGTTTCTTTGTGAAATATCCATCGTAAATACCCTCTTTTACAACATCTACTATATCATTAACAATACAATTAAAACCCATATATTTTTGGCCATTAGAATGTGCTGCTCTTAATTGGGGTATTAGATCAAGAGGCTCAGCTGCAGAATTCATAATTATGTGGGCTGGTAGATTCTCAATAGCTTTAGCGTACTCTGTAATTACAATTTGATATTTATTTGGATAATTTTGTGCAAAAATTTTAAGTTTTTGAGAAATCTCACATTCTAAAGCACCACCCCCGGGGAGTAATTTTTTATCTTTTACTGTTTGAATCGCAACTCTTAAAGAACCATTGAATATCTCTTCTAATTCATCCATTAAAGGTGGAATTCCCCCTCTTATTAAGAATGTAAGAATTTTTGAGCTTTCAAGATTAATGAAAAACATCTCATCTCCGCTTATTTTCTTAAATTCGACAGAATCGGCATTACCTAATTTTATATTAGAAAGATCACTAAAACTTGAAATAGCGTTAACCCCCAATAATTTGGTTAATTTTTTTATATCTTCCTCACCCACTAGTTCTAAAGCAACTATTCCCATACTAGCGCAATAGTCTATAAAATAAGGCTTAATTTTTTTCTGACAGAAAATAACATCAACTCCTTTTTGTTTGAATAATCGGGCTAAATTACCATAATATTCATTTCTAAATTGGGAAAACTCTTGTAACATCTCTTTACTATTAATCTCCACCTCTTTTGGATATAATTCCTTATTTCCTGGAATAAAAAAATCAAGAGATTTTTGAACTAAAAGTATTCCTGCATTTGTAATTTTATCGGGTAAAGATAAATTTGGTTTATCCTTATATATTATCATCCCGTTTATTAATTCTGAATCATTGACACTTTTTCCCGGCACTTTCCTAAATAAAATATCAGAAAAAACAAAATTATGCGATTTAAAGAAGAGATCAGTATTATTTTTGAGTGTTTCTACGATTAATGCTATATGACTTTCTTTATTATGATATGTAAATTTATGATTCATGACACTTTTAATAATGTCTACTAATTGATGATCGTTCTGGAAATCAAATTGAATAACATTATCTTCTAAAATTTCTAGGGCTTTATTCATAGAAAGAGAAAAGCCTCTATTAATTATTTGTGGTGGTATACCCAGTGCTAACATTTCTCTAGTTTTTTCAAGTAAAAATGCGGTGAGGAGTATAGCTGTTTTTGTTCCATCACCACAATTTTTTTCTTGTGTTTTTACGAGGTCTAATAGCATCAGGGTTATTGGGATCCTATTCTTAAAAGTTTTCACAACTTTATCTCCCTTTTGGGTAATAATCGGCTCATTTGAAAATGGAATTATCATTTTATTTAATCCCTTAGGACCAAACATTGACATAATAACCTTTGCGATTGCTCGTGTAATGTCAAAATTCACGACTTGAACATCCTTTTCTCCTAAAGAACTCACTGCGTCATTATATATTTTAGGATTATAATTCTTGAGAGTGTTTTCTCTTGTTTTTTCTATCATTTTTTTATGCACTTAAATTAAATGGTAATTAGGTTGTTTTTAATAAATCAAAATTTTGGTGGAGGTGTTGCGGGATAATTTCCATATTGCTTTAATATTTTGGAGGTTTCGGGAAATTCATCCAAATCAGCATATGGAACGATATGGGAATTTAAAAAAGTTTTCTGAAAATCGGGGTCAATTCCAAGTTCTAAATAATCTATTTTTTTAGAAATTTCATTAGCAATCCTCTTGGCTTCTTCCGAAACAAGGCACATTCTTGCTCCTGTTCCAGCAGCATTTCCAACAATAATTATTTTTTCTAGATCTATTTCTGGAAAAATACCTATCATTCTTGCACTTTCTTTATTGATATGAGAACCAAAAGCTCCAGCTAAGTATACTTTATGAATATCTTCTTTTTTTATATTGTAATTCTTTAATAAGAGTTTTACCCCCGAGTGCATCGCAGCTTTAGCTAAAATTATCTGGCTTATATCCTTCTGGGAAAAGATAATTTCTCTTGTATTTTTTGTTTCATCTGAAGGAACTATGACGAATTCCATTATAGATTCTTCATTCTTGCGTATTCTAGGATTTTGAAGAGTACGATTGAATATTCCACTTACATCAATAATTCCTGTTTTTACCATTTCTGCAGTTAAATCAATCATACCTGAACCACATATTCCAATTGGAAGTTCATTATCAATAGTTTCATATTCTACATTTAAATTCTCAGGTTCAATCTTAATTTTCTCAATGGCGCCACTAGCAGCTCTCATTCCGAATTTAATATGTGCCCCCTCAAAAGCTGGACCAGAGGCGCATGAAGCTGCTAACATCTTATGTTTATTACCAAGCACAACCTCTGTATTCGTTCCTATATCAATTACTAAGCATATTTCTTCACTCTTATAAATTTCTGTAGAAAGAACCACCCCAACTGTATCCGCACCAACAAATCCTGCAATTGTGGGTAGAAATATGATTTTAGCGTTTGGATGAATTTTTACTCCTAAAATTTCTGTATTTACAATTACAGTATCTTGAATAACAGGAGGATATGGTGATCTCCCTACATATAACGGATAAATTCCTAAGAATAAATGATGCATTATTGTATTTCCAACTGCAGCCATTTCGTAAATTTCCTCAGACATTACTCCCGTTCTTTCCTTCAAATCATCAAGTATTTGATTTATTCCCTCTATTACTACATCCTGTAATTTATTCTGATCAGGGTGATTTAATCTGGAAATAACATCTTCTCCATATGGAACTTGAGGATTCATCAAAGAACCAGCAGCAATAACTTTACCTGTTATTAAGTTTACCAAATATCCTGCTAATTTGGTAGTTCCAATATCTACCGCATAACCAAAAATACGATCGGTAGTGTTAGCAGGTTCTATACTAATGATTTTATCTCTCCAGAGAGCAATTGTGAATTTCCAATCATTCTCTCTAATTAAACTGGCTAAATTTTTTAGTAAAGCATACTCAAATTGAAGACTGGAAAGATTATGTTTTTCTTGCAGAAATTCTAATAACCTATCAGCATCTGACCTAGGATCTTCTAAAGTGGGGATTCCTAATTCAATATAGTATTTCCTGACTGATGGGCTAATCTCTACAGATGTATCAATACCCTCGATCTGAAGCCTTTGTTTACCGGTTCTACTAGACTCTGGTACTTTAACTACTAAATTATCTGTTATTTTAGTAAGGCAGGCTAAACGAACCTTATCCTCTAATTCTGCTGGGGTAAGAAATTCTATTTCTTTAGTAGTAATTTGATTTACAGCCATTGTATCGTTAATAATTATCCTACATTTCCCACAAATTCCCTTTCCGCTACAGATTGAGGTTAAATCGATGCCTACTTTTAAAGCTGCCTCTAATATTGTATTTCCTTCTTCAATTTCAACTCGCTTTCCTTCAGGTTGGAAAATAATATTGAATTTAGACATATGTTCTTATTCTTAGATTAATGTGAGTTTTAGTTTCAATTAAATAAAATTAAAAATTCTATGAAGAGAAAGAGTACAATTGTTAAATGAATTTAGCTTGTTATATCAAGCAGTTCAAAATGAGTTTTAGTGACCATTCTCTATTTACTTTGAATTAAATTTAAAAAAAAAATAATATAATTTCTGTTATAATAAAAGACGTCCTCCATCTAAGGTAACTATAGTTCCAGTGATATATTTGGCTTTTTCTGAAACAAGAAATAACGCCATATTAGCAATATCTATCGGATCTCCCATTCCAGCATCAGTTAAGGGAGAAAATTTCCTCATCTGTTCTTGCATGAATTTTTCGGGAAATTTGCCAGATTTTTCAAAAAGACCGGGATTTTTTGACCCTTCAGTAGTTATTGCTCCTGGTGCGATCGCATTTACTCGTATATTATCGTTAATCAACTCCATGGCCATTCCTTTTGTTAAAGAAATAACTGCAGCTTTCGATGCGGCATAATGTAAATGGTACTTATCGGGGTTAATTCCTGCTGCTGACGCCATGTTGAGAATTAAGCCCTCAATTGATTTCGAAATAAATATTTTAGCAGCTAATTGACTACAAATGTAGGTCCCAATTAAGTTAGTATCAAATGTTTTTTTAACCAATGAGATAGGAATCTCGGTAAAATGTTCTAATGGATAAATTCCAGCGTTATTCACGAGAATATCTATTCTATCCCATTTTTCTACAATTTTATTGAAGGAATCTTTCATTACTTCTTCATCTGACACATCAGCGACAAAAGAAATCGCTTCCTTGCCGAAACTTTTAACTTCATCCACTGTTTTTGATGAATCCTTTATATCTATTATGACTATATTCGCACCAGCTTCGGCGAATTTTACTGCAATAGCATGCCCAATTCCCTGTGCACCACCAGTAATTACAGCTACTTTATCTTTTAACAGTTTAAACTTCAACTCCTTGATTTATTTAAGAAATAGTTATTAACTTAAACGGCTCCAAAAAGTTCTCCAATCTTTTGCGCTAACGCTATGGGACCTTCAATACGAAGTGCCGCAGTAGTATACGCCTGTATACCATCAATTTCTCCGTTTTGAACCCCCACGAAGCTCTCTGCCTTATCATACTTAAATTTAAGGACTGCGTTTTCCTTTTCGCCTTCCACAATTTCCATCGTTCCATTGTCAAAGATCACTTGCCAATTTCCACCACCGGGTCCTTCAATAACGTACTGAACGACCACTCTCTTCTTGAATTCCTTCGCAACTTCTGGCTTGAAATTCTTTTTCATTATCTCAAATCCTTCATTCACATCAACCATATTTTCTCATCTCGTATTCATTTTTTATATTCATTTTTATAATTAAAAAAAAAAAAAGTTAGAGTTCGATTCCCTTCTTTTCTGCTAGAGCTTTCTTGGCAGCTTCGAGTCCGAGCATCACATCTGTTGCCCAGCCATCCGCTCCGATTTCATCGCACCATTCACTAGAAGGACACGCACCTCCCCCAATTAAATAGATGTATTTATCGCGGAGTCCTTGTTTCTTTAGGTATTCTATCACAACCTTCTGTTCGAACATGGTACCTGTAAGCAAGGCCGAGGTGCCGATGATGTCAGCGCCCTCTTCTTCTGCTTTCTGAACGAATTTTTCTTTCGGAATATCTCGTCCAAGGTTGTAGACGTGAATGCCATTGGCTTGAAAGACGGCTTCCACGATGCTGATGCCCAGATCGTGGATATCTCCTTTTACACTGCCGAGCACCATTTTCGCTTTTGGTTTGTATTCTCCTTTTGGCATCGAATCAAGAATGAAATTCAAAGCGTCTTGCATGCCTTCCGCTCCCACCATAAGGTAAGGAAGAGCAAGTTCGCCCCGTCCAAATCTTTCTCCTAATTCCTGGATAGCAGGGGTAAGGCCATCGTTGATTAATTTTAATGGTTCTATGCCTTCGCTCATTCCTTGCTTTGCAAGTTCTAAACATTTCGCTTTATCGTAGGCGATTATTGCATCCTTCATTCCATTAATAATTTCTAGTTCGTTTCCCATTTCTTTTCACCTTTTTTAAAATAACGCTAATTCTTCGTCTGCTTGTTTTAAGATTGCATTACAGCGCTCATCCACATCTTTTGCTATTGGTGGATCTGGTTGATGTTTATCTAACTCTTTTAAACGATCTCGACATATTTCAACCCATGTTTTCGCACCTTTAGCGAGCCATTGATCGGCATGTTCATGGATCCAATCATTAGCGTGCCAGAATAATCCATTTTTAGGATCAATCCACTTTAGTGTATGAGGATGCGTAGTGAACATTTTTTTAGGACCAATTTCTTTGATAACATCTAAAGCTAAATGTTCATCATCGATGTTTAATAGATCCTCGGAAAGCTCAAATAGAAATTGCTTGGTATATTCTACTAGGGTCTCTCCCATCGGAATTGTTTCCCACATAAATGCTCCAGGCGTGGATCCTACTTGCTGCACATTAACCCCCCATAACAATTCGGTTAATAAGTTAAGTGCCCATGTAGCTCCCGCTTCATCTAAAGATGATGATAAACAATAGGCGCATCCAGCAATTGGAAGACCATATAAATCTTGATAAACTTGACCGCCCATTCCGAGAACCATTGTAGCAACCGGATTTATCGCTAATTGCCCAGAACCTGGATCAACGGGGGATGCATTAGGCCATGGTACTGCTGCTGTTCCAGGATCTAAGTATTGAGAAACTGCAATACAATAATGAGTACATGCTAAAGCCATAGCAGTCATCGCTGGAGCCGTTGCAGGTGATGTAAATGGTGCTGTTCCACCCCAATAAGGTACTGTAGGTAAATGATACTTTGCGCTTCCAACTGCCGCCCAGAAATTCTGGCGTGTACTAGTTAAGGGGCCAATACAGGTTGGTAAGCCTGCGATAATGGGTCGTTTTTTTAATTCATCAAAACCGCCTTGCACTTCGGCAGCTAACTTTCCCACATAATCCCATTCATTCAATCCTCCTTCCGTTATTGCACATACACCACCATGTTTTGTTGACCATTTCATTTTATTATAGGTGGTATGTAGCTCAGCAGGAAGACCTTGACTTGTTCTTTTCACATCTTCGACAGGAGTTCCGAAGAAACCATCATACGCATCGATGGCGTCAACCAATTTGAACCCTCTTATTACATCTTCTTCACCAGGAATACTAGAGTCCCATTGATTTGTTTGCTCATTCCATGTATACATTTTGGTAGAACCGCTCGTAAATAAGTTATAGAAATCATCGTGGTAACTAGATAAAAGTAAATCTTTATTTGGATCTCTTGCAGCTAGAATATATGATTTTGGAGCCTTTGCGACCATTTCTCGTACCCAATACTCAGGGAATTTCACAATAAGCTCCTTTTCATCTATTTCAACGGGGGCATCTTTCAAATACTCGATACAGTCTTTATCATCTATGTGAACACCCATCTCACTCAGGATATGATATGCAGCATTGTCAATTCTCTGTAAGTCCTCTTTGGATGCAATACGCCACATTCTGTTCATTTTTGGATATTTTACTTTCTCTCCTTCTCTCATCCATAATTCCTCTTTTATTTTTTATACTCTTATGTTTTTAATATAAAATGGTGATTGAGATAACCATTTGATTATAATAATAATTGTGCTTGACTCGTCGTGTTTACCGAGTGTGATCAACTATTAAAAGACAAAATCGATATTTTAAATAGGATAATCAAAGATATAGCTTGAATATAATATATCCCGATGATAATTCATGTATCTGATAAATTTAGTTTAGCTTTAATTTAATTCATATCAGCGTTATTTGAAATAATATGCATAAATTAAATTATAAAGTCAGTTTTTCTTAAAATCTGGCATAGACAATGGATTTTTTAGTGCTTGACATAACAAGCTTAAGTTAAAAAAACTAAATACCATTATTGTCAAGTGATCTAAATTATATGCTTAGGAAATAAGACTAAACTTATTCGATATTTAGAGTATATGATTGTGTGACCTGTGGATATTAAAGCATAATTAAGCATAAAAAATAGATGCCCAAATTAAGAAAAAAAGGATTTTATTTGTGAAAAGACTGAAAAGAATAGTTTTTAAAATACCAATTGATCCAAGATATAAGAAACTATTTGATTTATTAGAAAAGTATGAAACGCTTCAAGTTCATCGTTATGATGAAAATGTCATTTATGTTACTCAAAAAATGCAATTTAAAAGTGTTAATTCCCATCCAAAAGACTTAGTAGGAAAGTTTGGTATTGAATTTAACGAAGTATTGACTGAAAATATAAAAAAGAAAGAATATATTTGTTTTACAAAACATCATTGGTATGAAGAACTTAGTTTATTCTTTAAAAATCCCGAGATTTTAATAGAACCTCCTATTGTCATGAATGAGGATTCTATAATTATAAGATTCATATCTCACGGTAAAAATATTGATGCTATTGTAGAACAACAAAGGAGAACCTTTGGTGATAATTTTAAAATACTGAGTATTACATCTGTTCATCCAAATAAGGATAACTTAGCTTTACTTCTAACAGAAAGGCAAAAAGAAATCGCGTATTATGCTGTCGAAAAGGGATATTATGAAATTCCACGTAAAACTAATTCAGAGTTTCTAGCAAACCATTTCGGTATCTCAAAAAGTGCCTTATGTGAGCATTTAAGAAAAATTGAAAAATCTATTTTCCTTTCAATTTTCAAATAACGCAAAAAGTTATAGAGCTTTAAAATTATATCAGCTTCAAAGATGCTTGAAATAACAAGCTAAATTTATAATTAATGTTATTCATTTTCGCAAACCAACTATATCTAATTAAATTACTTAGAATTTATAATGTTCAATTATAATATAAAACAGAAATCTTATAAAATAGGAAACTATGTTATTGGAGGAGATCCAAGAGAAGCACCAACAGCGGTTATTGGAACGATTTTTTATCTAAGACAGAAAAATATTTTTAACAATGAATCCAAAGGAGAAATAATCAAGGACTCTGCTGAAAAATTAATTAAAGATCAAGAAGAATTAGCTGATAAAACAGGTTTAGTTCCAGGATTGGATGTCATTCTATCGTATGAGGCGTCTATTGAACCTATTCTTGATTTTGTTATTGATATAACTGATATGCCTATTGTTTTAGATGCTCCAACATATGGCATTAAGATAAAAGCTATAGAATATGTTGAAGAAACAGGAGTTCAAGAAAGAATTATCTATAATTCGATAACTCCTGAATCAAGTGATGAGGAATATGAACTGCTTGTTGATAGTAAAATCAAAAATTTTGTACTTCTGGGAATGGAATCAAAAAAATGGACAACTCAAGCTCGGATCGAGGTAATTGATAGCTTAGTTGAGAAAGCTAAAAGCTTTGATTTTGCAGAACATAATTTTATTATCGATACTGCCGTTTTAGATATTACATCACTAGGGTTAGCAATGAATGCTATGCATGAAGTTAAAAACAAATATGGATTTCCCGTAGGTTCTGGAGCTCATAATGCTGTGGATACTTGGAGAAATTTAAAGCCTAAGTTTGGAGGGATCAAAAAATATGCATCAGTAGTAGCGTCGACTATTACTTTAGGAGCTGGTGCTGACTTTATACTATATGGTCCATTACAAAATGCTAATATCATCTATCCTAATATAGCATTCATCAAAGCAGCCCATTCACAACTATTATTCGATGAAGGGAGAATGGCTCCTACTACTCATCCTGTGTTTAAAATTGGTTAAATTAGCAATTAATCTTCTGGTAAGTGGATGTTTCAGTATAAAACAGAACAAAAGTCTTATAAAATAGGAAAATATTATGTTGGTGGGGATCCAAGGAAAGTCCCGACAGCATTAGCAGGTAGTATCTTTTATTTACACCAAAAAAAAATATTTAAAGATGAAAGAAATGGAAAAATTGATAAACTCTACGCAGAATCTTTAATTAAAAGACAAGAAGAAATGGCAGATAAAACTGGGCTAACTCCTATGCTTGATGTCATTCTTTCTTATGAGGAATCGATTGAACCTCTTTTAAATTTTGTATTTGAAGTTAGCGATACTCCTATTTTAGTAGATGCTCCACACTGGGAAATTAAACAACCTTTGATCAAATATCTTATAAAAACTGGCTTAGATCGACATGTTGTTTACAATACCATTACATCATCATCATTTGACGAGGAATTTCAATCCTTAAGCCAAACGAAAATAGAGAATTTTGTTTTATTACCTATTGAATCTCATTATTGGACAACCCAAGCTCGAATGGATGTTGCTGATAAGCTAGTAGAAAAAGCACTATCATATGATTTCAAGAAACACAATTTTCTTATCGACACTTGTGTTATTGATTATACATCATTAGGGATTGCGATGAATGCCATAGAACAGGTTAAAATTAAATATGGATATCCCGCAGGTACAGCAGGACAAAATCTTGCTGATGCGTGGAAAAATCTCCCTAAAAAATTTGGAGATATTAAGAATTATGTAAAAATAGCAGCATCGACGATAACCTTAGCTGCTGGAGCGGATTTTATACTTTATGGACCTCTTCAATTAGCTGAAATCATATTTCCCAATGTTGCTTTGGTTAAAGCAGCCCAAGCTCAATTTTTATCTGAAAATCTCGAAAAATTGCGATCAAATCATCCTATCTTTAAAATTGGTTAATTCTAAAACAAAGATATTCGTTAAAGAAAGATTTACATGAAATTTCTTACAGGTTTTTTTTATCAAATTAAAATTATGAAAGGTTATTCAATATCTAAATTTATAATTAGATAAGTCTAACATAAAATCATCACTACGATTTAAAAAAGTGCTTAAAGATTTTTAGGTTTTAAATCCAATAATTCTATGGTAATGATATAGTAGGCTTAATGAGCCAGAGAGAAATAAACATCCACTGTTGAAACCTTCCAATTCGCTGAATTCTTTTCTATAATACCTCAATAAACAATTTCCATTAAGAAAGCGAAGTGTGATATCTGGATCGCCAGCATTCTCCTTAATAATCTGCAAATTTCCGTTGTGAATTATTATTGACCAGATTCCTCCTTTCTCTCCTTGGACATAATATTCTATAATTAACTTTCTCCTCAACATGGAAGCAAGTTCTTTATTAAATCCTTTACATATTATCTCAAATGCATTCTCAATTTCAGACATAAATTTGTTCCTCTTAATTAAAAATCAATATTATAACTTAGAATACTTTTTCTCATTATTAGGCAAAAATAAAAAAAATAAGATAAAATTTTAATTAAACAGCTCCCAAAATCTCTCCAATTTTTTGAGCTAAAGCTATGGGGCCTTCAATACGAAGTTTCGCAGTAGTATAAGCCTGAATTCCATCAACTTCGCCTGTTATTATACCCACGAAGCTTTCTGCGGAATCATACTTAAATTTGAGAACTGCTCGTTCTTTTTCTCCTTGAACAATTTCCATCTTACCATTTTCAAAGATTACTTGCCTCGTTCCCCCGTTTGCACCCTCAATAATGTATTGAACGACCACTCTCTTCTTAAACTCCTTGGCAACTTCTGGTTTGAAGTTTTTCTTCATTAAATCAAAACCTTCTTGTATCTCAACCATATTTTATCATCTCGTATTCATTTTTTATATTCATTTTTATAATTAAAAAAAAAAAAGTTAGAGTTCGATTCCCTTCTTTTCTGCCAGAGCTTTCTTGGCAGCTTCGAGTCCGAGCATCACGTCAGTGGCCCATCCATCCGCACCGATTTCATCGCACCATTCGCTTGAAGGACACGCACCTCCCCCAATCAAATAAATATATTTATCGCGGAGCCCTTGTTTCTTTAGAAATTCGATCACAACTTTCTGTTCGAACATGGTCCCGGTGAGTAAGGCTGAGGTACCGATGATGTCAACACCCTCCTCTTCTGCTTTTTGGACGAATTTCTCTTTCGGAACGTCTCGACCAAGGTTGTAGATGTGAATGCCATTGGCTTGAAAGACGGCTTCCACGATGCTGATGCCCAGATCGTGGATATCTCCTTTTACACTACCGAGCACCATTTTCGCTTTTGGTCTGTATTCTCCTTTTGGCATCGATTCAAGAATGAAATTCAAAGCATCTTGCATGCCCTCCGCGCCCACCATGAGGTAAGGAAGAGCAAGTTCGCCCCGTCCAAACTTTTCTCCTAACTCTTGGATCGCTGGTGTAAGTCCGTCATTGATTAACTTTAATGGTTTTACACCTTCCGCTACTCCTTGTTTTGCAAGCTCTAAACACTTTGCTTTATCGTAAGCAATTATTGCGTCCTTCATCCCATTAATAATTTCTTCTTTACTTGCCATTTGTATTTTACCTCGTTTTAAAACAACGCTAGTTCCTCGTCCGCTTCTTTTAATAAAACTTCAATACGCTCCTCTACATCCTTTGCTAGTGGTTCTGGTTCGTGTTTTGCTAACTCTTTCAAACGTTCTCTGCATAAATCATAAGCCCACCTCTTTGCTCCTTTAGCAAGCCATTGATCGGAATGTTCGTGAATCCAATCTTTGGAATACCAAAAAATGCCCTTTTTTGGATCAATCCAATTGAGTGTGTGAGGATTTGTTGCAAACCTTCCTTTTGGACCTACTTCTAAAATAGTATCTAAAGCTAAATATTCTTCATTATTGGGTAGTACTCCATTTTGTAGGATAAAAAGCGCCTGTTTAGTCCAATTTATAAGAGTTTCTCCGAGTGGAATAGTTTCCCAAATGAAAGCTTGGGGTGTCGATCCAAATTGAATAATATTCGAACCCATATAAGTTAAAGTTAGAAGTCGATCAAACCACGCAGCAGCAGCTTCTTCTAATGAAGAGGTTAAACAATAACAACAACCAGTTGATGCTAAACCATACAAATCTTGATATATCTGAATCCCTATTCCATTTACAAAAGGAAAGGTTGGATTATTGATTAATTGTCCTGTTTCTGGTGCTGTTTGAGTACAGCAAGGCCATGGATTCGCAGCAGTTCCTGGATCTAAATATTGCGATACTGCGATTCCATAATGAGTGCAGGCTAAAGCTAAAGCTATTTGTGCAGCCGGAGTTGCTGGTGCTGTAAAAGGGGTAGCACCTCCCCAATAGGGAAATGTTGGCAAATGATACTTAGCACTCCCAATCGCTGCCCAGAAATTTTGTCTCGTACTAGTTAATGGTCCAATACAAGTAGGTAAACCTGCAATCACAGGTCGTTTTGTTAATTCATCAAAGCCTCCTTGAACTTCAGCAGCCATCTTAGCAAGATAATCCCATTCTTTTATACCGCCTTCTGTAATGGCAATCGGACCTGCAAATTTAGAGGTTCCTTTAAACTTTGCATAAGTTGCGTGCAATTCCGCTGGTAAGCCTTGCTGTGTTGCTACGACATCTTCAACGGGACTTCCAAATAATCCTTCATATGCATCAATCGCATCTATCATTTTTACTGTTTCGTATACATCATTGAATCCAGGAACACTGGAAACCCATTGATTTTTACTTTCACTCCATTTATATTGTTTGGTTGCCCCACTTGAAAATAAAATATAATAATCTTTATTTGGTCCCACAATGGACATATCATTTTCGGGAGTTCTACCTGCTAAAGTATAGGACCTTGGAGCTTTTGCTATCATTTCTCTAACCCAATATTCAGGAAATTTAACAATCAGTTCTTTTTCATCGATTTCAACAGGGGAGTCCTTAAGGTATTCGATACAATCCTTATCATCAATATGTACGCCCATTTCACTCAATATTCTATAAGCAGCATTGTCAAAGATTTTTAATTGATCTTTTGAAGCTAATCGCATTAATTTATCAAAACTAGGTAATTTAACTTTTTCTCCTTCTCGCATAAATTATATACCTCATTTAAAAAGCAATTCTACTTAGAAATCATTTAATAGAAATTATATTATTTTTGCTTGTTCAAAAAAGCTCTATGATAAGTTGAATAGCATTAAAACACTCTTTAAAAAGATATTGCTTGCTATATCAAGCTTTAAGGAAATTATAAGAAAAATTACTAATAAACTTTTAAGAAAAGTTAACATTCTTCAACTTAAAATAATCAACGAATTAATTATTTAAATGAAAAAAATTCTTTTAAAACTACCAATAGAGTTTGTTTATCGTAAGGGATTTAAAAAATCAATGGATTACATTGCAAAATTAGATGTAATTGATATATTAAACTTTTATCAATGCTCCATGACAGTATTAGAACATATAACTTTTAAAGATTCAAAATATACTCCTCAAGACTTAATTGGAGTAGACGGTATGAAATATATTGAAGTTATTTCTCATGATGAGAGGGATAATGAGTATTTGTGCATTGTCCATTTGGAAAATCCAGATTGTTTTTCAGAATATTTTTCAAAGTATAATATAATGGTAAGTAAACCGATCATAATAATTGATAATTGGTTATTCATCCCTTATCTCTCATATGGGAAGAATATAACAAAAGTATACGAAAAAATCTCAAAACACATAGGGGATAATTACAGCATTGTAAGAATTACCGATTACTCTTTAGATAAAGAGAATCTTTACACATTATTAACCGGGAGGCAATTAGAGATTGCTGTTCATGCTGCAAGCAAAGGATATTTTAATAACCCAAAGAAAGTATCAACATCCGAACTGGCCAAAACATTTAACATAACTCCATCTGCACTTACAGAACATATACGGAAGATTAAAGCTAATATCTTCAAAAATCTTTTTTAAGAGTTCAAGACTTTGCTTTACAGGAGAGCCAAAACTTAAATTTAACATACTCAGAAAACTATTGTAAATAGCGAGATACATATTCCGTAGGTTTTACTGTTTCAACACTTTTTATCTTGATTCCGGTTATTGAATTCAACCAATCCATTCGTTCAATTTCAGATGAGTACAGTTTAATTTCAATTTCATTTTTAAATTCCACTGGTTCAATTTCAGAAATAGGATTGCCTTGTATCCTTATCTCTCTTAGGTTATGTAGATCTTGTATATTGCTCACTTTAACTATTGAATTTTTGCCTAAAACTAAGATTTCTAAAAGAATTAGCTCTTTGAGGCGTTGAATTTGGGTGATAGAGTTTTTCTCTAGGTTTAGATAGATTAAGTTTTGGAGCGTATCAAGCCCTTTAATTTCTTTTATTGAATTATTGACTAAATATAATCTCTTGAGATTGATTAAATTATCAAGTCCTTTAATTTCTTTGATATAATTATTAGAGAGATTTAGAACCCTAAGATTCTTTAATAGAGTTAAACCTTTTATTTCTGTTATTTGATTTCCAGTACTATAATTTAAATCACCAAATTTGAGAATTTCTAATGATGTAATGGTCTCTAATCCATCAATTTCTCGGAGATTATTACCTGAAAGATCTAATACCCTTAAAGCGTTCAATATTTCAATACCATCAATATCGCTTACCTTTTCAAGATTTAAGCCCCACATTCTTAATTCGACAATAAGTCCTTCTTTAAGTATGTATGTGAGCATCCTGGAATTCAGATTTTTCGAAAACTTAAACTGCTTTTCTAAATTAACTATAAATTTATAATTGAGATAGATATTAATTAATTCTTTACTAGAAAGAGAGTCTAAAGGTTTATATTCAAACCATTTTGATAATTCTTTATTATAATTTTTGAGACTCAAATTTCTATTATCTTTAACTTTCTCGTCTAAAAACTTTATTATTTGTAATTTTAAAAGATCTTGATTTTTCTTAGATAATCTTCCCGTAACAGTGGTAAGAATTCTTGGAGATTGTTCGAATTGAAGAATCCATTCGATTAATAATCCTACTTTCTCGTGAAATTGATTAATAAGAATGTTTAAAGCTAACCGTTTTATATTTATATTAGTATCTCCAATAGCTAAATCTTCTAAAAAATTAATATGATCGGTATTTAAGAGATCTAACTCAATAAGAGTCTGTAAACTCTCGATTCGAGATTGTTGATCTTTATTGTACTCAAGCTTTAAAACTAAGTCATCTAGGATATGAGCTTTATTCATGTTTTACTAGAAAATTCTTTTTTGGTTATTTTTATAAAATACCATTAATCTGATT
The DNA here is from genome assembly GCA_013375495.1 of Promethearchaeota archaeon. The sequence continues at coordinate 23,173 of JABXKC010000021.1, forward strand.
ATCTTTTTCAAATTTAAGAACTCATTTTAACCAATAATAAAAAGAAAAAGAATTTTTTTTATTAAATATAAAGGATTAAAAAAAATCCTGAGCATCCTCTTCTTCTGCAAGCACTCGTAGCTCTTGTAGCAATTTTAAGTGCTTTCCTCCCTTTATCTTCAGTTTTCCTGAAATAATTTTCCCGAGTGTTTTGATCATAGACATATCATTCATAGTTACAAAAGTTTTCATATCAGTTTCGACCATAGCATCACATTGATTTCTGGCTTTCTCTAACTCATCTTTATCTACTTGGGCAATACCTTCAATGTCGATTATGCCATTTTTAAGGATTAAAACTGCAGAGTGAGACGCATCAGTAATGTTGAAAAAAAGTTGCAGATTTACATCTTTATATCGTTCTTTGAATTTTTCACTATTCTCAAGAGGTCTCACAAATTGATTGTGCATTAAGGATGCAAATCCTATTAAATTTTCATTCTGGCTTCCATTCACATTTAATCACATTTTTTATTCTTAATGGGGTTTAATTAAGTAGGATCAAAATTTTTGATATATATACTTTCTACTTGTTATTTCCACTTCGATATTCATCCCCTGTCTCAATACCTTGAAACAATACTTTCAAGATTTTTAAATTAATATAGAATTGTATTCAATTAAAATAGCAACACTCTGGAACCAGAAATCAAAATTGATTTATTTTTACATCTTTTATGATGTATGGTTCTGTTACCACCCTTGGATTCTCGGTAACAGTTTATCACACCTTTTTTTTCAAAATAAGAAATGAAGGAGATTTCTAAGGTTTTGGCTTTAACCTGAATTTCATGTGATCCCTTCCTAAAATAATTTCTCCGTCAAAAATATCGCTAACACCTTTCATATTATTTGATTTTTAGTGATAGGATTTCAATTTTTAAATGTTTCTTAACTCCTTTATTTTGTCCTTTATTTGGTTAGCGCTTGTTATTAGAATATTTTGTGATATGAAGGCCATTTCTTCTCTAGCTCTGTTACTTATTTTAATTATTCTTAGTCAATTCTTTTTATAACGATGACCTTAATTCGCGATTTTAATAACATCCTTGAGTATGGGCAGAAAACTACCTCATACAAGTATTCATTCTTATTAACTGTAAAAATAAGGGAAAAAAGAAAAAAGAAAAAAATTTTAGAATTTTTTTTATATCTTTAACGTCTTTTCTTAAAGTAGAAAACGGAAATAGCTAAAATTCCGATGGCAGATACTGATGCAATAGCAACTGTGCCTAAAAGTGTGGATGTCGTTTCCTCAGGAATTAACAGGGGCCATGTTGATAAAATGTTTGTCTCAGCAGTGAGATACCCATCTTGATTTATTGTTGGGAGATTATCCATTCTTCATTTTCATTGTCATAATAAGCCCATTGACTTAGGTAGTTCTAAGTAGTTTCTCTGATTCCTAATCGTGCTTTTAGAAAGGCTCCATTATAGGGACATTCAGAATTGCATTTACACTCCAGATCACACTTACATTGGCAGTCACATTCGCATTTACATTCCGATTCACATTTGCACTCACAATCACAAGGACATATACATTCAGGATCACATTTGCATTCACAATCGCACACACACGTACACTCAGGGTCGCATTTACATTTACATTCGCAATTATCATTTGGAGTACATTCCATCGCGATACAAAACCCTTCTAAAAACCGATACAAATTTCTATTCCTCACCCTATTCAGTTTTCCATTCTTTAAGCCGATTTGAGGTTTATTTCGATTATAATTGAAACATATGGTAAAATAAATGATTAATTAATGTTATCCAACACTGAATTTCTTCCTACCATAGTAATAGCCTGATTGAAATTATCCCAAATTAAACTTCTTTACTGTTTATCTACTTACACCCTTAAATTATTGTTGAGATCCAAAATTATTTATTTCAATTTAGAAAGCTCTAAATATTTTGAGCAAAAATTTTAAAACTACAATTAGAAATTCCGAATTTCTCATAAACTCTATAGAGTATAAGGATTATATCAACCAAAACGAAGCACTAAGAGACTTTGATATCCGGGATTCGATAAAAAATATTATTCAGCCGACCTTAATCCATTCAGGATCAAAAGATTTATTGTCCATTCCGGGAATGCCAGAAATTATGCATGAGCAAATTCCCAATTCAATATTAGAGACAATTCCAGGCAGTGGTCATGTCTTTAATTTAGAAGCTCCAGAAGAAACAAATAAGATAATCTGGAATTTTCTCCAGAAATATATAGGCTGAGATGTGGGTCTATATACTAAGAATTTAAAATAACTTAAAAAAAAAAAAGATTTGTATTTAGATGTTAATACAAATTGCATTTTTATTAAATTACGATTTAACCTAGACCAACCATACTTAAGGCGTCTTTCGCTTCTAAAACGGGATGGAGAGTATATTTATAGCCCACTATGTCCATATATCCAGAGAATCTTTTAGTGATTGCTTTTAAAGCATCGAAGTATTTACTATCATCTTCAATCTTATAAATTGTGAAAAAAGCATAATCACCCGCCGCAGTGTTAAATACGTGTTCAGTTTCTATGTAATCAGGTAATTTTTCAAGTTCTAAAAACTTTTTTCCAACTTCCATTCCAACGTGAGCCGGGAAACTTCCCGTGATCACAATATAAGCCATTGGCATTACCTCCTTTTATTATTTAACGGATAATATTACGAATTAGATAATTCTAGATAGATTTCGTTAAGTTGTTTAAGACAATTTTGTATAAAACTTTTATGAAATTGCATATAAAAGTTTTAATCATTTAGCATCACGGAGGAGGTACCATTGTTCGACATCAGTATCGGGTATGATTCCTTCTCTCATTACTTCAAATCCAAACCGCTTATAAAATTTCACGTTTATTTCGGTAGAAGTCTCAAGAAATAGGGGTAGAGGTTTAGTAGTATCGATTTTTTCAAGCATATATTCCATCAACAAACTTCCATATCCCTTCCCTTGATGAGCGGGTTCTACACCGAGCGTTTGCAGGTGCCAGTGATCACCAGGAGCGAACTCTCGATGGACCTTAGTATTATATTCTTCAATTGGTTTAATCCGCTTACCAGCTTCCCTTCCTAATTTATAGAATTTTGCTTTAAGCAAACATCCTATGTTTATTATTTCCTTAAACTCTTTATTAATGTAAGGAAGCCATACAGCTATGCCTTCCAAATTGGGTGAATTTGCGTGTGTTTCGCCGTATTTAACGCCCCAACAACTGGTCATTTGAAATACATGTTTCATTACGGCATGTCTTTTCTCTTTATCAGGAATATCGTAAACTGAGACGGGATCGTCCTTTAAAGCGCGACCCAAAACTTCACCTGCGGCTTTAATTTGACTCTTATCTAATGTTATAATATCTTCTTTTGATAACATATTATATGATTAGTTAGTTTTCATTTTTGAGTTTTAGGTTACAAATTTAATAAATTATATAAAAAAGATTTATATACGGAACTGTATATAAAAATCACATAAACACTATACAATTGTGAAATCTATGAATGAAAAAACAGAATCTAAAATAAGTTTCTCTTATTTAAGACGATTCAACTTAATAATGGGATTTTTACATTTAATCCAAGCCAGTATAATGATAATCATGTCTTATACAATACCTGCAATAAGGGATTTCGAGTTACCGATTACAACCTCTTACCTTTTCTATAATGATGCTTTAATACCGCCAAGACTAGTGCCAAATTACACCCAATTAACGACGGTCCCTATAGGTCCTCTAGTTGCTATGTTCTTATTGCTTTCCGCTATCGCTCATTTATTAATCGTATTACCCAAAGTTAACAACTTCTATAATAGAAAATTGGGTCAAGGAATTAACTATTTTAGATGGTTTGAATACGCCTTAAGTTCATCCTTAATGATAGTTCTAATTGCGTGGTTTTTCGGAGTTTACGACCTTTCAACCATGATTTTAATTTTTTGTATCAATGCCACAATGAATCTTTTAGGTTTGATGATGGAACTTCATAACCAAACTACTGAGAAAACGAAATGGACAGCATTTTATATGGGAGTATTTGCAGGAATTATTCCATGGATAGTAATTCTCCTATATCTCTTTGGTAACGGCAATATTACCGAAATTCCATGGTTTGTTTGGGCTATCTTTGGATCATATGTATTATTCTTCAATACATTTCCTATTAACATGATTTTGCAATATAAGAAAGTAGGAAAATGGAAAGATTACTTACATGGAGAACGAGGATATATCCTCCTTAGTTTATGGTCCAAAACGCTTTTAGCATGGTTAGTATTCGCTGGAGTATTACAACCGGCATAATTTAAATCTTTTAACTCTTTTTTTTTTTATAAATTTAATTTGAAAATTTGGATTGAGAAGTTTGAAATTAATAGGTTTAATTGGGGGGATGAGTTGGGAGAATACTATAGAATATTACAGAATTATTAACGAAATGGTAAAAAAAAGCTTAAGCGATTGGAATTCAGCAGAATTAGTACTGTATTCTGTCAATTTTGAACAGGTTCTTCGATGGCAGAACCAAAATAATTGGAATGAACTATTGAAATTAATGATTAACATATGTAAGAAGCTTGAATTAGTTGGAAGTAAAGCAATCCTCATCTGTTCTAATACGATGCATAAGATTGCTACTGAAATTGAAGCAGAAATTTCAATCCCTATCATTAATGTCGTAGACGAGACTGCTAAGGTTATAAAATCTATGAATATTAAAAGTGTGGGTTTACTAGGCACCAAATTTACGATGGAAGGAACCTTTTATTCTGAAAAATTAATAAAAAAGTATGCAATTAATACACTTATCCCTGATAAAATTGAAAGAGATTACATCCATAAGGCAATTTACCAAGAGTTTGCGAAAGGGATATTCCTTGAGTCAACTAAAAAAGAAATCGTTGGAATTATTGAAAATTTAATAAAGAATGGGGCCGCTGGAATCATTCTTGGTTGTACCGAACTTCCTATGTTAATTAAAACTGAAGATGTAAGCGTTCCTTTTTACGATACATTAAAAATCCATTTAAAAGCAGCTGTAGATTTTTCACTAGCATAAAATTTCTTTAAGTGTTTTAGAAAAAATTAAACATTCAACTTTTCTATTGTCTCTAGAAGATCGTCCCCTTTTTGGGCGTCGAATTCTCCTTCACTTCTCCATAGAATTTCACCGTTTTTCCGTATTAAAAATAAATATATAGTATCTTCAGAAGTAATACTCAATTGTTTTTCAAATAACGGTTTATTAGTATAGAGCGTAATCGTTCGCTCTCTTACGCCTCTCTCAGGTATTCCTGCTCTCATTCCTCCATCAATCATAAATCTCATAGCCTTATATGCTGAGTTTAAAGTCGGAACTTCATAATATCGGAAATTAAGATCTCTTTGTTCAATGCTATTTAAAAATACGCTCCATTCATCTACAAGGCTTTGATGCCAACGTTGAAAAGGCACTATTACCACATTAAGCTCACCCTCGAGATCGTATGGTATAGTATATTTCTTTTTCTCTAAATTTTCACCAGTAATTTCTGGAAATTTCATTTTTACCTCTCTTAATCATCATTTTCTTGTAAGTAATATTCTAATACATTATTTAAAAGCTCTCATAATGCTATATTTATCAAAGAAGATTTATTTAATTAGAAATAAAAAGAATCGCAACTAAATCTATAAAATATAATAATACTTTGGATGGGGTATAAATTATAGTGCAAATTAAGAACTTTCTTATCTTCTATATTCATCTCCGCAATCTCCAATTATTTTAAGTAAATCTTTTGATTTAGATAAAACTCTATTTATTTCTTCTCTATCATCTTGATTTAGAGAAAAGTTGAATAAATTGGAGTTTTGTTTAATGTGCTCTGAAATACCCAATCTAACGCCTATAATAGCTCCCCCTACAACGGGGTTTTCTAATACATAACGAACAGCAATGTTGGCTATTGTGACATTATATTTTAATGCAATTTTTTTTAAACTTTGAAGTAATTCCTGAAAGAGTTCCCAGTCTCCCCACCGATCGATCATATTTTTATATTTATAGAGTGATGCCGTATAGAGCTGGTCACCAAGAGGTTCTGGTTGATTTAAATATCTTTCCGATAATAACCCTCCACATAGAGTACCATATGCTAGGAGTTTAAAGTCATATTTTTTGCATAAAGGAGCCATCAATTGTTCTGGTCTTCTGTCTATTAATGAATATTGGACTTGATTTGACACGATTTTTATTCCCATTTGTAATAATTCCTCAGTATGGATCGTGTCAAAATTTGTCAATCCTAAGGTTTTAATTATCCCATCGTTTCTTAAATCTTCTAAAAATGCAATAGCTTTCAGATAGTTCCTATCTTGATAATCCCACCAGTGAAATTGAAGCATGTCTAAAGTTTTCATTCCCATTCTTTTTCGAGAAATATCAATAGCCTTATTAACTAGTTCTCTTGTGATTTTTTGTGGTCGGGGTACCCATTTCGTAAAAAATTTCATATCCTCAATCGAGATTTCTTTCAGCTCTTTATTCCACTGTTCTCTAAATATTTTAACAAAATCTTCCGCAGGTCCGTAATGGTCTGCTAAATCCCAAGTTGTAAAGCCATTATCTAAGTGTGAATTCATACTTTTTATGGCATCATTTTTGTTAATATAACCGTGAGTTCCAGAAACCTGCCACATTCCATTTATAACACGGCAGATTTTAAAATTAGCACTTAAATTAGTATAAGATTCAGGTGGTAAGTTCATAAGTTTTCCATTTAGATATTATATTCAATTTATTAATGGCGAAAATGTTAAAGCAAACTTAAAGGATTTCTATAAAAAATATAAGATTTGGAGAGGAAAATCCTATTGGAAAAAAAATGAAAGCTAAAAATGTTAATTATGAGCCGGAGCTTTAATTAGTAAACTAGGTTTATCGGTTGTTATATCCTTTTCTCTGTTGTCATAACCGAATTTTAATACCTTAAAACCAATAAGAAACGGTATGACACTTAATAAACTCAAAACTAGAGCATATGGAATATTTCCTGTGAGACTAAGTAAGATCCCTCCGACAATTGGTCCTATAATTTGAGTTAGATTGTCTATTCCTGTAGTAATACCCATTATTTTACCTTGGTTTTGATTATCGACAGAACGACTTGTAAATCCAGTGATGATTCCTTGAGATGTTGAACCCGCAAAACTAAGAAAAAACAATAAGAGTACTAATTCCCAGACTTGAGTCACAATTCCGAAGAATAAATATGTAACGATGTAAGTTCCTAATCCTAAGAGCGCAGTAATTGGGTCACCTAATGATTTTCTCAGTCGATTGAAGATTAATAACCTAAAAATAATTTGAAATATGCCTAAAAGCGTCAGTAGAATTCCTACTATAAATGGACTCAATCCAAGTCGAATGCCCGCAAAAATACTAAAGGTTGTTTGAAGAATACCTCCCGTTATTGCAATAAAACTATACTGAATGACAAGTATTACAGTTTTATTATTTTTCCAAATCGAAGCAGATTTGATCTTTAAACCAGGAGTTTCTATGACACCACCTTGCCATTTTGAATTGATTTTTTTTGGTAAGCTCTCTTCTAAATAGAATGTAGTGTAAACCAGTGAGAATCCTGTTAAAAGGGAAGCAAGAATGCCTGGCCAAATAAGACCGAAAGGAGATAACAACCCACCAATTGCAGGACCTATTATGAATGCCAAACCAAATGCGATTCCAATATTGGTCATCTGTTTTGGTCGTTCTTTTGGGGGAACGACATCGCCTATTATTGCTTTTGCTATCGGAAATTGACCACTAAAAATACCATCTATAATTCTAGCAATAAACAAAAGTAAAATATTATTGGAAAGTATCAAAATAATAAAACCTACTAAGGTACCTGCTAATGAAATCAACATTACAGGTTTCCGTCCATAATTATCGCTCAATTTACCGAGGATCGGTCCAAAGAAAAATCCAAAAATAGCGTTCGAACTTAAAAGGAAGCCAATTATTACTGGTGAACTATTGAATTCTGCAATGAAAAAAGGTAGGAACGGAAGAATAATACTAAACCCAAGAATGTCTACGAAAACAGCAATCCAAAGAGGAGTTAGTTTCTGATATTCAGATTTTATTTTAATCATAGTTAAATACTTGAAATTACGGTATTAAGGCTTGAGATAATAAAAAATTTAATAATTTCATATAAGATAAATAAAAATTAGGAAAAAATACACTTTCATTTCTTTTTAATAAATAATTCTATACTCTGTGAAATTTGAGATCCCGCTACAATTAAAAACAGTATAATTTAATATTTCATAAGAAAATGGTTTAAACTTCTTGTTATACTACTTTATTCATAATCATGACAATTTTAAATCCTGATAAATTGCATGTTGTCTATAAAGACTCGGTTGATGAAGTCACCCTTAAATTACCTCGCAAATACACATTAACTCATTCTGATTCAACTGGAGATCTTTTTCTTACAATAGGATCTGAATACGATTTTGAGCAAATTTCAAGCCTTTATACGCGTTTTATGAGGGATGAGGTGTTAGCTGAATGGCAAAAGAATAACGATCGTTTCGAGCTACATCTCTATATGCATGTTAGTGGAGGTTTTTGTTTTGGTTGGGCAAGTTTACGAGACAGAATTTTTTGCGATCATTTACCGCTCGTACTTGAAGCGATTAGATATGGAGATAAGAAAATTATCGAGGAAATGCCAGAACTCGAAAATTCTCAGATTATGGTACATTTTCAATCCAAGAATAAAAAATACGATAGAATCGAGAATCATGGACAAATAAAAGAAGTTCATTGTTAAGAATTATAAAATCTTTATTGTATAGGATTAATTTTTATAATTAACATTCTCTAAATCAGTAATAAAATATTAACAGAGCCTACTTAAGATGTAATTATTCTATTAATAATATGGATGTTATAAGTAAATTAGTAGAAAAAGGATATGATAGAATCGCTGAGGATTATTATAGTCATCGGAATTTAAGCAAATTCAACAATGAATTAGAGGAATTTGCTTCTCTTCTTCCGGATAATGCCCGCATACTAGATGTAGGATGTGGTGCAGGTATCCCTACGGCAAGATTTCTAACAGAAAGAGGAATTAGAGTGACTGGGATAGATTTATCTGATAAAATGTTAAGTCTGGCTCGAGATAATGTGCCTAGTGCTGAATTCATTAAAATGGACATGAACACATTAGAATTTAATGAAAATACATTTGACGGGATAATAAGCGTATATGCCCTCTTTCATGTGCCAAAAGAAAACCATCTCGAGATATTTAAACGATTTTTTAAAATACTAAAACCAGGTGGTATATTAATGATTAATACCGGGGTATCAGAATCAGAAGGAACAAGCAGATTTTTCGGTGTTCCAATGTTTTGGAGTAATTTCAACCCAAAAACCACTCTTGATCTTGTAAAACAAGCAGGATTCTCAATTATTTCTGAAGCTGTGTTAGAAAGAGGGGGAGAATATCAATATTGGGTTTTTGGAAAAAAATTAGAATAATAATTAGCTCCTTTGGCAGTGAAAATTTCATAATATTCTAAGGAGATTAACAAATTGAATGAAAAACTCATTTTAATTACTGGTTCTACTGATGGCATAGGATATCAAGCAGCAATTGAGCTTGTTAGGTTGGGTCACCATGTAATAATACATGGAAGAAATCAGGAAAAAGCCAAACAAACAATACAAAAAATTGAAAAAGAGACTAAAAATGGTAATTTAAGTTACATTTACGCTGATTTAGGGTCTATTGCTCAAATAAAAACAATGGTTAGTGAAATCTACGATCGTTTTGAGAGATTAGATGTATTAATTAATAATGCAGGAGTTATTAGACCAGAACGGACAGTTAACAAAGATGGTTTGGAAGAGACATTTGCTATAAATTATTTAGCTCCTTTTCTTCTTAGTAATCTTTTGATCGAATTGCTGAAAAAGGGAAAATCGAGTCGAATTGTGAATGTAGTTTCACGCGTTCAATCTAACCAACTGGATTTCAACGATTTGCAGTTGGAAAGAGAGTATACTGCCGTTAAAGCTTATGCGAAATCTAAAACGGCTTTAATCTTATTTACTTATTTCCTTGCAGAGAAATTACAAGATAAAGGCATTACTGTCAACTGCCTTCATCCAGGTGTGATAAATACTAAACTATTGAGAGCTGCATTTGGAATGGGTGGTGCATCACTAACTGAGGGCGCGAAGACATTAGTATTCGCAGCAACAGCTCCCAAATTGGAGGATGTCAGTGGAAAATATTTCTTAAATAATCGCTCAAGTTATTCAAAAGAAATCACTTACGATAGAAAAGTTCAGAAAACACTCTGGAAGAAAACTGAGGAAATTTTAGATTTTCAATTATAATTGTAATCATTTAAGCTTTTAGGCTCTTAAGATTTGGGTCTTAACCTGAATTTCATACGATCCATGCCTAAAACAATTTCTCCATCAAAAACTTCAGCCACACCTTTCAAGTATAAGTCTTCGGTAGTTTTATTGGTTAATGGAGGAGTAATATGAATAAATACTAACTTTTTTACACCTGCGTCTTTTGCTACTCTTGCTGCTTCCACAGGCTCCATATGATAACTCTGAATATCGTTTAAAATTTGAGCTTGTCTGTTGAGTTTATTTCTTTTTAAGCCCTCAATCATATTATTCAATATTTCGAAAGATATTGCTTCACAAAAAAGGATATCTGCGTCTTTGCAATGTTCAGCCAAGTTATTAGTTTTTTTTGTATCACCTGTGATGACGACTACATTCCCCCTATATTCAATCCTATACCCTAAAGCAGGTTTAACGGGAGAATGATCAACCTGAAAGGCGTAAACTTTTAATTCATTTATCTTAAAACATAATACCCTTACATTTGGATCAGGAAACTTAATCGTTTTGCTTATTGGAGTACCTGCTTCAGGTTTAATAGTGTCTTTACCATGATGAGCAATTCTATAACCAGTATCTTGCTTGTATGCCATGATAAATCCGTTAACAACTGTCTCAAGGCCTTCGGGACCGAAAATTTCCAGTGGTTTAGTTCTACCACTAGCCCAAGACATCATATTTGCCTCACCAAGGTCTCCTATGTGGTCTGAATGAAAGTGTGTAAGGAGAATTTTACTTAAGTGTGGTACTGGAAGTCTCATAATATCAACAATTCGGTAAGTACCTGGTCCAACATCAACAAGAAAGAACTCCCCGGCTGCGATAACAGCAATACATGGAGCTACCCTTACTTCGTTGTTGAAAGGACCCCCCGATCCTATTAAAATTATTCTTAAAGAGTCTTTCTTTAGAAGTTTTTCGTTATACGCCATAGTATTCCTTGTTCTTTTTTATTTTTAAATCTTTCAAACTCATGTGTTTGAAAAATATAAAGGTTAATTACTACTACTAATTCTATTTCGAATAAGAACATATACATGAGCAATAGCAGCAGCAATAAACGCTATGAGAAACAAGATCATAGGAATCCAAAGAAACTCTAATCTAAGGAAATAAGCAAAGTCTCGACCGAAACCGAATGGTTGGGGAACATATACGAAAACCATAAATACGAAATAGACAATGACGATTGACCATCGTAGCCAATTTGGTAAGCCTAAACCGTGAATGTACGTGAAGATGACCATTGCAAGGAATCCAAGTAGGAACATCGCCCACATCGGAGGATTAGAGCCAAAATCGACCCATTGAGCAATTGCCACTATGGTTGCGTGCACAGCAACATAAGACTCTACGACTAAAACCCACCACTTATTCAAGTGCATACGAGTGTACGCTAGTACCATTTGTATAAACAAGAGACCCATGAAGAAAAATCCACTCAGTAAAGCAGGAGAGGAATCCATTGGATGAAACCAAAAAGTGTATACCAATGCCCAACTGAAGATTAATTGATGGCTCTTCATGAAAGTTGCTGAAACTTCGGGGCGCATTAGTTTATTTTCTTTTTTGCCAAAGAATAACCCGCGTTTAGGATTTTGCATTACTAAAAGAATCGAAAGCATTATGATCACACTTCCTTGGCTCGTTAGGATTGGTACGTCCTGGGCAAGGCCATCGTACCATAATTGCGTCTGAAGTAAATGAAGAAGCGTAAAGCTTATTAAGATGATTGTCATCATCCCTGTATACATGAGTAATTTCTTTTCGTCGAGTTTTTTCCCGTGATAATTCTTATGTGCCCATACAATAACAATCCAAACGGAAAATTGATGTGCTGCATAAAAAGTCCAAGTGATGACCATGGTTAACGCATCCCGAACATTCAGTTTCCAATAATAGTCTTCAGGGCCCGTGTCGGGATTCAAGGGGGGGAAATTAATTCGTAATAAGGGTTCGAGTAAAAAGATAAGAATTACTTCCACCACAGCGAAAATAATAAGTCCTATCCAGATTTTAAACGCTGGAGTACTAACTATTGAAACACTCTTGGGCGAGTCCATACCTGCCATTTGATCATCATTTTCGATTTGCATATGAAATAGAAAAAAAAATGGAATATAAAGTTTCATATCATATCCTATAAATATGAGGGTTATATCCTTAGTCTTTGGAGGTCGAATTAAATTAAAATTAACGGGAATTTTTTCTTAACTCTTTCATTTTAGCTTTCAATTGATTAGCACTAGAGATTAGAATATTTTTAGCAATGAAAGACATTTCTTCTCCAGTTTTATTTTTTAGAATTTTAACCTTTAATTTGCAGGCATCAATGAGAGTTTCAGAACTTTCATTAGTTCCTTTTATTACAACATCAAGCAGGTGAAGAGCTAATTGGAATTTTCCTTCCTCAAATAATTCTCTTGCTCGATTAAAATAGTTAGTCTGATTGGTAATTTTAAGTAATTCTTTAGCAATTTCCTCAGACTTAGACGGAAATAGAGCGGTTGGATTTCCAGAATCGTACCAACCGTGGTAGAGCCTATATACATCGTGGATAGCAAAACGATATTCCCCGTATAATGGTCTTAAACGCTCGTGATTGTTAAACTTTTCAGGGTAAATCTCAAGCATCTCGTGATATATTTCTTCGAACCACTTTCCCTCGTTCAATCTTTTTACAACCTCGTCGTGGACAAAATGCATTGCTTCTGCAGTAATAGATAGAACATCTCTAATATCATCTTTTTGCTCAAAAAGGGGCCCATGTCCGGGAAGTAAATATTCAGCGTTCTTATCCATCATTTTTTCCATCGCTAAAGCCCAATTTTTAGCGTATCGTTGAACTCGAAATGGACTACCGATATTAGGGTAAGAATTTACCATCAAATCTCCCGTAAATAACACTTTCTTTTCAGGTAAATACATCCATATACTATCATCAGTTTCACCTTTATCGTGATATAGCTCGAAAGTTTGGTTACCCAATTTAAACTCGTACGGTTCGTTGCTGCGCATTATAATAGTAGGTTCAAGAGCATCATGTACGGAATCAAATCTTGATTGATTTACTCCTACTGAAGCAAATTGTTGCCTGAATGTCCACATTTGATGTTGATCTAGCATTCTGTATTTTTCAAATCTTCTTAAAAGATTCTCGTGGCCAATTACTTGGGGCATTACCCAACCATTTTTTTTAGCCTCTTCAACAAACGGAGCGAAACCAAGACAATGGTCAAAATGTCCGTGAGATAAAACAATATATTTAACCTGTTTATCTGAAAATTCTCGTACCGCTTTAAATACCTGTGGACCAAATAATCTAAGCGCTAAGTCGAATAGAACCAGACCCTCACTTGTCTTAACAACGCCTACATTTCCGAAAGCGCCTATAAAATAACACACACCATCAGAGAACGGTTTTCTTTCAAATTTTCCACGCCCGAAGAATCCTTCCATTCCTTTTCTGATGTCACTCATTTTTTCAATCTCATTTTCAAAAAATTATTTGGTAAAGACAACTATTCGTAATAAAGTTTAATAATATTATGAATCAAACAGAAATATAATGACTCAAACAGAAACTATATCTTTAGAAGATCAAATAAAAAAATTGGCTTTAGAAGAGGGGGCAGCGTTAGTAGGCATTTGTTCTGCTGAAAGTATTAAAGATAAAGAATTTTCAGACCCTAATTACTTGCTATCCGGCGCTAAGTCGGTAATTAGTATCGCAATAAATTTCGACGATGAAAAAGTTAGAAAATATTTGTCGAAAGAAGAATACTTACCTCTATGTTATGAAGAGGGATATACAACTAAAAACCTTAAAAAAATAGCCGAGAAAATTAAACTATTTCTTGAAGAAAAAGGATTTGAAGCCTACAATTGCGATTGTAATTATGATTATAGAAATATAAATAGAACAAGCAAGGCCGTTGTTTCTAGTATTAAGACTCTAGTTGATCTCATAAATAAAGAAAATGATAAAGACTATAATTTAACGAAAAAAGAAACTATCACTTTAAAACTCTTGAAAAAATTAATTTTACCAGGGCTTAAGAAAACTCCAATGCGCTTAATACCTTCATTATCCCATCGCTGCGTTGCTGTTTCTGCAGGGGTAGGAAGAATTGGATGGAGTGGAAATTTAATCACGGAAAAGTATGGAGCACGAGTTCTATTAAACTCAATTATTACAAATGCTAATTTGAAACCTGATAAACCCTTGGAAAATAATCCTTGCACCAAATGTAAAATTTGTGAGAAATCGTGTCAAGGGGGACTCTTTAGCAAAGATGAAGAACAAACCATCAACATTGCAGGTGTGGAAGAAACAATTGCAAAACGAAATAGTTATGCGTATTGTATTGCGATTTGTAGTAGCATGTCAGGTCAGAACAAGTTTAAAGAATGGTCCACATGGTCTCCTTTTCGCTTTGATGATATTGAGAGCCTCCCTTTAGACGATTCCGTTGATAACTACGTTAAAAATATGTTTGCCAAAGGTATTGAAAAGGGAGGTGAGCAAGCAGAAAACGTTTTAAGGCTTGTTACTAATACTTATTTAGGACGCAACGATAAACCAGCAGAAGATTTTAGACCTACATGTGGTTTTTGTCAAATGGTCTGTTCGGGGCTTGATTCAAAAAAGACTAAAGAAAGCTATAAATTAATTGTGAATTCTGGTTGTATAGAAAAAGACTGATTTTAAGATAATCTAAAGTTTGAAATAATCACAAATTTATGTAAAACTTACATAAGAAAAAAAAGAAAATACATAATTCTTATGTAACACCGAGGATAATATTTAAATAAGAAAAAGACAATATATTAAATAATGTCGAAGTCAACGGAGAAATACGCTAGGATAAATTTAATTTTGTCAAGGGAAGATAAGGAGAAATGGGACATCATAGCAGGCGATCTCTTGGGAATTAGCTTATCTCAACTAATTAGAGATGCTGTTAACGATTACATTGGAAGATTAGAACATTATGAACGGATTATAAAGAAAGATAGCTTCGAACGGGTATTAGAAGTCTTAGAACCAGAAATTGATAAGTTGATCCGTGATAAAATCGACAGACATTTCGCACAAAAAAAGGGCTAGTAATAGCCTTGGGCGGGGTTTTGGCTCTGTCATGGGAAATGCGATTTAATCCCTAGAGGGGGAGTGAGTATGATAGTTTATGAATTTAATGAGAATCTAGATGATTTTGAGGAAATCGAATTGCATGAAACCTTTTTTGTACCAGATTTGTTGGTACCTATGGCAACTTTCCTATTTATTGATGATATAAGAAAATGTGTTTGGTTATGGTTTGGGAGGCGAACAACTATAAGGGATAAGTTTGTCTCTGCTCATAAATCTTCCACAATAAGAGATAGACATGGTATATATTATAGAATAAAAACCATAGATCAGGGTTACGAACCTCAAGAATTTAAAGAATGGTTAGGTCTTGTTGAAAAAAGGCATGTTGAGGTTATTATTGAACAAGAAGATGACCCTATTCAGAATTATGTCGATTCTATAAAGTATTTAATTATCTGTAAAGCGAAAGCATATAGGTATTGGACATCTGAGGGTGAGTTACGACATGCAAATGAGTGCTATATCCAATGGGAGGTATTATGCCAGCTGTGTGATGCGCTTGGAATTCCATATAAATCTATTATGGAAGAAGGCAATGATGAAGAAGAATAAAAAGAAAAGGCCTGGAGCTAACAAAAAAGGTCGAGATGCTGTATATAGTCCAAATTGATATCACATAGAAGGTTGAAAGAAATGTGAAATATATATAGTTAGATTTTTTTGTCATTAATTGGGAGAACAAAAATAGCAAATGTTTATGTTCCTATATAGTGAGAAGGTGGTGAACTAAGAAAAGATGAGAGAGCGAATTAAAAAAAACATCAAAATCGTCTCAGTAATAGGTTTTATAATTTTTGGTGTTACAGTGATTGTACTAGCTGCCCACATTCAGGGACATGAACGATCAATAAGGGTTGAGAAAGATTCTTATGTAGCTGAGGATTATCCTGATATTAACTATGGTGCAGATGATTTTCTGCACGTAGGAAATTATAGTAATGGAAAGGTTCAAACTTTTTACTTCTTTAATATTTCTTCTCTTCCTGACGGCTGGTCAGAGGTAGAAATACATGTAAAGTTTGACTATGGTTCAGGAATGGTAGATATTGGAGCTAATCTAACTTACGAGATTTGGGATGAAATGACTATAACCTGGAACAATAAGCCAAAAGCGATTGTTTATAGGGGTCATATTTTATGCGACGGTTTTGATTTTAGAATTCCTTTAAGGAAAGATCAAATCATCGATGATGGAATAGGCGTTTGTTTATATGCAAGAGATGGAGAAGCTGATGAGTATATAAGAGGAAACTCTAGGGAGGGCGCATCAAGTAACAACGATAGAGCATTGATAGAGCTGAAGTATATAGGGATAGACCCATCATTTATCTCAGCAGCCTTGATGACTTTAAGCATTGTAGGTATAATAGTTGGTGTATTTATTGGTATTGTTGTGCTGAGCATTCTTCTTTACTCCAACAAACAAAAAAGTAAGAAAAAAGTGGTTCCTCATGTTGGAGCTGTGAATAATAACGCGTTAGGAGCAAATTGGTTAAATACCACCAGGTATAAATCATATGAAGTCGCAACCCTTGAGAAAGTAATTAATCAATATATTACACTCAAGTTGGTGAATGGAAGGTCTTTTATCTATGTTAGTGGTAAAAGGTTCATTCAATGTATCCGTTTAATCCTAAATATTCCGAAAGCAGATGTACCTATATATGATGAGGTTGATTCTATAGATGAAGCCGCTAATTTGTATAGTAAGCATATATTTCAAAATAGGATCGTAAGGGGGCCTATGGCGATTCCCGTCCCAGATCAAAGGCATGAAATTACTCCCGAACAGGAGTTTTGGGGACACTGTTCAAACATTCAAGCTTGGGTTGAGCATGATTACGACACTAGAATACTCATGAGAAATATTTCGTTTCCGTTGTTAAGAGAGTTGTCAAGAGCAGGGGATCCAGTTGCACGCAGAGTATTTAAGGAGGAAATTGCTCTAAGGCTCGAAAGTGGATATCCTTCAGTAGTTCAGTATCTTCTTAATCAAGGCTATATAAGTAATTTTACAGCCACTGAATTTAGAACAATAATAGAATCAACCGGGCTTATTAAGAATCTTTCATCATCGCGTAATATGTTATCTCAGTTTTTAATATCGTGTGGTTCTAAGTTTCCTACTTTGCTTGGAGATATTGTTCTTCAAATTCTCGAACTTCCTAGAGGAAAAGAAGTGATAATATCGAGTATATCATCGCCTGCAGATCAAAGGACAATATTATTAAGTCGCTACCTTAATCAGAGCCCCAATTATTTATTTAATCTTAAAAATGCATTAGAAAAGCTTTTCACGGAAGTGGATGAAAAAGTCGGGGAAGATATTATAGATATCATTAATATAATTGATGCAAAACTGGCACAACAAAAAAACAGAATGCACGGCTTATATGGGAGAGAAGGTTTAGGAGAGTTTCAGAAGAAGTATTTAGATGCCTTGTTTTTAAAGAAAAAGTTAGAGCAAGATGATTTTAATCTGTTTGCCAATAAAATAGTTGATAAAATAGATAATGTTAAATCGAAATGCTCTTATTGCGGCAAAAATATCCCTAAAGGACAAAATATATGCGATTGGTGCGGACATAAAAAGGACGACGATGAAGGGGGATTTTTCCCATACCCATTTATTTTTAAACCTCCTGGAGGAGGAGGGGGTTCAATGAAAGGAGTAATAGCTGTCCCTGTCAAAACGCAGGTTCAAACTTAATAAATCTAATAAAATGTCCACGAAAATTTTTAAACCCACGAAAATCCCCCAAAATATGAACTGGTAATTCTAAGGAAAACCGAAATCTATTTATGGGGTTATACATTTGCAAAACTAATGAAGACAGAAACAGAAAAAGACGACCAAGAGTCGTGCCAATCCACTATAAATCCCAGCGAGTGGAAGGGAAGAACAATAGAAATTGATGACGCTGGGACTGGCGATCTCGTTGGCGATGCTTTCATTGGCTTACGAGACGCGCGAACAGGAAGGATTATTTTTCAATCGGTGCCTGTCGGGCTCTATAACGAAGAGAATAAGAGTGACGACATGCCGAAAAAGCATATTCTAAAAGTTATATTAAAAGCTCTAAAAATGCTTAATCATAGCAAAAACGATAGAATACTTCTATGCCGTGGTAATTGTTTTGACCTAGTTAGAGAATATTTTGACGAGAACGAGATATATTACGAGCCGGCTATAGTTGAAGGTGAGCTCCAAGACGCTGTAGAGGGTAGATTTATTCAACACCTCAGAAGATTAGGAGTAAAATCGAAAAATCTTACGATGGACTCTGGTATAAAGAGATACTTTATCTTATTTAACTGGGTATGTCAAGACTTCCCACATCGGGAGCGCTACGTTAAGACGGGCTTTCCGGCGTGGAAAAAGAAATGGCGAAAGATTGCGATGGATAGATACTATAATTCTAAGGGAAGCAAGGCTCAGAGAATTGAGTTAATCGAGCGCAGGGCAAACGAGATATATCAGAATATGTTTGAAAATCCCATTTTAGTACGGAAAGCTACCTCAAAGGGTAGATAATTTACTTCTCGAAATTTTATTGAATTTTTTGTATATTTATTTTTATTAGTTTAATCCTTATATCCATTATATAGTATGTAAAATCAAATTCAATATTCATTAGGGTAAAAAAAATGCCTAGTTTTTCATAAGAAGGTGTAGATATAAATTATATAATGGAAGGAAGCGGGGAACCACTAGTTTTTGTAAGTGGCACATTCACAAAATTACAAATGTGGAATTATCAGATTGAATTTTTCAGGGATAAAATGACAGTTCTTGCGTTCGACAATCGGGGAGCCGGGAAATCTTCTCGTCCAGACTTTCCATATACGATGGAAATGCTTGTAGAGGATCTTAAGCAATTACTTGATTATCTCGGTATAAAAGAAGGTATTCATTTATGTGGATCGAGTATGGGGGCTATGATTTCTCAGAAGTTTGCTTTAAAGTACCCGAAAATGGTAAAAACTCTGATTTTATGCGCTCCAACTAGTTATTATCCATCTAAAACAAGCGATCAAAATAAACTCACATATGATCTTTTAGAAAAATTAGAGAGTGCAGAAGAGAAAGCTAAGTATTGGTTTCCTCTTATGTATTCCAGAAATTTCAAGAAAAGATTAGAGAGCGATAGTGAATTTTTCGAGGAAATTTGTAATGATATGAGCTTTTGTTATCATTTAATAGATCCTCCCATTTACAAGGATTATGTTAATCAGAACGAAGCCCTAAGAAATTTCGACATGAGAGAATCTATAAAGAACATCAGCCAACCAACGCTGATCCTTGCAGGATCGAAGGATAAAATGGCAATGCCAGGAATGATACAATCCATGCACGAAGAAATTCCTAATTCTCAATTGGAGATTATTCCTGGAGTGGGACACGCATTTAACATTGAATCCCCTGAAGAAACCAACAGGATAATATGGAACTTCATCCAAGAACATATAAGCTGAAAAATTCTCTACTTACTAGATTTATCAAAGTAGAATCGAATTAATAAGATTATTTTTTTCTTTATTTTCATGACATTTTTAAGTATTCATATATATCGATAGATTAAGAAAGGTAATTATAGAATGAAAAAAAGAGACTTAGAGAAGTTTTTTATTAGATTGGAAGAATTGCTAGAAACTAATGGATGTAATGCTCGAGATTTAACCAACGCGGAAATTATACTAAATGAAATGAATATACCCAGAAAAGAGCAGGAGGAATTCCTAGCGGACTGCAGAGATTCGGGTGGATTTTGCGATTGTGAAATTTTTTTAAACTCTGAAGATTATTTGAGAGAGAAATATAATAAAGCATAATTACCTTCTGAATAAGAAGCGATTGCTTACTAATTATTATCGTAAATTTCCTTTATGTCATGTGAAAAAACGTCAGAAATGTGAGATTTATATGCGTAGTTGCATATTTATATATTGAAGAGACCGAATTCGATAGACAAGCTATAAACTTGGTTCGATTTATTTAAATAGCGAGAGTTAAAGAATCGGTATTAATTCAACAGGGTTTCGGGTGAAAAAATGATTAGTTACGACTATACTTGGAAAATCATGATGTTAGGCGATGCTGATGCAGGAAAAACATCTTTGACAATCCGCTACCTTACTGGCTTTTTCCTCGATGACCTTAAACTGACGATTGGGGTGGATTTCTTTTCCAAGACGACGAATTATAATGAAAAGAAGGTTAAATTGCAGATTTGGGACTTTGGAGGAGAGGAACGATTCCGATTCCTCTTGCATCAGTATTGCAAAGGAGCAAATGGTGCTTATTTTCTTTATAATATTACTAATCCAAACTCACTTGATCATTTATATGATTGGACTCAAATCATTCGAGAGCATGCTGGAGATATTCCTATAATGCTAGTAGGGACCAATTCTCATTCAAAAGAATTGAGAGCAGTGACGAGAGAGCAAGGGATTCAAGCGACGCACATCCACAACCTAGCTGGGTTCATAGAAGTTTCCTCCAAAACGGGTCAGAATGTTGAAAAGCTTTTTGATACAATGACGGGAATTCTTTTTGATAGGTATCGACCGGAAGTAATCAGTAGTTATAGTAGTTTTCCGGTAAATAAAGTGAATAAAACCGTCACCTATAGATTTGAGAACATTAATTCTAATAAATATGTTGGAAAAAAAAAAATTAAGCGATTTAAATCGTTTTTAAAAAAGTTACTCAAATTTAAATTGAAGAAGAAGGATGAGGAATTCAAAAAGCGACATAAAATTTAGAATTAAAAATCATAATCGAGGGAAAAAGTCCGGGCAATCCAAGCTTGAGGATCGTGAGTTGGTTTTAATTTACCATCAGAAATATTCTTTCTCCGATATTTTTTCATTTTTTCAGACATATCCTTAACCGAGAGTAAATTTCCATCTGAAAATTCTAACTCAATAACCGTATCAAATGAGATCGGACTCTGAAATCCCATGTGAACGTACATGGAGTCAATGAAGTCCTTAGCAATTAACATTTTTCCCGAGAACTGAGTTTTAAGCTTTAGATTTTCGTACTTTAGATTGATTAATCCCTCCTTTTTCGCTTTTGGCTTGACATCGTTTATTATTGGGTGTTTTTTCTTAGTATCTTCAACGGTTACATTCATTTCATCTAATTCTAAGCATTTTTCAACAATTATGAAGTTCATAACGAAACCACGCCAATTTGCGGTATGCGGAGAAACTGGTCTTAAATCATAATCAAAAGGAGATGGTAAATCTTCACCTTTAAGTCCAACAATAGAATATTCGTTATTTCTATAAATTAAGGTGTCTGGTACTTGTCCTGTCATTTTTATTGCCCAAAATTGTATTTGCTTTTCAATTAATAGTATTCTCTAAATTCTTTAAGCTTGATGAAATTATTTATATTACATAAAAAATAAGAGCAGAAATAAAAAGGACGATACTAACTAGTAAAAATACTCCTCCAAAAGAAAATATTGCTAAGACATATCCACTAAGTATAGGTCCAATTGTCTGCCCAATGTCCATGATTGTGCTTAGAGTTCCGATAGCTGTGCCATAATCCTCTCTTTTAGATAGATCTGAGACATAAGCTGCGGTGGATGAAACAACCATTGCCATACCAATTCCAAATCCGCAAAGAATTAAAATTACCCCAATGACATTAGTTGTAAATGGAGTTACCCACGACACGCCTGCCTCTAGTAAGAGCCCAACAAGAATAATAAAGCGGCGACCAATCTTGTCTGAAAAATGTCCCATTAAAGGTTTGAACACGACAAGCATTAAAGTTAAGATCGCTGGAAGCAATCCAATCAACCAAGCATCGAAATGAAGCGAGTCAGCATATAATATCACATAAGCTTCAATAATTCCGAAGGCGAAATATTGACTAGCTTGAACAATGGAGGTTGATAATATGATTTTGTGAGTTAAGACTTCTTTAAATCCTTTCAGAAATTCCTTTATTGTCAGTGATGATCTTCTATCTTCTTGAGCAAATTGAGTTCGTGGGGTTCGGTCTCGATATAGAAGCACCACAAGTGCAAGAGCAATAGTTCCAGAAATCGCGCATCCAATATAGACGCCATAATAATAATTATTTGTAAGAAAGAGAATAGTTCCTCCAGTTATAGGTGCTAGGAAGCGACCTACAAGAGTAATTGAAGAAAAGGACGAGATAATCCTCCCTTTTTTCTCGGGATACGATTCAGCAATCGCCGCCATGGCAACGGGAACGAAAATCGCGGTTGAAAAGCCGTGATAGAAACGAATTATCATCAATATCCATATATTTATCGCAAATAAGTAAAAAACGGGGGCACTCGCAAAGATTACAGTCGAAACGAAAATAAGTTTCCTTCGTCCGTATACATCAGATAATCGCCCAGCGATCATGCTAACTAAAATCCCTGGAACTGTGGAAGCAGCAATGACGTAACCAAAAAATTTTTCTTCGAATTTTAAGGTAATTAGAGAATTTGTAAAGAGGGGTAATATTGGGCTTTTCGACATTGTAGAACTAAACAGCGCAAAAAATCCTATAAAACTGATAATAAAAAAGGAGGTTAATTTAAATATTTTGACGCCTTTCTTATTTTCTATTTCCATGGTCATTGAGATTCATTGAGTTTCTGTTTAATGAATGTGTGCCTTTCTGGTCGTGTCTTAATATTCTCAATTTCATCTTTATATTTTTCACGGATTATTTGTTGCTTAAAGTATGTGTATATAGTATCGTAAACCGGAAATTCTTTTTCACAAGCTTCGTGGTCTGAATCCACTAAGAAAGGAGTTCCGATTGCTACAAGTTCTAAAGCCCAGGCGAGAGGTTCCTCATCTATCCCTCCTGTATCTGCAGCTCTTACGAGTTTTCTCACTCTTTGTAACGCTTCATCGCTTTCAAGTTTGTATTTTTCTACGATTGCGTCAAAAGTACAATGTTTCTCGCCGTTACAAACGTGGTGATCAAGTTCTACTCCCAAACCTGCAGTATCAAATGGAATAGCTCCCGTGTTTTCTACGAAATCGGATATTTCGTCTCTTGGAAGGAAAACGAATTGAGCGCGCTTATCAACGAACCTTTTGATTAACCAAGGGCTTGCTACCCTGTCAATATGTACATAATCTCGAGTTACCCATATCATAATTAATCCCAATTTTTATTTAATTTTACTTTATTATCATTCTTTATTAATGATATATTAATACTTTTATACTGGCAATTTAGTTCCGCATTCTTGACAATAAGTATTTTCTCGACTATTTATTTTTCCGCAACTAGGACAAAACATAGTTGCTTCTTGTACTCTGGTATAAGGCGCCATGTTTTGTATATCTTCAAACATTTTTACGAAGTTTGGAGCGATCGTCCGTTCGAGCTTCATAGGCGTAGTTCCTAAATCTAGAGCCCATTGTTTCATTTTACCTTGGGGTTTCAGCCATTGCATGCCATATCCAAAGGAAAGCGAAACTTCAACGCTCACATAAGTTGTCTCATTATCAGGATTATACCCAATCTTCATTGTGTATGTTTCTCCGTAAGACATCATAGAGATATCGCGCTTGATATTAAGCGTATATATTAATTTATTAGGCGTTGTTGTTTGGCTGTTAATTGTTCCGCTATTAGTTGCCCAAAACGAGTGCGTTCTACTGAGAACTTCTTCTAAAGGCATTTTCAGGGAATAATACCCATATTTATGTCCCATAAAGATTTCACTCTTTTTTTATATGAAAAGTAGTTGATTGAGTATATATTGTTATTTAAAATCGGCTTATATTTGAATTTTATAAATAATTAATTTCGGTGGTCTTATCATTATGAGTCTAATATCAAAAGTAGGACAATTTAATAATCTATAATAAAGAGCTTTATACGGGTGAGTTGTGTCTCTAGTAATTAGACAAATAATAATAATATGGATGAATAAAATGTTTAAAAAAATATTGTTAGGTGTAGATAGTTCTGAAAATTCTATGAAAGCTGTTGACAAAGTTATTGAAATACAGAAGGAAACAAACTCTGAGGTAGTCATTTTTCACTCGTTTTTACATCATCTCTCAGAGATAAGGCCCACTTTTGTTGGAAGAGGCGTACCTGATACATCGTTAAGTTATGAGATTCACAACGATATAGTTAAAGAAGGCACTAAACTCTTAGATGATGTTAAGCAAAAATTTGAGAGTAAAGGGCTTAAGGTTGATTCTAGAAGAATTTTTGATTTTGGCCCTCAGTACTACATCGAAGAAAAAGTAAAAGAAGAAGGTTTTGATCTTGTTGTATTAGGATGTGGAGGGAAACATTCAAAGTTAAGACGTACTTTTGCCGGAACTGTTCCTGAGTATGTTGTTAATAACGTGGATGTCGATATATTAATCGTTAAATAATTTTTTATTTTTCACTTTTTTATTAGTAGTGCCTTGACATAGTATTTGTGAATAATCACAAAATATTGGACTATAAAATAGATAAATATTAGGTTATCATAATTTAATTCTAAAAATATTAAATTTAATATAACAACCTATATGATGAACAATGGATACTTTAGTTGTGTATTATTCAATCTTTGGGAATAATAAAGGCATCGCTACTAACATTGCACAGGTAAATCATTACGATATTGTTGAATTCAATCCGGGTACATTCTTCCGCGTGTTTCAATTCTTCATGAGAAAGAAGCGATTAGGTAAAAAAGCGAAACAAATTGATGTCAGAAATTATAATAATTTAATTATCTGCGGACCTATTTGGGCTGGTAAACCAGCAACTGCAATTATAAAACTCTTGGAAAATATTGGAATAGAAAATAAAAATATTAGCTGTAATCTTACTTATACGCAAGATTACAGTAATACAGAAAGACAGATTGCAGATTTAATTGCGAATAATGGTGGTATTTCTCAAGAGATTGTTTTTTGGAACATAAGAAATAATCCTGATGCTTAAAAAAATGTTTGAAGAATAAGATATTTTCATAGAAATTTGTCCATGAGGTATTTTTTTGCCTTAATACTAGTAATTTTAAAATCTAACGTATCAACTACATGCTGAGCTTGGTCGTTAGCGATTTTTCTTGCTTCCTCATCAGTGGAAGCATTTATTTTAAATTTTCTATATGGAAAAATATAGAATTTTACTTTAACTTCATATTCAGGCAAACTGGCTCCCTCCGTCTACTTAAAATTATGTATAGGTTTTACTATACTTTAAGAAATCTTAAGTTATAAAACTAAATTATCTAAGGGTTAATTCTTTAAAGTTATGAGTTAAAAGAGAAATTATAAAAAACAACATATTATTACATTTTTCAAGGAGGTTTAGTTTAAATGAATGTATACCAAAAGTATATTGAGGATATGATTCAAGACAAGGTTTCACCACCCCCCATTGCTCAATTATTAGGATTTAAAATTACGGATTTTTGTGATGGGTGTACAACCGTCGAGATGGAAGCAACCGGGAAATACTGGAACCCAATGAAAACTTTGCATGGAGGTGTCTACTGCGATTTAGCCGATATGGCTATGGGATTTTCGTTTTTAACCACTTTAAACGAAGATGAGTTGTTCACAACCGTAGATTTAAGAATAAATTACCTTAAACCAGTAACAACGGGAAAACTCGTTGCTTCAAGCAAAATAATTAAACGAGGTAAGAGATTGGGATATGTAGAATGCGAAATTGTTAACGACCAAGGGGAACTAGTAGCTAAAGCAAGCAGTACTTGCATAATTCAAAAAAGAACTCTAAAATAACGGATTTGAATTACCTAAATTGGTATCCTAGTTTAGTTGAGAAAACCGAGAGGAAAATAATATTTGATCTTATGCTTCAGCTAAGAGATTATTAAATTCTTGACGAGAATGTAAAAGTTTAAATAGATAATTCATATTCTTTACCTTACGAATTTCTAGTAAAAATTCGAGTAAATTCAATCTATGTTAATTTATGGTGAAAATGATGGTTTATCTATACGCGACAGTATGGTTTCCACCCGTTAAGGGTGAAGAAGTCGGAAAGAAGTTTCTTGAAATTACAAAGAAATATCCTGAAGATAGAAGCCTTGGTAAAACGGTATTAGATGGCGCCTTAATGAGGACCAAATATGGCATAAAAGCTATAACAATTTCCTCAGTTAAGGAAGGAAAACTTGAGGCCGCTCAAGAGAGGGTTAATGAAATTTTAGCCGCTTACTCCGAAATTGAGGGCGTTAACACGAGATTAGAAACATGGGCTACATTAGTCGAATCTTTGGAAGCTGTAGGGCTTAAAGCACCTGAATAATTTATTATAAACATTTAACTCTTCTATTTTTATATTTTTGAAATTATAAAGAATACATTTAGAAATTCATATATACGCTAATTTTTTCCCTCAATTCATAGGACAAAAAGGAAAATGATTTAGTAGCGTCTCTGACTATGCTTTTTCTATTGAATAGATTAGAGATAAAATAAATTGGGGTAAATTTTTAGAAAAGATTTAAATATGAAAAGTTTTATGTCTAGCTTTGTATTATTTTTCAAAGATAAGGCGTATTTAGAGGAAGCAACACATCAGGATTGGCTTAAATCAAATAATACAAGTTTTATAAAATTATCCAGTTAAGGTAAAAAGTTTTAATTAGGAAAAAATGTTAGACGCAATTTTTAAAATCGTGATTTTCGGCGATGCGGGTAGCGGAAAAACCACATTAACAAAAAGGTTTAAAACAGATATGTTCATTTCAGATTCTCAGATGACTATCGGAGTTGACTTTGAAACTGTAACCTTTGAGGTTGATGGAAAAAAAGTAAAGCTAATGATCTGGGATTTCGGCGGTGAGGAGAGATTTCGATTCATTTTACCTACATATATAAATGGTGCTATGGGAGGGATATTAATGTACGATATCACAAATTATCCTTCTCTCGCTCACATTGACAACTGGTTATCCGTTATAAATGGTAAACAGGAACAAATTCCACTTGTTTTACTTGGTGGTAAAGCGGATTTAGACATAATTAGACAAATTCCTTTTAAAGAAGGAAGAAAAATTGCAAAGGCAAAGGGTTTTAGCGGTTTTACGGAATGCTCGAGTAGAACGGGTGAAAATGTGGAAAAATCCTTTGAGACATTAACTAGAATAATGTTAAATAGATTATAGCTTATTTTCGGTATTATGGCACTTTAGATTTTGCGCAATTTAATAATAATCAATATTCTCAATGAATTGAGTGTTAAATTAGAAAAAAAAAAATGATTATAATTTAAGTTTTTACCCCTAAGTAGAATAGTAAAGCGCTTAGAATCATTGTAGCTCTAATAAATATTAAACTAATACCTGGATCAAATAAACCGTCTAAAATTCCACCCATTATATACAAAAAAGCTCCTAGAGACAGATAATAAAATTTTCTTCTGATGATACCAGTTCCCTGTATGCCTTTTCTTAAGAAACCAAATCCGTCAAGAATGAGGATGGATACCAGAAAGATTAGAGCTAAGATCCCAACTATTGATTCAAATATAAGACTATCGTTAATGAGATCACTACCTAAAGGATCAGGAGTCGTGTAGGTTAAAGCATCACCTGGAAATAAGAACAAAAGTGCGTCAAAAATAATACCTAAGGTTAAGAAAATTGTAAAAATCGTCCATTTTTTCTTAGGCACAATTAATTCAGCTCCAAAGAACATGCCAAATATTGCGACGCCAGGGAACCACATCCAATTAATTAGACCGATTATTCCTAATGAATTATCAATATTTGTTTGAGTTATGAGGACGGTTACGAAGTCCAAGAAATCTCCTGTAAAAATAAGGCCAGCGAAAAAGTAAGTTAATCCTAGATATAATAGAGGATTTGAATGTGTTTTTCTTGCTTTATAAATCGCAAATAATCCGAAAATAATAGAGAAGAGAAAAACACCAGAGGCTGTAAGCCCATTTAACCAACCTATAAAAGAGAGCGCCATTAGAATTCACATTTTAACGTATTTTATTTTTTTTATAAAAACATAAAAATAATTTTGTATGTTAATTTCATCTAGTGATAATATAAACTTTTCTCAATCATTTGAAGTTTGAAGTTTTCAATTTAAATCTAGTAGGAATTGTATTAGAAATTAAAAGAAGTGTTAACAAAAAGAGGATTATAAAATTATTTAATCTTGTATTGACTTTTTAAGAAATTAACGATGTAGTCTTTGACTTTATTTCGATCCGGTAAACTTGCTACCATGCCATATATAGCAGCGTCTCCGTCTGAGGACGCTTCAGGATGCTCCTTAATTTCTTTAACAGCGTCATTAAGATCCTTCAAGAACGTATCAACGATACTAGCATGGTGAGGATTAACCATCATATGTAAAGCGTTTGGGAATTGAATTCTGTCTAAATGCCATCCTTTCTTATCCATAATATCTCCTAAATTATAGATATCTACAACATCGGAGGTAAAGGAGAAAACGCTCATCACAGGCTCTCCAATAATATATAGTTCCGGGATTTGATTAATTCCATCAATTAATTCTTTGGTAGCCTTCATGACAATTTTAGCCAACCCTAAATACCCATCTTCTCCTAAAGCTTTCATTGAAGCCCACGCAGCAGCAATTGGACCGCCAGGTCGAGTTCCTCTCATAGAAGGGGATATGTATATGCCGCCTGTCCAGTCTGTATAGACTGAAAATTGATGTTTCCAGACTCTTTCTCTGCGATACATTATTGTAGATGCACCTTTAGCTCCGTATCCATATTTGTGGACATCTGCCGAAATAGAGGTCACTCCCGGTACTGAGAAATCAAAATCAGGGACTTTATTGCCAAGTTTCTTCACAAAAGGAAGCATGAAACCTCCAAGACAGGCATCAACATGCATTCCAATATCTCGTTCGCGAGCTATTGACGCGAGTTCTGAGATGGGATCAACCACACCTCTTGGAAAATCACACGCAGAACCGACCATTAATATCGTGTTATCGGTCAGAGCGTTTTCCATAGCTTTTACATCTGCCCGATGGGTTTCTTTATCAACAGGTACTTTTACTATTTTTACTCCAAAATAATCTGCGGCTTTGTCAAAGGATGGATGCGCTGAACTGGGTACAACCATCTCAGGCTCTTTAATATGGGGGAATTTTTCCCGCGCCCAATCTCTATAAGTTTTTACCGCCATTAAAAGACTTTCTGTTCCACCCGATGTCATACTTCCACAACACCTGTTACCTCCTCCAAACAAGTCAACTGCCATAGAAATCACTTCCGTTTCAAATTTCTTTAAACTTGGAAAAGCCATGGGGCTAAGAGCGTTCTTTGAGAAAAACATAGTCGAGGCTTTTTTAAGCATTTCTGTGTGCTCCTCTGAAGCGTGATATACAAGGCTCCAAACCTTGCCGTCTTTCCAATTTATGTCTTCTTCCCGTATTTCTTCCATTTTTTTGAGAATTTCTTCTTCTAAGATTCCATTTTCTGGTAAAACTACTTTAGGTCTAGCCATTTTTATTCACTAAATAAAATTTGATATTTGAATATCTAAATTAATTGTTGCATATTAAATCTACTTGAAATCAGAAATATGAGATAAAACGCTATAAAATAAGACTTTTATACTATTAATGTAATACCTTAGAAGTTGATTTAAGTTTGTTTAATCCTGATTGATATTCCGAACACATTTTGTAATTAGGAAAATCACAAACTTCCTTAGCTTTTGGAAGATGGCATGAACGCGTAAATGGGCACGATAATAACGATTCGTCCTTAGGCTCGAGTTCTATATTCATTTCATACCTCCTCATTTAGAAAAAGTAACCTATCTTTTTCCATAGTAATTAACAGTTTGACATTATTAAATGTGACTGTTATAATCGCTAAATTCCTTAATCTTCTGTTAATTTGTATAGCTGATCGTTTATACAAATTATTAAATCAGTAATAAAATTAATTTTAATCATAAAGCAATTTTTTCAAAATCTTATTAATGACATAAGGCGCAGATAATTAAATAAGGAGAAACTAATCTAATAATAATACGCCTCCACATTAAGAATTATAGCTTCTAAATCGATGAATGAGAACATAAACCTAAAAATTGAGAATCAAACGGTTTTTTTTAAGTCTTCTGAAGATATGTCCGAATTAGAGGACGAATCGATTGATGTTATTATTACATCTCCGCCATATAACAGAGGAAAGATGTATACTTCGGATAATGGTGAGAAGCACGACGATAAAATGGAGGAAAGTGAGTATCTATCGTTTTTAAGTGAAACTTGGAAGGAATGTTACCGAGTGGCAAAAAAAAACGCTGTATTTTTTCTTAATATTGGTGACTCTGCTTCTGATCAAGGTAAATCAGAAAAAGTTGCGATTTCTGCCGAAAATGCATCTTGGATACGAATTCAAGATATAATTTGGGTTAAATCCTTTCTGGGAAAAGGCCATTATACGCCATCGGGGGGGAGTCGGCGGTTAAATAACCTCTGGGAACACGTGTATCTTTTTGTAAAAGATAAGACCGAGTATAAAATAGATCCAAAAGCAATTGGAATACCTTACACCGATAAATCGAATATTGGCAGATATTCCGACACGGATTTAAGAGATCCCGGTAATCTATGGTTGATCCCGTATGTAAAAACAACAGGAGCAAATATTAAGAAAGGTCACGACGCTCCGTTTCCAATTGGTCTCCCCTATAGATGCGTTAAAATGGTTCCTAATGTGGAGACCGTTTTAGATCCATTTGGGGGAACTTGTTCAACTTTAGCAGCATGCTTGAAGTTAGAAGTAAAAGGTTATGCTTATGAAAAATATCCCCGCGTTGAAGTTATTAAATCGAGAATTCTTGAAGGAAAAAACTATCACGAGAGCGAAGAAAATCTAATTCCTCATTTAGAGCTATCCCTAAAAATATTAACCGATTTGTTATCAGATTCCTCAATACTACTACCAGTTATAAAGTCTAAGGCTGAATTTACTAATATTCAAATTCTTTACGAAGTCTTAAGCAATCTAAATTTTGATAATTCGTTTAAAAGAAGCGTAGAAAAAAGGATTGAATATTTTAAGGATTCTCTAAAAAAGATAAAAGAACAAGAAAATAAATATCGTCAAACGAAATTAAATTTTAAGACATGAGCAATCCAAAATCTACTATTTATAAATATGATTATCTTTAAATATTTTTTAAATAATCAGTTGCCTTATTTTTTTAATGAAAAATAATCGTAAACTATAATTGGGTCAAATTTAAGAAATAATCATGGCACAAAAAATTATTCCACCTCAAAGGAAGCCTGTAGATGAAAAAGGATATTTTGAAATTCTAAGCAAAGCTGTTTTTAACGCGGGATTCTCATATCAAGTAGTAAATACAAAATGGGAATGTATTAAGGAAGTTTTTGAGGAGTTTGACCCCGAAATTATCTCGAATTGGACGATTGATGAAATTTCAAATGCGTTAGAATCTCCAAAAATAATTCGGAATGCAAAAAAAGTAAAAGCAATAGTTTCTAACGCTAAAATTTTTCTAGAGATAATTAAGAAGCAGGGATCTTTTGAAGATTATCTGAAATCATTTAGAGAAAAATCTTACGAAGAGAAACAACAAATTATTGCAAAAAAATTTAAGTGGTTAGGACCAACAGGAGCACATTTTTTCTTATGGTCAATTGGAGAGAAAGTACCTCCTTGCGAGGCAATAATTTAATAAAGTAAAAATTTTAAATACACTAGCAAAAATCTTAAGAAAAAGAATAACTTATTTTGAATATTAAACTATATTAAGACTTATTAATCATAATCCATAGAAGTGCAATTTCAATATTTAGAGATTAATGTATCATGGCAGGACTAACATATACTCCGGCAGAATTTAACACAATAATAACAATGCTAGGTTGCTTATGTGCTACAGTACAAGCGGCGACTGGAGCATACGCGGGTTACAAGAAAAAAAAAATATCGCTCTTAAAAACAAACGATATATTATTTAGGTCTCATAGAGCTTTTGGAGGATTTGCGACGACATTATACTTTTTAGGTTTATTTGCGGGGATCACAGGATTTATTACTGCAATATTTTTCGGAGGACCTCCCTTTTTTGAAATATCTGATTTAAGTTTTAACTTTCATGTATGGCCTAGTTTTGCAATTGCCGTTATTATTATATGGAAAACATATATATCATATTTTCGAAAACCCCACATTTATAAACTATGGAAATGGTTAGGTGCCGCGACTTTTATCGCATGGTCCTTTAATTGGATCACTTCTGCGTTTTCTTATTACTTGAGAACTATACCATCAGGTCCACCACAAACACATCCTCCACCAACATTTCTGCTTCCAATTGAATTGATGTGGCTTCAAATAATTCTCCCATTTATGATAGGAGCTCTATTAGGTTTTATTATTGTAAGGAAGGCAGATAAAAAAGAAAGGTAAGTGTATTGAATTTTTATATTATAAGAAAAACTTTTTTATAATTAGTTATAGTGTTATATTGTTAAAACATAAGAGGTGTATTTAATGCCAAGATTGGTTCACTTTGAAATGAATGTAAAAGATGTACATAAGACAATAGCATTTTATGAAGAAGTGTTTGGTTGGATGTTTCAAAAATGGGATGGTCCGATGGATTACTGGCTTATTATGACGGGTGACGAAAATGAACCTGGGATCGACGGGGGATTAGGCTACGAAGAGGAAGGATTCCCGAAAGTTGTAAACACCATTGATGTTGATGACATTGACGATGTAATTAAAAAAATTGAAAAAAACGGGGGAGAAATAGTGAACCCTAAGCACGCAGTACCAGGTGTTGGCTGGTTGGCCTACTTCAAAGATTCTGAGGGTGTTATGTCCGGGATAATGCAGAACGATCCCAAAGCTATCTAATCCTTTTTTTTATTTTATCCCAAGCCTTTCTTTTTCTAGTTTGACTAGTTCTCTTCTTAAAATTTTACCTGAGCCCGATTTTTGGATACTATCAACGAACTCAACCTCTCGAATCTTTTTATAGGCAGAAATCCTTTCCGCGACCCAATCTATGATCTCTTGCTCGGTGACTTTTCCTTTTGACTCTGATTTTAAAATAATAAAAGCTTTCGGAATTTCTCCCACATCTAATTCTTTAGACGGTTTGCCTATTACAGCAGCGTCAGAAATATGAGGATTGTTAAATAACAAATCTTCAAGTTCTGCCGGAGCGATACTCCATCCTTTATATTTAATCATTTCCTTTATCCGATCGAGGAGGTGCTCGTATTCTTCATCGTCAATGTATGCCATATCGCCAGTTCTTAACCATTTTTCCCCAGTTTTAGGATCAGTCCAAAAGGCACCTTCGGTAGCTTCTGGTCGGTTCCAATAACCCTTCATAACTTGAGGTCCTTTTATAACTAGTTCACCAATATCTCCGCGATTTGGTAGTTCTTCGCTTGTTTCTAAGTCGATTATCTTATGAAAAGTATCTGGTATTAAGGTTCCTTGGGATTCCATCTTAGGTCGGGACATGGGATTAACGGCAACCACAGGGGAGGCTTCGGTTAAGCCCCAACCATGTTGAATGGTCACATTTTTAGCGTTACACTTTTCCTTTGCTAACTTATAAAACCTTTCAAG
Source organism: Promethearchaeota archaeon (assembly GCA_013375495.1). The sequence goes on from JABXKC010000021.1 coordinate 57,429, forward strand.
AAGTTCGAGTGGGATAGGTGCTCCGCCATTGTTAACAACCTTTAGGTCGTCCCAATCATACCCTTTAACTCCTGGTTCTTCGAGGTGTCTGACGACCGCTAGAAAAATGGGGGGCACACATAGACTGTATGTCACTCTATATTTTTCTAACAACTCACAATATTCTTTCACATCGAATCGAGGTGTCACAACCTGTGATGCCCCTAACCAAATTGCTTGGTTCATGCACACACTAAGACCATAGATATGGTAAAGTGGTAGCACAGTCATTGCGATGTCAAACTCGCTTAATTCAAACATGGGACTTGCTTGTGCTACATTTGATACCATATTGTAGTGGGTAAGCATAGTTCCTTTAGGTAAGCCCGTAGTCCCACTTGTATACATTAGTGCTGCGAGATCTTCTTTAGGTTTGAATTCATAATCTGGAGGATCAGGTATAGTTGTTTTCATAAGTTCTGACCATTTTAAAATTCCCTCCGGGAGTTTTATTTTCTCCTCATTCTTTTCTGATTCAATAATTATTATTCTTTTAAGATTAGTATTATCTTTGATTGCAGCTACAATGGAGTATAACGGTTCGAAGACGATTATAGTTTCTGCTCCAGAGTCATTTGCTTCGTATTTAACCTCAGCCTCTTTGAATAAGGGATTCATGGGGACTAATATTGCACCCGCTTGTTCTAACCCATAAAACGCTATTTCCCATTCAATTGAATTGTGGGCATATAAGGCAACTCTATCGCCTTTTTTTACGCCTAAATTTTTTAAAGCTGTAGCAAAAATGTCTACTTGCTCTTTAAATTGCTTGAAAGTCATTTCCTTAGGGTAAAGAAACGCTAATTTTTCGGGAAATATTTCAGCGGTGTTTTCTAAAACTTTATGGATGGGAATTTCGGGATAATAAAGGTGACCTCTTTTATATCTAACCATGTGAATTAACTCTTTAGTTCATAATTTCCTATAGATAATTTTTTAATTTCGATGAAATGAATTTGTTTTACTTATATAAAAATTTAGTGCAAATGAGATTATCTCTTCTCACATTTTTATTTCTTACAAAGTTGTATAATTGTGAAAACATTTATAAATAAAAAAATTGAATATTAATTGCTTTTTATTAAAAAGCTTATTTAATCAAAAAAAAATTGAGAGGTTTGTTGTTTATGGAAAGAGACAAACGAATTAAACTATATTTCTTAATTTCGGTGTTATTAATCTTTTTTTCCGGTGCGATGGCTGCTGGATTTCAGACTAATTTTGGAACGATTGATGTTCAAGAAGTTGCTATAGTAGACGATCTTGGTAATAAAATTGTAGCAAAATTGTATCGTCCTATAGATGTAAGCGCTAGTAATCCAGCACCTGGAGTTCTAGGGATGCATGGTTATAATAATGATAAAGATGTTCAGAGGCCTGTTGCATTGGAGTTAGCGAAAGCGGGTATTGTAGTTTTAACAATTGATAGACCAGCTCATGGAGATTCTGAAGGAGAGGAAGAATATCTCGTAGGAAACCTTGATGCTGCATATAAATGGTTAGCTGGCTGTTCTTTTGTCGATGGAACTAGTATGGGTCTTTATGGTCATTCTATGGGATATATACTAGGTTCAATAATAGCAGCGTTGAATCCTGACCATGATGCATGTGTATTCGAAACTTTTCCTCCATTTGTGTACAATTTTACTATACTAAATAATGTATTACATATCTGGTCAGAATATGAGGAGTGGTACGATCTTCCTTATTTATATATTACTGGTACTTTGCCTTCTCCTTTTTATACATCAGATATGACAGTAGCTCAAGTTGTAGCACAAGGGATGTCCGTTCTTGAGATAAATGCTGGCTTAGCGCCAGGCACTGGTGAAACAGATACAACTTATGGAAGTTTTATAGCAGGAGATGCATATAGGGAACATTTAGCTAAGGGGTTAACTCATCCTGGTCAAACTATGGATCCAACATGTACCGCAGAGATTACAGCATGGATGTTACAAGCTTTATCTGGATTATCAGAAACTGATGCATGGGCAATCGCTGCTATTTCAGGACAAACATTCATAATATTAGAAATCTTTGGAGGTTTAGCGTTGCTTTTTAGCTTTGTATCTGTTATTTTCTTGTGCTTATTGCTATTGAAAACCAAATTCTTCGCTGAAGTTAAACAACCTATGCCTGAACGCGTTGTAACAAAAGACAAGAGATTATGGTGGATTTTTGCTTCAGTTAATACAGTAATTGCGGGGATATTTTTCGGTTTGTTTACGCACGCAGACGTACACTGGGCTGCAGAAGGATCAGAGACTTGGGGCGCCCCTTGGATTATGGGTATGATGAATAATTGGGCAGGATTTTATCTTACAACTGCTGCTTGTGCTGCCTTTTTGGTAAGCTTATGGGTTCTAGTTATTAATAGGAAAGAAAGAGGTAATGTAACATTCTATGATCTTGGAGTTACCTATGATAAGGAAAAGTTCTTTACAACCATTAAAAATAAAGGACACTGGCAAATTTTTGGAAAAACCGCTTTGCTTGCGCTAATATTTTTTGGATGGATGTATCTGCTCGTAAGTATTTTCCAAACATACTTTTTAATCGAATTCAGAATTTTCTGGACATTTGCGAAAATGTTTACTCCCCAACGGTTCTTAATGTTTTTACTTTACCTGCCTATATTTGTACCATTTTTCCTAATAAATGGTGGAGCGTTCTTATTCGGGCAAATTCGACAAGAAGAGGGTAGTACATCAATAAAAACCCATCTAATTTGGTGGCTTAAAACTTTGTTTGCTATGTTGCTTGGACTCTTAATTCTATTCTTGGTTCAATATATCGGAGTAGCTTTTGGTAATTACCCATATAATGGCGCAAATTTCCAACCAATAATGCCAATCCAATTGATGTCAGCAATACCTTTGTCTGGATTAATTTATTTCTTTATGATCTTCTTCTATCGTAAAACGGGAAAAATATATCTTGGATCATTTTTTGGGGCTATCATTACAGTTTGGTTTTTTACGGTTGGTACCATTGCAGCAGCAGGATTATAAAAATTTAATTATTTAACTTTTTTTTTTTAATTTACTTAACTGAATTAACCGGTTAATTTATGAAATTTAGATATAACTAGATGTTTTTTTTTTGTAAAAGTTTAATGCAAATTCAGTTCTTCTTTGGAAGTATTTTTCAAATACACCCGGTAGAATCGGTTCTAGAGCGTACTTATTTCCCATTTTATGAAGAGTTCCTACTCTTACAGAGCGAGACAAAATCTTTTTCAATTCACTTCTAGGAATTCCGGTTTTTTCTTCCAACTTTTTCAATGTTATAGATTTGTCAGCGCTTTCAAATTGGGATAATATTTTTATTTCTTCCTCATTCCAGAAAGTCTTTAATAATTCAATTGTTTTCTTGTGTTTGGGTACTTCTAGTGGCCCTAATGTGAGCTTTTGACGGAGAATATCATAATAATCTGCTTAAACCATAGTCAGTATTAGATTTGTGTTATATAAAAAACTATCTCTTCCAGCTTACAGTTTTGTCAATTCTTCAATAAGGTATCGTTGTGCTTTTAACAAAGAATAAGTTCATCTTCTTTAAGATAACTTTGATTATGCTTAATTTCTTCAACGATTTCATTAAAAATTTCCATATAATATTTTTTTGGACTCTTTTTTAGCAATGAAATATCTTCATCTAACCATTTCCTTTCTTTTAAGGCTTTCATTTCTATTAGCTCCTAGAAATAACAATAATCGAATTTTTCACATAGAGAACTAATTAAAATTATCAATGAGTACTAAATAAAGGAAAATGGTAAACAATTGAACTATGTTCTTGCCCAAAAGGAATTTCTCATCAAAATTATGTCGATTTTTACAAAATAGAATAGATCTTATATCAGTTTTTATTTTGAATTACAAATTTCCATGTAAGCAGAATTTAGATTATTTACAATATCTCATCATTAACCAGATATCGTCTTCAAAATCAGGTAGAGATATGTGTTCAATAACTTCAAATCCAAAGTGTTCGTACAATGAAACATTTCTTTCGGGACTCTCTAAATAACAAGGTAATTGTTGTTTATCGGCTTTAGCGAGCATAGGATTCAATAAAACGCTTGTCCATCCCTTTCCTTGATGTTCGGGGTCAACAGCGATATTATAGAGGTACCAATGAGGAAAGTTCGCATACTCTTTATGTTTTTTTTTACTTAACTTATCATAGTGCAAAAGCTCCTTTCGTACATCTTTTCCGACTCCAATAACGACGGGGAGCATTCCTAATCGTATATATTGCCAAATTGAGATTTTAACTTTGTTATGTGGGAGCCATGCTACAACGCCTTCTAAATTTTGAGATGTAGCGTATACCACACCAAATTTTAGAGAATATCTAAGGGTCATACCCATTGTCTTTATCAGATGGTTCATTCTTTTAGATGGATCTGTAGAGAACGAAGAAAAGTCTTCTGCTTCAAAATATGCTTTAGCTGCAATTTTACTTGCTAATTTAATATCTGATTTTGTCAACCTATATAAGGAATTTAAATCGTTAAACACGATAATTCTAATTATTTACTTTTATTTATTTTTACGATTAAAAAACCGTTATAACTTTTTTTCTCAGTGAGAATTCATTTTTATGTTACGAGAAAGGTAGATTAAAGTTATTAAGATCGAACTCCCTAAAATTATAAGAAATACAAAAACCCACAAGATGTTAATTTCTGCCATAAAACCTGCGGCAATTGGAGTTAGACCAAAGCCAATACCTTTAATAATTTCGTTTAAAGTAGAATATTTTTTAGTATTATTGGCAGCACCGTAATCAATCATAATTTTTAACGAAGTTCCTTGAATTAGTCCTATAAAAAGCCCGACAGATGCACTTATTATAGAGATATATATAATATCTTGAACTAATATGATTGCTATGGAACTACTAAGGATCATTACTAGACTACCAAATACGGATATTTTTTTATAAGAGAATTTCATCGAATTACTCCAAGTTAAACCACCTAACTGACCAATCTGTATTGAAAGTTGAATGAGATATGTAAAATATGAGGGACTATTTGATAGTTTGAGAAAGACGGGATAACTAAAGCGGAAGACAGATTTTGAAGCAGCATAGACTAATAAAGCTACCCAAGAAAATAATATGGGATAAGCTATCATCTTATGATTTGAATTCTGCTTAGAAATTGATTTTAGGCTTATTTGGGGATTATCTTCTTGAATTCTTCCTATGACTGTGTGCTTATTATGATTTAATTCTGATTCTTTTTTAAGAAATAAGCTAAAGAGTGGTAATGAAAATGAAATTACAAACGCAAAAGTCATGGCGAAGTAGTCGTCTAAAGAAAAAGCCCACAAATACCCAACTAACAGTCCAGATATAAAACCAAGATTCCAAGAGAAATTAAAGTTTTTAAAGTTTTTATTGGATTTTTTGTCACTGCTTACGCTTTGCCATCTACTCAGCAGGTTATAACAATTAGGCCAAAACACTCCTAACAATAATCCATTTATAACTCTAATAATAATGAGATACACTGGTTCAAAAAAAATCATCTGCGCACCTATCAAGATCGGAGTGCTAATCACGGACAATATAATTGAATTACGAATTCCTAATTTTTTTGTAATAAAGTGACCAAGGATTGGACCAAAAATATAAGCAATTAAAGGCGCAGAACTTATTATTCCTAACATGCTTTCGCTCACATTTTGATCGAAATAGATGTAATTTTGAAACGCCCTTTCGAAAATAGATATGAAAAACAATCGACAAAAGGATAGCATGAATATAGGCCAAACACGATAGGAAAAAAGATTATCATCTCTATCTGCGTCTCCATATTGAAACGAGGGTGTATCTTCTGTGCTCCCCAAATTTGTTACCTAATCCTTTTATTAGGAAATAGAACAGTGGATATCTCAAATAGTTTTTTGTTTAGTAAAAATTTATTAACAAAATGTTACATAATTTATCTGAAACTAATTCACAATTTCATAGGATTAAAAATGAATGTAAAAGAAATTAAAGGTCGCACCGATTTTAGCTCTGGAAAATTTTTAGGATATGTATTATGGAAACAATCTGACGGTTTTCACCTAAGATGGACAACTAAAGGAAAAAAAGAAAACGATTTTCAAGGAAAAATACTATGTAACAATAAAGTCTTAATCACTAAGAAGCTCAACATTGAAAGTAAAGATAAGATCAAAAAAACTGGGAGTAAAACAATTGAGTGGAACACAACAGTAAAGGGGGATATCGATGGGCTAGATTTCCTCACTCCGGGTAGCTTTGAAGTAGAACTTTTAATTGACAAAAAAAAAGTTAAACCTAAAGTCATATTTCTTGGTCCTCAATTGGTACAACCTAAGAGTAATCCCTTTACAATAACTCAAGTAATTGCCAAAAGAAAAATTCAACCTGAAGAAACAATTATAAAAGCAAGATCGGAACCATCCCCAGAACCAGAGCCTGAACCTGTATACGAACCAATTCCAGAACCTGAGCCTGAACCTGTATACGAACCAATTCCAGAACCAGAGCCCGAACCAGTATATCAACCTACCCCAGAACCTGAGCCTGAACTTCTATACGAACCAACTCCAGAACCTGAGCCTGAACCAATATACGAACCTACCCCAGAACCTGAGCCTGAACCAATATACGAACCTATCCCAGAACCTGAACCCGAGCCAGTATATCAACCTATCCCAGAACCTGAGTCTGAACCAGTATATCAACCTACCCCAGAACCTGAGCCCGAACCAGTATATGAACCTATCTCAGAACCTGAGCCCGAACCAGTATATGAACCTATCTCAGAACCTGAGCCCGAACCAGTATATGAACCTACCCCAGAACCTGAACCCGAGCCCGAACCAGTATATGAACCTATCCCAGAACCTGAACCCGAACCAGTATACGAACCAACTCCAGAACCTGAGCCTGAACCAATATACGAACCTATCCCAGAACCTGAGCCGGAACCACTATAC
>JABXKC010000022.1 GCA_013375495.1 Promethearchaeota archaeon
AAACCCATAGCTATATGCCATTCAACATTTTGCTTAATTGTAAGTACTCCATCACTGAAGTATGTGTGAGAATGATGATCGTAAATCAAATTGTATGCCTTTTTGTCATATACAGGGGGTATATGAGGTGTAACTTTTTTCCAATCATCATCAGAATAAGTGCTTGATCGAGGCATAATGTTGGTATCTTATTTAGATTTTCTGTTATATACTTCTTTCACAAAATAACTTGCTACATTCTCAGAAAAAGTGTTAGGACCAAAACCAGCATCAAATCCTAACTCTTTCGCAAGCTCATTCGAAATTCTTGGGCCACCGCATATTAAAACGATTTTATCCCTTATCTCTTCAGCTTCCAGTAGGTCGACTAGGTTGGTTAAATTTCTCACATGAATATTTTTCTGTGTTACAGTTTGGGAAACAAGAAGGATGTCAGCTTTTAATTCTATTGCTTTTTTTACGAATGTTTCATTTGATACTTGACTACCAAGATTATAGGCGTCAATCATCTCGTATCGTTCTAAACCGTAATGACCAGCGAAGCCTTTCCGGTTCATTATCGCATCAATACCCACGGTGTGAGCATCGGTTCCAGTTGTAGCGCCTATAACAATCAAATTTCGCTTTATATTTGTTCTTATAAAATCATTTATATCTTCTATCGTCATCGCTTCTATTTCTACAGATTCCACTTTTATCTTAGTATAATCGATGGAATGTTTAAAATTTCCGTATAACACGAAATATGTGTATCCCTTATCTAAAGGTACATGATATGCTACTGAAGGTTCTTCTAACCCCATCTTTTTACTCAGTTCTAGCGCTGCAAATAGAGCTTTTTCTCCATCATCCACAGGAAGAGTAAAGCTAATTTGTACTTTTCCATCGTTCATTGTATCTCCATAAGGTTTGATTTTAGTTAGATCTAAATTCTTGTCAAAATCTTTCTTTTCTGTAGAATAAAGTCCACCACCCATTATTTCTCGCCTCCTATGTTCAATTCTTTTGACATGATTTCCAAGAAGGGATTAAAATAATCTTTACTCTTAGGAATCACTCCGTCTAATCCTTTCCCACCATCAATTGGTCTCTTTATCTGTGCGAAGATCCCCTTTTCAATTGTCCTGAATAACCCTTCCTTTTCAATCTTAGTTAGAAGTTCAAGAGCTCTATTTAATACTTCGCTTGCGCGTTGCTGTATTATCCCCCCCTTTTTAAACATAATTTCGTCTCCTAAATTTTTCATATTTTGAAAAATATAACGCGCATTTTCAATGGATAACGCTCGATCTGACATGAATGGTGTGTGAAGTGCTTCCGTTAACATTCCTAGTAGGTGAATTCTCTGGTTTGTGAGGATAGTAATAATGTTAAATAATGCATCTTGAACGTGACCTTTAAAGATGTTTCCAGTCATATATTTGGTAGGGGGCATGTACTTTAAAGGAGCATTTGGAAAGATTTCACGTGCCATTTGCGCTTGAGCAAGTTCGTACACAAATCCATTCTCCAACTCAGGATTCATTTCAAACGCATGTCCTAAACCCATTTGCTCTTCGTTTAATCCTGCTAATTTTGCAAATTGTTCGTTAATGAATTGAGATGCGAGCACTGTATGAGCTGCCTCATAAGCGTCGTCAGTAGTGAGATAATTGTCCTCTCCCGTATTGATGATTACTCCGGCATAGGCATTTATCATCCTCGAAAAATATTGATCAATTATCGTTCTTTGCATGTTTATATCTCTAAATAAAATTCCGTATAATGCATCGTTTAGCATCATGTCTAATCTTTCAAATGCTCCTATAGCAGCAATTTCTGGCATACATAGTCCTGAGCAATAATTAGTAAGCCTTACATATCTTCCTTCTTCTTTGCTCACTTCATCTAAAGCGGACCTCATTAGACGGAAATTTTCTTGAGTTGCATAAGTCCCTCCAAAACCTTCTGTAGTGGAACCATAAGGCACATAATCTAATAAACTCTGTCCGGTAGAGCGAATTACTGCTATAACATCAGCACCTTGCCTTGCTGCTGCTTGTGCTTGAACCATATCCTCAAAAATATTACCTGTAGCAACGATTAAATATATTAGGGGTTCACTTTTTTCCCCATATCTACTAATTAATTCTTCTCTATCTTGCCTGTTTCGCTTAATTTTATCTAAATTTTTCTGTATTATAGAGGATAATACTTCTTTTATCGCATATATATTGTCTAAAGGAAACTCTGTCATATCCAGTTGTTCTTGGGAGATTTTTTCTGCGATGTTTTGAGGAGATTTGTTAATGTGCAAAATAGTATTCCCAAGGTACAACGCAATACCGTTATTGAGTAGCCCTGCGTTATGGATGTGGTCTACTACTACATTAGGTAATGGAACGCCAAACTCATCAACTCCATCGATCCCTAATAATCTACAAATTGTTCTTTCAATTGAAGTAGTGCTATGTTTATCTATAAACTTTTGAGTATCACTTGCAATATTCTTGGCTATTTTCCTCGCACTTTCTACTATTGAAAAATCTAAATTTAATTTATTCATGTGAGTTTCATCTCTAAAGATAATTGTAATAATCTAAAGTTTAAATTATAAGTTGTCACATGGACCAAGATTGAATATAGGAAGGTTAATTCTCTCTTGTAATAACCTCATGAACTGATTATTTTCAAATTCATACCCTAATGGTGAAGTATGATTAACTGTAATTGCAATTAAATTAACTCGAGCTAGCACCTTTAAGTGACCCCCTTTTTTTATAAATTTATAAAAAACTTGCTTACTAACAAACAATTTAGTAGGATCTGTGGCGATTACAGTTATATTCTTTGCTTTTTTATTAGATACATATTCTTCTAAAATGCTATCCGTTATCGCTCCCTTTATTACTAGATATTTTGCGTCTTTTGTTAATTGATCAAAAATTACTTTAGAAGATCCTAAAGCCGTAGGTTCTTCTAATTTGTTAGACGAAAAATCATCGTTTATAATTCCTACTTGAGCAGTGATTAAAATATCCTTGCAGATTTTCCTGATTTTATCGTCCTTAACTATTTCTAAGTCAAATAAATTGTAAATATGGGAAGTTAGATCAACAACACTTTCCATATTTCTGGATACAGAAGCTCCCGTGGATAATATTGTTGCATCAGAAATAATGGGAGTTGCAAATGATCTCCTATCAAAAGCACCATCAATAAAAATCACATCGCATCCAATCTTCAACATATCATTACATAAGTCCTTTATTTGTTTATTCATCGAAGGGCCTGCTAATTCAATAAATCCTATATTTTTTGCTTTATAAATATTGATAGTCCCAAGTGGTGTAGCGAAGTCAGTGCTTTTAATAAACTCGGTCTCTATCTCGCTATTCTTTAAAGAATTTTCTGCTGTGGCAAAGATTGTTCCTTCTTCAACTATAATCTTAGGTTTTGGGAGTTCTGTAATCGCATCGTAAGGTTCTCCATCTCGACCAATGGAAGTTATTCCAATTGTATGCTTCTCCCTTAACAGATTAATAATGTGATTTAATGTGGTGGTTTTACTTACATTTTTAGCTAAACCAATAATTGATATGACCTTATACTGCTTAATAGCATTTATTAAAAGAGTAGGAAATTCTTCATTGCCAGACAACATCTGTTTTTCAAATAATTAAAGGAGGATATGATTTTAAATTATGTCAAATTAACATTTCCAAAGATTTAAAATTTTATTAAAGATCTCTTTAAGCGTTTCAGTAAAAAGGTTTAAAACTTTTATTTGCTAAGTTTTTTCCTTCTTAAATTTCTTTCAAGATCCTCAGGTTCTATAGTCATTTTTTGGCCACTTAACAAAGCAGAAACTCCGATTTGTTGTTCGCAATCTTCGCAATGACACTCTGGTATATAGTTCGTGGGTTCTTCGTAGGTTGTAATAACACCCTCAAAATTCCTTAAGACAACTCTTGTGTTTCCTTGTGAAATTGTATAATCGGGCATCACGGGTATTTTACCTCCGCCACCCGGGGCGTCAACAACATAGGTAGGAACACATAAACCTGATGTATGACCTCTTAAACCTTCGATAATTTCAATTCCTTGTGCCACACTTGTTCTGAAATGCCCTAATCCTACGGATAAATCGCATTGATAAATATAGTACGGACGGACTCTAATTTTTACTAGCTCGTGGACTAACTTCTTCATTACATGTATGCAGTCGTTTACACCACGCAGTAGAACTGATTGATTTCCAAGGGGAATACCTGCATTTGCAAGCATTTCACATGCCCTTGTAGAATCTTCAGTTATCTCGTTCGGATGGTTAAAGTGGGTATTAAACCATATAGGATGATATTGTTGAAGCATTTCACATAGATCAGGAGTAATTCGTTGAGGCATAACAACGGGGCTTCTTGATCCTAGTCTAATGATTTCTACATGAGGGATTTCCTTTAAACTTATTAAAACATTCTCTAACAATTTATCAGAAATAAGCATAGCGTCTCCCCCAGATAACAAAACATCTCTAATTGAGGGCGTTTCTTGGATATAATCTATACATTTATCTATCTGATCTTTTGGAGGTGCCTTATCGTGGTGACCCGCGAACCGTCTTCGAGTACAGTGTCTGCAGTACATCGAACAGTTTTCCGTTACTAAAAATAATACTCGATCTGGGTATCTATGAGTTAAACCGGGAGTAGGACTATCAACGTCTTCGTGAAGTGGATCATCTAAATCAGCGGGATATCTTATAAGCTCGTGAATTGTAGGAATTGCTTGTTTACGAATTGGGTCGTATGGATCGTGGGGATCGATTAAGGATAAGTAATAAGGGGTGATAGCCATTCTCATCTTTTCCATAATACTCGGATCGTCTTCTTCTTTTGTTAAAGGGATGAATTCTTTGAGTTCTTCGAGGGTAGTTATTCTATTTCTAAACTGCCATCTCCAGTTATTCCAATCTTCGTCGCTTACTTTCCCAAATAATTCCATTCGCCTATTTACTTTCATGATAGTTTCCAGAAATCTTAATTTATTATCGTAACTAATTTTTTGTATTTGTTAAAGTTTAGGAGTTTGAGGGAGAAATATTCTAAGGTTCAAGTTCGTCTCATAGCAAGCTCTTCAGGATGCTGCTAAAGGCGGAGGATTCGTCTTAGGCGCTGGTTCAGATATTTTGAGTACGTGTAAATATGAAAATGTTAAAGCAATGATTGAAACTGTTAAGAAGCATGGATATTATCCTATTGGAAGATTGTTTGAAAAATGAGTTTCAAGATAAATTTATATATTTTAAAACGCTTGTTTATTAAGATCGAGGCATGAATTAAAATGAACGATAAGGATAGAGAAGAAATTAACAAAGAAGATAAGATGATTGTAGTATACGATGAGGAAGGCAATGAAAAGCTAATTTCAGCAGAAGTTTGGCGAGAAGAAGTACTTCCTGTTCATTTAAAGATTAATTTTGATAATCCCGATAATCTCTATAACTTAATCGTCATAAGTCTGCAAGATGGCTTCTATCTAGAAATATTAGAGGCTACTGAAGTGTTAATTAAGATAGATCCTGATAAAGAAAGAAGCTACAACGCTCGAGGAATTTTGCTAATGAGCTTAGATGATCTTGATGGCGCAGAAAAATTATTAAAAAAGTATATTAATGAATTTGGTGCTACTGGGGTAATTTTGACTAACTTAGCGAAAGTTTATGACAAAAAGAATCAGAAATTAAAATCAATAGAAACTCTATGGGAAGCACTTGAGCATGATCCAAATCAGGATAGCGGTTTAATGTGGTGGGCAGCCATTCACCGGGAAAAGGCAGGAGAAAAAGGATTTTATGATGCTATGCGTAAAGCAGCTACAATAAAAGGAAGTTGGCGGCCCCAATTATGGCTAGCTAGAGAGCTTTTGGAGAAAAAAGATCTAAAGAAAGCAAAAAAATACTATTCTAAAATTTTGAAAATGGCAGAAGATTCTTTTGACGCTCTTATGCAGATTTCAGGAGATCTTGGAAATAATGGTTATATCGATGAAGTAATTGAATTGATTTATCCTATTTATGTTCTGGAAAAGCATTCACCAGAAGTTGGGTTCAATATTCTCCAGTGTTTCATAGAAAAAAAGGAATATTTCGAGGGTGAAAAGTTATTAGCAAAATTGTACGACTTGGAAAATCCCACAATTAAAGAAAATCTTATCCATTTCTCCAAAGAATTTGAAAGTCTTAAAAACTAATAATATATTACATCTTACCTATGTATATTTTTCCTCAAAAATTTTCCTGAGAGTTTTGGATTCACGTAATAAATCTAAGGTAATTTGCGCGTGATTTTTAGTATATCCATTACCTATAATCATCGTCACATCTTTACCTATACCTTCAGCTCCCAACGCTGCTTTAGTAAAACTGGTGGCCATTGAAAAGAAATATACAATACCTTCGTCTCTCACGGGAAGGATAGAAGATAATTCTGAATTGGGGATGCTCAAACAATTAATTGTTATATCTACTTCATTCCCACCATTAGCTTTTAGAGTTTCTTCTAAGATATTTATAGGATTTAATACATCTGCGACAATAATTTCGTGGCAAAACTCGGTTTCTCTAAGAAATTCGGCTCGAGTCTCGTTTCTAGCTTGTCCTATGACTTTTCCATTGTTTCCAGCCATTTTTTTAGCCATGTACGAGCACATAAGTCCTGATTTGCCCGTAGCACCAAGAATTAGAACATTATTGCCTTCCTTCACTAGGTTCTTTACTTGTGCTGGAGCACCAGCAACATCGAGTGCTGCTAACGCTAGTGTAGCTTCCATATCTCCAGGCAATTTTGCGTAAATCCCGCTTTCAAAAAGGATCGCTTTTCCCTCAATCTCAACTCGATCTATATCTGGATTAATGTCTAAGATTTTTTCAATTTTGAGAGGAGTTAACGAAAGAGATACCAACGTTGCAATTTTATCTCCTACCTTTAGTTCAATTTTATCTATTAGAGCATTACCTATCTCTTCTACTTTCCCAATTAGCATACCCCCAGAGCCTGTTACGGGATTTTGCATTTTTCCTCGTTCTTGAACAATTGACCACATTTTCGTTTTAATTTTTTCTAAATCTCCACCCGCTTCTTCTTTTAATTGAGAAAAACTTGCGGAATCGATGTTTAAATAATCAACATCAATTAAAATTTCATTATCGTATATAGTTGTGTCGTTTGATATTTTAAATGCAGGTTGAGGCAGTGTTCCCTTAGGTTCAATAACTCTATGCGTTCCATACTTATTTCCTTTTACCATAAGACATTCTCCATCTATATCTTCGAAAATTATTGTTTTAGAATCTAAACTAACTAAATAATCGTTAAAATTATAATTTTTTCAAAACTCTAAGATCAGTTAACTTTTTTAGTTTACGGTGCATAAAATAGTTAATACAATACATTTTAGCAAGTATAGGTATCTCTAAAATAAGAACTCAATAGTGAATTAATATGACATTTCTAAAAATTAAGGGAGTTAATCTATTGAGTTTAGTCTTTGTTGATGGGTCGAATAACTCAAATATTTTTAGATCAGAACATCATCATCACCATCATAAATAATTCCTATGAATTAATGTAATTTATTTTATCATGTATTCATTGGAATTGAATCAAACTGAAATCTAATTCAGTTTTGGGGGTATATTATGTTAATATTAAAAGTTGAAATTAAAAAATTGGAACCGGTTGGAGGAATTATCCAGTTTATCAAAGAGGTATTTTTAAAAAGGAATTGGGACGTTGTTTTTACTTTAGTACTAAAAATCAATGAACAAGATATAAATACACTGATTGCGAACAATAAAAATTTGAAAGAAATTTCTCAAAATTTAGATCTAAGATTTGAAATTGAGGAAGCTCAGAATGAGATCATAAATCTGTTATACAAGAACGGCTATAAAGTTATTTCTCTCTCGTTACCAAACCGTTATGAAATCATTAATTTTGATTCAAAAATGAAATACTCGCTAATAGATAATCGTCTGTTAAATATTCTCGATTTTAAGAAAGGATTAGGACTAATTCCGACAATAGTACAAGATCAGAACAATACTGTGCTAATGCTCGCATACTCTTCTGAAGAATCACTGAAAAATACAATACTTACTCGGAAGGCGACCTATTTCAGTAGATCGAGAAATAAACTATGGATAAAAGGAGAGGAATCAGGAAATAGTCAAGAAGTAAAAAGAATATACTATGACTGTGATAATGACTCTCTCTTGTTTAAAGTCGAGCAAATTGGATATGCTTGCCACAAAGGAACATATTCTTGTTTTCTGGATAAGGATTTTTCATTAAACGTTCTCTACGATATAATCAATAACCGAATAGAGAATTCTACAGTAGAAGAATCGTATACTAAGAGGTTAGCTGAAGATGATAATTTATTACTTTCAAAAATCAAAGAAGAATGCTTAGAAGTGATAAATTTCACTGACAGAGATAACCTTATCTGGGAAATTGCTGACTTAACGTATTTTATCTTAGTCTTAATGGCAACACAAAAAATAAATCTAAGTGAAATTATAAATGAATTAAGGAGGCGAAACAAGTGAAAAAAGAAGAGCTTAACTATAAATCACGACAAGTGAGACTAGCAGTACCTTCAAAAGGAAGAATGGAAAAGGAAACCCAAGATTTCTTAAAAGAATGTGGATTTAACATACAAAGGAATAACAGACAGTATATTGGCTCTATAAATGGCCCCATTGATCTCCAATTAGTGTATCAACGACAAGTGGATATCGTCAGAGGTGTCCTTAATGGCTCGATTGAGCTTGGAATAGTTGGTTATGATTTAGTTCTTGAATATTTACCTGACGAGAATAAGGATATAGTAGTTATACATGATGCATTAGGTTTTGGGAAATGTAGTCTTGAAATTGCTGTTCCTGAAGATTGGTTGGAATCTTCAATAGAAGAAATAAAACTAAAAGGAGAAAAAGCCCAAATTAGAGTTGCAACCAAATTTCCAAAACTTACTAAGCAGTTTTTAACCTCATGTGGAATCTCTTTTTCGATTGTGAGAGGGAATGGATCACTAGAGGTTTATCCCGAGCTTGGTTATAGTGAAATAATCGTCGATCTTGTCTCTACGGGAAAGACTCTAAAGGATAATAGATTAAAAAGAATTGATGGAGGGGAAATAATGAGTTCTGAGGCGGTATTGATAGGTAACCGAATTGCTTTAAGAAATGAAGCTGTTATGAAGGTTACTCGTGAATTGATTGAGTATTTTGAAGCTACGCTTAGAGCAAAGAGATTCGTGTCAGTCTTTGTAAATATGAGGGGTGAAAGTGGTAAAGATATAGCTGAATCGATTTTTTCTAAAAAAGGTCTAGAAGGGCTTGAGGGTCCAACTATTTCATCAGTTTATAATAAAGATGAAGAAAAAATGTATGCAGTTCACATTATCGTCGAAAAGGAAAAATTACAAGATGCTATAAAAGGTTTACGTGATATAGGTGGTAGTGGTGTAGTGGTAGCTCCAACACTCTATATCTTTGAAGAGGAACCTAAACGCTACAAGAAATTACTTAAGAATTTGGAGGAAAATTGATGATACCGATTTATTCATTAGTGGAAGCAAAAAGAACGATATTAATACGGAAATCTATAGTTGATACAAAAGCATCTCCACAAATAAACGATCAGATCGTCAAGCTTTTCGGGGAGGCTTTAACCATACAGGAGGTAGTTAAACTAATTATTGATGATGTTGCAAAGAATAACGATCGAGCATTAATCGAGTGGACTGAGAAATTAGACAAATATGATATCTCCAATTCAATTGAAGTTAACAGTTGGCAAATGGAAGAAGCTCTAAAAAGGATAGAACCAGAGTTGAGGGATGTTTTAACTGAAACTAGAGGTAGAATTTTAGCCTTTCACCAAAAACAACCGGTATCTTCTTGGACAACGAACGAGTTAGGGGGAAGACTCGGTCAAATAATAACTCCCATTCAAAGAGTAGGATTTTACGTTCCTGGTGGATCTACTCCGCTTCCATCAACCATAATTCATAGCGTTTGCCCTGCTCTCGTAGCAGGTGTTGACGAGATTATAATAGTAAGTCCACCTCCTATTTCTCCCATAATTTTAGCTACTTGTGAGTTAATGCGAGAGATGAATGCGAAGCTTAGAATATTTCAAATAGGAGGAGCCCAAGCTATTGCCGCTCTCGCTTTCGGTACGAAATCAGTTCCAAAAGTTAATAAAATTGTCGGTCCCGGTAATATTTTTGTAACATTGGCTAAAAGAGAAGTGTTTGGAATTGTAGGAATTGATGGTATCGCTGGTCCAACCGAAGCAGTTATTTTAGCTGATAAAACTGCGAATCCTGAATTAATTGCGTCCGATTTACTCGCACAAGCCGAGCATGATTATCTATCAATCCCGATTTTAATAACCACGAGTTCGGAACTTGCGAGTTTGGTTAAAATTTCGATTGAAGAACAATTGTCAAAGTTATCACGCGCTGAAAAAGCGCTATACGCAATTGAAAATAATGGAGGGATAATTTTAGTGGACAATATTGCGGAAGCCGTTTCTATAGTAAACGATTTTGCTCCAGAACACTTATCTATTGTAATGAAAAACCAACAAGAAATTGTGTCGCAAATAAAAAATTCTGGAGGGATTTTTATTGGGGAATCTTCTTGTGAAGTGATGGGCGATTATGTAGCAGGTCCTAGCCATGTGATGCCAACGGGTGGTGCTGCGAAATTTTCTTCGCCCCTTTCCGTTTTGGATTTTTTGAAAATTACGAGTCTAGTTGCTTTAGATATAGAAACCGTAAAAATATTAGCACCTATCGCAGAGATATTAGCTTGTAAGGAAAACCTTACTGCCCATTCAGAGGCAGCTAGGAGGAGAATATAATGGTAAAAATAAAGACCGTAGAACATCTTAATTCACTAGAACGCTATATCGGAGTAAAACCGTTAAATATAATTGCGGGGGAATTGAATATACCAGTTTCTAATATAATCAAACTCGATGGGAACGAAAATCCTTACGAGCCACTTCCGGAGGTTCTTTCTGTGTTAAACTCTCTAAAAAACATTAGTCATTATCCTGACCCACTATCATCAGATTTAGTAGAAGCAATAGCAAAAAAAGAAAATATCGAACCAAATAACATTATCGTAAGCTCAGGCTCAGACGAGTTGATTGAATTATTAATGAAAGCGTACGCAAGTCCTTCAGACACAGTTCTTTCTGTATCTCCTACGTTTGGTATGATCTCGTTTTTATCTCAAGTAAACGGAATAAAAAATACAGCAATTTCTCAGCGACTTGTAAAAGAAGGGTCTTTTGCTCGCTACACGCTCGACGAAGATCGTTTTCTTAAAGAAGCAAAGGATTCGAAAATCGTGTTTATTGCTCGCCCGAATAATCCCGACGGAAAGGTTGTTTCAGAAGAATTTATTGAGCGCTTAGCGAGTCTCCCCATTATGGTTGTTATTGACGAAGCTTACATAGAATTCGCAAATTGTCAAAGCCTTGCTAAATTGATCTCTCAATACGAGAATCTTGTAGTTCTCCGAACGTTTAGTAAGGCTTATGGTTTAGGAGGGTTACGTGTTGGATATGGGATTATGCCCAACGATATTAGAACCGTCTTAGTTTCAATTAAACAACCATACAATGTTAATATCGCCGGACAGAAAGCAGCTTTTGTAGCAATTACTAGCCCACTTGTGGAACAAAGAATAGAAAAAATGAAGAAAACGAGAGAGTTTTTCGTTGGACAGCTTAAAGCAGTTCAGGATGAATGCAAAAACTTCTGGATTCACCCCAGCGAGGCTTGCTATGTTCTTCTCACCTTCGATTCACCGGAGATTCCGAAAAAACTTTATAATCATTTCTATTCAAAGGGCATTTTAGTACGATATTATTCTACACCAGATATGAGCAATAATCTTAGAATAAGTATTGGGCTCCAAGAAGATATGGAAAAGGTTATTTCTGAACTCAAATTATTTTTAAAAGGAGGAAATTAAAATGAATCGTCAATCAACCCAAGAAAGAACGACGAAAGAGTCAACTATTAGCGCATCGTTGAATTTGGATGGCTCTGGAAATGTGAATATAGATACCGGGATCGGTTTTTTCGATCATATGCTAAAACACATTGCAATTCATGGAATCTTTGACATTGAGGTGAAAGCAAAAGGAGATCTCCATGTCGACACTCATCACACCATTGAAGATGTAGCGATAGTGTTAGGTAAGGCTTTTAATCACGCAATTGGAGATAAAGTAGGTATTAAACGCATTGGATCATCTTATGTTCCAATGGACGAAGCCTTGGCATTAGTCGTAGTTGATTTTTCTAATCGTCCCTATTCTGTTATCGATATTCCTTGGACGGGTAAATATTTCGGAAAGGACCAAGGCGAGTTAATTCCATTCTCTTTGATAGAGCACTTCTTACAGACTTTTGCTACAAATGCTAGTATAACTTTAAACGTGAAAGTGCTTTCTGGTAAAGACGATCATCACATTGCTGAATCCGTTTTCAAAGCTCTTGGGTCATCCCTTGATAAGGCGTCTCGATTTGATCCTAAGCGAAAGGGGGTTGTTCCATCTACAAAGGGGATACTATGATCACGATAGTTGATTATGGCACTGGAAATTTGCGCTCAGTTCAAAAAGCACTTCAAAGATATTATTCGGAAGTGGTAGTATCAAACGATGCAGAACATATAAGAGAATCGAAAGGCCTTGTATTACCTGGAGTGGGTGCGTTTGGAGATGCTATCGAAGAATTAGAACAAAGCAGGCTGTTTGACTTGCTAAAAAGGATTATCCCCACCAAACCGACCTTAGGGATATGTTTAGGAATGCAATTAATGCTCGATCGATCTGAAGAAAGTCCCGGAGTGAAGGGATTTGGTGTCGTTCCTGGATATGTAAGAAAGCTCGTAATCAAAAAATCGATTAGAGTTCCACATACAGGATGGAACCACGTAACTGGAGTTAAGGAACCGTATTTTTCCGGATTTGCTTACTTTAATCACGCGTATTATTGTGATGTAGTAGATAAAGATATTGTAACCGCTTTCTCTTTACACGGGATAAGATTTTGCGTAATTTTTAAACAGGAAACGATACTAGGATTGCAGTTTCATCCCGAAAAGAGTAAGACTATTGGAGAAAATATTTTAAATTATTGGGTTAAACAGGTGAATTTAGCATAAAAACGCTCATACCTGCTATGGATATTAGAGAAGGAAAGGTTATAAGGCTCACACAGGGGGATTTTTCTAAGCAGATTACATATTCTAATGACCCCTTAGCCATCCTTAGACAATTCATAGAAGTTGGTGCTTTGTGGATCCATGTTGTTAATTTAGATGGAGCTTTAACAGGAAATTTTCGGGAAAATCTTAGCTATCCCGTTATTATGAATCTTATTACACTCTCAAAACAAGCTGGAATTAAAATTCAAATTGGGGGGGGAATTCGGAGCATTGAAATCGTTGATGAATTAATAAATAAGGGGGCTGACCGAATAATATTAGGTACAATTGCGTTGGACGATGAAAAACTTTTAAGCATTTTATCTAATCAAGATAAAAGTAAAATTGCTATTGCTCTAGACACTTCTAACAGAACGATACGCATAAAAGGCTGGCAGATTGATTCAAATTTAGATATCTTTAATGTTTTATCTAAATTGGAAAATTTAGGAATCCGCAATTTTATAGTTACAGATATAATGAAAGATGGTACTTCAACTGGTTTAAATGTTAATCTGTTTTTAGAACTAATGAAGAAAAAAAAGCCAAACACTAGAATTACTGCCTCAGGTGGAGTTTCAAACATTAATGATGTAGAAAATGCATTATTGTATGCTGATAGTGTTATTGTTGGTAAAGCTTTGTATAATGGGAACATTCCCCTAACAGTTTTAGGTACTTTCCTTGATAATCTTCATAATTCAAGACTGATAAAAAGAATAATCCCTTGTTTAGATGTAAAAAATGGGAGAGTTGTCAAGGGAGTTAAATTCAAAAATTTACGAGATAGTGGAGATCCCGTTGAATTAGCACGATTTTATAACAATAACGGAGCAGATGAATTAGTTTTCTTAGACATCTCAGCAACTCTAGAAGGACGAAAAAGTATGCTAAATACAATTCGATTAGTAGCTGAAGAAATCTTTATTCCATTAACAGTTGGTGGGGGAATAAAAACGATTGAGGATATGACTGCGATTATCAAAGCAGGAGCAGAGAAAGTTAGCATTAACTCAGCAGCTATAAACGATCCAAATTTAATTACTAAAGGTGCGAAGAAATTTGGCTCTCAATGCATTGTTGTAGCTATTGATGCTAAAAAAAAAGGCGAATCATGGGAAGTATATTCGCACAGCGGCACAAAACCTACTGGACTCGATGTATTAAAATGGGTAAAAACAGTTGTAGATAAGGGAGCGGGGGAACTATTAGTTACAAGCATGGACAGAGATGGTACTAACTCAGGATATGATCTTGATTTAATCCGAGCCATTACGGATATTGTGTCTGTACCAGTGATCGCGTCAGGGGGAGCTGGAAATAATGAGCACTTTGTAGAGGCAATCAATAACGGAGCTGAAGCTGTATTAGCTGCTTCCTTATTTCATTACAACCGTTTGACAATCCAAGATTTAAAAGAATTTTTAAATAGTCATGATGTTTTGGTAAGAATATAACTATATTTATCACGAGATCAAGAAAAACTTTAAAGCTATTACATAAATTATAGAATTGATGTATAATGTCGGGATTAGATTTTAGCGTAGTTGGAAAAAAAAATCCAGAAAAAATTTTCAAATATAACAGCAAAGAT
The DNA here is from genome assembly GCA_013375495.1 of Promethearchaeota archaeon. Next base: position 14,877 of record JABXKC010000022.1, read on the forward strand.
GTAATTCTTTACGCATTAGGGATAGGTGCTCAAACTTCTGAGCTTCCTTTTATTTACGAAGGAGTTTCAGGAGGTCTAAAAGTATTTCCTAGTTATGCAACAATTCCAAGGCGTGTAGCCTTCCCCAAATTAGGGAAAATTAGTTTTCCTAAATTTATTCACGGAGAGGAATTAGTAAGATTATATAAACCTTTTTCATCACAAGGAGAAATCATCTGTTCTAGCGAAGTAACAAACATATACGATAAGGGAAAAGCCGCAGTAATTAACGTTACGTTTACAGGACTTTCAAGTGATAGAGAGCCATTATTCGAAATTGAATCGTCATTTTTTTATTTAGGTGCGGGAGGATTTGGAGGAGATCGTGGACCCAAAACAGAATCATTAATACCGCCAGAAGACACACCACCAGATTTTAGTGTTACATATAAAACAACAGAGAATCAAGCCGCTTTATATCGACTTAATGGAGATTTTAATCCTTTACATATAGATCCGGAGGCAGCTCGTTTTGGAGGTCAAGAAAAACCAATATTACATGGCTTATGTACTTATGGATTTGCTACGAGAGCAATTTTATATAGTGGTTGTGGCGGAGACGTTTCGCGCTTTAAAGAATTTAAAGTTCGATTTACAAATGTTGTATATCCCGGAGAATCATTGACTACTGAAGGTTGGAAAGTTGATGGGAAATTTATAATCCAAGTTAAAACAGAAAGAGCTGTTGTACTAAGTAACGCATATGCTATTGTAGATTAAGTATTGGGCGCCGATTACTATTAAACTATATTTCTTTGTGTCGTTCATGAATTAAAGAAATGATGTTTAATAATTTAAAGGAATATAAAAAAATAAAACTCAGATTGAAGTGTAATTAGAATTCGCTAAGGACTTTTTGGGCGAATATCTTAGCATTTTTTATATCATTTTCATCTGGGTGTTTTTTTACTTCTTCAAAAAATTCTGCCCATTCTTCATCATCTTTTATAATTGTTTCGTGAATAAATCGTTCTATACGAGGTGAGGGGTTTCCTTGACATCTGAAATAACCTTTAAAGTCAACACCCTTTTCTTCTTCTAATTTTTCAAATGTTTTACTACAGTTTCCAGACCATTCCTCAGATAGCTTTAAAATCTTTTCCTCTCCCTCCGGCAAGAAAGTTGAGTGAGTATAAAAACCTGCGATTGCGTATTTAGGGGATTCTGGGATTTTTCTAAGAAGTCGTAACACAGGTTTAGCTAAATCGGTATCATGACAAGCAGAACCTATAAAGACCAAATCAAAATCATTTAAGTCTTCAATTTTAACTTTTTTTATCGTTTTTAAATAGGAATCATGATCTATAGAAGTTTCTACGTGAATTGCTTGCGCAATCTTTTCAGTATTTCCTGTCTGACTAAAATATGTGATTAATACTTTCATAAATCAGATAACAATCGTTTTTTATTTAACTTTTAGATTAAATTGTAAGATTAATGAGATAGATATCAGAGTTATATTTATTCCAACTTTACTCCAAAAAACAATCCTCTATCTCTCATCAATCCGTCTTTGAGATAATCTGATTTAAAATTAGCTTGTTTCATGAATTCAAGAGTTTTGTCATGCTCAAATAAACCTAATTCATGTATATCGATTAAATGCTTGATATCTTCATTTTTTTCGGCAATTAGGTAATGCATTTCCATTATCGATAAGTCTCCTTCTACTTTTGTTGTGTTAAGTCGTGCAATTTTAACATCATCCCCATCGTAAGTAGTCATTCCAGGCACTCCAACCCAGAAAGCAGATTTTGTAAACCACGGTTCAATAATTAGCAGCCCCCCTTTTTTCAAATGATTCGCAAAATTCATGATGGTTTTCTCTAAATTAGTATATGTTTTTACATAGCCTATAGAGCTAAATAGGCATAAAATGACATCAAATTCTGTGTTTAGATCGAAATCTATCATATCACCTTGTTTGAAGATCACATTCTTAATTTTACTTTTAGCGACCTTTACCATTTCGTCGTTGATATCGATACCCGTACAAGAATAATCGTCTTTGAAGTATTTTAAATGAACCCCTGTCCCGCAACCAACATCGAGTAAATAATTTTCATCAGATTTTTTATATTTTTTAATTAATTCTTTAATGATATTAGCTTCTGCCTTATAGTCCTTCCAATGATAAATCATGTCATAATATTCAGCCAATTCTTTATACATAATTTATAATTCTTTATTATTTTTTATCTATTTCCTTAAACCTAGGATCAATCTTGCTTCATAAGGGGAAGCAATGTCTCTACCTAAATCTTTTGAAATCCTAACCACTTTCTCTACTAACTCACCGTTAGATTTAGCTAGTACTCCCTTCGAAAGATAAATATTATCCTCAAATCCCACTCGAGCATGCCCTCCTAAAACGATTGACAATATGACCATAGGGAACTCATGTCTTCCAATAGCGCCTACACAAAATGTTGATTCTTTTGGAATACTGTTTATCAAATAGAGTAAATCCCGTGGTGTTGCGGTAATTCCACCGATAATTCCCATCATGAAATTAAAATGCATCGGCTCTTTAATATGTCCTTCTTTATGAAGTCGTATCGCCATGTCGATCATTCCTTTATCAAAGCATTCGAGCTCTGGTTTAATTCCGCGGGAATTCATTTCTTTCGCAAATTTAATGATTGTATTTTCTGTGTTGACGAAAACATCATCACCTCCAAAATTTATTGTTCCCATATCGAGAGTAGCTATTTCCGGTTGTGGGGTCATGAAAATAGGTTGGAGTCTTTCCTCATTACTCATGCCTATAGCTCCTCCTGTAGATGGTAGTACAATAAGATCAGAACATCGTTTTTTTATTTCATCGACACACGCTTGAAATCGTTCAAGATTTTGAGTAGGTTTACCATCGTCTTCTCTTACATGTAGATGGATAATACTTGCACCGGCTAGGAACGACTTTTCTGCCTCGATACCTATTTCTCTAACGGTGTATGGTATATTCGGATTATGCTCTTTTGTTACTTCGGCGCCACATATTGCGGCAGTTATAATTAATTTTTCCATTTATATCATATTACTTTTTTCTTTGTTTCTCTCTTGGAACAACACAAGTTCCACTTGCTTTGCATACTACGATAGATTCATGTAAGAAATCGGCCGCAGAATCATTTATATCTGGTCTTAATGTAATAACCTTTCTTGCCTCAAAAATCATCTTTCTTGAAGTGTTACCTTTTTCAATAATTTTTCCTTCAGCTTCAATATAATCACCAGCATAAACGGGAGCTAAAAATTCAACGCTGTCATAAGCCCGAAATAAACCCTCATCACCATCGTTTTTAATTAATAACTCAGTAGCAATATCCCCAAATAATTCTATTATTTTAGCTCCATCAACTAAATTTCCTCCATAATGAGCATCGTTTAAACTCATCCTTACTCTAATTAATGATTTCATACCATTCCGTTTATTTTTTTTCTTAAGATAAAATTATAATCTAATTTCAATATTATCTTATGAAATTAAAGATTTCTTTTATTTTCAGTGTTTCATCGTTTTCAAAACTTTGTTGTGTTAATAGAAAAATGATTTGAGAGACAAATATAACGTTTATTTTAATATCTAATAACAACTAATTAATTTGCTTTTTATTTAAAAAGGGGATATGAAATAAATTTATATTACATAAAACAAGCTTTTTTCTATGCGATATAATATCTGAAAGATAGAAAATTAAAAAATAGGAGTTGAAGATAATACCTAAATTAAAATGTGATATTTGCGGAAATGAAACAGAAGTGCCGGTATGTTGCGAACAATCAATGATGGTAAAGGATAATTATATGCTATGCTGTTGTAAATCAGAAGAATGTGGTTATCAACCAATTCCTGACTGTTGTGGTCAAAAGATGAATTACATAGGAACTTAAATTAAAAAACAATTAAAAAAAAGAATAAAAAATCAGTTTACCACACTAAATTATAAATTATCTCTTTATCTCTTTCGGCTTCTTTTTTGCCTAAAACTTTTCTAATACGCAAATCATTGATCGATTCTTCAAGTTTAGTATCTAAGTTTTTAATTTCCATTAGATTGCCCGATTCTCCTCCTTTCTCAACTAGATTTATCATAGCATTGTCTTTATTCATTAGATCTCTTAATTTAGTTCTAAAGGAATCAGTTACTTTTGTTCTATGAATTTTACCACCCTCAATTAAAATCGGGAAAACAGGAGCTCTTTCAGTTGTTCTACGGGTGTTTGGGTCTATGAAATAGAAAATGAACATAGGAACTCCTACAACAACATCCTTGGTTTTGATCTCAATAGAGTAAGTTTTAAAGAAATCTTGTACACCAGTCATCTCAACATCTTTAACTCTTTCGATATTATCCAAGCAAGATTGTTTTTCCTGTTTGATTCTCGCAACCGTATCTTCAGCGGAAGTAAGATCACTACTTAGTTCACTGTGTTTTGATTGAATTTTACTTTCAACTTCAGATTTCTTCCTCTCAAGTTCTTTTATTTTTTGTTGTTTAGTTTTTTCTAAATCGGTCAGTTCCCGTTGCACATTCTTTCTTATTTGAGCTAATTCAGTTTGATATCTACTAATGGTATTCCCTAAATCTTTGTATTTAATATTCACATCGTTTAATGCCCCTTCAGCTTCAAACAAATCGTTTTTATTAACAGCGTTTTTTATTCTGTCAACAGAGTTTTTTGTAGCGCTGAGGTTATTATATAGATCACCAGTCTTATCGCTCATTTTATACTTTCCACTCTTAACCAATTCTTCAGGAGATTCTTCTATTGTTCGCGCCTTTTCCGTTTCCAACTCTCTTGTTATCTGAGCTAGTTGTTTTTCCTCTTCGCTGGTATCGACTTTTCGATTTCTTAAATTGTCAGTTTTTTGAGTGCCCTTTTGAATAAATCGATCGCACAGTTTTATTATCGTTTGTCCAAAACTATCTAATATACCTAAATCCCTTTGAGAGATAAACTCAAACACTTCGGGGACTATTTTCGCTTGATTAATGCTTTTTGGGATAGGTCCTCCTTCTAAAAGAAAATATGGTTCATTAAATGAACCAATATTATATTGATTCAAGAAAAAGTTTTTGAAGTAATCGACTTCACTAGCACTAAAGAGTGCTTCTTGAATAACTGTGCCTCTTTTATAATTTTTAGGTTTTTTTAGGTAGTTACTATTATAAGATGCTAAAGAGCTTAGGAAAGAAACAGGATCAGCACCTTGAATAACATTATCTGGATTAGGTGGTGGTTGCGAAAATTTCCCTACACTTAATTTTTCTTGTTTATTCAGTAAATAACTACAAACACAGGCGCGAGTTTCGCTTAAAGGAACTAAACGCACGGGCCAAAAACACATAGAGATTCTATTAACTTTGCCTAACTTCTTTAGATTCTTTCCATAAATATTAATACACTCATTTAATGCCATCGCCATCTCATCTAATAAAGTTGCTTTTGAGCGTGCTGGAATTACGTCCCCTACATTGATGAGAAAGGGGATAATCTTGTCTACCATTTTATTAATCACTTGACTTATCTATATTAAATCTTAAAATGAGCTATATAAATAAATATTTGCTTCTAGTTTTTCTTCTAATTGGTGATTTTAATTTTCTTTTTCTTTGATATTACTAGAGTTAAAGATTTAAATGATTTGACAACAAATAAATCATAAAGATATTTGATATAAAAGGTGATAAATTGTGGAAGGTAAATTTTTAGAAGGAAAAGGGGCTTTAATTACAGGTGGTGCTTCTGGATTTGGAAAGGGTGTAGCCCATGCCCTCGCTGAACGAGGAGCGAATTTAGTTTTAGTAGATATAAATAAAGAGCTTCTAGAAGAGACATCTAAAGATGTTGAAAAAAAAACGAACCAAAAGGTAATACCAATAATATGTGATGTTTCAAAATCAGACCAAGTAGAAGCAATGACAAAACAAGCCTTTCAAGAATTAGATAATGTTTTTGTATTATTTAATAATGCAGGTGTCGGATATCCGTATGGAGCTGACTTGTTAAGGACAAAGGAAAAAGATTGGGATCGAATTTTAGATATAAATCTTAAGGGGCAATGGCTAGTGTCTAAATCAGTATCAAAAAAAATGAAAAAACAAACTTTTGAACCTATAACAGGAAAAATCATTCATACGGCATCATTAGCGGGAATGAAAGTTGATAATAAAACTCCAGTTTATACCATTAGTAAGGTTGGAATCATTGCTATGGTTCAGATGTTGGCTCAAAGTCTTGCTCCAAAAATTACAGTTAATTCAATATCTCCAGGATATCATATAACTGGTATTTATGATAATAGGGAAGACGCCGTTAAAATGATAATGGATGATGGACACGTCAAAACCCCTCTTAACAGATTAGGAACAGTTGAGGATGTAGTGAATGTTCTCCTATTTTTAGCGTCTAATTTATCGGATTTTATAACAGGGCATAATTTCCCTATTGATGGAGGAATAGCTGAAGTTGGGGTTCCAGCATATTATTTTAAATCAGATATCTAATAAATAATAAGAGGTTAAAAAAAAATGATTGAAATTATATTAGCAACACTTCAAATAATTTTAGCGATTGGAATTGTAGGTTTCTGGATATTCTTTTTCATGGTTGAAAACAAAGATCCAGAAAAGGAAGAGTGGTATTTAAAACACGAGAGATCTTTTCCCCTTCCCGATTTAGGTTTAATAACAGTATGCTTATTAATTGCAGCAGCGGGCCTTATAATTGGAGAACGATTTGGGATATTTTTTACAATTGTCGCAGGTGGAGGTTTAATGTTTTTAGGTCTAATCGATCTAGCGTTTAATTTGCAGAACGAACTCTTCAAAACAAAGAATATGGACGCATATATGAGTATAGGTATTGTTTCGATTGTTTTGATTATGGGTGTTCTAAGCCTAATTTACGGATATATAAACTTCTAAAATTAGGAGGAAGGATGAGATCTAATGTCTAAAGAGAAATTGATAAAAAAGCAACCGTTTAAAGGAAAATGGGCAATAATTAGTGGTGGTTCAAAAGGGATAGGCAAAGCCACAGCAAAAATATTCGTACAATTAGGCGGGAATGTGTGTATAGTAGCAAGAACTTTGGAAACATTAAACGTGGCCGCTGAAGAGATTAAAAGCTTGAGAGTAAACGAGAATCAATTGGTGGAAGTGATTTCCTGCGATATGTCTAATATGGAACAAGTTGAACGGTTATTTAAAGGGCATATTAAAAATTTTGGAGTTCCAGATTATTCTTTTAACTTCGTAGGTATCTCTTATCCGGATTACACAGATAAATTGACGATCGAAGATTACAAATTTCATATGGATACAAATTATTTTGGTCAATTAAATTCAATTTTAACGATATTACCCTATTATATGGAACGAAAAGAGGGCTATTTTATTAACATGTCTTCTCTTGCAGGATACATTGGTTTAATGGGTTATGCAGCGTATACTCCTACTAAATTTGCAATCGTAGGTCTAAGTGAGGTCCTGAGAAATGAATACAAACAATATAACATTAAAGTTTCTATAATTTATCCTCCTGACACTGATACTTTCGGACTTCATGAAGAAGCAAAGACAAGACCTGAGGAGCTAAACATCATAGCTGAGAAAGGAGGCCTAATGCAACCCGATGAAGTAGCTGAAATTATAATCAAGGGTGTACTGAAAGAGAAACTTTACATCCATGCAGGGTCATCTAAAATTTACTGGAGAATAATGAGATTGTTTCCTAAGCTCGTCCATAAATTCACTGATAGCGATCTTAAAAAAGCTCGAAAGAAATTGGGTAAATTAATTTAATTTTATTTTTATTTAATATATAAGAATATCCATTATAATTCATTAGAGGTGAGATAAGTCAAAAAACTAAAATTTAAAATATCAATTCCAATAAAAGGTTTACAAAGCGGAAAGGAATTCGAACTTGAGATTAAGGACGATGCAAATTTTATTGAAGCATTAGCATTAGTTGATAAAATAGAGAAAGAAAGTTTAGAGAATAAAATTTTTCCTCTCTATGACGGGTACATCCACAATTATTTACAATTATTCGTAAATTTGGAAGACGAGACAATTTATGATGATGTTGGTTTATCCCCTTACGCTCCTAACGATCAGGGTTTTTATAGAAAATTCAATCCTATAAGAGATGATATCAAATTCAATTTGTATCCTGATACTATTATTGAATTACAACAAGACGTAGGATGTTGATGAGAAAAAGTGAAAAATCGATTAGATCATGGAACATTTAAGAGAATCATCAGGGAAAAATACGGAAAAGACAACGAATTATTTGGTCACTATTTCGAATTAAAAAGGAATAAATCTTAAAGAAGAATGATGTCTTCCAGGAAATGATGGTGGAAGATTAACAATAGGTTTGCGACCTATGTATTCCTTTACATTTTTTAGATTTTAAAGTTGAAAAATAAATTGAAATTATTACACATCTATTTATTTCTTTTGGGCAAAAATATATCTTAAGAAATGCGTATGAGGCCCTAATTCTCCATGATCTTCTGCTTCTTCAATTAATCCTGTTTCTATTACTGAATATTCTTTAAAATGCTCTTTCAAATCGGTTTCTGTGAAGTAGTGAACCGGCCTCCAAGGTTTACTTTCATAAGTATTTTCTTCAATCCGTTTTCCCTTTCCAAAACTTCTATCCGTATCAGAAAATACTACGAAAAAAGCAAAACCTTTTGTCTTCAATTTCTTATAACAATTCTTTAAGAATGAAATTCGATCATCTTTTAGAAATAAATGTAATACATTAGAACAATAGATTCCGTCATATATTAGATCGTCAAAAGGCATATCTAATACCGACCCTTGAAAAAATCGAGTTTTTGGATTGAAAAGTTTCGCTATATTAATGGCTGATTCAGAAACTTCAATTCCTATAACTTCTAAATTAGCATCTGTAAATAATTTCGTATTTCGGCCATAACCCGCACCTGGAACTAAGATGTTATCAAGATTGTGCCTTTTAAAAAGTTCAAGGGCATAATTCGCAGTCTTACTCGGTTTATCGCCCCAGATTTTTCCCCCATCTAAAAACCTTTTATCCCAATATTCCATGGAAGCTACCTACTTTTTAAATCAAAATTATAAAAATCATTAATCCTAAATTATATTGTTTGTAATATGAAATAAAGTTTTAATTTCAAATCGTATGTGAAAATTTCTCGACCTCATTTAAGGTAAAAGATCAGTATGAAAAAAATTGGACTTATAGCAAACCCAATCGCAGGAATGGGCGGTAGTGTAGGGCTAAAAGGAACAGACGGAGATATTTATAAAGATGCAATAGAAAGGGGAGCAACACCAATTACGCCAAAAAGGGTAGAATATTTCTTAAATAATATAAAGAACGTAGAAAAGGTTTTTTTGATTGTAGCTCCTGGTAAAATGGGTGAAGTTTATGTTCAAAATAAAGGTTTTAAATTTAAGGTTATTGGAGAAATTGATGAGAATACAACGGCAGAGGATACAAAAAGAATTGCAAGCCTTATGGTTGAGAATCCTATTGATTTACTAGTTTTTTGCGGCGGAGATGGAACGGCTAGAGATATATTTGACGCAATTAAATTAAAAGTCCCTGTGGTTGCTATCCCTTCAGGCGTAAAAATGTTCAGTTCAGTTTTCGCTTTAAACCCAAAAGCTGCTGCCCAAATCGTAGATAAATTCATAGAGGAAACGACAGATACGCAAGAAAAAGAAATATTGGATATCGACGAAGACGCTTTTAGAGATAATCGATTAGTCTCAAAACTCTATGGTTATTTAGTAGTTCCAAAAATTCAAAATCTTATACAGAACGCAAAAAGTAGTTCTAAGGTTGGAAGGACAATAGAAGAAAACAAACACGAAATAGCTCAGCAGATCATTGAAACAATGAAAGAAGGAACATTATACTTATTAGGTCCGGGCACGACTGTTAAATCGATTACGGACCAGCTAAACTTAGCTAAATCATTACTTGGTGTCGATGCTATTTATAATAAATCATCTATTGGTGAAGACTTAAATGAAAGTAGTATAATTGAGCTGCTAGATAAATATCAAAATGCTAAAATTATTGTTACTCCTATAGGGGGGCAAGGATTTGTGTTTGGGAGAGGAAACAAACAGTTTACACCTAAAGTTTTAAAAAGAATAGGAAAAAATAATATAATAATCATTGGAACAGAAGAAAAAATGAAAAGTCTAAAATGTTTGAGAGTTGATACTGGGGACGACGAAGCTGATAAGATGTTAGAAGGATTCAGTAAAATAATTATTGGATATAAAGAAGAGTTAGTTAGTAAAATTGAATGCTGAACAAATTAAAAATAATGAAAAAAATAAATTATTGAATATTAAGTTCTTCGAGTTTTTCTTGTGTTGGCCATCCAGTCTCCCAATCCCAACCTCGAATCTTATAGTACGATTCTAAACTCCCTTCCATTTCTAACTTTACGCCTTCAGTTTTACCAGATTTCATTTCTGCTAGTAAATGTTTAGGTAATTTATCGTCTGCTTTAGTTGTTCCAAGTTTGCAACTTATTAGCCTTTTAAGAGTATTTATTCGTTCACCAACAAGCATTAAACTCTTCTTATTGTAATCAAAACTGGTAGCAGCGTTAATATATTTAATAATGTGGTCGAGTGGGGGATTTAAAAAATTGCAGTTAGTGGCTGAATCATCAATAGCTCTTAAGTCTTGTAAATTAGCAACACCTTTTTCTCTACCCTTGATTGAAACTCTATCACCCGGTTTTACTCGAATTTTGGGAAATTTAAAAAGCATTAACTCAGCGCCATACCAATCGCATTTTACGTGATTTGCTCCCATATAGCAAGTCATATAACTCAATGCTTGTCCTGCGAAAGCTCTTGGGTCGTGCATTGGCATTTCGAGTCCTTTCACGTGGGCTGCTAATTCAGGATCAACATTAAATTCTTTTGCCATTACTCTTACTCCATCGGCAAGAACATTGCCTATACCCTTTCTTTCAGCAATTTTATCGAGTAATTTTAACACTATCTCTCCGTTTCCCCATTTAATATCTCCAATGTCAATATCGTCCAAGTGTTGCTTAATGTTCTCAATTCCTAAATTGTTTTCCACTAAATAAATTAGGAATGCGATTGAAACACCACCTGAAATTGTATCAAAACCATATACATTGCACATGTGATTGGAGAGAATAACCGTCTTCGAATCAAACACGCCGCATAAAGGCCCAAAAGCAGTAACTGATTCATATTCTGGACCATCTACACTTATTTCTTTGCCCTCGTGCTCTATAATGGTAATCTTACCGCACCTCATAGTACAACCCGCACAACCGTAATCTAAAACGGGATATTCTTCTCGCAACGTTTTTCCTGTGAGTTTGTCGGCAAAGAATTCGTTTCTGGTGAAGTAATATCCTGGAGTGTCTCCAAGAGCCATACCCATATCTAAATAACAGTTTGTACCATATAGCGTGAAAAGAAAGGGCACTAATGTTTTAAGCAAGTCATTTCGCTTAATATCTTCTTCTTTCTTTAACAATTCTTTGCCTATAGTAGTATCAGCAATTTGAACTCTCTTAGTTCCGTGAACTACCAGAGCTTTTAAGTTTTTTGAACCCATAATAGCACCCATACCAGATCGCCCTATAGCACGTCCTTCGTCGTTAATGATTCCTGCATATTTTACGAGATTTTCACCAGCAATACCGATTGTAGCGATCCGAACTTTATCGTTGTTTAGTTCATTTTTCAAACATGTCTGGCTTTCGTAGGTATTTTTTCCCCAAAGACCATTTGCATCTTTAAATTCAATAGATTCGTCGTGAATGTAGAGATAAGTAGGCTTTTTAGATTTCCCGGTTATAACTATTGCATCAAACCCACTATTTCGTAAAGAAATAGGGAAGAAACCTCCAGAAGTGCCTTCCCCCCAAATTCCTGTAAGAGGAGATATAGCTGTTACTGAATACCTTCCTGAGGATGGCCTGTTCGTTCCTGTTACAGGACCAGTAGCAAAAATCAGAGGATTTATCTCAGAATAAGGATCTATTTTTAAGGTTTCGTAATCGTTCTCTGACAAGAGATCGTATGTTAATTTAGCACTTAATCCCGTACCGCCAAGATAATCCTTCGCAATTTGGAGATCTAACTCTTTAACATCAATTGATTCAGCAGACAGGTTAACATAAGCTATTTTACCATTATAACCAATTAAATTTTCACTCATTTTTTTCCCTCGTATAATTTTATACTAAAAATCTATATCTTGCCCATCCCAGGCATATTTAAAAATGGTCCTAAACAATTTTTCGCTCATCGTTCGAAAAGAGGTCAAAGCCACAGCATCATCAGCGGCATAATTAGTCAACAAGTCAAGTTTGTCAAAGTATTCTTCTTGGGTAATTACAGGATTCTTCATATCTTTTACGCATACAGGTGCATCCAAAGATTGTATGAAATTTCTTATAGCCTGAAGGAATTCACTTAGTAAATCTTCTCTACTTTTGGTTTCTTCCTGAATATTGAAAATAGGAAGTAATAATTTCCACCTATCAGTTACTTTTGCTTGGAAGGCAATGGAATACACCGTGAACAATCCTACGCTAAGTCCGTGATGAACATTGAAAATTTTCCCAAAACTGTGCCCTAACGAATGATCTATTCCGGGTGTCGTGTTGCCAAATCCTACTCCCGCCATCAAAGAAGCCATTTGCATGTGTTCTCTCGCTTCTATATCTTTCGCACCGTATTTATATGCTCGTGGCAAATATTTCAGTATTTCTTTTATCGCAGTTGAATTCATCGCGTCAACATATGGGCTACCCCAATTCGATACAAAACTTCCGATGGCATGAGAAAAAGCATCCAGACCAGTAGCCATAGTCAGAAATGGAGGCAAATCCTTCACAAAATCCGTAAATAAGATAGTGATATCTGCACATAGCTCATCACTAAGCACTTCAAGCTTTTTTGGAGGGTCGCGATCAGTGTCAGTAATTACAGCAACTTGAGTTACTTCCGAACCAGTCCCAGATGTTGTAGGGATCGCTATAAAATATTTAAATTTCTTTCGCAATCCTACACACCCAAAATACGGTAGAATCATGAAAAGATTCACATCCGGTTTTTCATATTTAACCATCATCATTTTTGTAGTATCCATTACACTACCACCCCCTATCGCAATTAACACCTGCGGTTTAAATTCCTCGCAGATCTTAGCACCTTCATAGATAGTCGAAATTGGTACCTCTGGTTCTACACCAGACCATATTTTATATTCCATTCCAATTTGATCAAGATATTCTGTTATATATTTAGCGAATTTTTGAGTAAATAAATCTGTGATGATTAACGCTCGTCTTTCTTCTTTATCTATCGTTGCCTCTAATAAATTAGCTACTCGAAGTAATGATGCTTTTCCTTGATAAACTTTAGATGAAATATAGGTTGACATACCTCCTCTTAAAGCTCTGCCACCCATTAATCCCATCATATCTTTAATTATGGTCGCTTCATACCAAGCTGTTTTTTTTTCCACCATTTTAATCTAAACTCCTTAACGAGTCCTTTTTTTTTTATTAAATTTTTGTATCTTTTTAATTATAATCTAGTGGATATAAACTTGAATTTATAGTTATGGAGCGATTAGAAGAATTAGACAAAACTGTAGATTCTTATATTTCAAAATTGTTTGGAGATTTATTTAAACTAACAACTTCTTAAATACAATGTTAAACACGTTTAAAGGAGGTTAATTTTTCAAGGAATTCAAGTTGGTGTAGATATAATCTATCTCGTTTTTTCAATATTTCCTCCTCACTAATTCCATGATAATCGTATAATCCTTCTCCCGTTTTTACTCCAAGTTGATTCATATCTACTTTCTCTTGGATTAAGGGTAATACACCACCCTTCGACTCCTGAATATCGCGCACTAAATCAAGTCCCGTAAAGTCTTGAGATTGTGCGATACCCACAATTGGTAATCTAATTCCTAAAGTTGTTTTGATGGCAAGATCAATCTGTTCTGGTGTAGCTACATTCCTCGCTAGTAATTCATACATAGCTCCATATAAGGCGGTTTGAATACGATTTACTATATACCCCGGAAGGAACTTATCAATTACAATTGGCTCTTTTCCAATTCTTTTTAATAAGTTAACAGAAAAGTCCACTGTATCATTTGATGTTTTTCTACTTGGTACAACTTCTACTAATGGGATAATGTGTGGTGGAGCGAACCAATGATGGGCAATTATACGGTGAACATTTTTAATACTTCTAGTAATTTGAAAGATGTCTAAAGTTGAGGTATTACTTGCTAGTATTGCATCCTCACGACAAAATTCAGATAGTTGATTAAAAAGACGCTTCTTTAAATCGGGATTTTCATTTACTGCTTCTACTACAAACATCTTTTCATTTGTAGCTTCCTTTAGGTCAGTTTTAGGGTGTATTCTTTCGAGTATTGAGAGAATCTCGTCATTTTGCACTCTTTCAAATTCAGATAATACCGCAAGATTAGACTTGATCAAATCTAAAGCATGGTCAAGTTTCTTTTGATGTGTATCTACGAGATCTACTTCAAAACCAGCATGAGCGTATACTTGAGCTATTGAATGCCCCATGGTACCTGCTCCTATTATTAAGATACTTTTCAAATTTTCTATCTCTATCAATCTAAATCGCGAGTTCAATTTTAGTTTAATTAAGTTATTATATGATCTCGTTCAAAATAAAATTATCAAAACCAAATTAAATAATGATTATCGATGAGTGAAAATATAAAAATTGTTTCTATAATAGGCACTGGCTATTTAGGTAAACAAATAGCTGAGAAAACGGCATTAAAAGAATATACTATTCGTCTTTATGATACAAATGTAGAGGATTTAGAAAAATTCTACAGAAAATTGAAGAGAAGAAAAAAAACACCTGGTGAAATAACTTCACACCGAAATATTCAAGACGCAGTAAAAGACGCAGACTTAATTATCGAAGCAGTTCCAGAATTATTAGAATTAAAACGAGATATATTTAAGGTAATTGATGAAGCAGCTCAACCTAATGCCATTATTGCAACGAATAGTTCGTCAATCCCTGTTTCTAAATTAGAGGATAACGTAGATCGAAAAGATAAATTGTTAAACATCCATTTTTATAACGTTCTTACTATGCCAATGGCAGATATCATGAGAGGGACCAAAACTAGTGATGAAACATTTGAAAAAGGTAAAAAATGGGTTGAAAGTATTGACATCACACCTCTAATAGTTAAAAAGGAATGCTATGGATTTGTATTTAATAGAGTATGGCGAGCTGTTAAAAAAGAATGTTTGAAAATCTGGGCAGGAGGATATGCTGATTTAGAAGAAGTTGATAAAGCGTGGAAGATATTTACGGGTATGGGAATAGGTCCCTTCCAATTTATGGACCAAATCGGGTTGGACGTGATCTATGATATTGAAATGTCCTACTATAAAAACAGTGGCTTAGAAGATGATATTCCTCCCCAAGCTTTAAAAGATCTAGTTAAGAATGGTAATCTTGGACAAAAAACGAAGAAAGGATTTTATACCTATGAATAACTTCTATTCTTTTTTTTAAAAAAAAAAAACCCCACCCTAAGCAAGGTTGTCCCCACATATCAAAGATTTTTATACATGAGTCATCCATAAAGGGGTTATAACTTTTCGTCAATTATGGTTGTCATCATTTCTATAGAAGGCCTATCCGTCTTATCTTTGCCAATGTACGTCCACACGATTTTTCTGTCCTTATTTATTAAAAACTTGCTTGGTACCGCTTGTTTAATGTTCAAAGTTCCTCCTCCGCCAGGAGCAAACCAGTAGACATCGTAATCTTTTGCAATTTTTGCTCCACGATCAGAGATTATGTCGACAGCAAAATTATTTTCTTCCTTAAACTTTTTTAATAGTCGTTCACTGTCGCTTGCGATCGATATTAACTTAATGTTTCTCTTCTGAAATTTTGTTAAATTTTCTGTTAATAGATGTAAATGCTTTTTACAGTGACTTCACCAATTTCCTCGAAAGAAATCAATCATTACTCCGTTGTACTCCTCAAGTAAATTTATTAAATTCATTTCCTTTCCATAAATATCTTTAGTGTTAAACAATGGTGCTACAGAATTCTCCGCTAATCCACTTGGTCTTGGCGGTTCTTCGTCGTTCATAATGTTCAATAAAATAATTTCAAATTTAAAGTGATTGGCTAAAAAATATTAAGGATTGAAGAAATAACAATTGATACTTGGGTATTTCAAATTTATAAAAAAAAGAAAAAGAAAGTATTTGAATTTAGATAAAATGTGTCCACGGGATATCTTGGACTGTTAAATTTAAATTAATCAGAATTGTGGCATATATCGTATTAAATGAGAATTTCAGCTCCAAAGTAGCATCTGTAGTTGCTAATTCAAATATATAAGTAGTATCCATTACAATTGTTACTGTATTATTGATATTATTTGTGAAGGAATGAAAAGTATCAAATGTTTTTCCTCCTCCTCCTACTTTGAGTCCTAATGGGAGCGCTGATGTATTCGTACTAGCCTGTACACTAAGCTCTGCTCCTACATAAGCATTATAAATGGCGTAAAAACCTTGGTTATTGAGATCAAAAGTAACATTAATACTAATTGTATCGTCGCTTAGATCCGGGAGGGGCGTCCCCCCGTCATCATAATCCGTGACAAAAGAGGGATGAAAACTAAACCCAAGATTCATTCCGCTATAAACAA
Organism: Promethearchaeota archaeon; assembly: GCA_013375495.1. The sequence goes on from JABXKC010000022.1 coordinate 31,698, forward strand.
TACTGCCAAGATAACCAGCTATAGCAAGGCTAAATATCGTTCCTATTACTTTAAAGAGGATGCTAAGCTTAATTTTTGCGCGATATTCTTTACCTTTTCGTAGTTCTATTGCCTCGATTAGGTATTGCATTGCTCTAATTCCAGAAGAACCTAACAATAACCACGCTATTGTTTGTAGACCTAACTGTACTTGAATCGTAGGCAGATTGATTGAATACATTCCTAATTGAACTCCCGGCGTAAAACCCCCGAAAAGATAAAACATGTAAATTCCGGAGTATATTGTAGAGCCAAATGCTATAAGGCGATTTGCTGAAGTATCTTTCGGATAAGCATGTCGTATCATGGCAAAAACGGTACCAATAATTCCAATAATGATTATGGTTGTTTTAAATTCTTGAGTAAATGTCATCAGTCCCATCATTGAGATTACTTCAAAGAGTATTAACGGTAAAGCAATGTAGAGTATTGCGTTTAATATCCCATGAAAGATCATTTTAGTTATTTGGATAGCCATAGGTTTTGACCTTTTTTTTTATAGTAAAAAATGTTATGGTAAATTAGTTATTAAAGATTTCATAACATTTCTACTACTTAAATTTCTCTTATTGTAATTATAATACCAGAATTAACTAATAAAATGCAGTTTGGTTTTTTATAATCTAATATGAAAGAATTTGACGGATATCATCCCAACCGTAAGCAAATGCAACGTAATCAACACCTTCTTTTTCTAACATCTTCTGACCTATATATCTTCCTCGAAGGATCTCATAAAACTTCCTATTGGGATTATCTTCTAAGACCCAGACGATCATGCTGTTTATATTATTTTCAAGTAATCGCTCTACAACCATCTTCACTAAATTTACACCAATTCCTCTTCGTTGGTATTCTTTAAGTACGTATATCGCCCTCAATTCCCCAATGTACTTTCTAATACCAGGAATTTTAAGAGTGAGGTCGGATTGTTCGAAGTCACCTAAGACAAATCCTACTATCTCTTTAACATCTGTTTCAGCAATATAGAAAAAGATATGTCTCTCGGGATCAATAAATCTTTTTCGCCACTTTTCCTCGCCCTTCTCATAGGATAAATTGTTCAGATAATCAGCGGGAAAAATATCCTGATAAGCAGTTCTCCAAGTGTCTACGCTCACTTTAATGATACCGGGTATATCTTCAATCTTAGCTAACCTAAAGTTCATATTAAGCCAAAGTTATTTCATTTACTATCTTTTATAAATTATTCCTTCCCAGAGAATTCTGGTCTCAGAAAGAGGATCCTACATAACTTCAGACTTTTTATCAAAAACCATTGTTGATCTTGTTTCTAAATTAAATTATAGATTTTTTGAATCTTCGTGAAAGCTGAGTTTCACGATCTTATATGCATATATCAATATTATCTTGATGTTACTGTCATATTATTTTGATATGAAAAAGATCTCTTATTTGATTAACAATTCTAAATTTCTTTTTAATCTTGGAAGAAATTGCATCCCATAAGAAGTATCAAACATTTTAATCTTAGAGCTTAATGACGATACTAAATCTTCATTAAATTCTCCATTAAGTAGCATATTGGTTTCTTCCTCGGATACATCTTCAAATCGACCAGCTTTTTTAATCTCTTCTTTATTTCCCGGACATAAATATTGACACTTCATGCAACCCATCATAGAATGATGAATATTCCGATCCATCCATTCCGGAAATTCTCCATCAATTTCATTGTAGAGTGATAAGCATTTACCAGCATCAATTACAAAAGGCTCTCCTCTAATTGCTTTTGTAGGACAATTTTTTATGCAAAAAGTACATTTTTCGCAATAATCCATCATTTTAAGATCATACCAAGAATCGTAGTCCATTTTATAATTGGTATAATAGGCATGCAGTGTAAAAAAACTGCCCATTCCGTCGATATAACAAATATTGTTCCTACCATAAGTCCCAAGTCCACTCCTAACAGCTAATAATTTTAAATGAAGTTGGTTTCTTGTTTTTACAATATCGTATCCTGGTTTTTTGATTATTGTGTTTAATACGAGATTCTCAAGATCTTCATCCAAAAGACCATCATCATAATAAGGAGGAGGTATCATTATGTCGTATATACTTCCTTGTAAATGAAAATTTGCATACATCATTCTTGTTGAAGTTGCGAGAACTATAAGAGATTTTGCATCAGGTAATGTTTCTGGTATAGTAAAATTCTTGTTACTTAAGTAATAACGATACGTATCGTGATTGCTAAGAACTCCTTCGCGATTTAAACTATCAAAATCTTCTTGTAAATCATCAAGATGTTCAACAGAAACAGATTTATAATGATATCTGATCCCTTTAATATTTGGATAATTCATTGATCAAGAATTTAAACTAATTATATACACATTTTAACCTTAGTAAACTTATATAGATTTTTGTGATGTAGTATCGAATGTATCTATTCCATAATAGCTTGTTCTTTTGATTTTATTACTTGTTGTTTTTCTCCTCGAGTTGGATTAATGAATGCCCATCGCCATATGACAAATGTTAGTGAGAATATGATTGCTGATAAGAGAGGGAGTATTTGCGGAGGTAAATATTGTAAAATTAATCCACCAAGAATTGGAGTTATTATCTGAGCAATACTATTTAAAGAATTACTTACTCCAAGTATACTACCCGCTTCTTCTCTCTTAACTACTTTTGTTAGCTTACTGGTGAGAATGGGGCGAGTTACGCCTGTTCCAAAAGCTAAAAAGGAAATGGGAATAAATATGATCCAGAAGTTAGTAGTAAATATAAGAAACGCCATCGTGAAGGCCAATGCAAAAATACCTAATTTCAGAGTCGTATTTTCGCTTACTTTCTTCAATATTGGGTTGATTAGAACGCTTTGAAATAGGACTCTAAGAACGCCTATCCAAGCCATATAAAATGTGAGTTGTTGGGCAGTAAATTTGAGATGGGTTGTAGTATATAGTGAAAATGTTGAAATAAAGAGGAAAAATCCGAAAATATATAGGAAGAATGTTATTAAAATGCCTCGAGTTTCAGCTGACTTAAAGAAACGCTTAGTTTCCTTAATAGGTATGATGTCTCCAAGTTTTAAACTAATTTTGTCCTCTTTTTGCGTTATTGATTCAGGTAGAAAAATGGCTACTAAAACAATAGAAAGAAGGCTAATACCAGCTGCAAAGAAAAAGGGAGCTGAAAAGCTAACTAATAATAACACACCTCCAATCATAGGTCCAAAAATTAATCCCGCACCAAAAACTGCGCTTGAATAACCGTATGTTTTAGTTCTTTGCTCATGAGTCGTTACGTCACTAATATATGCTTGAGTAACTGTCATATTACTTCCTAGAAGACCATCTACAAGACGTGCAGCAACGAGTATCCAAACATTACTTGATATTCCAAGGAGAAGAAATCCTACAAGAGTGCTCGTTTGACTAAATAATAACAAAGGTTTTCTTCCGAACCTGTCGCTAAGCTTTCCTGTAATTGGACTGGCGAAAAGTTGACATAAACTAAAAATACTTAGAATTAACCCTACTTGTAATTCATCCAAACCTAACTCTGTTCCTAAAATGGGAATTAGGGGCATCACGCTACTGAATCCCAAAACTTCTGTAAACTGGATCATAAAAATAATAAGAAGGCGTTTATTGAATTTTTCCTTCGGAGCTGTAGGTATCGAACTAATAATGTGTCACATCAATAATTAAAATCTAAAATTAGCTTTTATAGGAAAGAGATGTAAATAAATTAAGTTTTATGTCTATATACTATCAATTTTATAATCAAATTTAATTAGTTGATATGATAAATTAAAATTATAAATTTAGAAAATATTCTTATTATATATGCATAAAGATGAAGTAGAGCTTTTTCTAAAGCGAGCTGAAAACTTTTTAGATGGAGCGAAAGAGAGATTCCAAAAGAAGGATTGGGATTTAACATGTTTTATGGCAGAACAATCTGTTCAACTTATAACTAAAGCTGTTATCCTAGAAAAAGCGGGTGAAATACCAAAACACATTCAATTAGGAAAGTATTTGTGTTAGTGTATCAGTTAACAGAAAATCAGGCGTTTAAATATGATAGAAAAGCTCTACTCTTTCTCGAAAGCGCTTACCTGAACTCTCGATATTTTAGTTTTACTTACGAGAAAGAAGATGCCGAAGAAGCATTAAATATTGCAGAAGATATAAAGAAAATTGTAGAAAATGTTAGAGTTAATGAATAAAACCAAAGAAATGATTAAAAATCATAAAAAATACTTGAATACAATCTACAAGAATATTAACTTGGTTTTAAAGGAATCTCAAATATATCTATTTGGGAGTATAATTGAAGGAAATTTAGTAGCCGCTAGCGATATCGATATTCTAATTATCGCGGATGTCCCTAAAAACCATTTAAAAAGGGCAGAAATCGTTGCAAACATCGAAGAAAAATCGGGATTACCACTTAGTCATCCCTTTGAATTTCATTTATTAACACAAGAAGAATTTAATAAATGGATTGAAATTTATAAGATCAAATTTGAAGATATCTCCTCTTATATTTAAATAATCTCTGCTATTCTCTTATGAATTAAAAAATTTAATTAAAAGGTGTTATAAACTTAAATGACTTAAATATTATGAAATCAAATAAGAAAAAAAAGAATAAGATGGATTTAAAATATGCCAAGAGTTATAGATTTAGTTGTTGAGGCAATCACTCAAGCAGGAATAGACCACGCTTTTTGCCTACCGGGGGGTTATACTCAATTTTTAATTGAAGCGCTCTATCAAAACAAGGATAAAATTAATGTAATCGTTACCCGGCATGAAGGTGGTGCTTCTGCGATGGCAGATATTTACGGAAGGATTACTAAAAAACCTGGACTTTTATTAGGTCAAGGATTATGGATAGCCACAAACGGAGCATTCGGTATAGTAGAAGCTTTTTTAGCCGGTTCTCCGATGCTGATAATAACAGATATTTCAGATTGGAGTAACTTGAATCTTCACGGGCCGTATCAATGCGGATCGGGTGAATATGGTTCCGTTGATCTACCAAATATATTGCGATCGATGACAAAATTTACCACATATGCAACCTCACCTATAGATGTAGTTTACGGTGTACAACTTGCGATAAAACATGCAATTTCTGGAAGACCGGGTCCAGCAGCAGTAATTACCAAAATGACTTCCATTGGAGGATTTATTGATGATCCCACTAGTTTAGATCCACCAATATATCCATCAAAAGGATATCTTCGCGTGAGTCCACCTAGCATAGCAAAATCTGATGCTGAGAAGATGGCAGATTATTTAATCAACGCAGAGAGGCCAGTTTTAATATGCGGAAGAGGAATTCATGTTTCAAATGCCTATGAGGAAGTACAAAAACTTGCCGAACTGATCGGAATACCCGTTGCTACAAGTTATATGGGAAAAAGTAGTATTGCAGAAACTCACGACCTCGCTTTAGGTGTAATGGCCGGTCGTGGACAGAAGTTAGCGACAGATCTTATAGGTAAGGCAGATACCATTCTTGCCGTAGGAACTTGTCTTGCTCCCGATAATACTAATGATTGTAGTAAAAAATTTATCGATGTTGAAAATCAGAAACTACTCCATATTGATATTGATCCCCGTAATGCAGCCTGGACATATCCAGCAACTCTAGGTGCAACATCGGATGCAAAATTAGGTTTAAGAGCGATAATTAACGCTATTAAAGCAAAAAATCCACAAATTGATGTACAAAAGAGGATTTCAACTTTATTGGAATTAAAGGCTAAACCCGAAAATGAGTTTTTCACAAATAAATGGTATGAATCAACTAAAATCCCTATAGAACCTGAAAGGATCGTAAAAGAACTAAATGAACTAATTAGAGAAGAGGATTTGCTTGTTTTGGATGCTGGTAACAATAGAATATGGTTCTGTAAAATGTTCAAATCAAAAAAAGCCGGACAGGTAATCGGTCCCGGTGGTGCGGCTGGAATGGCTTGGGGTCCCAGTGCTTCGGTAGCCGCTCAACTACTAAATAAGGAGGGAAAGGTTGTCAGTACGGTTGGAGATGGTGGTATGATGATGTCTCTTTATAACTTTGAAACTGTGAAGCAATATAACATACCTCTCATGTACGTAGTGTTTAACAATCAAAGCTTAGGAAATGTACGAGATTTCTTTTCTAGAAAAGGTAGACCTCTTGCAGAGTACCCAGGAACAAATTTTGCCGAAGTTGCAAATTCAATGGGTGTTGAGGGAATTCGAGTTGAAGAACTAGATGATCTTCGGCCTGCCCTTGAAAAAGGTTTTAAAAGTTATAAACCTACCGTAGTTGATGTTGTCACTAGTCGTGCCTCGCATCTAAGGGTTAGAACTTCATTATAACACCATGAATAAATTCTCTAATTTCCTTTTCTTGCTATTCCTTTAAAGGATGAAAATTGATTGAATATTTTGGAATCTCCTTCAATTTTGGCAAAAATATTAACTGGTGATGCCGCTCTTGGTTTTTCATCTTTACTTGCGGGAGTAGGACCAAAAAAAATGCAGAATCCTTTCCCATCAGGCCAATATCCAACATCTCCGACCTCACAATCTATTTGAGCATTTTCTTTATCTATAGTAACTGGTATTTCTCCATAGAGCTCCTCGCCCCATCTTGCTAAGTTTAGATTAAAAGGTAGCTTATCCCATATCGCTTTGCAAGTTTCTGGATTTTTATCAACCAGTAATTTAGCTTGAATTTGACCAATTTTTTCATTTTCAATTATTATATATTCCATTCTAAACACATTTATCTTAAATAATTTTAATTAACTTTGATAGGGTATTTACCACATTTTTTTAATGTTTCGTGCATAGCTAGAAAATTTTCTAATTTTACTGCAGGATTTATACTATGGCTTGAGCTGAGGATAAATCCGCCCCCTGGAGCTAATTTATATAATTTTTTTTTGAATTTATTCTTTGAATGGATTAGGATTAGTTATGAATCCTAATAATACTTTTAATTAGAAAATCAAAAAAATCATAATAATATTATGATCAATTTTAAATGAAATAAGAAAAAGGAAGGAAGCTTAATTTAGAACAAAAGTTCTTCGCCTACTTTAATTTCGTGGTATTTTTCGGGATATTTTACTTTTAAGATATCCTTATATTTAGTACAATGACAGGCTCCGATAAATTTCAATGAATCTAAACTCGTAAAGACTCTGGTATTATGAAGCCCTCCTATAATTGCTTCAATATTTCCTCGATTTGAAAAAGCATTGAAAATTTCATTCAAGCCAGGATGACAACATCCGACAAGAAGAATTCCCGTGCCTTCCCGTGTTTTTAATAGCATTGCTTGTTCTTTTAAGTAATTTCCCAATTGACCAGTTAAATATACATTCTCCTCAATCTCTGTTTCCTCACTAACGCCATAAACCTTAGACAAGGGATATTTTCTATTGTATGTAATTTGATTTTCTACAGGAACATAGATTTCTAAATCATTATTTTTATCATATATAGTTTCTAAACCTTTAGAATGCTCTAGATGATTATGTGAAATAACTACTTTTGAGATATCAGTAACATTAATACCCGCTTGGTTTAAATTTTGAAGCAGAACATTTCCATCACTACCTGTATCAAAAAGAATATAACTACCCGTTTCTACATTATAAATTAAGGCAGCAAATCCATAAGAGGAGATAAATCCTTCAAGACATTCGCCATGATTGAAGAGAATATTAATGTAAAAATTTTCTAAATCTAAATATTTATCCGTGATCTGCATTATAATTATAATTTTGAAAAAATCCATTAGTAGTTTTTTAATACGAACTGTAAATAGAATCTTAGACTCTTTTCGGATTCTATCTAAATCTTTCTGTTTTCATCTACTTTTAAAAAATTTTTAATTAAAAGCTTTAAGTATATTTACAAAGGTTGAAAGGATAATGGTTCAAAAAAATTCAGATAAATTGCCGAGTAATCCAATAGAAGCTCAAGGTTTGATGATAAAAGAATTTTACAAAAAATTCGGAAAGGAAGCACTTCCTACTATAAAAAAGGTTTGTGGAATACAAGGTCGTGCGTTAGGCTTAAAAGTAATGAAAAAATTACCAGATAATAATTTAACTACAGTAGCACAAGCTTTTTCAAAAAGCTATAATCCTGATTTTGTTAAAATAATATCTATTTCAGATGAAAAGTTTCACATTCAAGGTACCACATGCCCTTTTGGTCTTGAAAATACATCTAGGGAGTTGTGTGAAGCTGTTATGGCAATCGATAAAGAGTATTTTCGCGAAGCAGTTAGCGATAAGATCGAACTTAAGATTCTTAAAACTGTTGCCACAGGAGATTTATATTGCGATACAATTTACACTTTTAAAGAATAACTAATACATATAGAATTAGAAAAAATAAGTTAAAAAAAAAAAATAAAAATATTTATTGAGTTTCTCCGTATTTCTCTTTGATGAGTGCTTCATCAATGAAAAACTCATTATTGATTCTCTCTATATTTCTTTTTTTTAATTTTGTTTGGTGAGATGTGGCTAATCTTCTAAAAGTAAATATCATTATATTTTCAATTTACTTTCTCCAAACATATTTTTTATTATATTTTCTCTAATATTTCAAATAGAATTTCATTTTTAGGGATGTCTTGCATGCTATCTCCGTAATAAGCGAATTGAATAATACCTTGCTTATCAATAATTAGCATTCCAGGCATCCTTCCTCCTTTGGACAACTTTATCTCTTGTTTCAGCATTTTAGGAACTTTTTTCGAAGGATCATAGTATATTGGATATTTTCGAGCATATTTTTCTTCCATTTTTTTTGCGTTTTTTTCAGAATCTGCTAAGATTGGATAAAGTACGGTCTCCATCTGCTCAAACTTCTTGAAATCTTTTCTTAAATGTGCCGCGTGCCATCTACAGTAAGGTCATTTAATGTTTCGAAATAATATGACAACAACCTTTTTTTTACCTTCAAATGTTCTTATATTTAGTTCCTCGCCTCTCGAATTTGGGAGGGAAAATTCCTGAATTTTCGTACCAACGATTTGAAATTTATCCTTCATCTTCTTCACTTTATTGTAGAATTCTAAAATAATTTAATTGGAATCGAATAAAAAGTTGCTTGTTATAGATTAAAAATGAGTAAAAGTAAAAAATAAAAATAAAATTAAAAAGATTTATTGAGTTTCTCCGTATTTCTCTTTCCAGACTGGATCGTTGATTTGTAATTCTCTTCTTTGAACTTTTCCAACCATAGATTTTGGGATTTCCGCTATAATTTCTATTTGTTTTGGGCATTTATAGTGCGTTATATTTTCTTTACTCCATGCAATAAGTTCTTCAGAAGAAACTTTTCCTACTGATTCGTCCTCTAGCTGAACCCATGCTTTTACTATTTCTCCCGTTTCAATATCAGGTAATCCCGCAACTGCTACTTCCATTACGGCGGGATGGGAACCTAATAGATCTTCTACTTCTTTTGGAAAGACAGAATAACCCTTATATTTAATCATCTGTTTCTTTCTATCTCTTATAACCATTTGTCCATTCTCATCCATGTATCCAATATCCCCTGTTAAACACCAATTACGCCCGTCGTATTCCTTCAAAGTTTCAGCCGTAGCTTCAGGCCTATTTAAATAACCTTTCATGACTTGTGGACCGCATACACATATTTCTCCGGTAAAATCGATTCCGTAACCTTTCATTGGGCCTTTACTGAAATCTTCCGAATCAAAAATAGCCCATTCAACACCTGGTAATGGTAAACCAATGGTACCTGGGGTATCTGTCCCGTCAAAGGGACCAACGCTTACTGCAGTTGTACATTCAGTAAGTCCATAGGCTTCAACAAGTGTTCCATTACTGACTGCTTCAAACGCATCCTTTACAGGTTTGTGAAGGGGTCCCGCACCACTAACACACAATCGAAACATATTTTCTAATCTAGGCTCGGGATTTGCTTTTAAGTATCGAGTTAGACCAATGAAAAGATTTTCAACACCAGGAAGAATAACACCTCCATCAGGACCAACCTCTACAATCATGTCTACAACTTCTTTTAAGTCAAGTTCTCTTTTTGCGTAAAGTATGTTAAAGTCTCCTCCTTCTATTACCACATTTTGAACGATGGTCATTCCAAAAGCGTGGAACATAGGTAATATTCCGACACACGCCATTGGATGGGACGCATCAGGCATCCACATAACATTTTGTTTCGCATTAGTAATGGCGTTATAGTGAGTGATAATCGCAGGTTTGGGAACACCTGTAGTTCCTCCCGTCATTAAGTACACAGCTGTATCGTTTAAAGGATCGATTTCTACTTCGGGAATATCAACTTCACCCCGCTTTTGTGATACATTCAAAAATTCAATAGCTCCAGGAACTTCTCCTTTAGGTATTGTTCCGTCTGCAATTAATTGTTCTTTAACGGCAGGGGGAATAGCTGCTAAATCGACTATACATGTCGAAATAACAAAATCAAACTTGTATTTTTCTTGTATGGGTTTAATTAAACCATACATAACATCCATACATACAAGTCCTTTTGGTTTTACTTGTTCGAGAACATGGAGAATTTCTATAGGTTTATAGGTTGGATTAATGGGGATTACAATTCCTCCCAGTTTAACAGTAGCAAAGTAAGTGATTGTGAATTGAAAACAATTTGGTAAAAGAATAGCAATAACATCTCCTTTCTTTACCCCCATTCGAGATAATGACGTAGCAAGAGAATCCGTATGTTTTCGTAATACACGATAATTCATGAATGTTTTTGAGAAATATATGGCCTTATTCTTAGCAAATTCTTCGGTCTTTTGGTCAAACCAATCACCTAAGCTTATCACCGGAAACTCTGGGTGCTTAGGGACGCCTTCTTGGTATTTCTTAAACCAAGGTTTACTATCGTCAACATACCATTTAGGTACTGTCACTTTTATTAACCTCTTTTTAACAATTGAATTACTATTGATGTGAATATATTTGATTTCGAGGTATTTAAATCTATTTTTAAAACCAAAAAAAGAATTGAAATAACTAATTAAAGCTATTTTAATCTAAGCTTGTCTTTTTCCATGATTTGCTTATTATAATAGGAGTTTTTGGAGAGTTTTATTCTCTTTACAAATATAAATGCGATAAGATAAAAAACACCCAAAGATACGAATAAAAAGATAATTACATATGGATTTTCTTCATTTGGACCAGAAAGAATGCTTCCTACGAACATCGAAGCAAAAGCAGGACCCATTGATCGTACGAATGATTCTAAACCGTAATAGGATCCAGAAAGTTTCGCCATTGCCTCATCAACATTAGAGACTTTATCATTTTCAGCAGCTTCATGAACAAGCGAAGCCATTATTGGAATAGAAAACAGAGGATATGCGTACATAGACCCTAGAACTGTACTCCATGAAACTATATATAATATTATTTTTATCCCATATGGAAGACCGCTAATTAAGTAAAATATATCTATAAAGGAAGTTATAACAGCTAATAATATACAAATCGAGTAGGATTTAACAATATTATTCCTCTTAAGAATCTTTTTCCATATAAAAAACCATCCGAATTTCCCAAAAATGGAAATAAGGATATAAATGAAAAACTCTGACGATTGAAATTGTAATAAATAAGTTTGGAAAGGGAACACTAACAATGCTACAATTTTACCACTAACCCAAATAAAAAATCCTGCAGAGATCAGTTTAACGAAATTTCTATCTTTAGCAGGAATTGACATACGCTTAAATGCATCAATTATCTTAGTTTTCTGGTAGTTTACATTAGAGTTTCTAGTATGGAAGCTTTCGTCTACTGAAAAATAGATTATAATTACAGTAATTAATCCGAAAGCAGTAAAGATTATTCCTACCAAAGGAATGTATAGTAACATTATTTTTCCAGAGGGTTCCCACCATTTAACATTTGAAGGATCATTTAATAAACTATGAACGAATAAGGGTAGAAACATAGCTAAGACTGAGGCGAGAATAGAAAAAGCGGATCTAAGTGAAGCAACTTTTTCTCGATTCTTTAGCGTCTGTGACTGTTCAGGAAGCATAGAATTATACACATTTAATATAAGTGCTCGAAAGATTGACCTAACCATAGTTATACCCCAGAAAAAAAAGGCAGTAGGTAAGTATAAAGAATTATCTTGAGGACAAAGCGGTGGAAACCATATCACGATCGTTGTAATACACCATACCGGCAAACTAATTAACAAAAATGGGCGTCTTTTTCCAAATTTTCCCGGCTCTTTATTATCGATAATAACGCCAAAAATAATTGCAGCTATCGCACCGAAGAGTAATTGCGCTGTGACACCAATTGATACTAAAAGAGCATTTAAATTAATAGTATAGACATAGTATTGGAATATAAATACTTCTGTAAACATATTAGGAAGAGTAAATCCTAAAGCTCCAAGAGAATATCCAAATAATCGTTTTCCATGTAGCTCTCGAGGAGATGTGATTAAACTCATAATAAAGATTAATTTGATGTTTGGTATCTGAAGGGTGTATAACTGATATAGTTTGCGTTAAGACTGTATTTTATGTCATCAGAACAAAAATAAATTTTCTACACAGTTTTTTTAGAATAAAAGTCGCATGCTAATTTCAATTGCTTTTGATAATCCCACAACAACTTTTAAATTTCTTCCCACTACCACAAGGACATAACTCATTTCTCCCAAATTTGGGAAATTTAAATGAATAAGGCTCAGTTAAATCGTTTTCTTTTTTAAACTTATCAGCAATGGTTTTAAAACGAGGTAGGGTTTTCGTATAAAAGATTTTCCAACCTTGACATAAATTACTTAATTGCTTAGAATGGTTTGGTACTCCATAGCGAAATTTTTGGCAATCACCATGACACAAACTAAGATAGGGGCATAAATTGCACACTTCATTCCAATTTGATTTTTGTTTTCCAAAGTTACGATAAGTTTGTGAATTTATTAATTCCTCCCAGGAATTACTATTGATATTTCCTAATTGAAGATTGTCCTGGACAAAGAAATCACATGGATATACCCCTCCATCGTGTTCTATCACAAAATATTGGACACAGTTATCCTGCATATAGCAGACATTATAACGGCCATATACTAAATACTCCATAATTGAATCAAACAATCTAATGGAAACCTTGTTAACATCTTGTTTAATCCACTCATCAAAAAGGTCTGTCAGAAATATACCCCAATCTTTTCCTGTAATTGAATATGGCTTAAGTTGACCACTTTCATCAAATTCAACGCAGGGGATATACTGATGGAATAAAAAGCCATTATCACAATGATAACGATAGATTTCTTTAGCTTTTTTTACAGAAAGATTATTAATTAAAGTGAGTATATTAAATTCTACTCCATTTTGCTTGAGACGCTCTATACCAAGCATGACTAACGCGTGAGTTGGCTTCTGAACAATGGTTTTCCTGTAGTAATCGTGAAGATTTTTCGGCCCATCCAAACTTACTCCAACAAGAAATTTGTATTCTCCAAAAAAATTAGCCATTTCTTCTGATATCAATGTTGCGTTAGTTTGAACTCCATTACTAATTGAAGAACCCGGTGGAGCGTATTTCATTTGAAATTCTACGACTTTCTTAAAAAAATCAAGACCCATCAAAGTAGGTTCCCCACCTTGCCAACCGAATGCATATTGTCCGTTCTGATCTGTGCTCATATAACTTTTTATCATGATCTCTAATGTCTCGACAGTCATTCGAGGGCTTTTGCTCTCATTTTCTAGATGATCTATGTAAAAACAGTATTCACATCTTAGGTTACAATCCGCAGAAGCGGGTTTAATTAACAAGGAAAACGGTTTCATGATATCATTCTATTCTTCTGTAGTTGCAAAATTTTCTTTTTTTTTTTAAGACAATTAATCATTTAAATGTAAAATTGCGCAGGCACTTAAATTAGTATAATATTTGGCTCTGTTTCTTTTACTCATCTCTCTTTTAAGATCTTCGAATTCAAAAGCCAAATCATCTAACTTTTTATCAACTTTTACTAGATCTTTTTCGATAAATCGAATTTCTTCTTTTAATTTATCGATTTTATCCAAGCGATCTTGCCTTTTTTGTTTATCCTCTATACTTTTAATATTTAGTAATTGCCGTTCGGTCGGTTTCTTGCCTTCTTTTTTCTCTAATTTTTGTTTTAATGATTCCAGTTTAAATGTTAGTTGTCTCTTATTAAATATAAATATTTTCTCTTTTTTCTTAGTTTCAATTTTAAAAATCTTGGCGTTTAGAGCTTTTATTTCATTTTTCCATTGAGATGTCTTCCATTTTACAAGATTTTTGGCTTTTTGAGTTAGATCGTCAAGAAAATTTAGGTCTACTTGAGATATATTGTTATCCACATTCTCAATTACAATAAGATCTTGAAAATTTTCAATATCTAATACAAAATCTGCTAAATCTGGAATCTCATTACCACGATTATCTACTGATATTGCAGAATATTGATTTTCTAAAATATAACCCTGATATTTTACATTAAATACGAATAAATACAAATCTTTTCTAGATGAAAAATAGGATATTAAATGATTTGGTAAAACACTCTTTTTCAAATTTAGAACTGTAAATATCCCCTCTAAAGCTCTCGACCTACAAAAATCTATTAAATCGTTAATTAACGGATGCCCTAAAGCAAAAAAATCGATTTCTTCTCTTTCTCGAGCAAGATCCAAATCAAATGTGCCAAGATATTCCTTTTCCAATCTATATTTAGGATTTTTTAATAAAGGGTCATTTATCGTAATTTTGGTTTCATTTTTTAATATTTTTGGAGCATTTTTATTGCTCTCTTTAAGGTTATCTACAAATCCATATTTACCAGGGTAGAGATCAAAAAAATAATTTATAAGTAAAAATAACTCGTTATGGCTTAATTTTACTTCTTGACACGCTTCTACTGATGTAATTAGGTCGTCAATTTGGAACGACTTTTTATCGATCAGTAAATCGTCTAATTGCATTTCAATTTCTTTTGCCTTTTTTACTTCAATATCGACTTTCCTATTGAATTCATTGAACTTTTTTCGTCTCTTACCTTCTTCTTCGGTAAAGATTATGTTTTTGATATCCTTCTCAATTTTACCAATAATAGGTTCGAGTTGGCCTATTGATTCTTCAAAAAGGTGTATTCTTTTATCGAGCGCAAACATGATATCAGTTTCGATAGTTCCCTCGAGATAAAAGTTATATATGTAAATTTTTTTAGATTTCTGACCGATTCTGTCAAGTCGTCCAATTCGTTGTTCTAACTTCATAGGATTCCAGGGTAAATCATAATTAATTAAAATCCTGGCAAATTGAAAATTCCTACCTTCACCACCTATTTCTGTAGAGATTAAAATAGCAAATTTTTCGTTAGTCCGGAATCTTTCTACTGCTTCGTCTTTTTGGACTTTATCTAATCCACCATAAAATGTTTCTATAAAATATTCTTCCTCTTGACTATTCAATAGCTCTTTTAAGTATAGAAGAGTATCAACGAATTGAGTGAAAACCAAGATCTTCTCAGTTGGGTTTTGACGATAAATCTGACCTACCAATTCCACGAGTTTCTGGCATTTAGAATCATATGGTAAAGCGTTCAATTTAGCATAAAAATCCTTTAATATCTTTTCTTGGTTTAGAAAATTTATTTCTGCTTTTTCTTCCTTTCTCGGTGATTCACTCTCACCATTGAAGGTAACCTCAGAATCTATAAATTCGTCTTCTAATTCCAATTCGTAATATTCTGGATCTTCTTCCCTCAAGATGTTCATTTCAATAGAGAGATTTTTCTGTCGTTCAATTTGGTCTATCCGCCGTTCTAGGCTTTTCAAAAACGCATGTTTAGAACTTGTAAGCAATTTTTGTAGCGTTGTTATGATGAACCCTATTCCAATATTCTCTTTACTCGTTGATGTGTTGTAAATCTTTGCTAAATAAAGCCTAATTTCGTTATAGAGTTCTAATTCTTGCTTTGTAGGGTTAACGATTATCGTTTTAACGACTCGTTCGTTTATGAAGTCTTCCGAAAACACATTCTTCTTACGATTCCTAATTAAAAATTGAGAAAGGGTATGATCTTTTTCAATTTTCTTTAATAAGTTTAATTTAAATTCGTCGTCTGTTAATTGATCAAGTATCTCTTTATCCGTCTTATTTTTATTTACATGGTTCAAGTTTTTAAGAAGCTTAATTGTGTTTTTTACTTCGAAATTGTTGAGTTTGTCGATCTGATTAATGTTAGCGGTTAGCAAATTTATGAAAGGCATATTTTTCCGAAAATGTTCAAAATCTGAAAAGTTATCAAAAGCTTCTCTTTGAATCAATTCTATAAGAGAGTATAGTTCAAAAGAGTGTAGTTGTAGAGGTGTAGCCGATAACAACAGTAATGATTCAGTAGTTAAACTTAAATTTCTCGCTAAATCGTAGTTTAATGTTTCCCGGTAGTTTCCAGTAGTAGCATTAATTAAATATCTACGCAAATGATGAGATTCGTCAAAAATCACTATGTCCCAGGAAATTTGAGAAAGCAAATCTATATATTTCCGATTTCTCGCAAATTGGAGGGAACATATAATTAAATTATCGTAATAAAATGGATTCTGAAGCACCTCAGCACTTCTATGAGTTCCTCTCTTCTTTAATTCTTTGATTTTCTTCCCATCATATATTATAAACTCAATATTAAACTTATTTTGCATTTCAAACTGCCATTGTTTTACCAACGTAGCAGGGACGATAATTAAAATTCTCTCAGCGAGATTTCTGGCCATCATCTCTTTGATATAAATTCCGGCTTCGATAGTTTTTCCTAGTCCGACTTCGTCAGCTAAAATAATTCGAGGAAAATATTCTTCTGATAATCTATGTGCAACATTTATTTGATGCGGCATAAGAGAAAGTCTAGAATTAGTAATACATTTTATTTGATAAGAGGTGTAGTATGAATAAAAGAGATTTGCCCAATATTTTATAAGAAAATTTTTAGGAGGATCTAATCTTTTTCTTGCTATTATCCTCTTAATGGGAGTCTCGTATTTTGAAATAATTTCAGATTCGTAAATTTGAGATAATTTCCCGCTTGGAAATAAAACTTCATAAGAGATGCTTCCATCCTTTATTAAAAAATTGTTAGAGTTGATGGTTCCAATTCCACCTTTAGTCAGGATTCTCTCATTAACTTCAAATGTATGATGTATGAGGTCAAGAGGGTGGATTATTTTTACTATATTATTTTCAAACCTGACCTTATATTTAGTTATGAAAAAAGTATCTTCATCATCTAAGGATCTTGAAGCGGGAATATCTAACTTTTTTACAATTCTCCCAATACCTTGCTCGGGATTTAATCTATAAATAACTAAATTATCTATATTGAATTTATGCCCTTGGCAATAAACATTAAAACACTTTGAAAATCGGGATTCTAAAGAGTTAGTGCAAAATGGGCACTTATATTTAAAATCCTTACTATTAATAATCATAGAATTATTATTCTCTTGATTTATTCTAAATATTACAAGTTAAAGTAATAATTTTGGTATTATAAATTATTGAGGTATCATTATGGAAAAAGAAAAAGTTGAGCCTACTTATATTGGAGAGAACGAGGGTTTAGTTTTTGTTGTTCCAAAAGAGCTTTTTACGATGAAATTATCGACCGATCAAAAATTGGACCGAGAAACCGCAAAAGAGTATAGTAAGTATTTAACAGGGACATTTAAGGGCTTTCAAAAGGCGAACAAAACGAAATATCAAAATGGTGATAATAATAAGACCGAGACGACACCAGAGTTTTGGGTAGAGTTTGAGAATTTAGCTAGAGAAAAGGGTATTGCACTTATTGGTTATACTCCCGTGTTAAAAAACTATATTTTTAAAAATCTTCCAATAGTAGGAAAGAACGCGATAATTTTTGGTATGGAAATGGAGTGGGATAAAATCAAAACAGCACCAAGTATTCAGGTTAGTATTGAAGCGTTTAGAGTGTATTACGAATTAGGGGAGAAAACGATCGAGTTAACACAGTTTCTGCAAGAAAAAGGATACAGAACGGAAGCTCATCATCCTTTTGGAGGAAAACTCTTATTTACTGCTCACGCCGTAGCTGCGGGATTAGGAATAAAGGGGCAGAATGGCTTAATTGTCAGTCCCGAGTTTGGTCCGAGACAAAGATGGAGCGTGATAACTACTGATGCTAATATTCCCGAAACATTAAAAGTAGATCTTAGCGATATGGAAGATTTTTGCGAGAATTGCGGTGTTTGTGTAAAAAAATGTTTAGGTAAAGCCATTTATGAAGAACCAACTGAGATTAAGGAGGGATCTGGCATTTTCACTCATATTGATCGTTCTAAATGCATGGAGAGTTTATTGAACAATAATTATTGTTCTAATTGCTTAAAGGTTTGCCCTCTTGGGCAGAATTAAGTAAAATTATATAAAATTTCTATTTTTTCTTCAATGACTTTTCTTGAAGGTATTTATCTATTGCGTGAGCGGCTCTTTTTCCGAATCCCATCGCTGAAATGACAGTAGCACTTCCTGATACGATATCTCCACCAGCAAAAATACCATCTATATTTGTTTGACTGTTTTCGTCTGTCTCAATATAACCCCATTTATTTAATTTTAATTCTGGGATCGATTTAGTTAATATAGGATTAGCTCTTGTTCCAATCCCTACGATAACTGTATCTGTATCAATTTTGTATTCAGAACCCTCTATTTCAATTGGTCTTCTCCTACCAGAATCGTCAGGTTCTCCTAGTTTCATCTTAATTACTTCCATTTTACTCACTTTATCGTTTTCGTCTCCAATAAATCTCACGGGATTTGTTAAAAATTGAAATTGGATACCCTCTTCGAGAGCGTGGTGATATTCTTCTTTTCTTGCTGGCATTTCCGATTCTGATCTACGATAAACGATAATGACTTTTTCTGCTCCTAAGCGTAAAGCAGTTCTTGCGGAATCTAATGCTGTATTCCCCCCTCCTATGACAGTAACGATTTTACCAACTTTAACAGGAGTGTCATAATCTGGAAATCGAAATGCTTTCATTAAATTGGATCTCGTAAGGAACTCATTAGCAGATAGAACTCCGTTCAAATTCATTCCGGGAATTTTCAATAGCATAGGTAGTCCTGCTCCTACACCTATAAAAAACGCCTTGAAGCCCATTTCTTTCAAATCTTCTATTGTTAAAGTTTTACCAATAATTACATTATATTCAAATTTAACATTTAGCATCTCTAAAGTCTCAAATTCACTTTTAATTATTTCTTTAGGTAATCTGAATTGAGGTATTCCATAACTCAGAACTCCGCCACCCATGTGTAATGCTTCAAAAACAATAACATCATAACCATTCATTGCCAATTCTCCAGCACAAGCTAACCCCGCTGGTCCTGCTCCTATAACTGCTACTTTAATCCTCTTTGGAACTGCACATTCTGGACACTCTTTAAGATTATTTTTTCTTTCCCAATCTGCGATGAACCTTTCCAGTTGACCAATTGCGATTGGTTCTCCAAGTTTGTTTAGTATACACGCTTGTTCACATTGAATTTCTTGAGGACATACTCTCCCACAAATTGCAGGTAATAAGTTGTCTGTTTTTATCTTGTAGAGGGCTTTTATGTATTTTTTTTCTTTTAGTAGTTTAATGAATTGAGGTATTTTGATGTTAACAGGGCACCCAGCAACGCAAAGAGGATTTTCACACTGTAAACAACGCTGAGTTTCTAATTCAACCATTTCTTCTGTTAATCCTAATGATACTTCTGCAAAATTTGTGATTCTTACACTTGGATCTTGTTCTATCATTTTAGGCCGTTTTTTATTCTTCTTTTTTTTTTTCCCCTTGTTATTATTTAATATGTTTATTGATGATCTCTGATTTCCCACTTTAAGTCAACTCTCTTTTATATTTCTCTAATGCCCTACACTCTTCGTCGTAGCATTCTAATGAATGTTTTTCTTGTTCAAGAAACCTATCGGCGCGCTTTAAAAGATTATCGAAATCAACTATGTGCCCATCCACATCTGGACCATCGACGCACGCAAACTGGACGCCACTATCAAGAGTAGAGAACCTACAACTTCCACACATTCCCGTTCCATCAATCATTATCGTGTTCAAAGAGACAAAGGTTTTTACTTTGGGTAAATCACCAGAGCCATTAGTTGTAAGGACTACATACTTCATCATTATCAAAGGTCCGATTGCGATAACTAAGCTTATTTTTTTTGCCTTAATAATCTCTTTTAATGGAGCAGTTACTACCCCTTTTATCCCCTCGCTACCGTCATCTGTAGTAATAATTAACTCATCGGACACAGAGTCTATCCTATCTTTCCAAATTAATAATCCTTTAGATCTAGCTCCCAATATCGTAATAATTTTATTACCAGCCTCTTTCAGTTCTCTTGCCTGAGGGTAACACGGGGCTATCCCAACTCCTCCGCCAACAAATACTATCGGATGTTCATACTTCTCAATATGAATTCTATTCCCTAAAGGCCCTACGACATCAAGAATTTCATCGCCAACATTTTGATTACATAGTAATTTAGTGCTTTTACCCACCACTTGAATTACAATCGTTATCGTTCCTTTTTCCCGATCGTAATCGGCAATTGTTAGCGGAATTCTTTCTCCAGCTTCATTAACTCTAATAAGAACAAAATTTCCTGCATAGGATTTTTTGGCGATTAATGGCGTTTTTAATACCATTTCAAAAATAGTCCCACTTGTTCCGAGCTCAATTTTTTCAAGAATTTCGTAAGGCAAATTTCATCGAGACTCCTTTTAATTGAAATAATTATGACCTATTTCTAAGTGATTTAAAGTATAAAAATTATTTAAGGTTGTTATTATAGAGGGAAAAAGAATGGGTTTTTCAATTCACTACATAAATAGCATTTTACCAACGAAAGTTAGTAAGTCAATTACTTGAATTTTGTTTTTTAGTTCTTTATTCTCGTTTAGATAACAATTTAAATGCGTTAAACATTTTGGACAGGTGGTAATTAAATAATCTGCACCAGTTTCGATTGCTTGTTTTATTCTCGATTCTTGCAAGAGCTTTGAATTTTGATTGCATGAAATATAAGCAGAAACGCCACAACAGTCAGCGTCAACTTTATTATGTTCCATTTCAAGTAGCTTAATACCTTGGATTAGTTTCAAAACTTCACGAGGAGCTTCATAAACATTGCTCATGCGACCAAGCCTACACGGATCGTGGTAAGTTACTTTAACTTCTCCTAGATTTGGAAACGATATATCTTCTAATAGTTTCTCTTTCATAATATACTCAGACATGTGATAAAGTTCAAAGTCGAAATCATCGCTACCCTTAAACAGCTTTCGGTATTCATTATTCCAAGTATAATACCCTTCGGGGCAACTAAAGACGATAGTTTTCACTCCAGCGTCTTTAAACAACTTAACATTGTATCTTGCTAATTTTTCAAAAGATTCGGTATCGCCTTGCCAAATAATATCGTGTCCGCAGCATTTTTCGTCTGGTAAAACAACGGGCACAATTTCATTCTGATTTAATATTCCGATTACGCTCTTAGGAACTGTGAGATAATTTGTAGCGTTATATGAAAGCAGGTTGTCTTGATTTCCATAGTTACAAACCATAACACCTGAAGAATCAAGAGCTCCAGTATAATCTTCAGGGATTTGGTCGCTATTGCTGCAACAATTGCAATTTAAACACCTATTTGCTTCTTTTATTGCTTGTTCTTCTGTAAATCCTAATTCCATTTCTTCAAAACAGACTAACCTTTCTTCTCCCGGCATAAAATTCATTTCTTGACAAGCTTTAACTTGGATATATTTCTTAGGAATAGTAGATCGTTTAAGATCCTTTTTATTGATCCTTCCTTCTTTTAAATCAACTCCACGGATATAACGATCTATTGAAAATGCAGCTTCTCTTCCATCTCCGATCGCATCAACAGCACACATTAACGAATCAAAAATTATATCTCCACCAGCAAAGATCCCCGGGATGCTGGTTTCATAAGTTAAAGCGTCAGCTACTATTTTACCCCTCTCTATTTTTAACTTGTTATCAGTTGCAGCATTAATGGGAACCATGTCAAGTCCCTGCCCGATAGCAGTAACAACGTGGTCAACAACGATCTTATAATCAGAGTCTTCTACTTTTTTTAAAGTTCTTCTTCCTGTTTCAGGGTCGGGTTCTCCCCACTCAATTTTATAACAATTTAATGCCAATTTTCCATTAGGTTCTTGGGTAATGTTTTTGGTCGAGGTAGTAAAATGATATTCCATTACTTCTCTCTCGGTTTCGTGCAAATCTTTGAGCACATTTTTAAGATCCTCCTCTGTTAGTATGTCTACAAAATCGGCTTTCGTAGCTCCTAATCTAACAGCAGTCTCACCTACATCTACCGCAACTGCTCCTCCGCCGATAATTCCAAAAGTTTTCCCTTTAAATTCTTCGGGATCTTCCGCACAATTATACTTTCGATCTAAAAGAAAATCTATGGCAACATGAACGTTAGGTAAATCTTCGCCTTCTAACCTCAGAGTTTTTGGTACGTAAAGACCTACCGCAATGAATACGGCTTCAAACCCTTCCTTTTTGAGATCTTTAAGAGTAAATTTAGCACCAAACTCTTTGTTTAATACTATTTCGACTCCCATGCTTTTTATAAAGTCAACATCATGGTCTAAAGCTTCATCAGAGAGCCTATATTGCGGAACTCCGTATCTTACGACGCCACCAGTTTTATCGCCTTTTTCGAAAATCATTGACTTATATCCCATTCTTGCAAGGAAGTAAGCAGCGGATAAACCTCCCGGTCCAGCACCAATTATTGCTACTTTTTCTTTCGTTTGCTTAACTGGTTTTATTTTACTCTTGTTAGGATGAGCAGCTTCGTAATCAGATACGAAACGCTTTAATTCTCGAATTGCGACAGGATCATCGTGGTGCTGTCGATTGCAATTCAATGCGCATTGCGCAGTACAAATTCTACCACATAAATAGGGTAAAGGATTCATTTCTCTTATTAAATCAATAGATTCTTGAAACTTGCCCTCAGAAATTAATGAGACATACCCCTGAACATCTACTTCTGCAGGGCAACCAACGACACACGGCGCAGTTCCCGTTAAAAATGGAACACACCCCATAAAATAAGCAATTTCTCCTTGGTTTTTTATTTTTAATCCTGTTCCTTCTAAGAATCCAAGCTTATTGGTGAACTTTATCTTATCTTCTGCCATTAATTTTGGTATACTTGAATAAACTCTATCGTGATTGCAACTTCGCAAAGTCTCTTGTAACGGTTCGTATTCCGAAGTTAATGTTCGAAGTTCCTTAATAATCTCTGTGAAGTTGACCCCAGTTTTATCTTTAGTCATTGGACAATATTCTGTGCACAATCCACAAGTTAGACAATCCCAAATATTATTGTTTTGTAACGCTTCCTCTGGCGATAAGAATGTTAAGTCAGTAATTAAATTTCTCGGATAAAACAAGTCTAAGTAAGAGACAGGACATACATTAACGCACCGATTACAATTATAGCAATAATTTGCGTTCGCGATGACATTTTTAATAATGTCACTTGAGAGTATTCTGTCATTTTTCTCACTTACGCTTTTTTCGTTAGTTTCAGTCATATGAATCCCATAACGGTCATTAATCTAATGTTAAATATAATTTAAAGAAGTTTAAATATGCTTTTATTATCATTAAAAAGAATTTTATATGTAAATTTCATCATAACATTTTCTTTGAAGAAATGTTAATTATAAATTCAGTTAGGGTAGAGGTTGTGTAAATTAACAAATAACCTAATAAATAGTAATAATCTATTATAAATATTAACTCTCTATACAAAAAAAAACAAAAATAGAATTTTGTGAAAATTTTATGAGTAAAGCTAAAGATGTATCTATACCTGACGATGTCAAGGGATACTCCCAAGTGAGACTCGACGTAGATTTGACCAGCGGTAAGATTTCAAAATCTACTTTATCTGGAGAATTCTGTCGGGATTGGATCGGTGGGTATGGATTTGGAGCTAAAATTCTTTGGGACGAATTAAAACCAGGTGTCGATCCTTTAGGTCCTGAAAACGTGTTTGTTTGGGCTATTGGACCGTTCCCTACTACAATTTTACCGACAAGTTCGAAATATGGAGTATTCGCTAAATCTCCATTAACAAATATGTTTGGTATGGCTATTTCTTCTGGTTCGGTTGGTGCGCAAGCGCGACGAGCAGGAATTAACGCAATTGTTGTTAAAGGAAAAGCATCTGAACCTGTATACATGGTTGTAGACGACGATGATTACTACATAGAACCGTGCGAAAAAACTCTTTGGGGTAAAGGGAATTTTGAGACAGAAGAATTACTTCGAGAAGAATTTCAAGATCAAAGATTAGCTGTGATGTCAATTGGACCAGCGGGAGAACAAATGAGTAGAATAGGTTGTATTACTAACGATAGAAACAGACAAGCGGGTCGTACTGGAATGGGAGGGGTCATGGGAAGTAAAAATCTGAAGGCCATCGCATTTCGGGGTACAAAAGGACTAAAAGTTGCCTATCCTGTAGAATTTTATAAAAAAGCTAAGAAACTAATTAAAGTAGCTAACGGTCCAGCAACTGCCAAATATCGTGATTTAGGAACACCAGCAGGGTTGACTAGTTACAATAAACTGGGAATGATGCCTACCATGAACTACCGCGAAGGTACATGGGACGAGATTGATAAAGGAGCCTTTAATGGCGATCAATTAAACGAAGATTGGGTTGTTAAAAAAGTTGCTTGCTCTCAATGCTCAATCGCTTGTGATCATCTAGCAAGAGTACCAAAAACTCACCCAGAATATCCTAATTTAATCGCTTCTATAGATGTGGAAATGTGTTATTCCTTTGGAACAAACACAGGTTGCAGTGATTGGCCAACAGTCTTTAAATGCGTAGCATTATGCGATGATTTAGGAATTGATGCAATTTCAGGGGGTGTTACTGCCTCAATGGCTTGTGAGTTGTACGAAGTTGGACTCATAACGAAAAAAGATCTTGGATATGAACTACCATTTGGTTCTACCACTAATCTGGCACGATTTACAGAAGAAATGATCCTAGGAAAAGGTTTTGCTGGAAAGATTTTTAAAGACGGATGTGAACAAGCCGGTATTAGATTAGAAGAAATGGGTAGAAAAAATGCAGGTTATTACGGAATGCATATTAAAGGACTCGAGATGCCAGCATTTGATCTCCATGGTATGACATCATTCGCTGTTGGAGAAAGTGTTTCAATCCGAGGGGCATGTCACCTACGAAATGGTGCTTATGGCTTAGACGCAAAAGGAACATTTGACAGATTTGGTTATGATAAACCTCTCGAACGCGGAAAGAAAATCAAGGCGACTGAAGATGTTTATGGGATTATAGATTCGTACGTTATTTGTAAATTCACTCGTGGTATCTACGAAAACGATGCAGAAATGGCCAAAGTTTACGAACTAGTAACAGGTATACCTCATACGGAAGAATCTTTGTTGACTCGAGGAGAAGCTATTGTTAATCTTTCTAAGTGTTTCAATATCCGAGAAGGATGGACTCGAGATGATGATCATCCTCCAGAAAAGTTCTTTAAAGAATCCCATACAAAAGGCCCTGCCAAAGGCGTTGTTTTAAAAGAAGAGGGCTATCAGAAGTTATTAAGCGGCTATTACGAAGCAAGAGGTTGGAACAAAGAGACGGGTATTCCTACGGATGAGACTCTTAAGAGATTAGGTTTAGATTTTGTTATTGGAAAATTGAAGCCAGCTGGAGGTAAGAAGTAATATGTCTAGATCTTCCACGAAGAAACGCGGTGGAAAAATGCATCAATTCATAATAATCGACCCTGATTTGTGTACTGGATGCGAAACATGCGAATCTGTATGCTCTTTTGTCCACGATGGTGAATTTAATCCTATTAACACGCGAATTCATAGAGTGCGAATTGAACCTGTTTTCAACATCGCTTTAGCGTGTCAAAAATGTGAGGACGCGCCATGCATTCGTAGTTGTCCTGAAAAAGCTTTGAGTAAAAATGAAGAAACGGGTTCTATAATTATTGACGATGAAAAATGTAATGGATGCGCGTATTGTATCAGAGCTTGCGATTTTGGAGTTATAAATTTACATATTGACACCCAGAAAGCTCTTATATGTGATCTCTGCGAAGGTATGAAAGAGGATTACATTGATCCGGAAGTAGGTAAAGCGGAACCTCAATGCATTGCCGTTTGTCCAAAAGAAGCCATCAGTTTGAAAAATGTTGAACAGATTGGTGAAGAAACCAGAATAGACGCAGTAAAGCGTTTATTTGGTGATGTTTCGGAATTTGGCGGTAAATAAATAATTTTTTATTTATTTTATTTAATTTATTTTTTTATTCAATTCTTTTTAGTTAACTTTAACAAATAATTTAGCTACAGTCCTTAAGTGGGCTCATAAATCCACCCATTGTTCGTTTGGTTAATGGAGTCATTTTTTTACAATTTTTAATACCTATTTTCTGTCCTGTAATAAACTTTCCGATTCTATTTCCTTCCAAATTTATTTTTGTCATTATATGTTCTTCTATTTTCTTAAAAAGGTACAATTTTAGCAGAGGAACAGGTTTATCAACTACATCCCATACGCCAATTACCCTCCCATTACTTAATATTGTTGAGGTAGCATTACCAGAACGATCATAAATAAATTCAAAATCTTTAAGGTCAACATATCTTTCTCTCTCTTTATAGCCCATAAGGTATGGATCTAGGCGGGGTAAAAAATTTACTATATTCTTTTTTTGTGGATTACCCTGATTTAAAATTTTCATATCTTCCTTACAAATTATATAATCTAAATCGAGGTCAGAAATTTTTATTAATTCAATTTTATCTTCTATTAAATTCAGAACTTTAGTAGCTTGGCCTTTATTCACTCTAAGCCACCATGTAATGTCTTTTAGAGTAACAGGACCGTAAGATTTGAGATATTTTTGAATTAATAACTGAATAGCTTCTTCTTGGTTATACTTATTTAGGTCAATATCTGGGAAGTATACATCGAAAGGGGCGTAAAGAATTCTTCTATCTTTCCAACTTTTTATCGGCTTTCCTCTTATTAATAACATCTTATCGCACATCACGGAAATCACTGCCACAATGTCTTTTTGGGAAGATAGAGCTTTTTTAATATCAGTTGTACACATTTCTTTATCATATAATAATTCAATTATTTGTCTTGAGATAACATTATATTCATCAATCGAGATTTCTCTCATCTCTAAATATTGCTGGTCTCTTTTATCTATCAGAGGCTTAATAAGATTGTGGACGATAGGAATCATTTTTTTTGTTTCAATGAATAAAGTTTTACGCATCCCACGAATTCTTCCTAAATTCTTCTCAATGTAGAGTTCTCTGTCTAAATCTTCTTTACTAAAATTTTCTGTTCTGTTAAAAAGAGTCAAATAAGGTTCAATTGTTCCAGTAGCGTGTAAACCGCATAAATCGTCTGAAATTTGTAGGATATCATTTGTTTTAGAATCCTCTGTGAGATGGTGTTTTTTTAAAATGAGTTGATTTGCCGCGTCTACTGTTAAGTTTTTCATGAAGATTCTAGGATCATAATTAGGTTTACTATTTAAATGAAATTATTCTAACAAGGCTTTTTATAAAATAGAATAATCTAATAAATTAGTTTTTTCGTTTATAAAAAAAGTTAAAGAGAGTTAAATTTTCGGTTGTTTCTTCTTTTTTCGTCCAGTTCCTCCACCCCCGCCCCCAAGTCCTGATAAATCTAAAGCTCCGTCGCTAGCAATTGCACATGCTATAATTATTAGTACGATAATTGCTATCACGACAGCTATTGCAAGGGATAAAAGTATTATTCCAAGAATTTTAAAGAATGCGTATGTCCAATTATCGTCTTCAACTTTACCAACGGTTCGGACCCCATAAAAGATTAAGATTAAGGAGACAATCAAAATATATACAAGTGAGATAGGAACTGTAAGTAAAAAGTTTTGAATGTTGAAAATAAATATGAAGACGAGTTCTACTATGGCACATCCACCTAAAAATAATAGAATATGTGCCCAAATAAATCCCTTAGAGAAGTATTTATCTCTCAGAAAGAGAGTCATTAAGTTAACTATAATATTTGCACCGACTGACAGACTGACAAACATGTGAACTTGCGGTAGAAATTCTGTAAAGATCACTATAGGTATGCTTAAAATTCCTAAAAGAAAACTGAGTGTTACAAAGAGTAGGAAGCTTAGTAGCGTTTTATTATTTTTAGAGGTAAAGAAAAATAAGATAAACAAAATTACTTCTACGATTACTATTATAATATAAGCCAATAAATTTGGTCCTGTAAAATCCAAATCTGAGAAAAGAAAGCTAAACAAATATTCTCCAGATAACCAGACTATTGACCCCAACAAGAGGATTGGATATATTTTACCAATTATTGCTTTTCTTTGAATTGAAGTAAGTTGGTATTTTGATTTTTTTTTAGATTCTTGAGATTCTAACACGAATATTCACCCATCAAAATACTTTTTCTATTTTACTTAAGAGTTTATGTTTTAATCATTAGTTATAATCTTTATTTCATTTATATCTAATTCGGTTTTTTTCGACTTTAACAGCTATGAGGAAAGTCGTAAAATCAAAAATACTGGTTTTAAAACTAATAACAATTGAATTTTAATAATAAGAACAACTTTACATAACATAATTATATTGTATTACGAACAATAAAGAAGCTATTAGTAAAGTATATACTCTTGAATAATTAGGAGGATATATAAACAAAGGTGTAAATATTGTCTGAAAATCAGACCAAGGATAATGAAAACGCTGAGAAATCAGTTGTTGGTGTATTTGTGTGTCGCTGAGGTATTAATATCGCTGGAATACTAGATGTACCGAAAATCGTCGAAGAACTCAATAAATTGGAAGGCGTTAAAGCATATGAGTATCTCTCTATGTGAACCGAGGGGGGTTCAGAGTATATTAAAGAGCAAATCATAGAATTTAGACTT
The DNA here is from genome assembly GCA_013375495.1 of Promethearchaeota archaeon. The sequence goes on from JABXKC010000022.1 coordinate 60,864, forward strand.
GAAAGAATCGTTGTAGCTGCTTGTACTCCAAAAACCCATCAACCCGTCTTTCACGCAATTTTATCAGAAGCTAATATCCCTCCAAGATATTTAGAATTTGTAAACATTAGAGAACATTGTAGCTTTGTTCATCAAGCTCTAGAAGTAAGAGAAAAAGCCGTCCAAAAAGCTATTGAACTTATAAGAGCTGGAATAGCACGAGCACGACTATTAGAAGACGTGCCTACCAAAACCGTCCCTGTAAAACCTGCAGCTTTAGTAGTAGGTGGAGGTATTGCGGGGTTGTCAACTGCTATAGATTTAGGAGACAATGGATTTAAAGTGTACTTAGTTGAAAAAAACACTACTATTGGCGGGAGAATGAGTCAATTAGATAGAACTTTCCCAACAGACGATTGTTCTATATGAATTCTCGGTCCTAAGATGTTGGAGGCAAATCGTCATCCAAACATAGAAATTTTATCTTCTTCAGAAGTCGTTCAGCTCGATGGATATATAGGAAACTTCAGAGCTAAAGTTAAAAGGAATTCCAAGTTCGTAAGTGAAACTAAATGTACTGGATGCGGTGCTTGCACTGAAGTGTGCCCAATTTTCATCCCTAACTACTTTGACGAAGGATTATCTGCAAGAAAGTGTATTGACATTGCTTTTGCTCAAGCAGTTCCCGCGATTTATGACATAAATCGAGAGACTTGCGTAGAATGTTTTGCTTGTGTTGAATCATGCGAAGAAGATGCAATCGACTTTAGCATACAAGACGAATACTTAGATATTGAAATTGGAACTATTATAGTAGCAACGGGTTGGGACCTCTACCAAGGACCAGATTATGGATATGGGACATACGAGAATGTAATCAACCAAATTCAACTGGAAAGAATACTGGCGCCTAATGGACCTACTTTTGGACATTTAAAACGACCTTCTGATAGAAAACGCCCTACTAAGATATTGTTTATCAATTGTGTAGGGAGTAGAGACGTAAAGAAAAACGCGTGGTGCTCGGTAATATGCTGCAATTTATCTCTGAAGAACTCTAAATTAATTAAATCAGAGTATCCTGATTCAGATATTATGGTTACATATATTGACATGAGATGTGCGGGGAAAGATTACGAAGAATATTATAGACGCTCAAGAGAAGCAGGTATAGTGTTTGCTAAAGGATTGGTTGGAGATATCCAAGAAGATCCGATAACAAAGAATTTAATAGTACAATTTGAACCTGTAGGTACCGATTCTGTTGTTACAATGGAAGTTCACATGGTTGTGCTTTCGCCTGCATCGCTCCCATCAAAAGGTACAGTAGAAATAGCGAAAGTCATTAACATGGAGAAAAGTCCCGACGGGTTTTTAAAGGAATATCACCCTCGATTAGATCCAATTAGTACAAAAACCATGGGTATCTATATTGCAGGTTCGGCTCAAGGACAGAAAGAAATCGACAAAGCCGTAAGTCAAGCGAGAGGTGCTGCGTCTGCTGCTAGTATACCTATGGGCAGAGGTG
>JABXKC010000023.1 GCA_013375495.1 Promethearchaeota archaeon
TATCCTTGGATATTTCGCGAATATTTTCTTGTTCAAGATATCATAGGAGTTTTTATATTTCCATCCTCCTTCTGGAGGTGTCAAATAATAGGATCCTTTGAGATCAAAGCCAGAACAAAAACTTTTACCCGCTCCTTTTAATACTATTACTTTCGCTTTATTATCTGCTTCAGCATAATCAAAGACGGCATCTATATCATCCAGTAATTGATAACTCAAAGCATTATGCTTTTCTGGTCTATTAAGAGTAATATAACCTACGTTCTTCTTTTTTTCATATAAAATGGTCTCAAATTCCTTTTCTATCAATTTTCTTCTTCACCTACAATTTTTCATTAATTAACAAAGTGATTGATAAAATTTAATGATAGATGTCTATTTAAAACTATAGTAAAAAAATTAGGTTTTTAAGAAAATCAATTGATTTTCATTTAGTAATTATTTATAATCGGATTCATCTACGATAAGATTGGGATCTGTTAATCCTAATTGGATTTTGCGTAATACATATTTACGAAATTCCTTGCTAGTAAACGGTTGAGTCCCAAATTGAATTTTTTCATCTGCTTCAGTACCTTTATAATTAATATTTTCCTCGAAAGATCGCATAGTATTTTCTACTATAGTAGCTCCTAAGATTAAACTAAACATAAAGAATGAGAGTAGAGCAGCATTATTTTCTTTAATCTCACCCTCATTTATAGCTTCTTTTATAACTCTTGTTGTCCCATCAAGAAAGTTAAATGGTTTATATTGCTTCTCAAAAGGTCCAATCTTATCTGAGGGGGGTGAAGGAATAATGTGCATCATAGTAAATGCGCCATAGTCTTCTTCAGCAAATTTAAAAAAGTGATCAAATAAATCTAATAATAAATCAACAGTAGATCCTTCATGGTTTTTAATTACGACTTTATTTTCATTCCTGTATTGTTCATAAAACTTTTTTCGAATACATACCCAAAGTTCACGCTTACTTTCAACATAATTGTAAACATTATTTTGATTCATATTGAGCATTTTTGCCAATCCTCGTAAACTAAACCCTTCTCGTCCTTTTTGCTGGAAAAGTTGCTTTCCTGCATCTAATATACGTTCAAATTGTTTAGCCTTCTTTTCGGGGGATCTACTTCTTGTCTGTTTAATTTTAGTTTTAACTATCTTTTGATTACCCATTTTTTTCACAAAACCAAAATAATTTATTAATATAATAATCTCTTTAAAGAGTTTATATAGTATTAATTTCTCAAATACTGAGTTATATTTATCCTATTTAAAGATTTTCACAAATGTGAGTAAATTCTGCGAAAGAATGGATAAGAAATTAGAAAATGAATTCTATATCTCCTAATTGAGAATTTAATCGAGTATTTAATTAAATATAATTGAGCTTAAAATAAATCGCTACTTTCACTTGTTATGTGAAATTAATAGACACTGTAGATTTGTTCGGTTTTCGCTTTAAGGTTTTATGCATTTATTAAATTCAAGGGCCTTTTAAAAGAAATTTGATGAAAATTTAGATTCAAAACTTTAATTTCTCTTATTCAAGAAGTCTAATACCATCAATGCAATTTTTAATAAAAATTAATTCCAATTTCTTGGTTTCTTCTCCTAAAAATATAATATTGGCATTAATTTTATAAATAGATATTATATATTTATTAAAAAATATTTTTAATATTATTGATTAAATATAACAAAGAAAAATATTTTAAAAAAATATGAGAAATATTATGTCTGAAAAGCAATTTGAACATATAAAAGTTGAAAAAAATATCGAAAATAATTATGCCGTCCTATCAATAAATAGACCCGAGAAACTAAATGCTTTACACACCATCACTTTAAGAGAGATTGCTGGCGCACTTGAAGAAATTGCTTTAAATAAGTCTGTGAGATGCGTTGTTCTAAGAGGAACAAAGGAATATACAAAAAAGCCAGCATTTTCTGCAGGAGCGGATTTATCAATTCGTGGTCATCCTGCTATAGATCCTAAAAATTTAATGGATCAAACTTATGCGATGTATATACGGCACAAATATTATGATATCATAGAGAGTTTTCCCAAACCATTAATTGCCGCAGTAGATGGGTACGCTTTAGGAGGTGGGTTTGAATTAGCATTAGTCTGCGATATCATTATTGCATCGAAACGTTCTAGATTTGGTTTCCCTGAAATAAAAAGAGGAATTGCACCATTTAATGGAGGGACTCAAAGGTTAATCAGAAATCTCGGAAAGATTAGAACAAAAACTATGATCTTTTTTGGTGATCATTATGATGCTAAGGAAATGTACAAATGGGGAATAATATCGTATCTTGTAGATGATGAAAAATTTGAAGATTTTGTACATCAAAAAGCATCTTGGATAGGGAATGCACCAACTAAAAGTCTTTTTGTTATAAAGAAAGCTATTGATTATGGATCTCAAGCACCTTTGAATTTAGGGCTTCAATTTGAGCATTTAGGTTATGCTATTAATTCCCAATCTAAAGATGTAATTGAGGGTGTTACAGCATTTTTACAGAAACGAGAACCCAAGTTCACTGGCGAATAGAAGTAAATAAAAATAATTAGTTTTTTTTTTTTAAACCATTTCAACGAATTTACCTGATTTTAATAATTCACACGGTTTTAAATATGATTTATTCAACTTTTCAGAATATCCTTCTAAAACTTCAGATAGTTCTTTATAGTTAGTTGTTGCATATTGCATGGGACCTGGAAAATTCATACCAGCTAAAATTGCTTCATCAATAATTTTCCAACTTTTTACAACGCCTTCTTCTAAAATTCTACAACCTTCATTGGCACTAATTGCAGCAAAAATCCGACGATCAACTAATCCAGCTTTCTTGGATAAATCAGGTTGAGGTCTACCTTTTGACCAGTCATAAAATCCTTGACCTGTTTTTTTGCCTAAAGTACCCTTATTATACTGCATTGTTAAAACTTTACCAGGTTCGAAATCAGGGGATAATTTCTCTGCATAGTATAATCCTGCATTATACGCAATGTCTCTGCCGGTAAAATCTGCTAATGTCAACGAAGACATCGGAGCATTAGGACCTGACAAATCAGCATCAACCTGTTCCCATGGTATTCCCTTCTCATAAGCCATATCTAAGATATAATTCTGATATAGAGCATTAGGTGCTAAAACCCTATTTACAATGAATCCTGGATGGTCTTTTAACACACTAGCTACATATCGTTCTCCTCTTAGGCAAGGTAAAGTCTTAGAGAGGTTAACTCCAACCTCCATTGCTTTTTCAGAAGATTTTTCTCCTTTTATCACTTCTATTAGACGCATTAAAGGAGCAGGGTTAAAAAAGTGCATCCCAATTACATTTTCAGGTTTACTACAACCTTGAGCAATTTCTGTTATGCTAATAGAAGACGTATTCGAAGCAAATATACAATGTTCAGGTGAATTATCAATTACCTCCTTGCATAATTTTTGTTTGATATCTAATTTTTCAACTACAGCTTCTATGACTAAATCAGCATCTTTGACTGCTTCAACTAGATTTTTATCAACACTTAATCGTGCCATTATATCGGATGCTGAAATACCTTTTGGCAACTTTCCCTTACTTTCAAGTTTTTCAAATCCTGATTTATTGTATTCTAACCCTTTTTCAATTATCTCATCACTTAGATCGACTGCAATTACATGATAACCAGCCATTAAACATACTTGGGCAATTCCTTTTCCCATATCCCCAAAACCAAGCATTACAATATTTTTAACTTCCACCTTATATCACTCTCTTTTATTAATTTTAATATGATGTGTAATAAATAGACAGCACTCATTAAAAATGTTTTTTAAAATAGCTTTTCCAAAAGAAGAAAGGCTGTTACACCCCTAAATAGTAAAATTTCAAAGATCTATATTTAAGGCAAAATTTAAAAGAAATAATATACAATGTAGATTTAATAATTTATTGGTGAAAATTAAAGGTGAAAAATAAAGAAGTATGGTTAATTGATTACGTACGTACCGCATTCTCACGATCTCGACCAACTCAACCTGAAAGTGATGTATTTGGTGAAATTAGAGGAGATGAACTATTAGCCCAACTTTTGATGCATATGTTTGATAAAAGATTAGTAGATAAAGGAATCGAAAGAAAGGATATTGATGAATGTTCTGTGGGATCTGCTGCCGGAGTATTAGAAAATTGGACTTATGGGGGCCGTATTCCCCTTTTTATGGCAGGATTCCCCTACAGTGTTCCTGCTTTTTCCATTGATAGACAATGTGGATCAGCAGGCTCAGGGATGCACGTCGGAATTATGGAAATCATGACGGGTAATAGTAAAACGATTCTATCTACTGGGTTTGAACATATGACAAGAGTATATGGAAAGGGTGCAGATCCCAATTTAAAGGTTGCTTATAAGAATAGCATATATTATCGACCAGAAATGAATTTGACAAATGTTTTTAATATGCTAAATACGGGTCAATTATTATACGAAGAGGAAATCCCAACATTTACTAAGGAAGATCTTGACAAATTTGGAGTAAGAAGTCATAACTTAACTATTAATAGCCAAGAATCTGGGTGGTTTAAAGGTGAAATAGTACCTATTGAAGGTCATGCACCTGGTAATGTGGATGAGAAGATGATAATTGATAAAGACGTGAATGCTAGGAAGTCCACATTAGAAGCAGTATCAAAATTACCACGATTGACAAAACCCTTTTTCTTAAAAAAAAATGGTGGAAAAGAAGGTTATATCAAACGAGAAGGAACTGATCAAGGAGTTATAACCGCAGGCAACTCTTCTCCTTTAAATGCTGGAGCAACTTCTGCAGTTTTAATGGAAGCAGAAGAAGCCAAGAAGAGAGGAATTGAACCAATGTCACGTATTGTTTCTATAGGGTGGGCAGGGGTAGATCCTCATACCATGGGACGAGGTCCTGTGCCCGCTACAAAGAAAGCGTTGGAATATGCAGGTCTTAAAGCCGAAGATATTGATTTCTGGGAGATAAATGAGGCGTTTTGTATTGTTGCGTTAAATTGTATGGATAAATTTAGTATACCAGAGGAAAAAGTAAACATTATGGGGGGCTCTACTGCAATTGGTCATCCATTAGGTTCTACTATGGTTAGATTAACAGGAACTCTTGCGAGAATATTAAAAGATAAAAAGGCAAAGTATGGTGTTGCTAATGCCTGTTGTGGCGGAGGGCAGGGTGTGGCAACTATAATTGAAAATCTTGATGCCTAAAACCACTTTAAGCACCATAAACTTATTTTTTTTATTTTATACTCATATTAATTATTTGAATACAATCTAAATATATTTATCATTTAAAGTATATTCAAATTTATTTGATAATATCATGAAAAAAACAAAAAAAAATATAAATATACATTAAACATTTACAAATCAAACAATTATTAATGTGAAAAAAAATAGAATCTTAGAGTTAAAATCAAACTGAGTGAGTACCAATTAAGATACCTATTGATGTTCAAGAAGAAGAGTATCAAGCTAAGACAGATTTTCATGCCCATTTTAAGATTAATTGGGGCCGCCAAGGCGGCGTTATTTTGGCTTATATAATTATATTGCTAGGATATTATGGTCTTGTCGTCAACATCGTTATGGTTGATGAGTGGATCTCTCTTACGGAACAAACATGGATATCTTTTACTGAAATGGATAGAACGGTGTTATTTTGGACATATGAAGCGTATGTGGACACTTTCTTTTTGCCTTTAATATTATTATTTATAGTGTGTTTCATTCTGACTTACAAGGAAGATATCCCCCACTATGGAATTAGAGCATCGATTTGGCTAGTTCCCACGATAATCTTGGAAGGGTTTATATTTTATTTTTTTATGTTTGGATTTAGTTTAGAGCCCTTTATTTTACAATTTGGTCATTTCGAGGGATATCTTAACATTTTATTCTTAATCGGATTAACTCTAAGTGGTTCTTTGTTAGGTATGAAAATAAAACAATTTTCATTACGAAAAAAAGAAAAATATTAGAGTAGAAATGAATAAATTATATAAAAGTTTTTAGAAGGAAAAAAGTATGGCTCGTCAAGCTCAGAATATGATTAAATATATTATTAAGCGAATATTAATGATGGTTCCAATATTAATCATAGTTTTAATAATTACTTTTCTTTTATCAAAATCCATGGATGTGTTTCCCGTCATTTCACGGATGGCGGTTGGTGAAGATTTAGAAACAATACAAAGAATGATTGAAGAGGAAGAAAGAAGAATGGGATATGACAAACCAGTATTAGTTCAGTTATTTATTTATCTACAGAATTTTTTCACGGGGAATTGGGGTAATTCCTATGTTATTTTGCGTGATACACCTGTACTCGAAGTAATCGGTAATATTTTTCCTAAAACAATTGAATTAATGATAGTTCCAATTGTTATAATTCCTATTATTGCTGTTAAGCTTGGTGTTGTATCCTCAACGAACAAAGATAAACTAAAAGATACCTCTATTCGCTTTCTTGCGGTTCTAGGCGCTGGATTTCCAATATTTTTTATAGGTAATCTAATGCAAATATTTTTTGGGTATTATCTAAAAGAATTTACATATGGTGCAATTGATATCCAGATTATGTTTTCAAATACATCTGGACTTGAATTAAAAGGTGAATATTACACTAGATTTCGACTTATTGATGCTATTTTAAATAATGACCCAATCTTCTTTTTTGATACTATCCTCCATTTATTTATTCCAGTAATTTGTATATCTTTTGCTTCTCTGGCCGGTATCACTAGACAAACTCGTTCTAGTATGTTAGATGTCATGGATCAGGATTATATTCGAACAGCCCGAGCTAAGGGAGTTCCGGAAAAAAAGGTCATCAACTCACATGCCCTACGGAATGCTTTAATTCCTTCAAGTAATCTCATAATAACCACGATAACAGGGTCTCTTTTAGGATCTCTCTTCTTAGAAGCAACTTTTCAGTATTTAGGATTTGGATATTACTTTGTTCGTTCTGTATTTTTAGGTGATTATTTACTTATAAATGGTTTCTTAGTATGTTCGTGTTTAATTATAATTGGTGGAACGTTAGCCACTGATGTAATATATACAATAATCGATCCGAGGATAACATATACTTAATGATTTACAAATTGTGATTTTAATAATGCAAGTTTATAGCGAAAAAGATAAAATTAAGGAATATCCACTAACAAGTAGCAATGCAAAGATTAAGCGATTAATCAAATTTTATTTAATGCCTGGTTGGCGAAATCCTGAATTTTCTGCACGAGAATATCAGATTGAAAAAATAAAATCAAAGAGAAGACTATTCCGCCGTCTTATTACACCCTTAACCCTGATTGGTTTCTTCTTGGTTTTAATTGTGGCATTTATAGCTGTTTATACTCCCTGGCTTACTGAACTTACTTTAGCGAATGTAACTCCACCACTATATCCTGCAGAAAGCGCGTTCCAACCACCATCGCCAGAACACCCATTAGGTACAACACAATTTGGATGGGATATTCTTGGGAGATTGATCTGGGGTGCTAGGACTACGTTACAGGCAGCAGTGTTTCCAGTTGCAATTTCCATAGGTGGAGGTGTTATATTAGGAACAATTTCGGCATATTTTGGAGGTTGGGTTGATTCCATTATGATGCGTATCTGTGATATATTCTTAAGTTTACCAATGTTGATAATTGTTATAGTTATTTCTCCCTTGATTGGAAAAGATTTATATAGCGTTCTACTAATTTATGGTTTTCTTTTTATACCTTATAATATTAGATTTATGCGATCTTTAGTTTTACAAGTAAAACAAAATGATTATGTTAGAGCTGCAATAAGTAGTGGTGCATTTAAATTTAGAGTTATGTTTAAACATATTTTTCCTAATACTATCTCTCCCATTATTATATCTTTTTTTGGAGCAATGGGAGTTACTGTTATAGCTCTAGCAGGTCTTGCTTTTATAGGTTTGGGAGACCCTGATGTTGCTAATTGGGGGGCAGATATGATGTATGCAAGAGGCCATTTTGAAACTCCAGGAGCATCTCTTTGGCCAGGATTTTTCATAGGAATTACCGCAATTGGATTTATATTAATTGGCGATGGATTGAGAGATGCATTAGATCCACGATTACATATATAAAAAATAAAAATACACTAAAAAAGGATTATTTCTATGGCTTTTAATTATGGACTACTTCTTGTTGAAGTTATTGTTATATTAGTATTATTATCTCTTGTTTTTAGTTTAATAAACAAACTACTTCCAAAGGATCAAAGGATACCAATAAATGCTGGGAGCCTAGCTTTGAGTTTATTAATAGTCTTTGGAATTGTATTTGGTATTGGGTTTGCTATTGAAAGTTTAGAATATTATTATACAATAATAGGATATTTGAATAACAATTATCTCTTTTTTGCAATAGCAATAAGCATATTTTTCCCCTTATACAAAGCCTTTTTAAGAAAATTTGATAAATCTCGTCCATTTGAAGATATCTATCTGCTTAAAATATTCAAAAAAATATATATAATAATAGTTGGTTTAGTTTGGGGTATAGCAGTAATATTTCTCTCATTTGATATATTAGGAATTCAATTGGTATGGGAACCAAATATACCAGATTATGATATATTATATATTGGGTTTTTCACGGCTTTTTTTACCGTCTTTTTTATCATACTTCTTACATATTTAATTAATAAAGCAAAACCGGTTGAGAAACAGACTCCTAAAGTGGAACTCAGAAATTCTTCGATCGCGAGTGGAATAATTTCGTTTGGGATCTGGTCTGTCCAATTTATCATTTTTGAGATGTATATCTCTCGATTATTCGGATTAACTATTATGAAACAAGATCTTCGTGTGATAATGATTGTTATTTTAGGTATATTTATTGTATGCTATTTCAATTTGTTAAGAACTAAATTTTTACCAGAAGCGGGTATAAAAAGTAAGAAAAAAGTTCTAGAAGCAATAATAAAAGAGAAAGAAAAAACAGTACAAAATCAACAATTTAGAGAAAGGGAATCTATATTAGACGCTCAAGATCTTGATGTCAATTTTAATGAGCATGAAAATGTTGTTTATCCTGTAGAAAGTGTTTCTTATAAATTTTATCTCTTTTTGTTGAAAAAACTTAAAATCTTACGTTTTTTAGATGATAGCTCCCATTTGTTAGAAAAAAATAGAAAGATAATTAAGAATATCATCGCAGGAGTATTGTGGATTATTGTTTTTGTTATTATATTAATCAATTTATTACAATTTTTATCTAACTTAAATCCCATTGTTGAAATGTTTTTTCTTAGTGTTCAATTTGCTTTTTTTATGGTTCTTATAGACATCTCTATAAGTTTTATTTTTAACAGACTTATACCGATTGAGAAACGGTTTCAAAAAAAAATTCTTAGAGATTCTATTTTCTTTGGTGGAATTATTCTACTTTGGATTTGGGTAGTTCCACTCTTCTTTATTTATTATTATTTTTTTATGGGCATCTATCAAAACATTATCTCTGATGTTTTCTCTACAATAATTTCTTTGATTAGTATATTTATAATAGGAATATATATTACGAGATGGCTTTCAAGTAAGAAAGGATTTGATACATCCCTTAGAAAGGCAGTTATTATGAATTTACTATGGTTTATTATAAATTTACCACTTAAACTATTTTTTGTTTATGTTTTTGGTGATAATCTTCTGAATAATATTCTGATTCTAGTTATTGATATCGCTATTGGTTCAGTTATCGTTATGAAGCTTTATAGTAAAGAGTTTAAACAATCCTTAAATTTTGCGTTTAATGTTGAGATTATTACGTTTTTCTTGGGTATAATTATTATTGAAATCTTGTTAAATTTATTTCTAAATGTATTACCAAGTTACAATTTTAACGTTCATGATATTCGAGTGCATCTTATTATCGATATATTGATTTTTCTCATTTTTTTTGCCATTTCTTTGAAAGTGAAGTTCTATCCAGAACACTTCAAGAAAGAAATGAGAAAAGGCCAAGAAATCTTACCAACAGTGGCGGAAACACAAATTCAAGACAGAATGTTTGAAGGAAGAGAAGTTATTTTGGATGTTAAGGATCTTACTACTTATTTTTACACTGAAGAAGGTGTTGTACGTGCGGTAGAAGGAGTTTCTTTTAAAATCTATGAGGGTGAAACTCTTGGTCTTGTAGGAGAAACAGGTTGTGGTAAATCAGTTACTGCCTTATCTGTACTACAGGTTGTTCGTCCTCCTGGGAAAATTGAGAGTGGAAAGGTTATATTTGAAGGTGAAAATTTACTCCAAAAATCTGAAAAGGAAATTTTAAAGTATCGTGGAAACAAGATAACAATGATCTTTCAAGATCCTCTTAATTCTTTAAATCCAGTCTTTAAAGTAGGCAAGCAAATCTCGGAAGTATATCTCCTACACATGGAAAATGAAATTCTCATTGAAGCAATGAAATATCCTAGCAAAAGCATATACAGTATTGCTCGAGAATTAAGTGAACAAATACTAAGAGAACTTAACATTCCTTCCCCAGAACGTGTTTATAACCTATATCCCCATGAGTTAAGTGGGGGAATGCGCCAAAGAGTTCAAGTTGCTATGGGGCTTGCTTGTAGTCCGAAACTTTTAATCGCTGATGAACCTACAACTGCATTGGATGTTACAATCCAAAATCAAATTCTTCAATTAATGAAGAATCTCCGACAAAAATACAACACATCTATTCTTTTTATTACGCATGATCTTGGAATTATATCAAAAATGTGTGACAGAGTCGCAGTCATGTATAGTGGGTTTATAGTTGAATATGGAGATGTTTATAGGATATTTGAAAGGCCATCCCATCCTTATACAAAGGGCCTTATTGCGTCGATACCCGTTATTGGAAAAAAGAAAGAGGAACTTGAAGTAATCCCCGGTTTAGTGCCTAATTTAATATATCCCCCTTCAGGATGTCGATTTCACCCTCGTTGTCAATATTGTTTTGAACCTTGTAATTCTCAAGTGCCAAAAAGCATAGAACTTGAACCAGAGTATTTCGTGGCATGCCACCTTTATGATCCTCAATATAAAAATAAGGCAACCCTTAAAATAAAAGAGTTAGAAAAGAAAAATTTCAGTAGTTGAACAAAAAGATGTTTTATCATAAACATTAATGAAAATATAATAGAGTGCATAAGTATGATTTTTCAATTTAATAATATTTTTACCATTTTAGAATTAGGAGGAATTATAATTCTTTTTTGTTTTACTTTTATTGTTTCATTTTTTATCATTAATTGGGATGCTCGATCCCAATTAATTAGAAGAAAATTCCATCTATATGTAATTTCATCACTTACTAGTATTATCTTTAGCTTTATTCCTCTGCCAGAATTTATCTTAGGAAACTATTTATCATTATTAATTGTTATATACATTCTAATAGCAACGATTACTAGTTTTGCTGTTAAATATATTACATTGAATGTTATTGGAGTTGAAAAATTTGGTAAAATTAGTAATCTTGAAAGAGGTAAAACTCTATTAAATGTTAAAGATTTAAAAGTTTTTTATCCTCTCGTTGGAGGAATAATTAGAAGACAAATAGGTGTCATTAAAGCTGTTAACGGTATATCTTTCGAAATTAAGACAGGTGAAACCCTTGGATTAGTTGGAGAAAGCGGTTGCGGGAAAACAACAGCAGCTCTTTCGATCCTAGGTTTAGTAAAAAAAACTAACGGAGATATCCGATTTCACGACAAACCTCTCCCTTTCCCTTATTCAAGTGTTATAAGACAAAAAATCCAAATTGTCTATCAGGATCCAGATGCTTCTTTAAATCCTCGCATGAAGGTGTTTGAAATCATTGCTGAACCTCTTAAAAACATGTTGGGTATTAATAAAAAAGATGAACTAAGAAAAAAAGTCTTAGAATTAATGGAAGAGGTAGCATTGAAGCGAGAACACATGGATCGTTATCCACATGAGTTTTCAGGAGGTCAAAAGCAAAGAATTGTTATTGCTCGAGCGCTTGCAACCAATCCAGAACTTATAATTCTTGACGAACCAACATCTGCCCTTGATGTATCAGTACAAGCACAAATGCTTAATTTACTAAAAAAATTACAAAAAAATTATGGTTATGGTTATTTATTCATTACACATAATTTAGCTGTAGTAAATCATATTGCTGATCGAATTGCAGTTATGTATCTCGGTCAAATTGTTGAAATTGGGGATAGTGATCAAATTTTTTCAAAACCTACACATCCTTACACCCAAGCGCTTTTAGCATCAAGATCTGAAGTTGACATGAAAAATAGAGAAATAAAATTTATTCTTCATGGTGAAGTTCCAAGTCCTATAGCCCCACCTACAGGATGTACCTTTCACCCTCGCTGTTCCTCAGATGTGCGTACTAAGGAATGCGAATTTGATTTACCTCATAAGATAGAGATCGAAGATGGTCATTATATCTGGTGTGTAAATCCCCCGAAACAATAATTTCTTTGTAAAAGAGCATTTTAATAAGTCAATTATTTCTGGGATCTAAGTTTGAACTTATAAGAAAGGTATTTTTTGAAGCGTTTTTAATTATGAAAAGTTTAAATAATCTTGCATCGTATGATAATTTAAGTATGTTTAATGCATACTGTATATTTAAAAAAGATTTTCGTTTATAATTAGAATTTTATAACATGATTAGTAAAATTAAGTAGAGAGATAAAAATGAATAAAGAAATTTATAATATAATAGATGAATCCGCCGATAATAACTTTCTTCCATATTTTTCGGATAAAGAAATGGCTCAACGTCACAAAAATGTCCGAAAGGAGATGAAAGAAAGAGGAATAGATATACTTTTAGTATATGGGCATGTTGGTTTTGGAAATAGTCCTGGTCAGATACATCTTCAGTATCTCACCCGTTTTGCAAATGTTTTTGAAACATTTCTTACTGTTCCAGCAGAAGGTGAACCTACAATGTTTATTAATTTAGATTATCATTGCGTAAATGCAGCTACCATTTCCTATATTAAAGATATACAAGATGGAGACGCTTTTCCAAATGCGATTCAAAAAATCAAAGATCTTGGATACGAACGAGGAACGATTGGACTTGTTGGACCTGGTGGAGCCCAATTTGGTGATATCACTTTATTCACTGAACAACGTGAGATTTTGGATAAAAATTTTCCAGATGCGAAAATTGTCAGTGCTAATCCTTGGCTTCAAGATCTTCAACTTATTAAAAGTGAAGAAGAAATTGCACTCCTTAGGCGGGCAGGAGCCTTAACAGATCTTGCTCAAGAAGAGGTTGTTCAATTGACCCGTCCTGGAGTCAAACACAAAGATTTACAAAGAGCAATGAATTTGACAGCTGTTCGTCATTATGGAACATTTCCATTTGGTCACGTCAGTTCATTCTCAATGGAAAATCCTGAATACTATTATCCTACGCCTTATTCAACAGGTAAACGAGTGAGAGTAGGTGATATGCTCATGTCAGAATTTTGTTTGGGATACGGTAATTACTGGGGAAAGCTCTGGGGAACTTGGTTTGTTGGTGATCCCACACCTGAATATGAAAAACTTTTCAATGTTGCAGCCACGGTTCACGATAATCTAGTTTCCGAACTAAAACCAGGGATGAAGGGAACAGACATTGATAATTTTCTTAAACCAATTTATGATGCTGGTTTTGAACAACCACCAAGTTTATTAATAGCTGGTTGGTGTTTTATGATGCAGCCACCGTTAGCAGGAGCATCCCCAGATACTCGTACTGTTAATTTTTCAAAGATGTACCATGATTTCGAGTTTAAACCAGGTCACACTGTTACTTTACATGTATGGGTTAAGATTCCCAATACAATGAAAGGTCTTTGGGTCGGTTCCTCTGGCGTCTTCACAAAAAATGGTTATGAGAACTTTAATAAATATCCAGTCAGTGAACTACGTATAGTTCCAATTTAGATATAGTAGAAATAATATTCATCCTGGTAAAATTCAGTTGAAGGTGTAGATAACATTTTCATCTGAATACAGGATTCTTTTTTTAAAAAAAATCTATTAATAAAATAGCTAAGCATCTATATTAATAATAATAATTTTGCTCTTAAAAAGGAATAATTCTCTCTATTATTAGAATAAAGAATTGTTATAATATTTATAAAAAAAAAAATTAAATTATAGATGTAATCTTAGAGTTAGTTTTGATATTAGTTACTTTCTCCTTCTCATCATTATGTAAATAATTCCGACAATTGTAGCAGTTGAAATAGCTAATGTGATATACATCGAATATCCGGGTATTTCAGGTATGGATGGCTCCCATCCTACCCACTTTATATGGGTAAGATCTCCAACAATCGTTGGCATTCCATGATAGAACTCAAACTCACGTACTTCCCATTCTCTCCTATAAACGTATCCAAATTTACCATGGGCTACCCACATCCATGGGTACTGGTAGGTTTGTAGTGTGATACCGATATTATCGTATAATAATTGTCTTGTGCTACTGTTTGAAAAATAGATTTGATCTATCCAGTCTGTGACATTATCAAGATAACTGAAAGCTAAGTTATACCACACATTAAGGTAACCTGGATACTTGAAGTACGCATTAATGTGAGCGTGTCCGATATCATTCGGTGCTATAGCCCAAGTTGATGCCCATATTTGTGCAGTAGTCGCTCCTCCTCCTAATATATGTGGCCAGACAGAAGGTAATTCATGAGAAGCATCGTCATAATAAGCGAGTCCAATATTATGAAGAGCTGTTCCCATATAATCTGCAAGAACCTGTTGAACTGAAGTTGTATCCCAATAGAAATCAACCGTGTATATGGGATTTGAAGTTGCAACATCATTCCAATCTTGATCTGTACTATTTTCATCAAGATTTCTGGACGGGTCAGCGCATTCAGCGGGATATTGAGCAAGTATGGCCTGTCGTGCGATTGTGAGATTTAAATATGGTATAGGAATGCTTGGATTAGCATAGAGCTGATCTTTTCCAAGATAACTATTCATACGGTCTGCACGTCCGTTATAAGCTGTCTGCATAAATCCATCATAGTCGAATGCGTATGAGATTGCTTTCCGGGTTAAGCGCGGGAGTCCATTGGTGGGGGGCCTAAATGGGAGTCCGAGATCATATTCCGTCTTCCAGTACGTATCATTAATGCAATTCAATATAACTCCGATTGGATAATCTCCAATCGGGTTTGTATAATAGGTCACATCTGCTTGGGAGATAACTTCGTCATAAACAAAATTAAAACCACTGACATCGGGAGAAAAATCTATTGCACCAGTCTTCATAGCTAAATTACGTGCTGCCGTACCATCTGCATCAGCGGAAAATAACACAAATTGTATTTCATCAATCCCAAACCAACCGACATCTTCATGACCGGTTCTATTCCAATACTGCTCGTTTTTCAGCATTAAGCCTCCCGTTGTCGGTCCTGTGGTCGTCCAGTGATCAAATATATATGGCCCCGTTCCAACCAAGTGTTTGAAGGTTTCATCCTGAGGAAAGCCGGGAATTTCTCCAAAACCATAAATTGGCCTATCCCAATAATCCGCATAAGCCTCCATCGATATCATCAATATATAATGTTGAGGATTACCTGCTAAAATCTCCCAGACTGAAAAAGAAGCCCAATCATTATAGTTGATTCTAATCTTTCCCCCTCCATTGGGCCCTCCCTCGTCTATGATGGTTATATTCTTAATTTTAGGAAAAGTACCGTTTAGCTGAGGAATAGTTGCAGTCATGCCATTATAGGAAGGCATTTTGCCAATATAAGATGACATGTTCCAACTTTCAGTATAAAAAGGGATATAGTCAGTTGCATCTTCCCAAAAATCACCTAGATATTGTGTATTACCGTTTCCTGTTAAATTACCCGAAACTATCATGATTCGATCCAGATTCCACTTTGCTACCGTAGCGTTCCAGATTGAGCCATCGTGAAAGGTAACATTTTCTCGCAATGTTAAATTAGTCGCCATAATACCTCCGCTATTAAAAAATCCTTTTGAATTATTTTCTACTGGCCAATATTCGAATGCCCAATCGGTTGCAAGACATGGTTGTAATGTAGAGACATCGCCATTCCAATAAGCAGGATATGTTACAAAACCCTCTAGAGAAGGGAAACGCACCGAATCAGCGTTAGATGCACGACGAATTGCTGGGTCCCAATCTCCGCCTGCGGGGGTTATTTGGACACCGTACCTAAAGACCAGAGGATCATCTTGAGCGGATTTAGGTTCTGCTATAACTGGGATAAATGGTATAACTAAAGTACTAAGAATTAAAATCAAAGCTAAATTTTTTCTAAATCTTCTCATTCTTATTCTTTCCGTTGTTTTTTGTTAGATTTTTTTTTAATATACAGTATGAATTAAACATACTTAGATTAACATACGATACGAGAGTATTTAAAACTTTTCATAATTGTTTCTTTTTCAAGTTGAGAATTAAATCTTTTACCTACCATCAAGGGAATTCTTTTGCTATTTCATAACCTAATTTAAATAATTCTTTAGAAAATCGCTCTTCCAGCGTAATTTTAATCAGCATAGCTGAAATGGGATAAAAAGTGTGAAAATCCATACATTTTACTTTTTTAGGCCGTCCAGAAAATTTACATATATTTGTTATATTCATATATGAAATATTTGATACTAAAATTGTTACGGGTAGTGACTATTGTCTTAAATCATTAATACTACTTTTGGGAATTATTAATTGAGTTATAGATTTTAAAATTCCCTCAATATCTACTTCACTTAAATCTGATAACCAATTATGTTTGTTTATATCATTATTTTCTATCTCTTCTGAACTTAAAAGTGTGATTACATTATTTTCCAAAAGAAAAGAGGGATTTAATAACTCAGTTTCATTCTTTTCAAGTAAAGTTATATTCTGTAACATACATTCTTGTAAATCATCGTATAATAACAATGGAATATACTTCACTACAATACTACCATAATTTTTTAGAATAAAATTTTTAAAATCCTTCGGTTTGGGAAAACCCATATCAGAAAAATTAAAGATTTCAATATCGATGAGTTCTGGGTGATATTCGACTTTTTTAATTACATTTAACTTTTCTCTCCTTTTAACTGATTTTTCACGATATAGTTTTACATTTTTTTGAGTATCATTTATCTCAACTAAAATCTTATTTCTTAGCATTTTTTCTTTGCAAATATTATTAACAATTTCACAATATTCTATTGCTGCTCCTTTAATATCCTCTTCATTAATTTTTGCTTTTATAATCGTATAGAGATATGCTTTTAAAAAAGCTACAAAATCCTCTTCGATCTGATGAAGATTACCATAAAAATATCTTGTATTTTGCCACCATTCTTTAACTTTTTGTTCCCTAAGGGAGCGAAACAGTCTTTGTTGAGATCTAATTTCTGTGAAAAAAAGCAAATTCTCAATTCCCATTTGAAGAAAGGGTACTGGATTAATGATACCTAAAACTGATTTATTCAAGGGAAATGATACTAGAGAATTAGGACGTATAAGTATCGAACTTTCTCCGTTGAAAACGCGATCAACTCTCATTGGCAAAGGCATAATGGGATTATTTTTAATATGTTTAGCTAAAGCTAATGAGTGAGGAGTATCAAATTTTTTAAGATCAAGAGGAAAGATATCGATAAAAAAGAAAAAGGGCGCTGCATCAGATCTATAAGTTTTATATTTACTACGCGTTTTACCTCCTCCAAACATTAAATATCATCCTTAAATCGTTGTAAAAAATTAAATTAAAATTATTAAACTAGGAATTGGTGAATTTGGGTTCTAATTTTTCTAATCTAGTTCTATTATATTCTAAACCTTTTTCGAGTATTGCTATTATTTGGATTAAATAAATATGCTTATAATATATAATTTGTGATGATTATGCTGTTTCTTTAGGAGGAATTCGCACAATCCAAGTATTATTATTAAAGTATCAGTTAAAGGGTAAGGAGTTCCTACAGCACTATGACTAGCACTGCTCTCTTATACTTCTTTTTTATCGCTTCAGACATATTCAAATATCTCTATATAATTGTATTGATACTGATAATTGTATTGAAAAATTATTTTCTTATTTTTAAATTTCTTCTTTAATCATAATAAGAAAAATCTATAAAAAAAGGGATAATTAAATAGTAATAATAAGTAAAATACCAAAGTGAAAAATTAAAATGAAGAATATAATGAAAAATGTAGTCTTAGTTGATTACGCACGAACTCCATTTTCTCGATCTCGTCCTCAACAACCAGAAAGAGATGTTTTTGGAGAAATTAGAGGGGATGAGTTATTGGCACAGTTATTAGTCAAAATGTTTGATACTAAATTAGCTGATAAAGGGATTGAAAAGAAAGATATTGAGGAAGTCGCTATTGGGGTTGCTGCAGGAGTACTTGAAAATTGGACATACGGTGGACGCCTACCACTATTTCTAGCAGATTTTCCCTTTAATGTTCCCGCTTTTTTCATTGATCGCCAATGTGGATCGGCTGGTTCAGGAATGCATGTTGGAATTATGGAGATTATGACGGGACATAGTAAATGTGTACTTTCAACAGGATTTGAACATATGACTCGTGTTAGAGGGCGTGGTACTGAACCTAACTTGAAATTAGCAGATGAAAAGAGTGAATACTATCGATCTGATGTTGATTTAAAAATTGTATTCAACATGCTGAATACAGCACAATTATTGTATGAACAAGAGATACCTACTTTTACAAAAGAAGACTTAGATAAATTTGGAGTAAGAAGTCATAATTTAGCTATCAACAATATAGAAAATGGTTGGTTTAAGGGAGAGATTATACCAATTGAGGGGCATACTCCCGGTAATGTAGAGGAGAAAATGATGATTGATAGGGATATGAATGTTCGAAAATCAACATTAGAAGCAGTATCAAAGCTTACACGGTTAACAAAACCTTTCTTCTTAGATAAAAATGGGGGTAAAGATGGTTATATTAAAAGAGAAGGAACTGATCAAGGAGTTATAACCGCAGGCAATTCTTCTCCTTTAAACGCGGGTGCAACTGCTGCTGTTTTAATGGAAGAAGAAGAAGCTAAGAAGCGTGGAATTGAACCTATGGCCAGGATAATTTCAATTGGATGGGCAGGAGTCGATCCTCATACCATGGGACGAGGTCCTGTGCCCGCTACAAAGAAGGCGTTGGAATATGCAGGTCTTAAAGCTGAAGATATAGATTTTTGGGAGATAAATGAAGCGTTTTGTATCGTTGCGTTGAATTGTATGGATAAATTTAACATTCCTGAAGAAAAAGTTAATGTCATGGGGGGCTCTACTGCAATAGGCCATCCATTAGGTTCAACAATGGTACGGTTAACAGGCACTCTTGCAAGGATATTAAATGAAAAGAAAGCGAAATACGGTGTCGCTAACGCATGTATAGGAGGAGGACAAGGGGTAGCAACGATTATCGAAAATCTCGATACCTAACATATATCTCAATAGTCTAGTTTAACTCTAACTAAGGTAAAAGGATATAAAAAATAATTTAGATTTTCTATCTATTTTTTTTTACGAACTTATTCAATTAAAAATAAAAAAAATAAAAATATGAATCAAATTTATTTTATGTAACTTGCGGCTGTTTTTAACCGTTTTTCTGCATCTTGAGCAAGTTCTTCAACGATAAATTTGACTTTCTTCATGCCTTCGATTAAACCAATACTCTGTCCCAGTAAAACCGCGCCAGATTTAATATCGCCTGCGTATGCTGCTTCGTATGCTTTTCCTTCAGCAATGATGTCTTCTTGAGTCATTCCCGCTTCTTCAGCCATTTTAGCTTCTTTATCAGATACGAGGCCGTGATGTAGCGAGTAATCGTTCTTCCATAGCCGAATAGGTCCAAGCGCTCCAGTTGCTAAGATAGTATCTTGAGCCTTAGCAGTAGTTGGAATGTTTTTATATTCTTTGGAAAATTCGCTTTCTTCGGATGCTATAAATCTTGAACCCATAGCAATAGCTCCTGCACCCAACGACAACGCAGCAGCAAGACCTTCGCCAGTAGCGAACCCACCACAAGCAATTACCGGAAGATCTGGATGCTTTTTCATTACTTGTTGGAGTAAGACTAACGTACTGACTTTTTCGTAGGATTGATGTCCCCCTCCCTCTGTTCCTGTAACGACAACACCATCCACATTCGAGGCTACACACTTATCTGCGAGCCATAATGCTGGAGCGACGTGAAAATGCTTTATCTGAGATCCACTTTCCTTTAATTTCAGATAAGTCTTAGATTGTGGTAATGTTTTTGAGGATCCTGCACTAGTTATGGCATAAACACACTGCTCTTTTAATTTTGGATTAGACATAATGAACTTAGGGATTTCCTTTACCAAGATTACTGCATCAACTTCTCTTCTAGAAGTTCTTATGTTAAAACCAAAAGGTTTATCCGTATGTTCAATAACCTCTAACATATTATCTTTCATAATTTGAATGGGATTTCTTCCATTCATGTAATCGCTAATTAAAGCAGAATGGCTCAATACGCCTAAACCTCCCGCTTCAGAAACTGCAATTGTTAATTGGGTGGTATAAAAAGGGCCCATTGGTGCTGCGACGATAGGATGTTTAATCCCAAACATTTTAGTAATATTCGTTTCTAAAACCATATTATTCACATCATTAGTTTTTTAGTTTGTAGTTAATGACACAAATAAAAGAAGATTAATAAAATTTTACAGCTGAACAAAAAGAAGTTCGATTTACATCGAATGCGATTCTCGAGCGATTATTTCGTCCTGCAATTCTTTTCCAATGGCGTTGAAATAAGCGTTATAGCCGGTAATTCGTACTAAGAGATTATTGTAATTTTCTGGATGTAATTGGGCATCTTTAAGCATTTCAACATCAAGCATGTTTACTTGTAAGCAAGTTCCTCCGTTTTCAATATATCCTCTTAAATATGATTTAAATTTTTCTTTGTGTTCTGGATTCTTAAGAATTGCTGGATTGAATGTAATTGTATGGCTTGCTCCGTTGGGTAAATAGTTAATATATTCTCCATCTTCTGCTTTTCCGCCTAAAGCAATGCCCACCGAATTTGTTACTGCAGTAGGGCCTTTAAGATCTGCTCCATTTGATGGACAAATCGCGTTAGAGAGAAAGGTTCCCATTTTTCGGCCATCGGGAGTAGCTATAGTCAAACTGGCGTCAGCTCCAGCCCAATAATTCCATGATAGCATGCCAGGTCGAAATTGAAAATCAGTAGGAGTTTTATATTTCCACGTTTCGTCAGCCCACACATTCATTACTTTTTGAGCCAACTCGTCAGCGTCATCGACATCGTTTCCATATTTTGGCGCTCTATTTTTTAAGAAAGTCTGAATTACAACGTATTCCTCTCCCTCAAAATCGTTAATCAGGGCATCTTTAATTTGAGATATGGTGTATTTCTTATCGTCGTAAACAAGTTTTTTAATCGCCAGTAAAGAGTCAACGGTAGTTGCAAAACCAACTCCCTCAACGGTAATAAATCTTAACTCAGGACCACCACACCTAATATCTAATCCTTTTTCGATACATCCTTGAACTATTGTCGATAAATATGGAGTTGGGAAATATTCGGCTCTAAGAGATTCAGTTAAATTATATATATCTACGGTATATTTAATGAGAAATTCTACTTGTTTTTTCCACGCATTCCAAAATTCTTCCCAAGTTTTAAAATTTTCAGAATCACCAATTTTTGGGCCAACCTGTTCGCCTTTCTTGGTAGCGACATCATTACCAGGCATGTTTTTTCCGTTCCAAAGGGTTAATTCAATACTTTTGGTTAGATTTGGATTGCAATTCACTGTTCCTGATCTATCGTTTCCTTGCATTGTATTTTCTAAGCAACCGACACAAGCGTAATCCCAAGCGTCTTCTGGAGATATACCTTCCGCAATCATACCTGCAATACTTCTTTCGTCAAAATTTATGAGAAATGGCGCTCCTTGCGATCGGGAGACCATGTCGACTATGATATTTAACAATTTTTCAGGGGAATTTTTATGTAGTCTTACATTTGGTTTCGGTTCTAGAATAGGAGACCACTCGTCAATAACTTCCAGAATAGTATAAGTCAGTTCATTTGTTAAATCTTCACCGTTAGGGCCGCATCCACTTAGAGTCATCAATTGCCCGAACGCCGCGGTAATGCCTTGCTTTCCTACCCTTATTTGCGCGTCATAGGCAGTATTGCAGTGAAACCAGAAACTACCTAGAATATCTTTGGCGAACTCTTTTGTAATATTATTTTCGTCAATCACATCTTTTCTATACAAATCCCAGAGGTGTTGATCAGCCCGGCCAAAAGAAGTACCCGGACCAGGATATGATTCTTCCGCCATAATTAGCATGTGAGTTAACCAAATGGCTTGAACCCCTTGCCAAAATGTTTCAGCAGGCTCCCATGGGACTTTTTCAAGGTTTTTAGCCATCTGTTCTAGTTCTTCTACTCTTTCAGGCGTACTCGCTTTTTCTTTAAGTCTTCTACATTCTTCAGCGTATTTTTTTGCGAATTTTCTTGGTATCTCCGAAGCTTCTAACATTGCTCTTAATTCTTGACCTTTAGAACCTTTTTTTTCTCGTTCTGACAATTTTTCGTACTCAGCTTTAATTTTTTCATGAATAAACTTGAAACCTTTCTTGATTATGGTTTCGTGATCCGGGATAAGATGCCCCCCCGTTGCGCCAGTATTTCCGAAACCCGATTTATGATATTTGTAAAATTTATGTCTGTTACTCAAATTTCCCTTCCAATATTTTTTTGTTTCTGATTCTGTTAAACAATCGCTCAATTGAGTGTTAAACCTGCCGCCAGCAATTAAATCGTTCTCAGATATGATCTCGTGTGGAACATAATCGAGCATAACGGTTTTAAAAAACTCTATCTTACGTTCAGGTAAAGATAAGTCCCAGAAACGAACAGGTAGTGATACTGGAATAGCTACAGACCTCAAACACCCCTCAAAGACTCCCTTACCTTTATTTCCTATGTAAAAGTAAATCTCCGGAGTAACATAATAGTCAGATTCAAACCAAACAATATCCCAATCCGTACCAGTAGTGAAAGACATGTATTCGTTATTCCACTCACGGTTAACTCCTTTGAAGTAATAATCTCTTAACCATTTAGATCTTTTGGATAAATGGTGGGGTGCAGCAATATTATATTTTGGTTCTTCTTTCTTTATTTTTATTCCATGATCTAAGTCGCTCATTTATAATGGTTCCCCATAGTGTGAATTTACTATTAAAAATACCAAAAATGTAATCGGTTTAATTTAATATATTTGATTAAATTTAATTCAGAATCAATAATAAACATTCAAATTATTCCATATAACTTTTTAAAAAAAATTTTAAACTATCTTTCTAATTATTATGTGTGAATTTAAATAGAGCTACAAAATAAAGGAGATTAAAATTGTCTGATAAAAATGATTTTGAACTGATAATTATTGGTGGTGGACCAGCGGGATTAACAGCTGCAATTTATGGGGGTAGAATGGGTTTAAGGACTGCTCTTTTTGAGAGTAAGGCATTTGGAGGCTTAGCTGGGACAGCTCCCAAAATTGAAAATTATCCCGGAATTGAGAGTATTAACGGTCTTGAATTAACAGAAAAAATGAGGAAACAAGCTGAAAATTATGGAACTACCTTTTTTTATAATGAAGTTTTAGCTATCAATCCAAAAGAAATGACAGTAACCATATCTAAAGGCAATATAAAAACAAAAGCTATCATCATTGCTACTGGTTCAAAGCATCTTTCACTTGGATTATCTAACGAATATCAATTATTAGGAAATGGTATATCCTACTGTGCTACTTGTGACGGACCTTTATTCAGAGATCAAATGGTTGCAGCGGTTGGTGGTAGTAATGCAGCGGGTCTAGAAGTGATTTATCTCTCGGGTATTGCAAAGAAAGTGTATCTTATTCATAGACGTCATTGTTTGCGAGCAGAAGCATGTATTGTAGATGAAGTTGATTCATTACCAAATGTTGTACCAATGTATAATTGTACTATTGAAGAAGCTATAACTAAAGATAACAAATTAGGAGAACTAAAAATAAAAAATAATGAAACTGGCGAAATAAGCAATATAAGCGTAAATGCTCTTTTTATTGCTATAGGAGTTGAGCCACAGAGTGAATTAGCGAAGAAGGCAGCGATAGAACTCGATGATGATAACAATATTAAAATTGATAAAAATCAAGAAACTAACTTTCCTGGTATATATGCCGCAGGAGATGTAACTGGTGGAATACGCCAGGTAACCACTGCTACTGGTGAAGCAACAACTGCTGCAATGAATGCATATTTGTTTATTAAAAAAGGATGGTATGGAGAAGGAACGAGTTAAATTCTCTCTATAATATATCCGACATCTATTAAAGAACTAGTTTTGATATTACCTGCATATTACAATCTATTATGTAATATCACGATGTTATTTCTTCTATTATGGTAGATTATAAGGTTTCAGATTTTATCGATGATTTCCTAATTTCAAAGGAAGTCGAAGAAGGATGTGCGCCCTCAACTATCAAAGCGTATCGATATGATCTTAAAAAATTTATCAATCTTGTAGGAGATTTACCTCTTGAATCACCAATGATGCGTCAGAGAATTAGACTTTTTCTAAAGCAGCTGAAAGATTTAGAGTATACTAAAAAGGGTATAAGTAGAAAAATAGCCACATTGAGATCTTATTTTAAATTTTTGACACTTAATGAATTTATAACAAAAAATCCAATGAGCACAATAAAATCTCCTAAAATTAAGTTAGAAGAGAGTCTTCCCAAATTTCTTGATGTCTCTGACATCGAGGTAATATTTAATAAGTTAAAAGATAGGAAATTGTTTAACTCAAAAAAGAGTCAGAGATATTATTTGATTGTAAGACTGCTTTATTCTACAATGGCTCGTGTGAGCGAACTATGCGATATTAAAATAAGAGACATTGATTTTAATAAAGGCTACATAAGGCTAAAGGGTAAAGGAAGTAAAGAAAGAATTGTACCTGTTGATTATAACACGTTAAATCTATTCAATGAATATCTAAATAATCGAATATCTTACAGTTTGGAAGATTACCTATTAGTAAACACGAGAAATCAAAAATTAAATCCTCGTGTAGTTCAAGCTGATATAAAAACAATAAAGGAGAAGTGTGGTTTCTCAGATTCTAAAATTATAACACCTCACATATTTAGACATACTGGAGCTACGCATCTTAGACGTTCTGGAATGGATATCAGCGAATTACAAGACATTTTAGGGCATAGTTCTCCTAATACAACTCGTATCTATGCTAAGAATGATATTACTAAGTTAAGACAGTCGTATTCTGCGATGCATCCATTAAATAATGATAACTTAAAACTAAAATAGATTATTAATTATCAAATTTTAATAACATCATGAGTCAATAATCTATTAATTTACTACTAAAAAGTTGAAACTATAAGAAAGTTTAAACTTAATTTGTTCTATAATTACTTATATATCACTAAAAATTTCAATTAGGAGCAATTCAATCATGGACGAGGATGATTTTAGAAAACTTTTCATGAAGAAGTCAGTTTTCAAGCTAGCTAGCTCGCTTGATATGAGTTATGTGCCCGAAAAATTATATTGTCGCGATGATACAATAAATTCCCTATTTTTTAACTTTAGAAGGATTCTTGATGAAGAAGAGCAACCTTCGATCAACTGCTTAATTTTAGGAAAAGGTGGAGTTGGAAAAACCTGTACAGCGAGATTCTTTGGTAAAAACCTCAAAAATATTGCGTTAGAAAAAGACATCAATATGTTTATTGAGTATTATAATTGTATTAACTTCCGTTCAAAAAGTAAGATAATACGTGAATTATTAGCTAAACACACTCACGGAAGCGGACGCGGCTTTGCAGACGAAGAAGCTCTTAAATTAATTCTGAAACAGTTAATAAGAGAAAAAAGTTATATGTTATTGGTAATTGACGAAGTTCATTTATTAAGACCAGATGAAATTTTAGCTTTTTTAGATATCGCAGAAACTTATGGGCATCAAAACGCCAAACTATCAATAATATTAATCTCCAGAAATAAAGACTGGATGAGAATTGAAACTGAAAGAATTTTAAGTAGAATAAACGAGAAACTTACACTTAAGCCCTATAATTACGAGGAATCAAAACAGATATTGGAATATAGAAGTGAGCTTGCTTTTAAAGAGTACGTTGCTGATGACGATATCTTAAACATGGTTAGTCAGATTGTTACTGAACACCAAGATATGCGACACGGAATTGAGATTTTAAGAAAAAGTGGGTTATACGCTGATAAAGAAAGTTTAGATCGGATAAATGCAGACATTATTAGGGAAGCTTCAAATGATGTGTATCCCACTTTTAGAGGAGAAATCGTAGATCAACTTAGCGATCAAGAATTACTAGCGTTATTTGGAATTGCTAGATCGTTAATAAATAAAGATGAACCATATTCGCTTGTTGACGAGGCTTTTGAGGAATATCAAATAATTAGCGAGACATATTCAATAGAACCGCATGTCAAAATGAGCTTTCGAAAATATATAAGGACGCTTAATCAACTAAAGATAATTGCTTCAAAAACGGTGAGAATCGAAAAAGCAGAGCGAGGAAGACATTTAGAAATTACGTTATTAGATATCCCAGCAGCAAAATTAGAAGAATTTTTAATCGATATTTTCAATAGAAAATTCGGTTCCTAACTTCCTTCTCAATTTTATTACTATATTTATGTTGATATGCTTGTCATTCTTTTAATAAAAATGCTCACTCCAATTATAAAGAAAGGGGAAATAATCCAATCATAGGAATAAGGTGCTGATAAAGTATAAATCCAACGAGTTTGTAAATAGGTGTTAATCCCGTTGAAAATAAATCCAAAGGTTACGATTGTCACTGGCATTGGTTCTTTTCCACGGATTAAGAAAGGAAAAATAAATGTTCTTTGCCCATAATGAACCATCCATATGATTAAAAAGAGGATAGAGACTATACTCGTTGTTCTTCCTCCTATTAGATATAAAATAAGAAATATAACGACAGTTGGAATTTCCATTAAAAACCAACCTAGTCTATTATCAAGATTTGGCCCCCAACCTTTTCTAATATGCTGTCCATAAGGAGCTGACACAAAAAAAAGAAGAATAAATACACCTGCTCCTACGATACCGAAGAATAACATAATAAAATTGAAGATTACAATTTCACTCATGACGAACATCCCTAATTTTCTAGAAATAATAAGAAAAATTATCTCCCTTTAGAAGAATTTAAACTTACTCACTCGAATGATTTGCTGGTCAAACTAACTTATCAATCAGTAATTCTTTTTTTCGTCCTTGCTTTTACTATACCAGTCAAGCCATTCTTTTCTTTTGTTTTTTGCTTTCTGCACTTCATCTGCATCCGATCCCCGTTCATTTCGTATGCGATACCAATAGCGATCTAACTCACTACGAGTCAACGATAATCCACACGAACTACATACCATCATACGATTGTCAGGATTGTATTTCATGTTACCTGCGCATTCCGGACATCTCGCCAATTAAGACACCTCATAGAACCGCAATAGAAAGCTTCCTTTAACAGTAGAAGTCATTTTAATTTCTTAACGACATTTAATTTTTCTTATCTCTGATTATAATAGAATTAAACACAGTTAAAATAATTAATGTATATCATATAATCTTTAAATTTATTTTTAATGCTTAATTAGGCTAGTAATACATTCTTATACAATTATTGAATAAAATAAATGAGAAATATGAAGTCAGATGTCTATTATTTTACAGCACGAACCTACAATCACGAAGAGAGTTTAAGTAAGGTTAAAGGTCCTTTAGCTTTGGAGAAAATTGGGTTTAATAGTAAAGTGAATGAAGGAGATAAAGTGGTAATTAAAACGCATTTTGGTGCTTTAGAGAACGTAAGATACCTACGACCTAGTTACATTAGATTTTTATGCGACCACGTGAAAACATTAGGAGGAGTTCCTTACGTAGCAGAATCGTGTGGTTGGGGCGCCCCCGAAGAAGTTACGGGGATACATACCGAGTATAGTGGTCGATCATCTGAAGACGAGTATTTAGAAACTGCTAAAAAGCACGGATTTACAAAGGAAACTATGGGAGCAGAGCTTTTAATGCTTGACGGTAGCGTTGGTATAAATAACATAAAGCATAATTTTAATGGTAAGAGATTTAAAGACGTTTTAGTTGCAGGGAGGTTGAAAGAGTTCGATCACATGATTTTAGCAACCCATTTTAAGGGACACGCTGGTGGTGGTTTTGGAGGTAGCTTAAAAAATCTAGGAATTGGGTGCGTAAGCAAGGGTGGAAAAGTCCAAGCACATATGGGAAAAAAATTCGAATTCGATTTTAATGCACCCATATCTGATTATGAAGCTTGTTTGAAAATCTGCCCAACCAATGCATTAAGAGAAAGTTCAGACGGGAAAATATTACGGGATGAAGACAAATGTAGATATTGTTACATGTGTAAATCGGTATGTAAAAACAATGTGATAGATACCGGTTCATCAACGCAAGAAGAGTTTACTACTCAAATGATTGATAATGCCGCTGGTGTGGTTGACTATTTCGGTAAAAATAAAATATATTATCTAAATTATGTTATAGATGTGACATGGCAATGTGATTGCACAGGTGGTTCTGATGTGCCATTTGTAAGTGATATTGGTATTTTATCTTCACTTGATCCTGTAGCTGTTGATCAGAGTGCCGTTGATTTAATTCATTTATCTCTCATGAACCCTCATTCAATTTTGGGAGATATTAAAAGCATTTCCAAAGAGGAACCAAATGAATGGTTTTCTTATACACCTAGATTTGATCCAGAAACACACGAAATGGATTTAAATCCCAATGGGAAGGAATCTAAACACTGGGAGGTACAACTAGTCGCAGCTGAAGATATTGGATTAGGGTCCCGAGACTATAATTTAATAGAAGTAAATATAGAAAGTAAGAAGAAGAACTAAATTTTTTTTAAAAACATTCTATTTTTATATATAACAAAATTTTTATCATAAATTAAAGTTACAACTAAATTTTCTCTTTAAGATTAAAGGTGATATAATGAAACCAGTTTTGACTCTGGAAGAAGTAAGAAATGCGATTATAGGGAAGAACTTTTTTTTTGAAACTCCTTATGGCAAGCGTCTACTTACCTATACGGATTATGCTGCGTCTGGCAGATCTCTTAAGTTCATTGAACAATTTCTTATTAAAATTCAGCGGGAATATGCGAACACTCATACAGAAGACGATATAACAGGTCGTCATATGACGCAAATTTTACAACAAGCAGAAACGATAATAAAAAAAGCTTTTAATGCGGAAAAGAATTGTCGAATTATAGCTACGGGTACAGGAGCGACGGGAGCAATATCCAAATTTCAAGAAATTATAGGTATACGTTTACCTCCAGCAACAAAAGAACTTTTACGAACTCTTTTAGATAAATCAGCCAAGGACGATTTTTTGGACCAAGAAAAGATAAATCGATTGAAACCTGTTGTTTTTATCGGTCCTTATGAACACCATTCCAACGATATAATGTGGCGTGAAGCGATCGCTGAAGTTGTTAGTATTAAACTTACTCCTGATGGATATATCGACCTAAAAGATTTAGAACATCAAGTTTCAGATGTAAGGTATAAGAATAGGTTAAAGATCGGCTCTTTCTCAGCAGCATCCAATGTAACCGGTTTGAAATCTCCTGTTTATGAAATCTCCCGCATCTTACATAAACATGGGTGTATCGTTTGTTTTGATTTCGCTGCTAGTGCTCCTTATGTAAAAATTGATATGAATAAAGATCCAGACACATATTTTGACGCAATTTTTATATCTCCGCATAAATTTGTGGGTGGTCCAGGATCGTCAGGAATTTTAGTGTTTAATGAACGAGTTTACAAAACCACACTCTCTCCTACTTCAGCTGGAGGTGGAACTGTTGATTTTGTTAGTCCTATATCAGTAGATTACTCAGAAGTCATTGAAACTAGAGAAAAAGCGGGAACTCCAGGAGTGCTACAAACTATTAAAGCAGCATTAGCTATAGATTTAAAAGACGCTATTGGAATTGACAAGATAGAAGCGAAAGAATTAGAATATAATTCAAAAGCGTTAGATCGATTATCTAAACATCAAAAAATCGAGATCCTAGGGCCAATCGACTCTAAGAATCGCATTTCTATTATATCCTTTATGATCAAACACGATGATAAATACTTACACCCAAAATTAATTACTAAATTGCTCAACGATTTGTTTGGAATTCAGAGTCGTGCGGGTTGCATGTGTGCAGGACCATATGGACATTTATTGCTCAAATTAGGCGAAAAACGGTCTCAAATGATTCGATGTTACACTCAAGAAGGGAAATTTGGATTTAAACCTGGATGGTGCCGCGTTAATTTTCATTATTTATTTTCTAAAACTGAGTTCGAATTTATATGTAAAGCTATTGAGTTTATAGCCGATTACGGATATTTATTTCTTGATAAATACTCTTTTAATATTCAATCTGGAGAATGGACACATCTAAATTTCGAAGAAACTCTCAATTACAATCACCCAGATATTAAATCAATACTCTCAACAAATTTAAGAGACTGCTTCGATGAGGAATCTATAGATCGAGATGCTGAATTTATTAAATATTTGAAAGACGCTAATAAAATCATCAAAAATTTTGAAGAGGAAAAAGAATATCAACAATTTGCTAATCCTGAAGATGAAGAACTAAGGTGGTTTAATTTTATACACCTTAACTAATAAAATTGAGAACGAAAAGAAATTCAAAAAGGATGTTTTTGATCGCTTCGATTATAATGATTAGAAATTTCTTCAAATTCAGAAAAAATTTCTTCATATAATTTGTTACGCATCAATATCACAAAATTTTAAGGTTTAACTTAGAATCTGCTTGATTTAATATACTTAGAAATTATGGTAAGAATAATATATCCAATAATAAATAGGTTTAGATCTCATCTTTCCTTAGTACTTGTGACCTTAAATCAAGGAAAGAATCAAAAAATTTACTTATCTTTAAAATTTTCTTCTAAATTAGAGATTCTCGTTTCTAAGATACTCATTGTTTCAATAATATTATTAATTGTATTCTGAATTTCTTTAACTCCATTCTGAAGTTCACCCATATTATCTAAAATAAAAGACATAACATCTGGTCTCTTTACAGATTCAGTTAACCAATTAATAACATTTTGCACAAATTTATGATTGTCTAATGAATTAATCCCTATATTATCATCACTGCAAAAAATATCAATATCACCGAGTGCTATTACTTTTCCTTGCCCAAAATTAGAATATGCAGCTATTGTATGTTGTTGTTCTTTATCTTTTGTCCATTCCTCAGATGTATTGTTGTAAATTTCTGACCAAATGTTACTTTTATTCGTTTTTAATAGAGGTTTTGCCTCCTTTTTTAAAAATAGAGAACAAGCACCTCCAATTATTACTTCTCTTAACCCATTTACAATATCGTTACTTGGAAATTTTTGGATATGAAGTATGCTAGAACAGTTTTGATTATGTGAATTTTGTTCTTTAATTAAATTCTTCTCAAAGAAGAAGCCAAAGTTAGTAGCTAAATCGTTCAGATTTGTTTTTTGTAGGAAGTCTGCTCCGTATTCACTAACTAATAGTAAATTCCCCCCTACCCTAACGTAATTAACAATATCCTTTATCTCGATATTTGAAAAATAATCATCAATTGGGTTTCCCAGTACTAATATATCAACATTTTCCAAATGTTTTTTAGTTAAATCCTTATTTTCATTTTTTATAATTTTAAGATTAAGATTTTTAAGGAGTTTTAAAAAATCAGAAAATTCGTCGTCTAATGTCAACATCTCGCCATGACCAACATCAACCAACACAACTTTTCTCTGCATTTTTACTATAAAAGTGACAAAAATACTCCTATAAAAATGATTCTATAACTAAAACTTTAACAGATAAATTTTATAAAGATTAATGTATACTCCTTTTTGGATTATGTTTTTGATAAAAAAATCAAATAATAATCCCTTATCGCTAAAAAAAAACAAGTAAGATTAACGCAGTTAACGGTCTGTTAATTATGAATAAAGAATTTAACACTATTGCTGTTTGTGGACTTTCTTGGGGTGACGAAGGTAAAGGAAAGATAACTGATTACTTAGCTCAGAAAGCAGATATTATCGTGCGATATAACGGTGGAAACAATGCGGGACATACTATTAATGCTAATGGAATAAAATACAAATTTAAACTAATTCCCTCTGGAGCACCGTTGGAGAAAGAAGTGGTCATAGGTAATGGTTGTGTTGTTGATCCGAGTGTTTTGTTAGATGAAATTGACAATTTGAATAAATTAGGCAAAAAAGTTAATTTAAAACTAAGCTCAACGGCTCACATAATTTTCCCCTTTAATGTTGCTTTAGATGGGTTAGAGGAAAAAACAAAAGGAAAATATAGTGCGGGGACTACAAAAAGAGGAATTGGTCCAACTTATTCGGACAAAGCAGGTAGATGGGGAATTAGAGTCTTTGATTTAGTCCATCCTGAAATTTTAAGACCTAAATTGGAAAAATTATTCCAAATTAAAAAAGATTTGATTAAAACTTACGATCCGGAATGGGATATGGATTTCGATTCTATATTCGAAGAATATAAAACTTTCGGCGAGAAATTAAAACCCAATGTTACTGATACAGCTTATTACTTGAATAAAGCAATTGATTCGGGAAAAAAAGTAGTTTTTGAAGGTGCTCAAGGAAACTTACTATGTTTAGACCATGGAATGTATCCGTACGGAACATCATCAAATCCTAATGCTTTAGGAATAAGTGCGGGAACAGGAATTCCTCCTAGGAAAATAGGGAAAATCATTGGCATAATAAAAGCTTATACTTCAAGGGTAGGGGAAGGTAAGTTTCCTACAGAATTATTTAATGAAATTGCTGTGCAAATTAGAGAACAGGGGCACGAATACGGAACGGTTACCGGACGCCCAAGAAGAGTGGGTTGGCTTGATCTTTTTAACATCAAATATGGCGTAATGATAAACGGGATCGATACGGCAATTATCACGCTATTAGATGCACTTCATGGAATAACTCCACTAAAAATATGCACAGGATATGAGTTAGATGGAAGAAAGCTTGAAAGTTGGCCTATCCAACATGAAATAATCGAAAAATGCAAACCAATCTATAGCGAATTCGAAGGTTGGAAGAAAATAACGGACGATGAGTGGTCGGAACTTGCTAAACAAGGATATGACGCGTTACCTGAAACAATGAGAATCTATCTTCAAGCAATCAAGGAAGAACTTAAAATCGATATTGGTATGGTTTCTATAGGACCAAACAGAAACGATACTATTGTTTTAGACAAGAACCTGTTTTAAATTTTTTTTTCTTTTTTTAATTTTAAAAATATTTCATCTATCTATTTAAAATAAACGATCATGAAAGACATAAGCTTTTTTATAGAATAAACAATAAATAGAATATAAAAAAATTAAAAATTCATACAAAGAGATTCATTAAATTTGGAGTGTGAATAAATTGAAATTGATAAAAGATAAGAAAAATGAATTAGACAATGTTAACAAAGAATTTTTAGCCGAAACTTTGAATGGTTCAGCGTTATTACATGAAGCTCTCTCGACTTTTATTGATGATAAATTAAAAAAAGAATCAATAGAAGGTGTCATTGAAGCAGAAAGAAAATGTGATCTGCTTAAAGAAAAATATACTCAGGTTTTATTTAAAGATAAGAGAGCACTTCCTTTCTTAATAGAAGATAGATACAACATTTTAATGATGATTGATTCAGTAAACGACAAAATGGAATTTTTCTCCAGATTCTTAGAAGTTTATCCATTCAAGCTATATAAGGAGATTAAGGGCGAATTTAAAAACTTAAGCAATTCTGTTGCTCAAGGTGTAGAAGAATTGGTCAATACTGCTATTTTAATTGAAACTGATTTTGATGGAGCGTATAAAAAGACCTTTAAAATTGAAGAAAAGAAAAGAGAAGCACGAACAGCAAAGTTTAACTTGCTTGGTAAGTTATATAAGATGAAAGACGATCCTACAAGAGTATATTTGACTTCTAAATTAGTGACATATATCTACGATATCGTAGCATGGGTAGAGGAAACTTCAGATTATCTAAGAGGATTAATTATAAGATACCCTAGTAGATAGAAAAGGATGGATGGGTAAAATGGCGTTAGAATACATAATAATCGTATTTTTAATAATAAGCATAATAATTAGTTTTGGGATCGGAGCAAACGATGAGACGATGGCTCCACTTTATGGATCAAGAATCCTTAAAATGAAGCAAATCCTCATTTTAGCAGCGATTTTTGCTATCACGGGGGCATTATTATTGGGAGAAGGTGTTGCTAAATCAGTAGGTGACAAGATACTTTTATTAGAATATGAAACTTTAGGCATTAACCAGAATGCTGTTGTTATGACTATTTTGATTTCAACTGCTATTGTGTTAATATTATCTAGCGCTTTAGGGCTTCCTATTTCGTCAACTCATGCTACAATAGGAGGAATTATAGGACTGGGGTTGTTATTAGGAGGCGGAGATGGTGTGGATTGGAGTACAATACTAAGCATGAGTATATGGTGGTTGGCTTCTCCCGTGGTTGGTTTTGTAGTAACTTATGGCGTTGTTAAAGTACTTAATAAACAAAAACTCAAGTCGTTCAAAGGATTCAAGGATTATGAAAGATCAGAGAATACTTATTCCTACATAATCTTAATTATAATATGCATTACAGCTTTCTCTAGAGCTGGAAATGACAGTTCTAACTCAGTTGGAATAGTTGTTGGAGTAGGAGGTGACATCAATATAATCTGGTTATTGATCATAACTGGTCTTGGCCTAGCAAGTGGTATAATGGTCTTGGGAAGAATTGTCATAAAAAACTTAGGTAAAATGACGGAACTTCGCCCGAGTACAGCATTTGCGGTGCAAGTACCAACAGCAGCCGTCATGCTTATTGGAACCATTCAGAAAATACCTCTTTCGGGTTCTCATTTGCTTGTGGCATCATTTGTGGGACTTTCAAAGGCAAGCAATACGCCAATGCAGAAAGGTTTATGGAAAATCATTACAGTTTGGTTATTAACTTTTCCTATTGCAGCAATTCTATCAATCATAATATACTTTCCTATTGATCTAATACTTTAATTCAAAAAAGTAAGTGAGTATCTATAAAATTTATCAGACCCCAAGACTTGCAATCCTATATAACAGAGCAATATCGAAATTATGCTAGCTTTGGTCCATACATGATTCCTTTTTTTGGAAAAATGTATTTTGGGAGAATCCAAAACATAATTAAAACTGTGCTTCAATCAAGGAAAAATTTTCCTAAAGTTCTTGATGTAGGAGGTGGTTTGGGGCTATTTTCTTTGAATTTTAAGCTGAATTTTCCAAAAAGTGAAATCTTTATCTTAGATTATTCCCTACATGAAGGAATTAGAGAGACTTTAACAAAAAATCCTACCTTGAGAATAAAAGACTATATAAAAGCAGATATTCAAAAGGTAACTCCCTTTGACTCTAATAATTTTAATTTAATCTTTGCTCTTGATATTTTGGAACATGTTGAAAATCCGTCAATAGCTATTGATGAAATATTGCGAATTCTAAAAAAGAATGGTCTTCTGTTTGTTTCTGTACCTACCGAGAGTATTCTGCTTAGAATTGTTCGAAGTCTTATAGGAGCTGTTAAAAATATACAAACAAATCCCCATTGGAGGGGAATGGTCAGGTCAGAAAGAGAATTCTTTAAGATCTTGCAAGAAAAAAACATAAATTTTATTTTTAAGAGAAGATTTCCATATAAAATACTTCCAAGGGTATTTTCTTACGATATTTTCTACCTAATTCACAAGCCTTGAGTTGAAATTGCAATTAAAAGGTAAAACAGGGGACCATGACTGAACTTAAATTTTTAGATTATGATGGAATATCACTCTTTTCTAATTGCCGCGTGTATCAAAATGAAAAGAATGTACAAGTTCATTTGTTACCCGTGATCCATATCGGAGAAGCAAAATATTACGCCGATTTACAAAACTATATCCAAAACCGAATCTGTATATTTGAGAAGATCAAACTGTCTTCTTCTAAAGAAAACCAACAGAAATCCGCAAAGAGTCTTGACGAATATATAGAAATAACATCTCCCGAGATAGAAGAATTCTGGGGCCAATATAATAAGCTTTTAAAAAAATTTTACAAAAAATTCCTTACCCGAGATGTAAAATCACTATGTAAAATGGTTAAGAAAAAATTTAAGAGCTTTGATGCTAAAATTCGAAAAATTTATGACGACTGTGTAAAATCAGGTTTTGGAATTCAAAATTTATATCCAATACAATTATACTTATGTGAAATCATGAATTTGGACCATCAACTACTTGCAATTGATTATGAAGGAGATATTGTTCATCGCACCAACTGGATACATACAGATTTAGACTTTGGAAGTATAACAGAAAATGTGGATCTGAACGAGTTAATAGAAGAAATGTTGAAAGAACCCTCACCGAAAATACTTGAAATGCTCTTGAAACAAATTAGACTTCTTTTAACGAATATTCTCGGAATGGTGGAATTTAAAATAACTCCCGAAATATCTAAAAAAAGAGAACTATTAGCAAGTGGATTAGTTCAGTTCTTAACTCACCAGTTTGAAGAAGCTACAAATATCACCCCTGAGTATATACTAGAGGGGAGAAATTCAATGATCGAGAAACAAATTTTGAATTTAATTGAAGATCACGAGGAAATCGTAGTTTTTTACGGAGTAGCGCACATGGGAGCAATAGAAAGGTTCTTAGTTGAACAAGGATTTAGTTTTAAAACCCAACAAAGTTTTAAGGCGTTCAAAATTGAAGAAGATTAAACTATGCAATATGTTTTTTAACAAAATTCCTAATACTTTTCCAGGCATCCATGCTTTCATCTAACTTATTGGCATACCTTTGGAACACATGCGTCATTCCTTCATATACTTCTAATGTTACATCAACTCCAGAGGTTTTTGCTTGTTCTGCACATGATACCACTTCGTCCCGTATGACTTCGATACCTCCCGCTTGGAATAAAAGTGGTGGTAAGCCTTCTAATTCTGCGTAAATGGGAGAAATGTATGGATCATTTTTACCTTTTTTTCCTGCGTATAAAACGGCCATTAATTTCGAACCTTCAGCTACTGTAGGTTCATATTTATAATTAGTTCTTAAAGATCTCCCAATTCCCTCCAAATCGACCCACGGAGATATCATAACTGCTGCAGCGGGCATTGGAAGCTCTAATTCTCTAATTTTGAGCATTGTTGCCATTGCTAAACCTCCACCTGCCGATTCTCCACAGATGATTATGTTCTGAGGATCAAAATCTTGAGTTAATAACCACTTATAAACTGTAATAGAATCCTCTAAAGCAGCAGGATAAGGGTGTTCTGGTGCTAATCTATATCCTACATTTAAACATCGAAGGTTGGTTCCTCTCATATAGAGAGATGCAATCCAACGACGAGTATCTAGATTCCCCATAATATATCCCCCTCCAAACAAATGGAATAGGATTTTTTGTTCATCGGTATCAGGAGTATATACCCATTCCGATTCCACATTTCCAGCATTAAAACGTTTGAATTCAATATTATTTGGGATACAGTTATTCTCCTCAAGAGCAACAATCTTATCAATGTATCTGTGCATATGTAACAAAAGAGGTGGGCTTACCTTCAAATTAGTAATATCATCAACACTTACTCCATGATTAGCAGCGAACTCTTCTGCAACTTTAGCGCTAATTTTGGCGTCTTTTTCTAATATTTTTCCTAATTTTGGATGTATTTTTGCCACTTCGAGATATGACATGACTTTACCTAATCACAATTAAATGGTTAGAATGGAAAATTAATCATTCAATATCAATTCTTACAAAAATAATCTCGAGTTTATACGACTTAAAATCATAATGGGTGATTTTAATAATGATAGATTTTTAGTTGTTTATATATTTAGATTTAAGGGAGTCGTTTAAGATGGAAAAGAAAAGGCAAAGTAAATTTCAAGCTAAAAAAGATGAAATGGTCATTGAACGCCTTGCAGAGTTTTGGCCAGAACCACGAGAACAATTACATTTCGGAGGGTGGAAGGCTACTTATGATTTAGTCGATAGAATTGGCTTAGATAAAGCAGAAGGCTTGTTAGATATTTGTTGTGGTGAAGGAGGAACTGCAAATTGGCTAAGCGAGAAGTACAAAAAAAAGTCTCAGGTGTGGATATTTTAGATAGCGCAATTGAAGTAGCAAATAAACGCGCAAAGGAGAAAAGAGTTGAAGATTATGTTGATTTCAAGGTAGCCGACATCTTTGATTTACCATATTCAGATTCTACATTTGATATTGTCTATGGACAAGATGCTGATGGCTTAGCACATAGAGATAGAAAATTAATTTTTCAAGAAATTGCTCGCGTATTAAAGCCTCAAGGTTTAGTTGCTTTCCAGTTGTGGATTCCTTGCCCAAGCATGCCTGAGGATAAATTGAAGTATTTTGAACAAATAACGGTTGAAACAGGTTTTCCAGAAATGACTCGACTTTCAGTGAAGGATTTTGTCGATGATTTGAAAGCAGCAGGTTTTACAAATATAATTATTGATGACTTAAGTAAAATGTACCATGACCACATGAAAAAAATGGCTGAGCAGTATCATAAAAAGCTTAAAGTACCAGATGATTGGCATAATATGCTCTTAGACTTAATGAATGAAAGCTATGAATTTGGAGTAAGGATTATCGCTAAGGTTAAAAAACATGCACAAGATTATGAGTTCTCACATGAATTGCCTTTAGCCGAAGAGCTATATTTTTATGGTACGGGTATATTTAGTCCAGACTTTATATTTGATTTTGATACAATTGCTGAAGAACGAGAATATCGCGAGAAGATATTAACTTACTTAAGGAAAAACTATCCCAAGTTTGGATGGTCAGCAGAAGGAGAAGGAATTCTAGCTTCGGGAGCGGTAGATAACTATTCGCCCCCAAAAGTAGGAAGTTTTTTACGAGCTAATTTGAATAATATAATTCAATCAAAAGAGTACAACATAAAAATTGATAACGGAAAGTATCTAGATTGTCGGATTGACGAAATATATATTGATTTTTACCGTTTTAATTGTGCGATAGTACATTTCATGGTTTATATACCTGAGAAATCATGGCAGGATAAAGAAATATTAGAACGCATGCGATTTTTTATTCAGAGGCATTCCCATCCGATAAGTGAGTTTGGGATAGATTTTGAATCAGTATTTGCTATTACTATATCAGAATTAAATTCTATCTTTAAGCAAGTTATAAGAGATTTAGAACCTCCAATACTTAAAACACCCTTCTTGGATTTTACTAGTCTAAGTGAGGAAATTAAAACATAATTATTTTGGACGCATTGTACGATAGTTGCTGCTATGCCCAAGGGATTTGATGTTAATTCCGAGCATTTTCAAGGAGTTTTACTAAATTTAAATCCAAAGGGTATTTACAATTATTCAATTTTCCCTAATATTTTTGCCTATGTTGAATCGGGGGATTCGCTTATTTGTTTACTAAATGAGGAAGATATTCAAGATAGAACTCCAAAGACGATAGCTAACGAAGATTGGATTCCTTGGATTGCGATTCATAATTATACGTGGAAAACTGTCTGGGAACTCGATCGGGGTTTCTACATTCTACTTAATTTAGTAACATCTCACTTAAAACATAAGAGAGTTGAAGAATATCGAGATGTTTATGCTGTTAATGCTTTAATAAATCATATAATTTTGGTTCTAGACACACACAAATCGCGAAATCTCACATCTACCTATTACAGCATGCATTTTATTGAACAGATCAGTGATGCATGGCGAACAGGAGAAATTTTAGAAGCGGCAACCTCAAAAATGGAAGTTTTAAAGGATCTAATTGGACAATTAGATGAAATTGAGAGTTCCAGAAGGAGTCGGCGTGTAGAATTATTTTTAACTTTTCTTGGTGTTTTTGCTTTAGGAAGTTTAGTATTAGATTTTATTGGTGCTATATCATTTGGGGATTTGATACCTGATTGGATTAAATTATTACTAGGATTCGGAATACCAGCTACTTTTACAATTATTGCTTACAAACTATTAAAAGAATGATTAAATCAAAAATTAAGAAGAGATTTTTAAAACTACTATAATTTTTCAAAACGGGCTTGGAAAAACCGAAGGTATTTTGGTTCGTGTACCATCTTCAACCCTTTAATCTCGTTTCTTTTTCCGTATAAGTGTATAATTGATTCTGCCGTATATTCCATGTGAGTATTCGTATAAACTCGTCTAGGTATCGTGAGTCGCACCAATTCAAGTTTTGGGAAGATGTTTTCACCAGTCTCTGAATCTCTTCCTTTTGAGATCGCTCCTCTTTCCATAGTTCGAACCGCTGAATCCTCGTAAATTGCAGCAGATAAGGTTTGTGCAGGCCACTGATCTCTAGCAAGATGTGGTAAGAACTCTAACGCGTTTAGAAAAACAGCGTGTCCACCCGTGGGTTTAACTATAGGGACATTAGCTTTCATCAAAAGTTCTCCTAAATAGCGAACTTGGTTAATTCTGTACTTCAAATACTCATATTGGGCGCCTTCCCGTAAGCCTCGAGCCACTGCTTCAAGATCTCTTCCCGCAAGTCCGCCGTACGTATGTAATCCTTCGTACACTACAACCATACTCCGAGTAGCTTCAAAGATTTCTTTGTCGTGTGTAGCAAGAAAACCGCCAATGTTCACTAAGCAGTCTTTCTTTGCGGAATATATACAACCATCAGAATAGCT
Source organism: Promethearchaeota archaeon (assembly GCA_013375495.1). The sequence continues at coordinate 41,070 of JABXKC010000023.1, forward strand.
CATCATTTCGTTTAGTATTTCCACTATTGGCGTATTTTCATACCCTTTCTCTCTTTCTCGAATAAAATACGCGTTCTCACTCGAGCGAGTTGCGTCGAATATTATCTTTATCTTGTATTCATTACAAAATTCTCTTAATTTTCTTAAGTTTTCCATAGAAACGGGTTGCCCACCAGCCATGTTAACGTTCATTTCGACATTAACAAAAGCAATCTTTTCCGGTCCATTATCTTCAATATACTTCTGCAATTTATTAAAATCAACATTTCCCTTAAAAGGATGAAGATTTTCCGGATCGTGTGCTTCGTCAATTATGACATCAACCATTTTTCCCCCCGGAAGTTCTACGTGAACCTTTGAGGTCGTAAAATACATATTCCGCGGAACCAGTTGTCCTGGTTTTACTAAATTGCTATACATTAAATGTTCGGCACCACGACCTTGATGGGTGGGGACTAAATATTTATATCCTAGTACATCTTGCACAGCTTTTTCCAAATGGTAAAAGTTTTTACTTCCAGCATATGCTTCATCGCCTAACATCATTCCTGCCCATTGGTTATCGGACATAGCAGCTGTTCCAGAATCAGTAAGCAAATCAATGAAAACATCGTCGGACAATAGCAAAAAAGTGTTAAATCCTGCTTCCCTTATCGCTTCTTTTCTTCTTTGCTCCGAAGGTAGCTTAACTGGTTCTACAACTTTAATTTTAAACGGTTCTGCGGGTGGTTTCATTTCGTAATCACTAATACATTCTTTTTTAAAACTAGTAATTTATCGACCTTGAAAAAGATTTTTGTATTTTATATCCCACCACTTTCCCATCCAAGTAAAAATGGAGATTTTTTATTCTTTTCGGATAAGGAAAATTAAATTTAGGGAAATTCTCAAGTTTTTAGGGGAAAATTTAATTATAAAAATTCATTAATCGCTTTTTTTATGCGCTCTTAATGAAAAAATCATAGGTACTGAATGCTTAAAAGTTTGGAATTCCCAATATCCATCTTTTCTCCGTTTCATATCTGGATGAATTTGAAAGAAACTAAACGGAAATTCGTGAAAAAACTCTATTTCTAATCCAACTTTCAAGAGAGAATTAATAACATGTTCCATAGGGTGAAACCAATCGTAAGTTGTTTTATTTTGCAGCTTAGCATCTGGATTCGCGTACGATCCATCTTCGTCAAAACGATAAGGTTTTCCTTGGTTAAAATAGTCGTATCCAACTTGAAAAGCTCCCTCGTATTTCTCATCAATTAAATTACCAAACGGGTGGTTTTCAACAATATAAAAGGTTCCTCCTGGATTCAAGCAATAATCGATTACTTCAGCCCATTTGTATAAATCGGGTAACCAACCGATAACACCATTAGAAGTGAAAACAACATCAAATTTATCGTTTAAGATATCAGGTATGTCGTAAATATTAGCGTTAATAAATTCAGCAGGGATGTCTAATTCTTCGCTTAACTGGCGTGCAAGAGCTATAGCTTTATCTGAGAAGTCGACACCAGTAACTTTCGCCCCCATTCGCGCAAAAGAAAGCGTATCCATACCAAAATGACACTGTAAATGTAACAGCGTATTACCATCTACATTTCCTATTTCTTTGCGCTCAATTGGAAAAAGAGAAGATTTACCGGATTTAAACCCATCTAAGTTATATGATTTAGATTTAGCATTGATCTCGACTAACTCGTTCCATCTTCTTAAATTTGCTCTAAAGTATTCTTCGTTATCATTCAATTAAAACGCTTATTATACTTACTAATTTAAAATTCTACGAACTGTAGTTCGCTTTTTGATTTAGCTGTTCCGACTAACACGCTATTTTTCATATTCAGATTTTTAAAATTAAGCGAACTATTCTTAGCAACGATACAATTTTCCAGTTTAAAGTTTTGTCCAATATTTACGTTGTTAAAGATGATGGTGTTAGAAATTTCTACATAATCTTCAATTACCGAATTGACACCTATATATACATTAGGTCCTAAAAGAACATCATCTCCAATCTTCACATTGTCTTCTAAATAAACGGGTTCGATAAACGTTGGATAATCTCCTACATAATTCTCAAGACGGCTACTTATTTTTGTGAAGAACCTTAGCATTAGACCTCTAATATCTGATTTGCTAATATCATCGAAACTTCCAATAAGTTCACTAATTTTGCTTAATTCTTCTTTCATAATTCCTCAATACTATTGGTTTATAATCCCATTAATTTCATTAATTTTTCAATATTCTCCCCAGTTTTTGCGCTTGTTGTTATTACATCTAACTTGGGATTAATTTTTTTAGCATCAGATATCATTTTATCGACATCAGTTCCAAGGCGTTCTTTTAAATCGATCTTATTAATTACGGCAATATCAGACATTTTAAAAAGCATCGGGTGTTTTTCAACCACCCATTCTCCTTCTGTAGTTGACACTACAATTAATCTTTTATCAGTTCCTAAAACAAACTCTGAGGGGCATATCAAATTTCCTACATTCTCTATAAAGACAATATCATAATTTTTTAAGTCTTTATTTTTGATTATCTGATAGATATGATAAGCATTTAAGGCGCACTCTCGACCTGTATTGATCTGAATTGTTTCTGCTTTGTGTTTTTCAATACGATCTGCATCTACTCGGGTTGTAATATCCCCACAGATCACTAATACTCGAAATTTTGAAGTTAGTTTCTCAGAGATCGTTTCTAATAAAGCAGTTTTCCCTGCTCCGATAGCCCCTACTATATCAAAGGATTTTATGTTATTATCTTTAAATGTCTGATGGACTCTATCAGCTAACAATTCGTTGTCTTTTTCTACCGCCTTTTTGGTCTCGATTACTTCGTCTCTTATATCATCTCGAGCTAAATTAGTACTTTCGACTTCTTTAATTCTTGATATAATTTTTTCTTCCTTGTCTGACATTGAGAACACATAATTGTTTTTATCTTATAAATATTTGAAGGAATTTCTATTTTTCGATATTTTTAGAAATTTGTTAAATCCTATTTGAAATCCTTAAATTTTAGATGCAACAAAAATATTCCCAAATAACGAATTCCTCTTACTTTAAATATTTTAGCGTAATATAATTAGCTAATAGGACAAAAATTCCTCCAATGATGGTGAAAATCGAGAGATTCCTTAAAAAAATTGCGGTATTAATAGTTGCCATAACAGGTTCAAAATACGATAAAATTACTATGTTACCACCTTTATCTTTCTTCACTCCAACATTATACAATGTAAACGCTAAGGCAGTAGGGATAAGCCCTAGCATTAAAATTATTATTAAATCTAAAATTGTGATTCTAAATAAATCTGTAATACTAAATGGCAAAAAGGGAAAAATTAAGAATAAAGTAGACCATAAAGTTAAAAAAACATCAAAATTGCCATCCGAATTAATTTTTCCTCGAACTTTATAAATTTTTTTTTTAGAAAAAATTAATATGCCTAAACAAAAACCTGAAAAAATCCCAACAACTAATCCCAATATTAAAATTTGACCGGTCCAAAATTCCATTATGATGGATATTCCCACGATTGCTAAAATGAAACTAATGAAGTTAATTTTTGATACTTTTTCTTCTTTTGTTATTACTAAAAAGATTAATAGAAAAACTCCACTAGTATATAATAAAAAAGCTGCAAAAGCATAACCTGTGAGTGTGATATTCAAAAAGTAAAGGAATACTATTAAAGGGTTAAAAATTGCTAATACGATTAAGTATTTCCAGTGCATTTTGAAATACTCTTTAAAGAAAGTAATAGAAAAGGATCTTGTTATTAGCATAAAAATTATTAGAAAAGCAGCTCCAAAAATACCTCTGAACATAACTATTGAATAAATTGGATACCCACTTAATAAAGAAATAAATATCCCTACATTACCCATAAAAATTCCTGATAAGAACATGCTTATTTTGGAAACTGTTGGATTAAATTGAGCTTCATTTAATTCCTCGATGGTCATTGTATTGTAGAAGCTATCATTGTTTTAATTTTATTGGAATTGAATAATTCACAATTAGAATTGGTGTAAATCTAAAAATTATGGGTATTAATATGTTACTTATCAATTTCATATCAATTAGGAGCAGAAGGAATATAATACCAATAATAAGATAACTATTTATTGACTAATTCTTAAAGCCACATTTAGGACAAGTAGAAGTACCTCTTAATGTATGAGCACACATTTTACAAAATTTAATTGTGATTTTTCTAGGAGGTTTCAACATTGTAATTGAAATTTTCTCCTTTACCTGAGTTGTTCCCTCGGAATCGCTTACAACTGATTCAGTGGCTGAAGGAATGAGATTATTCCTTGAGCCGTTAGACTTCACAGTTACCTCCTGGCCAAAATATCCTCCAACTTTGACTTTTTTAGTTGGAGTAACATCCTGAGGAGGTTTACTTAAGCTAGGCGGAGATTTAATTTTATCTGGATTAAGTATATCCTCACCAATCACAACTCGTTCGTAATTTTCCTCAACAATTTGTTCTTTAACATGTTTCTCTTCAAGATATTCTCCTTCAATACCCTCTTCGATAATCTCAGATGTTACTACTTCATGCTCCTGTTGTTCTTCGTATTCTTCCTCATATATCATTTCTACATATTCTTCGTCTAATTTTAATAAGGTATCACATTGAATGCATCTAAATAAATGGTTAAATCCGATATTATTTGAAATGGAATAATCAGCGGCACAACATGCATGGTATTTTGCATTACAATTAAAACATTTGTGAACCTCGTCAGAATATGCGCTACAGATGGGACACACCTCTTTTTCACACATATCACACTTTTCTTCCTCATCAGAATCTAATGAGATTAAGTCTACAGCCAGTTTTTCGTAAAATATTTTATCTTCGTCCAAAATTTGACTGCTCGCTTCAGGTTGAACAACATTAAATTCCGATTTACTCTGAACCAAGGATGTTAAAATATTTAAGAACGATTTCGCATCGTTGCAATAGAGGACTCCTCCGTGAGTTTCACTAGTTACAACTTTCAGTTTAACATCGTCGTTGTAGAAGTTTTCTTCTCCTACACGAATGATATCAATAAAAGCGTTAAAATTTTTAGCTTTAATCAAAAGATCGTAAAGCGCGTTGTGATAATCTTCTGATAATGTACTAGGAGTATCTGAAATAATAATTACTCGGTAATTTTTTCGAGATTCACTACTTTTTCTAAAGATATAAGCTAATATCTCAAATAAACCATTTTCAAATAAACTTCTTTTTATTTCTCTCGTATTCCACTTTTCATTCACAATATCGGTAAATATTTCAAATTCTGTTTCATCATATAAAGTTACGGGATTAGCGTCATTTTGAAAGAGTAACAATCCATATGAACTTAGGGTGTTAAACTTAGCTTTTTCTTTGATGAAATTGCCAATACTCTTAAGAAGGTTCTTCTTCTTAATAAAATCTGTGATAAGATCAAAATAAAACACAAATTCTTCTGAGTTTACTGACGCTTTCTTAAACATCTTGAGATTCAAATAACGTATAAATTTTATCCAATTATGAAGTGAAGTTAAGTAAAATAATAAGAGAATTTTTATTTATTTTTATTGATCTTTCTTAATTTCTCATTATTAAAAACAAGAAAAATACATCAAAACTATAAATGAAAGATTCAATTAACTATTCTATGGCCGCAATAGGGACATGATTGCTTATTCGTATCCTTATCTCTAATTTGAGTCCCACAACTTGGGCAATTTATAATGCTTGGTCTATCTTCATTGGTATTAGTCCTATTTTCTTTTCCTAAAGGATTCCAATATTGTGGTACGTCTACCTTTTTAAGTGTTTGTTCTTTAACGGTAGGCCTTTTTCCTTTTTCTAAAGTATTGTTCTTGGTAGTACCATTGGGTACAGAAACCTTTTGGTAAACCAGTTTATCGCCTTCTTTTTTAATTGTATATGACTTACCAAAAAATCCTCCGATCCTGATTGTATTTGTTGTTTCTTTTTTCGTTTCCGTGGATGGAAAATCAACCGTTTGTTTAGTTTCAAATTCTTTGGGTTCATCATTCATTGGGTGTTCTACTAAATCCATTGTACCTTCTTCGTTCTCTAAGTATTCTTCCACTGATTCTGCTGAATCTTCATAAGGTGAGACAATTTCATCTTGATCAATTTTTAAGAGAATATCACACTTGGGACATCGAAAAATGTGAGGGATTCCAATATTATTTTGTATCGTATAATTAGTCACACAGCAATAATGAAATGCAGATTTACAACTTTCACAAATCTGTAATGTGTCGTTTATATCAGCGCAACAAGGACAAATCTCTTCTTGACAAATATGACACTTCAGCCCCACATCATTTGGATTTGAAGGTATTAGATTTTTAGCTAAACGAGAATAAAAATCGTAGTCTTCCTTCTTAATTTTAATTCTATCTGATTGTTCTTCAAAGGTGCTTACTAATTTTTTGGATTTCATTAAATTTTTTATTATAGTAATAAAGTCCTTCTTTTCCGATAAATAAAACACTTCTCCCTTAGTATCGCGGGATAAGATATTTAATTTTACATCGTCTCTAAAGAACCTTTCTTCTTTTTCTGACACTCTTATGATATCTATGAAAGTTGGTATTACTTTGATTTTGGAAACTAAACCAAATAACGCTTCGGTATAGTCTCCAGATAGATCGCTAGGGGTATCGGTTATTATGATAATCCTATTATGCCTTGATTTTTTTCGTACAGTTTCAGCTATATACGAAAAGATGTAAAAAAGACCGTTTTCGAAGAAAGATTGCTTCTTAGGACGAGTTTTCCAGTTTTCTTCAATAGCATTTTCTATAATATCAGAATCTTTCTTATCTGTTATAAAAATAGGATTCCCTGCGTCTTGAAAGATAAGTAAACCATAATGCCCTTTAATGTTAGTTTTATTTCTTTCAGAGATATAATACTTAAGGGCTTTACAAACTTCCTTTTTCTTCAAAATGTCTTTCGTTAAATCTAAGTAGAAAAAAACATCTTCATAGGGGCTCATGATAATATATAAAACCTAACGTCTTTATAATTTAGTGTAGAGAGTTATTGTTTAAATATTTTTATTAATCTAAAAAACTTTAAAAAATAGATATTGATATTACTTATTATTAAAATCAAAAAGGAATGAGACCAATATGGAAGAATTATTAAAAAATATCCAACTTTCAGATAAAGCAATCGAATTATACTTGCGATGTATTGGTCAAGCACCGTTATCTTCATTTGAATTATATTCTATTTTACCAAATATTTCTAAAGAAGATTTATCTAATACAATAAAAGAACTTGTTGAAGCGGGTTTATTCGTACCAATTAAACTTCAAAGCTCAAATTTACTTTTGCAATATTTGGCACTACCTCCAATTAATCCTATTTTAAATTACTATAGTAACATAAACACAAACCTAGATAGCATTAAAAATCAATTACATATACTTATTTCTAATTCCTTAAGCACTATCTTCAAAGAAAATAAGATAATTGAATTAGATACTACGTTTGAAGCTACAAAAGCATTAAGGAAAGATATTGAGGAAGATGTAATAATTCAGAAGCAAGATATTGATGATATTGTACAAGGCATAGAAGTTTTAAAAGTTACAAAGAAGATATTAGACGAACTTCGACAATCAATAAAAAGCGTAACCCAAACTCAATTTTCGTATTTAATAAAATTGATCACTAATATAAAAAATGATATCAACAAGAAGGTCGAATCTTTAGAATTAAAAAAAACGGAAAAAGCTGTAAAAGACGCAGTAGAAGACGCATTTAAAGATAATTTTAATAAGTTTCTAGGAGATTTTACTGCTAACCTACATAAATTATTAGATAAAGAACTAGAAAACACAATCGAATCTCATAATAATATAATTGATTCAACATTCCAATTTCGGAACGATTTCCAAATGGTTTTACTTAACATGTTGAACAGCTACGAGAAGAAGATTAATACTATCATTGAATTAATTAAAACTAAACGAAACAATTTGGATGATGATCTTAAAGATTTCGAGAATTTGATTCTAGAAAATTTTGAAGAAATAGTCCATAACTCTGTTGATTCTGTCGCTGCTTTAAATAGCCCAATTAATAAAGCATTGGGAAGTTACTTAAATTCACTTACAGACTCAGATAAGTTTGAACTGAATGATTTTTGGCACATAAGGAGTACTTCAAAAGTAAACGAAGAAATTATGCATAAAATCTCCTTATCTAAGCAAAAATTAACGATAATTGTTCCCAAGCTTGAAGAACACATTGCAATAGAAGATTTCAAGAACATTTCAAAAAGTCTGAGAATTGAAATTGCTTCTTCAGAGCCTCACACTAATAGTCAGGTTAAAAATGTAAAAGAAATTAAAAACCTCGAATATCGGACTCTTAAAAACGATAACGTCATTATTTGTAAAAGCGACGATAACCACCTTCTTATTGGAGTAATCAAAGAACATTCGCAAAATTCCTTACAAGATTTTATAGGATTTGCAACAAATAATAAATCTCTAATTAAATTATTTCTTTTTGTTGTCAATGCCGTTTGGGATACAGCTAGCTCTAGTTTACATGAAACTCCAAGATCTCTCGGTATTAGCACCGTAAAAGGAAGTAAAGTAGTAAAAACCACACACCCAATTACTTCAACTCATTTTAAAACATCCCAGAAAAAACCTACAGCCCCACCAACTGAAATACCTGCTAGTACAAAACCGATAATTTCAGACGAAGTTAAAACAAACGAAAAAATTTCAAGCAAAACGGAAAAACTTCAAAATACCATTGACAAATCTTCTAAAAAAGGTAATATCGCACCAACACCTGAAAAAACTAAAGAAACCATCAAAATTGACGAAGATGCAGCAATGCTTATCAAAACTGCATTCAAGGCTTTAATCCAAAAACTCCACAAACTTAGCGGAGAAGAATTCAGTAAAGAAATGGAAAGTGTCGCAGATTTAATCTTAGAGAAGAAAGGATTCAGCGTAACACTACATAAGATAAGAAGTAAAATTAATCAATATAAAAATCATTTAGGTCATCTAAACGATGTGGATATAAGCCATATCATTGAGAGTATTGAAGAATGGGAGAAACATATATTGTAAAACAAAAAATACATATTTTGTATTTAAGTTGATTATTAATATTTATCCCGAATTATTCTACTTTCTTCCTTTTTTTAGCAAATTGAGTAGAAACGAATGTATGAGTACCCATCCAAGTAAAAGAATAAATGCTATTAAAAAAATTATTGAAACTGTGATAGACACAACAAAAGTCGGATTTAAGATTCCAATAAGACCGAATATGGGTGATAAAGGAGCTAATAGTATAAATATAATATAAACGCTTTTGCCTTTTTCACCAAATTTAATGTAAGTAGTTATATTTAACCAACCGATAAATATTAAAAGAAAAGGCACAAAATAATAGGATATATCTAAGAATGGATAAGTTAAACCACCGTATGCAAACGCATGAAAGTAGTTAAAATAAAAGTAACCGATCATTAGTAAACAACTTACAGGTGTTGGTACGCCGGTATAACCAGGATATGCTAGAATATTAAACCGTGCTAATCTTAAAATTGCACCTAACGCGAAGCAGATACTTCCGATTACGAGAATAAAATCGAATACTGCCCCAGTTTTAAACGCCTGAAAAGTTAAAACAGCTGGTACTATTCCAAATGTTAAAGAGTCGCTTAAAGAATCAAGTTCTTTGCCCATCTCGTTTATGGTTCCCGTTTTTCTCGCGATATATCCGTCAATTAAATCAGTCCCTAATGTAATTGAGATTAAAAAAAACCCTAAAGATACAGCATCCCGAGTTCCAAACGATCCACAAATCAACGCGATTATCCCGATTATTGTCCCTGTTAGTGTCACGTAGTCCTTTAATTTTAACAAACTTGGTATAGTTGTTTTTGTTGACATTTTTTTCCCACTTCTTTGATATACTATAATTAAAACCTTAGTCTAATTAAAATATTTCTTTACATTGCATGTAGAATATCACAGCTATCCTTACATTTATTAGACTAAATTGATTATTGATGATTAAAACATATTTAAATTGTAAAAATAATAAAGTTGATTTTATGAATTGCCCAAATTGTGGGGATCCTGTTGATAATGAGTCCCAAAAATTTTGCGAAAAATGCGGTACAGATATACGATCGTTAAAAAAAACACCCAAAAAAGAAGAAAAAATTAGCTTAACCTCTTCCCCGAGTCAAACTCATCTGGAAAGTGCTAATTTGTTTGATTTAAACCGAAATTATTACGTAATACACGAACGCATGTGGGATATGGGGTATGGCGATATCATGGATCAGGAAGGCAAACTTATTGGTCGTATGAATCGAATCATTTTTAGTATACGAAGGCGAGTTGAACTCCAAGAATTAGATGGAACTGTCGTTGCCACGATTCACAGTAAGATACTTTCTGCTCGAGGTGCTCAAGATATTAAAGATAAAAACGGGGAACTTATAGCAAGAATTAAAAAGAAAATACTAACTTTCTTTAAATCCAAATTCTATTTAGAAGATCCTCTCGGTACACGTTGGTTTGAAGCCGACGGAGACTTTTTTGGCTGGTCGTTTAAAATCTACGATTTGACTACAGGAAAATTAGTAGCAGAAATCGAAAAAGCTGATCGGTGGAGAGATGTCTTTTTAGGAGGTATTTTTGACTTTGCGGATAGATACGCTCTAAGAATTTTGGATAACGAAACTGATAGAAGGATTTTATTAGGTTTTGTCTTATCTATTGACAATGTAATGCACGATACTAGCGGGGGTGGGGGAATGATGGGGATTCCTTTTGGTCGTGGAAGACGCCCTGGTCCATTTGGAGGTCCACGTCGGAGGTAGTAATTCAGGAAGTTACTCTGTAAAAAAAAATCCTATCTTTTTTTTGAGTTTTTATAGTTCTTTTCCACAATTTTTGCAAAATTTCCAATTGTGAGAAATTTCTTCCCCACAATTAATGCATCTATTAGTTAGTGGTTTTACCTCATAATTGCTAACGCTCTGTGAGTTAGGATCTGCTCTAATCGCAAGCAATATCGTAGAATTGATTAGTTCACTTAAATTGATGCTGTCTTGGCGTCCAATACTTCTTTCATTCGCCATAGTTATAGAAAACGAAAGACCATCCCTAGTCTCAATTATTACAGCATAAATTTTTTGTATTTTAGTACTATACGCTTTATTAATTTGCGTTAATGGAATAACAAAAGCATCTTTATAATTGTCAACCGAGGAACCTATTTCAGTAAGGCTAACATTTGATTTCCTTACAAGTGAAAGTTCCAATGCAGACAATATGATTTTTCCATATTCCATTTTGAACTGCCAGTCTTTTACTATTTCCCCCTCGCAAAAATAACCCTCATTACTATAAACTAATGTCATTTGTTTAGTCTTTTTTCTTTTCTTAATAAAATAAAATTATTTCTTAGTTTCTTATTTTATATGTGTGCTACCGTGTTAAAAAGTTCTAGTAGTCCGATTATTAAAAAGAGCAAAAATTTTTATAGATAAAATTTGATTATACCTTTAAAACCTTAATATAAAGAAAAAGAGAGAAAAAAAAATGTCGCTTCAAAAAACACGTGAGTTCATGTTAAATGAAAAAATGATTTCTTTAACGGACAAGGGTGAGATCAGGAATTTAAACAACGAATTATTAGGGACTTTTAGAGGAAATTTAATTAAGATTGGTAATACCTATCGAATAAGAGATCTTGACGATGTTCCCATATTAACCGTTCAAGAAAAGATAATTTCTCTTCGCTCAACCTATAAATTTTATAAGGGAGGGGAGAAAGAGGATGATAAGTTCATTGGAAAACTTAAACAAAAGATCGTAGCCTTTCCGGCTAAATATTGGTTTGAGGATCCTGATGAGAATAAAGTATTCACGATGAAAGGAAACGTCATGACGCTTAAATTCAGGATTTTTAAAGATGGCCAGGAAGTTGCCGAAATACGAAAAAAATTATGGAAAAGTCTTTTAAAGAATACATTTGGGGTCAAAATGTCTCCAGAAATTTCTGACGACTCAGCTATGCTCATTCTTGGCATTGTAATTATGTTACATCACGAGAAAGAGGAAAATAGGAAAAGAAGATAATAGAAAAAGAAGTTAAATTTAGTAAGTGTTTTTTTTTAATTTTATTTTTTACTATTTATTATTTTATAATTTTAAATGAAAGCAAGTGAGTTTTTAAATAGATTTTAATATCGGAAATTTTATATTTTGGTAGAAGACTATTTAGTTAAAATAGACCCTAGTTAAATAAAAAATCTAAATACAAAATTCAAACAGAAAAGTGAGTGGAAGAATGACTGAAGTCTACGAAGAATTCATAGTATATAATCTTCAAAACACAGGAGAACGAACAAAGCTAAATATTAAACCCGAAGAACTTCAGAATCACTTAAATCCAGAACAGGTACTTATCATTATAAGAGAAGATCTCAGGAGAATATATATTTGGAAGGGTTCGAAATCTCCCGTAAGGAAGAGGTTTATTAGCTCGAGAGTAGCACAAGATTTACAACGAGACTTAGTTCAGGACGCCCGGTATCACAGGTGTAAAATAATCTCCATTGATCAAGGAGACGAGCTACAAGAATTCCTAAACGCTTTTAGGTTGGAATCTATGGAAGTAACAGAAAGGCTTCCCGATATGCGATACATCAGAAATGTTGAACGAGACCGTGTTTTAGAACTGGAACGCCTTGCGAAGGAGAGAAAAGCAAGTGTAACTAAGGAGGAGGATTACTATTCTCCCGGTTTAGAAGACTCAACTGATGATGTAGTTATTTCTTCGTTTGCGATGAGTACTCCAATAGGAAAAAAAATCGAAAAAGCCAAACTAGCCGATGAGCTATCAGAAAAGGATAAGGAAAAAATTAAAGAAAAAATATTAAAGATAAGCGTTCCCGAAAGCTTAGAGCGCCAAAATCTAATTCTTGGACATAAACTATATGGAGCAGTTTCAAAAGTAACAGATGTGTTTGGAAAGAACGTTGTAGATACAGTTTGGGAAGAAGTAAAAAAACTTCCTAAAGGGGTAATGGAGTTAGAAAATAATGTATTTAGAGTTTATTTTAACGACAAGAAAGGAATTGTTGAGGCCGTAGAAGTTCTAAAAAAGGGAGGAAAATCCCCCAAAAATGAAGTTAAGAAATCTAATTCTACAACTCGAAGAGAATTGCCAAAAGTTCCAAGTAATAATGATTAAAATATTTTAAAAAATGTATTTAGTAAAAAATTAAGAGTCATTACTTTTAATATTGTTCCTGGTCGTCTTGCTCAATTTCTTCTAAGGGTAAATCCTCTTGTTCTTCTTCCTCTTCTTCTTCTACCTCAATCTCACTAAATTCAATCGTCTTAGGATCAATTTCTTCTAGGGGTTCTGATCGTTCTTCCACTTCATCTTTGTCTTCCTTTTCAATTTTTTCGGGTTTATTTTTCTTTTTAATTTTTTTTAAACCCTCTATCGCTTCTTTTCGTACCATTGGACTTTTGTCCTTCAAGGCTTTAGCTAAAACATCAAGCGAGTGTATGTGATGGGCGTCTCCGAGCTCATCTGCAGCCTCTTTTCGAACCGTTTCATCAGAATCGTTAAGTAAAATGTAAGAAAAAACTCCAAGAACTTCACTTTCTCCTAAATCTCCTAAAGTATCAACTGCATCCTTCCTCACTCCAGGATCAGGATCAGTTAATGCTGTATTGGCCAATTCCTTTAACGTTCTATCGGAATATCCTAAAGGTTGTATGCCGCTTAAATCTACTCCACAGAATTTGCAAAAATTATGGCTAATTTTAATTACTTTACCACACGAAATGCATATTCGCTGAGTTTCAAAATCTATAGAGGATGTAACAAATTTAGCGGGAGTTGATTCTCTTACAGGCTCTCTACTTACCCTGTAAGGATTTTTCCCTCGATTTGGATTATATTTATCGTTTCCCATTTTATTTACTCTAATTTTTTAATTCTTTTGATGACTCCTTTTAACTTAAGAATAATATAGAATTGAGTTTTAATTAATTTTGTGTAGACCAATTTTTGAAATTCACTTCTTCTAATACTAAAAAAATACTTAAAAAAAATATGTAAAAATTTAGGCGATAGTTATATCTTTTGTTAAATAGACATCTTGAACTGCGTTGAGGATTTTTATTCCCTCCGGAGTTGGCTTTTTAAACGCTTTTCTCCCAAGTATGAGCCCCGTACCACCAGATCGTTTATTAATAACCGCAGCTTTTACGGCATCAGCGAGATCATTTCCTCCCGTTTCTCCACCAGAGTTAATTAATCCTACGCGCCCCATGTAGCAATTTGCAACTTGATAACGATTCCATTCAATAGGATGGTCAGTAGCCAATTTTTCGTAAACGAGTTTATCTGTTTTGCCATAGTTCAAGTCTAAAAAGCCTCGACTTAAAGTAGAAAGCTTCTGTTTTATTATATCCGCCTCTACCGTAGCTCCAAGATAATTAGCTTGGCTTTCTAAATCGTTCGCCGTGTGATAATCTTTCCCATCTTTAATGAACTCTTCTTTATTTCTAAGATAAGTCCACAAAACACATACAAGTCCAAGCTCGTGGGCGTATTTGAAAGCTTCAGATGTTTCTTGTATTTGTCTTCGCGAATAATCTGACCCAAAATAAATTGTTGAACCGATAGCCGCAGCTCCCATATCCCATGCTTGATCTACGCTTGCGAACATAGTCTGATCAGATAAATTGGGCTTTGTGAGTAGTTCGTTATGGTTTAATTTCACTATAAATGGAATTTTGCGCGCGTATTTCCGGCTAACAGACCCTAAAACACCAAGAGTAGATGCTACGCCGTTGCATCCTCCTTCTATTGCGAGTTTAATTATGTTTTCTGGATCAAAGTAGCGTGGATTTACAGCAAAACTGGCTGATGCGGTATGTTCAATTCCCTGATCTACGGGTAGAATAGAAACGTAACCAGTACCCGCTAATCTCCCCCGCTGATTAAACATCCGTTCCATATTGTTCAACACCAAATTATTTCGGTCAGAATGCTCCCACACTCTATCTATAAAGTCTGGACCAGGAGCGTGAATCATTTCTTTTGGGATTCCTGTGCATGTATGATTTAACAGCTTATCCGCATCTTCGCCAAGTAATTTTTTAATTTCTTCAAAATTCATTTTCAATTCACCAGATTTTTTAAATTGAGACTAAAAAAGAAATAGGAGTCTTACTATAAAATGTTTTTCTTTTAAAACATCAACAAAGGATTTCAATAGATATGTATAGTATTAATAAATAAGAGAGTGTAAATTTACAGATAATTAAAAGATATTTTAAGGAATTTACAAATGAAGGGAAATTAAAATTAATCTTCTTCTTAAAAAAGCCCATTAATCTTTTTGCTGATTAGCAGATTTAACCATGATATAAAAAAGCTTTAATTTTTTCTACCGTTGAACATCATATGCCAGATGAATTTGATTATAAAAACTACAATTCAATAGAAGATTATAGCCAAACTTTGGAGGGAACTAAATACTTGCACGATCTTTATCTAAAAGCGGTAAATCATCCTGTTAGAAGGCAGATTTTAGAGATAGTGAATAAGAGCAAGAAAATTTCCAAGAAAGTGCTACTTAAAGAATTGATTGAAAAAAACCTAATTAAAGAAGAAAACCAATTAATTTATAATGTTGATTATTTAATCAAAGCTTTTTGTATAAATTCTATCGAAGAGGGCGATGAAATCTTCTATGAAATTACTCAAAGTGGAAAAGTTATAGAATATCTAGATTAGTCAAGTAAAAATTATACAATAATGGTCTAGGATATCTGTATTCTATAATTTTCTCGATTTGAGAAAATATACTTATCTAAGTTTTTTGAATTATTTTTTATCAAAAAAATATTTAAAACAATTACAGCAAAGAACTCCAAAATTTATTCTAAAATCTTGTGCTTTTTTATCTTCTAAGCTCATTAAACGAATTAATACATTCCTATATTCCTCATTTTCCTCAAGTATGTATAGCTTTTTTAAGTGCAAATTATGATTGGGCATTTTACATTTTGGACATATAGAATAAAAATGCATAAAATCGTGGAAAATCACTTTTTCTGCTTCTGATAAAGCTTCTAACTTCAAATCAGGATTGCTTAGCATTATTTCCTTTAAGCGACTTAGTTCATTTACCATTTCATCTCTAAGAAAATTTGAGTTTTTTCTAATTTTAGTAGTATGTTTAATTTCTTGACTCAAATCTGGTTCAGATTCAATTTCGAAGTCAAAATATTCTAACACTTCATTAGAAAAGAACCAACTTTTATTCTTTTTAGATGTAGTTTTATGTGTGTCCATTTTTTTGCTAGCACATTTAATTTACTTCTTATCAACATATTTTAAGATAAGGATACTCTTAAAATTTATATTATAAAAAATTGATACTTTTTTCTTTGCTAGAAAACAAATCTTTTTCATTAGTATCCGATAACCTTCGAACGTCCATAACTTTCGAAGCTGCAAAGTATTCGAAATCAAAATTAACAATATCACCTGCGTTTTTATCAGGGATAGGCATGAGTCTAGCAGTGAGTGGTTTATTTAACCTTAAAGCGATAGTACACAGATCTAGCAAGATATAAAACAGTTCTCGTTCAGTAATATTGCCTGGCAACGGAACGCAATCTAATCCTGTTCCACAAATAGTTGCATACAACAATAATGTATCTAAATTAAAGTTATTATCTGATAAGCTATTGGCGATTTTATAATCTTCAAGGACAGAGGGCATAAAACCTGAAAATCCTATAACTTTTTTTCTTTTAGGTATAGCGTTTTTAATCATTGCTACACCGATGAGCGACCCAGGAGCTCCAAAATATTCAAAGTTTAGTTTTTCGAACGCAGTCCCTATACTTTTTTCTGTGGTAGGATACGGTGCAGGAGAAAAATCAATTCCGTTAAATTCAATACCGTTCTTGGCTGCTACTTCTTCACAAATATTCAACAGAAAGTCATAAATCTCGTTAAATCTCACTCCTAAGCGTTCATGTGCTTCTTCGAAACTTCTGGCGCCTTCAAATATTTTCACGACTTCGTCAGCCATTTCCAGAGCAAGACCGAATGAAGATCCTTCTGACATGTGATAAGCTGCGGGAAAAAAGGGAGTATCAGGAGAAACGTTAGAACTTACGCAAAAATTTAAATTTTTAAAGGGGTCTGGTGTAGCTAACTTTTTAATTATTTTCGCACTAGAACGAAGCGCCGAAAGATTAATTCCGTTTTCTTTTGACGCTACGTGGACAGATGTGAAAAACTTTTCTCTTCGCTTTATGAATGCAGGAATTTCGTTTAATAATAATTTCTCATATATTCCATATTTTTGAATTTGTTCGTCTGCAATAACCGCACAAGAAGCAAAATAATCAAATTCATACTTCATTAAAACTCTTTCTAAAATTCCTAATTGTTCGTGTATTCTTGTTAAAGTCTCGTTCAAATTTTTGGAGTAAAATTGCTGTTCATAAGATAAAATCGGTTGTGAACACAACCTTTTGGTTTGAACTTCGATACCTATATTATTAAGTTGTTGAACGAGGTCATTATTGAAAGAATAAAACCTTTGAAGTTTCTGCTCCATGTAATTCTCGAGTTCTTTGTCTTCTGCTAAATATGGTATTTTCTGTCCAACGGTAATAGCGCGAACTTTCATTATTTCTCTATAGAAAATATCGATTTTTGTAGTTAATATAAGGAAAGTAGCTTTAAAATCCTTATATTTATTTATAATTCGTTTAATTTTGCTTTTTTTTTCTTCGTTCCTCCCTTGGTTCCTGATGGTTTCGTGAATTCTCCGGGTTTAATTGGTCCTAATTTTTCGAGTTCAGATTTAAAATCTGATATTACTCGTGCAAACTTTTCCCCCTCGCCAGCGGATATGCTTTCAATTTTAACGCGATTTACTTTTATTCCCGCCTCACCAAGCATTTCTTTTATACTTTCAAACCTATTGGTCGCTTTCATAAAACCAGTATCGTAGTGACAATCTTGGGGGTGACACCCTGCAATTAGTACTCCGTCAGCGCCATTAAAAAGGGCTTCAAATACCAAAGAAGGATTTAACATAGCGGTGCACATTACGTGAATAGTTCTAACATTGCTCGGGTAGTTTAATTTGCTAGTACCAGCAAGATCGGCACCCATATAAGAGCACCAATTACATAAGAACGCTACTATTAAGGGATACTCGCTTTTCTGTTTTAAAATTGAGGTAATTTGAGCAGTTATTTGCTTCTTAGTAAAACCAGGAATTGAGAGAGCATCTGAGTGACACATGGCCGCGCATGCGCCACAACCAGTACAATTTGCTTGAATGATGTTCAATTTATCGTTTTTTATTTCTAAGGCGTTATAGATACAAATATTTTCGCATAATCGGCATAAGTCACACTCTTCGGGGTTAAAATATACGATATGAGGGTCTAATTCAACACTTTCTTTTGACATTAAAGCAATGGCTTTAGCAGCAGCACTTTCTGCGTGGGCTATACTATTAGGAATATCTTTAGGTCCTTGGATAACACCTGCTAAAAATACGCCACTCACGGAAGTTTCAGAAGGTTTAATTTTTAGATGTTTTTCAAGTAAAAAGCCATAAGGATCTTGAGATATGTTTAATAATTGACTAAGTTCTTCAGTACCTTCGGTTGGTTCAATTCCAACGGCCAAAACTACGATGTCTGCTTTACTTTCAAAAATTCTGTCGTCTATAACGTCTTCGCCTCTAATCAACAATTCTCCAGTGTCAGATAAGTCATCCTTTAAAATCGCGGATATACTACTTTTGATAAATCTTATCCCAAAAGTGTCTTGAGCTCTGTTATAAAATTCTTCGCAATTTTTCCCCATGGCACGTATATCGTTATAATAGATGTTGATATTTATGTCAGGATATTCTTTTTTTAATAAAACTGCTTGTTTGATTGACACATTACAACACACTTGACTGCAATAATCGTGGTGAATTGCTTTATTCCTTGATCCAACGCACAACACAAATGATACTCTTTTAGGTATCTTTCCATTAGAAGGTCTTACCACTTTACCGTGTGTAGGTCCATCGTTGTTTAGCAACCTCTCCATTTGCATGGTTGTAATTACATCTACATATCGTTGATAATTGAATTCACCCAATAGACTAGGATCAAACGTTTTAAATCCCGTTGCAGCTATGATCGAACCCACATTGAATTCATGCGTTTCTGTTTCTTGCTCAAAATCGATAGCTTCTCGGTCACACGCTTGAGCGCAAGCTTTGCATCCAATGCAGTATTCTTCTAAAATATTGGGGTAAAGAGGTATAGCCTGGGGATAAACTACATCAATAGCTTTACGCGGAAAAAAAGTATCCTCGACATCAATAGGACAAACATCTCGGCATAGATTAAAACAACCTACACAGGTTTCTTCGTTTACAAAACGAGGTTTTTTATTAACTTTAATAGTAAAGTTTCCAACGTACCCTTCTACGCTTTCTATTTCGCTATACGTGAGTAGCTCAATATTTGGATGGTCTTTAATTTCTAGCATTAAAGGTCCGAGTATGCAGATAGAACAGTCTAATGTAGGAAAAGTCTTATCGAAAAGAGCCATATGTCCACCAATTGTTAAATCTCTTTCGACTAGATAAACCTTGAAACCCGCATCGGCAATAACTAACGAAGCTTTAATCCCAGCAATTCCACCGCCTATAATCAAAGTCGCGGGATTAACCTTAGCGTGTTGGACATCTAAAGGTTCGAGGAGCTTAACCTGTTCAATTGCCATATTAATTTGATCGATTGCCTTTATAGTCGCTTTTTCAGGTTCGTTGTCGTGTACCCACGAATTTTGCTCTCTTATATTGGCAAACGAAATTAGAAATCGATTAATTTCCGCTTTTTCTATGGTTTTTCTAAACAAAAGGCCGTGCAACTTGAAGGAGCAAGCAGCGATAACGACGCGATCGATCTTATTCTCTTTAATCTCGTCAGTAATTTTGTTTAATCCTAATTCGGCGCATAAATATTGATCTCCAATAACATGAATATCCGGAAAATCGTTGTAATATTCGATTAATTTATTGTTATCAATTACCCCGCTAATATTTTTCCCACAATCACAAATAAACAAGCCGATTTTCAATTTGAAACCTCTAAGCAATATTAACTTTTCGCAGATCTATGAATAATATAAAATCTTGTTAATATTAATTGTTCCCAATATTCAATTAAAATTAATCTTAACTATTGCTAAGAATAATGAAACTCTAAAAACTACTAATCTAACATGTCTTTCAATAAAAATTCATTTGAATTTCCTTTTACTTTCTTCCAAAATCTTCTTTAGAAGCAATTTTATGCTTTTAATGTGAGCAAAGGAAGAAATGTTGTTGAACTCACAGATAGAGAGGATTCCTAATTTGCTAAAATTGATTAATTAAAGACTATTTAACTCATTAATGGAACATCTTAACTATATCCCTAAATGGGCAAAGACGGCGATAATATATCACATATATCCTTTAGGCTTTTTTGGAGCTCCTAAATATGGTAAAGATGAGAGTGGTAGGGTTGATCGCTTATTAGAAATTAGAAATTTTTATGATCATTTCAAAAAATTAGGAGTCAATGTAATTCAATTTGGACCCTTATTTGAATCTGTATCTCATGGTTATGATACAGTAGATTATATGAAAATAGACCATCGTTTAGGAACTAATGATTTATTCAAGCAAATTACTACTGAACTTCACAATATGAATATTAGAGTTATAATTGATGGAGTTTTTAATCATGTTAGTAGGGAATTTGATTCTTTTAAAGATATCCAAGCCCATAAGGAAAAATCTTGGCGCAAGCATTGGCATTTTATCGATTTTTCAAGAGACAATCCTT
>JABXKC010000024.1 GCA_013375495.1 Promethearchaeota archaeon
ATCTTTTCGTAGTCGGGATCGAACCTAAGAGAGAGGTCGGTGGTCAGCATAGATGGCGCATGACGCTTTGACTTGTCGTGGGCATCCGGTACGGTACCGGCACCAGCGCCACCCTTCGGTATCCACTGATGCGCGCCAGCAGGACTCTTCGTTAGTTCCCATTCAAAACCGAACAGGTTCCAGAAGAAGTTGCTACTCCATTTCGTGGGGGTGGTGGTCCAGACGACTTCCAGACCGCTGGTGATCGTATCGCCACCTTTGCCTGTGCCAAAGCTACTCTTCCAACCTAGTCCCATATCCTCGATGTCAGCCGCTTCAGGCTCGGGTCCAACATGTTTCGCATCACCGGCGCCATGGCACTTTCCGAAAGTGTGGCCGCCTGCAATGAGTGCCACCGTCTCCTCGTCATTCATCGCCATGCGCCCGAAGGACTCGCGGATATCCTTCGCCGCCGCTACCGGATCAGGATTACCGTTAGGACCTTCCGGGTTGACGTAAATCAAACCCATCTGCACGGCAGCGAGTGGATTTTCGAGATCTCGATCCCCGGTGTAGCGCTCGTCACCCAGCCATTCTTGCTCGGAACCCCAATAGGTGTCCTTTTCCGGTTCCCAGATGTCCTCACGCCCGCCACCGAAACCGAAGGTCTTGAAACCCATCGATTCAAGTGCGACATTACCCGCGAGGATCAACAAGTCGGCCCAGGAAATTTTCCGACCATATTTCTGCTTGATTGGCCAAAGCAGCCTGCGTGCCTTGTCGAGGTTGGCATTATCGGGCCAGCTGTTAAGAGGTGCGAAGCGCTGATTTCCACTGCCACCGCCGCCGCGACCGTCGCCTTGGCGGTAGGTGCCGGCACTGTGCCATGCCATACGGATGAACAACGGTCCGTAGTGACCGAAATCCGCTGGCCACCAGCTTTGTGACTTCGTCATAAGTTCACGAAGGTCCTTCTTCACGGCCTTCAAGTCGAGACTATTGAATTCTTTGGCGTAATTGAAATCTTCGTTCATTGGATTAGACTTAGAGGAATGTTGGTGCAGGATATCAAGATCCAACTGGTTCGGCCACCATTCTCGGATCTTCATGCCACCGCCAGCAGTGGGCCTCTTAATCCTGCCCGTTACCGGGTTTTTACTATCTTCATTCATAATTTTCACTCATTTTGATATTGCTCTTTCTTCTTTTTTTTCCATTTTTAACAAACTTTTGTTGCATTATCTATACAAGAACGCCTAGTATATATGTGAATACTTAATGATTTATTATACAAGAATCATTCTTATATAATAACTATTATCAAACAGTAATCATTATTAATATAGCTTATGTTTTATTTTAATAAGATTTTAAACTATAACTACTCATCATAATTACTCGGTGGTTTAATTGGATACTAATTATATCATAAAAATGCTTAGAGAAAAAGGTCTTAAAGTAACCACTCAACGCTTAGCAATATGTACCTTTATCCTATCTCGAAAAGATCATCCTACAGCTGAACAAATATACCAAGAATTAAGAGATGAGTATCCAACGATAAGTTTGGGAACGATATATAAAACATTACACCTATTAAAAGAATTAGGATTAATTCAAGAACTAGGTTTCAACGAGGGAAGTGTAAGATATGATCCAGATATGGAACTCCACATTAATATGGTATGTTCTAAGTGTGGAAAAATATCTGATTATAAAACTGAAAACGTAGAAAAACTATGGAGTGCTATTATATCCAATCTAAGAATTAAACCCAAAGGACAGCGCATTGATATATATTATGAATGCGAAGATTGTAAATAAAATGTGTTTGAACAATTTTTTCTATTCTCATTTTTAAAGTTTTAATTAGAATCAAATATTCTACTTATTAAATTTTCATGTAAATACCTTCTTAAAGAGATGTAAAATGCAAGAAAAAATAATAAAGGATGAAATTCTAGAAAAGATTACTTTAGAGAATGTTTTTAAGATTTTTAACGACAATATTTTTCCGATGCTAAATAACGAGGAAAAGGATTTTTGTAACCAACTCCAAAAATTTTGCTTAGAGCTTGACCCTAAAATCGATAAATCTAAAGATGTTTATGTACTGTTTCCAGAACTTGGAAAGCACGGTTATATGCAGCGAATCAATAAATGGAAAGACTTCACCCCATACGGGATGAAAAAAGAAATATTGATGGGTACGCATTTATCATTATTAGATCCTCAATTAGAACTAGCAAGGTTAGCTAGTGGGATTTTGTGTGGTAATCCAACGTTTCACTATTACGAACACGGGGGAACAGGTGATATAATTCAAAAAGTTCAAGACGAATTAATGTCTGGACAGAAAATTGGATGTATAGGAATTACCGAACCTGAAAGAGGCTCTGATGCGGTCAATATGACGACCGTTGCAACTAAAGATGGAGATTCTGTGATTTATAACGGGGAAAAAGTATACACTACAAATGGTCCAAAAGCAGATTATTTCTGTACTTATGGAGTATATGACACAAGTAATCCGCGCGATACTATGGTTCAAGCAATGATCAAAAGAGATTTTGGGGTGAGAACTGAAAGATTGAAAATCAATTCGGTTCCACGAGTTCACATTGCACACACCTATTTGGAGAATGTAAAAATCCCTAACGATTATATCTTAGCTGACGATGGATTAGGCTACGTTAGATTGTTTGAAGGATTGGTCCCTGAACGTTTAGGAATAATGGGCTCAGGTATTGGAATCTGTTGGTCAGGTTTAATATACGGGATTCTTTATACAAACCTTAGAAAGCAATTTGGCAAGCCAGTAATTAGATATCAGGGCGTTGGTTATGGATTAGCCGATCTGCTTACTAAATCTACAGCTGCTACAAGTTTGGCATTACAAGCGGCTACAATTTATGATGAGAAGATACTTTTTGCCGATAAACCTTCAAAGGAGGCAGAAAAATGGGCTGCAGGTATTTCGTCCCAAGGTAAATATTACACAGCAAAGCTAACACACGAAATTTGTTACGAAGTTCAACAACTTATGGGCGGAATCAGCGTAACGGATAACACACCAGTAGATGAGCTATCTGATGTAAGTAAGATTGAGGAAGTTATTGGTGGGGCCCGGAATATTCAACTTCTTCTAATTCAATCTCAAATCCAAAGATTTATGAGACTAATATAAATATATATTTTTCTTTTTTATTTTGAAGGATGTTTTATTCTATTCCAGAATCAAGAATGATAGAAACCTAAGAATAATACTTGTCTAATAACTCGCGATATTTTATGAAATTTAATAAGGCGGTTAAAATCAATGGTTTAGGCATTTCTGGTTCTTCGTCAGCTCCTATATTGATGTGAATTGAGACTCTATCCGCTCCCATTTTTAACGCTCGCTCTACTGAGCACACTAACACTTTTTTATTTGGATTTGGTGTTAAATTGGTTGCTCCTGAAAGATGAACTATTAGTCCTATGTCTTTCCCGTATTGTCTATGACCGGCTCCAATCATTCCTGAGTGCTCCAATACAGCGTTTGCCCCACCTAATGCAACTTTATCGATCATCTCAACCAAATTTTCTAACCCTTTAATAGTACCCATCGTTAAACCATGATCCATGGGAATAATTATAGTCTTTTTACTTTTCCGATCAAACAACCGTTCAAGTCTTATTCTCTTTCCTAGATTCGACATTCTAATTCAAACAATTAGTTTTACTCAAATTATTCTTTATAAATGACAGTACAAATATAAAATTATACCTATAAAAAAAGATAACTACCAAGGTCTCCTAAGAGTAGTATTACATAATTACACGTTTACAGAAAACGGACAGATAGATCAATCAGCATAGGACGCTTTACTTGAAGGGAGTGTTGACATTACCTTTTATGCCATTGATATCGCAGGAAATGAAGCATGTGAAGATGTCACAGTAATCAAGGACATTTCAGCAGGAGGATTAGATCCAGGAGTTATTGTAGCAATATTAGTTGTTTCTGTAGCGGGCGGATTAGCATTAATAGGTGCTGCCTACATATTTCTCAAAAAGCGAAGAGCATCAGCGTAATTTTCAATTATATTACTTTTTTTTTTTGGTAAATTTTAATAGTAGTAAAATGTCTTTATCAAGTAAATTTTATTTTTAAATATTATTTCCATATTTTTTTTTATTTAATTTTTAACTCCGATAGACATATATCTTCTTATTTGAGTCTTCAGTAATAATGGACAATTTATGAAACTCAAACGAATTAGAGACAACTCGAGCACCAGGTTTAAGTACCATCTCAACATTTAAGTAATACTAAGTCTAATTTTTATGTGCAATCTAAGATAAAAACTTCTGGATCATATACCTAATGTTTTGAGATTAAAATCTACTTACAAACTGAAGCGTGAGAAAAAATTCACCTTTTAAAAATCAAAAACAAATAAACTAGAGATGTCATTGATCAAATTCAAGCATTAAATTTAACATTTTTGTCTGTTACATGTTTTTTTACTTCACTTTTCAGTGGTTTTCGGAAAGAAAATCATATAAAAATGGTGGAAAATGATTGAATAACATTTTATTGAATTTTTACATAAAGTCTATCAAGAGAAAAAAAAGTATATCGTTATATATAAGTTAATCCAAATAGAGATTATCCAAACAAAATTTTTTGGGATAAGAATATGAAATCTAATACAAAAAAATTAGCAATTCTATTAGTTATAGGGCTCGTTTTTCCTTTAATTCTTAATTATAACTTTAATTTCAGCAATAACCATAACCATAAACCTAATGTTGTTAATCTAAAAAAATCAGGAGGGTATAGTGAGTCTTTCATTCATATTGACGGAAGCATTCCTGGGAATTGGTCTGATACAGTAAGTACCTATTCTTGGTGTGATGGTTCGGGTACTTGGGAAGATCCTTATATTATTGAAAATGTTACGGTTGATTGTGGTGGTACTGGGAGTGGAATTTTAATAGAAAATTCAGATACCGATTATTTTATCATAAGAAATTGCACGGTTTACAACGCGGGAGATGTAAATTGGGACGGGGGAATCCTATTGGAAAACGTAAATAACGGAACCTTAACAAATAATAACTGTTCAAACAACCCTAAGTATGGAATAGCCTTGGTTAACGACTGTGATAATAACACGATCTCGGGAAACACCGCAAACAATAATTCGTTGATGGGGATGCGATTTGATTCTGATTGCAATTACAATAACATCTCGGGAAACACCGCAAATAATAATACCTTCGGGATATATATAACTAATTCCGATAACAATAACATCTCGGGAAACACCGCAAATAATAATGACTACGGGATAGAAATACATAATTCCGATAACAATAAATTTCTCAATAACATTGTAAATTATAACAATAGGTTCGGGGTCTATTTCGCTTCTTCCGATTGGAATAGTATTATGGGAAATACTGTTGATGATAATGCAATGAATGGGATAGAATTAGCTAGTGCTCATAACAATACCATCACGGGAAACACCGTAAACAGAAATTTGGGCGGACTACTTTTGATATTTAGTAATGATAATTACATTTCGGAAAATGTTTTGAAAAATAACGGACTCTGCATTTTCGAATATCACTGCACCGACAATATTATCGAAAATAATGATTGTTCGGGTTCCACATTACAGGCACCAATCGAGATCGATGGCTCTGCAACCGGTATTGGTGCACATAATTGGATGTGGGCAGAAAGTCAATCTTGGTGTTCTGGTGCAGGAACTTGGAGCGACCCATATATCATTGAAAATCTTGACATCAATGGTTTAGGAACAGAATATGGTATTAACATACAAAACTCGGATGTATTTTTCATCATTCAAGGTTGCACGATTATGAATTCTTTCATAGGGATCCATTTAAACAATGTAAATAGTTCTCGATTAATTGATAATAACTGTTCAAATAATTACGAACAGGGAATTACGCTTAGATATTGTGATAATAACACGATCTCAGGAAACACCGCTAACTATAACTCTAACGGGATATATTTATATCATTACTGTGATAATAACACGATCTCAGGAAACATCATAAATAAAAATCACATAGGGATAACATTTGATACTGGGTGTGATAATAACATCATCTATCAAAATTTCTTTCTAAAAAATGCAATACATGCGTTCGATGATGGAATTGGCAATACATGGAATAGCACTACAATTGGAAATTATTGGGATAATTGGACAAGTCCAGATATAAGCCCATTAGATGGAATTGTGGATGTTCCATATACATATATAGGTGGGTCTGCGGGAAGTATCGATTATTTACCTATAGCAGAAGATGGTGTACCAGTAATAGTTATTAATTCACCTGATCCCGGTGATGTATTTGGTGTTTCTGCTCCGTCTTTCAATGTAATAGTTACTGATATTAAAATAGATTCAATGTGGTATTCTCTAGATGGAGGATTACATAACTATACTTTTACGGTAAACGGCACGATTGATCAATCTGCGTGGGCCGCATTGCCTGAAGGAAACGTTACCATCACATTTTATGCTAAAGATATAATAGGAAATGAAGCATTTGAATCCGTTGTAGTAACCAAAACTAATGATATAGGACCAGTTATTATTATTACTATTATAATTATCTCTATAATAGGCGGGGCAGCACTAATAGGTATTGGTTATATCTATTTTAAAAAACGTCAAAACCCAGATCGAATCTCAGAGTAATTTTACCCAATATCTTTTTTCTTTTTTTCTTTTTTCTTTTCTTATAAGAAGCTTATAAGGAATATTAATAAGTTAAATTTGGTATTATCTCTTTAGGAAAGAATTACTTTAAAAAAATTTAAACTTAGGAGCGATTCTCTAAACCATGGAAGAAATGACACATGAAAATTATAGGAAAATCATGAGAAACTTCAAAGGCAGAATGGAGCTTATGAATAAAACACCAACCAGAGATAGAGTTAACATTTTTTTTGAGTTATGTGACTTTGGCATAAATAGTTATATTAAAACTGAAAAAGAGAGGTTCCCCGATAAGTCAATTAATGAAATTATTCTAGAAATGCATAAATTTCATGACAAAATGAGAGCAATAGGGAGAAAAAAAGATGGAAGTATATTATAAAAATGCGTTTATTCAGTTAATTAATTTTCTTGAACAATTGGAAAAAGATAAGGGTATTAAATATTATTTAGTCGGTGGAGTTTTGACTAGTATTTACTCTGAAACAAGGTCCACAACCGATATTGATTTTGTAGTAGATATATTTTCAGCAAACTTGACTCTTGCTAATTTTATTTCGCTGTTGCAGCAAAATGAGTTTTATCCTTTTCAGGATTGGATTACTACTATTGCTCTAGCTAAAAAAACAAACCTTATTCAATATTTAGACAAACAAGAAAGAATTAAGCTCGATAATTATATTATTGATAAGGATAATAAAAGTAAATACAAAATAATAGGTCTTATCGCCCTAGAAAGGAGGATCAGAATCAATTTCGCCGATATTGAATGTTGGGCAGCCTCTAAAGAGGATTTTATTTTATCTAAATTAGTTTTTGGAGGTTGGCAAGACTATTCTGACGCTTTAGCATGTTGGATCAGATTTAATAATACTTTAGATATTCTATATTTAGGAAAAATCAGTAAAGAATTGGGAATACAAAAAGAATTTAATCTGCTAAAATCTGGAATTGACGATCCAGACGATTATTTTAAACAAGTTAATAGCTACTAACTAAGTTCCGTTCCAAAATCTATTTTTCGTTCTTTTTGTCAGTTAATCAAATTTAAAATTGATGAAACAATAGATTTGACTCTATTAACTAAGAGGAAACAAAAAAATATCACAAAAAATAAATTGTTTTTTATTCAAAAGATAAAAAAAAATAGGCTAATTTAAAAGTTTTATCTCAAAAAAAAATTCGGTTAAATCTGTTTAATAAAGAACTAAACCGACTACGGATGTTACGATTGACTTTACACTAATCACTATTAGAAAACAAAAAACTACAACTTGAAATGCTTTTATGGGAATTTTAGGAGTAAGTCGTTGCCCAAATTTAGTTCCAAGAAAGATTATTGGAAACCCCAAAAGAAACAGTATAAACAAATCATAAGGAAAAATATTTGTTATGAAATAAAATGGAGTTCTTGCAATAGAAAGAGAGAATCCAATCGCAGCGAAATTTTCAATAAAATTTTCTCTAAAATGCCCCGTTTTTTCAAGCATTGCCACATTAAGTGGTCCTGCTGCGCTTATCAATGCAGTTAATAATCCATAGCTGAATCCACCAGCTATTATTAAGGGAGACGTAGAATTTAATCGGTTCTCAAACTCAATATTGTGTTTTTTTTTTAAATATTCGTTTAATTTTATTGCAGAATAGCCAAGAATAAAGACCCCAAGAATCAGTTCTATCCATTCTAACCTAATTTCAATAAACAAAAAAGTTCCAAAGATAGTTGCGGGGATACCTAACGATAAAAATCTCATAAAGTAGCCCTTATCCAATAATTGGTAATATTTTATGAAATTTAACAAGGCGGTTAAGATACCCCATAGATTTACTAGAATTACCGCGTTTTTAATTCCAATTATGGGAGTAATGATGGGGATTAAGATTAGAGCGTCACCAAATCCAATTACTCCATAAACCAAGCTCGAAAAAAAAATGGCAATTAATGAGAGATAGATAATCATGTTAAAATTTGTTGTTTTTATTCATCTAATTTCTAAAAAAGGTCCTTTAATTTTTAATCATGTGAATTTTCTATCTCTTTATGTTTAAATATGAAATGGAAAACTCCAATATCGCATTTATTTATTCCTTTTTTTTCTATGTTTTTATATATTGCTAAAATATAAGATTATCATCAATTAGAATCAAATACTTATTATTTGTTTACCTTAGAAATAGATAACTTAAAAATTAGGGAATATAATTAGAACTTACAAACTGAAGAGTGAGTAAAGATTCACCTTTTTAAAATCAAAAACAAATAAATTTGAGATGTAATCGATCAAATTCAAAGATTAATGTCAACTTTTTTTTGATTTTTATGCTTTTTTACCTCACTTTTCATTGGTTTTCGTAAAGAAAATCAGAAAATAATGTTTCAAAATGATTGAATAATACTTTATTGTATTTTTACTTAAAATCTAATAAGAAACAAAAAAGTATATCGTTATATATAGCTTTATCTTATCTATAAATACCTTAAAAAAATTTTGGTATAAGAATATGAAATCTAAACTAAAAAAAATACTAGTTTTAATTGTTTTAGGAATGGGCTTCTTGTTTTTGCCTAATATTAAGTTTGATTTTAGCGTTGAACAGACTACCTTTAATAACCTGAAGAATTCATCGGTTTATTATGGTGGCATACAAATTGATGCATTAGCAACCACTAATACCACATATTCTGGTAATTGGACGTGGGCAGTAAGGCAGCCTTGGTGTTATAATGATAATGGAGTTTATGTTATAGAAGATCTTACTATTGACGCGAGTACTTCACCTACGGGCAGTGGAATTTACATAAATAATTCCAAAAATGAATATTTTATCATTAGAAATTGCAACGTTACTAACTCAGGGTACGAAGAACACAAGGCGGCAATCAAATTAGAAAATACAGACCACGGAACCTTAATTAATAACAACTGTTCAAACAATGGAAGAAGTGGGATAAATTTAAGATACTCCAATAATAATAACATCACGGGAAACACTGCAAATGAGAATATATATTATGGGATATTTTCATATTCTTGTGATAATAACACGATCTCGGGAAACACCGTAAACAAAAATGACGATTCTGGGATACGTTTAAATTCTTGTGATAATAACACGATCTCGGGAAACACTGCAAGTTACAACGTCTACGGGATATTAATAGATTGGTGCAATTACGATGATCTCACGGGAAACACTGCAAGTTACAACGTCTACGGGATATTTTTGTGGCATACTTCTGCTTACAATAATGTCTCGGGAAACACCGCAAACTCCAACAGTAATGGTTTTTCTACTGGTTACGGGATATATTTAGAGGATCGTTGCAATTACAATAACATCTCGGGAAACACCGCAAACTCTAATTTCGGTTCTGGATTGAGATTACAAAATAATTGTGATTTTAATCTGATTTCAAAAAATAATTTTAACGATAACATTTTTTGGGAGGGAATTCAATTAGAGGTTATTAGTAACAACAACGTAATAATTAATAATATAGCATATAATAACGGTAGGGATGGAATCCGATTACGTTCATCCTGTAAAAATAACAATATTACTGGAAACACCGCAAACAATAATAACGGTGGGGGGATATATATAGATCTGTATTGCGATGCTAACACGCTCTCTGGAAACACCGCAAACAATAATACCAATTCTGGGATCTTTTTATATGCCAGCTCTAACAACACACTCTCGGGAAACAATGCAAGTTACAACAACCACGGGATAGCTTTAAATGTTAATTGCCATAACAACACACTCTCGGGAAACACCGCAAGTCACAACTACGAAGGAGGGATATTTTTAGAATATGAATGCCATGATAATACGATCTCGGGAAACTCAATTGCGTACAACATCGAATACGGCGCATATATTTTTAACCCTACCTGCACTGGAAACTTACTTTACCAAAACGCATTTATCGGGAATCTTTTAGCACATGCTATAGATGATGGCAACCCCAACGCTAACTTCTGGAATAATTCAGTTGTAGGTAATTATTGGGATAATTACACTGGTGTTGACATCTCACCGTTCGATGGCATTGGCGATACTCCCTATACTTTTATTCAAGGGGGCGCCAATAGCATCGATTCTTTACCTCTCATGACAAGTTCAATATTTAATGGGAGTAAAATTCATATAGATGATAATGGTATAAGCGCTTGGAATTGGAGTAAAACTGCTAAATTGATGGCATGGTGCTCGGGGGCGGGTACATATAATGATCCCTATGTTCTTGATGGCTTAGAGATTGATGGCGGTGGAACGGGAAATTGTATTTTAATCGGGAACTCAACCGTGTATTTTATCATTAGAAATTGCAAGGTTACTAACTCAGGGTACGAAGAACACAAGGCGGCAATCAAATTAGAAAATACAAACCACGGAACCTTAATTAATAACAACTGTTCAAACAATGGAGGAAGTGGGATATGTTTATTATATAGCGAGGAAAACACGATCTCGGGAAACACCGCAAGCCTCAACGATTATGGGATAACTTTAAATTCTTATTGCTCTAGAAACACCCTCTCGGGAAACAGCGCAAACTATAATACTTGGTATGGGATAACTTTAAATTCTTATTGCTCTAGAAACACCCTCTCGGGAAACACCGCAAACGATAATGGATATAGAGGGATATATTTAGCTTCTAATTGCGATAGAAACACCCTCTCGGGAAACACCGCAAACGATAATACCGACTATGGGATAGAATTACACGATTGTAATTACAATAATATTACGGGAAATATTTTAAACGATAACAATTATGGAATGTATATCGGAATTGATTGCGATTATAACACGATCTCGGGAAACACCGCAAACGATAATGGCAACTCTGGGATAACTTTAGAACGGTGCGATAATAACACGATCTCGGGAAACACCGCAAACAACAATCCAAGAGGGATATATTTATATAATGATTGCGATAATAACACCCTCTCGGGAAACACCGCAAACAATAACATCAACTGGGGGATTAGGTTAAATCATTGCGATAATAATACCATCCAAGGAAACACCGCAAACGATAATAGAGACTATGGGATAATTTTATGGGATTTTAATTACAATAATACCATCCAAGGAAACACCGCAAATAACAACGCATATGGGTTTTCTTTAGAATCCAACTGTAATAATAACACCATTTCGGGAAACACTGCAAATGATAATGACGAATATGGGATATATTTATGGGAATGTGATTTCAATAATATTACGGGAAACACCGCAAACGATAATGGCAACTCTGGGATATATTTAATGTATTGTAATAACAACATAATTGTAGGAAATAATGCCTCTCTAAATCAAGATGGAATTCGTCTATACGCCAGTGATAATAATACCATCCAAGGAAACACCGCAAAAGATAATGGAAATAGAGGGATATATTTAGAATCCAACTGTAATAATAGCACCATTTCGGGAAATACCGCAAATAACAACACCTATGGGATAAGATTAGCATCCAACTGTAATAATAACACCATTTCGGGAAACACCGCAAATTACAACAGCTATGCATTTAATTTAATATCCAACTGTAATAATAACACCATTTCGGGAAACACCGTAAATTACAACAGCTATGGGATAATTATAGGTGGTTGCGATAATACCATCATTTCGGGAAACACCGCAAATAATAACGGCCATGGGATATATTTAGAATCCAACTGTAATAATAACACCATTTCGGGAAACACCGCAAACGATAATGACGACTATGGGATATATTTATCCGCTTGTAATTACAATAATATTACGGGAAACACCGCAAATAACAATAGTTATGGGATAGATTTACACGATTGCACTCACAATAAATTTACGGGAAACACTTTAAGCGATAACAATTATGGAATGTATTTCGAACTTAATTGCGTTAATAATATCATTTATGGGAACTTCTTTCTAAAAAATGGATTCCATGCTTTTGATGATGGAACTGATAACAAGTGGAACAGCACCAACATAGGGAATTATTGGGATAATTGGATAAGTCCAGATGTAAGCCCTAATGATGGTATCGTGGATCTCCCATATGATATAAGTGGATCAGCAGGAAATAAAGATTATTTACCTATAGCGGAAGATGGTGCACCATCAATAACGATTAATTCACCTACTTCAAGTGATGTATTTGGTGTAAATGCTCCCTCTTTCGATGTAACTATCACTGATGATTATTTGGTTGAAATATGGTACACTCTTGATGGTGGGTTGCATAATTATACATTTAACGAATTTACTGGAAATATTGATCAAACTGCGTGGGATGCTATATCTAATGGAATTATTACGTTGACTTTTTATGCCAACGATATACCAGGAAATATTGGATACGCTGAAGTTAATGTAGCAAAGGATACTACTGGGCCAATCATCGTTATCAATTCACCTTCTACTGGGAGTGAGTTTGGAGTTAGTGCCCCTGCTTTCATAATTACAATTACGGATGACCATTTAGATTCGGTGTGGTATTCTCTTGATGGAGGTTTGACTAATTTTGTTATTACTACGAACGCTACTATTGACCTAACAGCGTGGGCGGCTTTACCTGAAGGAAGCATTACCATTACTTTCTATGCTAATGATACTTTAGAACATCTCACATTTGAAGCGGTAACGATAACGAAAAGTATTCCCTCCGGTGGAATAGATCCAACTATCATTGTAGTTATTGTTGTTGTTTCTGTAGTCGGAGGAGTTGCGGTAATAGCTGGTCTCTATATATTTATGAAAAAACGAGCGACACCAGAATAATTATCTAATTTTTTTTTTTTTAATAATATTTTAGATGTAAAAAAAATTTGAGTTCACTAATCTAGTAATTCATCAATCTTTTTCTGAACTGGTCCTTTCTCCTTTAGAGTTCCAAAAAGCATTTGCTTATTTTTTTCTACAAATTTCCACCCAAAACCAGAGAGATCGCTTAAGGGTCCTTTTATTCCCTTAGGGTTTCCCGTTCGGGTATAAATGACTTCTGTATGTTTTATAGCCTTAAACACTTGATAAGGCGTCTCATAATTTTCAATAAGAGATTTTGCTTTTTTAGGTCCGATATCTACAAAACCCTCCACAATAAAAGCTCTCCTTTCCTCTACACTCATGCTTTTAGGAGATTTCCGAGAAAGGATCGTTGCATTATCTTTTATCTGCTCTCGATAAGCAATTCTCTCAATGACAATCGCTGTATCGCTCAAATTCCTCGTGGGAATAACTGCTATCCCCGATTTATAAGCAATTTTAGCGAGTGCACCATATATGGATTCGATCTTCATTCCAGTATTTTCAAATACATTATCATTCAGACCCTCTAAAACAAGGATTGGCGTAGGATATGTTTCCTCTAAGCGAAGACATTGTTCGAATAGGCGATTATCCATTATAGAGGAGACAAAATCAAAGCCTTCTTTTCTCTCAATTGCTATATCTTCGGTGATAACAATATCCGCAATATCCAACTGTTTTATCTCAAATTCTATATTCGGGAACTTTTTTTCTAATAAACTTATTAACTTCCTTTCCCGAGTATCAACAATAATCTTGAGGGTGTTTTTTTGACTCATTATTAGGTAGTTTAATTTAGTACGATGTTTTACAATCTTATTTATTTAAATAAAAAAATAATCTGTTAAAGTAAAAATATTTAACTTACTTTTAAACCTTATAGGGTTCAGTTGTATTCTGACGAGTTACTAAGTCAGTGTTCCGCTTTAGAAATGTTGCTAAGTCCTTCCTATTAAACAATCTATTATTTATTAAAATGAAAAAGAGAATCAAAACCCCAGTAATTTCGGTTAGATAAACTCGAGGATCGTTGAACAGTATATAAAGCCATAATCCTATGGGGTCCTCTACTACAAGAAACTCGTATGCGATAAAAGGATAGAACAATGGAACTTCTGGTAAGTCCAATACTAGATGGAAACTTAATCCTAACAAAAAAGGGTAAGAGATATTCGTTTTCTTTTTTCCTATTAAATGTAGAATCACAAAACTAATTACAATAAAGAAAATGGAATGTGAAAAACCTCTTCCATTGCCAAGGTTAAGAAATAATAAGGATTTATCAAAAATATCTGGTAGTAAAGAACCAATTATCAGAGTAAACCTATTGAATTCGAATTTTCTTCTTATTATGGGTAATTCAAAGATGATTAGTGGAACTGCTACATGAAATATAGGAAAAAACTCGAAAACCTCACTTAAAATCCGTATAATACTCGAATTAAATTAATTATTTCAGGTGAATAGAATAACAAAATCATAATAATTACAAATTCGATTGAAATCTTAACCGCTCGCTTCATCAAATATGGATAAGAAATACCTTCTTCTTCAGTCATAAATAAAGGTCACCGATATATTTCTTTTAAAATTCTTTTAGAGCTTCATCTACGGTGTAATTATTGTGTACAATTTTAGAGAGCCCCTCCACCACTTTTGTAGGATTCTCTGCTTGAAAAACATTTCTACCAAAAGCAACTCCCGCACCTCCGGCTTGGATAGAATCGTAGACCAGTTGAAACAATTCGGGCAATGTGTCCATTTTTGGACCACCTGCTATAATTACTGGAACATTTACTCCTTTTACGATGTATTTGAACGAATCAATATCTCCAGTGTAGTTCGTTTTAACTATATCTGCGCCCAATTCAGCACCCGCTCTTACAGCTATATTAACTACCTCAGGAGCGTTCTCATCTTTAATTTTATTCCCTCTAGGATACATCATAGCCAATAAAGGCATACCCCATTCTCTTGACGCTTCAATAACGGTATGAGCATCTTGAAGCATCTCTGGTTCTTCGTCGGCACCTATATTGATATGGATTGAGACTCCGTCCGCGCCCATTTTTAAAGCTCGCTCTACAGAACACACTAACACTTTTTTATTAGGGTCTGGCGCTAAATTAGTCGCCGCTGAAAGATGGATTATTAATCCTACATCTTTTCCGTACTGTCTATGACCAGCTCCAACCATTCCAGAGTGCTCTAAAACCGCATTAGCGCCGCCTAATGCAACTTGATCTACCATATCAGCCAAATTTTCTAAGCCGTTGATCGTACCTAATGTTAAACCATGGTCCATAGGAACAATTATCGTTTTTTTACTTTTCCGATCAAACAACCGTTCAAGTCTTATACTCTTTCCTAGATTCGACATTCTAAATCAACTTCTACATTTTCTTCAATTTATTCATAATTAATGACAGTAAAAATATAAAATTATACCTTTAAAAAAAAGATAATTACCAAGGTCTTCTAAGAGTAGTAGGTCTACTCATTTTAGATTTATTTGGATAATCTAGATTAAAGTGAATACCGCGACTCTCCTTTCTGGATATGGCGCTCACTATTATAAGTTTAGCAACTGTGGCTAGATTTCTTAATTCTACAAGATTTTTTTCAATTTTAAAATCCCAATAATATTGGTTTATCTCATCAAGTAAGAGATTGATCCTTTTCTTAGCTCTTTGAAGACGTAGGTCCGTTCGTACAATTCCCACATAATTCCACATAAATCTTCTGATTTCATCCCAATTTTGAGTAATTACAACTGCCTCAGTTGATGGTACAGCATTCCCTGGTTCCCATTCTTCAAATTTATTAATATCTAAATTTTTCGCATTATTGAAAATAGTATGAGCACACTCATGAGCACCCACTAAACTTTCAAGGAGAGAGTTAGAAGCGAGTCTATTAGCTCCATGCAATCCAGTAGAAGCTGACTCTCCTATAACATATAGATTTTTTACTTTAGTAGAACCGTCTATTTTAGTTAAAACGCCTCCACAGCAGTAATGCGCTGCAGGAACGACCGGAATTGGTTCCTTTGTAATATCGATATTATAACTTTTACATGTTTCATAAACACCTGGAAAATGGTCCTTTATAAAATCTGGACTTTTCTTAGAAGCAATATCTAAAAGAACATAGTCATCACCAGTTCTCTTAAGTTCAGCATCAATTGCTCTTGAAACAATATCCCTAGGTGCTAGTTCTTTAGAAGGATGGTAATTTTGCATAAATTCATTACCCCTTTTATCTTTAAGAACTGCTCCTTCACCACGCATAGCCTCTGTAATTAAAAAAGATTTTGCGTAGGGGTGGTACAAGCATGTAGGGTGAAACTGATAAAACTCCATATTTGCGATTATAGCTCCCGCTCTATATGCCATAGCAATTCCATCTCCTGATGCTACATCGGGATTGGTTGTATATAGATAAATCTTTCCCGCTCCACCTGTTGCTAAAATAGTAGCCTTAGCTGCAATATTGTGAATAACTTCTGATTCTTGGTCTAAAACATATGCCCCAGAGCAGTGAAAATTCTTAGCATATAAGTTAATGGCACACCAGTGTTCTTTAATTTCAACATTATCAATTTTTTTAACTGCTTCAATAAGCTTTTGCTCGACATTTTGCCCTGTTTGGTCATTTACATGGAGGACTCTTCTTTCAGAGTGCCCACCTTCCTTTCCAAGGTCGTATTCTCCGTTTTCATTTCTCGTAAAGTTAACTCCAATATCAATCAATTCGTTTATTCTATCTGGTGCTTGCGTTAGTATCTTTTTTACAACATCTTCATTGCATAACCCGTCTCCAGCATCTAATGTATCTTGGATATGTTTCTCAAAGCTATCATTGCTATTCCAAACGCATGCAATCCCTCCTTGCGCATAAAAGGTGCTACCTTCTTCCAAATTCTCTTTTGTTACCAGTAATATTTCGTCATTTGGGGATAAACGAGCTAATTTTATTGCCAATGATAATCCAGAAATGCCTCCTCCAATGATAAGAAAATCAGTTTTAGTATTCAAAAGATTCGTGTGTTTTTTTCAATTTATGAATTAACTATTATAAGATATCATAATCAGACAACAATTAAAGTAAATTTGTAATTTTTATTGAACTTATTATAATTTATTGTTATTTTATGTAATAAAATCAATAATCTCTCTTGTAGCCGGTAAATAGTAATTTTTTTTTAAGTATTTACATTTTCACACCTAATTTATCATCAATTTAAATTCATTTAAAATTCAGATGATTATCCACAATCTTGTTTTGTAACTCTAAGATAAATGGCAAAAATAAAAAACGTACTTTTTTTGTGTTCAGGTAATTCCTGTCGTTCTGTTTTCGCAGAATATTATGCAAAGTGGCTTAAAAGCACTTCTTATAAAGAAAGATTACGAGAAATCAATTTTGATTCAGCTGGAATTCGTCATTATTTTGAAACACCACGCGAAGGAACAATCAACTATTTAGGCTCTAAAGGGATAAGCGTAGAAGGTTTTATCGCTAAGGATATATCTGAAGACCTAATAAATAAACAAGATTTAATTCTAGGATTCGAAGCTCGATATCATGTAAGAAAATTAAAGAGAAAGTTTAAACACATTGAGAATTTAGATGGAAAAGTTTTTATGTTACTTGAATTTGCGGGAGAAGAGGGTAATTGGGAGATCGAAGATCCCATTCATTTGCCATCAGAAGAATATAATAAAATTCTCCAAGTTATTGAAGCCGGTATAAACAAATCTATAGAGAAAATTATTAAAATTAATAAATCAGAATAACTATAAGGCGATGAATAAGATATCCAGAATTCTCCTTGTTTGTCTCGGAAATACGGCAAGAAGTCCCGCAGCGGAATATTTAGCACGAGACTACGCTAATAAAAAGGGAATTGATTTAATTTTTGAAAGCGCTGGCTTCATAAACGCATTTTCGTATATGCAACCTCAATCTCGAGATTATTTAAAATCAAAAGGAATCAACCACTCCGACTTTCATCCCCAAATTATCAATCGTAAATTACTCGAAAAACAGGATTTGATTATAACGATGGAGAAATCACACGCCTTAGAAATTAAAGATCGCTATCCCGGAATTGTTGACATCGATAAAAAAACATTCACTCTTAGAGAATTCAACGGAGACCCAGAAGAACTAGATATCATCGATCCATATTACACAAGTGCTAATACTTACCAGAAAGTTCTAAGAATCATTGATGAAAATATCGAAAAAATGATACATAAAATAATACAGATTAATCAGTTAAAAACTTAATAATCTAGTGAGAACATCTTATCTATGATAGAAAGAATTCTGTTTATCTGTTATGCAAATACATGCCGTACTCCCGCGGCTGAAAAATTAGCTAAACAATACGCTAAGAAATTCGATTTAAATGGATTAGATTTTGATTCTGCTGGTTGGCACATTGCTTTCGATCATGCTCAATCAGAAACTGTTGAGTTTCTTAAATTAAAAGGAATTGAAATGAACGATTTTAAACCTAAACCTATTACGCGCGCGTTAGTAGAGAAGCAAGATCTTATAATTGGCATGGAAAGATACCAATTAACAAAAATTAAAAATAAGTTTAAGGATATAAAGGAGAGCTTAAAAGGCAAATTATATACTTTAAAAGAATTCAATGGAGCGGATAAACGAGATGTGAATATACCCGATCCCTACAAAACGGGGAAAGAAAGATACTTTGAGATCCTTGAGATCGTTGAAATAAACATAGAGATGCTTGTTAAGAAAATCAAACAAATCAATCAAACAACATAAGGATAATGTTGATCTCTACCATGTAAATTGTAATTGTAAAGGTCGTATTTTTTATGTTATACCTTTTGTTACTTAGATATATTTAAAATTATTCACACTATTTGAAAAATTAAAAAATAGTTCTCCATCACCTCCTAATGAACCAAATAACGATTAATAATGCTGTAATAGAGCTATTCGTGGGCGATTGAGTGAGCGCTCAATACGACGCAATTGCAATTCCTACAAACAGTCGACTTTTACCTAGCGGTACACTAAGATGTAGAGTGTTAAAAGGAGCGGGGCATAAAATTCAAGTGGAATGTAATCAAATCATTAGCAAGAAATCAAACATTCCAATTGGAAGCGCAGTAATTACGTCGGGGGGTAGTTTAAATGCCAATTTTATAATTCATGCAAGAGCGGGTCACGATCAAAAAAAATTAATGTTAGCTACATGGAATTCGTTAATATTAGCTGACAAGGAAGGTGTAACTTCGATTGCCTTTCCTCCAATGTCAATAGAAGTCATAGGTTTTAACGCTAAGGTTTGCGCTGGTATAATGATTCCAACGATTCAAAAATACATCTTAGAGAAGAATAGAAATTTAAAAAATGTTTCAATCTGCCTTGAAACTTTACCTGACTATAAAGAATTTGAAAGCGTTCTTAGCAATTTGGCAATTCCTCTCCTTTCTTAGATTTTTTGATGTCTTATTCTCGTTTCTTTTAATTTAATAATTATTCAAAAAATGTAACCTTAAATAACAATAATCTATGTTATATGTAAGATTTTTAGTTCTAGTATAAATCTGTTGGATTTTTGACATGATTGTCGAATTCCAAATATCGTAAAAATGGAAATATTAGATTAAGGGGATTTTTTTTTGGAACCAAATAGTATTAATGTAGATTTTTTAAATGATCTAAATAAAAGTATTCAAAATGATACTTCTAGAGTCAATTCATTAAGGGGATTTGAGATAATCTCTGAATCCATAGTATATAAAATCCTAGATCTCTTTGGAAAGAACACTTTGCTTTCAATGTTATACCAAACAGGAGCAGGGCCAGGAGAAAAAATTGCGGAAATAATAAAACAGAAGTATCAGAAGGATGATTTTGCAATTTTTGAGGCTATAAAAATCTTGATGATTGAGTTAAAAGATTTCTATTCTATGCAAATTAAAGAAGTGCAAGAGTATCAAGATCACATTAAAATAATTATAGAAAATTATTGTTTTTTACGAAACCCTTATAGCCATAGAGAAAAATTAAAACCAGGTAAAGCCTTTTGCCGCATTAATAAAGGGTATTTCGAAACGGCTTTTAGAAAATTATTAGGAGATAAATTGAAAAAAGTAGAAATTAATTTTCTTCA
This sequence comes from Promethearchaeota archaeon, assembly GCA_013375495.1. Next base: position 20,725 of record JABXKC010000024.1, read on the forward strand.
CGACGATCTAGAAAATGATGTTTGTGTAGAAGAGATAATCTTTTTTCCTAATAATGAGACAATTTAATTGGAATTATAAAAGATCTTGAAAGTCTATCTCCAGAACTTCACTCAATTTCTGTTTTTTTTTTTTCCATTAATGGACCAGCAGCAGCTGTAGCTGGACCAATAGATCCCGTCCCAAGTTCACTATGAATTTTCCAGTAGGCTTTTTCATAGACTTTTTTCCTATTACTTTGATCTTGCTTAAATTCTTTCAATGCAGTTTGAATTATTTTCTCCGCCACACTCTCGAGTTCTATTAACCTTTGATTGATAAATTCTCCAGTAATATCTCTACCTGTATTAGGATCAATAACTCGCTGAGTTAGACTCTCATCTATTATCGTTTTATCTTTCTCTTTCATGAGTCAAATAAAATTTTACATTTATTAAAGCTTAATTATACTCAAATAGATCATTCATTTTTACTTTTTTAGAAACGAAATGTCAAAGATTAAAAAAAAAATCGAATTAGTTTACATATTGTAATCTGATTTTAAAAAACATAAAAATATAATATAAAAGTTGGTAAAGAAAAATGGTTGAAATTAAGAACATTGTAATGATAGGTGCTGGTTTAATGGGTCATAACGCTGCTCAAATCTTTCTGATGGCGGGTTATAATGTGACCTTAGTTGATATTAAAGACGAATATGTTGATGCTGGTGTCGCTAAAATTGATGAGGGTTTAAAAAAGCTTGAAGCGAAAGGAAAACTAGGTGAGGGGATTTCAGCAGCCAGTATAATGGGAAATTTGAAGAAATCGATCGATCTAGCAAGTGCAGTAAAAGATGCTGATTTTGTTGTTGAAGCCGTTGTCGAAAATATGGATGTTAAAAAGCAAGTGTTCAATACTTGCGACGAAAATGCACCACCACATTGCATATTAGCAACGAATACATCAACGATGAGCATTACAGAAATCGCTAGCGCAACAAAAAGAGAAGATAGAGTGATAGGAATGCACTTTTTCAATCCCCCTATTTTAATGAGATTAGTAGAAATAATAGCGGGTGAGAAAAGTTCCGATGAATCTATGGATATTGGCGTTGAAATTGGAAAAAAGCTTCCATGCTTAAAAGGAAAGAGATTTGTACCAAAAGTATTGAAAGATCGCCCAGGGTTCATAGTTAACCGTATGAACGCGCCCGTTCAAATTTACATTAATTGGGTATTTGATCAAGCAGCTGAAAAGGGTGTACCATGGGAACAAATCGATGCTGATGCTGCGGGTTTAATGCCAATGGGACCTTGTGAACTTGCGGATTATGTCGGAATTGATACGATGTTTCATGTAGGCAACTATTATACTGAAACTTTATCTCCTGATTTTAAACCAGGAAAAGTCATTACAAAGATGGTCGAAGAGAATAAACTCGGACGAAAATCGCCTCAAGGATTTTTCGACTGGTCAGCAGGTAGACCGAAAATCGATAAGTCTAAAAAAGCAGGATTATTTAGTGTTCAAAATTCCATGGCAATTATGCTAAACGAAGGTTGTCGCCTATTAGAAGAAAAGGTTGTAACTGGATTCAAGGTAATTGACGATGCGAATATGGCTGGAATGAATACTCCCGGACCTTTTGGTGGCGGTAAAAAGCAATATGAAAAGTGGGCAAAACTTCTCGAGGATTTAGCAGACACGACTGGTAAAGAATATCTTAGACCTTGTGCGTTAATGAAGTCTGGCGGCTTTGTTAACATGAGAAAGTAAGCCAAATATTTAATTATAAATCATATTATATTTCTCTTTTTTTTCTATTATGTTATTTGGTTAATACGCATTATTTTGTGTAAAGAATCAATAAAATCAGTAAAAGTGATAAAATGAAAAATTTGAAAGTTTTTAATTACTAAAGGATTACTACTTAATATTCATAAATCAATTTTTATAGAGAATTAGAGAAAATAGAAAAAGGTTATATAAAGAGGTTAATATAAATGTCAGATATGGAATTTGGACATCTTAAAATTGAATGGCCCACAAAAGTTGACGGTCAAGGTGGTGTTCTTCGAGAAGGAACAATCGATGGAAATTACGCCGTGATTTCTATCAACAGACCTGATAGATTAAACGCTTTAACGGAACAAACGGTTTCTGAAATCTCCAGAGCGTTAAGAATCATGGAAACAGACGAAAGTGTTCGAGCAGTTGTTTTGCGAGGGACTAAAGATTTTACTAAGAAACCCGCGTTTTCTGCTGGAGCAGATTTGGCGGCTGCCTTTAGCCCTGGCTTGAAACCTAATGTTACTTGGCACATGGCATTAGCAATGAGAATTAGGCACCGCGAATACGACGAACTTGAACAGTTCTCAAAACCATTAATTGCGGCTGTTGACGGATTTGCGTACGGTGGTGGTTGTGAACTAGTCTTATGTTGTGATCTTGTAATAGTTTCTGATAGATCGAAACTCGGACTCCCAGAAATTCAGCGAGGTATTTTTCCAGCGAATGGAGGTGTCACTCGTATGGCAGAAAGAATTGGAACTAATAGAGCATTACAAATGGCTATGACGGGAGACCCTATTGATGGTCAAACCGCAGTCGATTGGGGATTAGCTAATTGGATTGCGCCAGCGGGAGAAGAGTTTGAAAAACTCGTTCATGAGAAAGCTAAATGGTTTGGAGACGCTGCTACCACAGCACTGTTTGTAATTAAGAAATGCGTTAAATTTGGAACTAGGAACATCCAATTAGGGACAATAATGGAACAGATGGGTTTTGGTATCAATCAAGTATCTTTTGACGCTAAGGAAGGAATAATGGCGTTTAATAGAAAAGTTAAATGCCCAAAATGTGAAGGAAAAGGCAAATTTGAAGACGGTACACCATGTGATAAGTGTGGTGGCAGAAGAAAGATAAAAGATTCCCCCCATTTCAAAGGGATGTAATCTACTTTTTTTTTTTTAAACTTTTTTTCTTACTTAATTATATGTCATAAAGGCTTCCTATAATTTTTTAAGCAATTTTAATTATAAAATAAGTAATGGAAGAAATTGAAATAATCGAAGAAATTAACGATGGAGATCTGTTTCTTCGAAAAGTATCCAAGGACGATGCAGCTTTTTTTTATCAGAGTCTTCAAGGAAAGGAAATGACTAATTACTTAGCGTTAGGGCCATTAAGGTCTTTAGATCACTCAAAAAGGTTAATTAAAAATTACCTAAAATCTTGGAATAAATTTCTTCAATTTAATTACGTTATAGAGTTAAGAGAGAATCGGACTTCAACTAGAATCGGGTCAGTTAGTCTTTGGGCAATAAATTGGTTTCATCAGCGTTCTGGAGTAGGGATTTGGATTCTTCCGAAGTACTGGGAACAGGGATTAGGTTCAAGGACAATCGCGTTAATTAAAAGTATAGCTTTTAACCACTTACATTTGAACAGGCTTGAAGCTCATATAGCCATACAAAATGAGAGATCCATCAAAATGTTTAAAAAACGTGGTTTTGTGGAAGAAGGAATATTAAAAAAGTATCTGAGAATAGACGGTAAATTTCAAGACGCTCTTATTTTAGCGTGTTTTAGAAATTAAATTACTTCAGGATTTCCTTCAAGATTTCTTAAGAATCCTTTAGATTTTACTATTTCATCAATTTCAAAAGAAAAAGACTTAAATTGAGAAAAGTTTCCGTTAAAATTAATTAACTCCTTCTTAAATTTGGCTAAGAATTTGTCAAAAACTCTCACCGCAATATTATCTATCAATTTTTTCTTCAATTTTTTGTTATCCACCTTACTTTCGCACTTTAAGATTAGATGGAAATTAGATTTTGGATCGGTATAAAAATAAAATACACTTTTATTCATCTTCAATGTGTTTAAACTCTCTTTAAACCCATATTTGGTAAAGCGGCAAATCTGATCGAAATAACTCGCAATCAGGTGGTAATCACTATTCTTATCTGAACTACCACTAAAATTGTGAAAAAATATGGGCACACCCTTATCATTAAGAATAATAATCTCTTGGATCAATTTTTATCCAAAAATTGTATTTATTTTTAACTATATATATCTTCGCTATAACACTATTGAAGAGTTTGAATTAATTAACATAGTTATTAATAGGGAAATAAAGCTTGAAGTTTCCCTTAAAAAAAGAGATTACTTGGAAAAATCGCTTTAACTCCGATTTATTCTTTGAATCAAGTCTACTATTCTTTTATAAATTTCAAGAGATACAATATAATCTTCATTTTTCAAGGCTTCTATACCTTGGACATTCAGTTTTTTAACTACATAGCTTGTATCTTCGATTTGAGAGCTTATCTTTATTTTTTCTTCGAGAATATCTATGTATTTAGTATATTGATCTAATGAATTAGTTTTACCTATAAATCTGGAGATTTTAATAATTTGGTTAATGTTATCAATAGCTTCTTTAAATTGGTTTTGAGTGAGATTTTGATTAATGATTCTTTCTAGTTCCTGAATATCTTCTTCTAATTTAAGGTACTTACTCTCTGCATCCACAACATATTTTAATTTTGCTTCTAATTTCTGACTATAGTCTGAAAAGTTGGATTTGTGCAGAAGATCTATGTTGGATTTCAGAATGTTTTTTGCTTTATCAAATTCATAATTTTCGGTAAGATTTGAAACTTCTTTGAGATTCTTCTCTACACCTTCATCGAGGTCATATTTTTTCTTTAATTCTAAAAACATAGCTTGAGTTTTTTCCCATTTTTTAAGTAAATTGATGTCTTTCAGCCTTGCTAATAATTTCTTTGCCTTTTCTAAGGTTTCTCCCGCTAAAAGAAGATTGTTAGTGTTAAGATAGCTATTAAATTGAATTTCTAAAGGTTCAAGCTGTCTAATAATATTTAGCTGTTTTGTGTGGAATTCAGTCCAGAGTTTTTCATCTTTTAGAAATAGTTCTTTAACTCGCTTAAAAGAATTAAGATTCATGTCTTTTTTATAATATTGCTCAAATGTCTGTAAAAGATCATGGGCATCGGCAATCTTATCTTGAGCAAGTAATTTCTCATAATCTTCTCTTAAACCTTCAAAATCATCTCTAACTATAATAAATTTATGATCAGCTTTAGCCTGTTTGTAAAGGCTAGCAATATGCTCCCCCTCTTCCCTTACAACAGAATAGAGTTTAGCTTCTTCGGCAATATCCATAATATGCTCTGCAACTTTTATTGCTTCGTCATACTTTCCCATTAAATAGTGATTGTTGGCTATTACTTTTAATTCATCTATTTTAGATAGAACTTCTATTTTTTTCTTGCTATCCGTACCTTCTTCCAAATTTAAATCCACTTCTATTCACCTTTTCGATATTTATCGTCAAAGTCTAATTTCTGAACAATTTTTTCAAATATTTCTAACGATTTAGATAATTCTCCAGAATCCATATTTTTAATTGCAACACTACTTAATTGAGATACTTCATTAACCAAATCTTCTCTAATTCTGTGATATCTGTCGTTCTCTTGTTCCAATTTGAATTTGATTTTGTCATCAAGGAAGTGTTGACTCACATTCCTTTTTCTTTCAAGAAAATCTTTCATTTCCTTGAAATTATATTTATCAGAACTCTTTTCAAATGAACTTAAAAAATTCTCTATACCCTTTATTATGGGTTCTTGCTCAATTTTTAACCTATATACCATATTTTCATCTTTTAGTAATAATTGCTGGGCTAATGGAATCGTAGAAAGGTCGTATTTGTTTTCGTATTTTTGTTTTATATCCCCAACCAACTTATGAGCGTTCTGATATTTTTCAACTTTTACAAACTGATCAAATTTCATCGTAGCTTCCTTGCATAAAGTCTCAATTTCTTGAAGGATTTCTGTAGCGCGTGCTCTTGATCGAGCTTCAATTATGAAATTAATTTGATCTTGCTCAAGAGAATCGTCATTAATACCTTTAGCAAGTGTTATAATTTTCTGAGCAATCATAATAGCTTCTTCGTACCTATTTGAGATGAAATAATGGTCCACCTGGCTTTTTAATCGATTAATCTCAGAAAGAACTGGTAGAAGTTTGATTTCTAACTCTTTAATATTAGATTTCAAGATATTTTCTTCAATGCCAATAATCTCTAAGAATTCTGGAGGTTCTAATCCAGATTCTATGGTAATATTTCTAAGTATTTGCAATTCAGGATGCTCTCGTGCAATAGCACTTCGAATTTGAGGAATATGACTTTTTAAGCTCTGTGAGACCCTCTTTCCGATCCATATATACATGTGTTTCTGATGAGGAACATAAATAGTTAAGACATTAAATAATGTAAAATTATCAACCAAACTCTCTTGAGCTACTTCCTCAAAACTACCGGAATAATTTAACTTAAAAATTATGATATTAGAACTCATTTACACAATCATCTAAGTTATAATATTATTTCAATTTTCTTTACTAAAAATCTAATCAATTTTGATATTAAGAAATTCAAAGTGAAAATTAAAAAAAGAATGATAAAAATTAGTTAATCTTTAAGTTAATTTGGGATTTTGACTAGGCGTTTTTTTAACTGGTTCCTTTAGAATCTTCTCTGGTTTAACTTTTTGTGCTCCTGGTTTTCCTTTTAAAAACTTGTCAGTCTTTTTTACCTCCTGACTATAACTCTTACTGAAAGAAGTTTTTTGACTAACAATACCTACTCCAGGTGCTTTAGCATTAGATAATGTCTTTCTATATTTTCTCACTTTTCTTACGGGGACAGGATATTTCAAATACGTCTGGTAAGCTATTAAATAAGCTGCTAAAACGGTAGCTCCAATTGCTGAGAGAGCGAATAATAATGCAAATAAGAATGGTTCAGATATTGGATCTGGAAAAGTTTCAGTATAAGACACATACAGATAAACATCAGTTATGGAAATAGTTATGTTATTATCTAATCCAAAATCTTCAGCTAGAAAAACTTGGATTGAGAGAGTAAAGTTTTCATAAGGCAACAATATTTCATCAATATCATATCCTCCAGATCTAGCCTCTTGAAAGGAGCTTGAATAAACATAATCTATTAAGCTTATACTTTGTTCGAATTTTCTTTCATTCATGTATATCCTAATTTGAGAATTTTGGGATGATTCTGTCCAATTTTTATCTATTTTGTATTTAAAATTAAGATTAGCGTCAGTTATTTGGACATTAGATCCACTAATTTCGTCCAGATCTTGAGCCCATGAGCCAGAAGTAAATTGATCGATCTTTTTTTCATATGCAAAAGTTAAATTCAGAGATTTAAATAGTAATGAATCCCATTGGTCATCATCCGCTCCATATTCATTATCTTCACAGTAGATATCAATTCCCATTGTTATTGTAAAATTATAATCATCAATACTTAAAGCCGCTGATAACAAGCTAATTAAGACCTCTTCAGGTACAGTATTCATTACAGTATCCGTAATATTCGGGGTGAAAGGGCTATCTCGCCCTAAATCAACCGTTTGATAATATGCTAATTGATATTCCTGAGTATTATTAATATCCGAAACTAAAATATAGAATTCAGCAAAATCACCAATTGCGTAAGCATCCAATCCAACATCACCATCCCTATCAATACCAGCACCAGAAATTGCATGAGGCGAAACAGTCACAGTAGCGTTATAAACTACTTCTAATGATGCAGAGGTCACAATATAATTAGACATATTTACTGGCATTTCAATATTTCTTTTCCAGTGAACACTCGGCGTATTACGAGTTTGGTTTATGTTCTCATCCCAGTAGTGATATACTTCAGCTCCAGCAGAACTTATAACATATATATCTGGTAAAACAGGTCTTTTAGGATTTTGAAATACGGTCCAATCTGAACTGTTTATTGGGTCATCAACTTGTAATACTCCTGAATCCCCCACTATTTTATAATTCACTTGGTTCAAATCTTTAGACGCATATATATCTGATACATCTCCTTGAATAATTGGATACCAAGGTGGTTCAATTGGATCTTCAAAAGTAGGATTGTCAAGCCAAAGAACATTTGAGTAAAGGACAGTCTCAGAGGGTTTAATTATTAACTCTTTTTCTCTAACGGCATTATTAGGTGGTAATAAAATAGGTAGCATCATCAAGAAGACGAGCGGTAATATTAAATAAAGGCTATGTATTTTCTTCAATTTAATTCCATTCTCCAAATTTTATTATATAGGTATAAATATGATTTGACATACTTATATTTTCTAATACTTTAAAAATTGAATTTCATCATTTATCTATTTTACTCTTCTTTAAAAAATTATTCTTAATTTCATAAAGAACTAGAATTTAAAGGAAAAAAGAAAATGAAAAAAAATGACTAATTATAGTAAATTTTACTCACTTCTCAATCATTTTACCCTGATCCTGTCCAAGGAGTTTCTCCTGTATTAATTTTCCATCACGTGGCGTTCCTTTTAGAAACTTGGATGTTTTTCCCATTTCATCTTGATATATTTTTGCAAATGAACTTTCACGAGTAGAAATTTGTACGCTTGGCTGGTTAATATTTCCCAAAGTTTTTCTATATTTTCTAACTTTTCTCACTTGAACTGGATACTTCAATATCGTCTGATATAGAATTATGTAAGTAGTCAAAGCCGCAGCTCCAATTGCTGCTATTATAAAAAAAATCAGGAAGATAAAATTGGGCTCTGAAGGAATAATTACATCGTAGGAAATCCAAAGGACTACATTATCAATTGAGATCATTATATCTCTGTCTAAAATAAACTTATCAGCAATATATACCTGAATAGAAACATTGATACCTTTATCGTTCGGGATTAAGTTCGTAACGCTGAATCCATCCTCTCTCGCTTCTTTAAGCCATGTTTCTAATTCGCTTAATCTAATTGTTTCATTAAATTCAACATCATTTATGAATATTTTAAATCTAGAATTAGGAGATAAAGAATTCACCCATGTTTGGTTGATTTTATAATCGAAAAATAATTTTGCGTCTTTAACTTCAATAGTATAGTTGTTTTCTTCAATTTTATCTCCAAAATTATTCCACGCTAATGAAGAGAACTGATTTATTTTTTTTTGATATGTAATTGACATATTAAAATTTTTTATTAATAACAACTGCCAATTATCGCTATCTCCTGGATGTCCACTATCTTCACACCAAATATATGTACCCAAAGTTATGGCAAAATTTTGATGATCATATTGTAACGCCTGTTCGAGATAAAATATCAGGGTTTCTTCGTTAACTGGACCAATAAGCGTATCATTTAATTGTGTTATTGGGACTGGATCGTCCCTTCCTAAGTCGTCTGTCTGATATTGAGTTGCTACAAATTCTCTGTTTTTATTTGCATCAGATATTATTAAAAAGAATCTAGCAAAGTCCCCTGTTGCAATCTGAACTGTTGTCCCTCCATCAAGAGTATCCCCAGGTCGATCAATACCACCTCCATTTACAGGAGACGCTTGTGCCGTGCCATTTATCCAACAATTTAAAGATGCTGAAGTAATGACATAGTCAGACATATTCAAATTCATAGTGAAGTTTTTCTGCCATTGCACTCTTAGCGACTGAGGGTCGTTATCTGGCCAGAAATGACTTGCATACCACCCTCTCTCGTCCATTCCGTAAGTATCTGGAGGGGGTAATCCTTCTGGATCTGTAATTTGAGTCCAACCACTGCTGATCCCATTTTCGATGAAAGTTTGAGACCCAATATCACCATTTATTATATAATTTGCGGTACCGTTGTTAATTTCTGCTTGAATATCTGATAAATCACCATCTAACATAAAAGTCCAGTTCTCAGCTATATCAAAATTAGTGTTATCTATCCACTGTCGAGTCACTGATCTTCTTGTGTAAGTATCTGTTGAACCCTCTTGTGAAAGTGTTAACAAGTCTGGAGAGTAATTCGAATCATTAGGAATATAAATCACTATAAGTGGTATAAAAATTAATCCCATTAAAAGAAATATTATAAAAAATAATGCTTTAGTGGATTTTAGTTTCTCAACTTTATCTTTCAGATTACCCTTAACTTCTTTTATTTTAACTGTACTTGTCGATTTTGTTTTTGTTGAAGTTCTTTTTGCTATCTTGCTATACTTTTTATCAAATAAATCCTTGCGAGTTGTAATTGAAACATTTGGAGGGTTCTCCTTTCTCAATGTTTTACCAAATTTTCTAACTTTCCTAACCTGCTTTGGAAATCTTAAAACCCTCCTATAGTAAATAAGATAAACGAACAATAAAGCAGAAGCGATGAGCGCACTTATTAGTAGGATAAGGAAGGTAATATCTCGTTGGGCAAGGAAGAATAAATCGTAAGAAACATGCAAGGAAACATTATCAATCGTAATCGTATAGTTTTCTCCTAAATTAAATTCATCCGCAATAAAAATTTGAATCGTAAGATTTATATCGTAATTCTCTGGAGTAATACTAGTTAAATCGAATCCTCCTTCTTTAGCTTGTTTTGGATTCGTCTCTGCTTCACTTAATTTGATATTCTCACTATATTCCTGATCGTTAATTAAAATTCTAAATTCAGAATTTGGAGATAAAGAAACTGGCCATGTTTTATCAATTCTATACTCAAAGAATAATTTTGATTGAGTAATATCTATAATTCCACCTTTAGTATTAATTCGCGCTGTAGGATATTTCCAAGACATTGAAGTTAGTTGGTTTATATTTTTTACGTAAGATATAGTCAAGTTACAAGCTTTAATATAAACTTCAGGAAATTCGTCTAAATCCGTGCTACAATTATCTTCACAATTGAATTCCATTCCTAGAATAATAATAAAATTTTGGTAATCACCGTTTTCTAAAACCTGATTGAGATAAAATATTAAGTCATTCATATTATCCGCTACAAATATGGTATCGTTTAAAAAATCATAACTTCCATTAACTTGGGCACCATCCTGTCCTAATGTAGTTGTTTGATAATCTGTGATCTTATAATTCACGTTCTTGTCAAGATTAGCAAGTCGAACATAATACTTAATATAATCTCCTTCAGTAAATTCATAACCTACACCTGCAACATCATCTCCTTCTACTTCAACTCCTTCCCAATGCCAAACATCCCCAGTCCCGCAACCAACATACGCTTTCGCTGTAGCATTAACCAAAACACTTAATGATGCCGAAGTTATAGTATAATCTGACATGTTAAGTGGAGTTGTGATCACTTTTTCCCACTGAATACTAGTTTTTTGGTAAGCGTTGACGGTTGTTCCTGCTTGTTCCGCCCATAGGTGAGAAGCATAAACTCCTGACTCATCGCTTCCATGTCCTTGAGTTGGATAGACGGGGATTTCAGGATTAGTCGTATTATACCAATCTTGCGAAGTTGTTGAATTAAGGGTGCCTGAAATTAATGTTGAACTATAAGTCTCCCCGATAACTTTATAATTTGCTCCTCCACCAACGATGTTTGTATCCACATCGCTCATATCACCATCAAATTCGCTAATCCAACCAATATTATTATCAAATTCACTATTAATAATCAACTGTGTTTCAAGGGATTCCTTAAACCACTCTTCTGTAAAGTCCTCCTGACTTAGGTTTATGTTGAGAGCTTGATTTGACTCATCTAGTAAACTGTTATTTTGATTAAAGAAAAAGAGCGATATTACGATTGATACATTTAATATAACAATAAGAGAGAGAATTTTATTTTTACGTGATAAATAATTTTTCATATTAATCTCAAACCCAAGATTCCTATAATTGATATATAGTAAAAAATTTTAGCATAAATAATTTACAGTTTTAAAAATAGAGTAACATTAATATCATTTTTGAATTATAGATTAAATTTATTTAAATGAATTACTTAAGACTTAATTATATATATTTCAATTTAATTATTTAAGATATAAAAATTTCGAGAGAAACCAATATGATTCAAGGAATATTAACATTTCAGTTTAAACTAAATCAGAATGAGACTACTGGTGAGATTAATCCCGAATTTAGTCCTATTCAGCTGGTATTTTCAAACAACAAGTTCGATGAAAACGATTTTTCTGGCTTGGTCATAGAAAATGATATCTTTGGTAACTTTTATCAGCACACAGTTGGAATTTTTGGTATGAAATATGGCTTCAGTAATTTTTACACTGGTCGCTTAAAAGAAACACCCTTTCAAGTTTATTCATATTTCAAGCAGTTAACTGATGGAACTCAGTATCTTACCATATCTTTGTTTGAATTGGACGATGAGATTGAATTGTTTGAAGATTTAATTAAAGACATGGCAGGTAGATTAGATACAATTTATGAAAAATTAACTAAAGCGGCAAATACTAGACAATTAGATTTAATCTCTAATGTAAACGTCCGCTTAAAGAATGAATTAAAGTATACAATTTTTCAAATTGAAAGATTAAGTAAATTAGATAGACTTCAAAAAGTGTCCTTAATCTACAACAGTAATGAGAGGTTAAAAATATTAGAAATACTAAGAGAACGCCCTGCTTCTAAAAGTGAAGTTAAAGGTATCGTTGAACAAATGAAACCTACCGTTAATATCGATATATTATTAAGACCATTCTTAGAATTAAATTTAATTAGGCGCGATTGGATAAAAGGCGAGAAAGATAAAAAAACTGGAGTTGTAACTAATCAAGGTGAATACATCTTTTTGGTTAAGGATATAATTTTCGCGCGTATCCCTAACGAAAATCTATTAAAGCATTTTAAAGAAACAAATAACGATCTTTTACCTTTGTATAAACAAAAATCTGTAGATTACTTCACAGAATACGATCCATACGAAGAACCCCTCGAAAATACACAAAGACTGGCTTCAATACTATTAAATCCCGATGTTTATGACTTTTTCGTTCTCATGCGATCTAACCATTATCCACTCGATAAAATTCCAAAAATCTTTTCGGAATTCGCCGTTACAGAGATTTTACTTGACAATTTAAAAAAATTAAATGTTATAACTGAGATAAAGGACGAAAATAAAAGAAGCTGGATATGCTTATTAACAGATATTAAACCTTTAACAATTTTTCCGGAGTTTTTATTGCCAAAAATTAGAGAAGCTTATAGAAGAGAGGAAGTAGAAGAAGAAAAAGAAGGCAAAGAAGGCAAAGATGGCAAAATCACCTATGAAATCGCTAAAAAAGCATTAAATTTATTAGAAATATCTTATCCAGAAAAAGTTACTTTTTAGAACTGCAACTAAATAGAAAGAGATGAAAAAATAAATGTATTTATTTAAAGAAAAGGAAGAAGTAGAAATACCCTATACATGCAAATTGTGCTTAAAAGAAATTCCTTTCAAAATAACTAAAAAAGAATACCAAGCTGCTACCAAATTTCCGATTACTAAGCAATTAACTCACGGAGATCCTGCACACAAACTCATTGTTCATTTTAATCAATATTTAGAAGTTGAAAATTTCGAAGTAGAAGAAATACTTAAAAAGGAAGATGTTTCGTTTTCAAAAGAACTTACAAAGCAAGTTTTAAGCGAAATAGACCTTACTGACGAAGAGATTGAATTATACTTTCGAATAACCGGTCGTGAGGCTGTAAGTGTCGGGGAAATGGCTATTTTAACTGGAAATTCTAAAGAAAAGTGCCAAGAAATTGCTGATAAATTTGTTAAGAAGGGATTATTTAAAGAAATTGTTGGAGCACGACCCCATTACGCAGCTTTACCTCCATATGCGGCGTTAGTTAGTCAACTACAAAAGTTTCATAGATATATTTCTGATATTAAATCTAGTATACCCGCTCAGTTAAAGAAAACATTTGCTCAGTTAGAATCAGAGACGGGAAAGGTTGAAGTTAAACCAAAACCTGTTCCTACAGAGATGATGAAAGAATTAAAGGATAATATGTTAACACAAATTCGTTCTCAAAAGGAGGAATTTGACAATACTCTAGCGGTGATGGATCAAATACGAGGGATCACCGACGATATATCGAATCTTGAAGGGTATACTGATTCAGTTATGGGAACTCAAATGGGAGATCTTAAAAAACAATTTGAAGATATTAACACTAAGACATCTCATATTATTAAGGGTCAAGTTAGCGATTTAAAGACCGAATTTGATAATATTAAATCAACTGTATCCTCGAATTTGCAAAAACTACGTTTAGGGGTAATCTCGCAAACAGTAGATCAAGTGATTGATAAAGTTATAAATGCTAAATTAAAAGAAATATCCGATAACATCAACGTACAATTAAGCGTAAGTCAGGTAGCATTTTCTGACGAGTTAAAAAAAGTGACTCAAGGCGTCGATTCTGAACTAATCTCAAAGTTAAAAGAATCTTTGAAGAGCACTATTCAAAATATTGACGGCCTTAGCGCAAAAGCACAAGAAGATAAAGAACAGATCTATTCAGAGATTACAGAAAACTTTAATAAAGCCGTACAAATGGCAGAAGCTAAGATTGAAGGCATTTCTGGTACTACTTTTGAATCGCTCGGAACTTTAAAAGATGTCTTTTCTAACCAAATTGTCGCGACATTAGATAATACGCTAGATGACATATTAAAGAAACTTAAAACATCGGAACAGGTCACGAGTGAGTTCTGGGAACAAGCTAAAACGGGGAGATCTATTACAATGAAAGATATCTGGTTTATAAGATCGCCTGAAGCTGCTAAAGCACATATAAACGACGAAATCTCAAAAGCTAAAATGAGGGTTTTGCTTGTAGCACCTCAAATAAACGACGTTGATATTAAAGCTCTAATGGATCGCCCTGCAAGAATAAATTTTAGAATAGCGGCTAGTATAGACTTCTCAAATCCTGAACATGCAAGTATAATTGAACAGTTAGACAAAATGGATAATGTAGACTATAGACATCGCGCACTGCAAAACCTGTGGGGAGTAAACAGAGACTACGAAGAAGTAATTGTCTGCGTTCTATCAAAAGCAGAGGTACGTGGGGAGACTATAACCGAAATTGCGGGTATAGGAAGCATCATTGAAGAACATATCAAAATTTTTGTTCCAATACTAGAAGAGTCATGGATGGGTGCGAGAAAAGAGGTTATTCATACTGTTAAATCATCTATTAAAAAAGAACCTGTTAAATTAAAACCTGTTGTTGAGATACCAAAAGCGACCAAAACACCTGTAACTGAGGCACCAGTTACAAAAGCCGCCCCTACTGAAGGAGAATCATTGTTAACTAAGCAATTTAACTTAATATTTGACAATGTTGATTCCTTGATGGGTTTAGAAATCTCTTCCGCTCTTGAGAAGTTTCAAAGTGAATACATTAAAGAACAAGGCTATAATAGCGTATTGAAGAACATGCATAATACAAGTGCAGATTTAAAAAGTAAGACGTATGTGCTCAGTCAACCCGAAAAAGAAGACCTCAAAATGAAAATGAATTTTTGGAAACAAAAATTAAATCTTTAATTAATTTTTTTAATTTTCTATTATTTTTTCTATTCCTATTGTTTTCTAATTGTTATTTTACTAAATAAAATACTTATTATTCTATTTTTTATTTTCTTATTCATGGTAGAAGACTTTATCACAATTGAGACTAAGCAACTTAACGATTATTTGTACCACATCGATGCTCGAGCTTACGGAGCGCCCCGAATGCTCTCTATTTTTGTTGCTAAATTTGATAAATATTCCGTGTTAATTGACTGTGGTTCCTCCTTGGATACCAAGAAACTTGTAAGATTTTTGAAGAAGTTGAATATCGATTTAGCCTCATTTAAGTATCTTACCACTACACATCATCATTTTGACCACAACGGTGGGCTATGGCAACTTTATGAGCTTTTAATAGAACACAATCCTGAAGTTAGAATCCTTACTAACGAGAAAACAAAAGAATTACTCAATGATTACGAAGATCATTTAGCTCGTGGTAAGCGTACATACGGAAATTTAACAGGTATCATGAAGCCAATTGAGGAAAAGGCTTTCAAAATCATCACACCTAGTACCAACTTTAGTAGTAACCCTAGTAAACTCGATTTTATAGATTCTTTTACAATTGATGGTTCAGAGGTAAAATTGGGTATTTTAAAAACTCCCGGACACACTCCCGATCATCAATGTCCTGTCTTCGTTAAAGGTGATAATCTAGACTTTATCCACCTCGGAGAAAGCGTTGGAACTATTTACCATTCTACAGAGTTAGTCACTATGCCTACATCAATGCCCACATATTATAATCACGAGCAGTATATGAACACCCTACAAAACCTTAAAAAACTCTCTCCATCTAGAGTGGGTTTTGGTCACTTTGGAGTTATTTTTGGTAAAGAAAATTTTCGAACACTTCTTTTGGAACACGAATCTTTCATGAAGACATTTAGAGCCGCTATAATCAAGTTTTACAGTGAAAAACCAGAAACACGGTATGTTTTCGAGCGAATCACGCCGATGTTATTCCCCAGAACCGATCTATCTTTTGATGAAGATTCAGTTTTCAGTGGTATCGCATTAGGCGTAGTATATGGAATGATGATGGACTTAGGTTATCGTAAAGAATAATTTTTTTTGATTCCACAAACTTCTAATTTATTATATTCATAACATCTTATAATGGAAGAGAGTAGTTACGAATATTTCGATGTGTGTATTGTTGGAGCAAGTATTGCAGGCAATTATTTATCGTTTTTACTATCTACTTCAAACTTAAGGATTGTAGTTCTCGAGGATCATAGAGAAATAGGTCTACCATTTCAGTGTGCTGGAATCATTTCTCAAAAGTTAAGTCAATTAATTAAGCTACCAAAGGGAATTGTGCTTAACCAGGTTATAACCGCAAAAATCGT
This sequence comes from Promethearchaeota archaeon, assembly GCA_013375495.1. Next base: position 37,507 of record JABXKC010000024.1, read on the forward strand.
AAGTTCATCGGGTAAATTTATCAAGCTATCAGGAGACGAGCATCCATATATAGTAGATAGAGTTGCTCTCGATCGCCTTTACTACGACAAGAATCAAAGAAATACCAAAGTAACTTATTATCTCGGCGAAAAGTATAAATCATTTGAGTACCAAATTGACAATGATAAGAAATATGTACTTATTGAAACATCAAAAAGAAAAATTAAATCTAATCTGTTAGTTGGGTGTGATGGACCTTTATCCTCAGTGGGAAAACAATTGAAGGTGAAAAATGACGTACTATATGCCACCCAAATTAGAATTAAAGCTCATTTTAGCGAAGACGAAGCTGCTATGTATTTTGATCCACAATGGAAGCAATTATTTGGGTGGATTGTGCCCGAAGGTAATCTGATTTTTCGTATCGGTATTGCTGCCGCAAATAATGTGAATGAATGCTTCAAGCGTTTCTTAGAAGAATTAAACATCGATATAAACAATAAAATAGATCAGCAAGGAGGGATCATTCCTTACGGAATTATGAATCACATAGCATTCGACAATATAGTCTTGCTCGGCGACGCTGCGGGGCAAGTAAAAGCTACAACTGGCGGGGGTATTATTATGTTGTTGACGGCTGCGAAGTATGCTTCTAGATGTGTGAATCTTTGTTTTAAGAACAATAATTTTTCAAAGAAGGCCATCAAAAAATATTACGAAAAGCCTTGTTCGCAAACAATTGGCAGAGAATTAAAGCTTCATTATCTTATTCGGCTTATTTTAGAGAAATTTAAAGATAAAGATTTTGTAATTTTCTTTAAAATAATAAAAGAGAATAGGATTGAGCATTTAATAACATTATATGGAGATATGGATTTTCCAAAAGCTTTAATAATCAAACTGCTACGAAAACGAACTGTGTTAAGTTTCGTACTAAAATTTCTTGTAAAAAATCCAGTAATAATCTTTAAAATATTAAAATTACTTTTCTAAACCTAATATCTAAAGTTTATAAACAAGAGTGAAAATCAAATGGATGTTAGATCCAAAGATAAGAGACCAGGGGGAGGACATTGTATAAAGCTACTCTTCCTCAAAGAGAGGGGTTTTAGTCTTTGACTTTAAAGAAGCCATTTCTTCTTTAATGCAGGATTCAACACTCTTCATAATAAAATCAGGTAACGTAGAGTAATCTTTGGTTTTAGCAAAATTTAGCCATTCATCTTTTACTTCTTTTGATACATAAAATGATATTTTTTCCTTATCCATTTCAAAATCGAAAAGAGGAGAAAGAATCTCAGTTAAGTCTCCACCTATTATAATTATATCAGCAGCTTTCTTAACGATACTTTTATGTGAATTAAACGCAATGGCCAGCCCAGCTGCTTCAAAAGCTTCTAGATCGTTAACATCATCTCCAACGTATACACACTGACTAAGGTTAGGATGCCCATTTTTATCAATAATTCCCTCTTTCAAGGCAAGTTCTTCCATAATTTCTTTTTTGTGTTTATAATCAGTTTTACTTAGCTCCCAACTTTTTAATAAACCTTTGTCATCAAAAATCAATCGACATTGAGCTCTAACATGATCGACTTCATCTAATTCATTTTTTGCCCTTTGTGCGAGCCTATAGAAACTATTCAAGATCGTGATAACTCACGGGAATGGGCCTCAATCGGGGGCTTTACTATTACAACAAGAAGCATGTGATGAGGTCCCAAAAATGCCGTTATCCATCATCGGGGCGCAGACACAAGGCCAAATTGGGTATATGATTGAATCTACACTGGACGAAGAACTAATGCGGCTAGGTATATCCGATGAAAGACTTTTTCTCACGGTGCTGACTTATACATCGGTAAAAATAGATGATCCAGCATTTGAGAACCCCACAAAACCCATTGGACCTGCTTATTCAGATCCCCGTCCAGGATTTGTCAACATGTCACGGGGGTGGCGCCGAGTGGTACCATCACCGAAACCCTGTAAAATCTTCCAATGGCGAGAAATTAAGCATTTATTGGAAGAAGGGTTTATTGTCATCGCATGTGGTGGAGGAGGAATCCCTGTGTACAAAAAAGATAACCGTCTTCACGGAGTCGAAGCGGTCATTGATAAAGATTTAGCTACCGCCAAACTCGGGGAACAGATCGGGGCTGATATCCTCTTGATAGCCACAGATGTAGAAAAAGTTGCCATCAATTTCATGCAACCTGATGAGAAATTTGTTGATTCATTGACCATCGCCGAAGCAACAAAATTTTTGAACGAAGGACAATTTCCGAAAGGAAGCATGGGACCAAAAGTCCAAGCGTGTATCAATTTTATTAAACAAGGCGGCGCTAAAGCAATCATTACCTCGATTGATCATATCCAAGACGCCCTCCTTGGAAAGACAGGTACACATTTTAAAAAATAATTCTTTAAAATAGAGGAAAATACGTTATGACTTCAATAAAAATTGTAATTTCGAGATTTTGGAACAGCTTAAAGTTAAGGATAAGGCCGGAACAGCATGAAGTTAAGAAAAAGCGTTACAACAAAGATATTAAAATTAAGCACGTTAAACCAGGCGAATCATTAGTAGAGATGCAGGGGATCACAAAACGATTCCCGGGTGTGTTAGCTAATGATGCTATTAACTTTGAGCTGAAAGCGTGTGAAGTCCATGCTTTGCTTGGAGAAAATGGTGCAGGCAAAAAAACCTTGATGAATATCTTATACGGACTTTATCGATCTGATTCAGGGGAAATTAAAATTCAAGGAGTCCCGGTTCACCTAAAATCGCCTAAGCACGCCATTGCAATTGGAATTGGAATGGTTCACCAGCACTTCACGCTAATACCGGTAATGACAGTTGCTGAGAATATTATTCTGGGTGTCAAATCCTCCAAAGGACCATTATTGAATCTCGCTGAAGCCGAGAAGCAAATCATCGAGCTCTCAAAAACCTATAATCTAGAGGTAGATCCCAAAGCAAAGGTAGAACAGCTCCCAATGGGTATTCGCCAACGAGTTGAGATAATAAAAGCTCTGTACCGTGGTGCACGGATACTTATTCTCGATGAACCGACCTCAGTTCTCACTCCTTTGGAAACCGACGATTTTTTTGAGGCTCTGAAATCCATGGTAAAAGAGGGGTTGACTGTTGTATTTATAACTCATAAATTACCCGAAGTGTTTGCCATAAGTGATCGTGTCACAGTTCTCAGAGATGGATGTTTTGTTGAGACTGTTGAGACTAAACTAACTAACCCAAAGGATCTTTCGATGAAAATGGTCGGAAGAGAGATTTATTCAGGACAGGAGAGGGTTGATATCAAGCATGATAAAGTTGTTCTTGATGTTCAAGGTCTAAAAACCATGAATGATAAAGGTCAAGAAGCCCTCAAGGGAATTTCTTTCTCAATTCGCGAGGGGGAGATACTGGGAATTGCAGGGATCTCAGGAAATGGTCAGAAAGAGCTGGCAGATGTACTCTCTGGTATGAGACGATCTACAGATGGCACGGTTCACTTTCTGAAGCAAGATATAACTAATTACACCCCAAAGAAATTAATCGAATTAGGTATAGGGGACATCCCTTCGGATCGGGCAGGCACTGGTCTTCTGATGAACTTTTCCATCGCGGAAAACTTGATTCTTGAATCCCATACTAAGACTCCATTCTCACATCGATGGTTCTTACCTTTCAACAAACAATACTTCTTGAATAAAGACGAAATCCGAAAGCATGCAGAAAAAATTATCCAAGAATATGACATTGATACACCAAGTCCTAATGTTCCAGTAAGAAATCTTTCAGGTGGTAACCTCCAGAAAGTTCTCCTAGCAAAAGTTCTTTCTAGAAATCCAAAATTGCTTATTCTCGCTCAACCAACAGCTGGATTAGATGTTGGAGCAACAGAATTCATATCTAAAAAGATAATAGAGGAGAGAGAAAAAAAAGTGGCCGTTTTACTCCTCTCTGAGGACTTAGAAAGAATTATGACTCTGAGTGATCGTATCGCAGTCATTTATGAGGGTAAAATTGTAGGGATAGTTCCCGTTGCTGATGCAGAGATCATTGAAATTGGTCGAATGATGACTGGATTGGGGACTGAGAAAAGATGAAGACAATCCATTATGACTGATTTAAAGTCGCCTTATTATCGATCAGGGCATCGTACCAAATCCTTGTACTTGAATGCTCAATCAATTGGTCTGTCTACTGATTACAGGATTCAAATACAAGGCAAAATTGGTCTGATACATAGTATATTCCAGCGTGTAATCAACATCACCGTGTTGGAGAACCGATTGATTAGTTTGGTTGGACAAGAGGTAGGACAAGGACCATTGAATATACTTGTGAACATTCCTAATCATATTAATCTGTCAACAATCGGGATAAAGAAGGGTGATATCGTATCACGAGTTGGTGAGTCGATAGTTATAGGTGAGAATGTTATAGTGATATCAACCCGGTGGGCTAAATTATGGGAGCCAAAGAGAAATCTTCAAGCTAGTCTGCAACCCCTTAAGACAATTATGGCAAACATAGAGATTATGAGAAATCTTGCTCTTAGTTCTGATTATCTCAATGGATTAGGCGAATTAATTCCTTTCACCTACATTGAAGGTCTTAAAGATACCAAAAATGAAAAATTAGGTCCTATTTCTCATTTGGCGTTACCTCATATTTCATCAATGCTCAAGGCAATAAAATCTGGTCGTTCCCAAGACATAATACATATTACTACACATCTCGTAGGCTTGGGCCCAGGACTAACTCCTGCTGCTGATGATATGTTTCTCGGGTTAATGATTAGCATGTTGTATTTTTCAGAAAACTTTAATGAAACGAGTATTGATGTCAAGAAAATCAATAAGGATATCGTGTCCATCATTTCAGGAAAGACTACAATTATAAGTGAAGTGTTTTTAAGAGAAGCGTCAGTTGGAAAAGTAAATGAAGCTGTCGCCTCTCTTATGGAGAATTTGTTGACTTCAAGACAAAGAGAGTTAGAGGATTCTGTTAGAAAAGTCTTAGATTTGGGTGGTACTTCTGGCACAGATATTGTTTTTGGAGTCATCCTAGGATCATATTTAATGATGATTGATATATACGATAGTAGCAATAAAAATGAGGATGTCACTGTTTCTTTTTAATTAATTCGAATAAAAGTACAATTTTCTAATTAAATTATTAAAAAAGCATCCAATTATCTTATTTATTATAGAATATTAAAAAAAATTTAATGAATAAAATGGATTGTAGAGAAAGAGTTTTAACCGCACTGGATTTAGAAGAACCAGATAGAGTTCCTTGTCACGCCATTCTAATTGACGCTAACAATGTAGATATAATACTAGGAAAACCTAAAATTACCGATTTTAACACTATAGAGCAGTTACAGCGAGATAATCCTGAGGGGTGGGCAGAAGAGTTAAGTAACCTTATAGAAGGAATAGAAACGAGCGTATTTTCCCGTTGTGTGGAAGCTGCTGCTGCAATTGGTCTTGATTGTATGCAGGTAGGGATATTACCTTTTTATATTTTTGAAGATCCAAACGATCCTCGACTTCTTATGAAAGATATTTTCGGACGCGTGTGGGAAGCTCGAAATAACGAAGGGAATATCAACCCCTATTACTTGTATGGGACAATGAATTCTCCTGAGAAATGGAAAGAAGCTAAAGAGAGCATTGAAGGCCCTATGACGGAGAAATACACCAAAATGGCTAAAAAATTCTTCCGTCGAATAAACAAGAAACACAAAGATAAAATTTTTGTCGCTGTTACTAACGATTTAGCTGGCGTATTTGAAAGCGCTTCACAAGGTATGGGTATGACTTACTTTTCTCGTATGCTTCATAAAAATCCCAGTTTTATTAAAGAAGTTCACGAAGTAATTGCTGAATTTACAGCTGCTTGTTATAACGCGTACATGGATGCTGGTGCCGAATTATTTGTAGAATCTGGTGATTTAGCTTATAAAACAGGTCCAATGATGAGTCCGAAAAAGTTTACCGAGGTGTTATTGCCCGCGTATAAAATAATTATTGATGCTGTCCACGAACGAGGGAAAAAAATAGTGCTGCATACTGACGGTCAAATTACATCCTTGTTAGATTTCGTAATTGATTGTGGTTTTGACGGCTTACATAGTCTGGAACCCACGGCAGGTGTTGATTTAGCTCTCGTGAAGAATAAAGTCGGTGATAAATTATGTCTTATGGGAAATATCGACATTGCTCATGATCTTACTTATGGAACTCGTGATGAAGTATTTGATGGGGTAAAATATGCAATCAAAACGGCTGGCCCTGGCGGAGGGTATATAGTAAGTGCTGCTAATATGCACCCAACTGTAAAGGTGGATAATTTACGGTGGATGGTAGAAGCTACTAAAGAATTTGGAAATTATCCGATAAATCTGTGATAAACCTTAATTTAGATTTCTTCTTTTTAAGGAGGTATCATTGAGAAAAAGGCTACCTTATTAAAAAGTATGTACCATACAACCATATACGCAACAACGAGGATAGTAGAAATAAAACCAAAGCGATATACTCCTTTTGGGATGCCTGAATCCTCGTTATTTCTCTGGATGATTGCGCGAATCATCGCTACAATATAGATTAAAGTAATTATTAAGGTTACAATCCATAGAAATAATACAAATAACAATAGTGTGTAAATTGGTTCACCCTCAAATCTCAATGTACCCAACCAAGCCCAATAGTTAAAAATGAGGTGTGTAGGGATTGAACTATAAATTGCAGCAGTGAGCAAAAACACAAATGACCATAAAAATCCTCTAAAAGACGACATCTATCTCAATAAGGAATTATTTTCTTAATACAAATATATTAACAATAATTTATAAGATTTTTAGCTTTTTTCTTCTATTTTATCTAGTAGCTAATTATTGCTGGAGAAATGCACTCTCTATCTAAAATAAATGTAAATTATCCGAAAAACTATTTAATAAAAAAAAAGAAAAATTTGATATATTCTTTCAATGAAATAATAAATTCGCTATAAAAGAAAACCCACCTTGTGGTGTGGACATGGTAACAATCAGAAAGGTCAATAGTACCGCGTTAATTACAGCTCCAACAATTATATTTCCCGTTTTCCTATAACTTAATACAGAAACTCCTGAAGTTAAAGTGAACATAAGTATCGAAATAGGTATAAAAGTTCCAAAGTAAAACAGGCTTCTCATGAGGACGCTGACTAGTAGTAGGTAAACAATATAATACAAGAGCGGAAAAATAGCACCTAACAATACAACTTTCAAATTGTTTTTAATAGTATCAGAGAATTTGTTTTGAAGTATCCCTTGAGTTAACATATTCAGAATTAGAATTACAAAAAAACAAATAACGAAGTAAATAGGTATTCCCCAAAATTTAGTTATCGAAGGAACTAGTCCTAAATAGTTTAAACCAATTGATGCATATACAATTAGGAAAAGTATAGTTGCTAAAACTAGTCCTAACAGTGTTTGTCTAAGAAAAACATTCCTTCCCTTAAATGGCTCTATTAGCATCTTTTTGAAAGATAAGCTGGTTTTCTTTCCTATTCTCCAGAGTAAAATCATCAATCCAAAGGCTTGACCAAATAATAAAGTTACTACAAAAGCAGCAACTGCTAATGGCAATATTAGTAATAGGGGTATAAATATTATTACACCTGGAATACCAAGTAGGATTGGATATAATATCGCTTTAATTGATATGCTTTTAATGGATATATCTGGGGTGTCGATAGTATAACATTGAAGTTCTTTATCCCTTTCGCTTTTAGTTTTTAGAATTAATTTAGACAATGGATCGATGGCTAAAAAGAAAAACCCTATCCCTCCAATAACCTGCATCAACAAAATTAACCCTCTTATATTTACATAGTAAGTTTCGTCTACAACATCAATACCAAAGGAATTTATAGCCCAATCTCTTGCTTCACGAATAAAATCTTCGTCCCATGCGACCGTGAGGTGATTACTATTATCGTCTAAATAAATCATTGAAGCGTTTCCTTGTAGGAATGATCCGTATAATTTGTTTGAATCGATGTTTGAAACAGGATTTCCTGTTCTATGTGCTAGACTATCTTTAAGTCCTGATAATTCAACAGCTTCGTCGAATAATGCTTGAATCATAAGCACATTTAATGGATCAGTCAATGTACCATTTCTAAGATCTGGATCTAACCATGTACCAATTCCTATAAAACATTTAAACGATAAATCGTAATGAGTCAGGTTTTGTCCTAACCCACCCATACTATAGCCAATATATCCCAAGGCGTTCATGTCAATATCGTTCCTCGTGGTATTAAGATATTCTTTAATCGCAATTATATCTTTAGTTTTATTATCTGACTCTACCATAGTACTTTGCCCATGGCCTCTGAAATCGAAAGGTACAGCAACAAATCCCGCTGCTGCTAGCTCTAACGCGTATCCCTTCACCATTTCTTTGTTTACCATAGAACCATGCCCAATTATGATAGCTGGTTTGTTTAATCCACCACTTGTAGGTTCAAAAATATTAAAAGAAATAGTAACCCCGTCACTCGTTTGAGTTGATAATCCATAAGTGCTTTTAACGCTAAGAGGTGTTATAAAAATAAACACCGTTCCGATTGTAAAAATAGCGAGAAATATACAAATTAGAATAATCCTTTTTTTTGATAAATTTAATGTATTCATAGTTTATTATTCAGTTTCCAAATTATATAAAAACTCTTTTTTAAGAAAGAATGAAAATTTTGATCAAAATACTATTTTTTTATATTATTTATTTTGCTAGTCACTTCTATATCGTTACCTTCAGTATCTTTAAATTCTAAAACCCAATTATCGAGTATTTTTGTTATAGGAAATACTATTTCTCTATCTAATATCTTGAGCTTTTCAACCATTTTATTTAAATCATTAACTTCAAAGCTTGGTAAACAATTATCTCCCCAAGTAACATTTTCATTCGCTTCACTATTATTAAAGAGGCCAAATCTAAAACCTTTTATACTAAAAATGCTGTAAATTTTATCCCTTTTAAAAACGGGTTGCTCAAAAAAACTTTCATAAAATTTGATTGCACGATCCATATTCTTGACACAAATATACAAAGAATTTAGAGTTATATCTAGGGTCATTCTATTTACCTATTTTTTAAAATTACATTATCTCATATTAATAGGCAGGTTATATGGATATTTAATCTTTATTCTAATCTAGTAAATTCTGTGTAGAATCCTCAATAATTTATTAATGAAATCTTTTTATCTTTCACATAACTTCTAAACATAATAAAATACTTATCTTGATAGAAAATGTCGACTGAACAAAAAGTTAGAAATCGGTGGATTGTTGTAATCGGGGCAATTCTTATACAATTAGCTCTGGGAACAATCTATTCTTGGGGTACTATTACGATTTTTGTATCTCCTTACTTGAATGAACTGAGAGAAGTTACCGTATATATTTTTGGAGTTGGGTTGTTGTCGTTTGCGGTTACTATGATTTTTGCCGGTAAATTACAGCAAAAATATGGTCCAAAGAAGATCGCAATCTTAGGTGGAATTTTAATTGGAATTGGATTAATCTCATCCGCATTTATGACAACCTTTATATGGCTTTTAATTACTTATGGTATCATTTTTGGAGCAGGTATAGGGTTTGGGTATGTATGCCCCATCGCTTCTGCTGGTAAATGGTTTCCCGATAAAAAAGGCTTTATAAATGGGATTGCTGTAGCTGGTTTTGGAGCAGGAGCATTTATTTTTAATTTTATAATAAAAGCCTTAGTGAATCCAACGAACCTTGAGACTACGGATCCAAGTTTCGTTTCAACAATTTCGCAAAATATCCCCTTAATGTTTATTATTCTAGGAATTATTTACCTCGTGCTTATCATAGTTGGTGCTTTCACTCTTAGCAATCCCCCTGAGGGATGGAAACCTGATGGTTGGACACCACCACCTCCTTCTGTTGAAAGCGGAATATCCGGTTTAGAATTTGAAAGAAGTCAAACCGTAAAACTTCCACAATTTTGGATGCTTTGGACCGCTTTTGCGTTAAGCGCTATGTCTGGTTTAATGGTAATAGGGTCTTACGCTGCATTTGCCAAATCTGTAGATGCAGGAGATAATTTTCTTTATACTATAGGGACAAGTGATTTTGTTTTAATTGGTAGCTTAGCTGCTTTGCTTAACGGCTTGGGTAGAATTGTTTGGGGTAAACTAGCAGATATGATAACCTACAAGAAGTCTATGCTGATTATGTTCTCTGTCCAAGCAATATTGATGTTTATATATTTCACAACAAATATGAACTCATTGTATTTCCTAGTAATCACGTGCGTCATCTACTTTTGTTTTGGAGGGAATTTCAGTTTATTTCCAACGGCCACAGCTGATTTATTTGGTTCAAAAAATCTAGGACCTAACTATGGAATTGTTTTTACAGCTTATGGCGTCGCAGGATTTATTGGTGCTGTTGGTGTAAACTTATTCGTAAGCATTTTTGGAAGCTACCTAATACTCTTTATAGTTATGGGAATAATGTCAGTTGGATCTGCAATTTTGGCATATATAATTAAACCACCAAAACAAAGATAAAAATTTAAATTATTTTTTTTATTTCTTATTTCTTAAATGCTGGCTTTATTTCGAATAAATGCGTCAATAAAATGAACTGTGTTAAGAATATCGTCTAATTTCAGAAGTGAGGTTGGAGAATGGATATATCTGCAAGGCACTGAAACTACTGAACTTGGCACACCTTCACGAGAAATATGAATTTTACCTGCATCAGTTCCTCCATACATAGGTTTTTTAAATTGATATGGAATTTTTTCAAGTTCAGCATTTTGAACAAGTCTTTCGTTAATTTTTGGACTAGATATCATAGATTTGTCCGCGATTGTAATAGCGGGACCCCTTCCTATATATACGGGGATCTCTGCTTCTCTAATACCGGGAACATCGGCAGCTGTTGTATTTTCTATAGCAAGGGCAATTGTTGGTTTAAGGTTAAACGCTCCAGTGATCGCACCTCTCCCTCCTATTTCTTCTTGAACAGCAAAATTAAATAATACTGTATCTTTAAACGATGGATTTTCCTTTAGTAATCTTAAGACTTGAATGAGGACATTACAACCAGTACGGTCGTCAAAAGCTTTACCACGAACCATATTATTTGGAAATTCCACAAACTGAGAAACAAGGGTACCAGTTACACCTATAGTAATGTTATTCTTAGTAATTTGTTCAATCGAATTCATCCCTATGTCAATATACATATCGGAGATTTCTACGAGTTTCTTTCTATCGTTTGCTGTTGTAAGATGTGGAGGTTTTGAACCAATTATGCCATGAAATTCATCTCCTCCTATCGAGCGTATCACCACAGATTGACCTAATAATATCCTTTGATCCCAACCTCCTATAGGAACAAATCTTAAAAATCCATTCTTCTCAACATGAGAAACCATAAAACCGATTTCATCTATGTGAGCATCTAATAATATTTTCTCCTTCCCATTTGTCCCCTTTTTTATTGTCAGAACATTTCCAAGAGGATCAATCCAAGCTTTATCAGCTAAATTCTCGTTCTCAATTAATTTCAATATGTAGCTACTAACATCCTCTTCATGGCCAGAAACTCCAATAAGGGTAGATAATTCTTCTTGTAGATATCTAATGCTTTTAATATTCATAATAACAATTGTTTTTCATTTGAGGTAATAACAATAAGTAATAATTTGAGGTATCTAAAATAAAATTAATGAATTCATAACTAATTTTAATATTCTAAGTATAAATAAGAAATTACAAAAGAAATGTAGTGTATTATTTATAAAATAAGAATTAGGTTAAAGATTCTATCTTTTTCGCTTTTTTAATTCATTGATTGCTTTTTCTGCTAATAGAAGTGCGTCAGTATACTGGGATTTATATTTTTTTACTTGAGCGTCTAATTCAATTGCTTTATTTTGAAGGTCGAGAATCATTTCACTATCCCCTTCTCCTGTTGATAATGCGGAGTTTGGATTTTCCATATTTTGTTTAAGGTAATTATATTTCTCTTGCCACACTTTTAATTCCGTTTGTAGGTCTTCGATGGCATCGTCACCAGTAATATTATCTATTGATAATGAAGCTCCTTCTCCTTCCTCAATTTCCATAATCCTATCTTTTAACATTCCTATTTCTTCTTCCAACTCCTTTATTCTAACTTTTAAGAAAGCAATCTGGTCTAAATACTCTGCAGAAGTCTTAGGTGCCGTTATTTCTTCAAAAATAGTCTTACCAGTTTCTAATTCGTTCGCAGTTTTCTCTCCTAAGATTTTTTGTTTACGCTTCTGTAATTCTTCCACCGTGTGATCTGAAAGGTAATCTAGTGGGTTAAAACCTACTCCACCATGAGCTGTCGTTCTTTTACGAACTTTTACAAATAGAGGTATACCTTTAATAGCTTCCCCACATAAGATTCCTTCCCCTTTATCTAATCCTTGTATATCTGTTTTGTTGCTCCGAGTTAAATCTTCTGCGCTTGAAATGGTAACATCAATATCTCTAATATCGGTTAAGTTATGGACAACCCAACTTCCTGCTTGTGCTCGTATGGTTGTGTCCAATAACTGAGGTCTTTGGGTGCCAATGATTAAATTAGCACCGAACTTGCGCCCCTCCTGTGAGAATAATTTTACAATATCACACGTCTCGGTTTGTTTCTTTCCGGCAAATAAATGAGCTTCGTCAAGCAATAAGTAAAACGGAGCAATTCTTCTACCCGTACTAGCCTGATATAACTTCTTCAGAAGCTTCCCCGCAATCATTTCTTGTACGTTTAAATCCATACCCCTCATATTTACAATGGAACATAAATTTGGAGCAACTATATCGGTAGCGTCTAGCGAAAACAAGTATTCTACATCGATATCTCCTCCTTTATTTACGCTTATATCAGAATATTCGATAATACTACTTACAAATTCGCTTTCTTCTTTAACTCCTTCAGCTCCTTCATCTTCTCCTGCTTTTACTTTTAAACTCCCGTATTCGCCATGTCTGTCAAGGATTACCAGAGGAATACCCTTTTTCATAAATTCTTCGCAGAGTACACCCATCGTGTAACTCTTTCCTGATCCGGATTTTCCGGTAATAAAAATTCGCCCAAAATTCTTAACTAATAAATTCACATCGAATTCATAACCAATTAATTTCCCAATAGAAACAGATTCTTCAAGTGGATTATTTATCCCTAATAGCGTGGTAATTTGGGCTTCGCTTGCACGATAAACTTCGGCGCCTATATCGAACGGTCTTTTTGGTCTCTCTCCACAAACTTGTAGGTCTGCTTTCATCCCTTGAGGATCACTCCACATCGTTTTAATGTTTAACATATAGTTTGCTCTCTTTCCTTCTTCGTCTTTTTCTCCGTAGATTACAAAATAAGAGTTCCTTTCTATTGTAGGGTCAGAAAATTGAACTTGAACGGTGTGAGTAGTAGTTTTTCCACTTAGATTTCCTACCTTGTCCTTCTTTACTTGCTTATCAAAACTTTCTTCATCTGACATAATAACTCACATTAATTTTGATTTATTTTAGTATTATATGTAAATTCTCATATATTAATAATATTGAACTATGTATTTCAATTAAATAAGCATATATAAATATTCATAAATCCAATTATTATTCTTCAATCCTTTCTATAAATTATACTTTTTTTTACCATACGAATTGGTTTATACGATTCTTTTGCTCTCCGTAATCCTTCCACTCCTAAGTCTTGTTCCCTATTGACAAATGGTATATCGCTAAACACATTACTTAAAAAAAGATTACCTATTGCTTGGTATCCCCCATCATAAACCATATGTGCTTTTTCAACGTGAATTACGAGGGTATCGGAATTAAGTATTTCTCCAAAGGTATATCCCGCACATTTGTCATCGATACATATTAATGCACCTTTAAAACCTAATGCAGAAAAATTGTCTAAGGCTTCATATATAGCCTCTTGTTCTTGTTCCAATCCCTCATCTTCCTCACATTGCCGCATTACGCACCATTCTAACTGCAATTTCTTACATTTATCAATTAATTCCTCAGTAAGAATTTCAAATTGGTAATCGTAAGTTTCTAGAAATTTATTTAGCCACCGTCGATTTTGACGATGACGGTTCCCTGGTAAAGTTTTTAAGGTTTCTACTTCGTATACATAATCCCAATTATCTCGATCTTCAACAATTTGAAAATTTAACGAAACAAATCTTTCATTACTTATGATGGAATTAGTTATGTCCTCTGATACTCGGTTAAATTCTGCTGTTTTATATATTTCTGCGATATTGAATATCATTGCTGCGGGATCAGGACCAATCGGAGGAAAAAAATATATCGCATCATTACTTCCTGCTAATGGAGGTCTACTTTTTTTAAAATATTCTTTTGAAAAAAGAACTAAATGATTGTTCCATTCTAAATAAAACCACTCGTAGAATTTCCTCCACATAAAAAGATTTGTAAACGTAAATTCAGAATTTTGAGGCGGATAATTCTGAAAATAATTATCGAAAAGTTCCTTATCATCTAAAGATAATCTCTTCGCACTGGTTAATTCCATGAATTGATAAAATTTTGGATGTATAAATTTATTTCTTTTTTAAAATATTTAATACACAATTAGAGATTTATGGTGAACTGGATATTATTGATATCTTAATTATATTCAGAAATGTATTAATAGTCCTCTTAATCATTTTCATTTGCATTCTTCTTTGGATATTTGTTATTTTGCGAATAATTCGGAAAATTCATAAATTTCCAATTCCTGCTATTGCTACCCGTTTAATAGATAATGCTTGGAGGCGAAAATTTATTCAAAAACCTAAAAGCATTGCAAATAATATGAACCTCAAACCAGGAATGATTGTTGTTGAAGTTGGACCAGGGAAGGGAAATTACACGAAAGTTGTGGCAGAGAGGTTACTCCCTGATGGAAAAGTCTATGCAATTGATATTCAAGAATATGTGATAAGTAGATTAAAGAAAAGAGTAGAGGATGAGCAAATTTCAAATATTATTCCAAAAATTGATGATGTACATAAACTTTCTTTCAAACCCGAAAGCGTTGATAGAATATTTGCTATTGCGTGTTTACCCGAAATACCTGATCCTGTTCATGCATTGAAAGAATTCAAAAGAGTTCTAAAACCAGGAGGAATTTTATCATTATGCGAATTATTTTTTGATCCTGATTATCCTTTAAGAAAAACCGAGAAAAAATGGGCAACTAAAGCAGGATTTGAATTTTTAGAAGGATTTGGAAATTTTTTCGTATATCAATTAAATTTTGTTAAAAACTAAGGTTAAAATGCGTATTTCTCTATTCCAACCCTTTCATTTTTTAAATTTTTCAAAGTTTTCTCCAAAATCTTAATAATTCGTTCCTTATAAGATTCCTGCTCAGGGTAGTTATAACTAAATGTTTTCCAATTTGGTCTTTTATGACCAATTTTAAATTTAATACCCTTCATGTTAGTTATATATGAGTTGGCATCAAGTTTCGAAGCAATTTGATCTGCGATTAAATACCAATGATATTTTGTCTTTAGCTGAGCACCAGAATTTATAGGTGCTGATTGAAATCGAGTTTTTGTACTTTGAAAATTAAAAGTCCATTGATCTGGGGCAACTTTTGTTTCAAACCATTCACCATTAGTATAATGCCACTTATGCATGCCACCTATTTTCATTCCTGTATAAATCTGACCGTTGTAATCTTTTAATTTATCATAGTACTTAATCTTACTTTCATCTGATTGCAATTAACCTCAACCCTTAACACTTCAGATGTTCAAACTTAAAAATCAACGAGAATATAAATAATCTTTAAGACTTCCAGTTTTTTATAATGTTAAACAAGATGAAAAAATTGAAACCAAAAAAAGAAATTAAAAAAAATAAAAAATTTTAAGTCCTATAATTTTTTAGCAATCAAATCTGCTATTCGGTTAGAATAACCCATTTCATTGTCGTACCACGATACAACAGCGACTAAATTACCGATTACCTTTGTCCATAAGGAACAAAAAATTGAACTTGCTGGATTTCCGATGATATCACTACTTACTATTGGATCATCTGTATACTCTAAAATTCCTTTTAGGTAACTTTCAGAAGCAGCCTTCATTTTCGCATTTATGTCTTCAACTGTTGGTGGATTTTCTACAATACATTTCAAATCAACACAACTTCCGTCAGGAACAGGAACTCTCATAGCAATTCCATCTAATTTACCATTTAACTCTGGAAAAACCGCACCGATGGCTTTTGCTGCACCAGTTGATGTTGGAATAATGTTTTGTGCTGCTGCTCGCCCTCTTATCATTTTAATTGGGGCTCCAGCTACGGCAGTATCGACAGTTTTTTGTGGGCCTGTATAGCCATGTATCGTAGTCATAATTCCTTTGGATATCTTGTAGTTATCGTTTAAAACTTTTACTATTGGTGCGAGACAATTGGTTGTGCACGAAGCGTTTGATATAATTTTATGTTCTTCAGTAAGTTTATCGTCATTGCACCCAAGAACCACTGTAATATCTGGATTAGTTGCTGGAGCGCTAATCACAACTTTTTTTGCTCCCGCGTCTAAATGTTTTTGAGCTCCTTCTCGTTTTATAAAAAATCCTGTGGATTCAACAACTACATCTATATTATTACTTGCATGTGGTAAATTCGCTGGATCTCTCTCAGCTGTTACTGGAATCCTTTTTCCGTCAACAATTAAAGCTTTTTCTTCTGAATCAACAGTTCCTGGCCATTTTCCTTGGACTGTATCGTATTTCAATACATAAGCTAGGTATTTAGGCTCAAAAAGATCGTTAATTGAAACAATCTCGAGTTCAGGGTTTCCCCAAGCAGCTCTAAAGAATAATCGGCCGATTCGACCAAATCCGTTAATTGCAACTCGTTTTACCATATATTATCACTTTTATTTTTAATTCGACTTGTTTTTAATTAAAAAGATAAGTAATTATGTGGTTGTTAGTTTTTTAATTTTATAGTTTTATATTTCTTAACATCAAACAATATAGTAGAACAGATTTTGAGTTGTTATTATGGAAGATAAAGAAAAAATTGTGCTCCAAAAAATAGATGAAATGAAAGACGAGTTAATAACATTTTTACAGCAAATCGTTCAAATTCCGTCCGAAGTTCCACCTGGAAAATATAGACCCATTTCAAAATTCGTAGCTGCGAAAATGGAAGAGTTTGGGATTGCGAATAAAACAAAAAGAAACAATGTAATAGGCGAGATCGGTAAAGAAGGTGGGCGAACTTTAATATTTAACGCTCACATGGATACAGTCGAAGAATTTGATGGATGGACAAAAGATCCTCATTCTGGTGAAATTATTGGAAATAAAATTTATGGTAGAGGAGCATGCGACGATAAATCATGTGTAGCTGCTGAAATAATCGCTGCAAAAGCTTTACTAGATGCAGGTGTTAAATTAAACGGAAAATTAATAATAACAGCCGTTGTTAACGAAGAAATAGCTGGATTCGGAGGCGCAGAATACATCGGCAATGACGGAATTGTTAAAGGTGATGCTTGTCTCGTTGGGGATGGCCCCCGTAATTATCCAACCGCCTATATAGGGGGAACCCTTCAAATCAGTTTTACTATAAAAGGAGTTCGTAGACATAACATGGCATACCCCGATTTAAATCCTCCAAATCGAAATCAATACTCAGGAATAAATGCAATTCATAGGATGATCCCTATAATAGATTTCCTAAAGAAGTTGCAGGAAGAACTTGAAAAAATAGAAACGCAATACCCTATAGCTCCAGGGATGCCATCAAAAGTAGGTTCTGTCACAATTACAAAAATAGATGGAGGAGTATCACATACATCTGTGCCAGATAACTGTAATTTGCATTGCATAGTTAATATCATTCCTGAAATGGATTTAGAGGCTATAAAAGCAAAAATCTTGTCTTTTGCCGAGGAGTATAAAAAACAGAACCCGGAAATTGATCTAAACGTTCAAACACCTGTTTTTGTAGAACCGCTAATAGCAGACACTAACTCTGAATTTGCCACTAGCGTGAAAAAAGCTTTCAGCACCCTCTATAACGAAGAGCGCGATTTTAAGCTGTTTATAGCTTCAACCGATGCTCATCACTTTAAAAGACAAGGTATTGATACATTAGTAATTGGACCAATGATAGGAGAAAATAATTATCACGCCCAAGATGAATTTGTTTATATCGAAGATCTAATTAATACTACTAAAATTTTCGCACTTACCGCTTTAGATTATCTGAAATAAATGATTTTCTATTTTTTTTTCTAACTTTTGTAAGATACAAAAAACTGATTGAAAACTTTTCGGACTAGCTTTGACAATATCAACCTCGTTTTGGTGCATATTTAACACCTTAAGAGCAGCTTGATCGTTCTCGTATTTTTTGAATAATTCCTGGAGTCTGATCTCTAGAGGTTGGTAATATTCTTCCCACCAAGCATCCTCTGGTAAAGAAATATGTTCAATAAATTTATATCCACATCTATCAACTTTATGGCGTTGTTCGAAGAAATGCTTAATTTCGTCATGAACAACCAAAAAACCCTCCGGTTTAAGAAGCTTATTCCATCTACTTAGACTTTTTTCAACACCTAGAGTTGTAATGGAACCTTCAGCCCAGATGATATCGAAACTATTTTCTGGAAATTTAATATCTAGTAAGGAACATTTAATAGCTTTTACTCTATTAATCAATCCTTCTTCTTCAATTTTTTTACTTAACTTGTCTAAACTTTCTTGATCGATATCGATACCTATTATTTCACCATCGCTTAATTTAGCCAATTCCATGGTGGGAACCCCTGAGCCACAACCAATGTCCAATATCCTTGGTTTGTCCAATTTAGGAAGTCTTCGGAAAGCTTCTATAGTGTACTTATTAAATGCACTTCTAAAGTGGTCTATATCAAGTTCATCTAACAATTTTTCAGACATGAGTTTTCAACCTATTGCTATTATAAGTAAACTAATCATTTAAATGTCAATGGTAGAAGAGAATAAAAAATCAAAGTATAAAATTGGGTTTATTCAAGTAGTTTTAGAGCTAAGTTTTTCTTTTAATTTTGCTAGAGCACCCGACCAAGCTTTTTCAAAGTGGTTACGCGCTTCTTGCCAACTGGAATCATCTCTCCAACCAGAATGGAAGAGAAAGACGGTTGACTTTTTTGGATCATCAAAACTAGGGGAAAATAGAACTATTACGTGTGTTAAAGGATCGCAGAAATTCATAAAAGATTGATATCTTTCTGGTCCTTTCCATTCAAAGGATAGAAATTTATTTTTTTTAATGCTGGTAATCTTGCATCCTATTGTGCTGTTGATTTCTCTATTTTGAGGGTCCCAAAAAAGTTCGTACTTGCCCCCTACTTTAGGTTCAACCTCCGCTTTCTCAGGTAACCACGATTCTAATTTCTCGTTTACTGTGAACAATTCAAACGCTTGAGTAATATCACAGTTCAATTCTATTTCAATTTGAATAATATTTTGCATAATTAACATTTTGAAAATTAACTAATAAATGTAAGATAAGTATTATAAAATAAGATAAAAATAATTATAAATTTATTAAATCTCCTCGCTAGATTCCTTGCCTATCAAACGCATAACGGAATCAGTAAGTAGCTCCTAAGCACTTTTCATTACTTTAACTTAATCTTTTAAAAGGGAAAAGACGATCTTATTTAACACTTGAAGGAAATATTCATCAGACTCAAAAGTATACTCATCATAAACATGACGATGAATTAATATATCAACAATTCCATGAATTTGTTTTCCATTTTGCTCTATGTTAAGATCTTCTTGAGGAAAATTTTCAAGTAATATTTTAATGGGCTTTAAAAAAAGATTCGTTTCGATCTGACGAGTTTCTTTGGATCTTACATCATTTTTTAATTTGTCATAGAAGTTAATGTTAGAAAGGACTTCGCTTTCCATCGCAGCTATGAATTGCCGATTTTCTCTATGATTCTCAATCATGGCTAAAAAATACATCTTTAATCCATCTGAAAATGTATTAATATCCTTGCCAGCGAAAAAATTATTTGTATTTAGTTTTTCAGTAGATTCAATGGTAGATTTAGTTATTATTTCTTTTAGAAGATCTATCTTTCCCTTCTTAAAGTGATGATAAAGAGTTCCAACACTTACATTAGCCAGATAAGTTATATCACGGATGTTTGTGTTGCTATACCCTTTCTCTATTATCAATTTTTCAGTGATTTCCAAAATTTTATCTTTAGCAGATTTTTTACTCATATTTTTAATATGTCTTATATTAAATAAAAAGTTATCGAATTCGATTCGGTTTCGAAATATTTAAATATTAACAATAATTTTTTATTATAGCCACTAGAAATCGATTCGATTTCTAGTAAAATCATAAAAAAAAGGTGTTAAAAAAAGTGGTAAAAAATGAAAAAAAACAAAAAAATGAAAGAAGATCCCCTGATGCAGGTTTTAAAATCTTTAAAGACCCAGAAATGGATTGGACATTCGCTCGTACGCTCCAATACATGAATGAGAATGCAGCAGAGGTAGGCGAATGTCTTCGTGTAGCCCGTAGAATTGACGAAAAAAACAGAGAGAGTTGGATCGAGGAATGGGCTAATCTTGCGAAAAAAAAGGAAATCAAAGCTGAAGAAGCTCTTAATAAAGGACATAAAATTAGTGCGAGAGAATTATTTTTATGTGCTTCAAATTACTACAGGACCGCTGAATATGGAACACCGCCTTCATACCCACGGTTTCATGAACTTTGGGAGAAAAGTGTTAAATGTTTTCATATGGCTTGCCCATTGTTTAGTCCTCCAATTCAGATCATAGAGATACCGTTTAAAGATTTTAAGTTACCAGGGTATTTCTGGAGTCCAGATGAATCTACTGCTCATCATCCTACACTAATTGCCGCAGGTGGAAACGATACTTCACTAGAAGAAGTTTTTTTCCTATGTGGTCCGGCAACAGTAAGACGAGGATATAATTTTTTTACATTTGAACATCCTGGTCATCGAGGAGCTGTCCATCTCTATCCTAACTGTACTAGACGGCATGATTATGAAATACCTTATAAAGTAGCAATCGATTTTCTTAAAACTCTTCCTGGTGTGGATGATAGAATTGCGTTAACGGGGTTTAGTTACGGTGGATATATAGCTACTAGAGTAGCAATTTATGAAAACCGTATTAAAGCTGTTATTCCAAATACTCCTATTATAGATATGGTAAACATGCAAAAATCTTTTGGAGGTAATTCTCGAAAACGTAATTTTCTCCTTAAACTTCCAGCTTCTTTCCTTAATCGACTTATAGAACGAATTCTTAGCAAGATGCCCTTACAATATACCCTAGCAAAATATGTCCTTTGGGTATTTGGAATGCATGAACTCCCTTGGACTGAGGTTCTTAAGAAGGATATGTATAATATGCATAATATTAAAGATCAGATACATAAAATAACCTGCCCGGCTCTCGCAATAGTAAGCGATAGTGAAGGAGAAGAACTTTTACTCCAAGCAAAAGAGTTCTATGAAGGTATCTCTTCAAGCGTCAAGGAGATTTACATTTTTAATTTAGAAAAAGATGGCTCAAATGATCATATACAGCTTGATAACCGATTAATTGGAAATCAAATTATGTTTGATTGGCTTGATGAAATTTTTAATTATCAATCTCAATTGATACAATTGCGTCTGAAACCTTTACAAAATGCGTTATTAGAATAAATTTACTAACTACATTTTTTTTCTATTTTTTTTTTAAAATCAATAAATATTCTTTGTCTCTTATATAAAAAAAGCAAAAAATAGTTAAAAATAAGAATTTATATAATTAGATTTCTTCGCCAGGCTCCTTTCCTAACAAGCGCATAACGGAATCTGCAAGTTTATTTTGACTACGACTCATAATTCCTTTAATCTTCCCCTCTTTTCCGAGAACGCGGAGCATAATACCATTCCAAACTGAGGATGGATTCCCTTTTTCTTTCTTGAATTTATCTCTGTGAATATCTACGCTAATGTTGTCGTAATTTTTCGAAGCGTCCGTACATTTAAAACACAAAATGCATTTATCTATGTCGACAGCTATGTCATTACCCTCACGCGACATAGCATCTACCGAACACTCTTCAGTAAACGCATCAATTACTTTAGTATCTTTTTCAGTGCAATCGAATTTAATTGAGCCATCTACTACCTTTCGTACTTTTTGGCCGTTTTCTAAAGTGCGAACTTCTTCGTCGAATTCCGCAAGAGAACCATTTTCTACTAATAAGATCTTACTTTCTCCGTTGATTAGTAATTCTAGTGTATAACCCGGACATATCCAACTGCAACTGCCACACCATATGCATTTTTCAGTATCTACGACAATCTTTTTATCTGATTCAACTCTCATCTCTTCTGGAGTGCCTATAGCAGTTTTTTTCAATGGTTCATCGTAAATAGAAATGGTTACAGGGCAAACTCTATGACAAAAACCACACTCAACGCATTTGCTTTCGTCGTATTTTAATATACTCTCGTGCGAAAGCATCTTATAAACATAATGAGTAATATTTTCGTCAATTTCGATCGCTTTCTTAGCTGGTAACGACATAATCCTCTACACACTTTTTTAAAGTTTAAATTAATTATTATTAATTTATTTAAGATAATAAAAGTTTCATTTCTTTGTAAATAAAGTCTTCAGAGTTCTAACTTTAATTCTCTCAAAACAAAAAAAAAAGAGCTAAATTTTCAACTCTTAAATTTATAATTAATATAAAATATATTTAATTCTAAAGTTCTTTCTAGCTCATCGATTGTAGCATTCCAATTGGTAAAAGATCAACCTGCTTAATTATGTCAACAAACGCAGCTGTGGTTGGTCTAAGAGCAC
>JABXKC010000025.1 GCA_013375495.1 Promethearchaeota archaeon
TATGCCGTTTACGAAGGAGATTATAAAGAGGGCTATTATCTTTACAGAAGTCATTTAGAAGATCATGGTCACAAATTCAAACAAGAGTACGATCCTCCTGTTCATTGGAATGAGTTATATAACTTAGGATGGGTTTCTGAGAAGACTGGATTTTTTGTTGAAGGCATAGAATTTGAAGAATACACTTTAGAGCAGCTCTATAAAGAGGCTGAAATTGCTAAAGATGTTGGTGCGGAAAGTTTGTATTTAGATCCTGGGTGGAATATCGCGTTGGGTTCTTCTATCTGGAATGAGGAAAGATTTGGTCCATTAAAGGAATTCTCAAGAATTATACATGAAAAATACGGTTTAAAATTAGCTCTCCATCTAATGATGAATTTTGAAGGAGAAAATGAGCCAGATGAGTTTTATTTAATTAGCAAAAACGGTGTAAAACTTGTAGCAGATCCATATATTAATCTTTTTTGCTTATGTGCAAATGAACACTGGGTAAAAGAAAAAACTCGTAGAATATTAGAACTCGCCAAAGAAAGAGTAGACTTTTTCATGTTTGACTTCACCGATTTATCAATGTTTATGGCAGACAATCTTGGGTGTTTTAGCAAGGAACACGGACACGAAGTCCCAATGTTAAGGCACACTCACGCAGAGAATATATTTAAAGTCATCCAAAATGTAAAAAAGGAATTTCCCCATATTCTTATTGAAGCACATGATAGGGGTGTAAAACCACGTCATCCATTATATTATCAACACAACCTTCCACACAGTTTTGACGAAAATTGGGGTTTTGAATGTATGTGGAATCCAATGCAAGACTTATTGTCTGGTAGATCAACACAACTTTTTGAATACAATTTGGCTTATTCTATCCCTTTATACTTACACATTAATGAAAATAGCGATAATGAGAATATGTTACAATTCTGGTGGTACGCTTCTCTTGCAAGACACTTGGGAATTGGAGGATTAAGTAATCGGGAAAGCGTAAAATATGAAACGTTAAAAGAGGCGATGACTCTTTACAAAAAATTTAAGCCCTATTTTACTCGTGGTATATTTTACGGTATTAGTTATAGCATCCATCTTCATGTGGATGAAACTGATAAGATAGGAGTAATTACAGCTTATAATCTAAGTAGTCGGGTTCAAAAAATAGAGGTTCAAATTGACTTCGTGAAATATGGGTTGGATGTTAATACTGTAGACATCTATAATGGAATAAATCAGAAGATTTCTACTATAAAATTAAATATGAAATCAGAAAATATTTCTCAATTTGAGGTAGAAATCCCTCCTTTATCTCCGATAATCGCAATTCTCCAAAAGTAACTCAAATTCTCACTTTATAATATCCTCTAATTTAGACTTAATGGATATTTTCGATATTTTTCAATCGCTTCTCTTAACACCTTGAGATTTTCCCACGGAGTGGTCAGGATGTTATGCGAGGGACCCACAAAATAACCACCATTATAACCTGCCGCTTTCACGCAACGTTTTACTTCCTGTACGATCTCCTTGGGGGTTCCAAAATTAAGGATACGACTTGAATCTATTCCTCCCATAAAACTTATTTTATCGCCAAGAGTTTGTTTCAAGGAAGCTAAATCGACACCTGCAGCGGGTTCAAGTGCCTGAATGCAATTAAGTCCCGCTTCTGCCATAAGGGGCAAATTTTTATCAATATATCCACAAGAGTGCTGAACGATAAACATACCTCGTTGCTTACAAGCTTTATACATTTTTTTATAATAGGGAAGTATGAACTCTTTAAACTGCTCAATTGATAATATAGACCGTCCTTTATAACCCAAATCGTCTGAGTAGAAAATTATGTCTACACCAGCTTCATGAACGCGCTTGATAACTTCTATGTTTAATTTAGTATACTCGTTAAGAACCTCGTGGATAAATTGGGGATTTTTTCGCATATAATAGGCTACACGGCTCATTCTCATCCCTTCAAATAAAGATTCATGAATAGCAACAGGTACAAACGCCATTGGATATAAACACTTTTTTAGAGAATCTACAAATCCATCCCAAATTTGGGGTGTATAATTAAGCTTATCATTGACCTGTTCTGAAGGTTTTCCATATTTATCCCAGTAATGATGTACTATTTCCGGAGTTCGAAAATATCCATCTACATACCACAAATAAGCTATACCCGTATCAACTTGTTTAACCAGTTTCCACAATCTTCCATCAATCGCACTGATAATGCAATCGGGATATTCTGGAGGAGCGCGTTTTACAGGTTCTTTGAATTTTTTAGGGCCCCAGGGATCCATGGAATGGCAATCAACATTCCAGTATCGTAGTTCAGTAATATCACCTGCCCAACAATATTTTACTCTAGAAAAATCGTTTTCTATGAATGTTTTATTTTTGTTGTATTCATCACTTTTTAGAAATCTTTGATAAGAACTAGCAGTAAATTCAAAACCGAGATAATGAACAGGAAGCATATCAATATTGTCATCGAGTTCTAATGTCCTGATCACCCTTTCCCTTTTTGATAAAGTCATAACGATTGTTTGAGTTTGTGTGGTAATGTAGAAAAGAAATTAAACTTTAAAAACTAAGTCCCTTTTAAAAAATTATATAAAAATGAATAAAATTGTTGACTTTATAGTATGAGATTTGGAATTTCACCTATGACTTATGAACTATTAATTGACGGCATTCTTGCCAAAAAGGGCTTGGAAGGAATATCAGAATTTCAATTTTCTGATTTGGTTAAGAGAGCTGCTGAATCTGGGTATCAACATTTTGAAATTGAGTTGGATTTGTTCCAAGTCTTTCCGATTACAATTGATAACCAGCAAATTAGAATATTACAAGCCCTTAAAAATGAATATGGCATTACATATTCGGCCCATCTTCCTTTCTTAAGCCTAGATCTTGGAGGTCCAAATGAATTCGTACGCAAAGGAAGTGTCAATGCTATAATACACGCCTACAATTCTATTGTAGAACTTAAAGATGACATAGATGTCTTTGTCTTACATCCAACTGGCGAAACGGTCGCAAGCGTCATCAATTTTATTGAAAATCCACAGATTCAGAACATTACAGCAGAGCTATTCAGCGCTAACGCTATACAGAGTATTGAACGATTTATAGAAGATACTAATATAAATCGAAATAAAATCGCCATAGAAAATATACAATTCCCTTTTGATGCTACTATTGAAATTATTAAAAAATTGAAGACAAAGCTATGTATAGATACAGCACATTTTCTTGGTGGATTTTCAGGCGATTACGATCTCCTCGAAATTACTAAAAAATATTTAGATATAACAGCCGAAATACATCTTCAAGACTACGACGATGAAAACTTATTCTCTGATCATAGCGCTCTAGGAACTGGAAAAAGTTTTCCAACTGAATTTCTAAATATAATCCACCAGAAGAATTTTGATGGTCCTGTTGTCTTTGAATTAACGAAAGATGAAACGATAAAATCTATCGAATATATAAAAGAAAATGCTCCTCAGATCAAACTTCCTGATATTAAGGATCAACCTTTCTATTAGAGATTTTATAGTATCTCTAATTGATCTTCAAGTTGTTCAATTTTAATCTTTAATTCTTCAAGGTTTTGTCGTTCTTTGGCAACTAACTCTTTTGGAGCTCGCTCAGAGAATTGGCTTTGAAGTTTCTTTTTAATTTTATTGGCTTCAGTTTTAGTTTTGTCTAATGCGGTTTGGATTCTTACTTTTTCTTTTTCAATGTCAATCATTCCTGCCAATGGAATAAATGCAGGTATTCCGCTGAGAACTATTCTGGCTGATTGAGGAGGTGGAGTGATTTTTTTATCGATTATGAATTTATCTTCGTCAATAAAGGCCATTTTGATTAATTCGTTCCTACATAATTCAAACAATTCTCGATTATCGTCTGTTTCTATATGTAAAGGCACAAGGGTTTTTAGCGGAATTCCAAAGTCATGTTTCACGCTTCTGACTTCTCGGACAAAATCTGCCATCAAGAGAAAACTATCTTCAATTTTCGGATCGATGAATGATTCTTGTGCTTCCGGCCAAGGAGCATACATTATTGAGGGGATATTTTTAAAGCTTTTAGGAAGAGATTGCCATAATTTTTCTGTGATGAAAGGCATTACAGGATGTAATAATCTATAGAATGTTTCTAAAACATGTAGGAGTATGGACTTTTGAATGTGTTTGTCGGCGTAAGTCTCATCGTAAAGAAATTTCTTGCTCATTTCGATATACCAATCACAAAACTCGCTCCAAAAGAACGATTTAATTTCTCTTGTCATTCGTAAGTAATCGTAATTATCCATGTGGGATTGAACATTTCTAATTACTGAGTTTAACCGAGAAAGAATCCATTTATCCGGAAATTTTAGTTTTTCTAAATCAATTTCGTTGACTTTACAAATTTTCTCATCTGAGGAAATGTTGGTTAAGACATAACGAGACGCTTGCCAAATTTTATTGCAATATCTATGAGCAACCTCAATATTTTTAGGATCTAAATTAGTATCTAATCCTGGAACACTTGTTGATATATTGACATACCTGAGGGAATCGGCACCGTAATCATTTATAATGACTAAAGGATCATATTGATCAATATTTTCCATGGATTTACTGATCTTTCTTCCTTTTTCATTTCGGATCATGCCATGTAGATAAACTGTATGATAAGGTGCATCTCCTGTTAGTTCGATTCCCATCATCATTTCTCTTGCAACCCAAAAGAAAAGAATATCATATCCCGTCTCTCGAGTATCGGTTGGATAGAAGCGTTTATAGTCTGGGTGATCTGTATTAGGCCACCCTAGGGTTGAATAGGGCCATAAACCACTAGAAAACCAAGTATCTAACACATCCTCATCTTGACGGATCTTAGAACTTTTACATTTAGGACAAGAGGTTACGGATTCTATATCAGGTTCGGGACAAATTTCTTCACCACAGTCATCACAGTACCAGACCGGAATTCTATGGCCCCACCAAAGTTGGCGTGATATACACCAATCGTGTATATTTTCCATCCACTGGAAATAACGAATTTTCTCTCTTTCAGGAATAATATTCGTCTCACCATTCCGAACTTTCTCCATTGCAGGTTCCGCAAGTGGTTTTGTCTTTACAAACCACTGAATAGAAACGCGAGGTTCTATGGTCGAATGACATCTTTGACAGTGCGGTTCAGAGTGATCATATGGCTCAATTTCAGTTATTAACCCTTCCTTTTCAAGATCCTTGATTATAACTTTCCGACACTCAAATCGATCTAGATCTGTATAAGCCTCAACAAATCCAGGGAGAATTTTAGCTTTTTCATTAAAAATATTTATAAATTCTAAACTATGTTTTTTACCAATTTCAAAATCATTAGGATCGTGAGCAGGAGTTATTTTTAAAGCTCCAGTACCAAATTCAGGATCCACATAGGGATCGGCAATTATTGGAACAGGACGACTGACAGCTGGGATTACTGCTTGATAATCGATAAATTTCGCGTATTTAGGATGAGATTTAACTGTTGCTACTGCAGAATCTCCTAGTAGCGTCTCTGGTCTTGTGGTAGCGACAATGATAAAATCTGTGGCTCCTTCTGCCCATTTTCCACTTGCCCACGGATGCTGGGGGCCTTTCCAGGCTTTATTAATAATTGGATATTTGATATACCACAATTGACCTTTTTCCTCAATAGCCTCAGTCTCTAAATCCGAAATTGCAGTAACACACCTTCCTGGACACCAATTAACCATGTATTCTCCGCGATATATCAGACCCTTGTGATATAACCTGTAGAAAGCTTCCCGGACTGCATGTGATAAATTTGGATCTAATGTGAAATATTCACGACTCCAATCACAACTAATGCCCATTCTTTTTGACTGTTCAGTAATTCTGGCGTGATATTTATGTTTCCATTCCCAGACTTTCTCCACGAATTTCTCACGCCCTAAATCTTTATGGTTTATACCTTGTTTTTGTAATTCCCTAACAACGACACTTTGAGTTGCTATTCCCGCATGATCAGTGCCTGGTATGTAGAGAGTTTCTTTTTGCCGCATACGCTCGTAACGCGTCATTAAATCCTCAAGTGAAATTACAAGGGCATGACCTGAATGGAGTTGTCCTGTTACATTAGGAAGCGGTATTGTAATACAAAATCTTTCAGATTTTTCATTGGTAATTCCTAATTCTTTTGACTTTTCGGGAGCAAAGAAACCTTCTTTTTCCCACCACTCGTATAATTCCTTTTCAATTATACGGTGATCGTAAATTTTAGCTAAATCGCTTATCATTTTCATTCCTCGAATTATCTAATATAATACCCGGATAATCTTAAAAATTTCGGATCAACCTAACACAATTGAAACTCCAAGTTGAAATTAGTGAATCTTGGTTTATGACATATTTGTAAAAAGTAAAGATTAATTTATTTTGCTTAAATATCTTTTTTATGGAATATAAGGAGGATATCACCGAAGCTCAAGAGCGGATGAGTGCGTGGTGGGATCATGAAATCATCGATCGCCCTGTTCTAAGCTTTTATTATCCAAAAAAAAGGGGAAAACTCGGTGCTTTTTTAGATACGGTAGGTGAAGATTGGACATTAGCTAAAGATTATGATGCCATTGATAATGCCTTAGATGGATTTGAAAAGCGAGCTAAAGAAACTTATTTTGGTGGAGAATCAATTCCTTTCTATTTTCCCAATTATGGTCCGGGAATAATGGCGGCAGTATTTGGAGTGTCTCCCGAGTTTAAGACAAATACAGTCTGGTTTAGTCTTCCAATAAAACCAGAAAATATCGTAGAACACCTAGAAAGCATCAAACTTAATCAAAATAACGAGTGGTATTCAAGGCTACTCAGAATAACTGAAAATGCCGCGAAAAGAGCGAGAAAAAGCTACCTAGTGTCAGTTACCGATATTGGCGGTGTTCTCGACATACTTTCGTCGTTTTTAGGGCCAACAAATATAATACTCACGATGAAGCGCAACCCTGGTCTAATAGATACTTGTCGAACAATAATTTTAGAGAAGTTGTTAAAAGTCTACGACGATTTACAGAACATCATTGCCCAATTTTGCGATGGGTGCAATTGTTGGTTAGGCGTGTGGAGCAGAAAAAGGTGGTACGCTCTGCAATGTGATTTTAGCGCAATGTTGAGTCCTACCTGGTTCGAAAAAATTGCTTTTCCGGATATTATACAGCAAGCAGAGCACATGGATTACGCAATTTATCACTTAGATGGCCCTAACGCACTACCCCATCTAGACTTTCTATTGAAGGAGCCTGGCATAACAGGAATTCAATGGGTCCCGGGAGCAGGTAATTCGCCAATGGGTTCAAAGGTTTGGATACCTTTGTATAAAAAAATACAAAAAGCCGGTAAAAATTTAGTAATTGATTCTGCTCCGGAAAACATTTCGCACCTTTACAAAAATCTCGATCCTAAGGGATTATATGTGCGGACATTTTATCGGTCAGAATACATCGCGAACCAATATTTACCCCAATTCGCTGGTGGGCGCGAGGGTGGAATAATACTTGATATTTTAACTTGGTTAAAAGAGCGTGGAGAAAGTAACTTTACCAAGGAGATGCTAAATAATTTTTTGCTATACAAAAATAAAGAATTAGAAAACAAATACCAAAAAGATTTACTTAAAGAAATTTTCAGTAGCTTTTCAAGAAAATGGCACTATTAACTTTTTTACAATTATTATCCTTCTTCTAAAGATTTATAGGATAGTTTCGGTACTTCTCAATCGCAGCTCTCATAGCCATTATATTCTCCCAAGGGATATTGATTATGTCGTGGGATGGTCCAACGAAATAACCTCCGCCTTTTCCAGCATATTTTATGGTATTTCTCACATTTTCTTCAACATCCTTAGGAGATCCATAAGTTAATACACCTGACGAATCTAGTCCACCCATAAAACATAACCGATCTCCTAAAGATTCTTTTAACCTAGGGAAATCCACACCAGCCGTTGCTTCTAATGATTGAATACAATTAAGCCCTGCATCAGCTAAATCAGGTAAAAACTGGTCAATTTTTCCACAAGAGTGTAGGATTATTAACACACCCCTTTTTTTACATGTTTGATACATTCTTTTATGATATGGAAGGATAAATTCACGGAAGACCTTTAAAGAAAAAAATGGATTGTCCTTGTAGCCCAAATCATCTCCAAACATCACGATATCGACGCCTACTTCAGCTAATCGTTTGATAATTTCGATGTTAACTTTAGTATATTCATCCATAATTTCATGTAGAAAGCCAGGATTTTTTCGAATATAGTATGCAAAACGCGTAAAAGTAATGCCCCCTATCAAAGCCTCAGAGGGATTTACAGGGAGATTTGCGAAAGGGTAGAAATAGGGAGAAAGAGCTTCAACAAACCGTTCCCATACCTGAGACGAGTATTTAACTCTATTATTAATCAATTCAGTGGGCTTTCCATAGCGTTCCCAATAAGTGTGTAGAATTTCTGGGGTTTTAAAATATCCATCAACATACCAAGCATATTCTAAACCAGTGTTGACTTGTTTTCCAGATCTATATATCCTTCCATCCATTCTATTTAAACGAGCTTTAGGATATTCTGGAGGTGCATTTTCATATCTAATTTTAACTTTAGTTTCTCCAAAGGGATCCATTCCGAACAGATCAACATTCCAAAAGCGTTGTTCTGTAATATAATACTTTATATTAGCGACTTTATCTTCTACATAAGAGTGATATTTATCCAATTCTCCTGATTGTTTAAAAGATTGGAAGGAACTCCCGGTTTGCTCAAATCCAAAATAATGGACGGGTACCATATCTGGTTCCCCATCGAGTTCTAAGGTCCTAAACACACGTTCTCGTTTGGATAATATCATTTAATGTCTCAAGTTTTTTTTAAAAGTTTAAATGAATCATGTTAATTAGGATTAACGGTATATTAAATATTTGAAAAATCGTTGAAAGAATCTCTAGCTTCCTTGAAATAATTATTTTCTTTTTTTTTAGAATTAGAAAAAAATTCTTAATTATCAATTTTTTTAGAGAATCAGAGCTATAAGTGATTCCTATAGACGAGCTCGATGAAAATTCTATTGTAGAGAGAATTTTTGATTTTTTAATCTCTTACAAAAATATTTTAATAAGTTTTATATAGATCTAAGACGAAATAACATAATAATAAAAAAACAAGGAGAGAGAAATAAAGATGAAACAAAATCAAGAATTAGACTTAAACCCAATTGAAATAGACACTCCTCGCGCAAATCGATATAAAAAATTAATAAAATTATCTAAAATTCCGGGATTTATAATATTCAATTGGGTTTCTCTTAGATTTTATTATAGTATTTAGATTATAGATTATCGATTATCAATATTATAATGATCTTTTTCATATCATGGAAAGTATAATTAGTAACATATAAATGATCTAAATTCGTACATTATAATTGGATTAAAAAATTTTTTTAATATAAAATATACTAGAAGAAGTTGATAGGTATTAACTATGAAATCCTAATTATTTATACCCCAGGCTTTCAACTTAATGAAAATCTAATATCCACATTAATAAAAGATAGAGAAAATGTGTCAGTACTAATTAATAGGGAAGAAAATAGAGTTACGCTTGATATAAATGAACTTTTAAGATATTTCTATGAAGGATTTGATGGAATTTTTATATTTATCAAAGGAAAAATGAATAAGGGAATATTTGAATCAGATTATAAGAATTTTCAAAAAATAGTTAATGAAACCAACCGAATATTAGCAAAGAGAGGATTAAATGATGGTAGAATAAAAATTTGTAACTGGGATGGAAAAAATTACAAAAATCTAAATGAATTTATCACTCAGTTCTTTAAAAAATTAAAAAAATTAGGTCCAAATCCTATAAAATTAGAAAAGTTAGAAGTGTAATAATTTAAAATGAAATATTCAGTGAATTTGAATCATGATGTTTAGAGTAAAAAATGATTATAATTTTGGAGGAGTTCCGCTTCATAAATTGTTGTATGCTACATATAAAGCATCCAATAATTTTCATTATAGAGCACTTTTTAAAGCTAAGGATGATATTTTAAAGATTGGAAAATATAATAAAGCCGAATTAAACATGATTTTAGATTCTATATTTGAAGCTGAAACAGCTAGGAAGTATTTATTTGAAGAGTTAAAAAATTCAAAACCTTTAAAGGCTAGAGAAATTATAAAACGCTTTCCTTTTCCAAAAGAAAATGTAATTCGAGACTTATTTTACATGAAAGAAAAAGGTTTAATTGAGGTGCTTGATGCGGATAAAGAAGACCCTCTTTTTAAAATTAGAGCTGATTTAAAAAAGAGCGAAGAAAATTATTTTATTTCTGTAGATTTAGTTTATGATAGTAATTTATGTTGCCAATGTGGATTATGTTCATCAATATGTCCTGTAAATGCTATAGATCTTAGAAGAGATTATCTTTATGTTGACGAGAGTAAATGCATTACTTGTGGACTATGTTATGAAGTATGTCCTCGTTCTTTTCGGATGGATGCCTTGATGGAAAATATATACAGGATGGATAAGTCTTTAAAATACACTGATGGATTAGGGTATTATAAAGATATTTATTCCGCAAGAACAAGAAAATATTCTATTAAAAAACTTGGTCAGGATGGAGGAATAGCTACTTCACTGTTATATTATTTATTAGAACAAAAGCTAGTGGATGCAGTTATTACAATTAAACATTTGGAAAACTACTGGGAACCTGAAGTCAGTATTATAGAAAAAGCAGAGGAATTACATAAAACTGCTGGTAGTACATACGTTCATTTTCCCGTTCTATCAATTTTGCATAAAGCTAAAAAGTATGATAAAATTGCACTTGTTGCACTCCCATGTAAAATTAAAGCTATCTCAAAAGGAAAACTCATACCGATTAAATTACCAATGTTTAGAAACATTAAATATAAGATTGGTTTATTCTGCATGGAATCATTTCCATATGAAGAGATTTTTAAACTTATTAAAGATAAATTTTCTGTGTCTATAGATGAAATCATTAAAATGGATATTAAATCTGGAGTTTTTGAACTTACTGTCGACTCAGGGGAAAAATATTCATTATCGTTAAATGATTGTAAAGTATATTGTTCTCAGTTCTGTCATTTTTGTGGAGATCTTACAGCGGAATTTGCCGATATATCATTAGGTTCAATAGGTTCAAATGAGGGGTGGTCTACTGTTATAACAAGGTCAGATAAGGGGGAAAAAATCTTTAAAAATGCGATAAAAAATCACTTAATTGAAATTAAAAGCTCTTTTGACGAGAGTCCAGTCCAATCCAAAATTAAGAGAGTTGCTGAGAAAAAAAAGGAAAACATCCCGCCTATAGAAATACAGGCTTTCTAATATAGGAGAAAATAACGCACTAAATGATATACAAATTTTTTAAAGGAAGTTTACAGGTTATTATGAAGAAGGATAAAATTAAATATAAAGGCAAAGTGGAAAATAATAAATATTTATCAAATCCAGATTTGGTTCAAGATTATATGATCTTAAATAATCAGAAACTTGAAGAGATAATATCACCTTTACCAATAAAAAATTCTGAAGAACAATTCAATTCAAATGCTAAATTACCTTTTGGGAATAAATCAATGGATGCAAAATTTATATCTAAAAAAAAAAGAGAAGGGGATTAAAACTATAATTTTTATCGATGTTTTATAGTTAATTAACTTTAAAATAATTAAGCTTGTAACAGAATTATTTCATAAACTTCTTAAATATTTAAACTTCAAAAAAAATAAAAAAAAATTATCACTTACAAGACAAATATTCACTCATTTCTACAAAAGAACTTGTTCTTATTAGAGCTGCCTTTAGGAATTGAAAACCAATGTCATAAGTAGAGCCGTCTCCGGCAATATGAATTACATATGGAATTTCACCTTCATATTGACCTTTTGCCTTCCTTATTTTATAAGTACTACTTATTGCTTCTGCTACAGTTGCACCTGACTCAAATAGATGGTGAACCCAGGGGACATTCCAAGAAGTCACATTATCTTTTGAAGTAGAGACTTCTGAGCAACTTGTATTATTTACATAGATTACATTATATCCACCTACTGCTTGAGCAGCAGTAGCTAGTTGGTTTAAAATCATACCTGCTCCACAGCCAGGACATAGTCCATGACCAGGTTGGATTTGTTTTTGAGGTTCTAAACTCTTACGGTTCACGCGATAAACATCTATTGGTTTTTCTGCTCCGAATTGTTCAATAAGTGCTTTAAGTTTTCTATTTCTTTGTTCAGTTAAATAAATTATCTCATCAATTTCTCTTTCCATGAATTTTGGTTTAAAGAGATGTTTAAACTTTCCCATTGATTTTAAGTAATCTATGAACTTATCTTTATCAATATCCAACCCTCTGTAATAAGTAAAAGTTGGAATGCCATCTTCTACTCTCACAGTATAAAGTGGCCAATAGCCGCAATCAGTAGCTAATTTTGATATTTCTAAAGCTGATTCGGCACCATGCCGCCAACCTCTCATACAATCTGAGTACGCTTGTATAAATGCAGATCCATTAGATTTAAGGGCATCTGCAACTTTACCCATAAAATCATTAGAATAGGCAGGATTAGTCGTTGCTAAGAAAAGAGATTTTGTACCATAAAACGCAAATGGAGTAACTAAATCCTGTTTTACTCCAATCTTTCCAGGTATCTTTTCTCCACCAGGACCAGTAGTCGTTGAGGCATATGGGGGTGTTCCACCTGACTCTTGAATACCTGTATTCATGAAAGCTTCGTTGTCATAATTAAAGAATAATACATTGCTTTTTCCATCTCGAACAAGGATATCTTCAAACTTAATAATGTTTCGTTCTGGCTGAGACATTTTAGATATCGACCCCCATTATTTTTTCTTTTGATTCCCTTACGCCGAGATATATATATAACTTACCTTTCATGTCATTGATAGATTCCATTTTTTTCTTTGCTACATCAAATTCATCTCTTGTTACATCTCTTCCGCCTAATCCAACAATAAAACTTCTGAATGTGGTGCCTAATGGATATAAAGCTGAAGCAATTGACATCGAAAATGGTGGAAGCATACCATTTAAAGAATCAGATTTCTCCAAAATAATCAGTTTCTCAATATTATGTTCGTCTACAATTTTTTGCAGTTGTTCATAAGGGAATGGTCTAAAAGCTCTAATCTTGATTAATCCAACATCTTTATTCTTGGTCATCCAACTAATAATATTTCCACACATGGACCCCATTGTGAGAAAAGCTGTTTTTGAAGGATTATCTAAATTATAGGTCTCAATTAAGTTATATTTTCTTCCAGTTGCGTTGCCAAATTCTTCAAATGCTTTTTCCATAATTCCTAAAACAGGTTCCTTCGCTTCATCCAAACCTTTTCTACCTTCCATAAAAAAGCTTGGGGTAACTATACCTCCCCATGTTCCAGGCTTCTTAGTATTTATTGTATGCCTAGGTTTCTTGGGAGTTAGTTTTCGAACTATTTCATCAGGTATTAAAGTTAATTTCTGAACTGAATGCGAAATAATAAATCCATCATGTACAAACATAGTAGGGAATAAAGAATTTTCCGAGATCATAACTGCTAGGATAGCAGCATCATAGGTCTCTTGAACATTTTCAGAAACAATAGTGTTCCAACCTAATTCAGAATTTGTTTGAGTGAATTCCCAAGAGTTCCATATTGATAAATTAGGAGAATTAAATGCTCTTGCTGAAATCAACATTGTTAATGGAACTCGCCAACCAACAGCCATAGGTAAAGCCTCTGTCATGAGTAAATACCCTTGAGATGCCGTTGCCGTGAATGCTCTGGCTCCTGCTGCACTTGCTGCAGTTGAATAGGATATAGCTGCTAATTCTGATTCTACATTTACAAAGGCTGCTTTTAGCCTTCCTTGGTGAACTACATCAGATAGTCCTTCAACAGATTGAGTTTGTGGTGTAATTGGAAAAGCACAAATAACATCAGGATCAGTTTGAGTAACTGCTCCAGCGACGGCATAATTCCCTATCATAGTGGTTTCAATTGGTTCTTTAATCTCTTTAAAGAATAATTTCATTGGTTCTATTGACATTTTAATTACCTCCTTCTTGATCTTCGGGTACTGCACAAGCTGCAGGTCCCTGTTTCATTCTTTTATCAATTGCATTAACAGGGCAAATCTCCAAACAATTTAAACAAGATTTGCAATGAAATGTGTCAATTCCTGCCATATGCCATAATCCATCATCACCTTTTTTTCTTAGTATGGCAAAATCAGGACAAATATGCCAACACTGAGCACAATCAGTGCAGATTTCCTCATCCCATAACACTTCCCATTCACCCCAAGTACCAGTATTCACTTGGTCACTTCCTACAGGAATTATTTGTTCATCTCGATACCATACTCCTGCTTTATCCAGGTCCTTATAACCCGGTAATCCTAATTCAACTTGTTGCCATGGAACTTTACTGTCAACAGTGAAATCTGGCTCGATTCCTATATCATAAACACATGCTTCTTCAATCGCCTGCTTAATAGCTTGAATATTTTTTCCCGCAACTTCTCCTTTAAAACGCTTCATTATTGCGTCAGATAGCTCTTCAAGAGTAAAAAGATGAGATACGCGAATTAAAGCCCCTAAAATAATAGTATTCGTAATATTTCTCCCTAAAACATCAAGAGCAATTCGAGTTGCATCTATAGTCGCGATATTGATATCCTTGCGTTTTACTGTATCTTGAATCGTTAATTGATCCATCTCCGTATTGACAATTAACCAACCTCCTTTTGGGATACCTGCGGTCACATCTACTTCAGATAATAAAGAATGGTCTAAAACGGAAACAAAGTGAGGTCCGTATACTTGTTCGTTTGATCTTACAAGATCGACATTCGCGGAAAGTCTAACATAGCTTTCAGTAGGACTTCCCATACGCTCTGCACCAAATTTCGGCTGACAAACACCGTATCCATAGAATGCTTCCACACAGAGATTAGATGCAGTAACACCTCCTTGTCCTCCGCGTGCATGGAATCGCAAATTAATTGTATAATCCTTTAAAATTTCTTTAATGTGTTCAGGTGTTAACATTTGAATTTTCACATTTTTATTTTCAAAATATTAAATTGTAATATGATTAGTATTCCAACCAAAAAAAGTTTATTCCATTTATTTAATAAGATACTATTTTGTGCTGAAATGATAATGTATTTAGGATATGGCTCTTTTTCAAATATAGTAGCAAAAATGGTGTTTTTTATTTGATAAAAAAATCTAATACTAAAAATCATTCTGATAAGATTAACACTCCCAATGAACTCAAATCAGATACTATAAACTCTAATGAGCATGAGGATAAAAATAATGTGAAAATGACTCCAGACTTTATTCCAATGATAAGAATTATCTTTTGGAATAGTATGGGGTTCTTTTTCTTTTCATTTCTAATCCCTTATGTCACAGTTCAATTATTAGGAGTTTCAAAAACAGAATTGGGGATAGCTTTTTCAATACAGACCATAGGAGGTTTACTTAGTGCACCCATAGTAGGTTTTTTAACAGACCGAGTTTCAAAGAAAATATTAATCCTGATTGGAAGTTTTGGCCGTGCTATTTGCTATATTCTAATGTATATAGGAATCCTAGTTTCTTCTTTCGTTTTATTTACAACAGGTATGTTTATTTTGGGATTTTTTGTTGGTTTTTTTTGGACACCATTAGATACTTTGATTTCGGAGAAATCAAACAAAGATAATCGTTCTTTTGCGTTCGGTAAACGTGGTGGAATGATCGGAAAAGGAAACGCTATGGGATCAATCATTAGTTTTATAATATTCTGGTTAGCGAATACATTTGTTCCGGAGTATACCTTTTTGGTTTACTGTCCTCTATTGTTATTTGCCGCGTCGAACATATTAGGAGGTTTTGTATTCCATTTAAAAGTTGATGAGGAATTAACTTTTGAAAAGCATATTTTTAATATATTTCCATCTTCCGTTGAACCGAGTGTAGTCTCCAAGAAACCAGTCATATCTGATTCTCCTTTAAAGTCCAGAAATAATTTAGCGATTGGATTCTTCATCGGTTTCAGTGTGTTGGTCCTTGCTTTTATGACTAGCAACATCAATCAAATGTTAGCATATCCATACTTTCAGGTATACTTAATCGAGGAATTAGAGGTTGTAGATCCAACTCTTGTAATGATAATCTATTTCCCAAGTCAAATTATCTCTCTGTTGTTAGCACCGAAATTAGGTAAAATTGCTGATAAAATTAATCCTGTACTAGGAATGGTTTTTGTGAGTAGCCTAGGTGCGTTTGTGACCTGGTTAATAATTGGTTCAACATCGGGTTATATGTTTGGACTTCTTTTACTCTTCGACTCAACTTTTGCATGGGGAGGGAACTTGATTTTACAAAATATCCTAAGTCGTATATCAAAAATTCATCGCGGAAAAGTTTTTGGAGCGGCTCAATGGCTAAGTTTACTCGGTGCGGTTTTAGGTCCCATAATCGGAGGATTTGTTTATGATAGTATTGGTCCAAGTGCACCTTTTGTAATTTCAATCTTTATTGAATTATCAGTAATACCGCTTTACGCGATCGCGATTAAAGCTTTAAAGCCTTATATGGCAGAAAAGGTAGATACTTAGTTAATTATCTCAATCATAATTACTATTAACCTTAAAGAAAAGATTTAAACCATTCTAATGGAATAGCTTTTACTACTTGTTCTAAGAACTCTGGTATTGTTAACACTCCTAAATCAGAGATAATTCCATTTAGATATCTTGAGGGGGTTATATCGAAATAATAATTATGAACATGAAACAACTGTTTTTTAATCTTTTTACTATAAACCTCGTAAATTGGTTTGTCTTTGATTATTATTTCTTGACCATAATGACTTTTTAGATTATATTTATAAGAATCTCCAACTGCGAAAACTTTTTTGTTGTTATCTGCAGCTATACACGCTAAAGGATGACTTCCTATTTTATTTACAATCGAACCATCCCGCAATATGCTATCAATTCCGAGAAGTACGATATCCACAGATTTAATGAACTTACCCATTGAGGAATCTGTAATTAGATGAGTTTCATATTCTGAAGATAATATTTCTGCTGTTCGACGCCCTTCGAGTAAAGGGCGAGCCTCTAAAACATAAAATGAAAAATCGTTCGTTTTATTCTCTTTTAAACATTTAATTATTGTTGTGCTGTAAGATATTAACATAACATTAAGGTGTTTTCCCTTATAATTATCTAAGAATGAACGAAATGACGATAATAAAGCGGTTATATTTCTTTCTCTCCACTGAGGAAAACCGTTATATCTTTCTGAAAGATCTTTTTTTGTGTAAGACGCCAAATCATGAAGGAAATATCCTATTGTATTGATTATAGGAGCCATACTAGGACGTACCTTTAGCAGTTCCTGAGACAATTCAAGCATGACATCTGTAATATCCATATATTCATCCTTTATGGAATCAAGCTGAGTTTTTATTATATTTAGAGCAATTTCAATTAATTCACTAGCTCCAGATGTTTTATCTAGATGTAAATCGCGAATCATGCGATAAATTGGCTTAGTATTCAAATTGATATTCACCTTTAGTTTAAGTCTTTGTATTACTCTTTCCTTTCTATTGTTTCATAATCTCTTAGTTATAGTCATTTATTGAATAATCAACCTTTTAATATTAAGTATATATTTTTTAAATTAATCAAGAATTTTGATTCAGTTTAACTATTAATTAATACTATTTAGTTATGATATTATAGAAGAGAATTCAGATCAGTTAAACAAATCAATGGAAAAAATCTCTAACTTATTAGAATCAAGAGCTCCTAAAGGACAATTTCGAGACCAATTATTTTGGATTGTCGATGTGATAAATGCGTGTAAAGCTAGTGGTAATCATGTTTTGGTCGAGGAAGCAAAATTGATGGAAAAAGTATTAGGAAAACTAGGTGATTTCTTAAAAACGGGAAATCAACAAGCATTAGAAGAAGCTACCGTTCGGATACAACAATTCGCTCGAATAGTAAAAGCGGCAGTAGCGGGAACTATACTTGATTTTAACATCTTTCTGAGTTATTCGACTATTGATACTGATTTCTTTAGAATTAAAGAGATTGCCCAAAAATTAGAATCTCATCCAGAAATAACTAGAGTATTTTACTGGGAAAAAGATAGTGGCCAAAATATTATAGAATATATGGAGGATAATCTGGAAAAATAAAAAGTGTTTGTACTCTTTTGTTTTCAACATTCTCACGATTCGAAATCAGTTAAATTAGAGAGGGGGGCGGCAATACAATTAAGTCAAGAAGAAAGAATTAGAATTCTGCCCGTATTTGTAAATCCCTCTGAGATTCCATTACTAATAAAACCCTTTCTAGGGGTAGAATATCAGCTTGCAAGATTTGACGATTTTATTCAGAAATTATATAAAGAAATTTTCAGAAGCTAGATTTAAGTCCTAATTTCTATTTTACATTTAAATTTTTATAAACTATTAATCTCATCTTTAATTTTAAGATATCAATGGACAACATAGAGAATACAGACATCATTGTAAAAGATCTATCTTTTATCAATGATATAAGATCTATTGCTGTTATTGGAGCATCAAAAAAGAGAGATTATTTCTTCTTAAGAAACCACCAAGATATTTTTAAAGGCAATCTATACGCTGTACACCCTAACGCAGAGGAGATACCTGATTTTCCTAAAGATCAAATTTATTCTTCAATCCTTGATATCCCAGAAGCAATAGATCTCGCCTTTATTGCAATTCCAGCAAAAATAGTACTGGATGTCGTGGATGAATGCGTAGTAAAAGGAGTAAAATTGGTTACAGTTTTTACTTCAGAGTTTTCAGATGCTGGAACAGAGGAAGGTGTTGAGTTGGAAAAAGAGTTATTAAGAAGGGCTAAAAATGAAGTAAGAATTTTAGGACCGAATGGATTAGGGTTATTTTATCCTAAGTTAGGGATCGCTTGGCGTACAGGATTCCCATCAGTTG
Organism: Promethearchaeota archaeon; assembly: GCA_013375495.1. Next base: position 19,105 of record JABXKC010000025.1, read on the forward strand.
CTGGAAACATTGGATTTATTGCTCAATCTGGAGGAATATGCAATATTGCTATTTATTCATCAATTGAACTGGGTATTAATTTCTCTAAAGTCTTTTCGTTTGGAAATGGTGCTGATTTAGATTTTGTTGACCTTCTCTCTTTTTTAATAAACGATCCAGAAACAGAAATTATCCTTTGTTATCTAGAAGGAATTAAGGAAGGTCGGATAGATACTCTTAAAGCAATTCTTAAGAATAACACCAAGCCTATAATAGTTCTAAAAGGTGGGCAAAGCGAAATAGGAGCTATTGCAGCCAAAACTCACACAGCTTCAATATCGGGGAATAATAAAATCTGGAAAAATTTCTTTCGACAATATAACATCATCGAAGTTGATTCTTTAGAGCAGTTACTTCATACAGCTCGTTTAATTGATTGTTACGGAGGTTTTATACTACAAAATTTAGCAGTAATAAGTATATCTGGAGGTTATGGGGTAGTTTTAGCCGATTTAATTGAAAAATCAGGATTGGAAGTTCCTCCATTTTCCCCCAATATACAAACTGAGATTTCCAAGAAGTTTTTTATGGCTGGAACAAGCCCTAATAACCCACTTGATTTCGCAGCCCAATTTTTTGCTATAGATACCGTTAAGGAAGTTATTGATATTGTATTATCAGATAAAAATATTGATGGTTTAGTTATGGATTTACCTGGTTTTTACCTTACATTGCCACCTAGGATAAAAGATACTCAGGCTTTTTTCAATGTTGTTTTTGAGAGCCTATCCTTAGGACACAAACATAATAAACCGTTAATTTTAATTACGCAGCATCTTACTCGTCCGACAACAATTAGTAACTTGCTGACTAAAATTAAAGAAAATAAAATAACCATTTTCGGAGATCCACAAGAATTTCTACCATTATTACCAAAAATATCTGAATTCTTCATTAAAAAATCAAATAAAAAAGTATAAAAAAAAAAGAGAAAATTTTTCTCTGAAAGTTGATTATTTATTAATTTTTCTCATCATTTTAGCCAGAATTGGAACTATCTCTTCTACTTCTGCAACAGGGGCTACATTATAAGTTTTAAAGATACCTGGAAGTGCTACTCTCCACATATAAGCATTTTTCATAAATGAATCGACACTATCGCTCTCTATAATGGCTACACCCCAATGTTCTGGAGTCATGTACCAACTTTTTGTTTCCGAGTTTCCAAGATCAATTTCAGCTTCAGCAATTTTTTGATATGCAGTGAACATATCTTCGGGATCTAAATTTGGATTGAATTCATAATATACAATAAACAACATTACAATTTTCACCTTTACTATCAAATCGATAGTAATATAATATATTATCCTCGGGTATAAAAGACTTTACATTTTTGTAAAATAATTCGACTATACTACAGCTTCTGGATTAAAATATTTGAGAACTTCTGTATTCCCCAAAGACTTATTTTTTCATTTCTATTTTGAAGCTATTTTACTTACTTGCGAGACTATATCGGCAAATTTTTTCCCTTCTGCTGCAGAGATCCATTCAATGACAAATCTCTCATCAGAAATTTTATTTTTCTTCATCCAACTTCTAATTCTTTTTTCTCGCTTTATGGCAAAATCATTTCCAGAGATATAATGACAATCTTGTGGATGGCATCCTGTCAACATAACAGCTCCAGCTCCGCGGTTAAAACTGTGTTTAATAAAAGAAATATTTACTCGTCCTGAACACATAGTTCTAACAATTCTGGTATTAGTTGGATACTGGATTCGACTTGTTCCAGCCAAATCCGCTCCAGCATATGAACACCAATTGCACGCAAAAATTAATACTTTTTCTGAAGCACTTTCACGAAGGGCTATATCAATTTGTCTGAGGATCATGGTATCTGTAAAATTTGTCATGGTAATAGCATCTGTAGGGCAATCTGCAGCACACGTTCCACAACCTTTGCATAACACGGGTATAATCCGTGCGGGTGTTTTTTTTTCTCGATCAACACTAATAGCACCGTAAGGGCAACGAGATACACAAATTCCACAACTATTACACTTATCTGTGTCCACAAATGCATATAAAGGTTCTACATGAAACTCATCTTTTGAAAGCAAATTTCCACAGCGTCCTGCAGCAGCGCTAGCTTGTGTAACAGTTTCTCTTATATCCTTTGGTGATTCTGCTCCACCAGCAATGAAAATACCATCTGTTGGAGTATCTACGGGTCGAAGTTTAGGATGTGCTTCAATGTAAAATCCTTTTGGATCCTTAGCAATAGGAAAGGGAATAGAATCAGATGAACCTTCAACTCCTATAGAAAGGACTACTAAATCGTAGTTTTCAGAGAGGATTGTTCCAGTGCTTATATGTTCAACATTAACAATAAGATTTTTGGTTATGGGATCTTCTTTAATTTGACCAGGACGTCCATGTATATATAAAATACCTTCTTCTCTTGATCGCGAATATAATTCTTCAAAACCTTTACCAAAAGCCCTAATATCAATAAAAAATACTGTAACCTCAACATCAGGCCAATGTTCTTTAATTAAAAGGCTATCCTTTATACTTTCCATACAGCAGAAGTTAGAACAGTATGGATTAAATCTTTTATCGCGCGACCCTACACAATTAATAAAAGCAACTTTTTTTGGCTGTTTAAGATCACTAGGACGTACAAGTTCTCCATTTGTTGGTCCTGCAGCATTAATTAACCTTTCGAATTCAAAAGTTGTGATAACATTAGAATAATTACCCCATCCAAATTCTGGAATTTTTGAGGCATCAAAAAGTTCAAAACCTACTGCGATAATAATACTTCCAACTTTATAATTAAAGATTTTTTCGGAATCCTCATAATTTATGGCTTCTTTTTCGCATTCAGGAACACATTTTCCACAGGTCAGAGGGGAGAGCCCTAAACAGCTCTTTTCATCAATTATATAGCTAGCAGGTACTGCTTGTGGATATGGGATATATATTGCTTTCCTCCAACCTAAGTTACCAGAATACTCATCAACGACGTTTTCGGGGCAGATTGGGACACAATCCCCGCATGCAGTACAGAGATTTTCATCTACGTAGCGGGGGTATTTTTTAATTGTAACCTCAAAATTACCGATGTATCCAGATATAGCTGTAACTTCAGCATAAGAAATTAAATTAATATTTTCATGATTACCTACATCAGCCATTTTAGGACCTAAAATACAAATTGAGCAATCCATTGTTGGAAAAGTTTTATCAATAAGAGCCATTTTTCCTCCAATTGTAGGTGATTTTTCAACAAGGATAACTTCATAATCATCAGCTAAATCTAACGCGGCTTGAATTCCTGCTACTCCTCCTCCAATGATTAAGACTCTTTGTGTAACGGGAACTACGATGTCATCAATTGCTTCTAATAACTCAGCTTTAGCGATTGCCATTTCAAGGATTTCTTTTGCTTTTTTAGTCGCTTCTTCTTTCTCTGAAAGATGTACCCAACTACACTGTTCTCGGATATTAGCTACTTCTACTAACGAAGGATTTATTCCAGCTCTTCTTAAAAGTTTTTTCCATGTTGGACCATGCAATCTCGGGGAGCATGCTGCTACAACTATCTTCTCTATGCCTTGCTCGTTTATTGCATTTTTGATTTCTAATTGTCCGGGATCAGAACAAGTATATGTATTAACTTGAACTAGCTTAACCCTTGTATCTTCTTCAATTTCTTTAGCTAATTGATCAATATCAACTGTTCCACCAATATTTTTTCCACATTTACAAAGAAAGACTCCAATTTTTGGTTCAATTCTAGGTTTATCAGCACTTTCAGTCATATTTTTCTATACCATCGTTAATTTTAATTTTTTTATTTTGCACTTCGATTCGAACTTGCTCTATTTTTTTGCTAAATCCTTCTCGCTCCTCTTCAACAAATTCCCCGCATATAATAATCCCTTTCTTGAAATCAAAAGTTGCTTGATGAGGAGGCCAATCAACTTTAATTTTAATTTGCTTTTTTAACCATTCTAGCATCTCTACAGCATCACCTAATTTATTTTTAGAACCATATTGGACAAAACAAGGAGCAAGCACTTCTATAAAACTGAATCCTTGATTGTCTATGCATTTAAAAATACTTTTTTGTAATCTAAGGGTGTCATAGCCAGGCCATCTAGCGACATAGGTCGATCCAGCTGCAGCAGCTAGACTTACTAAATTAAAAGGAGCTTCCACGTTTCCATAAGGTGTTGTTTGAGTTATGTCACCAATATGGCTTGTAGGGGCTACTTGCCCTCCAGTCATTCCATATATATTGTTATTTATACAGAGAACAGTTATCTCTACATTCCTTCTAGCAGCATGAATAAAATGGTTTCCCCCTATAGCAAAAAGATCTCCATCTCCCGATAGAACTATAACCTTTAATTTAGGATTTGCTAATTTTATACCAGTCGCAAAAGGTATTGCTCTCCCATGTGTAGTATGGAAAGCCGGAGCTTTAAAACAGCCACTCGATCGACCAGTACAACCTATACCGGATACAATAGCATAATCCTTAGATGTAAGTCCTCTTTCTTTTAGACAACTTGTAATTGATGTAATTACCGTTCCAATTAGACAACCTGGACAAAAAATGAATCGGTTTAAATTTAGCATATCAATTAAGGGATGACCAGATGCTTCAGGGGGGATGGGTATTTGATCGGATGGATTCATTTGTTAAACCTCATTAAGTAACTTCTCATAAATAAATTTAGGACTAAAAGGTATGGTAGTTGGAATTGTGATACCAGAAACAGTAAACAAATGTCGAAACCTCTGGACTTCTCTAATTATCATTCCATTGTTCATTTCACAAACGACAACCTTTGAAGCTCCCATTTGCCCAATTCTTTCCATTAATTCATCAGGGAAGGGCCATAGAGTTTTTAATCGGACAAGGCCCACCTTATATCCTTTTTGGCGTGCTTGCTCAACAACTTCTGGTACCCCTCTTGCATTAATTCCATAGGCTAAGATAACGATTTCAGCATCATCTAAATGTTTTTCCTCCCAATCATTAATTTGAGGTCTAGCTTTCTTAATTTTATCACAAAGCCGTTTAATGAGAAATTCTGCGGCCTCTGGTGTCATTTGTGGATTACCTTCTATATCATGAGTTAAACCTGTAACATAAAAAGAGTAGTCCGTTCCTGCTATTGCCATTCCAGGTACGAGATCATCATCAAAAGTTTCAAAAGGTTTGTACTCCTCTGGTGGAACTTGAGGTTTTTTACGCTCTACTAATTCAATATTTGAATGTAAATTAACAATTTCCATCATTTGTCCTAAAATTCCGTCTGAAGCGACAATTACAGGATTACGATATTTCTCAGATAAATTAAATGCACGTATCGTTAAATCGTACATTTCTTGAACTGTAGATGGAGCTAATACAATTATTTCATAATCTCCATGAGACGCATATCTTGTTTGATATACATCTGATTGAGATGCATTTGTCGGCTGTCCTGTACTAGGTCCTCCTCTCATTATTGTGATAATAACTGCTGGTGCTTCTAACATCACACCTAAACCTATACTTTCAGCCATAAGTGAAAGCCCGGGTCCTGAAGTTGCAGTCATTGCTTTCTTTCCAGCATAAGAAGCTCCAAAACAACTTGTGATTGAAGCTAGCTCATCTTCCATTTGAACAAATGTTCCATTAACTTGAGGAAGTCGTTTTGCCATGTGAGCAGCAATTTCTGAGGATGGTGTTATAGGATACCCCGCAAAATATAAACATCCTGCTGTAATTGCGCCTTCGGCACATGCAGCATTTCCCGTAGTTAAGATTCTTTTTTCTTGGATTTTTGCATCATTCATTGTTTATAACTTCGTTATTATCTTTTTCCAAAATATATAGTGAAACTGTAGGACATAACCGCTCACAATGTCTGCATCCTGCACACTCTTCAGGTTTAAGCACAATGGCATAGTGTAGCATGCGACTATTGAACTTATCTTCGCTTATTTCAATCAAATCTTTTGGACAGAATGTCAAACATAATTCGCAACCATCACATTGTTCAGAATTTATTATTATTTCATATTTTTTCTCGGGGGAAGGAGGGGGCAAAATGGGGGTGCGTTTAGATTTTAACATTATTTAATCCTCTAATATACATACATAGCTGACTATATTTTTTTCTCTTATTTTTTAAAATAGATGGTACTCTTTTAAATTTGTTTTTTCAACGCTGAAGTAACTTGCTAAATAGCGATTTCTTTTTATGTAAGTGCCTTTCTGAAAAATTAAAATTATGAACTTACTAGGTTTTAATAGAAGAAAATACAAATTATTAAGATTTATTAATAAATTCCTGATAGAGAGCTTGACCAAGTTGATAACTTTGAATATTGACAGCTTTGAACCTTTTTGGCATATTATTTAAAACTTGGTCATAATAGTCATCTTTTAAATCAAATTTTCTACTCTCTTTAAGATATTGAGAAAGGAGTCCTAAACACACAATATTCGCACTCTGGGGTGTTTTATTTTCATCAGCTCGTCTTGTAATTGGTACACGATGGACTTTTCCTTTCTGAATGATTTCATCAACATTATTAATTGTGTGCTCATCGATAAAAGAGATAGTTTTTTCATGTACACATTCAGAAGCGCGCTTGAATCCTTTTTGATCTATGACAATAAAAATATCAGCATCTTTATCGCAGAACGGATATGAAATAGGATCAGAGCCTAGGATAACATCACAAAAAATAGGCCCCCCTCTAACGGAAGGTGTATAGTCAACTGTGAGTGTTGCATGATAACTAGCAGCTGTTGCAACTCGAACTAATACACTTCCTACAAATTTGATACCTTGTCCACCGCGACCAGAAAATCGCAATTTTAATTTCATGAGTTTCTTTGAAAAGATATTTAATTGAAATTTTTTATAGTAAATAATTATAATTAATTTAACTAATTTTTTTTACTATATATGAATACATCTTCTTGTTCCTCTTTATCGGATCACTAAATAGGTTCGAAAATAAAATCATGGACTTCCTTCCCATCTAAATTATTACAGATTTTTTTATACATTGGTTTCATCTTCATTCCAATTTTTAATTGACCGTTTGGATCGATTTGTCCGAGAACTTTAACTCCGTTTTCGAACTCCAAAACACCAAGAGCATAATGAGTTATATCACGAAATTCTGCGGGCGGCGCTTCTAAGATTGTATAAGTTAATAATTTAGCATTTCCAATTGCCTTGATGCTATTAAACTTCTCGTACTTACAGTTTAAACATCTAATATGAGTAGAATATTGTAAAAAACCACATTTTTGACATTTTTCCCACTCTATTTTTTCATTATAATTAACTATTCTCTCACCTTTCAAATCAAGATTATAGAATAAGCAAATGTTTAATATCGTTTCGGAAAAACTTTGAACATATAGCTTTAATTTTAATAAAATAAGGTTGTTAAAAAAAAGTTATATTATTAAATTAATGATTAGCGAATATGAAAATCTCTTTCTATATTGAACGAATTCCTCACGTTTTGTATAGGTATTGTTTCTTGAAGGTATCTTGGATTCAATTCGGTTTTTTTGATAAGTTTGGTCAGTTCTCGGTTGAGTTTTTCAAATTTGTGTATCTGTTTCTCAACTTTTTTTGAATGTGGTAATGCAAATGGAAGTGTTTTAATAATTATAGCTCTTTCTATTTCCACTAAGGTAGTATCGTCAGGGAGCTCTCTCAATATAGAAATAACCTCTTCTTTTATAACTGCCATTTTACACCAACTCCTTTTTTTTCATTTTTTTAAATGTTTTTATATATCAATTTTGATTTTCCATTTATAATGTGAATTTATGAAGGTGGTTTCGCCCTCAACCTCTGTTTAGCCCCACCGTTTGAAATAAACTTTAAGCTCATTTGAAGATAGCTCCCCATTCATTAATTCTTAGACTTGGAATCCAAAAAGCTCGCGTTTGTCTATTCCTCCAAATTTTTACTAATTCCTGATTTTTTCCTTCTTCTTTAGAATTGGTTTTCTTTGATTGTATAATTTCTCTCTTGTTAATACTACTCAATTTTGCAATTGAGTTAAATAATATACTCTCTATTTCTTTAATACTTGTATCGTCTTTTAGATTCTGAAGCTCTATTAAGATAGCCTTTTTGTTTTCTTCTGTATCTTCTTTAATAATTTGAATTATAATATTTCGTCCTCATATTATTAATTCATTAAAAATAATATTGTCACTAATACATATTTAGTTTTTATTTGTGAACTTTAATTAGAGTCTTAAACTCTAAATGATCTATAACTCTAAAAGCTTGGAAATCTCAACTTATAAAAATGGTACACCAACTAAAAAGAAATAATATTATAAATCAAAAGAGAATAATATTAAATTATAGAAAAAATGATTTAATTGAAATCCCTTCGAAACTATACTCAAAAAAAAATAAATGAAGCGTGAGAATTTTCATTTACATCTGCTATTAAGATATGTCAAGAAAATTGGTGAGAAAAGGTTATGGTTGACTTTGATAATTTAATGTTAGTGTTATCTGCCTCTATAACTGGTATTCTTGTGGCAATTGGAGGTATAATTACTATTATTTATGCTAATAAGAGAAAGAATCGCCTTATTTTACTATTCTCTGCTATGTGGTTGAGTTATGCGATTTTTTGGTTTATAGACGCAGCAGCTCATTATTTATATTCAATACCTCTTATGACCTTAGCTATTCTTCCACAACTAATTGGAGTACCCTGCTTTATTGTATTTATTGAGCTCATCAAAAAGGAGCATGTGAGCCCAGTTAAGATTTCTATTCTTATAATAATTGAAACTCTTTTATTCTACATCACTTTTTTTATGTCAGGAAATTATGAAGTCATTCCCGGATACGGCGTTCACAATAAGGGTATTGTTCGGATTTTCCAGGTCATATTTCTTTTTTATTTCGTGAGTTTGTATTTTATCTGGAGTTTCCAAACATGGAGAAAGGCACCTGTTTCATTGAAACGTTTGACCAGTTTATTATTAATTGGTAGTACGTTATTTTCAATTGTAACGGCGTTAATGTATACACTTGGAACATTTGTGAAGACATTTAATTCATTAGCTTTCATCGTTAATGGAATAGGGGCTTTTATGACGATTATTGTTATTCTAAAGGATTCAAGAATTATCTTCGTCCTACCCTTTAAAGCATATAGAATCTTAGTTGTTGACACAAATGAGAGCGTTGCTCTTTTTAAATACGATTGGGCAAAAGTGGGTAAGCTTGAAGAAACAATGTTTTCAATGATGCTCCAAGCTATAGGTAACGTGTTAGACGATATTTTAAAAAAAGGTGAAGTACAAGAAATACAAATGGATCGTGCAGTACTTCTTATTCAGCACGATAAAACTTACTCAATCGCTTCAATTTTAATAGCTTCCAAATCTTGTAAATCGTTAAGGTATGGACTTAAGAGATTTAATGAGAAATTTATAACGGTTTTTAGCACGATTCTCGATGATAAGCGCAAAGTTGGTGGGTTTGAAGAAACTCAAGAAATCGTAGATAGAGTTTTTGATTTTGTTCCCAGTTATAAGGATGTATCTTAAAAAAAGTAAATCCATTATGAATTAAATGAAGGAGAAAAAAAATGGTTAGTTTCGATAATGTGTTTTTGGTATTGTCAGCGTTAACTGCGGGAATTTTAAATGTAATCTGTTTCTTACTCTCATTTCTTTATGCTATAAAAAGGAATAATCGCTTAGTGTATTTATTTTCTGCAAATTGGTTTTTTCAAGCTTTGTTTTGGATTTTGGATGCAGCATCTCACTTGTACTATTCAACATTACTTATGGCATTTGCGATTGTTCCACAAATTATAGGCGTTCCTTGTCTCTTTATTTTCATCGATCTTATTAAGAAAGAGCGTGTAAGTTCTGTTAAGTTGTCCATTTTGTTTCTAATTGAGATTTTGTTATTAATTTTGACATTTTTACCAGGTGGGACGCAAATAATCCCGAGATATGGCGTCCATAATATTGGTCCACTTCGTATTCTTCAAATTGTTTTCCTTATTTATTATGTATTAATATATTTTAGTTGGAGTTATCTGACTTGGAAAAGAGCCCCAAAAGAATTAAAGCCGTTGGTGAACTTTCTCTTGTTCGGTAGCATATTATTTTCTTTTGTAACTGCTTTTATGTATGTCCTCGGAGGAATCGTTAAGATTTTTAATTCCATAGGATTTATCACACACAGTCTAGGTGCATTATTTACTATTATCACAATATGGAAAGATCCAAAGATCATCTATATTTTACCCTTTAAAGCTTATAGAATTTTAGTTGTTGATACTAACGCAGGAACTGGGCTTTTTAAACACGATTGGGCTGAACTTAAAGCTGTAGATGAAAATATCTTTTCAATGGTTCTCCAAGCCGTCGGGAGCATATTAGATGAAGTCTTAAAGAAAGGAGAAATCCGTGAAATAAAAATGGATCAAGCAATACTTCTAATTCAGCACGAGAAAAATTCTCCTGTAGCTTCGGTTTTGGTTACCTCAAAATCCTCAAAATCGTTGAAATATGGACTTAAAAAGTTTAATAGCGAATTCATCGAGACTTTTCAATCTCAGTTTGACGGATTATATGAAGTTAGCAGATTTAAAGGCGCGCAAAAAATAGTAGACCACATTTTTGATTTTGTGCCTGTATATCAACAGTAATAATAAGACAGCTATAACCGATAAAATAATTTAAAACGGCGCATCTTTATATTGTAAATATAAATTATCAATAATTGTATTAAACGCTTCAATAACTCCTTGTCCCGTTTTTGCTGAAGTTATAAAATATCCAAGAAAATCATTATTTTTTACAAGTTCAGAAATTTTTGATATATCTAATTTTTGCTCGTCTACTAAATCAACTTTGTTAGCAAAAATAATAACAGGTATCTCTCCACAATACGAATAAATGTCTTTAACCCAATTTGAAATATGCTCAAAACTGTCATCTCCAAGTTCATTATATTCTAAACTATATACAACAATAGCCGCTCGACTATCTTTAAAAAAAGCAGGACGCAGAAAATTGAAATCATCTTGACCCGCAATGTCCCAGAACAACAACTTAACTTTATCTGTTTTGATCTCCTTGTCGAAAACAGAAAATTGAGCACCAATAGTCTTAATATAATCCTTAGTAAAGGTATCATTTGTGAACTTTTGAATTAGAGAGGTTTTTCCCACTCCTCCATCTCCTATAACCGTGATTTTAAACCTAAATCGTCTGATAAGTTCATTCATTGAAAATCTTCAAGAATCATAAGAATTCTTTATTTATAATATATGTTAGTTTTTTTCTTGAATTTAAAGCTTTAGTATAAATAAAATAAACATGAAGGTTTTAAATCCTAAATACCATATTGATTGCTGTTAGTAAGGGATTAGAATTTAGTTCGTTAGTAATAAACCATAATTACTTTCGAATTCATTTCTAGTTTTTAATTCAAAGTTTTAATTAGAGTTTAATTAAAATTTAGAATAAAAATATATAAATAAACTCTTGTATAATATATATTGTATACACTTTAGCATAAATTATGCCTACACCTATTAATTTTCCTCCAGAAGAAGTTATCAAACCTATCTTTGGTAAGACAGATTTTGAATTAATCATCCTGTGGATGTTGAATAACAATGAAGTATGTACATGGGCTAATTTTAAGGAATTGGTCAAACCTTCCACTTTATCAATTTATTTGAAAAACCTTCAGAAAAGCGAATTGATAATAAAAAAGGTATTTAATCAGTATAGCATTACTTCAAAAGGAAAAGATAGGTTTTATGAATTATCTCAAACCAAAAAAACAAAGAGAAAATTAAACTTTCCGCCTGATGTAATATTATGGAAGAGAAATTACGACCATTGGATACTTTGGATGGTATACAACAATAATTTTTGTAAATGGGCGGATTTTCTTAACGAACCTCTTTCTATAAATAATTCTTCTCTTTCAAAAAACATAAATCTCTTAATAGAGGATGGATTTGTAAGGAAAGAAAATAAAGAATATAGAATTACTCAATTGGGTAAATCAGAATATTCTAATATGTTAAGAGAGTATGATTTAGACCGCCAATCTATTTTGGAAGAAGAGAGTAAACGCATTAAAGACATAACTAAAAAGACATTGAAATTTTTTAAAAAATTTAAAATAACAGAAGAAGAGATAAGATTTCGATTTCTCAATAATTTATTAAGGTTACCCTACGAGAGGGTCAAATCGAGTTTAGATAGCGAGGAAGATTTTCATAAAATATTATTGTATTTTTCGATGAATCATCCAACCCATTATCCAAATTCCATTTCAACAGAAATTTTTGCTCAAAAATACAAGATAGAACTTGTAGCCCTCGAATATTATTTACTTCAGATTGTTGATAAGAATATTTACCCCACAAAGTTTTTTAGGTTAAACGCAGATTCTTCTGAAATTTATTACATACAAACTAACGAGAAGCTTGAACAGATTTTAAACGCAATTGTTGAGGAACATGTTACCAAATTTACATATTTAAATATACTCTATGAAGAAGAAAAGGAAAAAACCTATTCAACTAGTCTAGAATCAACTATAAGTGCTATTTTAAAAGAAATTTGTGGAATTCTCTTTAAAGAGGGTCTACGTGAAGCTTTAAGGAAATTTCTACCAGATTATATCAAATACTTGGCTTACAAAGTGGAAAAAGAGAAGAAACTCTTTGATGTTTACGATAAGTTGAAAGGTCTGATATGGTATGAAATCCAAACTTATAGTTCTGAAAAGAAGATCGCACAAAAATACGATAACTTTGAAGAAAGCATTGAGGAATTCAATAAGGCTATAAAACTTAATCCAGATGATTACGATCTTTACCTTGCTAAAGAGAGCGTATTGATTTATTTTAATAAATATGACGACTTATTAAGCTTCCTGGACGAAATTCTTGAAATATTTCCTGACGAGCGTAAAAATGTCGAGATAAAAAGGGCTTATATACTTAAGGAAAAGAGAAATTTAGAAGACGGTCTAAAAATTATCAACAATTTGTTAGATGGTTACCCAGATGATAAAGATTTACTTATCTATAAGGCGTATTGGTTACAATATTTAACTAGAAAGGATGAAGCGCTAGAGATAATACAAAATTTAATTCAAGAGGATCCTGATAATGGAATGTATCACGACACATATGGCGAAATGTTAATGTCCTTTCAAGACTACGAAAAGGCCAAAGCTGAATTCGTCAAGTCAATTGAAATAAGCTCCAAGGATTGGTATTCGTTTCAAACATACATTAAGCTAGGAATCTGTGATAAAGAACTCAAAAATTTCGAATCAGCTCAGGAAAATTTAAACCGAGGTAAAAAATTAATAGAGAAAAGCAGATCTGACGAAGAAACTAAGCAGAAATGGCTTCAAATAGCAGAACTATTTCTAGCAGAGTTAGAGCTCTTGCTCTAAACTTATACTAATTCTGAAGATAACGCCTTAAATTGCGCACCCTCCGCAATAATTAAATAATTCAATGAATTTTTACCAATAGATATTTTTTTACAAAAATATCAAGAATTCTAAATATGAAGTCATCAAGATTAAAAATAATAGTTATAATCCAATAAAAAAGAATAATAGAGGGTTTTCAATGGGAAAGGAAAATAGAGTCTTTTTAAGAAGTTATCCAAAAGCGATATTCCTCTATCCGTTATTTTTCTGTACTCTAATTATTTTTATACTTCAGTGGACCGATGAATTATGGGCTTTATGGTCAAATTTATTTGAAATAACTAATTTACATCTGAGGAATAATTTAAGTTTTGTATGGTTAATATTCCTATTCTTCTGCTTATTTGTAGTATCTATTGAGATTAAACTTACTAAATTAATAGCGGTAGTATTTGTAGTACTTTTAATTTTCATGCTCTTGGGTTACATAATTGGAATAGAAATTTGGAATTTGATACCTAATCCCGGTGAACAAAACTTAGCGTTACCAAACCTTTTTTATCTTTTAGTTTCAATTATTTTAGCAATTATTTTAGGGTCTATTCTAATAGGCGCTCATTTTGATTATGCAAAAATTGAGCCAAACCAAATAACTTGTACGAAAGGGATTAGTGGTAAAAGTAAAGAAACATTTCCAACAAGAGCTCTTGAAATTGATATACAAAGACCTGATTTTTTGGAACAATTGTTAGGTACGGGATGTATTTCTTTAAAGATACCGTCTTTAAATAAATTCATTCAACTGAATACTATATTTAGAGCGGGTACAAAACATAAAAAAATTTTACACGTTTTAAAAGCCATAAGCGCAGACGATATTGCAACATAAAAACAGACAACTTAGAGGGTAGATGATCAAACCTAAATTATAAATCATTTTTTCTAACTTTTTATTAATTCCAATAAATTTAGTTAATGAATAACGATTACAACCTCTCAACTAATATTGATATAATATTGTTACCAAATCCTCCAAAATTACATGTAATCCCTGTTTGAGCACCTTCAACTTGCCTCTTTCCAGCCTCTCCTCTTAACTGCCATACTAATTCTACAACCTGGGCAACTCCTGTCGCTCCAAGAGGGTGCCCTCGTGCTTTAAGTCCTCCTGAAGGGTTGATTGGAATTTTACCTCCAATCTGAGTTTGACCTTCGTGAGCAGCTTTAGCACCCTCTCCTTTACGAAAGAAGCCAATGTCTTCACTCTGTACTGCCTCGAGAATTTCAAATGCATCGTGTAATTCGGCTACATCTATATCTTTAGGGGTTTTGTGAGCCATTTTATAAGCTTTTTCAGAACATAATCGTAAAGCTTTCAGAACGGTAAGTTCCTCCCTTTCAAACACTATTTGAGTATCTGTTGCTTGTCCAATACCTGAGATTAACACAGGGGTGTCACAATATTCTTTTGCTTTTTCAGCGTTACATAAGACTAAAGCAGCACCACCATCTGAAATCGGGCAAATGTGAAAAAGTCTCAATGGATCGGCAATTATAGGATTAGTCTTATCGTCGTTTAGGAAATCGTGTACAGTTTCCCAAGTTCCTTTTCCTTTTTTTACGGCACTTTCCATGAAGCTTTCAATAGTTCTCTGAAAGTGAGCGTTTGGATTTAAAGCCCCGTTCTTATGGTTTTTAATTGCGATATCAGAAATCCACTCTAGTTTTGCATCGTATTTCTCGAGATAAGCTCTCGTAAGCAATCCCGCAAGTGAAGGAAGTGAGACACCGTGTTGTCTCTCGGCTTTTGGGTGAGTTAAAGTAGCTATGCTTGAGGTGATATATCCAGGAGTTGAAATATGAGTCATTTTTTCCCCCCCTACAACTAAAACTAAATCGCTCATACCCGAAGCAATCGCTTGAAATCCCGCTTTTATAGCAGAACCTCCACTGGCAGGACCGTTTTTAATATGATCAGCAGCAGCAGGTAATAAACTTATACGATCGACTAAAGCGCTTGCTATTCCAGATATATTATTAAAAGCAGTAGGACTCATTGCACCCACATATACGGAATCAAAATCTTTATCCCCCGTGTTTGAGCCTTCTATCGCTTCTAATGAAGCATCTGATAGTAAATCCATTAATCCTTTATCTTGGAGCCTTCCAAATTTAGTATGCCCAACTCCTATTATTGCTACTTGATTCAAATTAAAAATCCCAAATTCAGATAATTATAGTTTAAAATTAATAATGAGATAAATAATTAAATAAATCAGGTGATTATTTCTTGATACCCTTGAATAAACAATAACCTAGTTTTCCTTCTAATACTGTTTGAAAGAATATTTTTTGATTTTCTAAGGCTTTTTTAACACCTTCTTGGCCGTATTCTTTAGTGATGATTTCGATAGTTTTACTAAGCTCCTCTCTAGTCATTATTTTAGAAAAACTTTTTACATCACGGTCTTTCCTTATTTTCCAAAACATTTCAGGTTTAGACCACTCTTCGAATTCAGCGACAATCTCATCAACACCCGCTTTGATTAACATTGCTTTCCATTCTTCATACTCAAGAGGAGTAGTTCCATATCTCTCAGAGAAATCTTCTTTTTCTTCTTTGCTAAGCTTTTTTCGCCAAGTAGATTCATGAATAACTATAATACCACCTGATTTAGAAACACGAACCATCTCATTTAACACTTTTTGAGAGTCATCTGGTATACCCACAGCACATTCATTAATTACAACATCGAAAGACTCATCTTCAAAAGGTAAACTTTGAGAATCGCCCTTCTTGAATGTAACCAGCTTTTCAACACCTTCATTTTCAGCATTTTTTCTTGCGGTGGATATCATTTCCGAGGATATATCCAAACCAGTAACATCAGCACCATACTCTTGAGCATAGAATATAGATTGAGTGCCCCTTCCACTTGAGACATCTAAGATTTTTAATCCTGGTTTTAAAACGGCTAGTTCAGCAGTACGCTTTGTTAATGCCATCCCCCCAGGATGGAGTGCCTCGATACCACTCAATTCGACGATGTCTTCAATTGTGGGTTTGTGAAATCCTTTACGTTTCATGTTTCTATAAGTGTTTTAGGAAATTTAAATATTTAAAATAAAATAATAAAAATTAGTTTGGTTTTATAGCACGGACTTTAATACTAACTGCTGGAATTGAATTTGTGATCGTTTTCATTTTCTTAAACTTTTCTTTCGGAATTTTGTCAACACCAATAATCTCTTCTGTTTCAGAATTGTACGCCACAGAGGGTGTTCCACAAGATATCTGCTCAGTAACCTCATCTAATTTAAAACCAACATCCTTAATCACACCTAGATAATCGTCTTTTAACATTGCACCTGCAACACAACCAGCGTAAGCTTTCATATTTTGCTTGATACTATCTGGTAATTCCTTTAAAAGCACAATATCTGAAACAATTATCCTTCCGCCAGGTTTCAATACGCGAAATGCTTCTTGATAAACCCTTTTTTTATCAGTGGATAGATTAATCACACAATTAGAGATTATTACATCCACAATATTGTCCGCTACAGGTAAATTTTCAATTTCTCCTAATCTAAATTCTACATTTTCATAGTTCCCTTTTATTGCATTCTCTCTTGCTTTATCGAGCATTTGATATGTCATATCTACACCGATAACTTTTCCAGATTTTCTAACTTTATTTGCTGCTAAAAAACAATCAATTCCGGCTCCAGAACCAAGATCAAGGACTGTATCGCCTTCCTTTAGATCAGCAGACGCTGTAGGATTGCCGCACCCTAATCCCAAATTAGAGCCTTCAGGTATGTTTTTGATATCTTCAATTGTGTACCCCATTTCTTTGATACTTTCTGTGGGCCCACAGCATGAAGATGATGATTGGGGTTCTGCAGAAGGAGAACAGCAACTTGAATAACTTGCAATTTTACCATATTGATCTCTTACAATTTTTTTAATCTCGTTATCTTCCATTTTAAAAATCACATCTAAACCTCTTTTTTTTAAGAAAATTTAAGTTTTTCTTCTTATGTACTTATAGTTAGGATGATTATATAAAGGTTCCGAATATATTGGTTCCGATATATCTTCTTTAATTAGAAAATTTAGTTTAGAAAACAAGGAAGAAATTTAGCAAGAATCAGATTCAGTGACCTTAAATGAACTGTCCAATTTTTTTAATAATTTAGTTAGATCTTCAATGTCATTAGGTTCAAATCCACTACAACAATCATCCAAGATGGTATTAATGTTTGGAGTTTCTTTTTCTAGCTTTTTGCCTTTATCGGTAAGAATAACTAGGACGCTCCTACGATCTTCGGGATTCATTTTTCGAACAACGATGTCTTTTTTTTCCATAGTATCCACAATTCCAGTTATAGTTGATTGAGAGCAGCAGCACGCGTCAGCTAAAGTTTTGAATTGAACGCTATCATTTTTCCAGAGCTGCTGAAGTATTGAATATTGAGCAGTTGTAAGGTTTTCTTTTTGAATAATTCTTCGTTGTAATTTTTCAAATTTTTTATTAATTCTATTAATCAATTTGTAAATTTCTGAAAAATTGATGACAATGCTATTCCTATCCTCACACTTAATATTATGATCTGACATTTGTTTATTTTCTTAATTATTAGGTAATAAAATATTTGTGTCCTTAATATATATATTTTTTATTCCATATTTATTCTTTCATAATAAAATCCGCTAGATCCTATCTACTTTCGAATATGAAAATCAAACTTTAGCTTAATAAAATAAAAAAAATATGAAAAAATGAGATATAAGTCTTATTTAGGATTTTCGTTTCTTACGATGGTTGCTGCTCCCATCCCTAAACCTACGCACATTGAACTAATAGCGAATTCTTTCCCGGACTGTTCCAATTGATGGATATTTGAACCAATTAATCGTGTTCCGGTCGACCCTGTCGGATGACCTAGTGCAATCGCACCACCCCAAGGATTAAAGCTTTGATCTCTCCAGTCTAAACCAAGATCATAACAACACGCGAATATAACTGGGCTAAAGGCTTCATTGATTTCAATAAAACTCATTTCGTCAAATGTCAAATTTGCTCTTTTAAGTGCTTCTGGCATAGCTTTTATTGGACCAGTTAGTTGTAAAACAGGATCAGTTCCAACTACAGCATAACTCATAATAGATGCTCTAATTTTTAAACCGTATTCCTCAGCTAATTCACGCGTCATCCAGAGTTGTACTGCAGCCCCATCGCTAGTAGGACAACTATTCCCTGCGGTTAGGAACGCCTTACTTTTTCTTCCGATGATCGTTCTTAAGCCAGCAAGCGTCTCTATAGATGTATTTGGGCGCGGTGCTTCGTCCCTCTCGGTTAGTACCGATAAACTTGAGTCTTTCGCGACTTCATTATTTTCGTCTAACATGGGTTTTCCGTCATCGTCAAGCTTAGGACACCAGATTGGTTCAATTTCTTTTGCTCTTTCATCCCAAGTAGTAATTGCTTTTTGGTGTGATGAGTAAGAAAGACTATCTAGTTCGAATCTAAATTCCTCTAGAGTTTTTCCTGATTTATTCATCCAATGTAAACCAAGATCGTGAGCGGAATTTATCTGACCTGCAAAAGAAGTTTTGTACTCTTTTAATTTTTCGGCAACTTCAGGGTTACTTAATATTTTTTTATTTGGTGCAACCATTACCGGCTTATTTTGTTCTTTATCAAATATAAACGAATCAGACATAATTGGGTATCGATTTTGCACCTCAACTCCTCCACAAATAACAGCATTGTGTATTCCTGAGGCAATAGCTTGCCAAGCAGACATTACTGATTGGGCACCACTTGCACATTGGCGATTAATAGACATACCGGGTATACTTACGGGAAAATGAGCAGCCAATGCAGAAGTCCTTCCAATATCTAAAGCACAATCTCCAATTTGACTGTTACAAGAAACCATAGAATCCCCAATTATACTCAAATCGAATTCATTTCTTTTTGCGATGGTTTGATAGCAATGTACCACCAAATCATCTCCTCTGTGTCTCCCTACAGTTCCTTTTCTCCGCCCTATTGGCGTTCGTACATAATCAACTAATACTGGCTCCCTTTTAGGGTCTTTGAAATACTTTTCATACATAACTACGGGATTTACCATAATTTTTCACTTCTAATCTTAAGAAATTTTAAGAAATCAAATGTATTTTTATTAATTAATTTTATTTTATTTTAAGAAATTGCATATCTATTCATAAAAATCATTAATGTGAAATTATTATGTTAAAAGGAATACACTTTCTCCTCACTTATAAATGTAATTACGAATGTGACCATTGTTTTTTATACTGTGGACCTCATTCTGAAGGGACTTTTACTCTGGAGCAAATTAGAACTGTTCTTAATGAAGCTGTTAAAATTGGCACGATAGAATGGATTTATTTTGAAGGTGGAGAACCATTTCTATTTTACCCTATCTTGCTTGAGGGGATTAAACTCGCAAATGATAAAGGATTTAAAATTGGCATTGTAACAAATTCTTATTGGGCAACTTGTACGGAAGACGCAGAAGTATGGCTAAAATCTCTACCTAGTTTAGGTGTAAAGGATTTAACAGTAAGCGATGATGAATTTCATTTTGAAAAAAAGGACGATAACCCTTCTAAAGTAGCAAGAAGTGCAGCAAATAAATTAAACCTTTTTACATCTTCAATCAGTATCAATGAACCGAAAGTGGAAATGAGATCAGAATCCAATTATGAAAAGGGGAAGCCCGTAATAGGTGGCGGAGTAACTTTTAGAGGTAGGGCTGTTGAAACTTTGATTGAAGATTTACCTCGCATACCATGGGAAGAATTAAAAGAGTGTCCATATGAGGATTTAAAAGGATTAGGGAGAGTTCATGTCGATCCTTTTGGTAACGCCCATATCTGTCAAGGATTAAGTATAGGTAATTTTTGGGAAACTCCGCTTTCAGAATTAGTAAAAAATTATAAACCTGATGATCATCCAATATGTGGTCCTTTACTTCAAGGAGGTCCAGCTCAATTAGTAAGAGATTACGACATAAAACATGAAAACTCCTATGTAGATGAATGTCATATGTGCTATAAAGCGCGATTATCCCTAATCGACAATTATCCTCAATATCTAACACCAAGACAAGTTTACGGATTAGAAAAAGAATAATGTTATAAGTGAGTTAAATATCTACATAAATCGCTGGTTTGAATGGAATTGCTTTTTGTAACCGGTTTTTTGGATCATAATCGGAATTTATCTCTATTCTGCCGTTAATTCGTTTTTCAATGTAATTTCTATATTCTTCTAATAAGGATTCTTCATTTAACGTTGTTAACTCTTTTTCCCAAATTCTATCTTTTATCTGATTCTTCACATATGAAATCAAATCTTTATGTTCCATTAAATCATTGCTAAATTTACATTCATCAATTACTTTTTTGAAATCTCCTTTTTTAGAACTAATTATTTCAGATATTAATTGCTTCCATTTAGGAGATGTATAAATGTATATGTTATCAGTGTTGCTAGATTTCACAATCTTTAAAATATTTAAGATATCCTCAATTATTTCGGAGATGTATTCGAATTCTCTTTCAAGTTCAATATCAATATAATTACTGTTAAAATTTGTCCAAACAATGTTTGATAAAAATTCTGCGTTTCCCAACTTCTCCCAGAGCTCTTCGCACAAATGTGGCATTGTGATAGAAAGGATTTTAACCCACTCAGGAAATATAATTTTATAGACTTCTAAAAGATCATTTTCATCCTCTGCATATTTATTAAAATCTTGTAGTAGGTTAAAAACTTCATAAAATGATAATTGGAGATATTTTCTTAAATTTAATTCTTCTAAACCATTTCCTGCTTCGATAAATTTATTGATGCATCTTGATAAGACAATTTTTGAATATTTATTTTTAATGTTATTAATATCTCCTTTACATTCTTTTAAAAGGCTGAGTTTCTCTACAATAAAATTATAAAATCGTACAATATGATTTTTTACCGTTTGAATTTGTTTCTCTCGCCAATCCACCATTATCCCAAAATCTGCGCTATGAGAAATGTAAAACCTAAATAAATCTGCGGAATAATTTTCTTGAATATCTGCCAAAGAAATTACATTTCCTTTCGATTTTCCCATTTTTTGACCTTCTATGATTACCGGTTCTATGAGGGAGACAATTTTGGGCCATTGCTTTTTTGGAAAAATAGCTACGTGATGGAAAATATAAAAACTCAAATGATTTGAGATGTGCATAATAGCAGTATGTCGATGATCTACAGGATACCAATAGAGAAATTCTTCTCGCATTTGTTTTAATACTTTTATAGTGATATTAGTCTTTCTTGTTAAATCTTCTATATCTCCTTTACCTAAGTAAATAAAATCAAAAAACTCTAGGATGAGCTGTTCTGGTTTTATGTTATTTTCTTTTATTAGGTGAATTATTGTATAGAAACTCATGTAGATTGTAGAATCACTCAAAGATTCAATAATCCAATCTTTATCAAAAGGAAGCTGAGTGCCCAATCCTCTCTTTCTAGCGCATGGTCTTTTTTCCAACCAATTGAAAATATGCTCAAAATTCATCCGATATTTTTTAGGGACAATCTCCATACCGTTCAAGCATTCGAACGCTTTTTGCTTCCAATCTCCTGCATTAAAATTTAAAAACCACTGATCTTTCAAAATAGAAACTATTATCTGTTCACCGCACTTACACTTGAGATCTTTGGTAATGGGAAGAAATATTTTATCTGCTTCTCCATTCCCAATTAGATCTTCAATAACATTTTCTACTGCTTCATTAACTTTCATCCCTTTATATTTTCTACATTTTTCGTTTAGAATCCCACTATAATATTCATTTTTATAATTTTCAGAAGTGGCAGCATCTAGTTTTTCAAAATCTTCTTGAGATTCAACTTTAAACCTCTCACAGTAAACTTTAGCGGGAAAATCGTTGAACCCTTTTAAATCTATAATTTGTATAGGTTCAATCCTCTCTATTTCTTCCTTATCTAACATGAATTTTTCGAGCATTTCTTTATTTTTCTGCAAATCTATTAGAGCAATGTAATCGTAGGGAGCATGGGCAGGAACTGAGTAGACAACTCCGGTAGCCACTGAAGTATCTACAAAAACTCCTGGCAAAATTAGAAGTTCGCGGATACCAGATACATCCTTAACTTTTTTACCAATCAATTCCGATCCTGTAAATTTTTCTAATATCTCTACGGTTTTATTTTGGTTTTTTAAAAGGCGAGTCGCTTCTTCAGATACAATCCACTTTTCTCCGTTCACTTTGGCGTACACATATGTTCCAGTAGGATTTATCCATAAATTAGTAGCACCATAAATAGTTTCTGGTCTTAGCGTAGAAGGAACTAAGTATGCGTCTTCAAACAGAAATTTTATGCATGTATATTCATTTATATCCAGATTTAGTTCGTCTCCTCGTGAAATATCGTCTTCACCTACAGCGTTTTCACAACGAGGACAATATAAAATTGGATATTCTCCTTTTTCTAAATAACCCTGTTTAAATAATTTATGATATTGCCACTCTATCAGTTTATTGTATAGTTTATCTCCGGTTGTAAACTCTCTCCTCCAATCTAGACTCATTCCTATAGATCTAAAATCAATTTTATAAGTATTCGAAAAATAATTGACGACATTCCAAGGCTCTACAAAGCTTTCAACGATTTTAAGTACCTTTTCTTTATCTTTGGTGTGTAAAGACACATAATCTTTCATTCTTGCAATCATCTCTTCTTCACCCCTCTCAACGGATGATGAAATTGCTAAAACTGGTGTTCCTGTAATGTGAAACGCCATAGGATATAATACATTATAGCCTTTAGCTCGATAATACCTCGCAAAAACATCACCGTTTACAAAACTCCGCCCATGCCCTATATGTGATGGGCCTGAAGCATAGGGATAAGGAGACGTAATAAAAATCTTCTCTCTGTCAAGATCCGGGTTAGCTTCAAATATTTTTGCTTGCGCCCATTTGTCTTGCCACTTTTTCTCAATCTGTTGTGGATCATACATAATTTTTACCAACTTGCTTCTGTTTTTTAACTAGTACTAATCCACTCATAAAGCTTAATCAGTTAAATTTTATGCTCTCGGCAAACAAATCCGTCAAAAATTTAACAGAAAAAGATCAAGCGGATTTGTATCGCTTATAATAATGATGGTAATAATGCCTGAAGTAATACTCTTTTACGTAAAAATCCTTTTACTGAGCTCGTTAAAGCCGTATTATTCATGAACATTATCATTGTAATCAAGTATCTTGTGTTTTATAAATTTTATCTAAAAATTTTGGAGGAAAGTGGTAACATGTTCTATATATTTAATATTAATATTTGATTAAAAATAAACTATGAAATTCGAAAATTTAATTTATAAGGAAATTGAAGAAACAGCTTGGATAGTACTGAATCGACCAGAAGTTATGAATGCATTAAGCATGAAACTTTCAGAAGAAATGGTCGCTGCCATAGAAATAGTAAGACAATCTACGAAACTCAAATTCTTGGTCATTAAAGGTGAGGGTCCCAACTTCTGCGTTGGCGATGATATAAAAGAGATGATTAAATGGGGAAACGCTAACGATATAACTCGAAGATGTCGATATTATCAAAATATGGCTAATCAGCTAGAAGAATTGGATAAAATTACTATAGCTGCTGTAGACGGTTATGCTGTCGGAGGAGGATTGGAAATAACTATGGCTTGCGATTTTGTTATAGCTACTGAACGCTCAAAATGGGGTATGCCCGAAGTAGATGTCGGAATAACTCCGGGATGGGGTGGTACGACACGTTTAGCACGATTAATAGGTCGAAGGAGAGCAAAAGAAATCAATCTTATCGGAGCGCTCCATTCCAGTAAAAAAGCGGTAGATTGGAATTTGTGGAACCGAGTTGTTGCCAACGACCAACTTGATAAAGAAGTTGAGCGCCTATTAGAAGTGCTTAAGACCAAAAATCAGCAAGGTATGCGCCAATTAAAGTTTATAATAAATCGTGGTGTAGAATGCGATTTGTACACAGCACAAGGTTTTGAAGTATTGTCTGGAGCTTTGACTGGAGCTGTAAGTGGTATGTGGAAAATAAAGGACGCTGATCAAGGTAAAGGCATTATCGGCTTCGCTGAAAAAGGTGGTCTCTGGCCAACTAGGAGAAGATTGGCAAAAGATTTTTGGGTAGATTGACTTATCCGATTTAGAAATTTGTTTTAGTTTTAAAAGAAAAGGTAAAAATTAATTACTAATGGATTGTTAATTTACTTAATTCTTTGAAATGGAAAGAATTATTTTCAAAAAAAAATTGGTTTTAAAATTGGTAAAAGGAACAGTAAAATGGTTTAATAGCCGAAAAGGCTTTGGATTTATTAATTCTGAAGATGGTACCGACGTGTTCGTTCATTACACCGCATTAGCGGGTGGAGATGACGAATATAAGACATTAAACGAAAACGATAAGGTTGAGTTTGAAGTTACCGAGGGACAAAAAGGCCCACAAGCGAGTAACGTCGTTGTAACCGAAAAAGCCCCACCCCAGTTTAACTCGTATAGTCGAGGCGGCGGTGGCGGAAGACGAAATCGCTATTGAGTTAAAGAATTAATTTCTCAATAAGGAATAAATCTAAAATAGTACTAAAATATAAAAGGAATTAAATAATAATTAGTAAAAAACTCTTTTTGCGATTGTTATCTAACCTTATCTTTTTTTTTAATTATTTTGTTTTAAAAGGTCTAGTCAATTTTGAAAATGGTCAATTAATTTATCTCTTTACGCTTCATTTCTTTTGATACTTTCATATATCCTCTGATCAATTTTATGAGCGAATAACCTTTGAAATATTTTCCATTTTTTTTACATGATGGTAAAGTGTATGGAATAACTGTCTTGCAGCTCTTTTCTATATCTACCATGACGTATTTTTTTATTAAATCCATTTGATAATCAAAATCTTCTTGATCTTTCCAAATTTTTATCAATGAGACATTATATAAGTTTGTTAGTATCATTCCTGGTTGAAATATGTTAATTTTGATATCTTTTCCTTCCATTTCAAATTCCTTTGCTAGACATCGAGAAAAAGCAACAACTCCTCCTTTCGAGGCAGAGTAAATCGCCAAATTATCCTGGGGTCTATCGGCTCCAGCACCTGATAGCGTTATTATTCTCCCGTAATTTTGTTCAACCATGTGGGGTAAAACTGCTGAAATACAATTTAAAACTCCGATTAAATTTGTTCCAATGATTGTTTTAGCATCTGAATTTACTTCGTCTAAAGTTAAATATTGAAATGGTCCATAAGTTAAGTTTAAGCCCGCGTTCGCTACTAATATACGGATTGATCCAAAAGTATCATAGGTTTTTTTAATAAGGTTTTTCACAGCAGTAGGATCTCTAACATCACAGGGTATACCGATAACGGAATCGCCAAAATCTTTTTGAAATTCTGCTAGAGTTTGGTTAACATTAGATTCATTTCGAGAACAAATCGCTACTTTACATCCTTCTTTAAGGAATAGTTCGGCTATTTTTTTCCCAATCCCGCTTGTGGAACCGGTTACGATAGCAGTTTCATTGATCATTTTCATTTATGTATCACCATAGTTTTTTATGTGTAGGACCTTTAAGGAACTTTTCGGTTTTCTTTTAGCCACTCAATACCATAATCTACAATCGCCCGAATTGAAATCAATCGACTTTCTGCCATTCCAATTTTGCTTGGTTTGTAATTTATTTTCGATTCAAAGTCATTTCCAAGTTGTTCAAAGTCATCACTATTGACATCTAATTCTTCCCATTCTACCCACTTTCTCTGATTATTTACCAGCATTGCGCACCCAGATTTAGTATAACTTTTACCCGGAAAATCACTTCTATATTCTGCAAGATGTATTGATGAATTATTCTCATGATTAACTCCTATCAACAAAATTTGTCCATCGAGATCGTATAGGCGTGAAATAGGGGATCCTTCGCCAAGATCACCTATTAAATCATGAGTTTCGGTGATAAATTTCGCGTTTTTGCCCCAAGCTGCGAAAGATGACATTGGGTGATTGCTCCTTAGGACATTAGGCCAGTTTCTAAAGGTTTCTACAATCGTCCCCATTCCTCTAGTAGGAGTTATGTTTGGTTCGTAGGCGGGCATCTCTTTTCTAATCGTATCCCACCAACTCTTAGGTACGGGGGGACTTTCCCATTTAGATGGTTCAGAGTTAGCGCCTGAAAAAGTTGGCATTACTAAAGTGCCCTCGGAAGTTATTGTTTGCATAATAGCTCTAATAACTGATACGGCTCCTCCAACAGTCCAACCTATTTTACTGAGTGAGCTGTGCATAATTATTGTAGCTCCCGGTTTAACGCCAAGAGCTTCAAAATCGCGTTTTAAGGAAGTAATTGTGTTCGGCTTTTTTGTATAATTAACAACGCTACTTTCAGTTTCCTTCTTTCTATCGCTTTCCATACGAATTAAAATAAGATATATTATAACTACTTTGCCCTACTTACTAAATCTACAATAAAATACAGTTTTTCAAAAGAGTAATGCTTTCCTCTCTTGCTTTTAGTAAGGTTTTTTCTGCTATTCCCTCCATTTCTTTGGATGTAAGAACTTTTTCCTTTAATACTTTTTTAAAAAGAAGGTATTCATCCTTTCTACTAATGAAGGGATCAACTCTTTCTGCGTGAATATATTCATCTATAGGTTTTTTTTTCCCGTTGTAATTTCCTTCTGAAAGATCAAATTGGTAGTTCTTATATACTAAAAAGCAGTGAACCATTGGTACATAGGGAATTTCGTATTTATTTAGAATTTCTTGCACTCCTGTTGTTATTTCCTCTGTAAATTTATACACGCAGACATGTTTATAAAGCGGGATATTAAGTTCTTGTGCTAGTCCTGCGATAACAGCATGCTTGGAGGTGCATGAACCTTTTTTTTCTTTAAAGAATATCATCTTATCTTCATAGTTCGAATTATAACCATAATCTATATTGTGCACATAATCGCACGCATCATTAAAAGATTTAATACCTAAATTTAAAAACTTATTTGAAAGTTCTCCTATAGGTTTAATAACTGCATCTGGTAATTTTTCGTAAGAGTCCATATTATTGGTTTTTATTACAAAAATTTAAATTATATCTCTATAGACTATAGAATTTACCAGAATTCTGAAAAAAAATATAACTTATATAAGCGATTTTAAGTATTTTTCTAGATCCTTTTATTAGTTAAGCTCTTCTATAACAAATCAAGAAAAACAAATTTAAACTTTAATTGGTGAATCAATAGCCTATGACTGAAAGGAGAAATCTTCCCAATATCGTAATTTTTTTCCCAGATTCGATGAGAGGTGATGCTGTTTCTTTAGGGGGTTTAGTTAATCCCCATATTAAAACCCCTAATATGGATCAAGTAGCTAAAGAAGATCTAACATTTACGAATTGTTTTACTGTTAATACGGTATGTGTCCCATCAAGGTGTTGTACGTTTACTGGACAATATGTGCATTCCAATGGACATAGAGGTTTATACCAATTATTGCAACCTTATGAGGAAAATTTATTTAAATTTCTTAGAGATAACGGTTATAATGTAATTTGGGTGGGTAGGAACGATTTATTCAGTAAGCAATCGGGAAATTTAAGCGTTAGTAAACGAATTAAAGCTAATAGGAGGTTTTATTATAAATCTAATCCATTTCCTGAAAATCACTATTTAAGAAAATCTTTTTATTATGGTAAGAGAACTGAAGAAGAAGCAATGGATATTGATTATTATCTCATTCATGATACGCTAAAATATTTAGATTCAAAACCTGAAACACCGTTTTGTCTTTATGTTTCTTTAAATTTCCCTCATCCTCCTTATACTGTAGAGGAACCATATTTTTCTATGTATGATCGCGATAAAATTCCTACGCCCATACCATCAAAACTTGATGATAAACCTGAATTTATGCATATAATGCGCGAAAGATACGGATTAATTAACCTTATAGAAGATGACTTCAAAGAAATAATAGCAACGTATTATGGTATGATTACAAGAGTAGATCATCAATTAGGGGAAATCTTAAACAAACTCAAAGATATAGGAGAGTACGAGAACAGTGCGATCGCAATTTTTTCAGATCATGGAGATTTCACAGGGAATTATGGATTAACTGAAAAATGGCCAAATGCATTTCAAGATTGCCTTATTAGGGTACCCCTAATAATGAAAATTCCAGGGATTAGAACAAAAACAAAAATTTTTGAACAGCTGGTCGAAACAATAGACATTTTCCCTACGATACTTGATATTGCTCAAATAGAAACCCCTTACACTCATTTTGGAAAAAGCCTTATACCCTTGATTAAGGGAGAAAAAAATGAAATTAGAGAAGCAGTATTTGCTGAAGGAGGATACAATTTAAGAGAGCCACAATGCTTTGAGACTATAATCAAAAATCCCAACGATCCCAATATAGGAATTTATTATGAAAAAACGAATATACCAAAGGAGCAACCTTCAGTTGTCGCTCGTTCAGTTATGATTAGGACGCAACTATGGAAATTAATATTACGTGACGCAGGAAAGGAAGAACTATACGATTTAAAGAATGATCCAAATGAACTACATAATTTAATCGATAGCTCTGTCAATGTGGAAATTAAAAACGATTTAAAGGAGCAATTACTCAGGTGGTATTTGCGAACTAGCGATAATTCAGATTGGAAAAGAAGGAGAATTGCATAACCAAAAGAAATTCAAATATCCTTACACTGATTTTCTAAGTGAAACTAATTTTTATTAAGTTGTATATTATCATACTTAATCTATTCTAGATTATTTTTTCACAATAAAAAAGGTTTGAACCTTGACAATACTCGAAGATGCATTAAAAGGTAATATTACGAGTGAGATGCTCCAAGTAGCTAAAACTGAGAAAGTTGATCCAAAAAAAGTTATTAAGAATGTCTCTAAGGGAAGAATAGCTATAATGAAAAGGGTTAATTTCAATCCTGTAGGTATAGGATTTCCTCTTAGGACCAAAATTAATGTAAATCTTGGGACATCTTCTTCGATTATTAATATTAATGAAGAGTTTAAAAAAGTAGAGATTGCTCAGAAATTTGGAGCTGACACCATTTCTGATCTATCTATGGGTGGAGATATCGATGCTATTAGGAAGAATATTTTAAGTATCTCAAAATTACCTTTAACCACCGTTCCAATCTATCAAGCAGTTATTGAAGCAAATTCGATGTCAAATGTTTCAGAAGATTTAATCTTCAAAGTAATTGAAAAGCAAATAAAAGATGGGATAAGCTCGATAGTTATTCACTCTGGTTTTACTCTTGAGACTTTAAATCGCATGAAAGGAAAAAGGATAATGAAAATGGTCTCTAAAGGAGGCAGTCTGACATCTTCTATTATGAAATCGAGCCATACAGAAAATCCGTTTTTAAAAAATTTCAAACAAATCTTAGAACTAATTAAAGAATATGATATTGTAATAAGCTTGGGCAATGCGATGAGATCTGGCTGCATTCACGATAAAGTGGACGAATTTCACCTGACAGAACTAAAAACTAATGTTAAACTCGCAAAAATTGCCAATAATTTTGGAATACAAGTAATACTAGAGAGTTTAGGAGGTCATTTAAATGCGAATGACATTATCAAATATGTAAAACAATACAAAAAGCTAACTAATTATCGTCCATTATTTGTTTCTGGTCCACTCCCTATAGACACTGCAACGGGTCACGATCATATCGCTGCAGCGATTGGGGGTTCATTTGCTTCTGGTTTTGGGGCAGATTACATATGTGCTATCACTCCAGCAGAGCACCTTTGTTTACCTTCCCTTGAAGACATTAAACAGGGATTAATCGCTTGCAAAATCGCTGCTCACGTAGGGGATTCTATGAAATACGGCTTGAACCATCTTTTTATAGATGATTTAGAGTTGTCGAGGAATCGATTTTCAAAGAATTGGAAAAAGCAATTTGAATATAGTATAGATCCTAGCGAACCAGAAAGAAGGCACCCAATCAACGATGAGATTTGTAGTATGTGTGGAGCTCACTGCGCCTTATCATTATCAAAAAAAAATTTGTAGATCATTTTATTTTTTGTTTATAAGAAACATATTCACATACTTTTGCTAAAGCGTTTACAGGTCTATCCCACAATTTAAAAAGTAAAGCCCCATTCCTTCTCAATCTTTTAGACCAAGGGCTTGTAAAGCTCATGGGGTTAATGTAAAAAATTGGGACCGAATATTTTTGACTATTTTTTTTGGTTGGTTGGATTAGTTTTTCAGCTAATTTATCCATACTTTCCTCTGATTGATTTTGAAATTCTGCCCACTTTGCAATTTGTTCGTCCTGAAGATAATCATCCATAACATCCTGAAACCCAACAACGCCATATTGGAAAATAGCATCCACCTCACCAGATTTCATAATGATTTCTGGAAGGGTTATATAAAAATAGGGAAGGTTCATATCAAAGGTGCAATCTACAGGATTATTAAAACCAGCAGTCGCGGGTAGGATAGCTCTTAGTTCCTTTTGGAGCGATTCAGAAAACTCAGGAACGACGAGTCCATGATTTTCTGCATTATTAGCAATCATAGCTCCTGGTCCTCCTGAATTTGTAATAACACCGATTCGGTTTCCTTTAGGTAAAATTTTATTTGACAATATTAAAGCAATATCCAAGAATTCTTGAACATAGCTCGTTTTAATAACGCCCGTTTCTTTAAATGCAGCGTTGTATATTTTTGAATCACCTGCGAGTGACCCAGTATGGCTTTGTAAAGCTCTATTGCCTCCTTGAGAACCTCCAACATAAATCGCGATAATCGGTTTTTTAGGAGTTATCTCTCTTGCCAATTTTAAAAATTTCTTCCCACGTTTTAATTCTTCGATGTAGAGCCCTATAACTTCTGTTTCTTCGTCATCCTTATAGTAATCCAAACAATCTACGATGTCAATATTTGCTTCATTTCCAACGGATAAGGACTTACTTAACCCTAAATCTAAAGTTCCTGGATCAAACCATATATGTGAAGAAAGAGTTCCACTCTGAGACGCAATAGAAAAATTTCCTTTTTTCAGATGTTCCCAAATGGCGATATTAAACGCAATATTGCTATTTTCTTTCTCAAACCAATTGTTAAAAACACCCAGACAATTTGGGCCAATGAAACGTATTCCATATTCATCTGCAATTTTGGTTATTTCCTCTGTAAGGGTGTTTTTACGGTCACCTGACAATTCACGAAATCCCCCAGATATTAAAATAATCTTATCTACTCCTTTTTCTCCGCATTCTTTAAATACTTGAGGCACAATTTTCGCTGATAACACAATTACAACAAGATCGGGCGTTTCAGGGACATCTGAGATGGATTTGTAAGTTTTAAAACCCATAATTGTTTCTAATTTAGGATGGATCGGGTAAACATTTCCGGAATATTCAGACTTTATTAGGTTCATGATTTGAATAGCTGCTAAAGAACCTCCTTTATTGTTTGCCCCGAAAAAAGCCACACTTTCAGGATTTAAGAATCCATGGAGGAAATGATCTTTACTCATAAACCTTCACTTATATCACGAAATATTGGATGATTTTAAAAGTTAGAGATATAAATTCTGGTTTAACTTGTAATTAGGAAAAAATTGATGGTTTGGTACTTCACATTTGATGGCAACCCTTATATGTTGATTGTGAGGATCGATTTCAGAACATGAAGTAAGAAAAGCTTGAGTGTATGTATACGATTTTTTATTAGTTTCCCTTTATATAAGATAAAAATGTTTTCACGATATTAATACAATAATAAGGGAAAAAAAAAGTAGTTTAAATGTTAAATTTTTTATAAGGCTTTTAAAGCTGCATCTATTTCTTCAAGTTTTTCCTCGCTAAATCTACCAGGAGCCATTGATTCAACATATCCTTGAATCTCGCGCAATGAAAATCCCATCGCCATTTGAGTTTGTGGGTTTTCAACTAGTTCTGTTAGGTTTTCTCTAAGGTATTTTCCAGAAACTTCATCTTCTAAAAGTTCGCCTAGTGTCATGTCAACATTATATTTATCTGGCATTTGTTTGCACCTTTCTTACTATTTTAATATATATAATTTAAAATTTAAAATAAAGATTATAATTCATTGAAAACGGTTCTTGCTATGATATCGTCCTGAAGAGCTTTAGTGAGATCTATAAAACGAGCGGAGTAACCTGTGACCTTAACTGATAGGTCAGGATACTTTTCTGGATGAGTTTGTGCGTCTTTAAGTGTATCTGAACTTATTGGATTAATCTGAAGCTCTCTTCATCCTAACTCAAAATAAGCTTCTAATAGAGAAGTCATTTTGTCTATACCTTCATCTGTTTCTATTAAGCTTGGATTTATCCTTACATTTAATGCTACTCCATCAGTAAGAAGGGTCCCTCTCTCCGAAGGTATCCCTTGAAGAGGAGTCATTTTTAAATCTTGTACTACCATAATACAATCATTATATAAGTTATTAATTAAATTTACTTCGTAAATTTACTTAAAATTAAGTATAATAAAATATTTAATAATTTCTATAATTCATAAATTACTTTTTCTAATTTTGATGACATTAATCAGGCTCTTATTTATATTCAGACTCATCTACTATTAAATTGAAATCAGTCAATCCCTTTTGGATTTTTAATAATGTATATTTCCGAAATTCCTTGCTTGTGAATTTTTGACGCCCAAATTGTAAATATTCTTCTACTTTCTTTCCTTCTTTATTATTTGTCTCTTCAATATTCCGCATAGCCCATTCCACCATAGTGGATCCTAATAATAGGCTAAACATAAAGAATGAGAGTAAAGCAGCGTTTTTTTCTTTGATCTCTTCCTCATCAATTGCTTTTTGAATTAAACGAGTAGTTCCATCCAAAAAACTAAATTGTTTATATTCTTTTTCAAATGTACCAGTTATTTTTGATGAAGGAGAGGGTATAATGTGCATAATATGAAAAGCCGCATAATCTTTTTCTGCAAACTCAAAAAAGTGTGAAAAAATACTCATTAATGCATCTAAGTTAGTACCACTAGACTGCTTTATGATCTCACGGTTCTCATCTCGATATTGCTTATAACATTTCTGTCTTATAGCGATCCATAATTCTCTTTTACTCTCTATATAATTATAAAGGTTATTTTTATTCATTCCTAATTTTTTTGCCAATCCGCCTAATGTAAAACCATCTCGCCCACGCTCTTCAAATAATTGCTTACCTTCTTCCAAAATTTTTTCAAATTGCTGAGCTTTTTTTTCAGGTGATCGACTTCTTGTTTTTTTAATATTAGGGTTATCTTGTTTTTGGTTCACCATTCCATTCTCAAATCCACAAAATTTGTTAAAATGATTCTCTCTTATTGCATACTAAATTAGTTTTTCTCGTTATATAAATATATCTTCAAATTTAAAAATATTTTTAAAAACAATTTATTTAATGTATGATATTCTAAAATAAAATGAAAAATCTATAAGTTTAAAATTTTTTAAACTAAAAATTTGATTTTTTTCGTTAACCGAAACTTAAATTCCGTATTTATATTATCAGAAAGAGGATTAATAAATAGCCATTAGCTATTAAAAATCTTTTTAAAAAATGTTAAATAACTAAATTAACATAAAATGGTGATTCTTTTTGGAAAAAAAAAATGGGCAAATCCCCGATCAAATAAGTGAGCAATTAAAAGCTCTTATGAATTTATTAAAAGGAAGGGCACCTGGAGGATTATTAACGGCTTTTCGATCCCCACAAATTATATTTGGAATGACAGCATTAAACAGGATAAAGAATTACTTAGATGGTAATCTTGAAGAAGGAGAAAGAAGAGTTTTAATAGTAACAGATGATTTTACTGAAAAGTTTGCGAGCCCAATAAGTAAAGTACTTGGTAAAATAAATATAGATTCAAGAGTATGGTCTGGAGTGAAGCAAGAGGTACCAATTAATACTATTGATGAAGCAGTAAAAATATGTGAGGATTTTAAACCTAGAGTATTTGTAGCAATTGGTGGAGGGAGCGTACTTGACACTACAAAAGCTTTAATGATTAAATACGAGAAACCTGAAACAAATCTATTTATGGTGTCAGCTTTAGAGCCTCTTGGTTTGAGGAAAAAAATTAAGTATTTTGTTGCTATTCCAACAACATCAGGAACTGGATCGGAAGTTACCCTCGCTTCGATGCTGACTGATATATCTCGTGATCCTCCGAAAAAATTTACCGTCTCTCATCCAGAGTTGATTCCTGATTATGCAGTTTTAATTACAGATTTTGTAAAAGATATGCCACCATTTTTAACCATGGCTACAGGACTAGATGCATTAGCTCACGCAGCAGGATCTTATGTATCAAATATAGGAACTCCATTTGCCGATGCCATGAATATATATGCTATTAAAGAAATAATAAAATTTTTGCCTCGTGCAGTTAAATATGGAGCTAAAGACATAGAAGCTAGAGCACATATGCAAATAGCAGCGAGTATGGCAGGACTTGGATTTATTCACTCCCGTATAGGAATAGATCATGCCTTAGGCCATAGTTTAGGTAAAGTACTCAATGTTCATCATGGACTTTGTGTCGGGATGTTTCTACCTTATACGATTGCTTTCCAAATGAAAATTTCAGAAAGATGGAAAGATTTATGTCCACTTTTTGGAGTTAATCCTAAAAATAAAGACAATAATGAATTATCTACTGAATTTCTTCAAAGTATTAAAGAGTTCATACATTCATTAGATGGTCCAGTATGTGTAAAAGAAATAATGAATCCTATTATTACTGAGGAGGACTACTATAAAAATCTTGATCTCTTAGTAAATTATGCTGAAACCGATCCCGTAGCTTTCATGGTTACTAGATACATCGATAGCGAAGTCATAAAAAGAATATTTGAATATGCTTGGGATGGTAAAACCATTGATTTTTAAATTATTTGGAGTGATTTAAATAAATGAAAGATAAATTATATGGTTATAATGGTAAAATCCTCTTTGTAGATTTAAGCAGTGAAAGTTTTGAAATAAAAGATTTAGATCCTAAAATTGCTCAAAAATATTTAGGGGGGACAGGATTAAGTGCCAAAATAACGTACGATCTACTCTCAGAAGAAGACTACACTATATTGAGAGAAAATCCATACTCAGAAATTAATCCTTTAATTTTTGCTACTGGTCCTATAACAGGTACTATTCGCCCAAATTCAGGTCGCTATACTGTGAGCGGGATCTCACCTTTAACTGGTATTTGGGGTGAGGGATCTTCGGGTGGTTTGTTTTGTATCGCATTGAGAAATAGTGGATTCGATGCTGTTATTTTCTTAGGAAAAGCAATTAAATTAAGCTATATAATTATCCGCGATGGAAAAATAGAGTTTAAGGATGCTTCAAAATATCATGGTAAAGATTGCTACGAAACTCAAAAACAAATTAAAGAGGAATTAAATGTTCCAAACATTCGGATTGCTTGTATTGGTCCAGGGGGAGAAAATCTTGTTAAATATAGCGCTATAATGAATGATGAAGGGAGAGTAGTTGGTAGGTGTGGGTTAGGAGCTCTTATGGGTTCAAAGAATTTAAAAGCATTAGTAGTACATGGAATAGAAAAGATTAATCTAGCAGATAACGAGCTAGGGAAAACATTAAGAAAGGAAGCACAACTTGAAAGGGAAGCGAATCCGATGGGAGCTGTAGGAACTTTACTTTTTAATTTATATGGTACTAACATGTATCTCGATTTAGGGATGGTTAATGGTGATACTCCAGGATATTACTTTACAGAAACGGAATTTATTGCCGAGAATTTAACTGGAAAAACTCTGAGAGAAGAATATCCAATGTTCAGTTATGGTTGTGCAGGTTGTACGATAAAGTGTGGTAAATCAACAGTTATTAACACAGGAGAGGTTGAAATTGAAAGCGATGGACCAGAATATGAATCTGTTGCTGCATTAGGCAGTTTATGTGGTGTTTTTGATTCAAAACCAGTAGTTCTTGCAAACCATCTTTGTAATAAATTTGGTATCGATACTATTTCTTGTGGAGTCTCAATTGCTTTTCTAATTTATTTAGTTGAAAACAATTTAGGTATCAACAAAATAAAGGAATTTTTGAATGATATTCCTGTGGAAGATATTAAGTGGGGAAATGGAGAACTTGTTTGCAAACTTATTGAAAAAATAGGCCAGAGGGAAAGTATCGGGGATGTTCTTGCAGAAGGCGTGAGAGCTATGGCTTTGAAGTTTGAAGTGGATCCTGAATTAGCAGCACATGTAAAAGGCTTAGAAATTCCTATGCATGATCCTAGAGCATTTGCTGGTCAAGCATTAAGTTATATGACAGGATGTGTTGGGGCAAACCATAACAAATGTGACTGGTATTCAGCGGAATCGGGAACAATTAACAATAGAATTCTCCATATTAAACGAAGTAAAAACAGATTTGATGCAACGGGAAGAGAAAAAGGAATAGTAAATCTTCAAGACTTGAGGGCTATTGATGATTCGGCAGTGAATTGCAATTTTGCAACCCCTAAACTCGAACATATTATTGGCTACATAAACGCTGCTACGGGATTTAATTACGATCGAAAATCACTAATAAAGGTTGGAGAACGAATAAACAATCTGAAACGTTTAATTAGTTGTAAACTAGGAATTTCAAGAAAAGACGATAGATTACCCACTCACAATATGAAAGTATTATCATCAGGAAGATTAAAAAATGTAAAACTCGATTTAGAAGATAATTTGAGGAAATATTATAATATTCGGCGATGGGATTGGGAAACTGGAAGACCATCTAAAGAAAAATTAAAAGAATTAGAGATAATTTCGTAAATCGTAATAAAAAAATATCAATAAATAGCCAATAGCCATTAAAAATCTTTTTAAAAATTCCTTAATTTTACTATTTATATATTTAAAAAAACAAAAGTGTTTAATATAGAGCCAACATCTAAAGGTCTAATCTTAAAATTAGAGAGAATGGCTACTGACGATGGTCCTGGCGTTCGTACAACAATTTTTTTTAATAATTGCTTTTTAAATTGCGTTTGGTGTCACAATCCAGAATCAATTCCAAAAAAACCTCAACTATATTGGATAGAGCGTAAATGCATTGGCTGTAATAGTTGTATAGATGCTTGCCAAGAGCAGGTTTTATTTTTTGAAGAAGATGGGTTACATATTAAGAGAGAGAAATGTACAAGTTGTGGAGATTGCGTAGAAGCATGTCCTAGTACGGCAATAAGTATGTATGGAAAATGGTGGGATCTAGAAGAACTTTTTCACGAAATAGAAAAAGAAAAAATATTTTTTGATAAAGCAAAAGGAGGTATAACCGTTTCTGGTGGAGAACCTACATTACAACCTGATTTTCTCTTAAACCTTTTAAAATTATGTAAAGAAAATGGTATTTCTACGGCTTTAGATACATGCGGATATTCAAGTAAAAAAGTATACCAAGATTTATTACCTTACCTTGATATCGTGCTTTTTGATATTAAAATCATTGATCCTGAAAAGCATAAAGAATACACAGGCGTTTCAAATAAAACAATTTTAGAAAATGCTAAATGGATTTCACATTATATAAAAGAAAATGGAAAAATAATGTGGATAAGGACACCAATAATACCAAACTATACTGCTACGGAAGAGAATGTTAAAGGAATTGGAGAATTCATCGTAAATGAATTAAATAATATACCTGATAAATGGGATTTATTAAGTTTTAATAAACTCTGCGATATTAAATATTCAAGATTAGGTATGTCATGGCCTTTAAGTGATGAGCCATTAATGAGAAAAGAAGAGATGGAAAATTTTCTTGAAATTGCTAAAAGTACCGGGAGTAAAGACGTTAAGTGGACAGGTTTAACTCGTTAGGTGCCAAATTTAGCCTAAATAACAATATACTCTTTTTCTTAATTTTCATCAAAAATTTCAATTTCATATAACATTATTTATTTCATAAACAAGGAAATAATTATGAGATAAGAAGGGAAAATAAAATTCAAAAAATAAAAAGAAAGATATAATTATATGAAGTTAAAATTTAGTTTAAAATTCATTGAATACTGTTCGTGCGATAATATCATTCTGAAGCTCTTTTGTTAAATCTATGAATCGAGCAGAATAACCTGTGACTTTAACGGATAGGTCAGAATACTTTTCTGGATGAGCTTGTGCATCTCTAAGTATTTCTGAACTTATTGGATTAATCTGAAGCTCTCTTCCTCCTAACTCTAAATAAGCCTCTAATATAGAAGTTAAATGTTCGAGTCCTTCGTCTGTTTGGATTATGCTCGGATTAATTCTGACATTCATTGATGCTCCATTAGTTAGATGAGGTTCTGCCGTTGCATACGCTACTGATCGGAGTGCCATGGTAAGACCATTTTTTTCCGTACCATTTGCAGGAGATATACCGTTCGCTACGGGTTCTCCCTTCAATCGTCCATCTGCAGTTGCTCCTAATGTCATACCCTCCATAATCTGAGTTCCAGCAGATACGAGGCAATTATGATATATACCATCTCCACCTCTCGCTTTATAACCTCTTGTGAGATCACATAAAGTTGTAGCTACCCATTTTGCAAGATCGTCTGTCCTTTCATCACCATTACCATATTTAGGAGCCTTATTTCGTAATTTTTCTCGAAGTTCTTCTGCCCCCTTGAAATTTTTATTCATATGGTTAACTAATTCTTCCATTGTTAGTAATTTCTCTTCAAATACTGCCCAGCGAATTGCTGCTAATGAATTAGTTACGGTTGCTAATCCTTGTGAACCCATAGGATTATTATTATATTTAGCTCCATTTCGAGTTGCATCCATTCCGCTTTCGAGACATCCTTCTATTGAAGATGAAAGCAATGGGGAAGGTAAATAATCAGCATATGCTTTATCCTTTAACTCAGCCTTTTTCACAGTGAGATCTATTGCAAAAGTTAGTTGGTCTACAAAAGCCTTCTTCACATCTTCAAAAGATTTAAAAGTACTAGCTGGGGGTGTTTTCGCTCCAAGCGTTTTAGTTCCTGAAAGAATAGTACGCCCCTCATTTAATGCCATGTTAAGAAGGATTGAAATCTGAACGGCATTACCTGCAGTGTAAGAGAAGTCATTCCCTGTACCCGTTGGTTCAACACACCCTACGAGTGAATAATCTCGGGCATCTTCTAACGAATATCCGGTATTATGAAGTTGTGGTACTAAAACTTCGTCATTATGAATTCCCATTCCGGCTGTATATTTAAAAGCTTCAATAGTTCTTTTCACAAATTCATGAGGTGACTTGGAAGAAATTCGTATCGATAAAGTGTTTAAGAGACTTTTTACGTTTGAAATAGCCTCAAGAAACATATAGGATATGTCATTAGTAGAATCATTTCCATCCTTATCTAATCCTCCAATAGTTACATTGTTCTGTCCAGCTATAACGACAGAAGCAAGTTTAACTAAATATTCTTCAATAGCTTCTAGAGCTTCCTCATAGGTAATACGACCTTCTGCTAAATCGGTTGTGTAATATGGGTAAAGATACAGGTCTACCCGTCCTTGAGAAAATATGTTTCCTTCACCATAACTCATTTCCATAACTACATTCGTCATCCATATTGATTGAAGTGCTTCCATGAATGTTCTAGGTGGAAGTGCTGGTACTCGTCTTGCACGTTCAGCAATTTCTAGAAGTTCAGCCTTTCTTGTTTCATTTGCTTTTTCCGCCTTTTCCATTGCGAGATCAGCATAGCGATTGGAATAATCACAGACCGCTCTTGCTGCTACTACAACTGATTCGTAAAAATCCTTGCGTTGATCGTATTTCTCATCGGTTTCCTTGAGATTCGCAAGTCCTTCTGCCGCCATCTTTTCTATTCCTTTAAATCCCATTTTAAGAACCCGTCTATATCCCGGAATGACATGCCCTTGACCTTTAGCACCTGCAAACATATCAGTACCGCTCCCAAAACCAGCAAAAGGAGATGCTGCCATAGGTCCCTTCGGTTCCTCATATAAACCTGCCTCTTTCCAATATTCTAACTTTCGATCTGCTACTGTTCTTCCTTTCCAGAAGGGGAGAATTTCGTTTTTCAACTCATCAATTTCTTGATCTGTTAAGGGAACATACCGGTTAATAAAAGAAATTTTTGCAATAATAGCATCTTTTAATTTTTTATCTATTGAATCATTACAGACAAACCCTAAAAGTTTGGCACGCATTCCACGTTCTATTTCGATTGGATCGGCTCTGACTTTACTAGATTTTACACCTACAAGAAGCTCATCTTCATCAATCCTTATTGGAAGACATCGTAAGAATTCCTCTAATGCTCTAACATTCTTCATGCAGGGCGGAGCATCTTCCATTTGTTTATATATTCGTGTATAACACCGAGCCCGCTCAAGATCAAGTTCTCTAGGCATAGAGAGCATATTATCTCTAATCTTTCGGACTCTCTCTGAAGGTATCCCTTGAAGAGGAGTCATTTTCAAATCTTGTACTACCATAATATAATCATTGTATATGTTATTAATTAAATTTACGAAGTAAATTTATTTAAAATTAAGTATAATAAAATATATAATAATTTCTATAAATCACT
>JABXKC010000026.1 GCA_013375495.1 Promethearchaeota archaeon
TGATAACCGAAAAAAGTGTAAAAGTTAAATCTCAAGGTAATTTAAAGTCGAAAAAGAGACTTGTAATAATATCTGACACACATATTACTCATGCTGCGGGAGCTTTTAATCTTCACGCCTATAACGTTGGAATTGAAAAAATTAACAAAATTAAGAACGCAACGATTTATTTAAACTTAGGAGATATCACCCATTTGGGAACTTTGTTGGATTATGAATATGCTTTGGAGCAGCGTAAGAAACTTGATCCAATATCAAAAAGTCCAATAATGGAGTTAATCGGTAATCACGACGCGATGAATGTAGGCTATTTATTATTTGAGGAAATGATCGGTAGCAGACATTACGCTTATGAAGATGAAGATATTTATATATATGGGATAGATAGTACAAAACCCGATTTACCTGGTGGAATAATTAATCATAGTATAATAGAATCAGTTAGAAAAAAGTTAGAGAAGCCAGAAAGAGAAAATAAATTTAAAGTTATTTGTTTTCACCACCAATTAATACCAATACCTTATACGGGAAAAGAACGATCGGCCATAGATGATTCTGGGGACATGCTTAAAATGCTTTTAGAGGCAAAAGCAGATTTGGTTTTAAATGGACATCGACATCATTCTAATTTTTATACTGTAAGTAGTAGTGATAAAGATTTATTTATTATTAATGCTGGAACTTTTTCTTGTAATAAAACGAGGTATCGAGAATTATTTACTTATTCTATAATTGATATAGAAGATAATAATCTTAATTATAAAGTGATTCCTGTTTTAGATTCAAATTCTACGCGCGAGATTTTGCGCGAAGTTAATTACTATGTCCCATTACAAATAGAAAAGAACCTGAAGCCTATTGCTAAATTTGTTCAGTTATCAAATTCATTAGTTTCAGAGCAGTTTGAAGGTAAAATTACTAATTTAGATAAAGCAATAGGGAAAATTAATAAGATTGACGAAGTTGATTTAGTTATTCATACGGGCAATCTAACTTATAACAGTTTTAAGGAAGAATTTAAATTAGCAAAAGATAAACTACGCCAATTAGAGCATCCATTTATAGTTGTTCCGGGATATACAGACTCAAAACCTCTCGCTTGGGAATATTGGAAACAATATTTTGGAGATTTTAATCCCTTATACGAAAATGATAAAATTTATTTTCAGGGTATGAATTCTACCACATTAGATTCGAAGGATGGCTTTATAGGCCGAAAAAAATTAAATAATTTTATCGATAAAGTATTATCGCTCAGTCACCAGAAATTATTTGGAGTATGTTTTTTTCATAATTTAATACCTACTCCGTTAAGCGTGTGGAGAACGGAATTAATTGATTCTGGTGATGTACTTTCTCAATTTGCCAGCTCACAGATAGATCTGGTGTTAAATTCTTCACCGAGCATATCTTTTAACGTTAAAATTGACAATACTATTTTTTCCAACGGTGGAAACCTAAAAGGTAAGTATTTTGATGAGGTTTTCATTGAAATAGAGATTTATAAGAAAGGATTAGTTGTATTGAAAGAACACAACTTAAGAACGGGAAAATTGAAATTA
This sequence comes from Promethearchaeota archaeon, assembly GCA_013375495.1. The sequence continues at coordinate 1,563 of JABXKC010000026.1, forward strand.
ATTGGCAACTATTATTTATCAATTCTCATTTAATCGTAATTTGAACATTATGACAGATAACCTTTTTCTAAATCAGTATAATTTGGTATTAATACGGTATGCAGAGATTTGGCTTAAGTCGCAGAAAGTTAAAATCCGTATGCTTAAGTACTTAATGAGTAACATAAAAAATATTCTTAAAAGAAAAGGAATACCGTTTAACAAATATCAGATGAGTAAAGATTCAGCAAGGGTTTTTTTCTTTTTTAATAATAAAGATATCCCCAATGCGATAAATATATTAAAGAACGCATTTGGTGTGCATTCCATTAGCCCAGCAATTAGAACATCAAACAACCTTAAAAACATTACTGAAAGATCTATTGAGGTTGCAAAAGATGTGCTGGAAAAGAACGATACCTTTGCGCTGAGGGTGAAGAGGTCTGGAGATCATAGTTATACTTCAATAGAAGTCGCCCAAATTGTGGGAAAAGCGATCATAGATAATTTTCCAAATCATAACTTAAAAGTTAATCTCACACAACCAATAAAACAAATCTATATAGAAGTAAGAGGAGACTTTACCTATATTTTTTCTCAAGTCATTAAAAGTAAATGGGGAGGTTTGCCAATCGAACCTCAAAAGAAAATGCTTGTAATAGACATAGGAAGGTTAAACGATTTAATTGCGGGTTTTCTCTTAATGAGAAGAGGTTCAGAGATATATCCTATATTAATTGATATTAAAAAAGATAAAGCTGACAACGAAATTTGGTTGTCTAATTGGAGAGAAGTAGGGGAGTATGTACCATATAGTCGATTTCAGTTGATAAAAATTGATATTCATAGTATTCTTAAGAAAATCAGTTCAGATTTAAGCGATAAGCAATATTTTTGCAGTATTTGTAGACTAATTAGGTTTGAAATTCTTTCAAAAATTCTTATGAATCCTAAATTTCACTTTCACAAAAAGATTAGAGCAAATATAGATGGGACAAGTTTGAATCGTTCGAGCCTCTGTCCTGAGTCAATAGATCTAGATACTTTAGGAATTAATAGTTTGATCTCTAACTTTCCAATATTTACACCGGTAATAGGATTTGGTAAAGGAAGGATAAATGATTTAAGGTTAAAAATATCTAAAAATCTAAAAAATATTAATTATTGCCCATTTAAACCTGAAAATCAAGAATTTGACAATGTAAATTTAAAAAAAATATACGATAATTTAAAAATTGAGAAGTTGCTTGAAGAAAGTATAGAAAAAGCGTTAGAAATAAATATTTTTTAATATAGATATTCGAGATACTCCTATATTAGAGATAAAAAGACCTAATTTTCAGAAATTTGTTATTTTTCATTATAATTAAGCTTAAAAATTAGTCTAATTTATTAAAATTGAGTCAAATTAGGAATAGTATTTTATAAAATCATATAATACTTCAATAGAAACGGGTTAAAATTTCATGGTTAAAGTGGATTTAAATTTGTTAAACATATTTGTGTTGAGAGTAAAAAAAAATACTATACAATACGAGGGAGATACCGTAGGTGAAATTATTTCCCAATTTCTTAACGAATATAAAGATCTCTTAGATGATAGCATTCTATCTAAAAATAAAAAGAAACTTAATCCCCAAATGATAATTTTACTTAACGGCAGAAACATAACCTACATGAAGAATTATAAGACTACACTAAACGAGGGAGATCAACTTTACATATCCTTTCCCATTTCGGGAGGCTAATTTTTTTAAAATCGTCAATAATCTCATTTAATTTCACTTTCAATAATCCTCTAAAAAGTAAGAATTTATTAACTCCTTCTACTATAAATATGTTGTAGAGTTATTTCCGACATTTTTTATAGAAAGTTATGGGATCGCGTTTGTACAATCTGGTGATTAAAAATTAAGAAAATTGCTTTTATGGGGCTTGATTACGCAGGTAAAACTAGCATAATTACAGCTATCACAAGAAAATTTGGTTTCGAACAAGAGATCCTCAAACTGATGCCGACACGCAAAATTGCTCGCGACGCTTTTAAATTTTTAGGGATTGAATTTACACGTCTAGATTTCGGTGGTCAGCTTCAATACAGAGAAGAATATTTGAAACACCCTACTAAATACATTAGCGGAACTGATCTACTTTTTTACGTTATCGATGCGCAAGATTACGATCGTTATGTTGAGTCAATAGACTATCTTGATCAAATTTTACTCTTCTTAAAGGAGAATCAAGAATACCCGCCGTTGTGTATACTTCTTCATAAATTCGATCCGGAGCTAACTAGAGAGAAAGTAATAAATCAAAGGGTTTTAACGATAAAGCATGCTCTATTAAGGTATAGTCATGATTTTGATATTTTTTTCTTTGAGACTTCAATTTACGATATAAAATCAATAATGGATGCTTTCTCATCAGGTTTATCGTTATTATTTGAAAAAATGGAAATGGTTTCTCGATTGTTTTCTAGAATTAGTAAAAATTACAACTCGATTTTAATGGCACTCTTTGATTCTAAAGGGATTACAATTGGAGAATACTATAAACCACATTTGCATTTAGTTGAAAAAATACGGATTTACGATAAGTATTTAGAAGCCCAAAAAAAAATATTTGTAGAAAATAGGACGCGTATAGAATTTTCAGATAAATTCGAAGACGGCAGTAGATATTCTGGGTTAGTAGAAACTTTAAAGTTTGGGAATTTAGATTTTTATTTATTATTCATTATCGAAGAGGACGAAGAGAACCTAGAAAAAACAGTAGAAGTTTTAAACAAATTAGAATCAGCTAAAACTCAAATGGAATCCATAATTCTACAATTAATTCAATAATATGAGCTTGCATTTTATTTTTTAGAATTTAGTATAAAATCGTTTAGTTCTTCTCTTGTGGGGATTGATTAGTTAATAACTATAAATTTAACAGCTTCCAATTACACTAACGCTAATTGGTTTTGTTGGAATCCCTAATTTAGCTAAAAGCTCAGATGAATTGTTACCACTTCCTCTCCTTTTAAATGAACCGGTCCGATTAATTTGTTAGGTATATTGGAAAATCCTCTCGTTACAATCTTTTTTAGCACTTCTTTACTTAAATCATCAGGATTATATCTAATAAAATTGGTTAACTGAGAAACGATTTCCTCAATTATTTTATCGTAAAAATTAGCCTCAGAATATAATTCTTTATTTAATTCACCTAAGACGATAATATTACCAGGCATAATAATATTCTTTATTTTATTTAGTTCTATAACAACGCAGATGGAGGGATTCGAACCCCCGAGCGCTCACGCGCACCGGCTTTAACGGAAATGAAGCATTACTCTCGAAGCCGGCGTCTTACCAGCTAGGCTACATCTGCTTTAAAAAATGTATTTTATTAGGATTAGTTTAAAGGAATATAAATTTTTTTCTAAAAGCTTTATTTATCGAACTCAATAGTTTAAGAATTAGGAATTAGGAACATATATCTTTAGTTTTAGAGTAGGATCTAATAATTTGATCAATCCTTCTTCTTCGTATTGCTTCAATAACAGATTTACGGTTGAAATTCTTAGATCATACCTTAGAGCTATGTCAGATGCCAAGATTGATTTCCTTTTAGAGAGATTCTCTCTAATTTCTTTTTCTATAGAGCTGGGGATAAAAGCATCTCTTTCTACAATACTAATTTGCTTAGTTCTGCCGTATTTTCTTCTTAAATTAAGTGTTGCTTTTCTGACTACTGTTTTTTCTTCTTTTTCAGACAACAGTTTCACCATTAAAAAATTGAAATGTCAAAAATTAAAGCTAATTGAAATATTAAATATTTAAATTCTAATAAAATTTTTGATTATAAACTAATTTAAGAAAGCTTTTTCCGTATCAATTAGTAAAGCACTATAAATAGGCATACTCAATTTGAGCGATGATTATTTTTTTAATGTCAAACGAAATAGACCTGAAGAATTATATGAGAGCGCATTAGATTACTTTAAGGATGAAACTCTTTCTAGTTATGCAAAGTCTAAATCTATAATGCGTACACAAAGAAAGATTACATTGAGAGCATTAGAAATAATGGAACTTAAAAAGAATCACTCTTTAATACTTGATGCTGGTTGTGGTCCTGGATTTGTTGCGATTTACCTGAACGAATTAGGACACAAGACAATAGCACTTGACATCATTTCAGGATTTCTCAAGTTTTACGATATCAAAGATTTAAATCCAATTCTTGCTGACATGTGTTTTCCTCCATTTCAACCTAGCATGTTCGATGCAATTATTTCCATTTCAGCTTTACAATGGATCTACAAGGATTCAAACACTAAAAAAAAGAGATTAGATTTGATTGGTCTTTTTAAATCGTTTTATATGATTCTGAAGCCTAAAGGAAAAGTAGTTTTTCAATTTTATCCTAAAAATAAAACTGTTTTAGATAATATTGGAGATATTATAGCTAAAAACACGGATTTCAAGGGTAATTTTATTATCGATAATCCAGATAGCCCAAAAAAAAGAAAAATTTATTTACTTTTAATAAAAGAGTAATGATAGACCAATGTATATATTCTTACATCTTTGTTTAATTCATATTGCATCCAATATCAGCCTTTTGGAAAGCATAAGGTTTTAATTAAGTTGTTTTATAAAATTGTTAAAAATTTGGAAATATAGAAAAAATTATAGAAATTTACTCCAAAAAGGAATCTCTATTACTAAGAGATAAATAGTCGAAAGGAGGTACTCTGAAAATATGCCAGTTGGTTTAGTAGTCATGAAATGGGATGATCGTGTTGGTACTGAAATTTTAGCAAAATACCCCGAAGAAATCGTCATTACCGATAAAACTCTGATGCAAGTGTATAGTACGCACGAGTATAGCGGAGAATCGGGTATGATTAGTTTAATGGTTGGTTCGTTAAATATCGCATCTTATTACACAGGCCCAGATAAAGGCTACTATATTCTGTTATTGTTAAATATTGATGATGATCCTGATACTTACGAGGGAGGTTTAATCGACGCATCAAGAACAATTTTACTAAATCTTGAAGATGACGCCTACAAGCAATTAGTTCCTTCACTTTTCAGGAGACTTTCTATATATCCATCTTTAAGCGAGGAACAACAACTAGCAATGACTTATCAAGATGAAGTGAAACGCTTAATCATCGACCGCTTAAGAGAAGAAGGTGTAGTTTCTAAGTCCGAGTTAATGATCTGGCTTAAAGATAGATACCGACATGGATTTTTCGATTTGGAAGGTATTATTATAGAGCTTATTAAAAGAGATATCGTTAAAGAGGCATCAGTAAAAGGAGTACCGTCAGAATTGATCTTTCTAACGAACGACTTGTTAGTAATGCGAGTTCCTGCTACACTTCTTTATAAATCACCTAGCGAAAAAGGGTTGCCCTCCCAGCTTAATGATGATTATTTAACGGAATCAAAGAAATATTTCAAAAATTATTACCCTTCCGAGGATGATAATCTTAGAATCTTAAAAATTATCATTGATCCTCAGGCGTACGAAGTTTTAAAATTGTTGAGAACCGCAATTGTAACAAAGAACGACCTTGAAAAACTGAAAAAGAAGGGAGTGGAAGATATTGATGATATACTGAAACTACTATGGGAGAATCAAATGATTCTGGTGTTCAGAGACGATAGAAACAACGAATATTACGCTCTTCTTTCAGATTTTCTAATAAAGTTAATTTTTCCAAAATATTTGCTAAATGTCATTAAATCTGAATACGAAAAAAAATCTAAAGCAGAGCAAGTTTTAATTGAGTATCTATCCGTTCTTGAGAACACTTACTTAGGTTTGAAGTTAACTGAAAAATCAAAAAAATGAGTTTACCATACATTTAGTATTCATTTTTAAATCTTTATTTCTCAAATTTTGAATTTTATCGAGCTGTTTTTTAGTTTTAAAAAAGATAGATTTGGGTGAAAATAAGTTCTATTGAGTTTCTTTTTACTAATAATTAAATATGTAAAGTGGTACTAATAGATGTAAAAAGTTCTTGTTTTAAAGAATATCTAAAAAAAAAAAACAATTAGGTAATTAATAAATGAATGTTAGAACAAAACAAAAGTTCAAAATGACATTGATATTACTGACGATCTTAGTACCAACTACTATGTTTTCCATGATTTTATTAAATCAAGGAAATATAGTTGATTACGGTAATACAACAATGGATGGAGATATTGATAATTTTGAGATTGACAAAGAAGATGATTATTATCCAAATTTAGCCGATATCACTCATTTTGGTGGTAAATATGATCTGTCTCTTTGGTGGAATAAGACCTATCGATTCCGAATTGGCTTTGTTTTAGAAGAAACTGAAGGGATTGATAGATATCAACCCGTAGAAGTATATTTTACATTTCGAGAGAACGAACATTATGAAAATACCGAAAGACTTGTAAGTTTCAATGCAACAGGAAACGACGAATGGAGTAATACCATTCCTATTCAAATATGGAATGTTACTAAATATACCGCAACTAACTTCATAGAATCTTGCACTATAACTTTTATCGTAGATATCTCAGCAAACTCCAACAATACATATTTTCTATATTACAACGATAATGAGAATGGAATTGAACAAATTGATTACGGCACTAATTTCTCTAGCGATTTAATAGGTGGAGTTCTCACGGTTAATGTTGGAACTGAATATCAAGTAGTTCTTGAGCAGGGATTAGCATCAACTCAATTGAAAAGACAAGGTTTAGACTTTCATTCGGATGATTCCTTAGCTCCTGAAAAACAGTTATCGGATCCAAGTTTAAAATTTTTAGCTCATTTTGAGAATACAGTTGCAGATTCAACAGGTAATACTCCCGGTGGTACGGCTAATGGAGACCCTCAATATGTCAATGGATTAGTACAATATGGAATGGATTTTGATGGGGATGATTTTGTCAGTTATCCTAACGGCCTTGAAGCTCTTGGAGATCCTTTCCATGACGCTAGCACAGAATTTACAGTCTGCGCATGGATAAATCCTACGACGCTCTCAACAGGAGCCACTAACCATCAAACGCAGAATGTAATTATGGCTAAAGCAAGTGATCCTTACAATGATAATTTTGAAATTGGTGTAAATTATGAAGGTGACATCCACGTTTATCTTGATACAGAAACTGACGATAGGTATGATGACTTTGGAGTTCCTGGTACTATTGAAACGGATGGAGGATGGTATTTTATTGTTTTTAGATATAAAGAAGGTGTAGCTGAAGTTAGGATTCAAGATACATGGTATCCTCCCTCTAGCACATGGGCAGGTGCAACCGATATTGATGGAGCAAACAATAGCCCTTTCACTATTGGAGCATCTGAACATATAAACCAATACTTCGATGGTATGATTGACGAAGTAGCTGTCTACAATAAATCCCTAACAGATCAAGAGGTTGAAGATTTTAAATATGGTTCTATGCCTTCAACGATTCAATCCATTACTGAATTAGAAAATGGAGATGTCTTTTCAAGCTACGAAATTGAATGGACAACTGCTTTTGACATGCATGTTCAAGATACTTGCACGTTCTATTATGATTATGATTTATGGAATTTTGAGCGTAATATCTATTTTGAAAACGAATTTAATTCAACAATCGATAGAATGTTCGCATTAAATACTAACTATAATTTCACAAGTTTTAATGATCATAATGAATTATTGTATATCTATGATGGAGTTATCAAGAAGGATATAACTACTGCAGGATTCGTTGCTGAGAATTATACTGTTATTCATAACGCTCCAGATGGGTCAAAGGACGCGATCGGAATCTTCATTGAAGAGTATGAATTATCAGATCCAGCCCATACGTCTATATCTTACTTTAAAGGAGATGTTATATATGATAATGGTTATGTCGAGTTCTTACCTGGTTCATTAAATGACTTTGATAATAGCGTTGGAAATGAATCGTATAAATTAAAGATAAATTTCTGGGAATTAACTGGAAGCGCTAATACAACAGGAAATCTAGATAATACCGGATTAATAAATTATTTTGACGAAGTTCTAGTTTCATTGAGAGAAGAAGTAGATGTTTATATGTACACAGAGGAAAGCCTTTTTTATAGTATCGATGTAAGTGTAACTGATAGCGATGGTAATTTTGTTCCTGATGCGACAGTGACGGTATGGAATTCGTCAAATTATGCTATAAATTGGGAGCAAACTACCAATGAGAACGGACGTACTCTTTTTAATCGATTTGAAGGCGGAATTTATGTTGTGAATGTATCTTATGTAAGATATGGTCAAACATTAACGGTTACAACTCCTCAAATTATTGAGTTGAATGATACGAATGTAGACACGAATGGAATTTATCATTTAGAGTTCAACAATGTGAAACTCACATCTTTACTCTTAAAGTTCCAAAGAGAGGACGCGGGAATCATTCAAGAAGATGTTGTTGGAGCTAATGTAACATTTACTTTTGATGATGGTTCTGGACCTGTTGTTTTGGGATATGAACTTACAAATTCTACTGGTTTTACTACTTTTAGGTGGACAAATCTAACTGATCAAAATAGCGGTAATGTAAGTTTAACGGTTACCTGGCATGGCGATCTACAGACTGATATATCTTGTTTTGACGACCTAGAACCACCAATCGATCCTACGAGGATTGTGCTGCCTATCTATCAATATCTGAATACAATTGTAAATGTAACCACTGGAAGTACGTATAAATCATTTTTATATGTTAACTCGAGTGGAACAGATAGCGTGATATTAGGGAATCCATTAAATATTTGGGTTAATTATACTCAACAGAAAGACAGTGAACCTATAGCCCCCATTGAAGTTGGTACTGTATCCTATGATATTAAAATTGGTTCTATTCAACTTAATACAATAGCTCTTACCTTCTCAGAAACTGGAAATGGAGTGTATAGTCTTTTAATTGACACTTCTACTCCAATTCAACCTGGAGGTATATATTGGAAATCAAGCGTTACCTATACTATGGAAATTACTGCTTCAAAACCAGGTTATATCACTAATCAAACATCGATTACATTTACACTGTTAGATAAAACAAGTGAATTGACTACAAACGACGCAACGCCTCAAGCATTTTATCATGATATGATAAGTTTAGATGTTCATTACACAGACATTTTTGCTGAGCCTGATGAAGATATAGATGGTGCTACGGTTCAATATTTTGCTATCGGAATAGCGGGAATTAACGGTTATTTAACACCGTATGGTTCCGGTGGATTGTATCGGTTAGATTTAGATAGTTCTGAATTTCCAATATACGGTGACTATATCCTACAAATTTCCGCATTTAAGGAAAATTATGAAACTAAATCTATATATCTACCTTTAACGATAGATGAAATTAACACTAGGTTAAACAATTCTGCAGCGATTTATGAAACATTTGATGTTTTTATTGGAACCTCAAAGACTTTTTCATTTGACTATAGCGTAGAATTATCAGGAGCAGGATTGACAGATGTTGACTTGAGTGAGTGTGAATGGGAAAAAGAGGTTGGTGGAGTTGTCGTTGACAGTGGAGTTGTTTCCTTAAATAGCTTGGGAAATGGATTGTATGAATTGGACATGGACACTGAAACCTTAGAGATTGCCTCATACACATTAGTAGTTAGGTTTGCTGAGACGAATTATGTTGAAAGAGACGCAATTATCTTTCTAAATATCGTACCTAGAGTTATTGGTTTAGAAGTAAATGATATAATCCCAATAGTATCAGGTAATGACCTATCATTTGATATTGCATTGACGGACACTTTTGATGCCTCTGATTTGATTAACGCAGAAGTTTACTTAATCCTTGATAGTATTCGATATGATTTCGCTGACAATGGAGATGGAACTTATAGCGTTACAATACCAGATAGTTCTATTGTAGATGCATTTTTCTTTGCTGATGCACTTCCGATCGATATCACTATAAACAAAGCTAATTATAGTTCAAAAACAGAAAGAATTACGATACAAGTGAATATAACTGAAATATTCCCTGGTTTTCCAATGTTTTACTTTCTAATGATAGTTGGCGCGATTGTAGCTGTGGTTGGTAGTCTTGTTGCTTATCGTCAAATACAAAGAGCAAGAATACCTACATTTGTAAAGAAGAGTAGAGAGATGAGTAAGAACATAAAAGGAAGGAAATCAATCTCGGACTCACTTCTCTATCCATCTAAGGAAGAATATATCATTAAGAAACTAGGAGATAAGTGGGAGACGCTTGGTTTATCATTAGAAGAAATCTTAGGGCATAGTTCAAAGAAAACGAAGAACTTACCTAAAAAAACTGAATTAGAAGGAGGGGGATTATAGTGCCAGTTGGTTTAGTCGTTATGAAATGGGATGAACGAGTCGGTACTGAAATCTTAGCAAAATACCCCGAAGAAATCGTCATTACCGATAAAACTCTGATGCAAGTATATAGTACGCACGAGTATAGTGGAGAATCGGGAATGATCAGTTTAATGGTTGGTTCGTTGAATATCGCATCTTACTACACGGGACCAGAAAAGGGATATTACATCCTTATGCTTTTAAATCTCGATGATGACCCTGATGCTTACGAAGGAGGATTAGCGGATACATCTAGGATAATTTTGCAAAATCTAGAAGATGACGCTTATTTAAAACTTGTTCCTTCGTTATTTCGAAGATTATCTGTTTATCCAACCTTAAATACTGAACAACGATTAGCAATGACATATCAGGACGAAATTAAACGAATGATTATCAATCGTTTAAGGGAAGAAGGAGCAGTTTCGAAATCTGAGCTAATGGTCTGGTTAAAAGACAGGTATAAGCAAGGATTTGTCGATTTAGAAGGTGTATTAATCGAATTGATTAAAAGGGAGCTTATTAAGGAAACCTCGGTTAAGGGGATGCCCTCTGAGCTGATTTTTCTTACCAACGATATTTTAATGTTGAGAGTTCCTCCCGTTAAATTGCTAAAAGATCCCAGTGATAAAGGTTTACCTTCTCAGTTAGCATCTGATTATAGAATGGAAACTAAAAAGTACTTTCAAAACTATCGACCATCTGAACAAGACAATCTCAGGTTAATTGATAATATCATTAACCCCCAAGTCTACGAAACCTTGCGATTACTAAGAACGGCAATTGTAACCAAAAATGACCTCGAAAAACTAAAAAAGAAAGGTGTAGATGACATCGACGAAGTTTTGAAAATGCTCTGGGAAACCCAAATGATTCAAGTATTCCAAGACGACAGAAATAACGAATATTATGCATTGTTATCAGATTTTTATGTGGACAAAATCTTTCCAAAATACCTGTTGAATATCATTAAATCAGAATACGAGAAAAAATCAAAAGCAGATCAAGTGTTAGTTGAATATCTAAATATTCTAGAAAATACATATCTTAACCTAAAATCAGCAGTGAAATCCGAAGATTAAATTTTTTTTATTTTTTTTATTTCTAATTTTAATATTTCTATGAACAACAATATTTTTCAATATTCTAATATTATTTTCTTCGATATAATTATGGCACCTGAAGAAGAATATTATGAAAGTTGTAAGCAATATTTAGATGTCCCAGAAGCAATTGGATTAGATGGTATCGATCTCGAGTCTTATATAATTGCTTCATACATAATCAAAAGGCCCCGTGGAATGAATGTGAACTATTTATCTAGGTTTGCTGCTATTGAACAATCAACTGGAACGTGGGTAAGAGTACCTGCAGAAACTGCGGAGGTTCGTAAAGAACATGTGGCAAGAGTGCTTGGCGTGTATGAACTTCCTCACTACGAGTATGTGCTTCCACCGAAGGCAGCCCTACCGGAAAGATGTTATTTCGTTCAAATTGGTTTTCCTATCTCAAACATAAAAGGAGACGGTATTCCAATGCTTCTTACATCTGTAATTGGTAACATAAGTTTAACTCACGGATTAAAATTAGTGGATCTTGCATTTCCTAAAGCTTATTTAGAGGATTTTAAAGGCCCAAAATTCGGAATTGATGGGCTACGAAAGCTTCTAAAAGTTCCCGAACGTCCTTTGTTAAATAATATGGTGAAACCTTGTACAGGTCATACATGTGATGTCGCAGCAGATTTAGTTTATAAAGCTGCTGTTGGAGGGTGTGATGTCGTAAAGGATGATGAACTTATAGCAAATCCCGCCTTCAATACATTAGAAGATCGGATTTCAGCAGTTATGGAATCTATAGATAGAGCAGATTCTGAAAAAGGAGAAAAGACGCTATACACTATTAACATTACGAGCAAATTTCCTGAGATGTTTGAATACGCTGATAAAATGGTTGAGATGGGCGCGAATGCATTGATGATTAATTATTTATCTGCTGGTTTTGAAGCATTACGAGCTGTTTGCGAAGATCCTTCTATTAAAGTACCAGTGCTGGGTCACATGGACTTTGGAGGAGCTTATATTGGGGGAGAATGGACGGGTTTAACAAGTATGCTTGTGTTAGCAAAATTCCCAAGAATGTGTGGAGCTGATTCGGTCGTTATTCCAGCCCCCTATGGTAAGGCAGAGATATTAGAAGAAAGGTACGAACAAAACCTAAAAGCATTACGATACCCATTCCAACACATAAAACCGACTTTACCAATGCCAAGCGGAGGAATTACTCAGGGAATGGTTGAGAAAACTATGAAAGAAGCCGGAAAGGACATTCTAATAGGAAGTGGTGGAGGAATTCACAGTCACCCAGATGGTCCAATTGCTGGCGCAAAAGCGTTTAGACAAGCAATTTACGCTGTAATGAATGGAATTGAAGTTAGAAAATACGCAAAAGAACACGAAGAACTCGGTAAAGCTCTTGGAGTATGGGGCACTGGAAAAACTCAGTTAATTGAATAATTTTTTTTTTTTATTTCTTATTTCAAGCTTAAAGTTTTCATATAAATCGATTTAGCAAAACTCTCGTATTTGGATTAAAATCAGCTTTTTTAACAAAATTAACTATTCTGTTCCCACATAAATCTAGAAACTGGAGTTTTGAAAGCTGTTTTAAATATTCTAAATTATCTGCATCGCTAATTTGGTTATTTGATAATATTAAATGAGTTAAATTTTGTAATTCAACTAAACCTTTCACATTTTCGATTTGATTATTCGATAGATCGAGTTTTTTCAAATTCTTTAAATTTTTTAATCCTGAAATTTCAGAAAGATCTCGTAGATTATTTTTCCAACCCCATGGAGTTCCCTTTACTTCAAATTCGAGATAATCAGATAAATCTAATTTTTCAACCAATAAATTTGCAGAATTTAATTCAAAATAGACATTTGGAATATCTTCAATTAATTTTTTTACTGTAAAAAAGTTAATAAGAATTTCACCAAGTTGTTGATGGGAAAAGTTAGCGATTTTATTCCTCTTAATTAGAGGTTTTAAAGCTTTTTTGTATCTTTTATTTTCGTAGCCTTTTTCAAGGTTTATGTATTGAGTTTTTCTAATCTTTTTTAATTGTTCAATTAAAATAGTTTTTGATTCTTTAGAGTTGATTTTCACTAGCGTTCTTGCGATTGTTAATAAACAATTGATGGACTTTTCGTATTGAAGAGCCCATTTAAATACAGCTAAACTATCGTTAAGATGATGTTCACTTAAATAAATTGCCGCAGCATTCCTTATAATTTCACTTGAATCAGAAAGTAGTAAATTTTCGAATAAATCGAATAAGTCCTCACTGATTAATTTCACTTTGCCAAGAACTTTAATTGATTCCTCTCTAATTGCATTATCGTCGTAATTTTCGATGATTGAGATTAATTGTTTAATAACTGTAATCTTATCTAAACGATTATTTACATATTCTTCATAAATAGTATTAGGATTTAATTCCATGAGGGATTTTATAGTAGTTAAAATTTTCATGAATAATTTAATTAAGTAAAGGCAATTTAAAATTAAAAAAGTTAAGTATATTTTCTTCCCGGAATCTGATTAACTAATTCTTTAATAGTGGCTTTCAGTTTATTAAAAGGTCTTAAATTTCCAGAAAAAGGGGTGTCTATTCCATGGTATAAAATAGGCTCTAATTGAGCTTCAACTTTTTCTATCTTCTGTAAATTTCCTTCGGATAGACAAGAAAGGAAATAGTCATTTCTATATTTTTTAAAAGTTAAAAATCGATATTTTTGAAATCCTAATCTAACAGCTATCCATCGAGGGTAAGCACCCGTATTTCCTAATGTATTAGCAGCAATCGCTTCTATTTTTGCTGTCAAAAGAGATTCTTTCATTTCTACTTCTTCAGCGGGATTCTCAAATTCTCCAGGTACTTTTACATTCAATAGGTCTTCGTCATCGAGTAAGATCGATATAACTCCTATTGACATGGACGACAAACCAACATAGTCTAATCTAATCCAATCTTCTTCATATGGTAGATCCTCTCTGCCCCAAACATCCTGTAATTGTTCATATCCTTTAAAAATCGAGAGAAGGGATCTAGGGAATTTCTTCTCAATCTCGTACTTATCGAGTTTACTTAAGTTATTAACATCTTTATTGCGGATTAAAACGGAGAAATATTTCGCCATTTCTTCAAAAACCCATTTGCCTTTTTTATCGGGAAACTTTCCGTAAAGAATATAAATAATTTCGTTCTTTTCAAAAAATTGACATTTTTCAGTTTCATTGTCTTCAGATTTAAGGAGCATCTTGTCGAGATCCCCCCCTAAAATACTGGTAGCTATGAAATCTAAATTATTGGTCAATTCTAATAAATAAAGGAGTTTTTTGTTACTCGCATACAATGGAGTTCTATCAACTGAAGTTATCCCACAAAATTTTACATATTCATTTCCTCCTAGATCGATTCTTTCATCGTCTAAAGAAATTGCTGTTAATACCTCTTTTTTTCTTACACCGTGTATTTTTGAAGATGCGGTTTCAGTTTTAGGTTTGAATTCTTTAGGATCGAGTTTTTTCGATTCAGCCTCAGTGTTATTAGCATGTGGGAAAAGATTACGTAAAAAATTATTACATTTTGGGCAGAGCTGATCTTTTGGATAAGGCTTTACAATCTTATATCCACAATTTTCACACTCAACTTGATCTTTTTTAGGGGAAAATAGAGGATTAGAGATTCAAAACCAACTCCACTAATAATTTAAATTTGTTTTGGATAATTAAATCTAATAATTATTTATTATGTGAAGAAAATAAAAAAGTTTGTATATATATATTGGGTTTATATATACTTATTAGCTATAGAGTTAAACGCTTCTAAAAATTTATCGTTTTCTTCTTTGGTTCCCATAGTGATTCTTATATAATTATAAAGTCCTGGTTTACTGAAATGTCTTACCAAAATTTTGATATCTTTTAAGTCCCATAAGAATTTCAATGTGGTAGATTTATCATCAAATTTTATAAATATAAAGTTCGCATCTGAAGGAAGGACACTTATACCAGCATAATCGTTTAGTTTTTTTGATAATCTTTCTCTTTCTGCAATAATTTTCTTATTTTGTTCGTATACTTTACTCCTATGTTTAATACAAGAGATAGCTGCAATTTGTGCAATATTATTTGTATTAAAAGGTAACTTAACTCTATTCATTTCTTTAACGATTACTGCGTCCGCTAATGCGTAACCAATTCTTAAAGAGGCCATCGAGAATGTTTTTGAGAAACTACGACAAACTATTAAATTTTTTACATCCTTCAATAATGGTAGACATGTAAAGTCAGAAAAATCTGCATACGCTTCGTCTACTACAACAATTCCGGGGAAATTGTAGCAAATTTTAAGTATAGTATCGTTATCAAACGATTTCCCATTTGGATCGTTTGGAGAATTAATAAACAATATTTTACCTTTTTGGTCATAAATACTCTCTGGTATAGAAAAATCGTCGTTTAATTTTATCTCATTTATTTTTGCATTGTAAAGATTAGCTAAAACTTTATATAAACTAAAAGTTGGATAGAAAATGGTTACTTCATCACCAGGATTAACGAATACTTTAAATATAACGTCTAAAACTTCATCTGAGCCATTTCCTATAAAAACGGTATTTCTATTAGTTAAAGTGTCTTTATCTCTTAGAAGTTGATTTAGAACAGCTTTACGAAGCTCAAGTGCAAAAGGATCGGGATACTTTCTCAATAAATCTTTACTTTTTAAAGCGGAATTTATATCTTCGAGAATTTCTTGGATTGGTGGAAACGCATTTTCATTAACATTTAATTTTGTCCATCCTTCGCCTTCTGGATGTTCTTCTGTTTCATACGAATTATACTTTTGAAGATTTTCTCTGAATAACTTTTCAATTTCCATTTGATTTACCTTGTATTTAGAAATAGATTAATTGCCGGTTAATTCTTAATAGTTAATAGTTAAAGTAACATATTAATACAATTTATTTTTTGTCTTTGTGCTTAATCTTTTTTAGTCGTATATAAAAAAACAGATTAAAAAACCAATTTTTAAATGTATGAAATCTATTAATTTTATAATATCATTTAATGATGATAAATATTTATTATTGAGAAGATTATTCATGGAATTCGCAATTATGTTTCAAGTTTTGGAAGGCGGGGTAAGTGAGCCTATTAAATGGTCTAAAGATAATTTAACACCTGATAATAATATTATAATCTTAGACGAAGGGTCATCTTCGCTTTTTTTATGGTATGGAGCCAATCAAGGTCTAGTTTCAAGGAGAACCGCTCTTAGACAAGCAGAATCGTTAAAAGGTCATGGATTTTCAGTGGGTAAAAGTATTGTGGGAAGAGATATTAGGGATTTAAAAGAAATTGATCAAAGGAAAATTGGGAGAGTACTAGAAACCGACGAATTAAACGACGAGCTCCAAACACTGCTAAATAAAAAATTTAAACCATTGGATGATTATACTGTTACTTTTGAATTAGAAGCAGAAATTCCCTCAGCAGTCAAATTAGTGCCTAAATCTCAACCTGAACGAAAAATTGCACCAGAACCAGTGCCAGAACCTATAAGTAAACCAGAACCTATAAAAAAAGTAGCTATACCCCAACCAAAAATGATACATGCTTCTGAATATGACACTGTAGTTGAAACACCAAAAGTAGCTGAAACCATTGAGAAACCTATTGAAAAATCTGCCCCAGTTTCCGTACAAAAACAAACTAGCTTCCCTGAATCCGAATTAGCTCTTGATATTCAAGCAAAAATAGGATTTGTCATAATTGGAGTATTAGATCATTACGATGACATATGGATTTCGAAGAAAGAGAATGGAGGGTATTCTGTTGAACATATGGACGGTAAAGTCTGCGAATTCTCTATTTCCGAGGGTATGATTAAATTCACTTCAGATTCTTTTTCTGGAATTTCTACCAACGTTAAAACGGAAATACAAAAGAAATTTGTAGAGCTTTCTAAATTTTTATAATTATTTTTTTTCCTAATTTTTTAAATATTGGAGTTTAAATTTTAAGCCTTTTTCTTAAATAATAAGAATTTCAATAGTGACTTAACATCAATCTTCGATAAAACCAAAGTATGATAAAATGAAATTTAAAATCTTAGCAACCCTTTTTTCTAATTTAGAATCTACTACAAAAAGGCTTGAAATGATAGATTTCTTGTCTGCCTTTTTTGAGGAAGTAAAAAAAAGCAAGAAATATGAAGATTTAGATAAAATCATATACTTGTTACAAGGGGAGTTAGTTTCAAACATAAAGCAATTTCCTAAAATTGGTCTTGCAGAAAAAATGATAATTGAAGCGTTAACTCTACATTCTGGAATTGATAAAAAAGAAGTAAAAGAAATTTTAATAAAGAAGGGCGATATTGGAGCTACAGCAGAATTAATTTTAGCTAGAAAAAAGAAACAGAAGTCTTTATTTGATTTCGAAGATAAGTCAACTGAATTAGAACCTTCGTTAGAAATTTCAGAGTTATACTCAGCTTTACAAAAAATTGCGTTAAGTGAAGGACCAGGATCTCAAGACATTAAATTAGGGATACTCAGAGGATTAATGAGAAAGTGCTCGCCTTTAGAAAATAAGTATTTATTGCGAATAATAACTTCTACCTTAAGAGTAGGAGTATCAACTTTGACAATAATTGATGGCTTAGCATTAGGTTTTACTGGCATTAAAGAAAATAGAAATATTATCGAAAACGCATATAATTTACATCCTGATTTAGGAGATATTACAAAAATATTAGCAGAAAAAGGAATTACTGAAGTGGAAAAAATAGAAATAACCTACGGGATACCAATAAGGATGATGTTGGCATCGAGAGTTCCATATGGTGAGATAGTTGAGAAGCTTGGAACCCCTCTTACTGCAGAATATAAGCTAGATGGTGAAAGACTCCAAATCCATAAACAGGGTAAGGAAATAAAATTGTTTTCTCGTCGATTATTGGAAATATCTGATCAATATCCAGATGTATGTAAAACTATAATTGAAAATATTCAAATTGACGATGTCATTATAGAAGGAGAAGTGGTAGCTATGGACTCTTTCTACGAAAAAATGTTACCTTTTCAGGTGTTAAGTAAAAGAAGGCGAAAGTATGATGTTGAAGAAATTATGAAGGAAGTACCTGTGTGTTTATACTTATTTGATTTATTAAAGTATAAAAACGAATCCTTTATTAGTAAAGCTTTTATGGAACGCAGGCAAAAGCTAGAGGAAATTGTATCTGAGAGGGATGAATTACGATTAGTCAAATCGAAATTAATTCACAGTACAGAGGAACTCTTAGAATTTTTTAATGCAGCTCGAAAAGAAGGGAATGAAGGCATTATGGCAAAATCGATTAAAGAAGATTCCATATATCAAGCAGGAAATAGAGGATTCTTGTGGATAAAATTAAAGGGATTAGAAGGAGGAAAGTTAAAGGATTCTGTAGATGTTGTATTAGTTGGAGCTTTCTATGGTAAAGGTCGAAGAACAGGTGTATATGGAACATATATTGGAGCAGTTTATGAACCTATGAATGGAAAATTTGTTGCTTTTACTCGGTTTTTTTCAGGATTGACCGATGAATTATCAGACACCCTAACAAAAGAAATGGAGAATTATAAAACTGAAAAAAAACACAATAATGTTATTTGTGAAGATATACCAGATGTATGGTTTAAACCAGAAATCGTAGTTGAGATTTTTGGGGATGAATTAACGGTTAGCGAGAAATTTATTACTTTAGGATATTCCATGCGATTCCCTGTTTTCCAGAAAGTCCGACCTGAAAAAGGTCCTGAGGATGCAACCACAGTTGAAGAAATAAGAAGCCTTTATGATTCTCAATAATAGCGGGAATTCATTATTTAGAGAAAGATTTTTACTCCCTTATGCTCCAATTTCTTCAAAATTATAGAACTTGTATCAAGAATGTTTTCACTAAGATACAATTCTTTTAAATTCTCAAGAGAACATAATGATTCTGGGAGATTAATTAATTTATTTCTAGATATATTTAAAATTCTTAACTTCTTTAAATTTCCAATCGTTTCTGGAATTTTTTCTATTTTATTATCCCCCAAATTCAATATCTCTAACGATTTAAGAGAACCAATTGATGTGGGAATTTTTATCAATTCATTTCTTTCAAGATCTAATGATGTAAGTGAGACTAGACTAGTTATTGATTGGGATAGAGTTGTTAATAAGTTCCAACTCAGGTTCAATTTGTTTAGAGATTTGAGCGATGATATTGACTCTGGAATCTCGGTTAGTTTGTTATCATGAAGATTTAAGTCTATAAGATTTATTAAATTCCCAAAATTGTAGGGTAATTGTTTTATTTGGTTTAATCTTAAGTTTAAATATTTTAATGACTGCAACGAACATATAGAATTTGGGAGATCTTGAAGTTCATTCTTCCATAACAATAATTCTTTTAGATGGGAGAGAGATCCTATAGATGCAGGAAGTTTATTTAAATTATTAACATTTAGGTTAAGTGATTCCAAAACATGTAAAGATTTGATCCAATCGGGTAATTCGGTAATTTGATTATATCGGAAAATTAATTTTTTGAGGTATGTTAGGTGTTTAATAGCACTAGGTAATTTTGTTAAGCCTTTAAAAATAAAATCTAACTCTATAATTTTACATTGGTAAACCTTGTATTTTAATCTCCAGTTAGTCTTTTTTAAGTACACTAATGCAAAGTAGTTTATTAAAATATCAGCTAACTCTCTAGGGGTAAAATCTCTAGCTCCATTAGTAGATTTTAAAGCTTCAAAACCTATTTTAAAATCTTTCTCATTAATTTGCTTTATTTCATGAACCAACATTAATTTAGTTATAGGATCATTTCTTTTTACTAGATTTTTAACTATTCTTATCAATGAATTCAGGATTGTCTGTAAACAGAGCGGAGAATCTTCGTGATGTAGAGCCCAACTCATTGGATTTAACGCTTTATCTTTGTATTCATGACATAAAATAAGAGCAGCTTCATTTCTGATTATTTCATCTGTATCAGATATAAGTAAATTTTCAAAAAAACTAATTAAAGAATCCCTATTTCCTCCAAAATTCTCAATGCTAATGCTCTTTCTTAATATTTTAAGACTTTCTAATCTATATTTAATTTTTGTACTATTTTCTATTAGTGCTATTAATTGTTGAACGGCTGACTGTTTATCCAAGACATTCTTATTTAGTTCGTCAAGAATTTTAGATGGTGTACGTTTCATAATGCTAATTCCTCAGTTATTTATAGATCATTAATCCCCTTTTTTCCAATTTGGTCAAAAAGCTCGGTGTCTCTTTAATATTGGTAAAATTTAAATCAAGTATTTTCAATGAGGTAAGATTTTCCATGGATTTAGGGAGTGATTTTAATTTATTTCCCCATATACATAATTCTTCCAGAGATTTAAGTGATCCAATCCAACTAGGTAAACTTTCGAAACGATTCCAACTTAAATTTAATAGTCTTAAATTATCTAGAGCACTGAATGATTTAGGTAACGAAGTTAGATGGTTATTCCATAAGGTTAATTCTTTAAGATCAGACATTGTACCAATTGAATTAGGAAGGTGAATTAATTTGTTATCAAATAATTGTAAATTCTCTAACGATTGGAACGATCCAACCCAATTAGGAAGGATATATAACTTATTTCCCCCTAATCCTAATCTTTTTAAAGATTTAAGAGATTTAATACACTTTGGAAGATGGTCGATATTATTCAACCCCAACTCTAATCGTTTTAGAGAATCCATTCCTTTAAAAGACACCTTTAGTTTACTCAAATTGTTTCCGTGCAAATCCAAAAGTTCTAATTTTGATAAATTTCTAATCGAATTTGGCAGAGAAGATAATTCATTAGCCCTTAAATTTAGGTGTGTTAATGAACTTAAAGAACCAATAGATGTCGGTAAAGATTTTAATTTGTTATATCTTAAATTCAAAAATTTTAATACTTTTAACGATCCAATAGAATCAGGAAGAGATTTAATTTTATTAAAACTCAAATCGAAATATTTTATTGAATTTAAAAGGTCAATAGTGTCAGGAATCGCAGTAAGCCTATTAAATTTTAAATCTAAGTCTTCTAATGAAGTTAAAAATTCCAAAAATTCAGGAAACTTATTCAAAATTGTCCATCCAAAAACATGACTACTAACATCAGATAACCCTAATTTAATTATTAGTCCATTTTTCACCTGATAACTAATCTGACCAAATTTTTTTTCTAAATCCGTTATAATGAAATAATTTTCTACAATTTCTGAAAGTTCAAGACTAGAAAATCTTTCAATTTTTCTTTTTTCGAACAAGAATTTTAAATTTTCTGCTATTTTCTCATTTGAAATTTTTTTAATCCTATTTATTAGCAATGATTTTGATTGAATTGAATCAATTTTTCCTAAGATTTTAGAAACTGTCAACAGGCACCTTAAAGAAACTTCATGTTTAAAAACCCATTTTAATGGCTCAAGGGCGATATCCAAAAATACCTTTTCTATTACTGTTGCGGCAGTATATCTTATAATTTCATGCGAATCTGAAATTAATAAATTTTCCAATAGTTTGAAAACGCTTTCAGTATTAGCGTTAATTAGAGCTAAAGCATTAATGCTTTCAATCCTGGCTTGTAAATCTTCACTATTTTCTATAATTGAGATGAGTTGATTTATTGCTGAGGATTTATCTAATTTATTATTCGTATAGTTTTTTTTAATGAAGTGAGGAGAAAGTTCCATCTATCTTCGAAATTTGGGTTAATTTTTTAAATTGATTATTATTGACCATTAAATTTGTTATTGTCACACTTTATATTAACATTTTTCAAGAAAAAACATAAAAATTAGTTAAGAACGTAATTATCGAAATAAATGCTTCAATTTCCTATGTACTAATTCTAAGTTCTATTCCTTATCTGGTGGATTTCTTCCTAGCCATTTCTCATAGAAGGTATCAATATCGGGTAAAAAATTGAAGATCGTTGGATATCCCGGGGGTACTGCTTCAACATCTAAAAGAGTATAACATTTAGGGCAGAAATATTCTCGTAATTCCTCCCATTTTGGATCGCTTCCCATAAATTTAGGGTAAAGTTCCTCTATGGAATCAATTGTATCTCTCACTCTTATTCTACATTTTGTCTTCCAATTAATTTTATAATCCCCAAATTCGTAACCACAATCACATTTAACTATTCTTTGACCCTCTTTAGCTACGATATAGAGGTGTTCGTGTAGAGGAAGAAGTATTATGTCGTCCCAAGTAACCTTTTCTCGCAATATCTCCATAATCTTGTCAAACCTGTTTTGATCTTTTCTCCCGCTAATTATTGGCTTGAGTTCATCCCATTTTAAATTACCATCTAACATTCTATCCAGAGTCTTTTTATCGTCACCCATTACTTATTTCACCTCTATCTTGAAATCCTCAGGAAGCTTCCAGAACTCACGAAATTCTTTTCCCCATTTAGATGATAACTCTAAACTTTCTGAGTACATTGTGCTTACTGATTCATAAAGTCTTCCTTCTGTTAATTTTTTTCTTTCTTGTTCCCAAAATTCTTCAAAAGTCAAAGATTTTTCTTTTCTTTCTTTCATTATCTCTTCTCGACATTTTATTGTTGCTTCTGTGTCGATTATCCATTCTTTATTATTATCATCATATTCAGCAACAGTACCATAAACCCTTTTCACAATATCAGGGGTATATAATCCCTCGTCAAGGTCTTGCTTAACGCTCTCTAATTTTCGCTCTAGAGGATCTCCATAACCAGGCCCTCCACTCTCAGAGAAGTGAATAATGTCAAAATTCTCTAGCGAAATTGGATAAATAGTCCCAATTGGTATTCTCATTATATCTGCTTTTAGAAATCTCTCAAATTCACCATTACTAGGATCAGTATCACCAATTGGGTAATCTTGTCGATTTTTAAAAATTTCTTCTAAGTTTGTATTTGTTGCGATTAATCGATAACTCGTAGCATTAGGATATCCCCCATGCATACCCCCAGATCCATGAAATACTAAGCCCTCTCTACCTGCGAAGAATTCTACCCTTTCAGAATTTGCTATATAGGCTACACCGGCATAATTTGCTCCACCTCGATATTTACCGTGACCAGGTGTGTTTGGTTTTACTTTTCTAGATAAATAAGGAATACCACCTTGAAAGAGTTCCCAAGTTTCAACATCCCCTAAATCGGCTTCAGGATTCCACATTGCATAGCCCCAATTGAGACCATCTCTTACTGCACTCGCACCTAATCCTTGTCCTGATATCTCAAATGTCGACAACATCCATCGTTCGCCCTTTAAAGGTCCAGCAGAGTAAATTCCTCCGCCTTGGATAGAATCTCCAGTAAATCCGTATCCTGGTACGACTTCCTCTCTGAAACCTCGAGAAAAGAGCCCATAGGACATGCACTTCATCATTGTGGTATATGCAGGGATTAAATTACCCCATGGCGCTTGGTATGAAAGATACGGATCTCCAGGGTTTGCCCAAGAACCTAACGGATAATCCTTTTCTACGGCAAAATAGGCTCCATCGTTAACTTTATCTCCGTAAATCAAAATCTGTGTTAATAACACCCATTGACCTCCTTCCATCGCTCCTTTATCACAATTAAACGCATTTGCTCCTCCTGCGCTCGCACCATCGAAGGAAAGGGAAAACCCTCCATCACCTTTTACGACAATCTCCATAGGATGATTTGACATTTTATCAACTCTTGCTATAGGAACCCATGCTTGGTCCTTCATAGGGAGGTCCATAAAGGAAGCTGCTCTGTATCGACCTGGAATTAAACGCTCTTTCACTCGTTCTTGAACTATTCTTCTTCCTTCTTCAATTGCTTCTCGCATAAAAACCTTATAATAATCAATCCCCTCTCTTTTTATGAATTCATAAACAGCATCTCTTATCATTAAATTACCTGCAAGTCGGCATTTCTCATCCAATTCCCAATACATCGGACTCCGCACAGCTTTTTTTGCACTAATCATGTGATCGCGCCAAATTTTATCGTTAGAGCCGATTTTTCTGCAAGTATAGTATACACCATCATCAAATCTTTGAATTGAAGATACTAAAGTATGACCAGGTGTGATACCTCCAATATCAATTTGATGAGTAACTCCCCCAGCCCAACCGATTAATTCATCTTCCCAAAAAATTGGGATGAGAGTTTGTACATCAGTTGTATGAACATTACCACATTGAGGGTCGTTGTTAAGAAAAATATCTCCTTGGTTTATAGTAGGATCCTCCTCGTACCCTTCACGAATCATAAACTTTATTCCTTCGCTCATTGTGTGGACATGTACTAAAATACCCGTTGATACAACTATTGAGTCACCCTCGGGAGTATAGAGCGCGAAACAAAGTTCACCAATTTCTGTGACTATTGGTGAGGCAGCAACATGCAATGCAGTTTCTCTTGCAGATACTAAAGCACCTCTTAAACTCGCATACGCTCTCTCGTATCTGAAAGGATCCTCTTCTTTTAAGCTTAATCTTTCTATACCATAATAACTCTTTTTTTCTTCTATAAGTTTCTCGCTTTCTTCTAACATTTCTTTGATGGTTTTTGTATTCCATCCAATTGGTTTTTTAGACATTAGTTAGACAACCTCCATGTGAAAAATTCTGTGTTTATCCAGATTTACCTTATAACCAGGGGGAACTACTAATGTAGTTGCTGGAGCTTCTATCACCGCAGGTCCTTTTACAAAATTCCCCGCATTGAGCAATCTCATCTCCCATATTGAAGCATCATGCCATTTCCTTTCCCAAAAAATTTCCCGTATACCTTTAGAGGCTCCATCATTTGGTCTTTCACTGCTCATCTCGAGTTCGGGTAATTCCGGTTTTGGTACGCTCACTACCCCCGTACCTACTACTTTAGTTATATGATATCCTAATTCTGGACTTTTAGTGCCTCTTCGAAATATTTGTTCGAAAAGATCATCGTACCTAAGAAGAAGATCGTTTAATTCAACTGAATCAAAGCGCTCCAACTCTTCTGAGTGTTCAATTGTTAATTCTTCATAGGGTGATTGCACTTCTAAATCATCTAACATGCCAAAATATTGTAATTTTAGTGATGGTCTGAACTCCATTTCACTAGGATTCCTTCCTTCTTTCTCAAATTCTTTCATAATTTTAAGTTTTAAATCTCTCCATGTAGAAGTAACCATTGATGCAACAAACGAACTCATTTTTCTTTCGGGATCGATAAGCAAATCAACGGATATTTCGTGCCTATAGGAGTGATCAGCACAAGCACATCCGTATGCCGAGAATGCTGCTGCCCACTCTGGTATCATAATGTCTTGAAAGGATAATCCTTTTGAATACCCCGCTACATGGAGCGGTCCTCCGCCTCCAAATGATATTAAAGTGTAGTTTTCAGGTCGAAAACCAAGTCCTTGAATCATTCCATTAAGGTGATTTTTCATATTAATTTCTATTAAATCTAAGGCTCCTCTGGCAGCTTCGTAGGGATCTGCTTTAAAGGGCTTAGCAATTTGTTCTTCAATATAAGTAAATGCCTTATTTTTATTTAGTGGAACTTTTCCACCCAGAAAATAATCTGGATTGAGATAACCTAATATCAAACTACAATCAGTCATTGTTACCGTTTCTATTCCTGATTGTTCATTACATACTCCAATTTTATACCCAGCGCTCTCAGGACCAAACTCTAGCCGACTTGATATATCGTTATATCGCAAGTACATTCCAGTTCCGGCTCCTATGGAGTCTAATGCAATCATTGGAATGTTTAAAATAAAACCTCCAAGTGAACTTTCCCATTTAGTTGGTACGTATTTTTCCATAGTTAACCCTACATCAAAACTGGTACCTCCAACATCTGAAGAGACTAAGTTTTGAATGCCGTATTTTTCGGCAATAAATTTACTACCAATCATACCTCCTATTGGTCCTGAAACCATGGTTGGAATAAGTGATTTGGAGTAAGGAGACATCGTTCCTCCATAGGACGTTAAAATTCTAAGAGGAGCTGGTACGCCCTTATCTTTAAGTTTATTAGCTATCGCGATTAATTGATTTCTTGAAGGTTCTGCGGCGTATTGTTCAATTAGAAGTGCGTTCAATCGTGGTGTTTCACCTCTTACCGGATTGTGTTCAGAAGAAAGTATTATTGGTATTTCTCTTCCCTTTTCTTTCATAACTTGTTTAGCAATTCTTTCAACCTCCATTTCATGTCTTGAATTCATGAAAGAACAGAGTAAGCATACACAAATGCAATCTACATCCATCTCAAGTAACTCTTCTACAACTTTTTCTACATCCTTCTCATAAAGAGGAATTAGTTCCTCCCCCCAAAAATTAATTCTGCCTCGAACGCCTTTAAACTTATTTCTATGTATAAGGGGTTGAGGGTGCTCGTGTTCTCTAGCGTGAAGCCTACCCGCATAATCAAGCCACATCCAGCATTGCAAAGCTCTCCCTAATCGATGAAGATCTTCAAAACCAGCATTAACGATAACTCCAATGTTATCATTTCCCTCTCGTTCTAAAAGCCTATTTAGCATAGCTGTGCCCGAATAAACTAAAGCTTCCACACCAGAGCCAGTTTCTTGCAAATTTTTACCCCATTCGTTTAAAGAATCTGTTATTGAATTTAAAATTCCAATTGATTCTTCCTTTCCAGTTGTTAGTGCTTTTCCTACAGCAAAACTACCGTTCTCATCGATAATAAAGGAATCAGTCATAGTACCACCAGTATCTAATGCAATCGCTTTTAACAGATGGGTTGTATTCACATTAATTGATTTTGCCATATTGTTATTTCTCAAACATTTTTTTTAAAAATATATTTCATAATTAGAGTTAATGCTATATATAACTGAAGTTTAATTGATTAAAATATAGTTTTATCTTTTAAACTAGAAAGAGATTATAAAAGCTATTAAAAAGGGAACTTGGGGACGGTAGAATTTATTATAATTGGAAGATCAAATCCTTTCTATCATCATTCCCCCTAAAATGATCGGACCTCCTGTAGAATTATATATTTTCTCTGCTTTTTTCAATTTATTTTGGCTCTCAGAATATATTTTGAAGATTAGGTCTCCTTCTTTTATTCGTGCTCCTTGTTTTTTGAAGATTTCAACACCAGAATTTTTTGAATGAGGACAACCAGTTGCTTTAGCTATTTGATTAATAATAGCATTGTTTACTCCAGTTATGTGTCCTGATTTTGTGGCAAAAAATTCTTTAATATGCGGTCCTAATTTAATGTCTTCTGGTCTAATTTCAGGATTTCCACCTTGAACTCCAATAATTTTTTTCATTTTTTCAAATGCTTTTCCTGATCGTAATATTTCCTTTGCTAAATTTTGACCCATTCCTTGTTGAGCTTTTCCTCCCATTTCAAGTAGGATACCTGCTAAATCTGTAGCTTTTTCAATTAAGGAGTTTGGACCAGCAGAATAGTCCATAAGCAAGGTTAAGGCTTCTCTGGCTTCTAATCCCGGTCCAATCGCGTGACCAATAGGTTGATGAGCAAGAGTTAAAGCGCACTCCGCTTGAATCCCAACATTTTTTGCAATTTCTTTGAATATATAAGCGAATTGTTTACCATCATCTGGTGTAATGAATTTTGTTCCTTCTCCAACTGGTATATCTAACACGAGTTTTTTAACTCCTAGAGATAATTTTTTGGTGATTATAGAGGGTATCATAAGACCTATAGGATCCATACGTAAAGGGCGTTCGATTTCGATCAATATATTATCTGCGGGTGATGTATTAAGAGCTCCACCCCAAATAATACAAGCCTTTTCTTTTGATATCATTTTTTTCAATTTATCGGCTTCGAAAGTGACCGGTGCTAAAACTTCCATAGAATCAGCAGTTCCAGAGGGGGACGTTATAGCTCTGGTCGACGATTTAGGAATTGTTAAACCCGCAGCGGCAACAATTGGAACTATTATGAGCGTCACTTTATTCCCCGGTACTCCTCCTGTCGAATGCTTATCATATACTTCGGGTCCAAATTTGAAAATGTCTCCACTTCTGGCCTCTGCATATGTTAATGATGTCATCTCTTCATGATCCATACCATTTATATAAACAGCTGTTATAAATGCTGCTAAATCTATTCTTGATAAAGATCCGGAAACTGCATCAGAGATAATGCTATTAATTTCTTCAGTTGTTAGTTTATTTCCTTTTATTTTCTTCTGGATAAATTTAAAAGAATCTGGAGGATCAGCCGGTTTTACAGATAAAATTATGTCATCTTGAAGTGCAGTTTTTTCTTTAATAATATCTAAAAATATTCCAATTTCTCCAGGCTCTACGAGAGAATTAGAATAATCAACCTGTAAAATTGCAATCCAATATTTATCTTCAACATTTTTAGATTCTAAGTTTTTAATATATATTCGGTCTCCAGCTTTTTGCCCTAATTTCTGAGCATCCTTAATATTTAAAACAACATCTTTAGTATTTCCCGTCTCAAAATTTATTGTTTTTACTTTTAGCTTCATAATTTCAAAATGATATGTAATTAAATATTAATTAGATCATTTGGATAAATAAATTTACTTGAAATTTCTTTAAATTCCTCTTTTTGATGTCATTTACTATCACTTCTTATTTTTCCGATTATTTTATTTATTCATTTTAATAAAATTAATTAAAACCCATTAAATGATTAGAAATATGAATAAGTTCGAAAAGGCCCAAAATGTTCTCCATGAAATAAATGGAGACGGTTGGTTAATAATATGCGTTGAAGATAGTGATATCAATTCTAGGTTTATGCTAGGCGTCGCATCTCACGCTCGGCACTATGTTTATGTTGCAGCTGATGGAAATCATAAAGTAATCGCGGTTGAGATGGAAGCTCCCATGATCACACGCTCTTTAAAGAACAAAGGAATCAAAGCTGAAGTGGTTTCCTATAGCTCAATGAGCGAATTAAAGACCCTACTAAGTTCGTTAATAAAAAAACCATGTATAGCTTTAAATATCGGAGAGGATATTTTAAATCCGAATGGAACCGCATATGCAGACCAGATTCGTGCAGGAGATTTTTTCTCAATGAAAAAATTGGCGCCTCAAACAGAATTTATATCAGCAGCACCCATAATTGATAGATTAAGGAGCGTTAAATCTTCAGAAGAATTAAAAGACTTACGAAATGTATGCAAAGCAACTTTAGAGCTATTGGAAACATTTCCAGACTGGGTCAAAGTAGGTATGACCGAAAACGAAGTAAAAGCGAAATTAGAATACGAATACACGAAATTAGGGAAACCTTCGTTTGCGGCAATAGTGGGTACTGGAGCTCATTCAGCAGATCCACATCATAATACTTCTATGAAGAAAATCGAGCCAGGTGTGTTATTAGTAGATACCGGATTACAAATAGACGAGATGTGTTCTGATATCACCTGGACTTTCTGGGTTGGAAAAAATCCTGTGAAAGAATTTGTTGACGCATATAATGCTCTTTTCGAATCGAAAGAGATTGCACATGAATTCTTTACTGATGGCACTCCAAATAACGTACCAGCCAAAAAATGTCGCGAATATTTAGCACAAAAAGGATACGATCATGAGAAGTTGTTTTTCCATGGATACGGGCACGCCTTAGGTTTTGAGGCTCACGATATAGGTGGTAGGATGAGCTGGAAGGTACCTGATAATTTTAAGCTTAAAGAAAATATGGTATATACTAGTGAGCCGGGTTTATATTGGGCAGATAAATGGGGAATAAGATTAGAAGATGATATTATTATTGGCAAAGATAATTACGAGAAAGTTACTTACAACTCAAAAGACCCAATACTAATTTAAATCTATATTTTCTATAGTGTGATAGAAAATGGAAATTCTTTTGTTTCTTCTATTTTATTTTGGTCTGGATCCATAAATTTTATGTTTATTTTAATAATATAATCTCCTGCCTCAAGTGGTTTAAGGTTAATTTCCCATTTTAAGTCTTCGTTAGTTCTTAACGAATAAATTTGTTTCTTCGTGGTACCTCTCATAATTTTTAACTTTTCAGGGAATTCGACATCAATATTTACATCAAGCGCTTCTCCTTCACTCTTATTTTCAATCAAAATTTCTAAAGGAAAAGTTTGGTCTATAAGGGGAGGTCTTAGATTCTTAATTGACGCTAATAATGTAACAGGGGGAGATATTAAGTTTGGTGTTATTGATTGAGTCTCATATGTAAAGATCATGTTTTTGTTTAGTTCACAAGTAAATAACAAAGGACCTATTGTTGAATTATCAACTTGAAAATGAGGTTTAATTGCGAATTCTAAACGAGATTTTTTTCCAATATCAATAGCTAACGGAACACTTGGTTTTTTACTCGCTGTCAAATTATCAGAAAGGTTTATCGATATTTTATTTATGTTAAAATCACGGAATTCGAATTGATAATAGGGATCTTCTAAAATCTGCGGTAAACTTAAAGTATCTAAATTGAGAGTTAGATGTATAGATTCATTAGTTGTATATATTTCCTTATCAAGTTCAAAATTTGATTCTACCAGCAATTTTAAGTTTAGTAATAACAAAACATTTTTTAATAACTTTAGTTCAGCGTCTCTAAATTTATAGAGTCCAATATTTTCTTTAATTTTATCTACATATTTAACTTGATCGTCTCTTAGTGAAATCGTAATTTCGGATACAAGTTGTATCAATGGATTTTTTTTAAAAAATGCTTTATCAACTTTTTTCTGAATCTTCTTTAAATAATCTAATCCCTCGTCGGGGACACCTTTAAGAAATAAACATAAATATGAAAGAACAGAGAAGGTTATAAAGTATGAATTTTTATCTCCTTCGTTTCTAAGTTTAGGGACATAGTTTAGAGCTTCCTTATATATTTGATTAGCCTCTAAAAATTTTTCGGCGTAAAGACAAGCTTCTCCAGATTGCCTAAACAACTCAATGCTAGTACCATATCGCTCCAGTTCAATAAAAGTTTTAGCACCATTAATATAACAATCTTTAGCTCCTTCATATTCGTTTAACTTGAGGAGAGTGTTTCCAGCTAAATGATAATTCTTACCGGCTTTTTTAAATTGTCTCGCTTTAAAAAGTTGTTGAGCTTTTAGTAATTGATTTTGAGCTAAAATGTAAGGGTCTTTTCCCATTAATAATCACTATAAATAAGAATTAACCGTGAAATTAAAAATTAGGGGATAAATTTGACTTTTATAGTGGTTAAGAGTAAAATAAAAAGAAATAAAAAAAATTTTAAGATTAAAAATCCATTAAGATAAGAATGAATGCCACCATGATGATTGTTCCACTAACACTAGATACCCATGTAAAGATTACAAATCCAATGATGAGTACAACCCACCATGAATAAGGTATTTTGATGTCGATTTTGTTGTAGAGTGTGAGCAGCAAAATTATAGCAAAAATAATCCCTACAACTGCTCTCCCTATTAACGATATGTTTCCACTCATGATGTATATGATCGTTTCATAAATTAACCAACCAGCACCAATCAAGGCAACTATTTTTGAAGCGACATACGATTTCTTCTGACTTAAAATCTCTATTATTGCTGCTGTTATTATTAAAATCCCTGCCAAATAAGAAGGACCTACTAAGTATTCAAATAGGATAAGAACGACTCCTATGATAAGTAGTACCCACCATATAAAAGGGATCTTTAGCTTCTTGAAATCAATTATTTCTAAGGAATCGAAGACTACAAATGCGATAATTAATCCCCATACCCCAAGTAAAATGAATAGCCATATTGGTGTATAGAAGTTAAATATGCTATCTCTGATTAAGACTAATATTCCTATAAGAGCAACAACTCTAGATGCTGAAAGCTCAACTTTAGAAGTTTCACCCATATTTTTTCACGTAAATTTATTTAAATTAATCCTAATTCTATTTAGAACTAGAATATATCTACCACTAGAAAGGTTTCTATTTATATTTTTTTACTAAAATATATTAGAAGTTTAATAGAACTAAACTTAAAAAAATTAAAAAATAGTGAGTAAAACTGTTTTTACCGAAACCATAGCAGTATGGTGTGTCATCTCGCGACTATTATTTTTTCGCAAAAATCATTCTTTCGGTTTAATCTTTTTTCTTTTTTTCTTCAGAATCTTTTTTCTCAGCTTCTTTTATGAGAGATTCCTTAATAGGGTTGGTGCCTAGATTCTCTATTATTCCAGATACTCGGGTGACTTCTTCTTGAAATCTTTGACCCTCAGCTGCACTACAATTAAACATTTGGATTCTCTCTGGAGCCACTCCAGCGGTTTTTAAAATTTCTCTCGTATATTCTACGTTTTTTGCCGCAACTAAATTCCCCGTCTCATAGTCGCACTCTCCTTCGTATCATCCGGCAACTATTACGCCATCTGCTCCCTTTCCAATAGCCCTCATCATTAAGCTAGGTGTAACCCTCCCAGTACAATTTATTCGTATTGGTCTAATTGTTGCGGGATATTGAGCTCGAATCGTTCCAGCCATGTCTCCGGCGCCATATCCTCATTTCCAACACATAAAGGCTAAAATCTTTACTTGGTCTTTTACTTTCGCTGTCATATTTTGCACCTCTCTATATCTCCTCCAATATAGCATCTATTTGCTTTTCGTATTGGGGTTCACGATAGTATCTTAACGTTATTGCTTCTGACGGACAATTGGCTAAACAAGCACCACAACCTCTACATAGGATTTCGTTCACTTCAGCGCCGTCAGATTCAACTTTAATAGCGTCATAAGGGCAATTTAGCTGACATAATCCACATTTCGCGCATTTTTCATTATCGACAGTTGCACGAATTAGAAGAATTCGGTATTTATCCTTCATCATTAATCTTGCTAATGAAGATGCAGCCGCTCTACCTTGCGCTATTGACTCTGAGATCGATTTAGGTCCTTGAGATACACCAGCTAATACAATTCCCGGAATCTTTGTGTCGATAGGGTTTAATCGTGAGTGAAATTCTTTGAAAAATCCATCGTGGCTTTTTTCAAGTTTTAAGATGCTCGATAGCTTTTCTACTCCTTTAGCTGGTACCATAGCACTGGATAAAACAACCAGATCGTATTCAAATTCTTTTAATCCAGTAGTTCCAAGAGTGTTTTGTAATACTACCCTAAGATTGTGCGTTTCGGGATCTTCTTGAAGTCTGGAAACATTTGTTCTGATGTATTTTATTCCTTCCTTTCTTGAAGCTGTAAAATACTCCTCGTAATCTTTACCAGCAGCTCTTATATCCATGTAGGCTACAGTGACATCAATATCAGGAGCATGTTGTTTAATGAGTTTTGTATTCTTAACGGAGATCATACAACACACACCTGCACTACAATAAGTTTGTTTAGTTAAATCTCTTGAACCAACGCATTGAATAAACAAAACACTTTTAGGTTCCTTTCCGTCAGATGGACGTTTTAAGTGCCCAATTGTCGGTCCGTTAGGTGCTAGTATCCTTTCAAGTTTTAATTGAGTGATTACATTAGGGTAAACATTGTAACCTAAATAACCCGTTTCAGGTTCATATTCATCCCATCCCGTCGCTACAGCTATAGAACCAACCTCAACTCCTAAGATTTCATCTTCTTGATCGAAATCAATTGCATCTACTTCACACGCTTTTTCGCACAATCCACATTTTATACATTTCGTCATATCGATTTGTGCCAACATTGGTACTGCCTGGGCAAAAGAGGCGTAAATTGCTTTTCTAGGGTTCAATCCTTCGTTAAATTCGTTGTATCCGTAAGCGGGGCAGACCTCCCAACAAGCACCACAGCCGTTACATTCGTTGGTTACATACCTTGCATTTTTCCGGATTTTTACATCGAAATTTCCTACAAATCCAGTTACTTCTTCTACTTCACTATAGGTATGTAAATTTAAACCAGGCGTTCTTGCTGTTTGAAGCATTACGGGTCCGAGAATTCATATGCTGCAATCGTCCGTAGGAAATGTACGATCGAGCATTGCCATTTTTCCGCCTATTGTAGGTTTTTTCTCTACTAAGTGTACTTCAAAGCCTTCTTCGGCTAAATCTATTCCTGCTGATAATCCAGCGACACCACCACCAATTATCAGAGCTCTTTTTGTTATATCCACTTCTTTAATTTGGATTTTTTCTAAAACAGAAGCTCTTGCAACTCCAGCGCGAATAGCATCCTCAGCGGTACTCTTTGCTCCGGGAATATCGTGTCTGTGAACAAAGCTTGAGTGCTCGCGAATATTCACAAATTCTAAGTACGACGGATCTAACCCCATAGATTCTAACACGCTTTTAAAAACGGGTTCATGAGTCTTTGGAGTGCAAGAAGCCATCAGTAATCGATTAGCGTTAAACTCAATCATCTTCTCTTTTATAAACTCAGCACCAGACTGAGTTCATAGAGATATATAGTCTACTGCTTCGACAACATTTGGTAGGGTTTTCGAGTATTCAGCTAAGGCTTTTGTATCTATTATTTCAGCGATATTAAGTCCTCATTGGCATATAAATACGGCAATCCTTGGTGTTTCTTCGTCATATTGAACTGTTTTGTCTTTAGTTTCTACCATTGATTGTTTCACTTATTTTAATTTTTTCTAATTCCTCCTAAAATTTCTATACTAAATAATAAACATCTAAAATATTTTATACTAATTTAAAATATCTGATTAAAAAAATAACTTTAAATCAGTATCCTTTTATATATGTTTTATAATTAATTGAATTAAAAATATTCGATAATCGTTTATAATAGATCTTTCACGGTCATTGATGTAAAATGTTATTAGATTTATTCCAAATGGGAACTTTTTCTATGGAAGCTCTATTCCCAATAATCCTTATAGTTTCTTTTGCAGTCGGAGATATACTATTACTTAAGCTTGGATTAGTAATGACTAAATCACAGAAAAGAACTCGGATGAAATGGGTTGCGGGAAGTTTTGCCATACAATTTGGAGTAGTTTTTATTATAAGTTCTCCTCTATTTTTACTTGGAACTATGGGTGCTTTTCAAGGTGAACCTGAGGGATTAGTACCTATTATTATCATTTCAATATTTATTGATCTCAATGTAATTAATATTTTACATCAGATTGGGTTGAAACGTTCATTTATAGTTGTTATACTTACATTTGCCCCAATAATGCTAATAATGGTCATTTTTGGTATGAACATATCCAAATTTTTCTAACAAATGTCTTATAGATTAATCTTATCATTAATTTTCTGATTCATTTCTGAAATTTCCTCTCTCGCAGCTTCACCGAATTTACTGGGAGAGTAGTCATCTTTTTTAGAATAAGCATAGATTATTCCTCTTGATGAGTTAACAATTCCTCCTAATCCGTTTTGGTTAAATCCATTTTTTATATCGTTCGCAGTAGCTCCTTGAGCTCCAAAGCCAGGTAAAAGTATGAACGAATTTTTAACAATATTTCTTATTGATATTATTTCTTCCGGGAAGGTGGCACCTACTACTACACCCAAATTATGAAATCCTGAAAATTGCTCTAATTGACTTCCCCAATCCTGAACGAGTCTAGCCATTTTAATGTAATTTCGTTCAAGAGTGATATTTTCCACATTGATTTCAATTTTAGAATCTGAAATATCTGGAATTTCTACGCTGAAAATATTTTGAAAATCTTTACTACTAGGGTTTGATGTTTTAACAAGAACAAATTTACCTTTATTTTTATATTGTAAAAAAGGTTTAATTCCATCAATTCCGAGATAAGCGTTTAAAGTACACGCATCGGCATTAAAAACTTTAAAAGTAGAGTATGCGTATGCTTCTGAAGTCGCTCCAATGTCGTTTCTTTTTGAATCTAAAATAACGAGCAAATCTTTTTTGTGAGCATATTTTATAGTTTCTTTTAAAGCGTTTAGAGCCTCGTATTTCTCATAAAAAGCTATTTGTGGTTTTATTACGGGGATTAAATCATATGTATTATCGATAAGAGTTTTGTTAAATTCAAGTATTATTTTGTTGGGGGCTTCTAATTCGTTAATTAAAAATTTTGGAATTTCCCCTTCTTTATCCAATCGGGGGTCTAATCCCATGCATACAACACTGCGTTTATCAATAATAGATTGAATTACATCTTCAATAAAATTCATGATTATAGTATTTAGGAATTGTGTATTTTAAATATTAATAGGAAACGGTCTTTATTATTCTAATGATATTATGATTTAAAAAAAAAAAATTAAAAAAAAATATTTAGTTTTCCGCTGAACTAATAGTATCAATTAATTTATCAAGGAAGTTTGAAATGATTTGTTTTTCTTTTTCTGAATGGTTCTTAAGATATTGAAGATATTCAAAACTAAGCGTTTTTTTTAATTTTATTATATGCTCCATTAGTTTCTCACCTTTAGTAGTGAAAGTCAAATGTAATTCGTTTTTCTTATTAGTATCAGGTTTTTTTATTATAACTCCTTTTTTTTGTAAGCGTGTTAAAGTTTGAGAAATGGCTCCCTTTGTTAATCCAATATGCTTAGCAATTTTTGTTAAATTTGTATTTTGACCAGCATGGATAGACATTAACAAGTGAATCTCAGAGGGATATAACCTCGATTTATCAAATGCGATAACTCTTCTCCGATCAACTGAAGTTATTTTTGTAATAGTATCAAGAATTTTTTGAACCAATTCTATATCATCATTCATACAATGTATAGTATGTAAATACATCTTTAAATCTTTTTATACTTAAAAAAAATCATTGATTATAGCGAATCTCCATATATTTTAATTATTTTTAATAATAATTAAATTTTTGAATTAATAAATAAAATAAAATTTAAATGTGAATTATTATTTCTAGAGTTTAGATACTATACACAAAAATAATAGGTTAAAAGTAATGAATACAGAAAAATCACATGCAATAGTACAAGAATATTTTCAAAAAAAGACAAAATTAAAAAGGAAAGTAAAGAAATTTTCGGGTAAATTTGATAATACTCCAGAACAGATTTTTCCTCTCTTATGTCCTACAAGGGAAGCGGATTGGGTTGTTGGATGGAATGTTGAGTTATTGTACACAGAATCGGGCTATGCTGAAGATAAATGCATTTTTAAAACCAGTATCAAAGATTCAATAGAAGAGGGATTATGGACTTTTACAAATTACAAACCAAATGAGTCTCTTGAATTTGTAAAAGTTGGAAATGATATTTTAAATCATGTTAGGATTGATTTAATTCAGAATGAAGATAGATCTACTACCGTTTCATGGAATATCATATCAACAGCCCTTACTAAGGAAGGAAATACTTTAGTCGAGGAGGAAAGTGGTCATGCTAAATCAAATCCAATCTTGAAAATGTTGGAGTATTATCTTAATAATGGGGAAAAAATTTCTAAAGCATCTCTTTTGCGAAATATCACACATCATTAATTCAATAAATAAAATTAATTTTTTTCTTATTTCATTACATCTAAAGCGATTAAAATCAAATTTTAAAAAAAATCTAACAGAATTGTGTATTTTAAAAATTAATAGGAAACGGTCTTTATTATTCTTGATATTTTAATTAAAAAAAAAGAAAAAGTTTATTTTTGTTAAGGAAATTTCCGGTAAATCTTAATCCTTATTGGCGTTAGCCGATCTTCTTTCACGGATCTCTTCCTTAACTTTTTTTATCGTTATTCCTTTAAGTTTAATGAATCGATAAAGATAAATACAGGTGGAAATTAGTATTCCAACGAGGTAAAACACTTGAATGGTCCAGAAAAATGGCTCTATCGATGTAAAGAATACGAGTTTAAAAGCGTAAGATAAGCATGTAATCGTCGCGATCCAAATCATAGAAATAAGTAAAGCTATTCTTTCGTAAAACTTAGGTTCTCCTTTATCAAAAACAAATATTTTTAGCCAAAAGATAATACAAACAAACGCTACAGGTGTAAAGATGAGGGAACCTATTGCAATCGGGATAAGTAAATACACCGCAAATCGATTTCTCCAGATATCTAGGACATCTCCTAATGTCATTTGATCTTGAATTTGAACTTTCGCATACTTTTTTCTCAAGCTAAAGTATCCTTTCTTTATTTTTCTTCCTATTTCTTTTGCTTCTTTCTTTACACGATCGACTACTCCCTCGTCTGCAGCTTCCTGAAATTCTTCCTTAATTAAGGGAATTATATATAATGTTAGCATCAATGAGATAATACCATAAAGAAATACTAGAAGATCGATCCAATATTGTGTGCCTGTCGGAGGTATAGCGAGAGGTAAGCTGGAAACTATACTATAAATCGCGTATCCTATGAGAATCCCTGGGACTATCACTTGAAAAATTACAAGAGCCTGAACCTCTTTTTTACTAAATTTTTCTGTAAAACGATTTAGAATCCACAAAATAACATTTGACACAGTCAGTATCAACCCAAAACCGGAAAGAAGCTTCATTGTCCAGAAGAATATTAAGAAAGTAATGTTCAACGCAACAAATCCAAAGATGAATTCAAGAATCATGAAAATCGTAGTTGTAACTAAACCAATTATATAAAAAATATCAAATTTTTTGAGATTTAGATTCATAAATAAAATTAATTACTCTAAATCTTAATAATGTTCGTGATATCAGACTTTAAATTCTGATAAAACTTTAAAAATGAAATTAGAGAAAAATTGTTCAAAATCTCTTCAAGGGGATTCTCAGTTATTATACTTGTATAATCTTCTTTAATTTTATTTTTCAATTATAATCTATTCATATTCTTTATTGAAAGGACATAAAAATTAAGGCATCTTATATATATAATAGAGAACCTCTTTTTTAATTGAATTTTAATTACATCTCTAAGAATGATTTATGAATCGAGTTCTAAAAAAAATAAGACAAGAAAATAAAAAATTTATTACATCAGAAGAATTGCAAAACTATTGTAAAGAGTTATATTTCAATTATAGAATTATCAGTAATTATTTAATTTCTCGCAAATTTTTGATAAAAATCTTAGATGATATTTATTATGTAAAAGCTGCTGATGAAATGAGCCTTGATAAGCTAAAACTTCCAATCTCAGAACTTCTAGCAAAAGCATTAAAATTAAAAAATGTTCATAATTGGTACTATGGTCTATATACAGCATTAAAATTTAATGAAATCGACTATAACCATCAAAATAAATATTGCTATTTAATAAATAACCGAATTTTAAAAAACAAGCCAATAAAAATTTTGGGAAAAAAATATAGGTTTTTAAGGTTTCAAGATGCTCTCTTTAATTTTGGAATCATAAATGGAAAAGTTAAATATTCAGACCTCGAAAAAACGATTTTAGATTTATTATATTTATGGAAATATAATCATAGAAATGAAAATAGAATATTGATTGAGCTCTCTAAATTGTTGAAGGGGATCTCAAAAGAAAAGATAATAGATTATTCACAATATTATCCAAAATCTAATCAAAATATCTTGAAAAAAGCGTTAAATAATTTTTAATTATCTTAAAGTTATTAATCAGCACTTTTTTCGTTTTGCTTAATCATTTTATCAATTAAAGGGACTTTTGCTTCCGAGAAAACTTTTATAAATTCTTCTGTTCGTTGATATGCTTCATCATCACTATATTGTATTGGTGGATGTTTCATAAAGTATGAAGAAGGGTTATATAAAACACCACCGTGATTTCTATCCAGAGCTAACTTTATACATCTTATAGCATCTATAACTACTCCAGCAGAATTAGGAGAATCCTCTACCGAAAGCCTTAGTTCAAGATCTATTGGGATATCACCAAAAATGTTTCCTTCCATTCTAATAAAACCTATTTTATTGTCTCTTTGCCAAGGAACCCAATCACTGGGACCGATATGTATATTCTCATTTTTCAACCTATTTTCTGTTTGTGATTGAACAGCTTCTGTTTTTGAATGTTTTTTCGAAATAAGCCTATTTCTATCAAGCATATTTAAGAAATCAGTGTTCCCACCTGTATTAAGTTGATAAGTGCGCATAAGTTTTACACCTCGTTTTTTAAAAAGATTTGTCAATACTCGGTGGACTATTGTTGCTCCTAATTGAGACTTAATATCATCACCAATTATGGGTGTGTTATCTTTTTTAAATCTCTGAGCCCAAATTGGATCACTCGCAATAAACACAGGCATACAGTTTATAAAACCTACTTTTGCTTTTAAAGCACATTCTGCGTAAAAATTAGCCGCTTTTTCAGAGCCGACTGGAAGATAATTTATAAGAATATCTGCTTTTGAAGTTTTTAAATCTTGTATTATTTCTTCTTGCGTTAATTCCTTTTGATCAGATAAAACAAATGTATATTCTTTATTGTAATAATTCATGTGATCTGCAAAACTATCTAGAATTTTACCCATCCGAACAATAACTTTAGTTTTGGGGATATCTTTACAAAATATTTTAGTACAATTAGGTGGTTGAAAAATAGCTACCGATACATCCTTTCCAACTTTCCTCCGGTCTATATCAAAAGCTGCAACAATTTCAATATCTTTTGGTTTATATCCACCAATATCCCAATGCATTAAGCCAATAACATCCTTTTTCTTTTTATTTTTATAGAATTGGATTCCTTGAATTAATGCGCTAGCACAATTACCAAGTCCAGCAATGGCAATTTTAATTTTACTAATAATTATTCACCTCAGTAGTTTTTGTGTTATAAGCAATATGATTTGTGGGAACTAAACCAAAAGGATGAAGGCTTGAAGTTTTATTAAAAAGTCTTTTTAGTTGACGATAGTTTCTGCGATCATCTATATCGAGCCAAATCGTATTCGGAAAATCATAGTAACCAACTGATAAATCTGATTTCAATGCTGTATTAATAACATCTGTTACACCAAATTTGTGAAGACCAGATTCGAGTTTCTTACAAATTTTTTTAATGTCTTTAGTCTTTAATAGAAAAACACCCATATCTAGGCGGTTATAGTTATTTAAACCCTTTCCAATTTTGCTAATAAGATTTTTTTCTCCATATACTTTTGTAGCATCGTCCTTGTCGTAATATCCTTTATTATACAT
Source organism: Promethearchaeota archaeon (assembly GCA_013375495.1). Next base: position 43,058 of record JABXKC010000026.1, read on the forward strand.
GGGATCAGTTGCTAAGAGAATATCTTTTTTCTTATAGCTTTTTATCAATTTAGAAAATACATTTTTTGAGAAAATATGATCTGCCATTGAAAGTAAAGTATATTCTGAAGAAATTGTACTAAGACCTAGAGAAAGACTATATCCATTTTCTCTCTTTGGATTCTTATTTTCAATAATAATTAGTTCAAAATTTTTATAATCTATAGATGAATGAGCTATGGATTTTAGAATCTTTTTTCTGTATTTTTGTCTTTCAGGTAATATTTTGCTTGTCACTATGGTTATTTTTTCAATTCCAGTTTTTATCATCCCAGCGATAATATATCCTAAAATATTTGAATTATTTAATTCTAACAGGTACTTATTAAACCTACGATCTTTAAAATTAAATCGGCTAGAATAACCCGCTGCTAGAATTAAAGCTTCTAATTTGTTAGCACTAATCATTGCAATCTTATTTTTAATTGATTTTTTTTAATTGTAGGATTATGTAACGATAAGGTATTTAAAATTTCAGAACTTTACTTTCTGTCAAATATTTTTCCCACAATTAAATATATTTAATTCAATAATATTAATATACCAATTTCTAAAAGTGTATAAAAATATTTTTGAATTTCATTCATATTTAAATTATTAATCCATATATTAAACAAATAAGATTATCAGTTATAAAAGGTTTGGTTTTTAAATACAATAGTAGAAAATTATTTTTTAGATTTAGTGGATTGTTGTGCTAATAATAAGCTGATTTTAGTATAAATTATTCATATTTTTCCTACAACATTTTTTTTAAAAAATGTAAACTCTGTAAAGTGTCTTTTAACGATTTATTTTCAATTATTAGCTTTTTGTTTTTAAGATTTTTTACTTTTGAAAATAGTTGTATAAATTTAATCGTTCCTTCTTCTAAAGTTCCATGTGTATCTTTCCCAAAGTTGTTTGATAAATGAATTCCAACCAAGGGAAAATCACAAATATCCTTAATAGCCTGTATTATTGTGTTAGGGTCAAGATAAAAGGTATTCAGGTGTCCTATGTCAAGTAAAAAGTACAAAGAAGGGAATACGCGATGATAATAACGAAAATCATTTAATTTTTCGATCAAACCAACAGTTAGTGATTTTTGTCGATTTTCAATTGCGAATGGTATTGAATAAGAATTAGCAGTTATTAATAATTCTGATATTGATTTAACTTGTTGTCTATGTCCATTTTCTTTAATTGAAGGGATTTTATAAAAAGTTTCACTAATTTTTCCAGTATGTGCAACAACATAAAGAGGTTTCCATGTTTTTACAAACTCTATTTCCTTTCTCAGTAATTTACTTGAATAACACCGTATTTTATTATCTAATGAAGCAATATTCAAATCAATAAATGATAAATGGAATGAAAGCTGTATGTCTTTTGAATATAACTTATCCATAAGGCTTTTAGCTTTGCTTAGATGTTCTTGGAATTTAAATATAGGATTATCTAACTGAATTTCACAGAAATCAATATTTAGGTCAATTATCGAATTTAATTCTTTTTCAAAATCCCAACTAGCACGAATTGAAATTCCTATCACACAGTCATAAAAGATATTAAATCCTATAAAATTTTAGTAAGCATAACGAACTAATTTTTTGAGTAAACAATTGATTGAAATGCCAGCAAAAGGAGATGGTCTGGTTTCAAAATATATAAACAGACACTTTTCTCGTCCAATAACTAAACTAATTCTGCATATACGACCAAATTGTAACCCCAATTTAATATCTATTATATCAGCTTTAACTGGAATTATCGGTTCTATTTTTTTTTTTATGAATTTTCCTATTTTGGGAGGTATTTTGGTTCAAGTAGCAAGTATCATTGATGGTTCTGATGGGGAAGTAGCCCGTGCAAATGGGAGAGCTTCTTTTTTTGGAGGTTTCTTTGACTCTGTGATTGATCGTTATGTTGATGTTATCATATTTATAGGTCTTACATTTTATTCGCTAAATGTCCTTACAATAACACATGCGTTTTTATTAGGAATAATTACTATTTTAGGAGCTTATTCAATAAGTTATACTGCTGCTAAAGTTGAGTTAAAAGAAGGCATAAGTTTTTCCAGAACAATTCAAGGACGCGATACAAGACTATTTCTTGTGTTTTTAGCAGGAATTTGTGCAATATTTACAGATTGGACAATTCCAATATGCTTAATTTTGATTTCAATTCTAACTCATGGATCTGTTATATTAAGAATAAATAAAGTTCGAAAAGAAAAGGATTCGATTTAATTTGTTCGATAATTTAGGATTCTGATTCTTCAATTATATCGTAAATTTTATCAATGAGGGATTCAATTTTTATTGTTTCTTGCTCCTCTGTTCTCATATTTTTTACCGTAACTTCGTTCTGTTCCTGCTCTTTTGGACCAACAATCAATACAATAAGAACTCCGAGTTCATTGGCCTTACTCAATTGATTTTTAAGATTTGAAAACCGATAATCTACTATACAAGGAAAATCTTCAGCTCTAATCAGTTGAGCTAATTCTAACGCATAACCGGACACATTTTCACTAATTGAGGAAATATAAATGGTATCCGTATAATCTTTCTCCCGAATTTCTTCTGGAATTAAATCATAAGTTTTTAAAAATAAAGAGAACATAAGAACACCCATTCCAAATCCCGTACCTGTTATCTTTTCATCAGAAAATAGCGAAAGCAGATCATCATAACGCCCTCCACCAAAAACACTTCTAATATTTTCTTTACCCGTATCAAAAACTTCGTATACAACACCGGTATAATAATCAAGTCCCCGCACAACTCCAGGAGAGAAGGTACAATACTCTGAGATTTTCGCATCTTCTAAAAATTGTATAAATGATGTTAACTCTTTATACCCTTTAGAATCGTAAAATTCGTTAGAAACTTCTTCGAATCGAGTTAAAAGATCATCTAAACCATTAGCTTCCTTTAACTTATAAATACCTTGGATAATAATTTCATCTTGAAAATTATCTAAAATATACTTCTCATATTCTGAATCTTCCATTTTATCGGCTTTATCTAAGATTTTATAAATCAAAGGTATTTTTTCTTTAGGGACTTGTAAGATTAATTCGCACACAGAATCTATAAAGCGACGATTATTGAAATAAATTTGAAACTGTTCTGATGTAGCACCAAATTCAGAAAAAATGTCAACAATAATGTTAAAGATCTCTAAATCTGCATAAAGGCTATCCTCTCCTAAGATATCCATATTAATTTGCTTAAATTCCCTTCGTCGACCTTTTTGTGGCCTTTCGTATCGATAGCATGTCGGTACTGAAAACCATCTTATAGGTTTTTTCAGTTCTTGGCGCTTCGCAGTAACTATTCGAGCTAACGATGGAGTTAGTTCAGGAATTAGTATTAATTTTTCTCCTTTTTTCTTCTCAACTATGAAAGATTGTTCATTTACTAACTCTTTCGAGGATTTAGCGGCAAATATCTCAATGGGTTCCAATGTAGGACTTTCAAATTCTTCAAAACTATACAAATCCGCAATATCTCGGATTGTATCGATTATCCAATTGGTTTCCCGCAATTCAGGGGGATAATAATCTTCCATTCCTCTTAGTGGTTTAGTTGATAGCTTCTTAGACATAATTTTGTTCACTTAAATTAGCCTTTGTAATATGTTAAAAAGCTATCATTTACAAATATCTTTTTCGTTTTTATTATATTTAGGAAGGTTTCCATTTCTAAAGCTATTCAAGATAAAAATCTATTAAAATAATTGAGTGTTAAATTAATTATGCCAGATATTGAAAAGATTAACCCTGGAATTCCCGTTGCTGGTCCTTATAGTCCAGGCATTAAATCTGCTAATTTAATATTTATTTCAGGTCAAGGTTCGCCTCAATCTGATGAAGATATTAAAGAACAGACATTAGCCACTCTCAATAAAATTAAAAAGATCGTAGAAGCTGGAGGAGGTAAAGTTTCAAATATTGTTAATACAACTGTTTTTTTAAAGAATATTAGCGAATTTAGCGAAATGAACGCCGTTTACGAGAAATTTTTTAATGAAAACGAAGTATCAGAATCTTATCCCTCAAGAGCTACAGTAGAAATCTCCAAATTGCCTCTTCCAAGCATGTTAGTAGAAATAAGCGCAATTGCTGTGTTATAAATTAATTAAATTTTTTATCTTTTTATTTGGTCCTCTTAACAAAATCTAAAAAACAATTTTCAATTATTATCACTAAATTATTTATTCTTTAGGTTGAATGAGATTTGATATTAAATTCTAGTTATGATACATTAAAGAGTCTAGTTAAAAATAAGAAATTTCCACTGGTTATATGTGATCTTGATGTGTTCAATCAGAATCTAGAGAGAGTCGGCAAATATCTTAGGAAAACAAAAAAAAGTTTAAGGTTATGTACGAAATCTGTTAGAGTTCCTGAGTTAGTAAACAAGGTCGAAAAAGAAGACTTTGTTAACGGTATTTTCACCTATAACTCGGCTGAAGCTTTATTTTACGCAGAAAAGTATAAAACTGAAGATATTTTGCTAGGTTATCCAATTATGTCTAAGGTCGACATAGAAGAATTGTGTCAAGCAGCAAAAATCGACGGAGTAAGGATTACAGTCATGGTAGATGATACTAAACAGGTTGATCTTTTAGAGAGAATTGCAGCTAAAAATAATGTTGAATTTGGTACATTGATTGAAATTGATGTCGCTGATAAATTACTGGGAAGAAATGTTGGAGTTTATAGAAGTCCAATTAGAAAACCTGAAATGGTAGTAAATCTCGCGCGTATTATTAGTAAAAAATCTAACTTGAATTTTCGAGGAATTATGGGCTATGAAGCTCAGAACGCTAGCATTGGCGACGAGAAAATGCTGTTTCGATTTGTAAAGAGGAGATCGAGAAAACATGTTAATATTTGGCGTCAAAATGTAGTGGAAGCTCTTACTAATGCGGGATTTCAACCTGAAGTTGTAAATGGAGGAGGATCTGGATGTTATCAAGAGACTGCTGCCGAGTCTTCCATAACTGAAATAGGAATTGGATCACTGCTCTTCAAGTCGCATATTTTCGATACGATCAATTCTTTAAACGATTATCTCCCATCCCTATTTTTTATTCTACAAATTGTTAGAAAACCACTAGAAAATATTGCCACTGCATTTTCAGGAGGATATGTGAGTTCAGGCAGCGTAAGAGCGTTGCCCCTTTCGGTTATTCCAAAGAATTTAAAAATATTAAAAGATGAAGGTTTTGGTGAGGTGCAAACGCCCTTTATTTTTGATGCTAATAAACTAAAATTAAATCTTGGAGATCCAATATTTTGTAGATTTGGTAAAGCAGGTGAACCTTTAGAACATTTTAATAAGATATTCATCTATAGTAATGGTGAATTAATCGATAAATATAAAACATATAGGGGATACGGAAAAAGGTTTTCTTAAGATATTCCAATAGATTTTAATAAAATTGAAAAGAAATAGAATTAACTTAATTTAAATCTTTTACGATATAATCTAAATTGTAATCAGCTAGAGTTTATTTGAGAGTATAAACCGTATCTGGAACTATAAAAAATAGAAGATGATTCATGCTAAAACAACAAAAAAGCTTTATCGTTATGACCCCAGATGATGATTGTGCTACTGCTCTGGAAGATGTATCAAAAGATTCACAAGTTCAAATCTTGGATATTTTCATTACAATTAACCATACTATTCCCTTAGGACATAAAATCGCTTTAGTGGACATTAAAAAAGGCGATTTGGTTAAAAAATATGGTCAAGTTATAGGAATTGCTACGGAAAATATAGCGAAAGGAGATTGGATTCATAATCATAATCTTACAAGCCAGTATATCATGGAGGTGTTGAAAAATGAATGAAGAATTTATGGGATATCAACGACCGAGGGGAGAAGTAGGAATTAGAAATAAAATCGCTATTATTTCATCTGTTGTGTGCGTAAATCACATAGTTCAGCAAATCGCTAATAGAGTTGAGAATGCTGTGCCAATTACTCATCCTTTGGGTTGTGGTCAATTTGGACCCGATTATAGCAACACACTAAATACCTTAATTGGTTTAGGTACGAATCCTAATGTATATGGGGTTGTAGTTGTTGGATTAGGGTGTGAAAATATCAGTAGCAAATTACTTGCTAAAAACATCAAAAAATCAAAAAAACCAGTTGAATTTTTTGATCTGCAAGAAGTTAAAGGAGGATCACCAGCCGCTATAGAAAAAGGAGTTAAGTTTGGGAAGCGAATTGCAGAGGAAGCAAAAGAATTGAAAAGAGAACCATTCGATTACTCCCATATCGTTTTAGGCTTAGAATGTGGTGCATCAGATTCAATTTCTGGAATTTCAGCGAACCCAGCTTTAGGAATTGTATCTGATAGAATCGTAAAATTAGGTGGGACTTCTATATTACCAGAATTTACGGAATGGATTGGGACTGAACACTTACTTATCGAACGAGCAATAGATAAAAGTGTTGCAGAAGAAATACATGAGTTACTCACTGGTTTTTTAGAAAATCTAAAGACTTTAGGTATTAACTTCCTTGGAGTACAACCCACTCCTGGGAACATTCAGGGTGGTTTAACGACTATCGAAGAAAAAAGTTTAGGTACTATAGCAAAAGCTGGAAAATCTCCTATTCAAGGGCTAATTGAATATACTGAGAAACCTAGAGGGAAAGGTCTGTGGTTGATGATCGAACCAAGTTTAGATGTCGAATCTATGACAGGATTAGCAGCAGCAGGAGTTAATGTTATTGCGATGACGACAGGAAGAGGTAGTCCTTGTGGAAATCCTGTAGTTCCAGTGATAAAATTATGCGGTAATCCAAAAACTTGTGAATGGATGGCAGAAAACATAGATGTTGATATGAGTCCAATAATTAAAGGAGAAAAAACTGTGGAAGAACTAGCAGAAGTTCTTTGGTTAAAAATGAAGATTATATTGAATGGTGAAGAAACTCAAGCAGAAAAATTAGGTTTTAACGATATTGCGATTTGGAGAAACACCGCATCTCCGTTTCAATACATGCATTGTAAATAAAACCGAGAAAAATTATAAAAAGGGATTTTTATCCTTAAATATCTTCTCTTTATATTGTTCCAAGTTCGGGGGCGCTAAACACTTTTCTGTTGCTTCCTTTTTCATAGATTTCAGAATTTCACCTAAATTTATTGAAACAGGGCACCAGATTCGGCAATTCTCACACCCAGTACAAAGAAATAGCCCATCATTTACAGCAGCTTCGATTCCATTGTGAATATAATCTCTTATTATTGCTGTAGCACCTAGACCATACTTAGAAGCGTAGAGATTCCCAAATGCTCGAGATGCAGTACAGGGAAAAATACAAGATTTGCAGCCAATGCATTTCAAGAAATCGGCGTAAATGAGATTTTCTTTAGCAGCTTTAGTTCGCCAATCATCGACAAGGATAACAACCACTTCTTTTGCTCCATACATACCTTGAACGCTTGAACCTTGTATATCAGATGTATTTGACGGTCCTGAGATAAGACTTATGTAATTAAAGGAAACATTATTTATTCTAGATTGCAATTGTGTCATTAAAACGGCATCCAAAATATTAGGAACGATTTTAGTAATACCACATACGACAATGTGCTTTTCAGTTGCTCTCGTAATAAGACTGATATTACCTTCGTTTTCTCCTAATACAATTGTTCCATCCTCGGCAGAAATAGCATTTGCAGACGTTAAGGAGACTTTTACATTATTGAGTAACTCATGTCTAAAAGTACTTCGAAAATAGTCGACGATCGCTTGAGCTTTAGGTTCAAGATCTACTCCATACACCTCCTTAATTTTATCTGCTATTTCTTCTTCGGTAAAATGAGCTCCGGGACCAATTTGAAAACTTGGTAAAGTGTAATTAAATAATTGAACGAGAACATCCCCTAAATCTGTTTCCTTAATCTTGATGTCGTTTTTTTTTAAAATATCTATGATACCAATATCCTTCGCTTCCGTAGATTTAGATTTATATATGATTTTAGAATCTCCTAATTCATCCATAAAAATTTTTTGAGCTTCTTCATTTGTTTTTGCGTAATGAACAATAAAGTTCTTTTTACGCATTATATTTATACATTTTTCAACATACGCATCCATATGATTAACAAACTCTTCCCGCATTACGATGAATTTATCCTTATTTCGATCAACGAATTCTCGACTTGTATCTTCATATAAATACCTTAAATCATGCTGTCTAGTTTTTATCGTACAAGCCATTTTCCAGAAATCTCCAAATTGGTTCTCTAAAGTTCCTTCTTCCTGGGAAGTTTCAATCTTTTTCTTAACCTTATCATATAATTCTTTTCCTTTTTCAACCATCTAGCGGATCAACTCCTTCCATAATGTTTACAATAAAATCTTCAAATTTGACCACAGGTTTTTTTATTTGGTGCTCTTTTTTTATCCGTGCTAAAGCGGTATAACAAAATGGACACGCTGTTATTAAGACTTTACCACGATTTAATTGATCGAAAATCAGTTTTGAATTGTAATCGCTATTTTCTTTAAATACTGAATATACTCCTCCTCCTGCACCACAACAAATACTATTAGTTTTATTATTTTCCATTTCTTTGAGTTCGATATTGTCGATTGAATTGAGTATTTCTCTAGGTTCTTCAATTATAGACACTACAGCATTTCTTAAGTGACAAGCGTCGTGATAACTTACTTTTAGCTTTTTTCCAGAATATTTCAAATCTAACTTTGAAAGATTTTCTGGTTCTACTAAAAATTGAAGTAAGTGTTTGACTTCAATTTTAAATTTATTTCCTAAGAACTGAGTGTAGTATTTTGTTAAGTAATTATAACATCCTGCACATGTAGTCACGATCTCGGAAACATCATTCATTTTAAACCAATTATTGACAAATTCAACATGTTCTTTTAATTCAATATCATTTCCAATATGATATGATAGAGCCCCACAGCAGGGAGTATCGTCTAAAACTGTGTAGCTTGGATCGATCGTTTGAATAATTTTAATAGCGTTAGCACATGTATTCTTATATTTGGAATTTGACAAGCAACCTAAGAATATTAGTTTTTTCATAATAAGTATAAAATTCGTTTTTTAAAAGAAATTTGATATTATTTTATTTAAGCTTATATCTACTTATACTTAATATTAAATTGATGGAAATTTAAATCATCTAAAATATTTTATAACCTAATTGAAAGAATAAGTGAGTTGATTACAATACCAAAATTATTGGAAAATGAAGAGAAGAAATTATCACTGTTTCTCAATAAAAATCGATGCGGAGGGTGTCAAATGTGCATTTCGTTATGCCCTACAGGTATTTTAGAACTTAGTGATGAATTAAATATGAGAATTGCTTATATACCTAAAGTTAAAGAAGGCAAAGCTAAGTACTGTACGGGTTGTAGAAGATGCGAATACGGCTGCCCTGATTGGTGTATTTATGTTCTAGATGAAAAAGAAATCAAAACTAAAAAAGCTAAAACTTAAAGTGGTGAAACAAATAATTGAGTGATAAAAATGCTAAAAGATACTTACCAGAAGGTAAATACGTTATGATGGGAAATGTTGCGATGGCAGAAGGAGCATTAGCTGCGGGTTTAGATTTTTTTGGAGGTTATCCTATAACTCCCTCGACTGAAGTTATAGAATATCTTGCAAAACGACTACCAGAGGTTGGAGGATGCTGTCTCCAAATGGAGGATGAATTAGCATCAATCAATGCCGTCATGGGGGCGTCTTTAGTTGGAGCAAAAGCAATGACAGCAACATCTGGACCTGGTCTTTCTTTAATGGTAGAAACAATCTCAATGGCCGCAAATCTAGAAATTCCTTTTGTTTTTTGTGATGTTCAACGCGTTGGTCCTGGTAGCCATGGACCTGTAACCGCCCCGCACCATAACGATTTAGGATTAATTCGTTTTGCAGGTCATGGAGAATTTCAAGTTATCGCGTTAGCTCCTATGAACTGTCAGGAACTCTATGATTTAACGATAACTGCTTTTAATTTTGCTGAAACTTATCGATGTCCTGTGTTTATTCTCTCCGATGCATATTTAGGTCATCTTCATGAGCCTATTTACATTCCTCCCAAAGAAGAAATAATAAAGAAGTTAATTAACCGTGAAGTACCTAAAGATGATTCTAAGATGTACTCTTATAAAAATGATGAATCAGGAAAATATATTATCCCAAAACCTCCAATAGTCGGCACAGATCATTTTCCACTTGCATCTCTCCAATTACCCCATAATAATTTAGGATTTCCAATATCTAATGCTTTAATGTTTATGGAAGTATTGATTGAAAAGGTAATCTCTAACATTGATAAAATTTCGATGACTGAAGAATATAGATTAGAAGATGCAGATATTGTTATTATAGCCTATGGTCTCCCTGTGAGGGCTAGTTATCGTGCTGTTGACATAGCTAGAGAAAATGGAATAAAAGTTGGAGTATTTAGGTTAATAACTGTTTGGCCATTTCCTGATGAGAAAGTTAAACATGTAGTTAAAGGTGCAAAGACGATTGTCATACCTGAATTAAATTATACAGGAATCATCGCGGAACAGGTAGAAAGAGTCAAAAAACTTGAAACGCCAATAATAAAAATCCCTAAAGTAGGTGAAATTCACCATCCAGATGATATATTAAATATTTTAAAGGAGGTATCAAAATAATGTCAGGTTTAGGTCCAAGATATCCAACAGAGAAACCAGACCATCCTTACGTTCAGTTTTCATTCGGAGGAAATCTATATGGTAATTATAGCTCCTTATTTTGTGCAGGTTGTGGTTATGGTATTATAGGTCATATTTTTACTCGAGTATTCGAGGATGAGAAACTAGATCATAAACTATATCCATTAATTATTGGTATTGGTTGTTATACCCAAATAGTAACATTAGCTCATTATAAGGCTCAAAAGGTTTCTACACTTCACGGTCGTGCCCCAGCATTAGCTACGGGAATGAAAATGGCAAATCCTAAGTTGAAACCTATTGTATTTACTGGTGATGGCGATTGTTTAGGAATCGGAGGAAACCACTTTATTCACATTTGTCGCAGAAATGTCGATTGTACGATCCTTATTTTCAATAACAGTATATACGGTATGACGGGGGGTCAAAGTGCTCCAACCACGTTGTATGGGGCAAAGAGTACAACTACACCTTACAAAACTTTTGAAAATAGAAGCGATGCTGTGAAACTAGCGTTAGCTGCAGGTGCGACATATATTGCTAGAACCACTGTAGCACATCCACGAACGCTGATGAAATACTTTAAAAAAGCCTTAAGACATAAAGGAACTTCTGTGATTGAAGTAATTACCCCGTGCTTAACATATTTTGGCAGTAAAAATCTTGATAGTCTTGGTGCCGAAAATTTAGGTCTTCAGGGTAATAAAATGGATACAGGGGGAAAAATGATAGAATGGATAAAAAGGAACACTGTAAGAAAAAAACAAGCAGAATTTATGGATGACGAAGAACTTTTTAATCGGTATATTATTGGTGAATTTCGCTACGATAATAGCAAACCCGAATACTCAGAAGTGTATTCCAAGATTCAGAAGGTTGCCATGGGAGAGGATTACAAATGAGTAGGTATGAAGTTAGAATTGTTGGATATGGGGGTCAAGGTGTAATTACTCTTTCAAAAATGATAATTAACGCAAGCTCATTATTTGGAAACTTAGCAGCTACTCAAACTGAGGCTTATGGCTCATCTGCTCGTGGAGGAAAATGTTGGGCAGAAGTGGTTATAGATTTAGATAATAATATAAAATCAATAGATTATCCAAAAGCTATGTCTCCTTACGATTTTCTAGTTGTTCTTTCAGAGGAAGCTGCTAAAAATGTAAAACCAGAGGATCTTAAAAAGGACGAAAATACTGGATATTTGATATGGGACACTTCCACAATACAAAAATTTCGAGCTGTAAACCGCGTTGATAAAACAATTGGTATTCCTATCCAAAAAATGGCAGTAGAGATTTTTGGTAATATGGTGTTTGGAAATTCTATTTTATTTGGAGTTTTTACTATCCTTTCAAGAATTTTTTCTGAGCAATCAGCTATTGAAACCATTAAAAAATTCGTCCCGAATGTAACTATTAATCAAAATTTAGAGGCGTTTGAATTAGGAAAACAAGAAGCGGAGAAATTTCTGAATCTAAAGGAGGAGAAAATTTGAAATGTATATCGGGAAGATAAAAAAAGGTTGGAAGGAATTATTTGAAGAAATAATTCAAACAGGGAAATGTGTGTACTGTGGAGCATGCGGGGCATTCTGTACAAACATTAAATTTGATAAAGAAAAGGAGATCCCAATCGAAGATGGATCTTGTACAGATATAAACACATGTAAAGATGGTTATGGACTTTGTTATAATCTCTGTCCAAAAACAGAAACTAATGCGATTCCTTTATCACTATTAATTAATTGGGTTTTTGGAAAAAAGCACGATAAGATTTTGGGACATTATCTAGAAATCGTTTCAGTAAAGCTCACAGATAAAGCGAGAGAAATCGTACCAGATAAAGCAGGGCTTTTATCGGGATTATTATGGTTGGCTATGGAAAATAGTTTAATTGACTGTGCCATTATAACAGATAAAGATGGTTATTTTAAACCAATTCCTAAAATAACCGAAACTTCCTCGACAATTTTTGAAGGAGCGGGATATAAGCCAAGTCAAGGTCCATTACTTTCACTTTTAGGGGATGCTATTAATAAAGAAAATGCAGATATTGCAGTTGTAGGCACTCCTTGTCAGATTCAGGCTCTAAGGAAGTTACAGAACCATCCTGCATTTGATTACGAGGCATATGATTTAGTGTCTTTAGCTATTGGGACCTTTTGTTTTGGAACTTATTATAATCAATTATTAGATGTGGTTTTTAAAGAGTTCGGGATTAGATCAAGCGAGATTGAAAAAATTGATACTGATAAAGATAACTTTAACTTGAAGATACTCTATAATTCGACCGTAAAAGAAATCCCCTTAAATTATTTGTATGAAAAAGCGATTAGAAACGCTTGTTTTTCTTGTTCTGATTACACGGCATCGTTAGCAGATTTATCAATCGGAAAATTTGGTAGTAAAGAGGGGTGGAACACTGTAATTGTGAGAACAGAAAGAGGTAAGGAAGTTTTTGATTTAGCCATTGAACAAGGATTTATCGAAGTGGAACCTTTAGAACACGCTATGAAGGAGCTTATCTTAGATCTAACCAGAAATAAGACTGATATAGTAAAAATAGAATCTATTACAGAACATTCCTCGGAAATTAAAAGTTTTGTTATTAGAAACTCGAGGATCGCAGAATCATATAAACCAGGAATGTTTGTCATTTTATGGCTTCCTGATATTGATTTTCTACCAATGTCCATCTCGAGTATTAATGATGACCTTATCGAAATAACAGTACAAAAAATTGGAGAGGGAACTTCAAAACTGTTTGAATTGATTGAAGGAGACTCAATAGGAATTCGTGGACCTTTTGGGAGTTCGTTTGATTATGAAGATTTAAAAAATATTCTCGTGGTTGGAGGAGGAATGGGAATCGCAGCGTTAACAACCTTGATAGAAGTATTAAAGCAAAATAAGGCAAATTTACAGGTGACCATAGGAGCAAAAGATAAAGAATCACTAATATTCGCGGAAAGATTACTGGGATTAATTCCAAATACGATGTGTACTACAGAAAATGGATCTATAGGTAAGAAATGCGTTGTAACAGATCCAGTTGAAGATTTGATTAATAAGGAGAAATTTGATATGATTTTTACATGTGGACCCGAAGTTATGATGAAGAAAGTTCTTGAATTAGCTGATTCAAAGAATATTGAAATTCAAGCAAGTTTAGAGAGAAAAATGAAATGCGGATTAGGATTGTGCGGTTCTTGTTGCATTGGGGAAAATAATAATATTACTGTGTGCAAAGATGGACCTGTTTTTAATTCAAATCAATTAAAAAGCTTTCCTAAATTTGGGACTTATTCAAAATAAAAACTTTTTTTTTATTACTTCTCTGGAATATTATCTGAGCAAGATACTCCTACTTGACATAGTCCGCATGCATAGATGTTAATCCCATAATTCTCTTTAATAAAAGGAATTGTACCATTAACATGTCTAGAGCATATCATTTTATCGTGGCGGCTTTCAAAACTTATGGCATTAACAGGACAACGCTCAATGCAATCCCCACAATTAGTACAATAATCGTATGGATCGGAAGGTCTCTTAATAGCGTCAGAAGGCAATTCGTAATCAACAATGATACTTCCACATCTCATTGCTTTTCCCCGTGCGTTGATGAACCCATCTGATAATCCGAAAGATCCTAAACCTGCGGCATAACAACAATGCCTATGGGACCAATTCGAAGCCCATATTTTACGATTGGTTTTAAATAAGCGTTTCTCGTTGGTAGGCGCCATCGAATTAATTTCGAACTTTTTTAATTCTTCAATCAGATATTTTTGAATGTTCACATTAGCTTGCTCTCCGAACAAACGCGTATTAGCCCATCTTTCTGAAGGTTTTTCTTTCGAATATTTAAAATTCTCTTCTTTAGTTTTCTTATTTATAGGAAGAATATAGGTTACTACCGTTAAATGATCGTCTGAAAAGGGAATTCCGTTTTGTTTAGAGTACCAATTAAAAGCTTCTTTTGGAGTGAGATAAAATTCACCGATAATCTTCTTGTATTCGTTGAAAATAGGGTCGTTTCCAGACACAAATCCAACAAGTACATCAGGTTCGAAAAAATAAGAGTTGTCCACCATTTTCATCTTATTACTCCTATCGTTTTTTAAGAAATTGTTAATTTTCTCTAAAAACCATTCTTTATTTATCCCCATTAGTAGGTAAAGCCTTCTTGGTACAGATATGATCTATTTTATTCTATTTACATATATATTTAATTTCCCTTTAACTTTTCTTAATAATTTCTTAAATTCGGAAATTACTAGGTATTTTGGTTTCATTCTACAGAAAATGGTAAGTAGTGACCTTAGAAAGGGATTAATTAACGGAATTATTTGCGTAGTTTTAATAGGACTGCAGCCAATTGTTTCACTTTCGAGACCTTCGATAATTGATGCTTTTACCTTTTCAACCCTCACAGTAATGTTCATGGCTATAATTTTTTTCCCTCTATTCTTGATTGAAAGATACAGGTTGATAACGTTAAATAAAAAAGAAGCTAACATTAGATTCATTATCCTGTTAAATGGGTGGAAAAAAAAAAGGAACATAAAATTGTTGATTGGAATTGGAATAGTTTTTGCAATTGTTCCTGTACTATTAATTATTGGTTACGATCTCGCTGGAGCAGTTAATAGCTCCCTAGCACTGAAGAGTGAAGTTATTTTTGCTTTGCTTTTTGGTTATATGTTTCTAAATGAAAAGCAAATCACAAAAATGCAAATTCTGTTCTGTATAATTCTATTTCTCGGGTTA
The DNA here is from genome assembly GCA_013375495.1 of Promethearchaeota archaeon. The sequence continues at coordinate 58,581 of JABXKC010000026.1, forward strand.
TTAATCGCAATTACTCAGGGTTTTTTTAATTTGCTTGAATTTAACCTTGGTGTTCTTATAATCCTTTTAGCCGTCGCTATATTTACCATTACTCATACTTTTACTAAATCAGGTTTCGATAGAAACGAGATAAGCCCTATTCAAGTCGTCTTTATTCGGAATGTTCTAAGTGGGATCCTCTTAATGTCTACATATCTCATTTTTTTTCCAATAGAAGGATTGATACTTGTTTTTAGCCCTCAATATCTTATATTTCCCTTTATAATGGGAGTAGACTGGGGATTCTCTCTTTATTTTTGGTATAGAACATTATCTTATATAGAAATTGGAAAAGCAGGCGTAATCATGTCCTTAACACCCATCACATCAACATTCTTCTCTTGGATCATTCTTGGAGATGATATCACACATTTTCACCTCATAGGAATAACGATTGTAATTATTTCAATATATATGATTGTAAGGGAACATAAGGGAAAAAACCAATAAAAAGAAATTAATAGATTAAGTTAATTCTGTTAATGGATATACTCCAAACTGATTTGCTGCTTCAATCATCCATTTTAATCGCTCAACAGACATCTGGGGATGAAAGTTAGCAGGTGAAATCATTGCACCACCTTTTGGTCCTAATGCTTTAATTGCATGCTTTACTGCATTTGTGACCTCTTCTTTAGTACCCTTTACAAGAATATGACGAGTATCAATATTTCCTGATAAGCAAATCTTATCTCCAACTTTCTTTTTTGCCAGATTTAAATCTACTAAAGGAGGCTCTAAGCATTGTAGTCCATCGAAACCACATTCTACAACAAAGTCTAGTTGACTGGTAACATCTCCATCCGTATGCAGAATGTATTTACCACCCCAACTATGAATAGTTTCCGCTACTTCTTGATAACAAGGTTTAACATATTGTTCAAAATACTTAGGATGGATCATAGGCCCTCCACTATGAGCAATATCTCCGCCCTCCAGAAAGATTTTAGCACCACACTCCTTATAAGCTTTAAAAACAGATATTACAAAATCTGTAGTGAATCTAAAACGTTCTTCAATTAATTTCGGATCATTTTTGAGAGCCCGAGCGAAATTGGTCATCCCCATCCCTTGCCAAACGGGGGGAAAAACAGAAGTTAGAGCATTTTGAGCGAAAATGCAAATATCCTCTTTAATATCTCGGCATTTTCTCAAAACTCCCCTATAAAATTTTTTGGCTTTATTGTATTCTTCTTTCATATCAGGTTTAGGATAAGCTTCCCAATCTTCTC
>JABXKC010000027.1 GCA_013375495.1 Promethearchaeota archaeon
ATGTGAGATTATTCTTATCAAAATTACCATATCAATTATATTTGTCCCAAGATGAAATACTTATGGAAGTTCTTAAAAAGGACGGTCTTTTATTAAAATATGTCATTGACATAGTATTTTATACAAAAAATTGTTTTGTAGATGTCCAAGCAAGCTACAAGGAACTAGAGCGCCAGATTTTAATACAATGAGGTATATGAGACCTGTTTTGGGAGAAATGGGCACATTTGATAAAGCTATGCTAACGGAATACAAAAAGGGTAAGACTATCATCTATGAAGGTTACAACGATGTTATTTGTACTTATGAGTTAGACGATACTCCCCCGTTTTCCTGTAACGAAGAAGCTAGAAAAATTGCATTAGAATTAGCTTTACTTCTTAACGCAAATATTATTGAGGAGATGCATGTAAGTAGGAAAAATTATCTCGATGGAAGCGTCCCTTCGGGGTTTCAACGCACGATGATTCTAGGTACAGATGGATATATAGTATTGGAGAACAATAAAAAAATCAGAATCGACATATTAAGCTTAGAAGAAGAAGCTGCTAGGAAAATAAAAACTGAAAATAAAACTAATTTTTACAGATTAGATCGCCTTGGAATTCCATTAGTGGAAGTAACAACTAAACCTGACATAAATACTCCTGAAGAATGTAGAGAATGTGCTGAAAGGATTGGGTTACTCCTGTGGATGACTAATGTTAAAAAAGTACTTGGCTCAATTAGGCAAGATGTTAATGTAAGCATTAAATCTGGAACCAGAATTGAAATTAAAGGAGTTCAAAAATTGAGTTGGATACCTTTACTGATTAATCATGAAATTTCACGTCAGCTTGGTCTGATAGAGATTAGAGAAGAACTAAAAAATCGAGGAGTAAATGAAAAGGACCTCCCTAAAGGGCCTGTAGATTTAACTAGTTTGATGGCAAAAACTAAATCTAAGTTCATTGCGAGTGGCTTAAAATCGGGAAAAAGACTCCATGGTTTCAATTTTAAAGATTTTAAGGGTATTTTTGGTAAACAGTTAATGGAAGATTATAGATTCGGGACTGAAGTAAGTAGTAAGGTCAAAGTTATTTCAGGTTTAAAGGGGATAATACACTCTGACGAAAATTTAGAAAATTATACTTTATCTAAAGATGAGTTACAAAAGATTCAGAACAAATTGAATTCTAAAGAAAATGATTGTTTCGTTTTAATTCTGGGAACCATCAAAGAACTCAATAAAGCAGCAGATATAATTATTAATCGAATCGAATATGTTTTTAAAGGCGTTCCCCCTGAGACAAGAAAGGCTCTTGAAAATGGAACTACCGAGTTTTTGAGGGAATTACACGGTGGAGCACGATTGTATCCGGATACAGATTCTCCCGCTATTATGAATACAGCTGAAGAAATTAAAAAAATTCGAAACACCTTACCTAATTATCCTTGGGATATAATTGAAGATTACGCTACAAAGTATAAAGTAGAACAGAGTTCTATTAAAGACTTAATTTTTAAAGGAAAACTCTCTCTATTTGATAGTTTAATCGAAATCTATCCCGAAAAACCTTCGATTGTCTTAAATACAATGCTAAACAAAGCAAAAGCTATCAAGCGTGAAGGTAAAGAAATAGAAAATATAACTAATGATGATTATATAAAAATCTTCCGAGAATTGAAAAATGAAAACATTGGAAAGGAAGCTATCGAAGATATAATGAGGTTAAAAGCAGATTCTCCAAATCTCACTATCGAAGAAACTATCGAGAAATTACATCTTGAAACTCTCTCATATGAAGATTTAAAAAAAATAATTAAAGAAATAGTAGATAATAATTTAGAAATAATTAAAGAAAAAAAAATGAGATCCATGGGACCGCTCATGGGAGAAGTCATGAAAAAGGTACGGGGAAAAATCGATGGTGAGATCGTTTCTAAAGAATTAAAATTACAGATAACAAACAAATTAAAGGAGATGAAATAAGTGGAAGATAAACTAAAAGGATATAAAGGTAAATCTATAGATGTTTTAAAGAAATATAAAATAGAAATCTGGGATATCATTCAAATTATTACAAACAATACGCAATTAGAAGGAATAATAATGCCTAGAAGCGAATACTCTGCTCCTGATTTTATTGAAATCAAGCTTGAAAACAACTATAATGTTGGAATAAATGTCTCTGATATAAAAAATATAAAAAAAATCGGAAAAAGAGAAGCAAACTACAAATTTCCAGAAAAAGAATTTCCATATAATGAAGCCTTACCTAAGGTTCAATTACTAGGGACTGGAGGGACGGTCGCTTCAAGATTAGATTACACGACTGGGGCCGTTATACCATCATTTACTCCAAGTGAATTATATAGTTCCGTTCCTGAACTGGCTGAGATTTGTAACCTTGATTGCGAAATTGTTTTCGAGATATTATCAGAAAATATGAAATCTGATTATTGGCAAAAATTAGCAGAAAAAGTAAAACAAGCAATAGACTCTGGTCTTGATGGGATAATTATAGGACATGGAACGGATACTATGTCATTTACTAGCGCCGCCTTATCTTTTATGTTAAAAGATTTATCTATTCCAGTTGTCTTAACTGGGAGTCAAAGAAGCTCCGATCGTCCCTCTTCAGATGCGGCTATAAATCTGATAAACGCTGCTACTGTAGCCACTTCGGATATAGCTGAAGTTGTAGTGACTATGCTAGGCTCTCCCTCTCACGACTACGGGTTAATTCACAGGGGAACGCTAGTAAGAAAAATGCATTCCTCATTAAGAGAAACTTTTCGTACTATCGATGATATACCATTAGGATTGGTAAAGGACAGGAAGATTAAAACTTTTAAAAATAATTACAGAAAACGAAATCAATCTGAAACTACACTCAAAACGAATTTTGAGAAGAATGTAGCCCTCATTTATTTCTATCCTGGAATGGAAAATGAGGTTATCGAATTTTACATTGATAAAGGTTATAAAGGAATTGTATTTGCTGGAACAGGTCTTGGTCACGTAAGTACCCATATCTATGATTCAATAGAAAGAGCAATACAAGAAAATATAACAATTCTCATGACTACACAGACAATTCACGGTTATGTTGGGATGAATGTCTATTCAACAGGAAGAGAACTTCAAGATTTAGGAGTAATACCAGGGAGAAATTTATTACCAGAAGTCGGATACATAAAATTAGGATGGGTGCTTGGACAGACTAGTGATTCAAAAGAAATTAAAAATTTATTGTTGACTAATATTGCTGGTGAATTTGTAGAAAGAGAAATTCCAATCGCGTTTAACTATAATATTGACGAGTTATTAAGAAATAATAAACTCTAATCTAATTCCATATTTTAATCCCAAAAATCAATAAATTCTTTTTAAAATAATAAAAAATTTATACTTTTATTAATTAGATATTACTAATTCGAAATAATAAGTGAACTTTATGGGAAAGCGTATATTAGCTCAAAGGAAAGGATACGGTCACCTATGGGCCCGATCTCCTAGTCACCGACATGTGGGAGAAGTTAAGTATCGTCCTTTCTTAAAGAACGAGAAATTAAGAAAATTTAAAGTAACTGAATTCGTTCACGCTCCTGGAAGAGGTGCTCCAATAGCAAGGATTAAGTATGAAGATGGTGAAAAAAGCCTATGGCTCCCTCCAGAAGGTATTTATGAAGGCCAGGAATTTATCCAGTCTAAAACAGGATATGGTCAAGAAGTGAAAGTAGGAAATATCTTGCCTTTAAGAAAGATCCCCATCGGAACTCTGGTGTTTAACATTGAGGGAACTCCACAAGATGGTGGTAAATTTGCGAGAGCATCTGGAGTTGCCGCTATTGTAAGAAATAGATCAGGGGATAATATTGAATTGTTATTTCGGTCAAAAAAGACTAAGTGGTTCAATCTAAATTGCCTTTGCACTGTTGGAGTAGTTGCTGGAGGGGGAAGAACAGATAAACCTTTCCTAAAAGCAGGAAATGCGCATCACGCTTACCGTTCTAAAGCTAAAAAATGGCCAGTTGTTCGAGGTGTCACTATGAACGCCGCTAGCCACCCATATGGAGGCGGTGCAAAACAAAGTCCTCATAAACCGACAACAACCTCAAGAAACGCACCACCTGGTAGAAAAGTGGGACAAATAGCTGCTAGACGAACAGGACATCAGAATTAAAGTCTCATTTATACTCTTTTTACAGTTTAATTATCCAAATAAATAAGATTTCCTTAGGTATTTGTTTTTTAATAAAATTTTAAAATAAGAATAATAATTGATCTAAGATTATTTCAATTATAGAAATTATAAATCTATAATTTTGATATGGATCATAAATTTATTAATCCTGTTGAAACTCGTTATCGAACAGAATTAGCTGATCTCTTTACAGAAGATAAAAAATTAGAGTATTGGTTAAAAGTTGAAGCGATATTAGCAAAAGCACACGCAAAATTAGGTAATATTCCTCAAGATGCCGCTGAAGAAATTTATAAGAAAGCTAATTTAAATTATGTGAAATTAAATCGGGTAAAAGAAATCGATAAAGAGATACATCATGATTTAATGGCTATGGTAAAGGCTTTATCTGAACAATGTGAAGGATCTGCTAGTAAATATGTTCATTTAGGGGCAACAAGTTACGACATTGAAGACACTGCAACAGCACTTCAGTTACGAGAAGCGTTAATGTGCATAATAAAATCTTTAAGAAAATTTTTAACCGCATTAATAAAGGTTATCGAAGATAAGAAACAACTCGTTTGTATAGGAAGAACTCACGGACAACACGCTATTCCAACTACATATGGAATGAGATTTAGTGTTTGGGCATATGAAATAGACAGACATTATGATAGATTAAAACAAACTCTAAATCGCATATCATATGGAAAAATGTCGGGTGCTGTGGGTACTATGGCAAGCTTTGGGGAGAAAGGTATTGAAATCCAGAATTTCGTAATGAAGGAACTTGATCTACTTCCAGCTTTGATAACAAACCAGGTAATTCAGAGAGATCGTCATGCTGAAGCTATTTTTCTAACATCATTAATTGGACAATCTTTAGCGAAGATTTCAAGGCAATTTCGAGTGCTCCAAAGAAATGAAATCGCAGAAATGTTTGAACCCTTCAAAAAGAGTCAAGTTGGTAGCTCAACAATGCCCCATAAGAGAAATCCCCATAAATCTGAAAGAATCTGCAGTTTGGCTAGAGTTTTAAAATCTAATGTAATTACTGCTTTAGATAATATAGTGTTAGAAGATGAAAGAGATTTAACGAACTCTGCGAATGAGAGGATAATTTTTGCTGAAAACTTCATTCTCTTAGATTACATGATAAAACAACTTACGAAAAACATCAAGGAAGTTGAATTTGATGAAATTAAAATCGAAGAAAATTTAAACCTTACTAAGGGAGCTATTTTATCTGAAAAAATTATGGTTAATTTAGTTGAAAAGGATATTGGAAGACAAGAGGGGCACGAAATCCTAAGAAATGCAGTAATAAAAGCAAAGAAAGAAAATCGTTTACTTAAAGAAATCCTCATGGAAAATCCGAAGATTGAGGGTGTTTTTACCAAAAAAGAAATTGATGATTTATTAAATCCTCATAATTACTTAGGAAAAGCTGTTGAACAAACTGAAAATATTTTAAAATATCTGAAAAATAAATATCATTAATAAAAATGTCTGACGAAAAGGATATTTACTCTCAATTAGGGGTTTCATCTAAAAAGGAAGATGTCCATAAAGCAATAAAATCATTAGATCAAGGCTTATTTCCAGGATCGTTTTGTAAAATTGTATCAGATATAGGAAAGAGAGATGATTGGTGTTCTGTCTTTCATTCTGATGGGGCGGGCACAAAATCTAGCTTAGCGTATATGTATTTTAAAGAAACGGGTGACATCTCTGTGTTTAAAGGGATTGTAAGAGATGCTATCGTTATGAATATAGACGACATGTTGTGCGTTGGAGCAACAGGAAATTTCTTTATATCTAACAATATTGGCCGAAATAGCAGATATATCTCTGGAGAAATAATTAATACGATTATTAAGGAATATTATAACTATAGCAAAAAGTTGTCTGAGCTTGGTTTGAGTTCCCTAATGTGTGGAGGGGAAACGGCTGATGTAGGTGATATCGTGAAAACGCTACTAGTAGATGCTTCAGTTTTTTCAAGTATGAAAAGAAAAGATGTCATTAATGCCTCAAAAATAAAGAATGGGGATGTAATAATTGGATTAGCTAGCGACGGAAAAGCTTCATACGAAGATGATTTTAATAGCGGAATAGGAAGTAATGGCTTAACTCTAGCTAGACATGGACTTCTTTCACACATCTATTATGATAAATATCCCGAATGTTATGATCGAAACCTTGATGAACAATTAATCTTTTTTGGAAATTATCAACTTACAGATACGATCAAAGGATTGAATATGAATGTTGGAAAAGCTCTGTTGTCTCCAACTAGAACTTATGCTCCATTGTTATTGGAAGTATTGAAACAATATAGTGAGGAAATTCACGGAATTATTCATAATACGGGTGGGGGTCAAACAAAAATCCTCAACTATGGCAAAAGAATTGCATATTTGAAAAATAATCTTTTTAAAATCCCTAAAATATTTGAAATGATTCAAAATTCTTCAGAAACTCAATGGAAAGAAATGTATCAAGTGTTCAATATGGGTCATCGAATGGAAATCTGTTGTAATGAAGCAATTGCAAAAGATATTAATATGATAGCTAAGAAATTCAATATCGAATCGAAAATTATTGGTCAATGCGAAAAAACACTCTCAAAAAAGAATAACCAGCTTGAAATTAAGTCAGAATTTGGATCGTTTAATTATGAGCAAAAAAATATGAGTTAATTTCGAAGTGATGGAAATTTTTGATGTAATTTGTATTGGGGCGGCACTTGTTGATCTTATAGCTCAAGTAGAAAGACACCCTTCTGATGATGATGAGGTGTTTGTATCAAATCTAACTTTATTATCTGGTGGGGCTGCTGCGAATACAGCTTATGCTTGCGGAAAAATCGGCTTATCAACAGCCTTCATTGGAAAATTGGGGCAAAATGATATCTTCGCTAATAAAATAATTAGCGATTTTAATGAGGTATCTGTTGAAACGAAGTTAATTAAATATTCTAACCGTTATACGACAGGGTCTGCTTATGTGGCTTTAGATGAAAAGGGAGAAAGAAGGATATATGCTCATAGCGGTGCTGCTAATGATCTATCTAAAAATGATCTTTTAGAAGAAGAAATTGCCACCACTAAATTAATTTTTTTAAGCAGCCTAAGAAATATAGAACCCTTTTTAGAAGCAGCAAAAATAGGTAAAAATCGTAATATACCTGTGATTCTGAACCCCGGTATGTTGATTATTGACCAAGGTTTTAACTATATCAAAAATTTGTTAGAACATGTCGACATCTTAATTCTATCTCAAAGAGAATTTAAAACTCTTTTTAATTTCAAAGAAAATAATTTAAGTGAAGACTTAATTAAAGAAAGATCAGCGTCTTTATTTGTTTTAGGCATAAAAGCGATAATTGTTACGCTAGGCAAAAACGGAGCATTCTTATTAACAACCAAACACGATGAACTGATACAACCATTAAAATCAGAAAGAGTAATAGATACAACTGGAGCCGGAGATGCTTTTTCTGCAGGTTTCATGTTTGGATTAGTACAAAAATTTAGTCTAAAGTTTGAACACCTAAGAAATGATATAAAAATAGGTAATTTTATCGCTGGACATTGTATTCAAAAATTAGGAGCTAGAAATGGAATTCCAGGAAGAAAAGAGGTAGAAATTTTTTTGAGAGATACAAATAAAAAAATTTAAAATATTTCGATATAATTATCTTTTAATCATAAAACTTGTTTGTAGATATAAATCATGAGAAGACGCGAAAACCCTATAAAAATTTTATTAAGGCAACGATTTTATTTTCTTTTTGAAGTATTGGTAATTTTTCTTGGTATTTTTATTTTTATGTTAATCCCATTTTTTCTATTACCATTCCTAATTGATATCAACTCCGTGATTTTTGAACCTCTTTATTATTTATTAAGGGCAGTAATGCTCATCGCTGCGATTCCCGTATTTTTGTATTTGGCTAATTTTATAATGGAAAAACAAAGAAAAAAATTAATATTAGAGGAAGATATTAGTCCATCAAGAAATTTTTTAAGTTTATTTAACATAACTAAAAAAAATTTTAAATTTCAACTTCTATATGGAGTATTATTGCTTTTCTTAATTTTCATACCTCTAGATTTCTTTAGCTATCTCCTCTCACCTGACATGCTCTCTTGGACAGCCATAGCTCTAGAACCTGCTGGAGAATTCTCTTTAAATTCTTATTTCAACGAAAATTATTATATTTTTCTCTTCTCAATTATTATTGTACCTCTTATGGTTGCTATATATGAGGAATCCTTAGTAAGAGGTTTTTTATCCAACAGAGGAAGCGATTATGTTAACAGTATGTCTGCTGTAATAATAACCTCCTTTTTCTTTGGATTACTACATTTTGATATTATTTTTTTAAGGCCTTCACTAGGATTACCTGTTATCTTTCCAATTATTTGGTTTCTACAAACCTTCTTTGTAGGGATTATTCTTGCGATGGTAGTACTAAGAAAACATTGGATATTTCCAGCGATTTTTGCCCATACTCTAAATAATGTTATCTCCTCTTTCTCAATTTGGAACTACATAAATGGTCAGGATTTTTCGTTTATGACTATTTTCGTTTATATTCCCCTCCTTATCATAGGAATTATATTATTTATATGGCAATTTTCTAGAATTAAAGAAAGTTTATCAATAGGTTTTAAAGAATTCATAAATTATTTCAAACGCGATAAGAGTATAGATGAGAGATCGTTAGATACAATTGTACGGATAATATTGGATTTTTTATTCGGATCGATTATTTTTATGATAGGATTAGTAATATTATAGCGAGTAAAAAAAGCAATGGTTAAATTTGGGATAATTTCTGATACTCACTTAAATATGAAAGATGAGATTAGCCTAATCGAAAATCTATTTAATCAACTGAAAGAAATTTTCAAAGATGTTGACGAAATTTTACACGCAGGAGATGTTTGTGAGGAATTTCTATTAGATTATCTAAAAAAAATAGCACCAGTCCGGTGTGTAAAAGGTGATTGTGATAATATTACTGGTTTGGAGGAATTTATAAAATTTCCGGTTAACAATTATAATATCGGTGTTATTCACAAGAAACCTGAACACTTGGAAGACTTTTTTAAAAGGAAAAACCTACACATTCTTATTTTTGGGCATACTCATCAACCGCTCATAAAGGGTACAACTTATAACACGCTATTGATTAATCCGGGAAGTCCAACAAAACCTAAAGCGCCGCCACCCAAAAGAGGTTTTGAGAAACCAATAGCTAGACCGACCGTTATTACGCTAAAAATTGACGAAGATAATATTTTATCTACTTTTGTAATAAATCTCAAAAATTCATAAAAATAAAGTTAAATAATATATATTTCATATTAAATATACATTAAATATAGAAAACCCATAGTATATTATAATTAAAATAGCTGAGTGTTTATCCAAATGGTCTCAAGGTTAGAACTTGTATTAAAAGAATTAAACGAGAATGGAAACTTTAGGGCATCATTATTTTCGACATCAACAGGATTAGTTTTAGCTTCCCAGAAATCAGATGATGTTGATGACCGAGTAGTTGCCGCAATGAGCTCGCTATTGAGCGATGCAGCCTATAAAGCTTCTGAAGAGATGGATTTGTCCCTACTTACGAGTCTAAAAATTAAATATTTAGAAGATTACATTGTGTGTAGAAATATTATTATGCCTGATCAAAAAACACAATTTATCTTAGCAGTTTTATCTAAAAGACCCGAATCACAAGAAATTGAGGCTTATTACGATCAACTCCTCGATTGGGCCGTGGATAACGCAACACCAGATTTAGAAAAACTCTCTACGATATAAGAATTAGTAATTTTTATTTTGTTATCATTTTATAGAATTTATATACTTCTTGAGCGACTTCTTCTTCAAACCCTACATAAAAATGGTCAGCTCCCTTAATTATTATATAATTCTTTGGCTCTAAGTAATAATTGTAGTGCTTTTCAAAATTTTCATATAGAGCTATTGTATCTCGATTTCCTTGAATAAATAATTTATGTTTTTCACTTTGAGAAAGTTCTTTATATTCTAAACCCATAAAATCCCAAGGAAACGAAATCGCGCAATATGCAACGATTTTTTTAGAATAATTAACGGCAGAACAACCTATAGCAGCACCGTAGGAGTAACCACAGATTATTATTTTTTCGAATCTTTTCTCGTTTAAAAGAAAATCAATACAAGTTTTCATGTCAATTAACTCTCCAGCTCCAGTAGTGTGATTTCCTGAGGAAGTTCCAACACCCCTAAAATTAAATCGTAAACATGAAATATTATTTTGAATGAATTTCTTGAAAACAGCAGAAACTACATTATTATACATATTGCCCCCATATTTTCCCTTTTTAAGGATCTAAATCCCGAAAAATTGAGGATGTGGGTGACAAATTATAATAACAAAATGTAGATTATCTGTGTTCGATAGAAACAATTCAGCTTCAAGTTTATTATCATTATTATTAATTAATATTTTATCAATACCATGCATAATTTTATTTAGTTTTTAATCTATAATAATAATACTGTATAAAGAATCTGGTGAAAATGAGTTATAATCGTATCCTAATTGAAAAAAAATTAAAAAAATTCATATTAGAAGACAATTCCTTTATTGACATTAGTTCAAAATCAATTCCTACAAACTCTCTCTCACACGCAAAAATTATAGCTAAAAGTGATGGCTATATATCTGGATTAGAAGAATTAGAGATTTTATTTCAAATTTTAAAGGTTGACATAACCTTCAAGAAAAAAGATGGTGATCAAATCCAAAAGGGAGATATCATCGCAGAATTGGATGGAAAAACTAAAGATATTTTGTTAGGTGAACGTGTAGGGTTAAATCTTCTGTGTCATATGAGTGCAATAACAACAACTACTCGTAAATTTGTAAAAATAATCGAGAAATCCGGAAAAAGAGTGAAAATAGCCTGTACTAGAAAAATTCTTCCTGGTTTACGAATATTTGAAAAAAAGGCGGTAGAAATTGGAAAAGGTGATACACATCGTTTTAATTTGGATGACATGGTGCTTTTAAAGTCAACTCATTTAAAATTCTATGACGGAAATGTAGCTGAACTTCTCAAACATACGAAACTCAGGACTAGTTTCACAAAAAAGATAGAGATTGAAGTGGAAAAAGTTGAGGATGTCATTACAGCTGTAAAAAATGGCGCCGATATAATAATGCTGGATAATATGAATCCTGATATAGTTCAAGATGCGATGAACTTGTTAAAGCAACAAAATTTACGTGATCAGGTAATTATTGAAGTTTCGGGAAACATAACTCAAGAAAACATTGTGGATTATTTGATTTCAGAACCAGATATAATAAGTACGAGTATTCTTACTCAAAAACCTACTGAATTTGTAGATATATCTCTCCAACTTGATTAAGTATAAACATAATTAATCAATAATTATTTCATGAATAGAACTTATTACATCTCTAATTTTAACTATCGCTTGGAAAAGATCCTTAATAAGTCCGAACTCTCCTACTACTAAAACGATTTCTATCTTTTTTTCAGCAATTCTCCAATCAGTAATAGCCTTAATTATTGAATGAAATTTATGATATAGCTCAGAAATTTCATCTGCAATCTGTTCTTTAAACGGATACACAAGATTTATGCTCATAATTCTATATCCTTCTAAGTTTTCGAACTTTTCGTGACTATCAATAAATTTTAATATTGAATCTCTTAGTGCTTCGCTTTTAGAACTAAATCCGCTCTGATTTCGAACTTTTTCAAACCGATCTAATAAATCATCACTAACCTGTAATGAAATAATTTTCATTATATCATAATTTAAAACTCTTTTAATTAAAAAGTTAGATTTTTTCCAAAATTAGATCCAATTGTTAAAATTATTAAAAAAAAAAAAAAAATTAACCCTCTACTTTTCTTTTTCTCAATATTATCATAGTCACTCCAAGTGCGGCAAGGATACCACCAGGAATTGTCATACCATATAGTAAACCAGCGGAGAGGATTGATGGGTTAAATGGTAAATTCATTTCATATTGGGCCAAAATTGGGACAATTTCATCTCTAAATTTTGGTAACCATTTGACTATTGCGTTCATTTGGCTATAACTCAAATCTAGAGTGGTCATTGCTTGTACAAAAACTGGTTGATTCGGATTATTGAGTAGACTATACCAAGATTGAATTCCACTAGGATTAACTAATGCATAGTTATTTGACACATCAAATAAGAGTTCTGCAGAGACTAATTGAATTTCTGAAGGTGTAGGCACACCGACTTCCCATCCAGATATTCCATTACCTATTGGTAGAACTAATCCATTGGGATATAATGTTCCATTGGTCCATTGAGCATAGAATAGGATCTCAGAATAACTAGTTACGGTCATTCCCATATCGTATAAAAACAATCCAGGCACTACGTCTTCTTTAAAGGAATGGTCATAACCCCAGAGCCAATTAATAATAGCATCAAATTGAAAATCTTCAAGATTGAACACGGTTTTTAGTGCAACTTTTGTTGTATTGGCTAAATCATCAGACGCATTGGCAACAAGCCATTTTGCCAAGCCATCAGTTTCCTGTAAAGAAGGTAAATCACCACTATAAGTTATATTCATAAAAGCATACTCATTTGTAGGGTTAAACAGTTCAAGGGTAGTCGCAAGAGAAATATTTGTTGCATCTGGAAATCCGGCTTCGAATCCAATAACACTATAAGGCAATCCAAGTAAATCACCAAGATCGAGCTGTCCCATTGAGGCATTAGCCCATTGATCATAATACATTAGATCTGTAATATCTACGGTTGTTAGTCCCACATACTCCGGAGGGCACATTGAGCTTTGAAGGATTAGATTTATTGCTTCGACCATATAATAATCTGTTATATAATTTGTTAAGTTAGTCAATTGACCCCATGTGGCGTTATAATTTGTTATCATAAAATCCTTTTTTATACTATCATTTGACGCTTCCTCATATAAATTCAAGTAATCTAATACGCCCCATCCTACATCTATGTCTTCCATTAGCCCAGGTAATCCAATTGTTTCGTTACCGAATGTTAACTTTTCTTGAGCAGTAGCAGTATAGTTTAAGGACATAGTAGCATTGGTTATATATTCAGAAACGCCTTTAATAGGGGGAAAACCCAGAAATTCAAGAAGAGAGCTGATTACAGGATTATTTAGAATTAAATCAATTCCCGTCAGAGCAGGAGCAAACATATTATAAAACTCACTCAGTCCTCCCGCTACAAACGTACAATTAACTAAGAAGTGGATCAAAGGAAATCCTTCTACATATATACCGGATAATACGTCCGGTATCCCCATCGTCTTAAGAGTATCATTAATTTCGGGAAGAATTTCTTCCTGAATACCTAAAAGAGCATCAGGAACTCCTTGAGCCATCTCATCGTTGATAGCTGCACTTATTCCTATTCCGGTAGGTATTAAACCAACTCCAACTATAATAGCAATAATACTGATAATTTTAGTTTTATTAGGCACTTTTAATCTTATCTCGTATTTTTATTAAAAATTTTAATTGAATATCTTTGAATTAGTTATTTTTCAAATATGTCTAAGTAATATATAAAGATGATCAATAATTGTCAAATTATTTTATAATAACTTATTAATATAGTCAATACTATTGCTTAAATCCTTATTAGATGAGAGCTCGACAATTAATGCTCCTTTATATTGATAATTTCTAATCGTTTCTAAAATAGCTTTAAAGTCAACTTTCCCCGTTCCCAACGGTGGATGAGTGTCAGAATCAGTTGTATAGTTTTCAACGAGATGCACATTTTTTATGATTTTTTGATATTTTTCCCATAATAAATTTACATCTCCGTCATTGGTGTAGAAGTGACTCGTATCATATGTGAGAAATAGATCTGATCTCCCAATGGAGCTTAAAATTTTTTGGATATTATCTTGATCTAACATGATATGCGTGTTTTTAGGCATATTTTCTAAACAAATATTAAGATTAAGATTATTTGTAAAATTTAGTAAAGTATTTATTGCTTTAGCTAACTGTTTCCTATTATAATCTCTTATGAACTCCAACAAAAAATTAGCTAAACCTGGATGTATCGTCATTACCTTAACATTGATTTCTTTACAAAATTTTGCAGTTTCAATGTATGCTTCTGTTGAAGCTTTTGAAATTATGTCATTATGAGAGCATAAGTTTATATCGATGAATGGACCATGGATTTGCTTTTTTATTTGATATGAGTTAATTAATTCAATAAATTCTTGTTTATTCGTTTCTGTAAATATATTTTGAGGATCCAGTACTATTTCTACAATTGAAATCTCATTATCTTCAGCAAATTTAAGACAATTTTCTGTAGAGTGATAATACATACTGAATAGATCATTATACTTGCTACTGAGGCCAGAGTCAATAATATTGCCTAACGAGCTTATCCCTAACTCCATTTTATTCAACACGAAACCTTAACTTTTTCTTAGTCTTTTGGGATAGCACGCAAATAAACTATTAAACATCTTTTCGTGTTCTTCAAGGTTCTTTTCAGGAATAGGTAATGGTTCTCCAATTTGTAGAGCGCCCCAATATACTTTTGCCATCTTTTCTAATACAACAGAAAACCGGACGGTGTGATCTAAAGATTTACCACATATTATAGCCCCATGATTTGCAAGAATCGCTGCATTATTTCTACCCAACGCTTTCAGTGCACTTGTTCCCATCTCATCTGTGTGGGCTTTAGTAATTTCAGTACATAGTATTTTTCCGCCGAGGAATATTAATTGTTGTTCCATTAAAATTGGTATGCTTTTTCTTAGAACTGAAAGCATTGAAACATAAGGAGAATGATTGTGGATAACACATTTAACTTTAGGTCTATCCTTGTACACTGCTAGATGCATTTTTACTTCCGTAGATGGAATTTTACCTGAACCAATTACATTTCCATCTAAGTCCATGTGAACAATTAACTCCGGGTTTAACAAATTATATTTGGTTGAAGTAGGAGTAACTAGTATCTCATTTTTGTTTATCCTAACACTTACATTGCCCTCTCCATCCTCAACTAGCCCTTTACTGTAGATTTCTTGAGCTCCTCTCACAACTGTTTTTCGATGTTGTTCTAATTTATCAGTTTCCATATGTATTTAAATTAAAGATTGATTAAAAATGTATTTTCATAGATTTAGATATTCATTATGTTATTTTTCGATTTAAAATTATAAATTCAACATAGTCCAACTTTTTTTATTTTATTTGGAAATACTTACAATGTCTAAATGAAAGTTAATTATTTAAATTGATTAATAATGAGCCGTTTTATCTTACACTGCGACCTAGATTGCTTTTTTGCTGCTGTAGAAGAAAGAGATAACCCAGAGTACTCAGGGAAGCCTATAATAATAGGGGCGGACCCAAAAGATGGCAAAGGAAGGGGTGTAGTAAGTACTTGTAATTATGAAGCTCGTAAATTTGGACTTCATTCAGCGATGCCTATATCCCAGGCCTATAAAAGATGTCCTCATGGAACCTACCTGCATCCGAATTTTGAGAAATATCAAAAAGCCTCTAAAGAAGTAATGGAGATTGTAAACTCTTATTCAGACAAGTTTCAACAAGTGAGCATTGACGAAGCGTATATAGATGTAACGGATAAATGCTTAAATTATGAAGATGTGAGGAATTTAGCTGAAAATTTAAAAAACGAAGTATATAAAAGAGTAGGCATTACCATCTCGGTAGGGTGTGCTCCAACTAAATCTATTGCTAAAATTGCTTCAGATTACAATAAACCAAATGGAATAACTATCGTTGAGCAAAATCAAATAAAAAAATTCTTAGAAAACCTAGATATCACCCAAATTCCCGGAATTGGAAAGAAATCTAAACTCTTTTACAACAAAAAAGGTATTAAAACAATTGGTGACATTATAAACCTTTCACTCCCCAAAATGGTTCAATTATTTGGGAAACATGGGGAGTGGGTGTGGAATGTTGCAAATGGATTTGATACTAGAGAAGTAAAAGAATTTCACGGTGATCGAAAATCTATAAGTAAAGAAAGAACTTTTTATGAAGATACGGATGATCTTAATCTAATTTTATCTAAACTTGAAGAAATTAATGATAGAATTCATAAGAATGTAATTAAAAATAAGATATATTATAAAACGGTAACTCTTAAAATAAGACTTGAAGGATTTATAACATTTACTCGTTCGAAATCCTTTATTCATCATGTTCAAAATAAAAATCAAGTATTAAAAGTAATTATTGAGTTATTGAATCAATTTTCAACTGTAAACAAGAAAGTTAGGCTTGTTGGAATAAGGTTATCAAATTTAGAAAAAGCTCCAAGTGTAGCACAAACCACATTGTTAAGTTATTTAGAAGCTTAGTTCAGATGGTTTAACTCAAATTTATTTCTAAATTTTCTTTGAATCCTTAAATAGATCAAAGATATCCATTTCGTAATCTATTGTATCTTCAGGTAGAAGATTTGGCTCCTTTATTAATTTCGCTAAATAATATACTTTAGATCCTCTTTCTAAATATTTTAGAACGGTGTAAGCCCCTTCTAAATGACTCCCACAACATAAACTTCCGTGATTTGCGAGAATTACAGCATTTCTCTCTTCTAGGCTTGTTTTTACATTATTAGCTAATTCTTCACTACCAGCTTCACCGTACTCAGAGCAAACTACCTCTCCTCCTAAATAAGGTACAAGTTCTTCCATAACGGGAGGTAGCGATAAATTAAGCGTACTAAGTATCGTTGAGTAGATACCATGAGAGTGTATGATTACATTCACGTCTTCGCGTTCTTTATAAATTCCAAGATGTAGGTGTTTTTCTACTGAGGGATTTCTTTCTCCTTCGATTACTTTACCCTCAAGATCAATAATTAAAATATCATTCGGTTCCATCTCTTCGTAATTTAAGTTACTGGGAGTGATTAATACTATTTCTTCTTCCCCCTTTTTCACCCTCATGCTCACATTTCCCGCTGATCCAATAACATGACCATCATTTAGTAATCTTTTGCAAATGTTTACAATATTTTCTTTATATTTTTTGATTTGTTGATCTAATGATTCCTTTTTTTCCTTGAATCCTTCAAAAACTTCGGGATTTAAAACATGAGAAGGAATTCCTTTATCTAACCAAGTGACTATATCATCCAGAAGCATTCTTGATTGTCTGTGAATCACCTCAATCGTATTTCCCCCAATATGTGGTAATACAATAGCATTATTTAATCCTAAAAACTCATTATCTTCGTCAAGAGGTTCCATGGGAAAAACATCTAAAGCCGCTCCAGCAATGGTACTATTTTTTAAAGCTTCATATAGATAATCGTAGTCTACCAGGCTTCCTTTAGCCAAGTTTATTAAAAATGCTGTGTTTTTCATCATTTTTATCCTTTCCTCGTTAATTAAATTATCATTCTCATCAGTTGCTGCGGCATGAATTGTAACGAAATCGGATTTTTTCATTAAAGTGTCTACATCAGTTTTTTCACCATATTTTTCAACGATTTCATCTGCTACATACGGATCATAAACAAGAAGATTAACACCAAATGGTTTTAATCGTTCGGCAACACGTTGTCCTATTTGACCAAACCCAACAATCCCAATTGTTTTATCCAATAGTTCATTACCCATGAATCTATTATAACATTTAATCCAATCTTCAAAATCAATAACTTCAAAATCATCTGAATGCAAGAACTTATCTAGTTGAGTCAAGTTTCTTGTCAATGAAATGATTAACCCTACAGTTAATTCAGCAACCGCAACTACATTTCTTAGAGGAGTATAAATAACCGGAATCTTATTTTTAGTAGCTGCCTCTAAGTTAATATTGAATGGATCCCCCCGACACGAGCCAATCAACTTTATGTTTGTATTTTCAAATAATTCAGCTTTTTTTAAATCATCTGCGACAGTAATAAAAATATCGTAATCTTTTAATTTTTCAATCATCTCCTTGACATCAAAATAGATATTTCCAGTTTCTCTCCAACTCTCATAAGTAACATCCATTTTCTTCTTCAATTCCTTTAAAACTTCATCAGATATGCTTGCTGTTATAAAAGCTCTCATCACTTCTCAACTCATTTAAAAAATACTTAGTTAATTTAGTTATTAGGTTAATTAATACCAAATAATAAAAGTTAGAATCTATAAAAAGTATATTTATATTTTTTTAAAACATTAGGCTTCTTAGTTTCATTAAATTCCGAATTTGACCTTCAATAACCTTAATTTTTCCTGAAGAATATGCTTTTACTGCTCCAATCTCCTTATTAAATAGCTCCAGCATTATCTTTTCCGAAGAAAATTCGATTTTTACTGGAGCGTTCCCATCGCTAGTATTATCTTTTACTTCAATTCCTTGATCTTTATTTACCAGAAGCATAACATTACGGTTAGTATCTAAGAATGTTATCTGTATGGGTTCATCGTAGTTAGCTAATTTTCTTCTAACTTTCTCTGTGTTATTATAACGGTTTTCTATTTCCTTTAAACAAGATTCTATACTATCAAATTCTGACAATTTATCACACCCCTAAAATACTATTTCAATTTTTAAATGTATTAATTAACTCTCCTTTATAAAAATTTAATAAAATTAAGTGAGAGAGAAATTACAACTTGTCAATTTTATTTTTAAGGTTTTTCCATTCTAGGTAAATAGATTTATATTTCTCTGAAATGCTAGAATTACTCTTTATCTTCTCATATGTAATGAGATCTTTAATCATTGCGTTATAATCTGAATAAAGGTCCAAGGCTTTCAGAATATTCATTGCTACTCCTATAAAAGCTGAATCTTTTACAAAAGGAATTGAAATTTCCGAATCTAGCACATTTGCTAACAATTTACTAAATTCTTCTGATTTAGCCATACCCCCTGCACAAAAAGTTCTTGTATCTAAATCAGTATAGCTATTTAAAGCACTGTAATTTTCATATATTCCAAATGCGATATTTTCAAGAACGCTTCTAGCAAAATCTTTAATAGTTGGGAGTTCTTCAGATATCATCATAGGAGGTTGAAAAGCAAATACGCCTCTTTTTATTGAAGTTTGATTTTTAATGTTCATATTTTCGGGTCCTAAGTACGCATAAGTTGTTAAAGCTCCTGGTTGAGACATCTTTAAATATGTATCCATTAAAAAATCTGGATTATCTCCTGAATTTGATAAAAAACATTGTTTAAACCAATTATAAGAAGCACCAGTGTTACCTGCATGCCCTTCTAATAACCACTTTCCCTTTATTGAATGACAAGATGTCCAATAATTACTCGAGGGATCAATAATGGGTTTATCTACTACGAGATGGAGAGGGGCTGTTGTACCTAAACTGATACCAATATCTCCTCTCTCAATCGCTCCCATACCTAACAGGGTTGCTTGAGTATCTCCTCCTGTTTTTACAATAGGAATATAACTTTGATTAAAGTTGAATTTTTTAATTAATTCTGGTTTTAATTCGCTAACTATAGTTCCTGATTCCACAATATCTGGAAAAAAATCTGGGTCGAAATCAAAGGTTTGTATTATTTCTGAACTCCACTCTCTTCTTTTTATATCTAGTAACTGAGATTCAGCAGCAGATGAGAAATCACTAACATAGATTCCTGTAAGTTTGTATACTAACCAATCATCCAGCATTAGAACTTTACTTATTTTTGCATAAGTTTCTTCCTCTTCTTCTCTGAACCATAATAATCTAGCTAAACAAAATAATAATGAAGGACTATGAGCGGTTATTTCAAATAGATCTTTTTCTGAAAATTCATCATCTATAAGATATGCGGAATCTATTCCACGAATATCTATATTGGGTCCTCCATAAACAACATTTCCCTTTCTGTCTAAAAATATTGATGCAATTCTTTGAGCACAAGTCGATATTCCTATAATTTTGGTATTTTGATTCTTAATTTTAGTATGAACTTGATTTACTCCATTAATTAATTTATTCCATATATCTTCCATGTCAAAACTCTTAGCAAATCCATCTATATCCTCATTAATTACATTAATATTTTGACTATTGAAGTGAACTAAATTTAAACTTTCTGAAACTAAACCAACTTTTACGGAATTAGATGAAATATCAATTACAAGAACCATATCTTCATTTTTTTCCATAATATTCACCAAATAAGTTTATAAAGTTATGATGGAGTAATATATTTCCGCACAACATTTCCTCGTGGAATTTCTTCTTCAAATAGTATTGCTTGAAAAGAGTATATTTTAGTACTTTTTAGATCTCTCCAAGCTTCAACAGAAAGCCATGCTTTACTACAAGTGTGTTCTAAGAAAGTTTTCACATCCCAATTTCTATCGTGGTCAACAGGAACTTGAGGGAGCAATAAACCTCTTCGCATGCCTTTCTCGATTATGAGCCCATCTCTTCCTATTACGATTTTTTCAATATATTCTTTCGGATCACTTACTTCTATTAATTTAGGGGGAGTTAAAATAGAAAGTTCAATAATAATATTATCCATTTCTTCAAGCGTGACATGCGGAAAGCGTGAATCTTCTATAGCTGAACTTACTGACACCCTATGCACAGCATCATATAATGAGAAATTAGGTTCAATATATCCGATACAACCTCTTAAGGGATTGCCTTCAACATTATGACTATTTAAAGTCACAAATGCACCATATTTATCTGTATATTTATTCTTCATTTCATCGGGAACTATCATTCTTTTATTATTTCTAAGGAAATATTCGATATTATCTCTCGCAAATCTAATTAAAACTTTTCCATCTTCTAATGTAATTATTTCTTTATCTGTCATGCTCTCACTCTTAGAATTTGCTTTCAGTATATAATAGTAGACGGTTAATTATAATAATAACTTAATCAAACTGTTTTATAATATTTCCCTTAGGTTCAGCATTATCACAATTTACTTCAATTCCATTTAAAAATACTTTCCATATCTGAACAGAGGTTTTATAATCCTCATAGGGAGAAAATTTTGCTTTTGTTTTGAATACTTCTGGGTTAATGGGATATCTTGGAATCTTATCAACTATGATTAAATCAGCATCGTAGCCTGCTTTGATTAATCCCTTATTCTTAATTTTAAAAATTGTTGCGGGATTTTCTGAAGTAACCTTAACAAAAGTTTCAAGAGAAAGTTCATTTCTACATACCTTATCTAATAATGTTAATGCATAGGTTTCAAATCCGGGAAATCCCGAAGGTGCGTCTAAATAATCTTGAGCTTTTTCTTTCAGTGTATGAGGTGCGTGATCCGTGCCTACAAGGTTTATATTCCCTTCCTTAAGTTCATTAAACAAGAATAAGGAGTGTTCTTCATCTCTTAAGGGAGGTAGAACTTTCCCAAAATTAGGATTGCTTAGTTGTATGGTGTTTGCCAATAAAAGGTGGTGCGGTGTTGTTTCGAAGGTAATTTTTAGGTTAGGTTTCATATCTAAAGCTTTTCGTATTAAAGAATAACTATCTTTACAACTTATATGGCAAAAATGTACGATAGGATAATTTTCTGCGCTCAAATCCAAATCTGCTATGATTTTATAATAATTATCGAGAACAAAGTTTACATATTTAGCTTCTAGAGTGGTGGGGAACAGATTATTATGTAATATTAATATGGGTACATCAGTTAGTGTACCGTCGTTGTAAACTTCGCTTTTTTCTTCAGGAGATAAAGGCCAATCTGGGTGTATCAATATGGGAATTTGCAATTTTGACGAGATGTTAAGAATTTTTTGAACATTCAAATAATTTGTCCAATCGATCTCATTTAAAGAGCCTAACGGATAAATTTTAAAACCAATAACGCCTAATTCAATAATTGAAATAATTTCTTTGATATTAATATCCTTAGGAACTGCCGCGATAAATCCCACATTCACATATATGTTATTTTCTGCTTTTTTCATCCACTTTTTAATTTTAGTTGCGTTTACCGCAGGAGGAATCGTATTTGGCATATTAAAAACTGTCGTAATTCCAGAAAATGCTGCTGCTAATGTTCCAGATGAAAAAGTTTCTTTTTCGCTCTGCCCCATATCTCTTAAATGAGAATGAATATCAATTATACCAGGTAAAATTTTTCTCCTTTCGCAGTCTACTACTATCCCATCTTCATTTTTGCTTTGAATAGATTTCAGATCATCTTCAGAGTTCTCATGTATAACAGATATGATCTTTCCATTGAGGATTAATAAAGCTCCATCCTGGAGCGAGCCATTGAAATATATAAGTGCGTTTTTTAATATCATCTATTTAAATCTTTATCTATATTTTCTTTTTGGTCAATTAGAAAATTGACATATAAAATTTTATTTTCAACCCCTTTTATATTTGAAAGATTAGCATATTTTAATTTGTATTTTTCATCAATCAGTCTCAAAAAATCGACTAAACTGCGTAAGTTTTGAGGAAAATGAAAAATATAACAATATTCCCTTAGATTATCTAATTCTTCTAAGTTGATGATATCTGATTGCATATTTTCTTTTTCAAATTCGTTAATAACTATTATCTTATCATTATATAAATCAATAATGTTTTCTAAAATCGATTCACCATTCAACAATCTCTTAACGAAAATCCCGGGAGTAGATTTTTGCATTCGTTGAGATTTTATTGCTTCAACTCCGTTTAATTTATCCAAAGCCCTCTTCAAGAGTAGAGCTTGAGATCTCTCATCAGAGCCTAAATATCTCAGAGAGTTACCTTTAAACTTTATTAAAATATGGGTCGAATCAATATAGATGTATAAATTATTGTCTTTTCTTATTGAATAAGAACAACAGAAAGATTCTCGTATAATTGAGCATACATTATATACATCTAGAGGTGTTTGTCCATTATCTATAACCTTCTTGGAATAATCGGAAATATTTTCAATAAATAATAAGAAATTTACCAATCGAATCAAAACTAAATAATCGGTTTAAAATCCATCGAATTTTTTAAATATATTATCAAAACCTGGTGGCAAACCTGTTCCACCTTTTTTCCCTTTCTTTTGCATTTGTAAAGCCTTCTTCATAAATTTCTTCATTTGATTGTATTGATCGAGCATCCTATTTATTGTAGTATAATCTGTTCCGCTTCCTATAGCAATCCTTCTTTTTCTCGTTTTTTTAATAATTTTTGGATCATCTTTTTCTTCTTGAGTCAAAGAATTTAAAACTACTTCCCACTTCTCTAAGTTTTTTTCAGCATCATCAGATAAAGCATCAGGAATATTACCTCCTCCCATCATTGCTAAAATTTGTTTCATTTTTCCGACTTTTTTAATACTCTTCAATTGAATATAAAGATCGTCCAGTGTGAACTTACCCTTCATCATCCGTTTAACCAAATCAGGATCTACATCGATTTCAGCTTCTTGTACTCGTTTAACCAGACCCTCTAGGTCGGGAACTCCTAATAGGGTGCCTACAAATGTAGTTGGATTAAACTCTTCGAAATCCTCCAGCTTTTCACCGACACCAATAAATCTAATAGATTGATTAGTAGCAGCACATGCAGAAAGTGCTCCACCTCCTTTAGCTGTTCCGTCTAATTTCGTAACGATAATACTCCCGATATTAGTAGCCTTTGCAAATTCTTCTGCCTGGGAATAAGCTTGTTGACCTAAACTACCGTCGATTACTAAGATCACTTCGTTAGGTTTTAAACCAGTTTCAATTTTTTCCATTTCTTTCATTAATTCTTTCTCTTCCTTATGTCGACCAGCTGTATCAACTATAATAATATCGTGTTCGTCATTAATAGCTTTTTTCGTTTCTCTAACCGCAAGTTTAACAGCATTTTTTTCGTTTGGATTTCCATAACATTTTACTCCAATTTGGTCTGTTAGCTGAACAAGTTGTTCATAGGCACCAGGTCGCCATGTGTCTGTCGTTACTGCGGCGACCTTATATCCTTTGCTCTTGTAAAATCGCGATAACTTTCCAACTGTTGTAGTTTTACCTGAACCTTGAATTCCAACAAGCAATATTACATTACTTTTTCCAGGTTTAATTCTAATTGGAGCGGGTTTTCCCCCTATTGTTTTTACTAACTCATCGTGAACAAGCTTGATTATAAAATCCTTCCTTCTCGCTCTTTTTAGATCAGTGTTCATTGCTTCTTTTTTAATATTTTCAGTCATCTGGAAAACTAATTCAACTTTTACGTCAGCACTTAGTAAGGCTCTTTGTAAGTCTTGAATAATTGCGTTAATTACTTCTTTGTCAATTTGAGGTAATCCTCGCAACTTCCGCATTATTATTTCTAAATCTTTCCCCAGTTTTTTAAACGCCATAATAAATCGGGTTTTGTATTTATTATTTAATAATGAAAATAAACAAAAACTAATATTTTTTTTTAAATGATTATAATATTATATAAAAAAGAAATGTGAAAATAAAAAATATTACTGATTAATATTTAGAGAAAAAGAAAAGGAGAAAATAATTTATGTCAATCCGTAGAACTGAAATTCAAAAGTTAAAATCAGGGCAGTATATTATGGTGGAAGATGAACCATGTATTATTAAAGCAACTGAACGATCTAAAAGTGGCAAGCATGGACATGCGAAAGTTCGCGTTGTATGTGTCGGGGTGTTCGACAATAACAAGAGATCTCTCACAATTCCCTCTGGTCACATGTGCGAAATTCCCGAAATCATCAAAGGTACTGCTCAGATTAATTTTATTGAAGAAACTTCAATCAATATAATGGATTTAGAGACTTATGAGTCCGTGGATGTTAATTGGCCCGCAGAAGAAGATTTAAAAGCAAAATTGAAGGATTTACAGGCGGACCCCGGAAAGATGTCTTTAGCGCAAGTAGAATATTGGCAACTTGCTGGAAAAACATTAATAAACAGAGTTATTATAAATTAATGTATTAGAACGACTAAAACAAAGATTTTATTTCAATTTCCCAAATTTTTATATTTTTTAATTTATTATTCTTGAGAAAAACCTAAAAAAGAAGCCTGAGATTCATGGACAAAAAACCCATTTCATTAGCTTGCAGAATGGATTCTGAGAGAGCAATAAAATTAACAAAGAAGATTTTTGAATTTCTCGTGAAAAAAGGTGAAGTCGTTCAAATGGAAACCAGAATCGCTCCTAAGATTTTTCCACATAACGCTAAAGATTTAAAGGAGATGACGGCTGAAAATACCAAATTTTTAATTTCTATTGGTGGAGATGGAACGATACTCAGAGTGGCAGGTGGTTTACCACATCGCAACGCACCACCTATTTTAGGAGTGAATATTGGATCTATAGGTTTTTTAGACGAGTCTAATAAGGGAACCATTTTTAACGATATAATCCGCGTATTGAATGGAGACTTTTTAATAGAGAAGTGTTCTAAATTAACTGCATTTGTGGTTAAGGGTTCTGAGGAAATTAGATTGAGTAATGCTTTAAATGAAATCCTAATTATTTCATCAAAGAGCTCAAAAGTTCTTTTAGCGTCTGTTAAAATAGATGGTTGTTTTCTAAATCGTAGTTATTTAGATGGTATAATTATATCTACTGCTGTAGGCTCTACAGCGTATAATTTAAGTGCGGGAGGTGCGATTATTAAATCTAATATGGATGCGATGCAATTAACTCCATTGAATAGTTTTGCCCGATCGGGATTGAAACCAATGATACTTCCAATTGACAGTGAGATAGAAGTCCAACTTTTAAGGCAACGGTTAAGTGCAAAGATTATTATTGATGGTCAAAAAACCATAAAAGAAATCCAACCAAAGACAATTATTAAAATACGCAAAGCAAATTCCCATACAAGTTTTATTCGTCTTTCCAAGAGTTTAAGCGATAATTATATTAGGCGTTTAAGAAAAAAAATAATAGGAACTATAAAGGTGCCTTTAGACGACGGTCCAGAAGAAGAATTCAATTCTGGTTTTTGATACAAATATATTTTTAACTGGTATAGATTTTAATTATTTTAAAGAAACGATAGTCTCTACTCCAGCAATAATTCAAGAGATTAAAGTTGAAAAGTATAAAGATCAGAATAGAAATATATTACAAAGAATTGAACTTGCTATAGAAATGGAAAAATTAACTATAAAAAACCCTACTGAATATTTTATTAAGTTAGTGGAAAAAAAATCTAAAGTAACTGGTGACATTAACGCTTTATCAAAAACCGACGTAGAATTAGTTGCCTTAGCTTTAGAATTGATGAATACTACAGATAACGAGATCATACTATACACAAACGATTATTCCATGGAAAATTTATGTAGCGCATTAAATCTGAAGTTTAAAGCCTTATTTAAGAATGGGATAAAATCTAAGATTTTTTTTGAAGTTTATTGCCCATACTGTAAAATAATATACAAATCTGAAGATTTAAATAAAAATTGTGATAGGTGTGGATTAAAACTAAAAAGGCGTTTTTTAAAAAAAGAAAAAATATAGTGCAAAATATATAGGAAAAAAACCAAATTAACATTGGATTAAAATATTAAAAGATAAACCATGGGCACTAAAATTAACGAGCTAGTGAAAGAAGTAAGAAGAACTATAACCTTTGAAAACCTTTTAAATAAACACATTGCTATAGACGCTTTTAACACGATCTATCAGTTTTTAGCTATAATTAGGCAAAGAGATGGCACTCCCTTAAAAGATTATAATGGAAATGTAACTTCTCATCTATCGGGATTGTTTTACAGGACAATTAATTTTTTAGAACATAATATTAAACCAATTTATGTGTTTGACGGAGTTCCTTCTGAGCTAAAATTAGAGACCATAAAGGAAAGAAGGAAGATTAAGGAAGTAGCTAAGGAAAAAATGATTACAGCTCAAGAGAAAGAAGATTTTGGTGCAGCAAAAAAATTTGCTCAGATGACATCTAAATTAGATACCGGTATGATTAGCGAGAGCAAAAAACTATTAAAATATCTTGGTATCCCAATTGTCGAAGCTAGTTCTGAGGGTGAAGCCCAATCTGCCTTTTTAGTTGAAAATGGTGATGCTTGGGCTTGTGCATCTCAGGATTATGATACTTTATTATTTGGAGGAGAAAGGTTAATACGCAATTTTGCTGTAAGTAGGAGTAAAAAACTTAAAAATACAACTGTAACTTTGGATATAGAATATATCTCATTATCAAAATTTCTTGAAGGTTTAAAAATTACTAGAGAACAGTTAATTGAAATGGGGATATTAATTGGAACAGATTTTTTTCCTGGAGTTAAGGGAATTGGTCAACACAAAGCTCTTGATCTGATCAAAAAATATGGTTCGTTAGAAAATATAATAAAAAATAATGTAAAAATTGGCAATATAGAAATTATACTTGAAAAAGATCTAATTAAACAAATAAAAGAGATCTTTTTATACCCAAATATAAAAAAAAATTATCCAAAGATAATCTGGGAAAAAATAAAATACGAGGAAGTTGAGGAATTACTTATTGAACAACATAATTTTTCAAAACAGAGAGTCCTAAACGCTATTGAACGTTTGAAAAAGCAAAATTCTTCCAAAACACAAGTGTCTTTAGATAGTTTTTTTAAAAAAAAATAAATTTTATTGTTAGAAAAAGCAAAAATTTTTACAAAATCAATATTTCATATTTATAGATAATTATATTTTATTTAATCGATCTAAAATGTCAGCTAAAGAAAACGAGAAAAGTGATACCACCAGTAAAGAAATAGCTTTAAGGGTACAAGAAGCGAAAAAAAGAGATATTGGCCGAAACATTGCTAGAATTGATCAAGAAACTATGGAGAAGCTAAATATTAAAACTGGTGACGTCATAGCTCTTATTGGAAAAAAGGAAAGTGCTGGGATTGCTTGGCCAAGTTATCCTCAAGATAGTGGATTAGGAATTATTCGTATTGATTCTAGATTGAAAAAAAATACAGGAGCAAATATTGATGAAACGATACAAATTAGGAAAGTCAATGCACAATCAGCCCAAAACATTGTTTTAGCGCCGATAAGCGTAAAAATAAAATCAAATCCTCGATTTGAAACGTTCGTCAAGCGAAAATTAAACAACTACCCCGTTACAATTGAAGATTTCATATATATTTCTATTGGTATTAGTAGAGAGATTACGTTCAAAGTTATAAATATGAGACCTAACGGAGTATGTACAATCAAACCGGAAACTGCTCTACATATTAGTGAACATATTACTGAAGATGAAGAAAGAGGAGCAGATTATGTTACATACGAGGAAATTGGAGGATTAGATCGAGAGATACAGAGGGTTAGAGAAATGGTTGAGCTCCCACTTAGACATCCCTCTTTATTTAAGCGATTAGGGATTGATCCTCCAAAAGGAGTTTTATTACGAGGTCCTCCAGGGTGCGGAAAAACGCTTTTGGCAAGAGCTGTTGCTAATGAAAGCGAAGCCTTTTTTATTTCTATAAATGGACCAGAAATTATGAGTAAATTTTATGGCGAATCTGAGAAAAAACTTAGAAATATATTCATAGAAGCTGAAGAAAAGAGTCCGTCTATTATTTTCATTGATGAGATCGATGCCATTGCCCCAAAAAGAGAAACTGTAACTGGTGAAGTAGAACGGAGAGTTGTTGCTCAACTGCTAGCTCTGATGGATGGACTACATAGCAGAGGTAGAGTAATCGTTATAGGCGCAACAAATAGACCTAATAGCTTAGATCCCGCATTAAGGCGCCCAGGTAGATTCGATCGCGAAATAGAGATAAAAGTACCTAATGAAAAAGGAAGGAGAGAAGTATTTCAGATTCATACGAGGAACATGCCCCTCGATAAAAAAATATCGTTAAAAGAATTTGCTAACATTACTCACGGATTTGTAGGAGCAGATATTTCTGCAGTCTGTCGGGAAGCAGCAATGTCTGCACTTAGAAGATATCTACCACATATTGATTTGGAATCCGAAATAATTGATCCCGAATTGCTAGAACAAATCGAAGTTACTAAAGCAGATTTTGAAGAGGCTTTAAAGGAGGTAATGCCATCTGGAATAAGAGAAGTGTTTGTAGAAGTACCAAATGTTACCTGGGATCAGATAGGCGGATTGGAAGATTTAAAGCAGAAGTTAATAGAATCTGTTGATTGGCCTTTGTCAAATCCAAATATTTTTAAACGTATGGGAATAACTCCTCCAAGAGGTCTCTTACTTTACGGTCCCCCCGGATGTGGTAAAACTCTTTTAGCTCGAGCAGTTGCTAACGAAAGTAAAGCTAATTTTATATCTATTAAAGGTCCCGAGTTATTATCCAAATATGTGGGAGAAAGTGAAAAAGCAATTCGCGAAGTTTTTCGAAAAGCCAAAATGGCTGCACCTTGCATTATATTTTTTGATGAATTTGATTCTATAGCTCCAAGTAGAGGCAGACATACAACTGACTCAGGAGTTTCAGAAAAAGTACTCTCTCAATTCTTAACTGAACTGGATGGGTTAGAAGTAAAGAAAGATATTGTAGTAATTGCTGCTACCAATCGACCCGACATTTTAGACCCTGCTTTAATAAGACCTGGAAGAATAGATAGAATTATGCTAGTTCCCGCTCCTGATGATAAAGGAAGAGAAAAAATTTTAAATATTTTTACCAAAGATATGCCCCTAATGAGCAACATAGATTTAAGTGCCTTAAATGAGAAGCTAGAGGGTTATTCTGGGGCCGATGTAGAAACTTTATGTCGCGAAGCAGGTATGATTGCGCTAAGAGAAAATATAAGGGCAAGAAAAATTTCGGAAGATCATTTTAAATTGGCCATGGAATCGATGAACCCTAGCATTACTCCGGAGATAATTAAATTTTATGAAGGTTTTGGAAAAAAAATAAAAAATCTAATCATAGAACAAACAGATCGAATGGTTATCTAAGATTCATAAAGTTAATTTGAGAGATATCATTTCTATTTAATGAATATAATTATTAATTTTACTTAATTAAAAGGTGAATAATTATCGAACCACAAAGATGGAACCAAAAACCCGTAGTCAATTCTTTAATTGACATACTAATTAAAAATAAGGGAGAAATATTAGATAAACGATTGGAAGAACTACTCAAGAAGGAATTCTCTTTTATTAATCCATTAACGTTAGAGGAATTACTAATGAAGTTAGAAAGTCGAAGCATTATTAATGTTTTTCGAGTCTCAAAAACTAAGAAAATGATTGTACTTAACAAAAGAAATCAAGAAATTAAAAGTGAAA
Source organism: Promethearchaeota archaeon (assembly GCA_013375495.1). The sequence goes on from JABXKC010000027.1 coordinate 30,443, forward strand.
TTATGGAAGAGCTAAATTGATTGGAGCTTTTTCCAATTTACACATTCTTGCGATAAAGATATATTTTCAGATTGAGACTTAAATTTTCTTTCCCTGATATCTATAAAGATAGGATAATTTACTGCATTTCCCATCATTAACATTTCTCCTACTCCTAAACTTGAGATCATGTCCGCGTAATCTTTAGTAATTGTTTCCGAGCTATCCATCAAGTGTTTTAAATCGTAGGGATTTTTGATGTTTAGAATTAGCTTTGAATTTGTTTGAGATAAAGCGGTCGTACTTAGCTTTTTAGGTCTTTGGCTTATCAAACATAAACAAGCCATAAATTTTCTCCCTTCTCTGGCGATAGTCTCAATAATATATTTTGATAATGCTTTAGAATGAGCTGCTTCCGGACAAAATTGATGGGCTTCTTCTATAATTAACAAGAATGGAGGAATTTCGTTTTTTCTTCTTAAATAAAACAGTTGATTACATATATAGTCAACAATAATTTGTTTTTTACGAATTGATATTTCATTTTGAAGGTTAAAAATAGAAATTTCGCCTTGTTTTAAGACATTTCTCATTACTGGATTTTCTTGTGGTCCAAAAAGATTTAAACGTTCTAATTCAGATAACCATCCAATTAAGGCTTGTTTTGTGCTTTTCCCGCCCTCTGGTTCTTTTTCAATTAATTCTATAATGCTATTAAGAGTAAATTTCTTTTTTAAATCCTCCTTTTTTCTTAGTTTCTTAATATATTTAGACAGCTCTCTTATCTGAACATTAGAAATTAGTTCTTGATATTTTTTATAAGCAAAAGCGTTCAATTTAGGGACAGAAATTTGAAAATATGAGGTATCAATAACCTTAACTTTATTTTTTAATTTGGAAACAGTATTTATATATTGATATTCTCCATGAACATCAATCAATATAATTGCAGGAGTCTCAGAAGCTTTTTCTCGCGTAAGTAGCTCTTCAATAATAATTGATGTAAGATAACTTTTACCTCCTCCTGAAATTGAAAGAATAGCAAAATGCTTATTTAATAATCGATCCATATTAATATAAGCATCTAGATTGGATACCTTCACTTTACCCAAATTTAGTCCGTGTTTTTGATCAAGACCAATAAAACTCTTGAGAATTTCTTCGTCAACTAAATATACTTCCTTACCCGGACTTGCAGGATACATCATCCTTTTCATCGATTTTATTTCAAATTCGCTAGATTCTTTGAATTCGATAATCCCTAAATTCCTCACAATTGCAACAGCATATTCAAAATCATCGCTCGGAAATAAACCTTTAAGAATATTTGGATTACTTTCGTTATTGTAAGCTTTAATTGTTAAGGCATCCGAAAAATATTCGTTTAACAACACGATTTTCTCAACTATGCCAATTAAATATCCTTCAATCGATTTTGTAGACACAAATAAACCTTTTTTAACAAAAATCCCATCCGTTCGTTTATTTATTACAAACGGGTATTTGGAAACATCAGGCAATTGAAGGAAATTAAAAACAATACCAAGCTTAGTGGACATTGATTTAGGTAAGAATAAAAAATATTAAAAAGAAGATAAGTGGGAGAATTTACTGATTTAAAAAGATTTTATTCTAGAAAAAAAATAAAAAGAAAAAAGTATTAGCTCTATCTTTCCAATTTTCCCATAATTCTTAAAATTATATAGTATCCGTTTTTCCAAAAGTAGATCATAAATAAAGTGATTGCTAAGATTGCAAAGAGAGAAATTCCTGAGAACAAAATCCAATTACCCGCTGAAAATACTAATATTAATACAGAAAAGAGCGAATTTTGGCTAGGCGCCAACAACATCTCTTCAATTATAGAGACTAATACACCGATAATAATTGCCATTATACTGATTAGCAAACCCCCAGCAGCTATTTTAACATCAACACGATTTTTGTACTTTTCTTCAATTTCTCTCACGTTAAAAATGAAGTGTAAAACCCATTTTCTTCCTTTTTTGTATAATCCGAAGAAAAATATCAACAGAAAAAACAGAACTGCCAAAATTCCTGCGATTATGGCTATTTGGGTTCCTCTACTCAAAGCAGCAAAAAATTCTGGCTTCCCAATTGGCATATAAAAGTCAAGTATTGACCAAATACCTCCCGTAATGCAAGTCAAGCAAGAAACAACGATTATTATGTAAAAAAAAACTCCAATTCTTTTCTGACTTGAAGTATAAAGCTCGTCAGAACTTGAATATGATTCTTCCATTTTTATCACTTATCTAATTTGTTTAAAAAATCTATAACATTTTATATATATAAAATTGAGTATTATGGCTAAAATTAAAAAAAGATACAAAAAAATTAATGATTTAATCAGAATTTTTATTCTGGGTTATATCGATGTAATTTTTGTAAAAATTCTTTTCACTCAGTATTGAGTATAACTCTTTCGATAAACTGTATATTTCGTTGTAAGTATTCTGATGATCAATATTAGGATTCCATTTTTTATCCACTTTACAAATGCTATCAGCAGCACTAACCACATCCGAAAACAACCCTGCGCCCGTTGCTGCGAGAATTGCTGCTCCTAAAGATGTGGCTTCCTCAATAACGTTCCGAACACAAATCATTCCTAAAACATCAGAATAAATTTGATTCCAGAAATTTGAACGAGAACCTCCTCCAGTAAGCTTTAGTTCTTTAGGTTCTATTCCTAATTCGCTGAAAACCTCAATATTTTTTTTAACTTCAAAAGCTACTCCTTCTAGAATAGCCCGGGTTATGTCTCTTCTCTTATGACCTAAAGATAACCCATATATTATTCCTCTTGCGTATGGATTCCAATGCGGTGCTCCAGCGCCGACTAAATGAGGAATTGCTAGCAACATATTCGCACCTATAGGTGATTGTTCTGCTTCTTCTGTTATAATCTCATATGGATCTTGATTTTGTTCAGAAGCAAGTCTACACTCTTCGGTCCCTAGCTCGTCCCTAAACCACCTTAAAAAAGCGCCAGTAGTGAAAATACTCGCTTCTTGAACCCATTTGCCAGGGATTGCATGACAACTGCATAAAACTCTCTGTTTAGGATCAAAATTAGGTTTTTCCAGAAATGCCAACATAAAACTTCCAGTTCCCGTAGTTAGTTTTACATTTCCAGGGGTGACTACTCCTACACCTAATGCTGCTGATTGTTGGTCTCCTGCTCCGGAAACAACTAAAGTTTTTTTATCAAATAAAATTTCGTCGGAATTAATTTCTCCTATCTCAACTCCGCTTTCGATCGTCTCTGGCATCTTATCTAAATCTAGTTCTAATTCTGAAGCAATGTCTTCCGAGTATTTTAACTTTTTAATGTCAAACAGCATTGTTCTCGATGCGTTAGAATAATCTGTATAAAATTTCCCCGTTAATTTATAGATAATAAAATCCGAAACTAAAAGGAATTTATGTGCCTTTTGATAAATTTCCGGTTTTTCATCTTTAAACCAGAGAATCTTCGTTGCCGAAAAATAAGGATCTATCGTCAATCCTGTCGTCCGATAAATTTTGTCTATACCTATTTTTTTCTTAATATAATCTACTTGATCTGTAGTACGTCTATCTTGCCAAACTAGTGCGTTATGTAGTGGATTGCCTTCTTTATCAACTGGTACAATAGTCTCTCGTTGGTTTGTTACTGAAAGACTCACTATTTCCGATTTATCTATTCCACTCTTTTTTATGGCACCTTCAGTTGTTTTCTTGATAGATTCCCACCATGAATTGGCATTCTGCTCCACCCATGAAGGTGAGGGATAATAACTCTCCCACTCTTGATAATCACTTGCTATTATTGATCCTGCCAAGTCAAAAATATACGTCCTACATCCAGTAGTTCCAAGGTCAAGTGCGGCTACAAACATGTTAAATAATTCTCTTTTATATTTTATTTTAAGTGATAAGTTACTGATGGGAACATAAAATAAAAATTATTATTAAAACTATGTAAAAAAAAGTTTCATTTCACTCTTTTAAAGCCACAATTTTGACATACAAGTCCGACTTCGTTACTATAAACCTGTGTTAGTGGAGTATTACAAATTGGACATTTTAGTTCAGAAGTTGGGAACCATTGTCCCTTAATATTAGGCATTTGTTTTAAAGTGTTAATAAACTTTAATTTCTCTAAATCCTTTTTATTAATCTGTAACAGCTGTTGCTCTTCGACGATAGATTTTCCTCTTGGTGCTAAAACTATTAAAAATTTCATCATCTTTGGATTGTTTAGTAATGATAAAGTTCTTAATATAGCTCCTTCTTTATGGGCCTCGAACAATTTAGCTAATTCTGGAGGGGCTAAAGCTACTAATATTGCTTGTGAATCTTTGGATTCGTATTCAATCTTTTGGATAAGAAATTGAAAAATTCTTCTTTTTTGGTCCATCCCCCAAATAAAATTCCAAGGGTTTATGTCATAATCCTCATTATTAGGACCAACTATTCTTTTAATGGATTCTACCCATGAATAATGTTTGAAATTATACATATTAGAGAGTAAATCATCAAAGAATCCCGGTTCAATTATAGGAAAAGTTTTGATTATACTTTTAAGCGATAACAGCTTAACTTCTGTCAAAATTTTTGTGTTAAGATTATCCCACGGTGTATAAGTGAAAACTGTAAAGAAATTACTCATGATCTTTTAAACCTAATACAAATTATCCTTTTAATTTAATTATTTTTGAAATAATAATAGTTTAAATTATAAAAATAAGATTTAAGAAATATTACTCTTATTCTTTTATTAAATATTAAACGAGATCATTAAATGAATGGAATTTGGGACGAAAAAGCTGATGCAATAAAGAAAGGAGATAACCTTCGGGATGTTTCATCTCTTATCAATAAAACTCTTAAAGATGATGAGGGTTTTACTCATTTTATCTTTAGTAAAGCTAATTTTAAAAATCCTTGGTACGCTATACCAGAAGACGATTTCAAATTGTTTGAAAACTTTATTGAAGGCGGATCTAGAGCGTATCCTTCTGATGGTAGCATACCATGTGATATAGTGGCGAGAGAAGCGAGAAAAGTTCTCAAGAAAATTGAACTGTGTTCCCAAGATCCTAATCACCATTATTGTGAAGATGCTCGTGAAGTATTAAAAAATGGAAAATTTTCGTTACTTAGAGGCACATTAAAACTCTATTTAGGCAAATATACCACCCGGGATTGGAGAAGAAAAAGATTTACAGACGATATCGATTTTTGGATGTTCCAGACGGATTTATTGGACTCTTCTTTGAAGGGGTGTAGTTTTGTAAAAGATAAAGAAACAGGTGAATGGCAAAAAACCGTAGAATGGAATAAATTTGAGACTAAAGAAAATAGACGCGAAACTCTTTTTGCTGCGAATAACCTTAATCAATTACTCGATTTTGGAGCTGGTAGTTATCTCACTGGTTCAAGGTTAAAAGAAATTTTTGATAAAAAAATTAAAAGAGGTCACGATGTAGATTTAAGCGATATTATAAATGTAGCAATGGTGAACAATGGCGTTGATGGTATACACAAAGATGAGTGGTTAGATGCATGGAGTTCTTTTGAACAGGCGGCTAATACGCGAAATACCAGAACCACCTCTAATTTAATAAGCATTTGCCGCTATTCCTTATCAATTGCAGATCACCTCGAAAAAGTTAGCGAGGCTATTAGAAAGTATAAAGATCATATTTTAGACAAATCTAAATATTCAGACGAGAGAATAAAATTCCTCTGTAATATCTCTACTCATTGGCAAAAATTTTATAATGCTAACGGAGTAGATGAAACAAGAAAGATTATTCATGATTTTTACGAAGAACAAGCAGAAGAGAAACCGTTGCATGCACAAAACCTAAGAAAATTTGCTAAGAGTATCCTAAAACTACTTAATTCCAAATACGAATATCTTAAGATTACATTCGAAATTGAGCTTTAATTTTCAAATTATAAAATAAAAGTTTAATAATTTGTGTTTTAATCTTTCAATCATGACTCAATTTAAGATTGTAATTAAAAAAAGTTGCTTTTTCTGTGAAATGTTACTAACTTGGCTCAAGGATAAAAATATTGATTATAAAGTTTTAGACTACCAAGATCCTAAAGATTTTGACGATCCTCTAATGAAAAATCCTACGTTCAATAGCCTTTATTGTGATATGAGCGCCTGTGTTGAAAGTCTACCGTTAGTAGTGAAAAACAATAAAGAGTTCTTCTACAGCGAAATTTGGGATTTAGTTAATAATACTATCGTAGAAGAAAAAGCTAAGGAGATTTTTGAAATATAGTGTTAAAAATGTGCTTTTTTTAGATTTAAATTAATTTAAGCTTCTTTTTTTAATTTGAGGAGCAAATCTTCGTGAAACTGAACTTTCACGTACTTAAATATATCTTTCCAGAATATCTCAATATAGCTCTCGATAATACACCTCTAAATTTTAAAAATGAGTTTAAATACAATTAGATAAAAGAATTGTTTTTTATTCACTTCTTTCTTCTCTCAATTCTAATCCTAATTCTTCTACCAAAGTATCAGTTTTTTTAGTAAGACGTTTTTTTGTAACTCCATTAAGGATCAAAAAACCAAAGATAGCAATCAAGCATAAAATTCCCGCAATGTACCATACCCATTTCTGTCCAATATAAAAATAGACTATACTAGCCCCTGAAATTCCAAATAAAGTTGGAATAGACCAATGAAAGCCGTAAACTGCCATATATCTACCTCGCTTATCTTCAGAAGCAAATCGTGCAACAGTAGCTTGCGAAACTGGTATTACAATCATTTCCCCTACTGTTAGAATAGCCATCGCTACGAAAAACAAGTACCATTCAGACACAAAACCATACATCACAAAACCAATCATATAAAAAAGTGTACCTAAAGCCATCATTTTCATAGGTGCATACTTTGCAGTCCTTCTTGTGATCCAGAACTGAAATGCTACTACCATCAAAGCATTCATACTTAGTAAAGCTCCAAACCACTCTAATGGGAAATTGTACAATTCCCATAAAAATACCGATAATGTACTGTTCATTTGCATGTAAACTAACACCGTCAAAGCAGATACAGCGAGAAAGAGTATGAAAACATAATCTTTTACTACTTCTATGTAACCTATTAGCGTTTTCCCTAACGATTCTTCGGGTTTATCATCTTGTTTTTCCGGTTTCGTTTCAGGGATAACAATGAATACAATTAATGCAGTTATTAAACTACTGACAGCATCTGAAACAAACAATATCAAATAAGAATACCTATATAGCATTCCCCCAAGAATCGGACCTCCTACTGCTGAAAGATTTACAGCTACTCGCAATAATCCAAATCCATCTGCTCGTTTATCTTCTGGAAGTAAATCCACAACCATTGCTTGCCGTGCTGGACCTCCTAAATCACCTAAAACGCCTAAAACTGCTGCTATTATGAAAAAAAGATATAAATCATTAACTATTCCCATCAGGATACTTCCAATACCACTTGAAATTAAACCGAAAAGTAGCATCGACCGACGACCATATTTATCAGTTAATGCACCTCCTATCGTACTACCAATTATGCTTCCAAGCGCAAATATAAAAAATAAAACTCCTACCTCTATTATTGTCACATTAAAATGATCGATAAGATATACTGAAAAAAAGGGAAATAATAAGAAACCTCCTAATCTATCAATGAAAGTGGCTAAAACCAAGACTCTAAATGGATTTGGGTACTTTTTCTTTTCCTTTTTACCTTCTGTAACCATAATTAACCCATTAAATCATTAAATAGTATCGTTTAAGAATTTCTGGTTTTTAAAAATACCAAATTCCCCATATGTTAATGATAACTCTAATAATTGTAAACTAATAAATTTTAATCAATATATTATCTTTATTGAGTATAATAAAAAATCAAGGGAGAATTGAAAATGTTTGATTATATAATAAGTGAAGATGCCAAAAAGATAAAAAAAGAGGTACGGGCATTTGTAAGAGACGAAATTCCTCACTCTTTAATTAAAAAAATGGATAAAGAAGAAATTAATTACCCTACAGAGTATTTACAGAAACTTGGTGAAAAAAATCTTATAGGATTAAGATTTCCTAAGGAATATGGAGGACGAGGCTTGAATTGGGAGTGTGAGGTCGTTGCTCTTGAAGAAGTAGGCGTATTAGGAAGCTCACTACCTTGCTTATATTCTCTTCCTATAATTACTGGGGAAGCTATGAATATGTTTGGGTCTGAGGATCAAAAGTTAAACTACTTAAAACCCATGTGTGAAGGAAAAAAATATACAGCAGAAGCATTAACAGAACCAAGAGGGGGTTCTGATTTTTTTGGTGCGACTTGCACGGCTGTCAAAGAAGGTGATTATTATATATTAAACGGGGAGAAACGTTTTGTTGTAGGAGCTGAAGGCGCTGATTTTTTCCTCGTTTATGCTAAAACCAATCTTGATCCTAAATCTGACCCTAGGGCGTCGCTTAGCCTATTTATTGTAGATCGGAGTAAGGGCGTTGAGACGGAATATATATATGGACTTCTTGGAACAAGGGGAGGTGGCGCTGGAAGACTTAAATTCGAAGATGTTCAAGTACCTCAAGAAAATGTCATTATGGGAGAAGGGAAGGGAGGTTTAATTTTTTATCAAATGATGGTTCCTGAACGCCTTACAACCGCATCAGGCTCATTGGGATCGGCTAGAACATGTCTTCACATTGCTACTAAATACTCAACTAAAAGGAAAGCTTTTGGACAGACAATTAAAAACTTTCAAGCCGTTAATTTTAGAATAGCAGATAGTATTACACTCTTAGACGCTGCGAGATCAATCGTTTTAAATACCGCAAGGACTATTGATGCTGGAGCTCCGGCAGCTTTACAGAGAAGACTTGTATCAGAATCTAAAAAATTCTCTACTAAAGCATGTTGGAAGGTTATCAATAACGCTATGCAAGTAATGGGGGGAATTGGATATACTACGGTTTATCCCATTGAAAGAATACTTCGCGATTCGAGACTTGGAGAAATCTGGACTGGAACCTCAGAAATAATGAGTTTAATTATTCAGCACGAATATTATAAAGAGTTGCTAAGCGAAAAATGGCTTGATCGAGATGTAGAAAAAGATGCAATTGATGCAGATCAAGAAGAAGAAAAACATTTTGGTTAAAGGAAAATATTCGAAAATCAAATTTTTTTATTATTTTACTTACTTTTGTTTCGATAAATATCGTATTTTAACCAGTAAATCCCTTAATTCCATTTTATCATTATCCGTTGTGATGTATTTCTTCTTAACACCCTCAGCGAGAGGAATTGTTTTAATTTTATTTCCTTGAAGCGAAACCATGTTTCCAAATTTACCATCCAAAACCAGTTTCATAGATGCAAGTCCAAAACGCAATCCTAAAATCCGATCAAAGGAATTTGGCGTTCCAGCGCGCATTGTATGACCAAGAACTACGCTTCTACATTCAAAATCAACGCCATTATTCCGAAAATCTGCTTTAAGATCCTCTCTTAAGTTTAATTCGTCAACAATTATTTTAGATATATTTAGTTTTGCGAGTAAAGGATTACCAAATGTATCTTTTGGCAATTTATCAATAGTCTCTTTCGAAATAGTCTTAAAATCTCTTTCTAACGATTCATTTTTAGGATAAGCACCTTCAGATGTTGCTATAATGTGATAAGTATATCCCGCATTTACTCTACTTCTAAGTACATCAACGATATCTCTTTCGAAATCAAACGGTGTTTCAGGGATAAGTATTATATCTGCACCTGCAGAAAGTCCGCTATACATGGTAAGAAATCCTGCATCCCGACCCATAACCTCAACTACGAATACTCTTTGGTGTGATCTTGCCGTAGTGGTTAGATTATCCATTGCGTTTGAGGCTAGTTGTACAGCGCTCCAAAATCCAAATGTATAATGCGTTCCCGCAAGGTCATTATCAATAGTTTTTGGACAACCGATTACATTTGCTTTTGCGTATTTACACATAGCGTCCGCAACACTTAAAGTGTCATCTCCTCCGATTGCAATCAATGCGTCAATATCAAAGTCTTCTAATTTAGCAACTAAATCTTGAGCAACTTTCTCTTTAGATTCAGCACCTTTGAACGGATTGGTTCTGCTTGTGTATAATATAGTTCCTCCAATGGTATGTAAGTCATCGTGTTCTGCAATTTTGAGCGGAATTGTTAGATTTTCCATAAGTCCTTTCCAACCTTTAAGAATTCCGACACATTCTATACCAGCATCATAGGCTTTTAACATTATTCCATAAATTACTGAATTTAAGCCTGGGCAATCGCCACCTCCAGTGAGGATTCCTATTTTTTTAATTGTCAAATGATTTCACACCTATTTTAAATCAGTTTTAAATATTTATATCTATTTAGGAATTATGATAAATTCACTTATTACTTTTAATCCAATTCTTCATTTTCAATTTTTTGGAATGAGTAGTTTGATTCATCCTCTGGAATTATATAACTTCCTCCTCCTTTGTCAGTTATTATTAAAGTGAATTTAAATTCTCCCTTTAGCGCTTTATTTAGGTCTTGTAAAACTATATCAATTTCTTCTATTTGAACATCGTCATTTTCGAGATTTTTGCGATAAATTGAAACAGCATTTTCAAATCTAAATAAAATGCCTTCCACATTGGTGTAGTAAAAGTCTGCGTTTGGACCGGGCTCTACAAATAATTCCAACTCCGGAATTTCTAATCTTCCTACTGGGGAACGGTAAATTTTTGATTTTAAATCTTTTTCGTTTGAAACCTTTAAAGTCATTATTCCGGGAGTATTGTTAGTGGTTAGTGGAATTATATCATTATTCGTAAAATTACAAATGTTACATTCGAATCTAATTAGTATCATTTTATCTCCGTCAGGTACGTCGTAAGTAGTTTTAAGAATTTTTATCTTACCCTTTTCACACGAAGGGCATTTGAATGAAAATTCTACCTCTTCATTTTTTGATTTTTCTGACACATTTACTCACTATCTACATTATTGGAGGTTAAGTTATAGTTTTCATTATTTTTCAACCATTTAAGTGGCGTCCTTATAAATTTTATCCAGAAATTTTTAATTTATTGCTAGTTACTTTACCTTAGTAGTTCTATTTACGATAATTTTATAAGTTTTCCAAAAAAAATACTATATTATAGTTTTACGGCTTTTATTATTATCAATATTATATGATCGAATAAGTAAAAGGTTGGAAAAAATTGACGGATAATGGAATAATAGAAATTACCTTTCATGGTCGAGGAGGTCAAACCGCTATCACTGCTAGTCAACTTCTAGCACAAATGGCTTATGAAGAGCGTTTTAAAGACGCTATTGCTATACCTATTATTGGAGCAGAGAGGAGAGGAGCACCAATCCAAGCATTTACTAAGTTATCAAGGAATAAAACGATAAAAACATACGATAGTGTAAAAAATCCCGATTATATGTTAATTTTTGACCCTTCCTTGTTAGATATTCCTAGAGTTCTAAAAACGGTAAAAAGCGGAGTCACACTACTAATTAATACAAAAAATCCAATCGATACTTGTGAATTTCCCGAAAATATAAAAATTTACATTGTTGACGCTACAGGAATCTGTATAAAACTAGGATTTATGCATTCGAGTGGCCCCATTTTGAACATTCCAATGCTGGGGGCATTTGGGCAATTAACTGGTTTTTATAATTTAGACACTATGAAAAAAGTGTTATATGGAGAATATGGAGAGGTCAGGGGTAAGACAAATTTAGAAGTCGCCATCGAAGCTTATAATAATGTTAAGGAGGTAGAATTTGAATGAACAAGGCGATTTGGAAGAATATATGTGAAGATAAAGATAAAAGACCTGAAGTTCAAGAATATAAAAATTGGAAAGAACTGCCTCCAATCCCCATATCACTTCCTATAAAAGGAAGTATTGGAACCACAGGAGATTGGAGAACGTTTAAACCCGTTGTTGATCGAGATACTTGTACTAAATGTGGCATTTGCTGGATGTATTGCCCCGAAGGGACAATAATTAGAAATGATGAAGGAGAATTTGAAGTCGATTATGTTTATTGTAAAGGTTGTGGTATATGTGCAAAAGAATGTCCCACAAAAAGTATAGAAATGATTAGAGAGAGTGAAGTTTAATATGGTTGAAGCACAAGAAGGTTTTACTCAGAAAAAAGAAACTAAAATAATAAAGGGAAATGTAGCAGCAGCTTACGCTGCAAAATCTGCACGGGTCCAAGTGATAAGTGCTTATCCCATTACCCCACAAACAACCGTAGTAGAAAAATTATCAGAGTTCGCAGATAATGGTGAAATGCCTGGAACTGAATATATTAAATTCGAGTCAGAACACTCTGTGATGGCTTCTATCATTGGTGCAAGCACTGCAGGGACTCGTACTTTCACTGCTACCTCAGGACAAGGATTATTTTACATGTATGAAATGATTCATTGGGCTGCAGGTGCTCGTTTACCTATTGTTACTACAATAGCTTCAAGAGGTCCCGCCCCTCCATGGAATATTTGGGCAGACTTCACAGATGTAATAAGCTGTAGAGATACTGGTTGGATGATTTCATTTGCATCAGGTCATCAAGAGATCTATGACGATATATTAATGTCATATAAAATTAGCGAAGATTACGATATTTTATTACCTAAATTAGTAGCTTATGGTGGATTTACTCTATCTCATACATCTAAACCAGTAACCATAGAAGATCAAGATGAAGTCGATGATTTTTTACCACCGCTTCCAGATGAGAGAGGATGGCCTCATATTTTTCTCGATCCTGAAAGACCAATGATGCACGGAAATCTAATCATGCCATCCGGTTTTTACAATGAATTTAGATTAAAAATCCACTATACTCACACTATCGCAAAACAAAAAATCAAGGATGTTGCTGCAGAATTCGAGAAAAAGTTTGGTCGATCTTATGGAAATGGATTAATTGAAGAATATAAAATGAAAGATGCGGAAGTTGCTATACTTAATTACGGTGAACTTGCTATGCAGATGGAAGATGCGGTTGACGATCTTAGGAATGAAGGCTATAAAGTGGGATGTGTAAAGTTAAGATATTTTCGACCATTTCCAGTTGAAGATATAATCCAAATTGCAAATAAAGTTAAGGTTCTTGGTGTAGCTGATAGAGCTACTGCGTTTGGATCTCCAACTGGAGGACCTGTAAGTTGTGAACTGAAAGCAGCTCTGTATGGTTCTGGAGTAACTACAAAAGTTTTACCAATTGTAATGGGTTTAGGTGGTAGAGAAGTAGGATTAGAACAGCAAAAAAATCAGTTAAAAGTATTGAATAAGTTAAATGAAACTGGAGAGCTTCCAAAAGATATGATTGAAGGGACTTTCTGGGATGGCTTATTGGAGGTCGATTAAATATGGTATCTATTAAAGAAGCATTAGAAATAGGACAAGAAGAATATTTTTTAGCGGGGAATTCCACATGTGCGGGGTGTGGTCTTGAAGTCGCTTTAAGATGGGCTATGAAAGCTCTTGGACCAAATACATCTTTAGTTACACCCGCTAGTTGTTTGAATGTTGTGGTTGGATTATGGCCTAAGACTGCACCAAATTTTCCGTTTATGAATATGGCATTTGCAGCAGCAGCAGCAGCAGCAACAGGAGTTTCAGCAGCTTTTAAAGCAAAAGCACATAGATTTCCAGGCAGAGTTTGGGAAAAAATGACAACATTAGTATTTGCTGGTGATGGAGGAACTACAGATATTGGGATTCAGGGATTAAGTGGTGCTGCTGAAAGAAACTCCAATATTATTTATTGTTGCTACGATAACGAGGCTTACATGAATACAGGAATTCAACGATCTTCTAGTACACCACATGGTGCAATAACAACTACAACAACCTTAGGAAAAGAACGATATAAGAAAAACTTACCAAGAATAATGGCTGCACACGAGCTTCCTTATGTTGCTACTTGTTCTGTAAGCGAACCTCTCGATATCTATGAGAAATTTAAAAAAGCAAAATCAATTCACGGGTGCAAATATATTCATATTTTAGCTTCTTGCCCTCCTGGATGGGGTATTGCATCCGAAGATGCTATAGAAATTCCTCGGTTAGCAGTTAAAACAGGTTCATGGATTTTATACGAAATCGAAAACGGTGTTTTAACATTATCAAAAAAAAGTAAACCATTGTTAAATCCTTCAAAAAGACTTCCGTTAATTGATTACTTATCGAGACAAAAACGATTTTCAAAAATGTCTGAAAAAGATTTAATTGAACTTCAAGAGAGACTCGATCTTCAGTGGTCTAACATCGCTGATGAATTATCTTGCCAAGAAAATCATCAATGAAGCTTTTTTCATTATATAATTAAGTTTTAATCCAGTTGAATCCAAATGGGTTTATTAATAAAACTAAAAGGAAAAAACATTCAAGATTTAGACTTTATTTTCGAAACTGTATTAGAGAACATTCTTGAGGGTAAACTGATTGCTTTTCCAACTAATTCAGTTTATGGTCTAGGGGGAGATCCTCTCAATCTTGAAGTAATAAATAGAATTTACGATATTAAGTATCGAGATCGAACAAAAGGATTATTGCTTTTAGTTGCAGATACTGAAGAAGCGGAAAAGGTCGCAGAATTTAGCAAAACGGGTTATAAATTAGCTGAACGCTTTTGGCCCGGTCAATTGACATTAGTATTAAAAAAAAAAGAACCAAATATAATTCCTCCAGAAGTCACTGCATTTAAAGATACAATTGGTATCCGCGTGCCGGAAAACGAGATCGTCCTAACTATTTTAAAAAAATTAAAATCAAAAGGCTATTTTGGTGGTATAATTGGAACTTCAGCTAATTATTCTGGAGAACCCCCCTCTATAAGTGGCGATGAAGTGGCGAAAAAATTTTTAACACCAATAGATTTAATCCTTGATGGGGGAAAAACCAAAACGCAAGTTCCAACAACAATCCTAGATTGCACCTCGGATGATTTAAGGTTACTGAGGATAGGGATTATAAAAGAAGAACAATTTGAAAGTTTTATTGAATCTGATAAAGAATAACTGTTAGGAGTGTATTTTGAATAACTTTAATTTATTAATCTCGACTTCGAGATTTAACGAAGTGAATGCAAAAGCAGAAATTTGGTTTACTCTATTAATGTGTGGTGATAAGTATCCCATTATTTCAGGAATTAAATATCCCGGATTAATAACTGCTGCGACCAATATTGATACTAAAGAAGTTATAAAAAAGATCAAAGAAATCCTCGAAGAAGATCCGGATTTCTTTCAATTCATCCTTAAAATTATTCCTATTGATTACGTGTGTGAAACCAAACTAAATGTTATAAAAAGTTTTGTAGAAAAATATCACCCTCTTTATTTAAATAAGGAAGATTCTTTTAAGATTGAATTGAATCGTAGAAAAAGTGAAGTCATAGAAAGAAATCCCTTAATTGAAGCGGTAGCAAAATTTATTAATAATAAAGTAGATTTGGATAACCCCGATAAAATTATAAGGATTGAACTTCTGGGAAATGTTAGTGGGATATCGTTTCTAAACCCTGATGATATCTTTATCATCCATAATAAGTATAATCAGTTCTAAAAAGATTTCCTTTTCTCTAAGCTTAATAAAACCATTTTTTCACATAATAAATCGTTTAGAGCCTCAAATAACCTCTCTAAATTTAAAGAATTTATATCTAATTTGTCGTTTTTGTATCCATAAGAGCGCAAGACGGTTAATATCTGGTTGTCAGAAAAGTCAAAATATTTCTTAACACGATTAAATTTATCAGTAGATAACTTTTCTAAATTTAAACTTATATCTTGAGAATGTAAATTTTTATTTACTTCAATAATTAGCTGTTTAAAATTATCGCTTGAAGAAATTATACAATAACTTATTCTCTTATTATGAAAATTATAATCATTTACCCCAAAACATTCGAGGCTTATACTAATTTGTCTTTTTGCAGCTAAATATAGAAGCAATTCAAGATTCTTTTTATTTGAAATATTATTCTTAGTATGAAACGCTTTTTGGACGAAATAACAAGCATGTAGTATATGTTCTGAGTTTAAAATATATCTATCGTTAAAGAATTGTAAAATAGTATCTTCGTAATTACTTTGGATAAGCTCAATTAATTCCACTAATTCGTTTATTTGAACTTCTTTTGGATCAATCTCAATCTGGTTAATTCCAACATAATAATTAGGCAATTCATTCGAGTTCTTAATTGAATAGATTTTCATAAAGGTAAACTCCATCTAAACCATAATGGCATTAACAGAAAGTTAATTCTAATGTATATGAATAAAGTCAGTAAAAAAATCAAGTATAATGAAAATATCCAATCTTTTAAGGAATATTTTATTGTATAATAAAATGTCCGATCCTTCTTATTACCAAAAGATCGCGATTCTAAAGCTTCTGCGACATTAAATGCTCTTTTTATAGAACTTATTATAAGGGGAACAAGGAGAGGAAATAGATTTTTTATTTGATTTATAATTCCTTTTTTTTGCATTTCATAACCTCGACTCTGCTGAGCATCTATGATATTTTGTGTTTCTATAGCAATAGTTGGAACAAACCTAAATGCTAACGAGAAGGAAAACGCATACTCGTATGGAATTTTCATAGAAATTAGAGATAGAGCCAAATCATTTGGATCTACAGTTAAAAAAAATAAAGAAAAAGCTGAAATCATTATAGAAATCCTTAAAATCATACCTATGGAGAACGATAATCCATTTTCATCAATAAATAGAGTATTAAGAACAACAATAAAAATGTAGAGGAAAGACATTCCTTTGACGCTCTTCACCCATTTTTTAAACAACCTTCCTATAATTATTACTGGGAGTAAGGTTATTAAAAGTAATAATAAGGGAATTATTTCCTGAAATAATAGAGCGCTAATAGTATATGTAATCGCTAGTAATAATTTAGCTCTTGGATCCAAGTTGTGTAAAAATGTCTCTTTTTTCAAGAATTTGAACGCACTCAGAAATTCTAAAGACAACTAATGATTTTCCTCCTTCAAATTTGTAACCTTATTTATCAAATAATTATCCAGAAAATTAACCAATTCGTTTTCTCTTATGACTTCTTTAGGAACGATAATTCCTATTTTTTGAAGTTCTTGTTTGAATAGATAGATTTGTGGCATAATTAATGAAGATTTTGAGATTAAAAACTCATTAGTAAAAATATTCTGTGTTGGACCATCCGCAATAATATGTCCTCCTCCCATCAAGATTGTTCTTGGAACGTGTTCTACTGTAAATTCTATATTATGCGTTACCATTATTATTGTTTTTCCCCTTTCTAACTCGTTCTTTATCAATCCAAGGAGGAAATTTATTTCTTTTGCGTCTTGCCCTAATGTTGGTTCATCAAAAACTAGAATGTCAGGGTCACGACAAATAATTGAAGCTATAGCTAATTTTTTTGATTCTCCACCAGACAGGTTTAATGGGGATCTTTTACGATATTTTTCGAGGTCAAATTCTTCTAGTATTTGATTAACTTTAATTTGAATTTCTTCTTTTTCTAAATCTAGATTTTTCAAGGAAAATTTAATTTCATCCTCTATCGTATTAGAAAATAATTGATGCATAGGATTTTGGAAGATAATTCCGACTTTTTTAGATATTGTAGCTATGGTTTTTGAATCTAAATTTTCTCCTTCTATAAAAATACTTCCTCTTGTAGGCCGAATTAATCCATTAAACGTACGAATCAAAGTAGTTTTTCCCGCTCCATTTTGACCCATAATTGCAATAAATTCACCCTGATTAATATTTAATGAAACTTGCTTTAAAGCTACTGTTCCGTTTGAATACACATAATCAACATCATGTACCATTATTAAAGGTAGCGAATTTTTATCCTTCATTTCTACTTCGAGTTATTTAATCGTTTTTAATAAACTTACAGCATCTTGAATAGAAACTGGAATATCATTTAGAAATTGATTTCTATTTTTTAATTCATTAAAGATTGAATATATTTTTGGCTTGTTAATATTCAAATTTTCAAACGTGTTAGTATTTATAACTTTATCCTTCGTACCATGAGTTAAAATCTCACTTTCCTTCATTAAAATTATCTCATCTACTAATGGGAGAATTAAATCCATTCTGTGTTCGCTAATTATGATAGTTATCTTTTCTTCAACTTGAATTTTTTTTAGTAGGTTTAAAATTTTCCTTGCAAATAATGGGTCCAGGTTTGCTGTTGGTTCGTCTAAAACGATAACTTTGGGCTCTAATACTAATATTGAGGCAATAGCGACTCGCTGTTGTTCACCTCCGCTTATCTCAAAAGGGGCTTTATCCAAAATACTTTCAATCTCAGTTATTTCTACAGCCTCTTTAATCTTTTCTCCTATATCCTCCTTTGGAATTCCAAGGTTTTCCAAACCGAAAGCTATCTCATGTTCTACATTCATTGTAATTAACTGATTTTCAGGGTTTTGGAATACTATCCCCACATCATTAGATAATTCAGAAATACTTGTCTTAGTGGTGTTTTTTCCTGAAATTTCTACATGTCCTTTATAATAACCTGCATAAAATTGGGGAATTAATCCATTCAGGCATCGAATTAATGTGGTTTTCCCAGATCCCGTCTCCCCAGCTAATAATATAAATCTATTCGAATTTAATGCCAAATTAATATTTTTAAGCGCATACTCGTCGTTTCCTTTGTATCGAAAATGAAAATTACAAAATTTAATCAAGCTCATGAAATGGATTCACCATCATTCTTTTTAGTTTATAAGGATAGTTAATTAATTAAAGTTTCTTTTATTTTATCGATTAATTGATTGAGAACTTCCTCTACATCATTCTTACCATTCAAAGTAGCAGCACCATCGTGTCCACCACCATTCACATTATAAATTTCACTGATAATTTTCCCGAGATGTAAACCCGTTTTTAGACAAACTTGTTTTTTTGCTCGAGTAGTGATTCTATAATCAGATTTATCTTCAGATACGACAATTCCAATGTCAAAACCCACTTTTATTAAGAGTGAAGCTGCAGAAGCGCTAAAGCTACTAAGATGTGATACTCCAATTAACCAATCGTTTATTCGAATTAAATTAACTCTTTGAAGTGCTTTAATTCGTGCAATTTTCTCTGAGACATCTTTTTCTCTTTCTAATAAGGGTAATACATCTTGAATTTCTACTTGACCTTGTAAGATGGTATTTAAATTTTGTATAGTTTCAGTACTTCCATAACTGAGAAATCCAGAATCGGTCAATATTGCTGATACTAGAAGATATTTATATGGTATTGGAAGCTTTATGTCGTAATCGACAAAGAATTCTAACACCATCTCTGAAGTAGAAGAATAGTTATCAAAAATCAAATTAAGCGACGAAATATTATTCGGATACTTTTTATGTAAATTTAAATGATGATCTATGAAAATATAAGGAATATTCAAATCGTTGTCATTAAATAGCTTTATTTGGTCTAGATTATTTGAGTCGACGATTATAACAACATCAGCATTTAAGAACTCTTTATTTGTATGAAAAGAGAGGTCAAAGTTAGGAAATTTCTGGGAAAATTTTTTTAAAAAGCTTTTAGTATGTTTAGATAGTTCTGAAAATATCAAATTTATATTTTTATTTGAAAAAAAATTTTCAAAAAAGAATTTTAAACTCAAGCCAGAGATAAATCCATCAAGATCAACCAAATCGTGAGATGTAATTAAAAGATTTTTTCCTTTTAAGTATTTTAACAAATCATCTTTTTTTGATATAAACATAAAACTTTCATATGAATTATTGATTTTGGAGATCTGCTTGAAGAGATTTTTGCATATTCTCAAATGTGCTCTTAGTTCTTTCAATTTTTTGAGCAAGCGTGGTAGATCGCATATTTAAAGTTTCTTTGTCAGATTTTTTCTCGTCTAAAAGTTTGTTTCTTTCGCTTTTAACCAAAATTCCTCCAATCTGCTTATATACTACTGTATCAGGGCTAGCTTTCTCCAATTCATCTAGTGCTAATTCTGTTTCTCTTATAGTACTATCAATTTGTAGCTTCTGTTGGGTAAGGAGCTCTAGAGATTGTCCTAACTGAGTTAAATTTTGAAATTTTTTTTTTGTTTCATCATCTAGTTGGTCTAAATTTATTGTCAACGATATTCACATAATAATTTTTATGATTACAAATGTAATTTAAAATTTGAAATTTACGAATAATATTGCATATATAATTTTACGATTTCTCAACAATTTTCAATACTCCCTCAATAGTTCTCCCAAAACTAATGATTTCATTGATACTTGCCCTGAAAGCAGTTATATCATTACTTTCAATTATAAAAACTAGAGATTTTTCCTCTTTTTGTAAAGAAATTGTGGATCTTTTTGATTTTTGAATATTAAATTCTGGCAAAAAGGAGGTATAGGAAATATCACATAAATTAGAATTTTTAAATTGAAGTTCAAGAGTAGATTTAATTTTGTAAAAATTACTATTATTCATTATTCTTCAATAGTTTCGAGTTCTCGCTGTTTTCGCTTCGCTATTCTGAAAGATTCCGCTCCACGGGGGGTTTGAGTGTTATAAGCGCCTCCAGTAAACTTTGCATTACATTTTTTACAATGCCATATACCTGTGGAGATTCTATTAATTGAACCTCTTGTTTCGCATCGTGGACATTTTAATTTCCCACCTTTCTGATTTTCCATTATAAGGCGCCACTTCTTCCTTACATTGGCTCCGTATCGGGGTCCAAAGGCCGCAGAAATTCCAGTTTTTTTCGTTTTACCCATCAAGATCACATGTTTCTTTTAAAATACTGTGTTTAAATAAAAACTAGTATAAACTTTAAATTTTTCCATATAAGAAAAATAGATTAATCTAAATCTACTAGCTATTTGGGAATATTAATCCTAAGCTATTAAAAAACTAAGTAAATTTAGAGGTTAAACTATTGATCATCTATCTAAATCAATAAAAAATAAAATATTAAAAAATATAATTAAATAAAAGTGTTATTTATCGAATTTGTATTGCCATAGGTTTAATTCTTTCTTAACCTTGTTACCCATTTCAATAGATTTTTTGCTCAGCATTTCTATTTCTTCTATAGAAAAAGTAGCATAACCACTTTTTTGAATGGATGTTATTTTGTCTTCGGTTACCGAAATGGAGATTTTTCCATCACAAACTAATTCCTCCGGTAAGCTAGGATCCAAGAAGATGATATCCCCAATTTTTCCATAGGTAATCACCATAGGTATTTCATTTACAATAGTTTTTCCAGTCAAATATTTGCCTGTCCATTCAATGTTTCCATCTTCCCATTTTCCTTCTGGAATGCGGCTTGAAATTAATGTGGTTAAAGCACTTACTCCTCCTGCATCAATTAGATTTCCAGAATAATTAATCACATATATATCTACGAATAGAATGTACACCGCTTCTTTTTCCTTTATACATAATTTTTTAGTTTGGACGCAATCTGCATGTCGAATTCCTCGATCAACTACACGCGCAAGTTCTATTGATTGTTCGTCAGGAGGGCCTCTTTCAAATAGAGGAGATGCTAAAGGTAATAATTCTGCCATAAACGTACAAACTCCTTCATTTGGAAGATCTGGAAAAGGTGTACCCACTTCGTACTTCAATCCGGTAATTATTTTTGTCTCTCCTAAAGTTACTTCAGCAGAGCCTTCTGCTGAGGCAATAACATCACTTTTCACCGTCCAATCTCTGTATCCCCAAAGATCTCTTCCATCAATTCGTTCTCCTTTTTTCAAATTAGAAAGAATATAATTCTTTTCTATTGTTGAAATCACTCGTTTTATATTCATCATTGTTTATTCTCTCCTCCTTTATATTCTTCTTGAATTTCAATATACTTCTTTTTTAGGGTGGAGAGTTGAATCTCATGGATCTTTGTAAGAGCGTCTTTAGCTAAAGTTAAACTTTCGCTAAATTCTTCTAAATCCATCTTTCCATCGAATTGAAGTAACGACATTTCCTCGTTAAACCATGTCATAGCACAAGGTAAATCAGCTTCGCCAGCTTTATCTTCTATTCCCGACAGATCAGTTATCAATTCTCCATCGATTTTTCCCATTGCAACGGCGGTTACTAAACTCCTCATTGGCACGCCTGCATCTGCAAGCGCTAAAGCGGCTACTGTGATACAAGCACATCGAGTTCCGCCATCAGCATCCATCACATTAATAAACACTTCAAAGGAAGTTCCGGGATAAAGTTCTAGGAATAATACTGGTTCTAAGCAATCAGTTATAACCATAGATATTTCTTTTTCCCTACGACCGGGAGCAGGACGTTTTCTATCAAATACAGAAAAAGTTGCCATTCTATAAAAAACCCTAAGAATGCCTCTATCAGGCTTTGCTAAATGGTGAGGATGGACTTCTCTAGGGCCATAAACAGCAGCGTAAATCTTGTTGTTTCCCCATTCTAAATATGCCGAACCATCTGCATTTTCTAACACTCCTACTTCCATTTTTATTGGTCTTAATTCGTGTTTATCTCGGCCATCAAGTCTCTTCCCGTCTTCACGAAATAACTTTTCTGGATACTCATCTTTAATAATTAATGGCATTTAATTTATACCTCTTTTCTTTTTTTCATCTTCAATATATTCAGACACTCGGTCTGTTAACCCAACTGTATGGGCTTCTTTTTCAATTTTCTTTATGGCATCAATTAATAACCTTTCATGGGTTATATCTTCACCTTTTAACCATATACGACCATTCTGAGTTACGAAAATATTACAATTAGTCAAATTCTTTAACATTTTAATCATAGAACCACTACGTCCAATCACTCGAGGAATTTTTGGAGGATCAATTGAAATAACCAATCCATCTCTTCTTTTACCTAAATATTTACCTACTGTTGTTAATTCTGGTGAATTTAGTCTGTCTGCTGAAAGTACTTTTACAATCAAAATATCTCCAATCTGATACTTCTCAGTAGAATTATCTTGATTATCTGGAGCTCCACCCCTAAATCCCCTTGGTTTTCCTCTTTTTACAGTGTTTTTCGGCTTTAAAATTCCTTGTTCCTTCGCGTTAATATCACATCTATATTTAACGGGATTTTTGTCAGTAACTAATGCGATGATCTTATCTCCTGGTCTAGGTGTATAGAATCCCCTAAGTGGAATAACATTAATATAATTTCTTTGAATCTGTTTTAGACCAATATTTAAAGAGATTATCTTTGTTCTATCTTTATTAAAAATAGTTCCTCTTCCTGGAAGAAAATTTTTCGTATCTTCTGTTAATACTTCACCAGGGACTACAACATCTCGAGAAGCTTCATCATCGTTAAATTCGTCGATATCCTCAGTCTCGTTATCTTCTGTGGTAGAATCTTCAATAGATTCATCTTGTTCATGTTCCATTTTTTTTCACTCTCATATTATACCATATGTATTTACTTAACCATAGCTGTAAAAAAATAACCGATAACAAAAATTAGTTAAATATTTTGGTTAAGATTTCATAAGTTTTGTTTGAACTCTTCCATGAGTTAACTTATTCAATTTATCTATTAATTCCATTTGCAAACCTGCTGGTAAACTTACTACTGATACCCACGATCCATCCGATTGCCACTCCTCCTTCTTAATTTGTGCTAATTGCGCTACAATATTATAACCCTTCGCCGTAAAGTCTGAAGGAATTTTTAGTGCAAGTTCCACTTGTTCCATTCTAATAGGTATAATTGCTCGAATTTGTTTAAGAACATCATCAACTTGTTCTTCCGCATTTCTCATCAAGTCAACTTTAACTTTAGCTTCTTCTATGGCTTTTTCTATTCTCTGATAAGGGTGTGGTTTTTTATTTTGAGGATTTATCGCATTTTTGGTAATTATAGTTATGATTTGTTTTAATTTTTTCTCTCTCTCTTCATCTCTTTGCGTTCGAGTCCATTGAATATCACCTTCTAATAAAACATGACTCGCAATAATTCTTCCTTCACTAGTATCAAAAACAGCCTCCATATCACCATCGGTAGCTTTTTTTCCTCTCCTCAAATCCTCAAACACAATAAAACTTTCAAAAATTAATTCTATCGAGATTTTAGGATTTTTTAAAAGTTCTTCAACAGAAATGCGAGATTTTTCTTTTCCTTCTACAAGACGCTTATTGATTTCTTCTCGTATTATTTTCTTTGCCTCCCATGCTTTATCTGGTGCTAACAGCATCTCAAATGTTCGACCTTCTTTTTCAATGCGTCCAATGATGAATCCGCCCAAATCAATTCTTGCTCTATCTATCATAGAAACTTTTCTCTAATTAATGTATAAAAATATCTCGCTTGTTTACGCAATTTGCCTTCTATTATTAGATAAACGTTAATGAGGTTTAACCTTAAATTATAAACATTTTTAGAAGATTACAATTTACTCAATAAATCTTCCTTTTCTTGATCACTTAATAATTTAAATTTTGCATCATCTTTCATAATGAAAGCTACATCACATGTATCCTTACTTAAATTATCACCCATCAATTCCTTCAATGTTCTTAATGGCAATAGCTTTAATTCCTCATCACTTATATCTTCTTTATAATGTTCTTCAAGGTAAGCTCTTGCTTCGGTCGCTCCTGACCCAATCGCAAAAGCTTTATACCCCCACATAGCTCCACTTGGATCCGTTAGATACAAGGAAGCCTCTCCATTCGTATCAACTCCAGCTATAAGGAAACTCACCCCAAATGGGCGTACTCCAGCGTTCTGAGTGAAGAGCTGAAGGTATTCGCAAATATTAAGGGTACTATCTTTAACAGAAATTTTTTCATCATAATTTAAAATGTTTACCTGTGCTTGGACGCGAGCTTTATCAACTAAGACTCTTGCGTCTGCTGTTAACCCTGCAATGGCTACGCCAATATGCTCGTCAACTTTAAAAATTTTCTCAGAACCAATAACTTCTTGAAGTTCGGAACTTTTTTTCTCAACAGTAAACACAACAGAACTATTATTTCTACATACAATAGCCGTTGTTCCTCTTCTCACGGCTTCTATGGCGTACTCAACCTGAAAAAGACGACCCTCAGGGGAAAACTGAGTTATAGCCATATCATAGCCCCTTCCTGCTTGCTGGAACATAATTCTCTCCTAATAGAATTTTTAATTAATTTTTATTACATATTATTTTTTTGCTATTTTAATAATCAAATTATCAATAAAATTTATATTTTGTCTAAATAAACTATAACCTTTATTGTAATTTGTATCTGGATCTGAAAATCCAGATAAAAATTTTAAAAGAAAACAAGAAAAAAAAATGAAAGATTTGAAATCTCATCTTGTAAGATAGCAAATCAAATTTTTGAATTACAAGATTCTATACCAATCTCTTACTTTTTATTATTTATTGAGTTAAGATCTCAATTCAAACTTGTCTTTAATTCCTAAATTAGTCAGTAGAGTTTGCATTTCACTGATATCTGGCACTGAAACTGCTGGTAACCCTAATTCTTGGCGCCTATGTTCG
>JABXKC010000028.1 GCA_013375495.1 Promethearchaeota archaeon
CTCACGCCCGCTAAGTCTGCTCCGGCGTAAGAACACCAATTACATAGAAAAGCGATAATTTTCGGTTCCCATTCTTTACTTTCAGACTGTTTTTTCTCTACTATTTGTTCTGTCATTTTTATTCCCTCTTAGTTATCATTGAATGTAATTGTTCAGAAGTAAATCCTATAATATCTATTGCTGAGCTTCTACAATTTCCAGAGCAAGCACCACATCCTTTACAGAGTGCGTTATTGATCGAGGCTACCTTACCATAATACCTATCATCTACATATTCTATTGCCCCATAAGCACAATTTTGAATGCACATACCACAACCAGAACATCGATCTGCATGAACCACAGCAAAAAACGGTTCTATTTCAACTTCCCCTTTCGCCATTAACGCAATAGCGCTGGAAGCAGCTCCTTTAGCTTGGGCAACAGAATCAGGTATATCTTTTGGTCCCTGAGATACACCTGCTATGAAAATACCCTCGGTTAAAGTATCCACAGGTCTTAATTTAGGGTGTGCTTCTAAAAAGAATCCGTCGGCTGATTTTTGAATTCTTAATAAACTAGTTATTGCATCGGAATCTGCTCTTGGCTCTATGCCAGTAGAAAGAACGAACAGTTCCACTTCAACCTCTATTGGTTGTTGGAGCAATGTGTCCTCGGATCGTATGATTATATTGTGATTCAGAGGATTTTCCCTTACTTCAGCAATTCTCCCTCTCACATAATTAATACCATAATCTCTCGCTGCAGATTCGTAAAATTCCTCGTATCCTTTTCCAAACGCCCGAATATCCATGTAAAATATGTAAATATCCGCTTCTGGGTGCTTTTCTTTGTACTGTCTAGCCTGCTTGGTCGCATACATACAGCACACACGAGAACAATATGTATTTCCTCCTTCTCTGAAATTTCTACTACCTACACATTGTAGAAAAGCAATGCTATGTGGATCCTTAAGATCTGAGGGTTTTACAGGTTTTCCCAGAACTGGACCAAACGAACTTAATAATCGTTCCATTTGAAGTCCTGTGATGACATTAGGGTATTTACCATAACCATATTGCTTAAGTTCTGAAGGATCGTATTCATCATATCCAGTGGCTACTATTATAGTACCTATTTTAACATTAACATATTCAGGTTCGTCATCATAATTTATAGCCAAGGGCTCACAAACATCTTCTCTTGCGCAAATTCCGCATTTAACACAGCTATCCATATCGATAGTATATTGACTGGGAACTGCTTGAGGGAATGGAATGTATATAGCTTTTCTCGTAGATAAACCTAAGTCGAATTCGTTTGCAACCGTAATAGGACACGAATCAATGCAAATTCCACACCCAGTACACTTCACTTGGTCTACATAATGAGGTTTCTTTTTTATGGTTACTTCAAAGTTCCCTACATAACCAGTTACTTCTGTCACTTCAGAATAAGTTAACAACTCAATATTTTTATCTCGTGCAATTTCAGACATTTTGGGTGTTAATATACAAGAAGAACAATCCATAGTAGGAAAAGTCTTATCAAGTTGGGCCATATGGCCGCCAATCGTGGCAGATCGATCAACTAAATAAACTTTATATCCTGCTGAGGAGAGATCTAAAGCAGCGTTCATTCCAGTTATCCCGGCTCCGATTATTAAACATGTAGGTTCAACGTGTACTTTTTGGACTTCTAAGGGCACTTGTTCTCTTGCTTTGGCTATTGCTAATCTTATGTGATCTTTTGCTACTTCATAGGCACCTTCAGGTTCTTTCATGTGAACCCACGTAGAATGTTCTCGAATGTTTGCCATTTCAAACAAGAATTGATTTAATCCTGCTTCTTTACACGCGATCCTAAAAGTAGGTTCGTGCATTCGCGGGGAACAGGCCGCAACAACAACCCGATTAACTAGACCGGCTTCTATGTCTTCTTTGATCATCTTCTGACCAACATCAGAACAGAAGAATTTATATTCGCGACCTACAGTCACATCTGGTAGAGTTTTAGCATTCTCCACTAAATCTGGAACAGAAACTACTCCGCCAATATTAACACCACAATGACATACATAAACTCCAATCTTGGGTTTTTCATTACCCGTAATATTTAACTCTTTATCTGCTTCTGTCAATTTTAAAATCCTCTTAAGTTAATTGTGATTTTACTTTTTCTAAAAACGATTCTATAGGAATAAAGGGAGAAACTCCTGCTAACTCGTGATTTTTCACTAATCCTAATAAGTTTGGATCAATTCCAAATGATAGACCGAGGAGTTGTGTAATATATATTACTGGAATTTTATATGGTTCACCAATCATATCATTATAAAATTTATTGGCCTCCATTTGACCCAAATCTAACTGCAAATGACAAAATGGGCAGCAATCGACAATGATATCGACGCCAGCATCCCTCATATTCTCTAATTTTTCTCGAGAAAAGTCCGCTGAAACTTCTTTTACAGCCGTTCTTACTGCGCCACCTGCGCCGCAACATTGGAGCTTATCTTTATAATTAATGCTTTTAGCACCCGTAATTTCAACAATTTCATCGAGAAACATCGGGTCTTCGCATTCTCCAGCCCACGGTCTTTTGTCGCTTGGTTTAATAATGTGACATCCGTAATGCACTGCCACTTTTAAATCCTTAAATTTATGTTTAACAAAACCTCGTAAATACTCTAAACCCATATCTTGATACAAAACTTGAACGATGTGCTTGGGTTCAATTGACCCTTTGAATTCTCTACCAACTTTAGCGAGATGTTCATTTACCATTTTCTTTAATTCGTGTTCGTGTTCTAACTCAACCCAAGCGTCTCTAAGCGTACCATAACACCCGTTACACCCGGTTATAATATCAACTCCCAATTCTTCTGCAATTGTTATATTTCGAGCAGCAATAACTAACCAAGTGGGAATGTGAAACGCTCGAAAAACTCCTGGAGCAGGGCAACAAGAAGCTCCTTCTAATTCCAAAATCTCAGCGCCCAAATGATCAAATACCGCTCTAATAGACGATTCAATCATAGGATAACGATTTGGGGCTACGCAACCAAGAAAAAATCCGTACTTCCATTTATTTTCTTCACTCATTATTAGTTCTCTCCTCACTTATTCTCCTCTTTAATTTTTTCAGCTTCTTCTTTTTCTTTTTCTTTAACCTTTATTTTTTCGATTTTATCTAGTAAATCTCTAAAGCCAACTGATTTCATTAATTCTTGACATTCTTTAACAGCTTCAGGATGCATATGGACAGTTGGCGGTAATGGCGGTAATCCATAGGATTCGCGTAGATCTTGCCATTTCTTATTCGCTTCTCCATTGGCAGGTACTCCATGTCCGGTTTCGTAAAATATTTTATTCGCTAATCCGAAATGAGCGTCTAAAATATGTCCTTCTTCAACAGCGATATTTCTTAGCTTAATAATCATATCAGTTACAGGAATATCTCGTGGACATCGCTCATAACAAGTATAACAAGTACTACAAAGCCAAATATCGATATCTTCTAAAACAGATTCATCACCTGTTAATGCTCGACGAAGAACTGAGCGCGTTCTATAGGCTGTGCGCCTGCCCGATGGACAAGAGCCAGTACACGTTCCACAATTTATACAAGCCCTAAGTTTCTCTAACCCGGCGTCAACAAATTTTTGGGCTATCCCAGAACTCGTGGACTTATAGACCTTTCTTTTTATGTATTTTTCTACATTTTCACTCATAAGTAAATCGGATCCCTAATATCATTTCCAATTAAATTTGATAAATAGTAAAAGACTAAGTCTTTACTTAAATAAGTTTGATCAAACAACTCAATTGATAATCTTAAGTTTGAAAAAGTAATTTTCTTAAAAAAATTTATTATGAATAAATAATAAACAAATTCCTAACATTTGCTATTTGATATATCGAATGTTTTTATAAGGAATTTAGATGGTGATCTCAAACTCTAAAGTGATTATTTTTTTTTGAAAATACAAAAATTCCGGTAATTGACATTATTACTAAGTTTTATTTATTATCCTTAGCAAATTCTTGTAAAAATTTTTTTTGTGCTTCTTCCGATAAAAAAGCTAATTCTTTTTTTACTTCTTTTAAGTCATCTTTTGAAAGATTTAAGTTCAATAACTGCTCTCTTACATCCTTAGGTAATACTGTGAAAATTCTGTAAAAATACCTCTTTACAACATCTAACATTTCGAATCCCCCATCGTTTTCGTCGTTATTAATGAACAACACCATTAAAATATATTTTTTCTTTTAGCTTTATTTATTCTCATCTTGCTTAATAAAGAAATAAATTGGTGGTTATTAAAAAAAGTGGAGTCCATCATTTAATTTTCGATTATTGGCAAAGAAAAGAAAAAAGTGCTCCCTTTGTTTCGACCTTCTGACTCCACCCATATTTTTCCTTCGTGAAGAGTCATTAATTCTTTTGAAATGTACAATCCTAGTCCAGTTCCTTCAGTGCCAACGTCCCAACCTTGGCCGTATCGTTCAATTTTTCCAAACTGCGTAAAGAGTTGTTCAATTTCTTTCTGAGTTAATCCGATACCAGTATCTTTTATTGATATGATATAATGTCCGTCTTCCTGTTTAGAATCAATTGTGATTTCTCCTCCTGCGGGAGTATATTTTATAGCGTTGATTAATAAATTTTCGATAACTTCGGAAATTTTCTCTTTGTCAAATACTGTAATGATTTTATTTTTTATATTTACCTTAATCTTCTGCTCTCTCAAAATAGTTTTTCCTTGTAATGTTTTTACGCAGTCGTTTATTAGGATCGTAAGGTCCTCTTTTTCCTTTCTTAATTTTAGCTGTCCTTGTTCTAATTGCGAACTTTGTAAAAGCGATTTGATATATTTCTCGAGACGATTGCTCCCGTTTTTAATTTCCTCCAAAATTGAGATTACTTCATCGTCTAACTTACTAGAATGCAGTTTTAATAATAAATCAGTGAATCCCTTGATAGATATTAGAGGGGTTTTTAATTCGTGAGATGTTCGGGAAAAAAGATCGCTCTTTAATTTGTTGATTTCGCTGAGCATTTTATTTTGTTCTTCTAAATGTTGTTGAGATTTCCATCTTCTTTGTTCAATTTCGAGGGCATCGCATATCAAGAACAGAACTAACTTATTTTGGTTTGAAATAGTAGGATTTTCAGTAAACAAAACGCATAATAAATCGTTTAAATCGTTTCCTGATAAAATTAATTTTCCGTAGCAAGCTTTAATTTTTTGGTCTCTAATGAACTTATCTGTTTTAGCATATTCCGATTTATCGATATCATAAAATTCTTGAGTAAAATCGTGGTTTTCGTGAAATATTTGACTTACAAATAGTTCTCGTTTAAATTGTTCAGCATTGTAAATTTTTACATCTCCTTTATTCGACATGACTCTATATTGTTCTTCCTCATCGATAAAATTTTTATTGATATAGAGAACAACTTCACCATTAAGTAGTTTTAAGCATGTCTTTAGGAGTAGTTCAATATTTTGTTGAGTATCCGTGGTATAGTTGAGGAAGTTAATATTGAGCTCGTAAATTAATTCTTCGTACATTTTTTTTTCAGTAACATC
The DNA here is from genome assembly GCA_013375495.1 of Promethearchaeota archaeon. Next base: position 5,576 of record JABXKC010000028.1, read on the forward strand.
TTCCAACCATAATCTAAAACTTATTAATTTACCTTTTTCGTCGTATTGGTTCAATCGCTTCCCTTGGAGCCACTTTATTTTACCCTGTTTGGTAACAATTCTGAATTCTATTTCCTTCCCTTCTTCGGAGTTCAATAATTTCTGTAAATCATCTGGATGGATTATTTCATTTAATAATTTTTTATTAACTATGCTATCATCTTGATATCCAATAAATTCTAATAACTTAGGATTGAGATAGGAGATACTATTTTTTTCTAATTCAATTTCTAAAACTCCAATTGTTGAGGTCTCTAACAAATCTCTCAATTTTTCTTCAGAATTCTTAATTTTTTGTTCTGTTAAGACTTTTTCCGTTATATCTTCTACAGTAAAAATTATATTCTCTATGTTCCCATTGCTTCCAATAAGAGGAGTACCATTTATAGAAAGGAGGATATGCGCATCTTTAGTTAAGTTAAAGGATGCGTGATAATCAAATAACGGTTTTTTCGTTTGCATAATAATCTGAAATGGAAGCTCGTCTTTTGGTATGAGGTTGCCTTCTGAGTTATAAAGTTTAAATTTTGAAGCGATAAAAGATCTTTTTAATAGTTCTTCTTTTGGAAAATGTAAAACTTTCTCAGCTTGAGAATTTAGGTAAATAATTCGACCATTTGTATCTATAGATAAAATTCCCGCGGGATTTGTTTCCATGATCCGTTCAAGCCTTTCATGTTGCATTCGTAAATTTTCTTCAGCTTTCTTCCTTTCGGTGATATCTTCAAATGTTATTAGAAGTCCCGCGACTTTACCGTCAGAATTTAACAAGGGAATCCTATTTACATCTGTCCAAATAATTTCTCCATTTCTAAGAGTCCACGTCTCAACACTATGAAAAACAGCTTCATTTGATTCAATAACTCTGATTTCTTGTTTCCGATTATAATCTATTTGATTTTTATCCCAAAACAATTCTTCATCCGTTTTATCAATTATGTTCTCAGGATGTTCAATTTCAATTAAATCTGCATAGTTATCATTACACCCTAAGTAACTTAAATCAGTATCTTTCCAAATTATGTATTGAGGTATATTTTCCATTACCATTTGAAGCATTTCGTAGGAGCTCTGTAAAGCTTCTTCATATTTTTTTGGATTGAACAGCTTCCAAAATCGAATTTCGGGGATCGTTTCGGTTATTTTTTTAAATCGATCGTCAGCATCTTTTAGGTTTACTTCAATTTTTTTTTGTTTTGAGATATCCTTTAGAATAAGCAAGATTTTTCTATTATTCTTTTCGTCAACAAATTTCTTAGCTTTAATTTCCGCCCAGATACTTTCATTTATCATTGAAGAAAGCTTTAATTCTAGGGAGTTCCCAAATGCTTCTACTCCTTTTTTTAGAAATTTTGTTACTCTTTTGACATCATCTGAAAAGATTATATCCAGGAATGGTTTTCCGGTTAATTTACTATCAGAATAACCCAATTTTTCTAATAAAGGACATTTATTTATTAGGTCAATGCGGAAGTCTTCATTCTGATCGATTACAACTACCAGATCGTTGACAATCTCCATAAATATTTGAAATTGAGTCTTGATACTTTCTTGCCCGTGATCGTCAGAAATCATCTAATATACCACACAAGTAATAAATAATATAATTTATCTCGTAACTTATCTCTAATAGTGAAGTGAAGAAACTTTTATTTATATATTTAGTAAATTTTTGGGTTATATTGTTATCAATTTTCTTCTCGATTCCACTAATAATATATTATTAAAAGCATTATTTAATATCATAAATTATTTATTTTGATTAGAGTGAAAATTTCCATATATAATAATAAGAGATGATTTGATGGAAACGGATGATTTCGTCCGGTGTTTATCTTGTGGAAAAAAAATGGATATAAAATCAAAAACAAATCATGGTCAATGTATGGAATGCACGCTAAAATTAGATTTTAAAACGGAAGAATTAAATTATAACGCTATTAACCAGTATCTTCAAGGAATTTTAGATTTCTTTGTTTCGGATGTAAATGCTGCGTTTAACAAAGATCCCGCGGCTCATACTTTAATCGAAGTATTAACAAGTTATCCCGGTATTAAAGCTGTACTTCTATACCGCATAGCTCATTTTTTTTGGAAGTTAGGAGTTCCATATATTCCAAGGTATATATCTAATATAGCACGAGAATTAACAGCTATTGAAATACATCCGGGAGCGGAAATTGGTAACGAATTTTTTATCGATCATGGTGCGGGAGTTGTAATTGGTGAAACAGCTGATATTGGCAACAATGTCACACTTTATGCAGGAGTAGTCTTAGGAGGCACTAGGCTAGAACAAAAAAAGAGACACCCAACCTTAGGAGATAATGTAGTGGTTGGTACCGGTGCAAAGATTTTAGGCCCAATTACCATCGGTGATAATGTTAGAGTAGGAGCTAATTCTGTCGTTGTAAACGATGTTCCTCCTCACTGTGTTGTGGTTGGCGTTCCTGCAAAAATCGTTTCTAAAAAGGGAGAAAAAATAGAAAAAATAGATTTACGACACGGTGATCTTCCAGATCCAATTTCAATTGCTATAGCGCGTTTAGATAAGCGAATCAAAGAATTGGAGGAACATTTTCCAAGCTCAAAAAAACCCGAAGATGACGATATAGAAATATTTTATGGGGAATATGGAAGTGGAATTTAAATTAAACACCTTACCTTAAGAAAAATAAATAAGAGGTCAAGAAATGAAATATTTTTATAATAATATAATAGAGACAATAGGGAAGACTCCTTTAGTGAAACTAAACCGAATCACAAAAAATGTTAAACCAAACATTTTTGCGAAATTAGAATCTTTTAATCCTGGAGGTAGTGTTAAAGATAGAATTGCTATGTATATGATCCTTAAAGCAGAAGAAGAAGGGCTTATTGATAAAGATACGATTATAGTAGAACCAACCTCTGGAAATACAGGAATTGGTTTAGCTATGGTTTGTGCTGCTAAAGGGTATAAATTAATTTTAACAATGCCTGAAAGCGTTTCAATTGAAAGAAGGCAAATTCTTCAAGCCTATGGCGCTGAAGTTATTCTCACTCCAAAAGAAGGAGGTATGAAAGGATCAATTTCAAAAGCAGAAGAATTATCTAAAGAGAAAGGGAAAACTTTTATTCCACAACAATTTAAAAACTTAGCGAACCCAGAAATACACCGTAGAACTACTGCTAAAGAAATTTTTAACGCCTTAGAAGGTCAAGTTGATGGTTTTGTTGCGGGAATTGGAACAGGTGGAACTATAACAGGAGTCGGTGAAGTTTTAAAAGATAGAGTCGGGGCAAGAATGAAAATATACGCGGTAGAACCTAAAGAATCTGCTATACTATCTGGTGGCGAACCCGGAGCACATAAAATCCAAGGCATAGGAGCGGGTTTTATCCCCGATGTGTTAAATACGGAAATCTACGATAAAATTATAGTAGTAGATCATAATGATGCCTATACAACGGCAAGAAAATTAGCTAAATTAGAAGGAATATTTGTTGGAATTTCGGCGGGAGCTTGTGCGTGGGCTACCCTTTACGAAGCTTCAAAAGACTTCGAAGAAGGAGAAAATCTAGTAGCGTTACTACCAGATGGTGGAGAAAAATATCTCTCAACTGATTTATTTCGCATTTAAGTAGCTATGGTTAAGCAACAATCTAGATATTAATATAATTCATTCAATTTCTATTGGATCTATTAGCAGTAAATCGTACACTCTTTTCCAATATTCTTCAATATTCCAATTTTGTTTCTTCTTAATTTTTTCAGATAAATCAATAAATATTGCTTTTATTTCTAATGTGTGAAAGTAATTAATTGACGGTGAGATAATAGCAATCATATATTGTTTTTCTCCAAATCTTTCCTTGTTGTCAGGATAAGAATCAAAAAAGAGATATCCCCGAGTATTTAGATTTTTTATGTCTAATAAAACCCCTTCAGCCTTGGTTATCTTATCGTGACCATAAATTGATGTTGCTACTGTAAATAATTGATTTACAATTTTATCTAAGGGAATTGGGAAGATTTTTTCTTCAGGGAAATATTGATTTAATTCTGGTCCGAACTTATCGTCCCAAAATGCTAAAAATAAACAGATAAAAAAATCTCGTTTATATTCACTAGGGGTTTTCATTTCTATATTCGTAGTGGAAAACACTTCATCTATTTTGGTGTTTAATGCGTCTATTCTTTTATTGCGAGCGATTCTACCCGATAAAATTGCGAGTAAATCTTTCTCGTCAAATGGTTTAGTTAGATAATCGTCTGCACCAAGTAACTTACCAAATCTTACTTCTTTTGGAGTAGTACGGGCAGAAAGAAAAATGAAAGGAATTCTATTCCAGCGTGGTTCGTTCGATATTTGCCTAAAAAATTCATACCCGTCCATTTCAGGCATCATAATATCGCTTATAATAATATTTGGGATTTTTTCAAGACTGGAAAGAATTTTTATAGCTTCTTTTCCATTTTTCGCAGTAATAGGCTTGTAATCGTTAGATTCCAATAATAAATTTAGATTATACAATAAATCAAGGTTGTCCTCAACAACTAGTATAAGAGGTTTCAAAGTTACTCTAATTGGAACTTAATTTATATTTCTAATACTATTAAAATAGAAATAGGGTTATTTAGTATTTATTTTTTTTTCAATTTTCGGAAGAAAAATATAAAATGTTGTTCCCTTACCTTGTTCGCTTTCAACATACACTTCTCCTGAATGAAGTTCAATTAATTCTTTCGCAATCGATAATCCTAAACCAGTTCCGGGGATATCAGTAACTTGTTCCGATCTAAAAAATCTTTGAAAAATGGAGGTTAATTCGTCTTCTGAAATTCCTATACCGTTATCTTTCACGTAGAATAAAACTCCGTCCCGATCATTGTCATTGTATTTGCCCTTGTAATGATCAATAGCTTTTATCTCGACTGTGTTGCTATTCCGTGAATATTTTATAGCATTATCAATAAAAATTCGAAAAATTTGGAAAATTTTTTTGCTTTCTCCTAATAATGTTATTTCTTCACTTACATTTATATTAAAAGTTATATTTTTTTCATTCCCAACTGGTTCCATTAAAGTTAAAATATCCTTAAAAACTAAGAGTGGTTTGTACTCTTTCCATTCCATTTTATATTTTCCTTCATCTATTCTGGAAAGCGTTAAAATATCTTCAATTAAGTCTTTTAGTAAGTAAATATTTCTTGAAATCCCTTCTTTTAATTTTTTATTTACTTCTGGAGTAATCTTCTTCTTATAATTATCTAAGAATTCAATTGACATTGTTAAAATGCTCACGGGCGTTCTAAGTTCGTGAGAGACTGTAGAAACAAATCGCTTTAATCTATCTTTTGCTTCTTTTCTAGCTGTTATATCCATACCGTAAATATTCATATAACTTTTTCCCTTAATCAGCACTAAAAATAGACTGTAAATTCGTTCTTTTATCTTTAATTCTATTTCTGAATTCTTATCCTTAGAAAATGATTCTTTAACAGGTTTTATAAGGATTTCTGGTATTTTACTACCTTCACCTATCCCAAATAAGGTTTGACTAGCTTTGTTTGCTAAAAGAACATATTTCTTACTTAATCGTAAGACAGGACTAGGATTCTCAGTGTAAAACCTTGCCATATCAGCAATTTTTTCTCGTGCAATTTTCTGTTCGGTATCATCAGTCACAAAAGCCATAGCTCCCGTAAACTTTCCAGTTTCATCGAATATTGGAGAAGTTCTTATTTTCGTAAATATTTTTCTTCCAGATTTGTGAATAAATTCAAACTCGTGGTCTTCCTTTATTCCCTGCCTACGCCTTTCAAAATTAATTTCAGCTAATTTTTTTCCATCTTCATCCATAAATTTATACAGCTTTTTTCCTATCATTTCGTCGATCTTGTAACCAAACATACCTGCCATGCTTTGGTTAACAAAAGTAGTGTTAGTATTATCGTCAATTACCCAGATTCCCTCCAAGGATTCCTCAACTAGATTACGATATTTCTCCTCCGATTTTTTCATTGCTAATTCTAATATACTACGTTCAGTAATGTTTGTGAAGTTTTGAATTATCCCTACGAATTCTCCGTTAATATTTCTATAAGGAACAGATCGCACAAGGGTTACGATATTAGTATTATCATTTACTTTCGTTATCAACTCATATTCAAAATGTTCTTTACCCTGTTCGATTTGTTTCATTGAACACAAATCAGTATTACACTGGTGCCCAAGACGTTTTAAATCAGGATCGTAGCATTTTTTGCTTATTATTTCCTCCTTCGTTAAGCTAAAAAGATTTAAATATGTCTCGTTTATGCGTATAATCTCGTAATCTTTATTAATTACTCTCAGTGGTGCAGAAGCGTTAAACATTTGGTTAAATTCGGAGTAGGCTTCTTCTAAGTCGTCGGCTTTTCGCCTCAACGAAGTATCACTCAACTTCAGTTTCCTAAGTAGTAAGCCAAAGGGATCTTCTAATGCTGTTTCAATTATTGCCTTATAGATGAAAAAAAATGCAATTATTTTAAAAATATGACCGATAAAATTTGAAAGATCAGATACACTCAAATAGAATGTAAATGCCAGTTCTGAAATGATCGTAGCGCTTATGGAAAGCATAATTAAAAGAAATATCTTCCTATTAAATTCGCTTCGAAATTTGTATAATATTATTGCCGAAGTTAAAAATATGAAATTGATTATATACTCACTTATAATTTTAAAAGGCGTTAGCCCTATACCTACTATATAACTCGTCGGAAATACCCCGTAAAAAATGAGAATAAATAGAACTGAAATGACGATTAAACCCCCCAGCATCAAGTAAGTCGCGTTAATCTTCTTTTTTATTGCAAATAAGGCAAAAAGATAAGAAATAGATTGCCAATATCTTGCTGCAATCCACAATTGGGTAGGAAGATTCGCATTGAATTCAAGTATAATACTCATTCCTGAGTAGGTTAATGTGTGTATTAAATCTATAGCGCTTATGAAAAGAAAAGAAATTCCAATGATAAGGAAAAAGGAATTATCCATGTACTTTCGAGAGTTCCAACCAATAAAAAAAATCCCTCCGGAAATTACAATGCTAATTACTTCAGCAATAGAATGAAATAGTAAATAGCTATAGGTACTGAGTAAAGTTATAAGAAACAATCCTGAACCCAAAATTATGTATTCAATTAGTTCATGTCGAAATTTCCTTTCTTTTGAATCTAAATTTTGAATCAGCAGTCTATATCAATCCCATTACTTGTTAATTATAAAACCGATTTTTGAAAAACGGTATATATTGAGGTTTTAAATATTTGATATGGAAAATCAAGTGGAAATATATCTTTTATCTGTTGTGTTAATGATTGGATTACTTCATCTTTAATATATATATTCATGATTTCTACATCAAGGTCAAATTTATGCAAGAACAGTGAGAACTCAAGATTAATCGCTGTTTTCTTTAATAACGCAATAATTCTAGCTAGATACTCAAGAGAAATATCATAACGTTCTCTATCTTGAATGTCTATGACATAAATGAGTTTACTCGCTCCTTTAATGTGGTTTTTAAAATTCTTAAAATAATCTTCTCTAAATTGTGCTTGCCCTCCAAAATCCCATATATTAAATTCTGAACCCAAAGTATGAAATTTATTGATTTCAAATCCTCTTGTTGGATTTATAGCGCTAAATGACGAAAGATTTTTCACTCCCTTTAGACACATCACAATAGATGTCTTACCACTATTGTCTAAACCCATTATAATTATTTTCTTTGTATTCTTAGAATCTTTTCCTTGCATTTCTTTAACCTTAAAATGTAAGTTCTATAATTTACAAGAGTGTATCTATAATATCTTCATTACTCATGGCTTGAAGTCTTTCTTTTTTAATTCTAGCTACAAGAGATTTGATGTCAGCTAGGAGTCTAAAAAGATCTTGATTCTTGATTTTATAATACTTAACATTATTTATTCTTTCAAAAATGATGAGGTTCGTATTACTTAAAACCTTCAAATGTTGTGATATTGTAGATTGCGATTTATCTAAGGTAGATTGAATTTGAGAAGAAGTACTTTTTTCATGATTTAACAGATCTAATATATCTAATCGAGTTTGATCAGCTAATACTTTCATAAACTTGATAAAATCTTTTCTTATTTCACTCATAAATTCAAAACTGCTGTATTTTGGGATTAGTGGGTTTAATCGCTTATAAATCTACTTTTAATTAATTATTAAATATTATTATAAAAATATAAGTTCACCGTAATATTTATATATCACCATATCGTTATTAATGAATATAGATAATTAATAATTTTTCACCAATTCTTATGGAAAGTAAAGTTTTTAAAATCGATGAAGTAGATAGAAATATAATCGAGATAATCCAAAAAGAGCCAATGCTTACCCATACAGAGATCGCTAAGAAAGTTAATCGAAGTCAGCCTACAATTGGTATGAGAATACGCAAGCTTGAAAAATCGGGCGTTTTAAAGTTTCAAGCAGGAATCAATGTTAAAACTATGGATTTAATCCTTGCTAGAGTAGAAGTTCAAACGTTAAAACCAGATGAAACAATAAAGTTAGTCAAAAATTGTCCTTATATGTTAAACGCGTTTCGATTAAGTGGAACATCCAATCTAAGCATTATGATTATAAGTGATAAACTCGCTCAACTTGATGAAATAGTCAATCATCATTTTAGGAAAGATCCTAATATATCGGAAGTATATATGGATATAATTACCGATGTTATTAACGATTTCGTTTTACCATTCGATTTTAACTTCGAAAGTTGTGGGTTAACATCAACGGGTCAATGTTGTGGAAAATGTTTTGCCTAACCAAAAAAAATTTGTTTAATTGAATTTGTTTAAAGGGTTAGAACAAACATTTTTATTCCATTAACAACAAATTTTTAGCATAATCTATTTTTTAATTAATAGATAGTGAATTTTTTAAAATACGAGAATTCAAAAAAACAATTAAAAATAACCTGCCAGCGTATCCGAGTAGTTAAGGAGGCGGCCTGCAGAGCCGTTGCTTTCAGCATCGAGGGTGCAAATCCCTCCGCTGGCTCTTTATAACAACTTCTTAATAAAAATACTACTATATAAGATGAAGTAATTACCATGAAAGTATACAATAGTCTAACATTTAAAAAGGAAGAATTTAAAACTCTAGAGCCAGGGAAAGTCAAAATGTATGTCTGTGGTGTGACTGTCTATGGTTCGCCTCACCTAGGTCATGCAAAGTCAGCTGTTGTATTTGATTTAATTCATAGATATTTAAAGTTTAAAGGTTACGAAGTAAGAATCGTGAAAAACTATACCGATATCGACGATAAAATAATCAAGGCTTCTCAAGAAAGTAACGTTGATTTTAAGACTTTAAGTGAACAATACATTGGAGAATACGAGGAAATCATGGAAAAGTTAAACGTTGAAAAGGATACATATAATCCTCGTGCGACAGAAGTGATGGATCTAATAATTAAATTTGCTCAAGAATTAATATCAAAGGGTCACGCTTACGAAAGAAATGGTTCGGTGTATTTTTCAGTTCAATCATTTCCTAAATACAATTTTATTCTTCAGAGAGTTAAAGATCAAAAAAAAAAAGGCGAAGAAGAAGATTACATAGCCGATCAAGATACTGCGTTTGGAGAAGACAAAATTGATGTTAGAGATTTTGCTTTATGGAAAAAAATGAAAGCAGGAGAACCTTTTTGGGAAAGTCCATGGGGTAAAGGTCGTCCTGGCTGGCATATAGAGTGTTCTGTCATGATTCTGAATTTCTTAGGAGAAACAATTGATATACATGGGGGTGGTCAGGATTTAAAATTTCCTCACCACCGGAACGAAATAGCGCAATCAGAGTCATATTCAGGGAAAAATTTTGCTAAATATTTCTTACATAATGGCTATGTCAATGTAAACAACGAGAAGATGTCTAAAAGTCTTGATAATTTTTTCACTGTTGCTGATATTGCTAAGGAATACGATCCCATGGTTATTCGTTGGTATTTAATCTCTAGTCATTATAGAAGCTCAAACAATTATACTTCTGAAAGCATGGCACCCGCAAAAAAGACTTATGATCGGTTATTAAACACAATTAAGAAGGTAAACGACACAGAATTTAGTGATACAGAATCAAAACAACTCAACAATTTAATCGTGAGGATCGGAGATGCTAAGACTAAAATTATTGAAGCAATGGACGACGATTTTGATACTCCTGTTGCTCTCGCTGAGTTGCTAACACTATTTAGAGAAATCAATAAAGCTCTTTTACAAGATAATCTGAAAATTAACCAAGAATTCAAAGACAAGTTCTATGATTTGATAAATTTCAGCGAATCTATATTTGGCATATTTCCTTTTCTAAAATCAAACTCTAAACCATTTTCGACGGAAAGCGTGAACGAAAAAGACAACCTCATTAAAAACCTCATTAATTTGATAATTGAGATACGCGTTAAATTAAGAGAACAAAAAATTTACGATTTAAGCGATATAATTCGCAATCGGTTAAGGGATATGGGTATTGACATAGAAGATAAAAAAGTGCAGTAAAGATAGAAGTTTCTCAAATATGGGCAGAACTACTTACAATCTCGTCGCCATCCTCGAGATGTTTATAATGTTTGTATAAAATTGGTGCGAGTTTAACTTCTTTAGTTGTTGACACAGTTAAGACCTGATCTTCACCCGCATGTAAAATTAATACATACCCCTTTTTAGCTTGAATATAGGACTGTTCAAACTCGCCTAAACCCATTTCTGCAATTGCGCGCTCGCTTAACGAGCAGAGGGCTGCCGTCATAGCAGCTAGTCGCATATCATCCGTATTAGATGGTAGAACTGAAGCAAGAGGTTGACCAGTATCCGCCGTGAGTTGCGCAGCTTTTACTCCGTCAACATTATCCATAATATCCTTTAGCAAATCTTCAAGGGAACTCTTGAAATCCCTTCTCTTCTTTAACCCTTTCATTGAACAAGACGAAAAAATAATAATTAGACAATTACTATTGCTTTAAAAAGAGACTTTATAATATAAATTTTAGTACCCAATCTTAATATCTACCTAATATGTTATGCAAAATCTTAAGCGGGAAAAAGAGAAAAAAAAGGTTTTAAAAGGTTTGAGCAGCTTTTACAAGTGCTTTTACATTTTCAATTGGAGTATCGGAAGTAATTTCACATCCTGGTGCTACTATAAAGCGTGAATCTTCACCACTCGCTTCTATAGCTTTATGTACCGCAGCCTCTACTTCTTTGGTGCTACCAAATGGGAGTAATCTTACATGATCTATATTTCCTGCTATACCAATATCATGGTTGAGCAGTTCCTGAGTTTCTGAGATATCAACATACGGTCCGATGCTTAATGTATTTATATTTTTAATCTGTTTAAGATCTTGAGCTAATGCATTTAGGTGCGGGGCTACCCTTCCACACATATGAAGTATATTGTAGTCGAAAATATCAAAAAGACTTGGTAAATAATCCAGGCTGAACTCTTTGATTTGTTCATGTTTTAACATTTGGAAGTCATGTTCACAAACTACAAATACTGTAGCACCAGCGTTCTTCAAGGCTTTAATGTATTCCTCTATTATTTTAACGCTCTTTTTAACTAATTTTTGTATAAATTCAGGATTTTTTATCATCATTTTTATTAAAACCACATAGGGCATTAGTTGTAAGCTAAAAGTTATTGGGCCTGTCATAAAAGCCGCAACAGGAGCTTCAGCCTCCTCTACAAGAATACTTGTACCTTCGATCATAACTCTTGAACTCGTTGTTTCCAAAAAATCTGGATACCCTAAGTTCTCCAAATCGTTTTCTGATTGAATCAGGTGTTTTGTAATCCAAGGGTTCTTATCCGGAGGATAATTAACCTCTGCTCCACACGCTTCAGCTACCGGCCAGCTTGGCTCAACTTGTATCGTTGTTATATCATATCCATATAATTTCAGTGCTTTCAAATGAGCTTCTGCCGCTTTTTCAGCATTTTGGTACATTAAATCGTAAGATAAATTATTTATAATACCTGCATGATCACCAATCTGCGGGAATACTGGAGGTCTATCAACTGGACGACCTCTTAAAGCAGCATAAATACGCTCAAACGAATCCATAAGCAAATTGGATATTTTAATTATAATTTAATAATACTCCTTCTAATATAATGTAATAAATAAATTTAAAACTATTTCAAGCCTTTTCAATCTGAAGATGCCGTTTGCCCAAATACAATACGATGATATTTATTTTGATCCGAAAGTACAAGAGATGTGCATTTCCCCGAGTTTTAAATGCCCTTTTTATGGACATTCTTGGAGTTGTCCTCCCAATTCACCATATCTCGAAAAAACTTTATCAACTTATACAGAATTTTATTTAATTTATTCAATGTTTGATCTAGAAGCCTACATTAAAAAGGAAAAGGAAAGAACAAACAGATCAGAATTTTTTATAAAAAATACATTTTTACTAACAAAAAGTTTTGAATCGAATGACTTGGAAAATGAATTTGTAAAATTCTTAACCCAATATGATAAAGATTATAAAAAAAAACTTCTATTATACGATGGTACATGCAAGTATTGTAAAATTCAGAAAGCAGGCGCCTGTACTTTTGATTCTGGAGAGCCTTGTCGCTTTCCTCAAGAGAAAAGATATTCCATGGAAGCCATAGGAATTGAAGTAATACAAACAGTTCGGGATATTAAAGATATGTTAAAAATTGAATATCCCTCAAATAAATACTCTTATAGATTTGGTTTAGCGTGTTTTAAATAAAAAAAAAAGATTTTAGATTAAACTAATACTTTCCATAATTCATTACGGTTTCTGTCATTGCTTTTACATTTTCAACTTTTGCGTCTCCCATACCATTGAATTCAGAGGAAACAATAAAAGTTCCACCTGATTTCATGTTATCAATAAGCTGTTCTGTGTGGGCTTTCACTTTTTCAGGCGTCCCGCTAATCAAAAGCGAAGAAGGGATACCGCCAGCTAAACAATATTTATCTCCTAACACTTCTCTAGCTTTAACGACATCCGTTTTATCAAACCACATAATTACTTTCCCTGCGGGAAGTTCTTTTAAGATCTCTAGCAGGTGATCGCTACGACCTTGGAAACTCATAAGTGGAGTAAAGTCGGCCTCAACCAATTCGTTGACAATCTGTTTTATATATGGAAAATGGAATTCTTTAAACTTCTCAGGCGATAAGTACGTGTTATACCATATCGGACAGAAAACTCTACGAGAACCTGTCACATCTAACGAAATCTTCCCAGTCATTTTCCCTACTGCTGCTAATACCGGAGCCAAACCTTCGCAAGCCTTCTTGACTTTCTCTGGCATTCTATAAAGATCTAATGATAATGTATCAAAATCTCTATAGAATGCGCCTATAAAATCTAAAGGATTTGGGGCCACTGCATAATAATATGGGAGCCATGCTTCCTCTTTCAATTTTCCAGCCATTTCCATTAAGAATCCTGGAAATTTAGCAACTTCCATTCCCATTTTTAAAAGTGCTCCTACAGCTGTTGGTGAACTTTTGTTTGCGAGGTTCTTATAAGCTCTTGGTACTATGGTCTCCATCATAAAATCAAACGGTTTCTCTATTAAGAGATCCCATTCATCATCATTCATAACAGGTTTGTTAATTACGAATTGAGATTCAACATTCGCTCCTAGTTCTCTACCTGGATTTGAGGAATACACATCTCCTAAGATGTCATGAGATGCCCCACCACCTAATACCGAATTGACTGCAACCAAAATTGCTAAATCCGCATCAAAACTCGCTAAGGCTAACCCAAGAGGGACACTTTCAAATGAACGATGGAAACTAACTGCGTCCCAGTTAAAATCCCTTGCAAACTTCGCTCCTACTTCAATATACTTATTATTGTCGTACCAGACATCCTCATAACTTACACCAGCATATTTTGCAGGGAAGTATGTAGTTGCAATGCCAATTGGAATACGATCAGGTTCTTTTAGTGCGGCTGCGTTTTCCATTCTTTCAATTTTCGCTTTGATTAATTCTTCAGCATTATCCATTTTGTTAGACACCTCCTACCCAATTTTTAATAATTTTCACACCTTCAATTGCATCATTAACCCAAGCATCTGCACCTACATGTTTACATACTTCTTCGTCCGTTCTTTCTCCACCAATAATTACTTTTACCTTATCCCTCAGATTAGCAGCAGCAATAGCATCTACGCTCTTTTTCATAGGTTCGATTGATAATGTAAGTAGTCCACTCATTCCAACAACTGGGGGATTATGTTCTTTAATCGCATCAATAAATTTCTGAGCTGGTACATCTACGCCTAAATCAATAACATCAAACCCCTCAGCTTTTAGGAAATTTATCGCTATGTCTTTACCGATGTTGTGAATATCTCCTTCAACAGTTCCAATGACTACTTTCCCTAAACTCTTTGTGGAAGACCCAACCAATTTTGGCATTAGAAGTTCCATAGCTTCGTTGAATATCTCTCCAGCCATGATAAGATCAGTTAAAAATATCGTATCACCAGATCCCTTTCCAATTTCGGCCATACCCAGTCTACACTCCTCTAAAATCTTAATTGGATCCTCCCCAGCCTCAAGCTTTTCTTTTACTAATCGCAAAACTTTTTCTTCTTCTAATTCTTTAATTCCTTCTGCTATTTCACTCATGTTCTTTTTTCCTCATTTTAGTTGATACTAAAAAGTGCAAGTAAAAATACAGTTTCTTAGGAATTTAAAAGTTCGGCACATCTTTTATAAGTAGGATAAGTTTCCTATAAACCCCGAGGGAGTTAGATATCATAAAATAACTCTTTTAAACATTCCTACCATTAACTCCGAAGGGTTTATAATAGAAATTTTGGATAGAATATTAACGCTGCCCAAAGAAAACAAAGGGTTTAAAATCAGATAAATAAAAATAAATAGATGGAGTAAGATTTGTTATTTAGAATTAAATGGAATTTATAAAAAGTAGAGGTGTAGCATCTAAAATTGAAAAAAACTAAACCAATTTTTATTGCGTTATTAGCAGTTCTTATAATTATTGGTGTCATAAATACAGCAACAGCGGTAACTTGGGGTGTTTGTAATGGAGACGATTTGGAATATAAAGCAACCAAATACATCGATAATCAATCTATTATTGATACAACATACACAATGACCGTAACATTTAATGTAACTTATGTAGGTGATTATGTCACTGCTGATATGAGTGAGGACGGGGGTGCCGCGGTCAGTGTATTCTTAAACACTCAAAGTTTAGACGATGACTATGGAATAAATATCAGAACATCGTTCGGAATGAGCGTTCGTTATATTGCTGACGAGCAAAGGATTCAAACTCTAATGACTCAAATACAGAATGAGATTGGAGCAGTGTTAGCGAACTTTAGTATGTCAAGAACTGGAAACAATCTCCTAATATCTGCGCATGGGATCGGATCAGGAACTAGTTGGACTTATGGTGCGGAAATTAATTATACTAGCAATTATGTGTTAAATAGTATGTCCGAAATTCACTTCTTGACAGATGGAATAAATATTGCGGTAGAAAATGTGTTATGGACTAAAGTACACCATCACTCAACATGCGTTACTCCCGCACCAGAACTTCCTATGCCAATAATAATTGGAATAAGCGCTGCAGTTGTTGTAGGTGTAATTGTCGTTGTAATTATAATCTTAAAAAGAAGATAAAACTTTCTTCAAACATTTTTTTGATCTTTTTGATATCTTGAAAGATTCGAATTTCAAGAAACGGGTATTAACTTGGAATTGCGAATTAAGACAAAAATTAAGTTGTGAACAATTTTAGAGTTATTCTTTTAAAATTTAAAACCACAATTAGTGCAAAAGTTCGCATCAGCTTGTAGAAGTTTGTATCCGCATTCGGGGCAAAAATTTAAGCTTCCCATCGATTTTGACATAGGGATATATTCCTGAACGGTACCCATTTTAGGTGGAATAATATCATCTATTCGTTTTGAGTAATATCGAAATACCCCGATTCCTATAAATGCTATGATTGCACTTATGAAGGGCATAATAATACCAAAACCAGGGCTAAATGTGTCCCAAAAATGAAACCCTGCTGGGAATAGGGTGCCTTCTACTATTAATCCATCATAAAACGCAATGTCTAATGCGATAATGTAATATATCATAATACCAATTGACATAACAGCGCTAATTAACGACATTAATTCAAAATTTTTTGTATTTAAGTATCTTTTTCTGGTTGTATTGGAAATTATAAACAAATTAATCGCGCTAAGTAATACAGCAAAAGTAGTAATTATCGCAGGGATAATAAAATCCACCTCAGAAATAAATAAACTAACGGATTCATACCCAATTGCACTCATGGTCGTAAAATCCCACATCCACCAGTTCCAAGTTACACCCCCATAACTAAAATAAGCTGTTGGGGCTAAAATTGCGATTATTGCACAAAATCCCGCAACCAATGGAATTACCCAGATATTATATTTTTTCTCTGTCTTTTTGTACATTTCCATTATTTAATATTGCTTTAACTATATATAAATACTCACAAAAATGTACAGAAGTTAATTTTTAAAGATATCAGTTGCTCTTATCGAAATATATTATCGAGTTTGAAACATTCTCAGAAAAAGTAAGAAATAAAAAAGTGTTACTTCCCGTTAAAAATCTTTTCTTTAGGAGCGTACTCATCTTGAACCGCGTAATTATTAAAGTTAATGCTATAATGGTCGCGCCAATGTGCTTTTACTTCTTCCATCATCTCCTCGTGAACGTGTTCTTTAACTTCCCCCTCGGCACGGAGTAATGTTCCCATATGTGTTGCTGTTATTTCACCGTCTTTCACTACAATCTTGCCCTCTTTTATTGTGTAAGCAGCACTTGAAAAGGCTTTTTCAATCGCTTTTCCATCCATCGTCTTTGGATCAAGATTATATACTGCAACATCGCCTAACGCTCCGATTCCAAGATGGCCTCTATCTTTCAATCCTAAGGTTTTAGCAGTCCCGGCTCTTGTGACAATGCATAAATCGCTTAAGGTGTATTCACGATCTAAGTCTGGTAGCGATGTGGCTGTGCTGGCTTTCTTTGAAACAACATTTTCTAACATATTCTTTCGAGACTTGTTATCCATTAGCCATTTGAATACAATAGGGTAAGTTGTAAAAGGCGCTCCGTTGGGATGGTCTGTTGTGTGACTAATTTGCCAAGGATCCTTGACTAAGAGCATTAATTCAAGAGCGATTGCCCACTGGACAGCGTTAACACCTATTTTAGGTGAGAAAAAGTAAGGTACTACGCCCGATCCAGATTCTGCTTCTACTTGACCGTTAACCCATTTAATTCCTGGTTTTGATCCCCAAGCTGACATTCCACCAAGATGATGGAGAGCGAATTCCCAAGGTCCGTCCCCCGTCATTGTTGTAGTAGCGTATTTAGTGAAAACGACTTGCCCACTATCTAGAGTCATGTGTTTGTGCGAGTTGGCATAATCTGCTATTTCAGCAGCTCCTGAACTCATATCTCTCCAGTTGGTACCCGCATATGCGTTGAATTGACAGTGAGTGACGTGAATTGACCTAGTTCTATCGCCTGCTGGCTTAATTCCTTCGCAAATCTTGAAAGTTTCGAGTGAGTGTTTATAATTCCCAGGGTGTCCTAAATTGTTACAATGAACATGAATAGAATGAGGTAATTTTAATAACTCGTTGGCTTTTGCTAAGCTTTCAACAATTTGTCTAGGAGTGATATCCCAATGTAAGACGGGAGTATCTACATTGTCACAGTTCTTACCCCAAGCCCAGTTTTCTACGCCTCCTGGATTAACGATTTTAATTGCGTATCCTTTTGTAGCCTTTAAAATCCAATTCACATAAGCTGCTAACTTCTCAATATCGTTGTCTCTTATAAATCTCAGTACGTACCAGTTGTTCCCAAAAATTGGAAGTGCGATCTTATCGATAATTGGAGTTTCTAAAAACTCTTCGTGGGTATGTCGAGCTTCCAACATAGGCATCGCGGGTTCGCATACGGTAGTATATCCCATTTTAGCGTACCTATATCCCGTTGACCATGTGCTTGGTACGCTAAATCCCGTGCCTGACCTCCTTATTTTAGATTTCAATTCGTTATATTCTGGTGGTTTGTCTTCTGGTCGTAGTGCTCGTCCTGTGTTTACTTTTGCTCCGGCGATATGTGCGTGAATATCTACACCTCCTGGCATAACTACCATTCCAGAAGCATCGATTACTTTCGCATCACTATTTACCTTATCAACGATCACCCCGTCTTTAATGAAGATATCTTTCTTCTCGCCATCTAGGTTGTTTAAGGGATCGTAGATCAAGCCGTTTTTGATTATTAAATTACTCATCGTAAGTTTCCTTATAAATTATTTTGTTCAAAAACCTATTATTATTAAAAATCTGTCATTTTAATAAACTCTTTCTATATTATAAAATCACTTTTTATGAAATGTAAGTCATGTTTTTTATAATATAACGATAAATTTTTTGGTTAAACATAAAGACAAGAATCTTTTAATTATATTTTCTAATTTATTTTACATAGGTTTAAGAAAGGAGTGGTTAATTTTTTAAAATATAAAATTATGATGACAATCTTAATTTTGAAGATTTAAGGCATTATGGCTTCAGAGTTAATCTAAAGAAAATTTTTTTGATGAAAATTTTGATACTTATTCACTTTAAAAATATCTAAATCTATATAAGGATGTAAAGGCATAATAATCATAATTAAATTTCATTTTTATTAAAAAAAAAATAAAAAATAATTATTTCGGTGAAAAAATTTGGCATTAGGTAAAATATTTATTATATTAGGAGCGCTTCTAAGTATCCTAGGGACTTATGTTTTTGCACTCTATGGCGCTGTTGGTGTTGTAGGATCTGGGATTGGATTTATTTTGAACCTAACTGATCTCTTCGAAAATGCGGCTTTATATGCTGGTTTTGCTGGTCTGGAAATTTGGATTTTTTACATCCTTTTAATTGTATTTATAATCTTTCTTGCCGCTGGAATACTACAGTTAGTTGGGCTTAAATCTAGAGCCGTGGGTATAATCTTTTCGCTCTTTCCATTAGGTGTTGGGATAATGTTTATTTTATTATTTTACACCGAGATCTTGGGACTTATTAGTGCATTATTTGGATTGTTCTTTATTGGCGAACAATTCGGAGATATCTTCCCAATTCTCGTAGATATTGGAGCAGGTAATGGATTAGGGGCTTTCTTTATTCTTGGTGGAGGCGCTTTAGGCTTAATCGGTTGTATTCTACCAAAAGATTAAGAAATAATAAAATTTACTCTTTTTTTTTATTGAGTTTTGTTTAAGATAGACTCTAACATTTTAATATCTTCAATTTTGTTGATATTTTTAAAGGACAAGAGGTTAGGATCTATTTTTGTAAAGTCTTGTTCAATTGAGACGTAATTAACTTTCCAATCTTTGCTTATTAATCTTGTCAACTTATATTGATTCTGCTCTATGTTTCTAAGTGATGATTCGTATGCTTTTTTTATTGTATAAATAGCGATTAAAGGTTCTAACAAATTATTTTGCCATTGTGGAATACAACAGTCAAATTTCTTACATTGCTTTATTAAGAAATCTATAACTTTATATTTTACAAGCGGTGTATCGCATGGAAGAATTAACGCTTTCTCGTATCCTATTTTTTTTAATTCTTTAAAAGCAGAATATAATCCTATCAATGGTAAACGCGATTCTTGCTCTAGACCAGTATCATTCTCGTCAACGATAAAACCCATTATCCTTTTAACATCGATACTATTAATGTATTTTTGAACCTGTTGTTTAGAATTAGCAATTAGAAAAATATCGTTTTCAAAGCGAGATAGTGTATCTAATTGATAATCAATTAAAGCCTTTCCTCGAAATTTAAAAAGTCCTTTTTCTGAACCAAACCGATTACTCTTTCCACCTATTAAGATAACAAATGCTAGAGATTTATTTCTAATGCTTATTTTATGTCAACTTTCTTTATACTTTATTAAAACAATTATTAAAAATTATAAATCACTTAAATTAATTGTACTAATTGTAGATTATGAATTCTCTTTTTCCATTCTATAAATTATATTATGTTCAATTATAAAAATCGTCTAAGAGGAGAGAAACCTCAAGAACACTGCGCTGTTTTTGGCGTGACTTGTGATGACGAAACCTATTCAATTTCGAAACTATTATATCTTGGGTTAATTTCTCAACAGCATCGAGGCCAAGAATCCACAGGAATTTCTATTCTAAAAACTGGGGGAAAAATTGTTACCTACAAGGAAAAAGGATTAGTTTCTAAAGTGTTAAATCAGAAAGTTTTATCAAAGTTCTGGGGTAATGTCGGAATTGGTCATAACAGATACGCTACAACAGGTGCTCAAGAGTTTGAATCCCCTGATTATATGCAACCATTTCACTTTAAAAACAATGAAATCGAGTTTTCTTTAGCTTTTAACGGAACCATTCCTAATTATGCCGAGATAAAACAAGGTTTAGAAGATAAGGGTAGAGTTTTTGTAACAAATACGGATACTGAAGTAGTAGCTCAATTGATAGCATCTATTTCGTTAGGAACTAAAAGCTGGCCTGAGATTTTAAAAATAACAAGTAAATCTTTGGATGGATCCTATTCGCTCCTAATATTAACAGCCGAAGGAGATATTTACGCAATAAGAGATCCCTTAGGATTTAAACCCTTGTGTATAGGAGAACTAAAAACTGAAGATAGAGACTATTACATTGTATCGTCTGAATCTTGTGGGATTGATGTTTTAGGTGGAACACTTATTAGGGATGTAGAACCTGGAGAGATCGTTCATTTGAGTCATCGAAAGAAATTACACTCTGAAATGGTAGTTAAAAGCGATAGGACCGCACTATGTCAATTCGAATTCGTCTATTTCGCGCGTCCTGATTCGATTATTGATGGGGTTTCCGTTGCTCAAACAAGATTACAATTAGGTATAAACCTCGCCAGAAACGATCCAATTTTGAAAGATCCTAAGTTTAGAGATAACGCAATCGTAGTTCCTGTACCAGATTCTGGTAGAAGTGTCGCTGTTGGTTACGCACAAGAAGCGAAATTACCTTATGTAGAAGGATTAATGAAGAATAGGTACGTGTGGCGCACTTTTATAATGCCTGGACAAATGAATAGGGAAGCGGCTGTCAAAGAAAAATTAAATCCAATAAAAGTATTCATCAAGGGTAAGAATGTAATCATATTAGATGATTCGATTGTAAGAGGAACTACAACTAAAAAAATTATAAATCTAATTAGAGAAGCAGGCGCGATATCGGTAAACGTAAGAATTAGCTGTCCTCCTGTAATAAGACCATGTTACATGGGTATTGACTTTCCTACAACTTCAGAATTAATTGCGGGAAGCTTTAAAAATCTATATGGAGAAGAAAACTATATCGAAGAGATTAGAAAGAAAATAGGAGCCGATTCTCTACGATACCAAACTATTGACGACCTAGTTAGTGCGATAGGAAAAAGCAAAAATCAATTGTGTATGGCGTGCTTAACGGGAGAATACCCATTAAAATCAGTAAATAAAATAATAGAGATGGAAAAATCTATTTCATCAGATAGAAATTAGTCTCTATTTAGGGTTACTATTCTACACCATCCCAACAAAATGTACATAATTTTTCTTTAGGTAACCCAATTGCTTTTACTAGGTTTTCTAACCTTTGATATTTTAACGTCGTTAAATGCAATTCTTCTCGTATAACATTTACCATTGCTTTATATTTCTCTGAATCTGGATTAGTATAATCTACAGGATTTTCGAGATCTTTCCCAATTAAATCTTTAATAGCCCATCTTCCTGCTAAGTCCAATTCAGAACGAGAACGAGAGAAATTTAAGAATTTACAACCATAAACTAGTGGTGGACAAGCAGGTCTCATATGTACTTCTTTCGCTCCTGATTCAAATAATCTCTCGACCTGTCTTCTTAGTTGAGTACCTCTAACAATTGAGTCTTCACAGAATAAAAGGCGTTTATCGGCGATAAGTTCTTTAATTGGGATAAGTTTCATCTTTGCGACTGTATCTCGAATGGATTGTTCTTGAGGCATGAAACTTCGAGGCCATGTCGGTGTGTATTTTACAAATGGACGCGCATAAGGAATATGAGCTTCGTTTGCATATCCTAACCCATGAGCGGTTCCCGAATCTGGGATTCCTGCTACGAGATCTACCTCCATATCATCGTTTTTCCGTAGGCACGCGCCGCATCTATACCGCACAGCTTCCACATTTATTCCTTCGTAATTAGAAGCAGGATAACCATAATATACCCATAAAAATGAGCAAATTTGTAATTTATCTCCTGGGGGAACTAATTGTTTTATTCCAGTATTATCAATGAAGATAATTTCACCAGGTCCCATGTATTTTGTTATCTCAAAACCAAGATTGGGAAAAGCGCAAGACTCCATCGCGACGGCATAAGAGCCCGGTTTTTCGCCGATCACGAGAGGAGTTCTTCCAAATTTATCTCTAGCAGCATAAATTCCCTCATCTGTAAGGATTAAGATTGTGCATGAGCCTTCAATCATATTCTGTACATTCTTAATTCCGTCTTTAAAAGTATTACATTGACTGATTATTGTAGCGACCAACTCGGTAGGGTTAATTTCACTTCCATGCATTTCAGAGAAGTGAGTTCCGTTTTGTAACACTTCTCTTGCGAGTTTTTCTATATTATTAATTTTTCCCACCGTTGAGATCGCAAAAACGCCTAGGCGCGAGCTAATTATTAAGGGTTGATCTTCGTAGTCGCTTATTACTCCGATCCCTTTATTACCATGCATTTTCTTAATGTCTCTATCGAACTTAGATCGAAACTGACTAGTGGTTATATCTTTAATGAACCGTTGGAAACCACCAGCGTTCTTTATAGCCAAACCGCCTCGTTTAGTTCCCAAATGACTGTGATAATCTGTACCGTAGAAAATATCTTCTACGCAATCAGTGTTAGAAAAAACCCCAAATAATCCTCCCATGATTTAACTCACTTCTAATAATTAATTTATCCGATTAAAATTTTTAAATAGAATTATTAATATGATAAGATTTGATGATAAAGTCTTCTGGTTTAAAAAATACTAAGAATAGGAAGAAAAAATTTTAAGGATTTGCTCCAGGGATATTTTCCCTTTCAAATCTTACCATTAATAAAGCGTTCTCAGGACAAGTGACAGCACATAGCCCACACCCAACACATTTATCTGGATTTATTTCGGCTTTATCGTTTATTTCGATTGCTCCAAATTTACACCGTTCTAGACAAGTCCCGCAAGCAACACATAATTCTTCGTCGACTTTGGAGATAAAATTAGCCCGAGCTATAGCTCTTGGATTGTCAAACCTAGTTAATCCCCCTATCATGCCACAACAACACTCGCAGCAAGCGCATAAAATCGTCGTGTTTTCCGCTTGATTGTCAGTGCAGTGAACTAATCCGACTTCAGCCGCATCCTTCGTTAAAGTTTTAACTTCTTCGCGAGTCGCTAATTGAATGTATGGGTCGTTCATTTCTAATACTGCTTTGGCGTATGGACCTAAAAGTGTGCAATTATGAATTGGATATTTATCTTTACACTCTCGAATTCCTTCTACTTCTTTTCTTTGTCTACAAGGACATGGAATTATAGCAAAATCGTCCCATTTATCTATAATCTTATACACCTCTTCGATAGGAATAATTTCTTTTTCCGATTCGACTTCCTCTGAGACTGTTAATACTCTGAACCTTGGAACTCCTTTTCTGCTCGTCTGCCACGTGTTATAATATTTATCGTCAACAAAAAATTTCCTGCTGAGTTCAGCAAACTGTTTGACATCCTCATGCTCAATATTTTTCTTTAAAATAAAAGGGATATCGTAAACAAATAAGGGCATAGGCTGAGCGTAACTTTTACCTAATTTTATTATAAATCCTCGTTCCGTTAAATCCTCAAGCTTATTCATTAGCTCATTTTTATCCATACCAACGCTTTTAGCAAATCTCACTAACGAAATAGTTTTTGGAAAAACTGGAAGGTGTAATACTAACTTAGCGATTTCTGGATCGTACATTAAGCTAAGATATTCGAGGTAAGTATCGGTGGGCTCTCCATTTTCATCTTTGGGAAAGGATTGAGAGGATCGCTCTAATTTTTTCGCGATTTTAATAAGATCATCTTTATATTCTTTTGATTCAATCATCTTAATTTCTCTAAAAACCTAATTTATTGAAAAAATAAGTGTTTTGTAACAAATAAATTTTTATGAGGATTATGAAATATTTTTGTATAATCCACCTATTAATTGACCTATACTGATTCCTGCATCCCCGGGAGGTATCGAATTATGTTCTAAAAATATCAATCCATTTTTTTGAACCGTTTTTTTAATAGCACTTGAAAATAAACGATTATAAGCCACCCCCCCAGTTAAACCAACTTTATTAATGTTATTAAGATCAGCAATTAATATCGCTATATCTGCAAATGCTTCAGCAAAGACTTTATGAAACTTTGCTGCGATATCATGTCGATTATTATTAGAATTTTTAATAAGGTTTAGAACATTTCCAACTAAATCTGAAGTATTTACGAAGAAACGGCCATTTTTTTTGTAATACTTAATTTCTAATTCGATTTTATCTGGATTCCCTTTTGACGCAAATCCTTCGAGCCTCATAGCGGGTTCACCTCTGTATGTTTTAATGTTTGACGCTCCTAAAAGATAGGATATTGCATCGAATATTCTTCCTGCAGAACTTGTTAGTGGTATGTTTTGGTCATAAGTCGATTCGTTGGAGTGTTCAAATTGAGAAATAATAGCGTTTAATTCAATACCTTCATATTCCAAATCATTTTTTATACTAATTTTTTCAAATATTTTCTTGCTTTCTTCAAGTTCCATAAAGTTTAAAATTATAGAAGCTGCCATGCGAGCTGGAAATTTAGTACAGCGATCCCCTCCAATCATAGGTTGGTATTGTAATTGACCGGATCGTTCGTAGCCATCGTAACCACTTAAAAGAATCTCCCCTCCCCAGATATTCCCGTCGTCACCATAGCCTACTCCGTCAACGCTAATTCCTACGATCTTCTCCTCAGGATCAATTTCATTTTCTACCATTAAACTGAGAATATGAGCATAATGGTGTTGAATTGGATAAGTCTCAACACTATATTGGTTAGCTAATTCTAGGGCTAATTTAGTTGTTGTAAAATTTGGATGAAGGTCGCATGCGATAAATTCTATCTCAGAGTCTTTTATCTGTAGTAATTTTTTCATATGGAATAGAGATTGATTTAAAAATTCGTAGGTTTCTAGATGAGTTACGTTTCCTATATGTTGCGTAGGAAAGATTCGATTTTTTCGTAGTATTGACCCAGTGACTGTTAATTCTGGTCCCGTGGAAATTGCTGCTGGAGTTTTAACTTCAAAAGGTAATGCGAAGTATTCTGGCACATAGCCACGCGACCGTCTTATTAATTTCACTCGATCGTCATGGATCCTTAATACACTATCGTCGGCTCTTTGGTATATGGGTCTGTTATGAAGTAAGAAAAAATCGGCTAAATTATTGAGTTGATCAAAGATTTTCTCGTTTTCTATTGCCATGGGGATATTTGATTTGTTTCCACTTGTATAAACTAAAGGTTGTTCTCCAATATGGTCGAAAAGTAAATAATGAATACCTGAATATGGAAGCATTATTCCTACGTTGTTTAAACCTGGTGCTACCAATTCACTAATATTAGATTCACTGAAATTACGATTTTTCTCAAGCAACACGATTGGTCTTCGAAAAGATGTAAGAAGAGCCCTTTCTCTATCTGAAATTTTTAAATAATTTTCAAGAATATTCAAATTTGGAACCATTAATGCAAATGGTTTATGCTTGCGTTTGCCTTTTTTCCTTCGTAGTTTTAAAATTGTTTTGTCACCGTTAGCAAGACAAACCAAATGAACTCCGCCTATTCCCTTAATTGCCGCAACTTCTCCCTCTTTTATCCGTTTTGCAGTTAACTTTAGAATTTCGTCAATCGATTTTGTTTTAACAAGATTTTTACTTTTGTTGTAAAGCTGATAATTAGGACCGCAAACGGAACAAGCAAATGTTTGAGCGTGAAATCTCCTGTTTTGAAAGTCAGAATATTCTACCATACACGATTCTGGTTTTGCCTCTTTGCAGAAAGGAAATTTTGTCATTGTACTCCTTTCTCTATCGTAAGGTAGTTCTTTTACTGTCGTGAATCGAGGTCCACAAACGGCGCAAGCAATAAAGGGATAATTGTAGTATTTTTGTAGTTCAGGATTTCGCATATCTCTCAAGCAATCATCACAAATTGCGACGTCGGGGGGTAGAGTTAGACTAATACCTCTACCTTCTTCGCTTTTTTCTATTCTTAAATCGGTAAAGGTCTCGTCTGTTTTAATTTCATTAACAGTAAGTTTTTCAATGTACGATATACTTGGTTTCTTTTCTTTTATGGTATCGATAAATTCCTCAAAGTCTTCTCGATTTCCCTGTAACGTAAGACTGACACCCGCATTTCCTCGATTCAAAATCACACCTTTTAAATCGTGATTCCGCGCTAAATTATATAAAAAGGGACGAAATCCTACACCTTGAACAATTCCAGTTATTTCCAGATTATAAGTTATTTGCTTCACATAAAACCGCGAAAATCCTTCTTGATATTAAAACTAATCTAATAAAGTATCCCTTAAAGATAAAATTAATATTTTATTATGATAACAATTATAGAACTATCATGTTATTTCTAAATAACTACTATAATTTGATATAAAATGGCTAACGACGATTTAAGATGGGATGTACCTTATCATCAAGCTTTTTTTAAAACTAGTCATAACTCCTTTAATATGTCTATACGAAAACAACTCAACCACGGAGTTAGAGGTCTTGAATACGATATACACGACAACAGAATTCAAGAAATTAACGATTTTGAAGTATATCACTTACCCAGGCATGTTGACGCTGCAATTAATGTCGACGGAAATCCTGGAGATTTATTGCTATCGAACTGGCTCACACTATTGAAAGATTGGTCAGACGAACAGAATAACGAACACGCACCAATTACTCTTTTCATAGAATTAAAAGATTGTATTTTAGATGAAAATAACGAACCAAGCGAATTATATGGGATAAAAAGATTAAATAAGATTATACTTGACACTTTATCGCCTAATTACCTATATTCCCATAGTGATTTTAGGAAGAAAAATAATCAATGGCCAACTGTAAGGAACTTAAAAGGGCGCGTAATTGTTGTATTAACCAGTTATTGGGGCGGTTATTGGGCTTCCAGTGAAGGAGGGTTCGAATCACGATTACAATATTTAAAAAATTGTCTGATGGGTGAGGATGATGTTTGTTTTGTATCGTGGATCGAAGAAGATAAAGGAAAACAAAAATTGTTTATGAAAGAAAATGCGAGATTTTGGAAATGTAGCATAGAGTATAGCACAGAACTCTACGAAGAGAGTGTGAAATTACAACGATCCACTAGAGTTGATTTTGATAAAATAAGGATGGGACGACATGTAAAAACTTTTTACGAAAAAAATTATGAAAGTGGTTTTAGAGCCAACTTTTTTGCGACGGATTCTTGGGTTACAACGGAATACGAAAACTCATATCCTTGGTCTGTTTAAAATCATAATTTACAACAAGAAATTACTAGTGATACTTATAGTAAATACTACAAGTCCCTTCCATGGAAACCATGCAGGGTCCAATAGGATTAAGAGGAGTACAAGATTTTTTAAATAATTCGCAGTCCGTCGGATAAATTTTACCTACCATTACCAAGTGGCAAGAGCATCCTGGAGGTATATCTTGCGATTTATTAATCTTTATGTCAAATTTCTTATCAGCATTAAATTTTTCGTATTTTTTTCGTATAGCTAATCCTCCGTCGAGTACTCTTCCGATACCTCTCCAAGGACTTGATACCGATTCAAAGACATCGGATATGATGTTTTGAGCAATTTTATTTCCCTCAGGTTTCACTACCCTAGAATACTCGTTTAAGGTTTCAAATTTTTTATTTTTAATTTGTTTTAAAAGCATTAAAATGCCTAATAATACGTCGTTAGGTTCAAAACCCGCAATGACATTAGGAACTTTATAGGCATCGGAAAATATCTTAAAGGGCTCTAAACCTATTATTGTAGAAACATGACCTGGTGAAATAAATCCATCAATTCTGAGTTGAGATTGACTGATTAAAAGTTCTAATGCTGCAGGAATTAATTTGTACGCGCAAATGACAGAAAAGTTAGAAGGAGGTCCATTTTGAATCTCGAAACCGATTAAAGGTGCAGTGGTTTCAAACCCTATAGCAAAAAAAATGACTTCTTTATCCGGGTTTTCTTTAGCAATTTTAATAGCATCGTGCGGACCATAAACTATTCTTACATCTGCGCCTTTTGCTTTTAATTCAGCAAGCGAAAGATTAGATGCAGGGACGCGTATCATATCCCCGAAAGTGGTTATAATCGTATTCTCTCTTTTCCCTAATTCAATAGCTTTATCTATATCTGCGGCGGGACATACACATACTGGACAACCAGGACCCGATAAGATCTCTAAGCTTTTCGGTAATAATGATCTTAGCCCAAATTTGGAAATGGTATGCTCATGTGTGCCACATACGTGCATAAGCTTAATTGGTTTATTGATGTCTTTTAGTAAGTTATTTATTGCTCGTGTAACTTTTGCAGTAAAGTCTTTATTTCTTAGATGTTGGGTTCCAGGAATTTCCATATTTTTCATTCGTTTTTAATCAATAATTATATGTTCCAAAATTTGACCAGAAGAATCAAAACACTTTATACTATTAGAAATATTATAAGGGTGTGCTAGTAACATGGTAAATCTTCGCTTTTTAAAAACCTCGTTTAATTCCTCGTTAGTTAAGAGGCTTCCTGATGGACGTGAAATAAATGTTCCCTCGTACGATAAATCTAACGGAATGTTACATGATTGACTTATTATTTCAGCCTGTTTTTTAATATAATTACAAGCTCTTGACGGGAGAATGTATTCGGATACAATTCCCTTTTGTACTCCTAATAGTCCTCTGAATTTTTTGGGATGAATTTCTTTACACATGTCAACTAAACCCTCAAGAAAATCTCTCTTAATCATAATTTGATTGAATTTCAAATTATTAATTAATAATAGAATTTCATCGATTATTTCTAAAACTGAAACTGTTGAACGTACGCTCCAATTTCGTAATGAAGAGACGATCCGACCGAGTTTGAATTTATACTCTTTATTATAATTAATTAAATAAGCTTTCATTTTTTTTGGATATTTTCGAAAATCAACTTCTAACAAAATATCATTATCGATTTTAAAATGCAAATGATAATTATCTCCACTAACAGAAATAACCTCTGGAAATTTATCAAGAACTTTTAGATATTCTTCCTTTCGTATATCCATACTTTTCTCAAACTGTTACAGATTATTAGATTTTCTATTTAAATTTCAATTTTTAGGAATATTTTAACTTATTCGTGATATAGAAATCTTGTATTTTCATTATATTATATATGTAGAATTTATTGATAGTTTACCAAATAATAATAATGTAAATTATCTTTATATATAGTAGAAGTTATATAAGAGAATTTGTCTCTAAAATAAAAATATATTCGATTTAAATTCGAAGTGATGCGACTTGAAAAATGAGTTACAGTTGAATGATGATATTAAAGATAAAATAATATCAATTCTTATAAAGCATGGCATCAAAAAGATAATGATTTTTGGATCTTATGCTCGCAATGAAGCGACCCAAAAAAGTGATTTAGATTTAATAGTAGATTTTCCTGATGGAACTAGCTTATTAGATCATATTGGTATAGAAATTGAGTTATCAGAAGCTTTAAATATGAAGATCGATCTTTTATCGCGAAATGGAATTAGCCCTTACATAAAGGACCATGTATTAAAAGAAGCAATCGTGATTTATGAATGAATGACAAAAGTCACCTCTATTTAAGTCATATACTAGATTCATGCAGGAATATTTTAGAATTTACCAAAGATATAGATTTTAAAACTTTCAAAAATAAACGGTTGATTCAAAGTGCTGCAATAAGAGAACTTGAAATCATTGGAGAGGCTACAAAGAACTTATCGGATGATATAAGAATTCATTCTAAAGAAATACCTTGGAAAAAATTGGCTGGAATGAGAGATAAATTAATCCACGGATATTTCACGGTTGATCTAAAAGAAGTATGGAATACTATTACGAAAGATATAACTATTCTTAAAGAAGGAATTGAGAAATTATTAGCGAAAATCTGACTAACAGATTCTAGGTATTGGCTCACCTATTGGCATATCTACAAACCGTGTACCCCCTACTATTGTACTTAACATAACTCGTTTTGGATTATCGGATTTCACAATTCCAATTATCTCGGCTTCTTTTCCAATTGGAGTTGTCTTGATTTTAGCTAAAATGTCTTCTGCCCGATTAGGATCCACGGATAGTAAAGCTCTCCCCTCACTGGCGATTGCATAAGGATCTAATCCAAGCATCTCACAGATTGCATTAACTTGCTTTTTAATTGGGATTTTGTCTTCTTCTAAGACAATACTCACATCTGATTTATTTGCCCAATCGTTTAGAGCTCCTGCTATCCCCCCTCTTGTAGGGTCCTTCATAGCGTGGATGAAATTATTATTAATATCTTCTTTTAGAACATTATAAATATCTAGCAAGTGTTCAACGTCGGAGTTTAAATCGGTTGAGATGTTTAATCCCTCCCGGCTGCCAATTAATGCAGTACCATGGTCTCCTATACTCCCCGTTATTATAATGTTATCATTTGGTTTTAGGTTGCTGTCTAGCACCTTTATACCTTTGTCTTTGATTCCTATTCCCGTCGTTGCCATTATCATATCATTGAGCGTTCCCTTTGGCATTATTTTCGTATCTCCCGCGATTATTGCAACATTTGCCTCTTTCGCTTTAAAGTTGAAAGCGTTCATAATTTTGTCGAGTAGTTCAAATTTAAAGCCTTCTTCGATGATGACAATTGAAGTCAATGCAATAGGTTGTGCGCCCATCATGATTAAATCGTTTACCGTACCACAAACGCTTAGTGTCCCTAGATTTCCTCCTGGAAAAAATAAAGGAAAAACGGTATGCCCATCTGCCGTAATAACAACTTCCTTTTCATAATCTTCTAAAGGAATAGTAGCTCCATCATCAAGTTCCTTTACTCCTATACCCTCATTCACGTTTTTGAAAGTAATATTTTTGGTAATAAATGAGATGAGTTCATTTGAAAGAACTCCACCTGCACCATGAGCTAATCTAATTACATTTGAGCTCATTTTTTTCATACTCATACTAGAAAATAAGAAGTAAAAATTAAAAGCATTTAGATTATAAAATCGTTGCGTTCGTAAGAATTATAATTTTATTCCATAAGCGTTAATAATATCGGGGAATTTCTTGAGCTCATTTAAAGCTTCGTTTGAAACCGCTTCGTCTAGTGTGATGATTGAAATTGCAATATTTCCCTTCTCTTTTCTTCCACATTGTAACCCTGCTATGTTTATTCCTTTATTCCCTAAAAAGGTCCCAATCTTCCCGATCACTCCTGGCACATCGTTGTTTCTTAAAGCAAGCATGTAATTTGTCGGAGCAAAATCGTAAAATAATCCATTTATTTCGACAATTCGTGGATTTTCTGAAAAAACAGTTCCTGCGATTTTAGTAATAGTTCCATCCTCAGTCATAATAGAAATTTTAATGTAATTTTCGTAATTAATTGGTTTAACGTACTTTTCAACAACAACTTTAATGTCGTTTTCCTTTAAAATCTCTTCTAAGTTAATGTATGTTATAATCTCTACTAACCTACCATCAAAAAGAGATTGTAATATCACAGCCTTAATTGGTTCAAAATTAGTAAATATCTCTCCTTTATACTTAATTTTCACACTGACAATTTTTGAGAGGTTAAATTGGGTAATGAATTTACTCAAGGAGGCCCCTAATTCTATATAAGGACGATATATATCTGCCATTTCTTCCGACATATTAAAAGAGATATTAACGGCGTCAACGAATATTTTGGAATTAAGCGCTTGGACAATTCTTTCGGCGGCTAATTTTGCTACTTCAATTTGAGCCTCATATGTATTAGCTCCTAAGTGAGGTGTTGTAATACAATTTTCTAGTCCAATGAATGGTGCATCTTTTGGATCAACTGGTTCTTTTGAGTATACATCAATACAAGCTCCTCCAATTTTATTATTTTTCAGCGCTTTATATAGTGCTTGTTCATTTACAACTCCTCCTCGAGCGACATTTACAATAACTGCAGTAGATTTCATTTTTTCAATTTCTGAATCATTAATTAAATCTTTTGTCTGAGCCGTTAGAGGGACATGAATCGTAATATAATCTGCCCGCGCTAAAAAATCGTTAAAATTATCTAATAACTCAATACCTAAATCTTGAGCTCGCTTTTTTGGAACAAATCTATCGAATGCAATTACATTCATGTTAAAAGCTTGACATTTTTTTACAACAGCGGCTCCAATATTCCCTAATCCGATAACTCCTACCGTTTTTCCTTGTAATTCAGAACCTCTTAAGAACTTTTTATCCCATTTACCTTCACGCATAGATGAATTCGCCCTATAAACATTTCGAGCAAAATTTAGCATGAGGCCTATAGTTAACTCAACTACCGCATTAGTATTACCTAAGGGAGTTATTAAAACAACTATTCCATGTTTATTACACTCATCAATATTGATGTTATCGTAACCTGTTCCAGCTCGAACAATAACTTTCAGTTTTTTACCCGCCTTTATTACTTCCGGAGTGATTTTAGTAGCGCTCCTAACGATAATTCCATCGAATTTCTCTATAATTTCAAGAAGTTCTTTTTTACTTGTTTTATCTTTGAGCGTGATTTCAAAATTTTTGAACTTTTTTAAAATCTCAACTCCTTCTTGAGCTAATCCATCAGATACTAAAATATTGTAATTCTTCAATTCCATAAGCTTTCAAACCTTAGAGCGATTAAAATATAATTCAACGCTTATTAGAAATAAATACTGTGGATTTATTATTTTTTCGTTTCAAAAATCTAGCTCATAGCGGTATTTAAAAGTATGAGTAAAATAAGTAGAGTATAAAAAGTTGATATAAAATTAAAAAAATAAAAGTTTTAATAAAGATAAAAAAATTATTTATAAAATTCGCAATCCTCAAGAATTTGGGACAAATCAATAACAGGTAGGCTTGAATTCGTGTCTTCAGCTGCTAAAGCGAGGTTGTTTTTACAAAAAACGCAAGCGCTTACAAGAGCTTCTGCATTTGTTTCTAAAGCTTCTTTTAACCTATCCTCATTAATATCTTCCCAACATGCAGTAGTTTCATCTAACCGATTACTTGCGATATCAGTAGAAATATTCCCATAAAGAGCGCGGACACCACCACCAGCTCCACAGCACCACGACATTTCTCTGTTGTGTTTCATTTCGACTAACTTAACGCCTTCAATCATGTCGATAAGTTCTCTTGGTTCGTCGTAGATGTCAGAATATCTTCCTAAATGGCAAGGATCGTGATACGTAACAATTAATGGATTTTCTTTTGTTCGTTTCGTGTATCTTATTTTAATACCATTTTCTTTAGCATACTTAGGTACAAATTGAACCATGTGAGAAAGTTCAAAACCGAGATCACCTTTTATAAATTTTGGATATTCCGTTGTAAATGTAGAAAAACAACCAGCACAAGAAAAGACGATTTCATTCACCCCAAGTTTACGAATCATGTCAGTGTTATACTTAACTAATTCAACAGCTTCATCTTCTAATCCTGTTCTGAATAATACTGATCCACAACAATATTCATCGGGAAAAACAATGAATGGCACTCCCATTTTGTCTAATATTCTACTTGTTGCTGTACTTAGTTCATTATTCCTATAAGCAGAGGTGCATCCAACAAAGTAACCAATTAAATGTTCTTCAATATCACTTGCTTTTAATTCTCCTGACGCTATTTTTCTAGCATGTTCAGCTCCACGTTCATATGCCATATGACCTTCATCACATGATTGAGAATTACACCAATTAAATCGATCAGTTCCACTTTCAAGAAATGGATTTTTGTTCGTTAATATTGAATTCTTAAGGATTTGTAATTTCTCTGGCATTACACCTTTCCTAACGGCAGTTCTTCTATAATTTTGAAAGACTTCTAAAGTATCGATTCCTGAAGGACACACAGTTCTACAATTACCGCATAGCATACACTGGTAAATTGCATCGATTATTTGCTCTTTGTCAAAATCTATTTCCCTTTTCTTTAAAGATTTAAGAATTCTGTTTCGACCACCAGCATAATCTCTCTCAGCGTAAGTCGTATTATAAACCCTACAAACAAGACGACAATAACCACATTGAGTGCAACGTTCGTAATCTTCATCAGCTTTAGAATCGGGATCAACTAGATTATCTTGATCAGGAGCAAATATGCCTGATACAGGAGGACCAGTAGTTACTACTTTTTTTACATCGTCTCTTATTTTTTCATTCATTTTTATTTTTACCTCACTTCATTATTTAAAATTTTAGGCTGTTTTATAAAGAAGTTTAGCTATCCAAAAGAGTAATCCAAGTCGCCAAGGTCTCATTTTTGCTTTTACTAATCTATAAGAATTTACAAGATCTTCAGGATCAAGTTTATTCTTCAATTTTCGCAAGTAGTCTGCTCTTTCCGGATTATATTTCAGAAAATATTGCGTATTTACAACACCTAAGGTATATAAACTGTCTTTATTTTTGTAATTGTAATTTGTAATGTCATTAAATACCGCCTTAATCCCAAAAAATTCTCGCGAGTTAGCGATATCTGAGAGCCCAAAAAGTTTAATTCTATTTTCTCCTTTGGCTCCAGACATAACATACATCGCATTTCGATATCTTTGCTTAGAAGTCTTTTCCAAATAGAAGTTGTAAAAATCTTCCACTCTATTATCAGAAACAAGATACTCTTGAAAAACTAAGTTTTGACACCATCGACTGACATTTACTTCAGTATCAGCTATGTCCCGCCATTTTTCTTTTAAGTACCATTCTTCTACAGCAAGTCCATCTAGTTTCGACGCAGTATCTTTAGCAAAAGAGACACTTTGAGAAGTTACGCTAGGTGTATCAGAATATACCGCAAAGACGAAATAAGCTCGAGCTGGATATGTCCAATGGGCATATTTCTCAAAACTCTTATCTGATAGTGAAAGGAAAAACGGTTTGCTTGTATCATTATTTTTCAAAATTCGAAAAAATTCGATCGCAGTTTTAAAGGTATTAAACCCATAACCACCATATGCCATTGATTCATTAAGCGAGGT
The DNA here is from genome assembly GCA_013375495.1 of Promethearchaeota archaeon. The sequence goes on from JABXKC010000028.1 coordinate 41,161, forward strand.
TACCTCCATTTCTACTTCTGCTACAGCGCCAAATATGCCAAAAGAGCCTATTATATCATCAAACGATAAGTCTCCTTGTGAATCTTTAGTGATTGTTTCGACAGTACCGTCAGGTTTTACAAAAACTACGGAACGTATTACATCCTTCATTATTCCATTTCTTAAAACACCAACTCCTGCTTTACCAGAAGTAACGACAAATCCACCAACACAGCTAGATTTATAACTGGTAGGGTAAGATTTTGGACCTAATCCATACTCAAGAAGAGCTTCTATAAGTCTTAGCCAAGAAATCCCAGCATCGCATTTGATTGTCATATTTGCAGGATCAATGTTATGAATTTTATCCATTCTTCGCATGTCAATTACTACACCGCCTTTAGTAGGTGTTGATGCGGAATAACAGGAACTTCCTGCTGCCCGTATAGTAACTGGAATCGAATGTTCTCTGCATTTCTTCATCAATTTTGAGAGTTCTTCTGTATTACCTGGACGGATTACATGAGTTGCTTTGAACTCTTCTTTGAATTTATAATGATACTTTGGGAGTAACGAGAGATCTCCTGTGGTCGCTTCAATATCGTAAGGATCCGTGCTAACATGAGAAGGAGGAATAAATTCTTTAACTTCTTCAGTAAAATTCCCTTTTTCTATATTTTTAGTTTCACTCATTTTCTTTTACACCTCGTATTATAAAAAGAGCCCTAATAAAAAGGCACCCCACCAACCAGATAATGTAAAATATCCAGTTAATCTTGCCAGATTTCGTTGTCCCGCAGCTCCAAACAAAAAGCTTGCGGAACCGGTCATCAAGCCAGTAGCTCCAAGCATAATATGTAGGGTGTGGACCATTCCAGAATAATTCAGTATTTCTGTTGGAGTCAAAAATACTAATAGAATAACGTTGATAATTGTAACAATTAAAGATCCTCCTGCGAAATAACCATGCCACACAACATATTTATGCTCGTCATATAACACAAGAATCGTTCCTATAGACAACGAAATTAAAGCTGGCAACCCTAATATCAGTCCTACATGCCAACTATCGCTAGTACTGTCAATGATTTCAATACCATTTGATATCATATCAAAGACTACTATTACCGTCATCAAAACTCCAAAAATAATTATCAAAATCCAAATTAAAGCTTTCGATTGATCTTGTTTTCTAAAGTTCAATGTTAATATTAGTGCTATAAATATCGCAACAGCTACAAATGAAAGAATTATTTGTATTTCATATGATACCATACATTTGACCTTTTCTTATTTTTTTAATTCAAATCTATTTTTAATTAAATTGTAATATTCTGTATATTCATTCAAAATGTTAATTAAACATTTTATTGTAATTTGTAAATTTAGAACGATCATTAGAAAAGAACCCCCAAAAAGACGATTAAAAACCCGAGAAGCATGTAGAGAGACGCAATTTTAAAAATTAGGAAAGTAAGTTTATTTAAAGGTTTTAGTAAATTCTTTATTACCATAACTATCATTACCGCACAACAAATTCCCCATATAATCCTTATAAAAGCGTTCGCTCCTAACAGTCTAATTGCCTCGTAAAGCGCTAGACTACTAATAAATGCTCCAATAGCGATAACTCGCATGGTTTCGGTTTCTGAACTCACTATTGGCCACATAGGTACTCCCGCATCTTTATATCCTTTAAAATTTTTAGGGATCAAAGCTATTGTAAGTATGTGAACGGGAATCCAAGCTAGAATGAAAATGAGAAATAGAAATCCAATCCAATCTAAACTTCCCAATATTGCTGTCCTACCCGCCCAAGCCGGAAGACCACCTGCTATTCCTCCAAAAATAATGCTAAATTTAGTTCTTCTTTTCAAAAGAATGCTATAAACTACAACATCAAAAAAGAATCCGAAAAATATTATTATTGCTGTTAACCAGTTTAGAGTAAAAACCGCAAGAAGTATTCCCGCTACTGTTAAAATGATACCGATTGTAAGAACTGTAGATGCTGTAACTTTACCGCTTGGCAAGGGTCGATCCTTCGTCCGTTCCATTATTGCGTCAATATCTTTATCTATATACATATTTAGTACGGTAGAACCTGACACTGCAAGATATATTGCTATAGCCAAATGAATTAAATTGAACCAGTTAATCTCGATTAGTAAACTGAAAGCAGTAATTAAATAGCATAATATTCCAGTATAAAGGAGAAGTATGGTTTGTCTAGCTTTTATTAGTTCCCCAAACAGAGAAAAAACATTTTTCAAGTTCAAGAGTAATCCTGCTTTTTAACGAATTATTTTAAATTTATATCTTCAATTTATCCAATACAACAGTTTAATATTAATTTTTTTTTCAGTTCTTCTCAGTTAAAGGCAAATGTACAGAGTGTGTTGGAGCTATTTTAACATTTTTACCAAGTGCATATAATCCAATGACAAAACCAGCTAAGAGAAACCAAATTCCTAGAAATGTAATATCTCTAAAAATTGTAATTGGTTCCCAAGCTACAGGACGTAACATGTGTAACATAGCAAAAGGAAATGTTAAATTAAAACCGATAAAAAAGGTCCAACCCAGAATTTTTTTCAAATTACCTTCAACCTTGAAATGATCGATAGCATGTACCATTAGAGCTACTGCAATCATTACAGCAAGCTGATGCCAGTGCCCAACATTAAAATTATACTCCAGTTGTACGTATGAATGTAATCTATAAATGCTATCCGTTGTTAGACCAACATAAATTTGAGGAAAAACTAAAAGTTGGGCAATAGCGAGGAGATAATAATAAGATAATTTTACCGGCTCCCTAAATAACGCTTTAAGTTTCTTTGAACGTTTTGCATCTCGGTAATCGTCTCCTAAATGGTTTTTTATAGTTGTTTTGAGACCAACTACTGACATTGTCAATGTTCCAATAATCAAAATACCTGCACCTACCCATATTACATAATGGTTTAGAACCCAAGCGCCATAAGATAATGTAATTATACCAATCGGAGTAAGTAATAAAACATATCTATATAGATTACCTGACATTTTACTCGTACGAAAGGCTACTAACATAACCATTGCTGCTGATTGAGCAAGCTGTATGTGAAGGTGACCGACTATCATATCTTGGACGATATCGTGTTCATGTCCGAATGTGATCCCATGTCTAATGATCGCTTCTGCCAAGAAGGCAATAGGTTCGCGGTTCAATCCCCAAATAGAATTAGTAAAATTTTCTATAGCAGCGAGAGCACCATATATTGTCGAAACAAGAATGCATATCGCTAATACTACGAGATTAAAATATTCTAAATTTAGTCCTCGGAATGTACTACCACTGGGATTAATTTTTGGGAATCTACCCTTTACTGGCCAGGCTGCCATTATGAATACAATTCCACCAATGAAACAAAGCAACATACCAAATGTGAAAAGTTCGTGGAAAAGACGAATACGAGTATATGCAAAAATCATTCCGTTTATCCCTACAAGAAATGCACTAGGCACTAAAAGAACTTTTAGAGTTGGTAACCACTTATTGCGTATAGGGTAGTGTTCAAGTATCCAGAATGTGTTCGCTACTAAAAATGGTACAGCTAACGAGTGATATATCATAACGAGTCGAGCTGTCCTTGAGATAACATCGTCACTAAGGAAGAAAGGAAAGATAGGTTCTCCCCCAATTAACACTGTTAACGGTTCTGAAAAAGTTAGGTACCAGAGAACTTGAAGAAAAACGAATATAAACATAGCGTAATGTATCTTCTTAAAACTTGGTTTTGGTTCAATTCTCATTTTTTGAGTTTCCATCGGGGTTTCTACACTACTTTGCATTGGAATTGTTTCTGTTTTTATTTTTATCACCTTTATTTGCAATATAGATTAAGAAATATTTTTTACCTATTCTTATTTTCTTGTAATTTTAGCGCTTTTTTTTGTCCGAACATTGGTAAAATGAAAAGCAATCCAAAGACAATTATCGTCGAGACTATGGTCGGAACTACTGCTAAAGAAAAAGTTCCGTGGGGGTTATAATAAGGTTGTCCTACATAAAAATGCTCTGTTAAACTACCTCCAAGGGAACAATGAGCTGTTACAGTAATATTTGCCCTATCTCCAGCGATAAATGTAAAATTGTAATTATTTATATTATGAGATTCTTGTTCAGTGAAGGGGTAAGTATAATCAGGGGCTTCAGGAGGATGATATGGATCACTGCTATTAACCCAGATTTCTATTAAGTATATATAATGATAGGTAGTATTCGTTATATCGTGAGTTATTTTCACACTAAGATTATGAGTATCAAGGTCATATTCCATATCCATGGTTATAGGGCTGTGCGCTCTCACGTTAAGAATGTTTAAGGTTAAAATGATTATCATAAAGGTTGACAAAAGGTAAAAAACATTTTTTTTTAACATAATTATAATTGTTGTTTTTCAAAATAAATTTTATAAATATATTTTTATATTATAAAATTATTATGTTCTCCAATTATATAAAAGTTTACTATTTTTCTGGAAAGTCAGAATTCCAGATTTGGAAACGAGAAATTACTTAAGATAAAGTAAATTGAGGTAAAGCTAAATACGGTAACACCTATTTTGGATTTTGTAAATCTTAAAACTGTTAATAAATTTAATATTTTTGAAAATTAAAAAAAAAAAATGATTTTATGTATTATACTTTCTTTTTTAATCCAGGAATCGCAAAACTCCACAAGTCTGGAAGTAGCATTCCAAGTGCAAAAAATACCGCTGTAATGAGTAATACAATAGGTAATACAGTTAAAATTAATATCAATAATGGAATGTCAGTAGGATTGATTGTAAACAGCGCAAGGAGCACCCCAGCCAGACTCACAACTAAACCGCCTATTGACATTAATAACGCTTTCCAATCCGTCTTTTTAGTCTTAAAAGTTGTATATAGTGGAAGTAGTATAATCGATAGACTACTTGGAATGTGAGCAACCATAACGGTAGCAGACGCACCAGGGCTTGCAGAAGCTTTAGCAATTCCGACTAGAATTATCATAACTAAGACGAAAATTAAGAAGATATGACCAACGAGTTTTTTATCCTCAAACACTGCATAATAAAGCCCTGCCGCAATACCCCCAGGTATAAGTACTGCTAATGCTGCTACTAAAGGAGATAATAATAACGAGTAATCGTTGCTAAATATAAGCACTACTCCTGCTACAAATAGCACTATAAATGCAAGCGCCCAAAGTAAATGATAAATCTTTTTGTTTTTTAAGAAATCAAGCAACATAAACAGTCCAAATAATATCGCAGCTATTCCTGTTATTAAAAGTAAAATAACTGCCCCTGGATAAGTTGAAACTATGAATTGTAACATCATTTTTTACATCACATTTTTAGTATTCTTTTTTATTTTGTTGATTTTAGATAAAATTTGTTAAACAAATAGAAAAATTCTATTGAATATACCATAGGGTAGTATCTTATTTATAGAGATTCATTTTATTTTGTAAGTTATCCCGATCATTCATGCTAGTGAATAAACATTCAGATCCTAACAAAAGGAAAAAATTGAATATCATATTCTTAAATAAAACCATCCATCGAAGAAATTTTTACAAATTTAATTGATAACATTCTTTTTTATAATAGCTGTTTTCAATATCTTTCATTTTTAAATTATAAAGGACGATGTATATATCAATTATTGACCTTTCCGATAAATCCTAAGTATAAATAAAAGAATAGCAACAACTATTAATGGTACTATAATACCCACCAGTAAAGTTATTTGTTCTGTATAATATTCGTAAAAATGACCAGAAATCGGTGCTCCAATGGCTACTCCGGCAACAATTAGAGCGTAAAATGTTCCTGTTGCAACACCGCTCTCAGAATCTTTGGTTTTCTCTTTAACAGCACCTGCTGAAGATGGAAAAATCAAACCATGCCCAAGGCCCAGGAAGATCATTCCAATCATTGGGATTGGAACTTCGAAAGAAATCATGAAAATTCCAAATGCCGATGCTATCAATATTAATCCAATTAGCATTACTTTAATGAAACCTATCTTGTCGCTCAATAAACCTGCGGGGTAGTGAATAAGTATTGAGAAGATCACCATTATGCTCAAGATCATGCCAGTTTGTCCAACAGTATATTCCGCGTGTTCCAACATTAGGGTATATACTGCTGTAACGATTCCCATATTAAACATCATTGCTAATATTGAAAAATAGGGACTTATCATGGATTTACGTAAAACTGCTCTTCTAAATATTTTGAATTCTTCTCTAAACTTTATCTTCTCTTTAGAAGGTTGATATATCGAAGGGAGAAAGAAAGAAGTGAAAGACATTATAAATAACACAATTGCCATGATGAAAAACAAACTACTCTCACCAATTATTTGAGCAACTAGTCCCCCTAACAAGAAACCTATTAAATTTGAAAATCCAATAGACATGCCGTATAGTGCCATCCCTCTACCGCTTCTTCTTTGGCTAGTTGCGTCTGAAATATAAGCCATTGTAGCAGGTCCACCAAAACCCCCTCCAATTCCATGAACGATTCTACCAAATAATAGGAATAATGGATCTCGAGCGACAGCATATAAGAGCATCGAAACTCCGTCTAAAAACACTCCAATGGATATTAATTTGTTTCTCCCTAACTTATCAACTAATCTACCAAATATTATATTTGAAGGGATGTGCACCATGGAATAGACTCCTACAATAAAGCCGGTCATTATAATTGACGCCCCTAATTTTCCCGCATAGGTCGCAATAATAGGGATTGCTGCGTTACTATCAAAATTGACCATAAAAGATAAGGTAAGTATTAGAAAAAGATGTTTTCTCTTTATTATCAAGGATTTATGAGGTTGACCGTCAGTTATATTTAAAGAATTTTGAGTAATGTGTCATCACACTTAAAATTTGATTGAGAGTAAATTTAGCTATGTGTAAAATAAGAACTTATGATCAAAATTAAAATTTTTTATTATAAAAACATAATTTATATATCATTTCCGACTATCTTAAGTGATTCTACCTTGAGCACCTCTAAAAGCCGCTTAGAACGAGAAAATACGACAATTAATACAATGATTCAAATGTATTGTAAAAAATGTCATAAAGCAAATGAAATTTTGTGCCAAGATTGCTCAGATCTTTTCAAATACGCTGAGGAACGATTGAGAAATTGTCGTTTTGGTGAAGAAAAACCGACTTGTGATGCCTGTATAGTTCATTGTTATAAACCTGACATGAGAGAGAAAATTCGAACGGTCATGCGCTATGCCGGACCTAGAATGATATATACGCATCCGATCATGGGATTTCGACACTTGTTAAAAAAAACGAAAAAAAAAGATAATTCAGATGAGTAAAAGCTCTTGAATTTTGCGCTGTTAATTATATATTATTTTAGTCAGTTCATTTTCTTCTCCTCTAAGATAATTCTTGAGAACATTCATCTTACTCATTGAGAGAATAGCTACGTCAAGACATTCTTGGATTAAATCCTTAATTGAAGCTAGTGAAAGCAATTTACCACGCATCTTACCCGTCGCATCAGTTTTAGTTGACTGATTCGATTTGCTTATTATTTTCTCTATCTCATTGATATTTATCTCTCTTAATAACTGTGCATTTTCTCGCGATTTTGGATCTTTGTCAAATACTCCAAGCACATCTGTTGCAAATATTAGGTGTTTAGCGTCTAATGCCCGCGAAAGTACTACTGCGATTTGATCTCCGCCGCAAACGCTAAATCCCATACTATTGTCGTACATCATATCGCCTCCTATCAACGGCACCATCCCTAAAGATAAAAAGCCCTTTAAAGATTCAAATGCGTGATCAATTATCGCCATCTTATTGCCCACGACCATCGAAGAAGCGTGCATTAAGTTTATAGGAATTCCTTTATCTAAAAATTTAGAAGCAATCGTTTTTCGAAATCCGTTAACGATTTGCTGCGTTTTTGACATAGAAATTAGTTGATCTTTTTCTTTAAACCCCTTATGAAGGTTATATTGCAACACAGGAGGATGACCGAAAGAGCCTACTCCGTGGACTATAACTAAACTTTTGATTAGTCCTAAATCAATGCACTCTTTTATTTCGGTGACAACTGCTTCTAGAACTTTCTCTTTTAATTTGTATGGCGTAGATTTATCTGTAAGTAAAGAACCACCGAGTTTTAATACTAGTATGTCTTCTAATGTCATTTAAATTCGCAGAGATTATGTTAGAAATTGTAAGAAAATGGCCAAAAATCTGGAAAACCAAAATCAAATATCAAAATTACTACTATAACAGCAACAAAGATTGTGAAGTTGTCCCAACCCTTGGGTGATAACGCTTCTACCAGAGTGGCAACTATACTAACAACAATAATCGGCAGAATGAGTGTAAGAATATTGAAATTAGGAACTTCCAAAGAAAAGATCAACACGAGAATAGAGCTCACTAATATCGATCCAACGAGCATTCCAATACTTCCTATAATGGTTTTTTCGCTTCCTTTAATTCCAAACTTCTTTTCTCCGCCAAATTTACGCCCAATAATATCCGCTAGCCCATCTCCACCTGAAACGCACCCAATAATAAGCAACGCTGTAGGATTTGCGTTATCAATACCCGTAGAAGGTACGTAGAACCAGAAAAAAGTCATTAATAGCATAACAATAGCATAGTAGAGCGTTCCTTCAAGAAGTTCCCGAGGATCGCCCGATCTTGACATCGAATTAACAAAACTCTCGTTTTTCATCAACCCCGTACCAATAGCTACAAATTGTAAAACGAACAATAAGGGAACTATTGCAGCAATGTAATGACTAATGATTTCGCCTGTAAAAAGCATCCAGGTAATAACGAATATAGGACCCGCAAAAATATGGACGAATTTCCTCGTAATAATTTGAGATACTTTCCCTTTCTTTTGCATTAGTCCGTTAATCTGAACTAAAGCTAATAATATTGCAATAGATATAACGGTCGCAATTATATCCCAAACAAACGCCAAGTCACTACCAAAAGGATTAAATACCATAATATTTCACTATTTACTTAACAAAATTATTTTAAATTGAATTAACTATTATAAAAGTTCCTAAATTAAAAACCATTCCTAAAAATCACAGAAAATGTAAGTAAAACTACTTCTTCTACACGAACTTGGATTAAGTTAGTTTACTATAGAAAAAAAAAAAAAAATTGAGTTTAAATTCTTTAAGTTTCTTGATTACATGTTTATAATGGTATCGTTCTCAAAAATTAAGTCAACTACCTCTTCAGAAGCAACCAATCTGATATTATCAGAAATAAACTTGTTCAGTCCCCGAGTATCTATATGTTCTTTACACGCAGCAACTTTTTTCTTTTGATTAAGCGCTTGTGAAACCGCTTTATTAGATTTATTTGCAAAATAGACCGCGTTTTGAAGTAAAAGTATGGTGACATCATCATCATCAGTGTGCTCCATCGCAAGTTCTACTCCTGTAATGTCTTCACTCGTTATAAAATATAACACTTTTTTACCCATTTTTCTTTACCTCCTAAAAAGGGATGGTTACGGTTGAATCCGCAATCATCTTTAATATTTCTCCATGTTCTTTCACTTCAACTTGATCTATGAGGTCGTCTTTTGTTAAGCCACGCTCGTCTAAAGATTTTTTGTCTACAAATATATCTAAATCAATATTTTTAATAAATTCTATGTGCATAGAGTACATCGTTTTGTCGACATCCTTTGTAAAGGTGTAAACAGCTTCGTTAATTGCAATCGTGATCGGATCGAAATCAGCACTAACGGCAACCGTCATTCTTAAACCTTCAACGGGATATAATGTTCCGTGAGGTGGTTGCCGTAAAAGTATAACAACATTTTTTTCTTCAGCCATTTTTTATCACCTTAACAAATTGTTACAAGTCTATCGGTTTCTTCTATTATTTTAGCAAGATCGGGGGTTCCTGCTCGTTTTATATCGCCGCATTCTTTATTGAGACAGTTTTTTATAGTACCCCTGACTAAGAGACATAGGTTACACAATCTAACGGTGGCTCCTTTATCGAGTATTTCCCTGAATCCTTCTTCGATGTTAAAGATACCTTCGATTTTTTTCTGGTTTCCTAAAGCTGCGTTCACAGCGTCCATATAACAGAATATACGAATTTCGTGACCTTTGTTAAGTGCTGCGCTAGCAAGCTTACATACCGTTTCAGCCGCTTGTGTTTGGTATGGTCCATCAAAAAAAAGTATTCCTAGTCGAGCCATTTTACGATTTCATCTCCTTGTCTTTTTAGTCCTTTTTTCTCATGAAGAGAAGATAAGCTGCAAGCCAAGATCCTAGCATTATACAAACTCCAACAATAATGCTATGTACGGAAAGTTGAGGTATTCCGCCCAAGATGTTGGTAATATTACATCCCATCGCAGTTACTGCCCCGAATCCCATCAGAATTCCACCAATGAATTGCTTAAACAGAGTAAAACCATCTTTAGGAACTCTAAATTTGAACTCTTTCTTAATGATTGCGCTCAACATGGCTCCTATGAGAATACCGAAGATGATGAAGCCAGACCAACCTAAGCCACCTGTTGGTGAAAATTCACCAGCAGTTAACCAGCCACTAATGTTCATCCAACCTCCCGTTATGCCAACAGGACCACCACTGGCCACGAATCCAGCTGTTAGGATAAGTCCGATTAAAATTCCGGTCACCCACCATGGAAATGCCTTCTTCAACGATTGGTCAACGACATTATCAAACTTTACTAAGGGTTTCTCTCCTCTTTTCTTCAACGCCGGTAATCCCCAGAAAAAAAACATCACGCCAATTCCAACAATACCAAGAATTAGCATTACGATTGGGAGAATCATACTGGCAGGGTCAAAAAGTCCAACCAAAGTTACTTTCCCAAGATTAGTTAAATGTAATGCATTTTTTAAATCGTTCAACACCCCTCCAGCTGTCATTAAAGCACCAACAGTTAACCCGATGGCAGCAACAAACGATCCCATCATTCCCTCTCCGACTCGATAGGTTGTTCCACTCGCACATCCGCCAGCAAGAACCATCCCAATTCCAAAGACAAGACCGCCAACAATTGCTGCCCAAGGTTTAAAATCTTTAGGGCCGAGATTCCAACCAGCGAAGGCAAAAATAGCGAATCCAACAGCTAGCACTGCTAGAGACACTGCAACAGCCTTTGCGAGTTTAAACTCTTTCAAGAGAATAATGTCTCTGAAGGCTGAATTCATGCAGAATCTTCCACTTTGCAATATAAAACCAAATATGAACCCAATTACGAGTCCAGCTATTAAATAATATTCAAATCCTAATGTCATTTTTGTTCACCTATTTTATTTTAATCAGGATTTCCCATGCAGATGCTCCCGTTTTTTCCGATGAGATCACTTCATGGCCTAGAGATTCCATCGTTTCAGGAATCCTCTCAGCAGAGAGAGGATAATCGACTAAAACTTTTAAAACCTCACCTGACTTCATTTTCTTTACTTTTCGTTTACTTTTTACATCTGGATAAGGGCATACTTCGCCCGTACAATCCAAAGTTTCAGTTATATCAACCATTTTTTATTACCAGTTATGTTAAATTGTTTTTTATGAATATATATTCAGATATATATTCGATATTTATTACTATATTCAGAGATATTTAAAATTTATTAATAATCATTCAAAAAAACTCATAATTTCCAAAAAACTATATTTTTTGTGTGAAAATCGCTATTTTTTTAACTAACATTGATCAAAATTAAAATTGAATATATTTGTTTTAGGAATAATCATTCAGAATCCCCAAGCCCAAAATAAGCTTGATTTGAGAAGATAATTTTTTTTTGTCGTAGCTATTCAACACTTATCGTATTGTGTAAATGCAAAAGCAGAAGCTTTTTTATTAAATTATGATTAAATAATAATTCCTATAAATCTAGGAAGATAATACTAAAACTACTTCTCTTTAATGATATAAAATTCATTTAGTTCTTTTCATAAAAAATTAAGAAAAAAAATCGAGTTATTCTCTTTAAATTCATATCTTTAAATTACAAGTACTTATATGTAATTCTAGGAAAGATTGGTAATGGAATTCCACCAACATACAAAGTTTTAATAGTTATGTTATTAAATTTCTCTCTATTTTCTCTCGTTTCAAATTCTTTCTTGTCTAAATTTTCTGTTATTTTAGATCTAATTTTTGATAATTCGGACTGAGATAATAGAGATAAATCTTTTACTAATTTCAGCAACTTTAGTTGGAGTTTACAAGCCAAATTTTTAAATTTTAAACAAAACTCCTCAGATTGCTTCTGGGGACCATAATTAAAAAAATATAACGTATAATTAACAAATCTATTTTTCAATTTATTTTTATAAACAAATGCTATATGTTCACAGGTAGGTTTTCCTTGTTTTAATCTTAATACAATCCCCGCTAGCATAGAATGCGGGAAATAACCTATAACGTAATAATTTTTATGTGATTGGCGTTTAAATGTCGTGGTAAATAGCTCAACGATATCACCGATCTTTAGGGTTTTTCCATATGGAATAGTCGCTACAATTCGTTCTGTTGTGAAATAAAGTTTCCATTTATTAGGTGCCCGCTTAGCAACGCGCATTTTTTTAAATTTTGATTTAAATGTATCATCCTTTACGTTTAAAGTAACATTATCAAAAACTTTTAAGATTTTTTCACCCTCCCAAGGTATCAATTCTCCCTTTTCTTTCAAATAAAATTGAGCTAAACCTTCTTTTCGCTTTTTATCCCAATATTCTTTATCCTTTGGGCGATATAGAAAAAGAGGTTGATATTCTTTTATAGATTGACTAATAATATTCCTTTGAGGTTTTAAATTTTTGTTCATGTTAATGCCTTATATCGCTTATTCAATATAATAATACTTAATATTGTTAATTATAAGAAATGAAAAATTAAAAAAATTATGATAATTTGAAAAAACTTTTCTTTAATTTTTATAAAGATTCTTTAATCTCATCAATTATCAAAAAAATTCCTATAAATAATGTTATTCCAAGAATTACTAGCCCCATTAATCCTAAAATATAGCTCCCCCATGTGAGTGCTGATATTTCTCCACCGCTCAAAGATAATTCCATTAAAAAACAAGCTGCACCGATGATCATCATGATAAATAATATTGTCATTAGTACTTTGTAATTTATCTTTTTTACAAAATTTGTAGTTACAATGTTGTAATTGAATAACCCGTTTAATAAATATCCAGTAACAAATACTCCAAACATTATGGTGAACGCGAAAACTAAGATAAATAATTTTTCCATCGAAAAGTTCTGGATTCCAATTTCAGTA
>JABXKC010000029.1 GCA_013375495.1 Promethearchaeota archaeon
CAAGCATAGAGGGAAAGCCCGTAATCATTGATATGACCTATATGACAGATTTTGCAAAGTTTCGAGTAAAATATCATTTAAAGAAGTTTGATTACCCAGTATTAATAGTACAAGGAACTTCCGATGAAAAAACACCATGCGAATTAACAAGAAAAGCATTCAATTTTCTACCAAATAAAAATGAAAACCGGTTTGTAGCAATAGAAAATGCTACTCATGACCTCGAAGGCGAACATCTAAAAGAATTTATAAAACATACAATTGATTGGTTGAAATTACATTTAGGTGAAAATTGATTAAAACCTACCTCAAATTTGAATTAATTAAAAAATTATAGAAAAAAATCAAATAATACAAATTGGAAATCCACAATTTTTACAATTTCCATTAGAATCTAATTTTAATTCTTTTACTCCCAACATTTTTCTTTTAATGACTAATTTAGAACATTTAGGACAATAAGTATTATCATAATCGGTAGTAGGTAAATTTCCTAAATAAATATATTTCAAACCAACATCTTTTGAGATATTATAAGCGTTATATAGAAGTTCTAAGGGTGTTGGTTCGTTTAAACCATAATCACCAGATTTGTAATGAGGAAAGAACCGGCTTATATGATATGGTGTAAAATCACCTAATTTATTATAAATTTTTTTAGTAAGGGATCTAATAATGTCTTCCTTAGAATTCAGTTCTGGTATTAGAAGTGTAGTGATTTCAATGTGAACTCCTAATTCCTTTGCTAGTATAGCATTTCTCCATACTTTTTCTACATTTATACCACAATATTTTTGAACAAAATCAAAGTCTCCTTTTATATCAATGTTCATAGCATCAAGACCAGCGTCTACTAAATCCCTTAAAACTTCCTCTGTCATATATCCATTCGTAATATAGGTATTATATAATCCATATTGCTTTGCTAATCTAAAGACTTCTAACGAATATTCAAACAGTAACGTAGGTTCGTTAAAAGATATTGATGTTCCTTCACATTTTTTTTTTAAAGCGATATCAATAAGGCTTTTAGGACTAATATATTCGTCAGATGTAGCAAATTGATAAGCTTTTAAAGGATTTGTCTTCGAAAGGTGATGATTTTGGCACCAAAAGCATGCAAAATTGCAACCATAAGTTCCTATAGTTATTGCTGTACTCCCCGGATAAAAATGGTATAAGGGCTTCTTCTCAATCGGATTGAAAGATATAGCAGGGATTAACCCATAAACAATTGTATAGATTTCACCATCTTTATTAATTCGTGTTTGACAAAATCCTGCTTTTCCTTTTTGAATCTTACATCTTCTCTCACATGTTAAACATTGAGAGTAGTTATCGTCAATCTTTCTTTGATATTTAGCCTTTTTTAGGAACCTGGAACTCATATAATATCAATTTTAGCGATATCTTTTATGACATTTTTATTTTGAATTATTCCATAATCACAAAATGTATTTGTGAATATTCTCTCAAATACTTTATCTAATTGTCCAATTATTTCTGCAAAGTATAGATTTATTACTCCCCCATGCGCTACAATTAAAATTTTCATATTTGAATATTTTGAATCAATTTCTTGAATTTTTTTTGAGAATCTATTTAGTGCTTTATTTGCTGGTTCCCAATTATTATATGATTGGTTCCTATTTTCCATACAAAGTTTCATAGTATTGAAATATTCGGCTTTCGTTTTTAAATATCTCCCCTGATCTCTTAGGATCTCATTTAAATCCTTTTCTCTAATTATTTCTTTATGAAGTCTTTTTGATAAAGGATAAGCTGTTTGATTGGCTTTTTCCTCATCTGATGTTATTATTATGTCAACATCATCAAATAAATCTAAATTAAATAGGTTTATCGCGTCTTTTTGTCCTTTCTCCGTTAGAAGCCATTTTGAAATCTTGGTGTGTTCATCAACGTTGGTTTCAGCATGTCTCACAAGAATTAAAATATTATTAGGCATCAAATCATCTTAAATTATTTTTACTAAAAAATAAAAAATTTCAATATAACAAAAATTTTCTCAAGGAACTATGTGAATTTATCTAGTTTTTAAAACTGGCATAAATGCCCGAAAAAACAAAAAATAAACCTTTCTTACAAATGAGATACCAAATAGACCCCTCATTATTTTTAAAAGAGTATGCTTTTTTCGTTTGAGGGTTCTTTGACTTTTCATTAAAGAAATCAACCCATGAAGATATTTGATTTCTCTTTAAGGCGCAATAATTAAAATTATCATATATGCAAGCATTAAATTACCTAAAATAATTCCCGTGTCTTTTAATGAGGTTCTTCCTAATAAATCTGTTCTAGGTTTTCTATATATATACATAATACCTAAAGGGAAGAATACAATTGGTAAGAAAATTAAGTAATTAGTAATGATAAATGAAATTATTGCTATAACTAATGATATAATACTTGCAACCCAAATTACTATTTGAGAGGTTTTAGGCTTTAATTTAGCCAATGAATCTCCATCAATCATTTCGTGAACCATTTGTCCCGTAAATGCTACTGCTGTTATAGCTGCTAATATCAGAGATTCAAATAGAGTCATTTCTGGTAAAAAATTCATGAAAATATCTCCAGCATTAATTTTAATCATAAAATATGGTAAAATTATATGAGAGACTCCCAAAATAATATGATTTATAATAACAAGAGATTTGAATATGCAGTAGAAGACTACCATAAATACTATAATTGCTAGATATATTCCTAAGATAGGGTTTGCTAAAATATCATTCATAAAACACATTGTGCCTAACATAAAACTTGCAATAGCAAGAACTGCTATTTCTTTTCTACCATATCCTTTCACTCGTTCTAAAGTTTCCATTTCATTAGGATCTTTCATATCAATGACATCATTAAGGGTGTTTCCAGTTATTGCATAAAAAGAAAAACCTGCTAATATCCAAATTTGCGAACCGATATCATATCCATTCAAATATATACTTAAAAGACACGGTATTAGTACAGAAAAAATATATTCAACCCGAAGTAGTTTAAATCCCTTACTCATGAAAATATTACCTTAAAAATATTGTATTCAAAGTTATTTTTAATTATCCTTAAAATGATTTAAAACTTTAGAGAGAAATTTTTCTCTTAACCTTCCTGTTGTTTACTCATTTGTATGATTTATATTGAGATTCTTTAATTAATAATTTTTTATCTAGAATTTTAGAATACGTAAGAAAGAATTAATTTCAAGATCTTGTACTTTGAATGAATTGGACTTCTTTTTTTTGTTCTTTTTCCCATCTCCTACGTTCTGAACGCAATTTAAAAAGATCTATGTCTTTATACATTAAGCCCTCTTCTTTTGATGGAATGGTTCTTTCAGTGCGGTCTTTTTCAGGTGTATAGATTAGTGAATCACCGAATTCAGCAATATTTGCAAAGAAGCAATATGCATAGATGGATCTTCGGGCATCGAAGTGTATTGCCTTAAAATCCGCAGTAACGGGTGTGAACGCAGGATTAATTATAATATCTACTGGCGGCTCGAAATTTTTCAATTCTACTCGTAAATCCATATCAAGAAAATCTCTACAAATAGCAATTGCGATTCTCCCAAATTCTGTATTACAAACAAAAATATTGTGGGGAACATCTCCTACATTTATACCTTCCTTAAATTTTCTTTCTCCTTGCTGTATAATTGCCGGTATATATTTCTCTTGTTCCCAAAGTATACCATCTGGTCCAAAAACCCTGGCAATGTTTTTCTTTGTTCCTCGATCATGAAATGAACCTGGAATTATGTACATCTCATATAGTTTGGCAAGATCAGAAATATCTTCTAAAAGTTCTCCATAATTGAGGTCAATTGCCATCTCTGGGAAAAGTAAAACATTGACTCGCTCTTTATGTGCGTTCTCAATCATATTTTTAACTTTCATTCTTACATTTTCGAGTTTATCTTCACGAAGGCTTAATAGACCTGAAGTCTCCATCTTGTAGAATTCACTTAAGATATCTCCAGTTTCAGATATACCAATTTGAGCAATACCAACCCTAAATTCTCTTTTTTGAGCTCTTGGATATTCTTTAAACAAGTCTCTATAAATTATTTCATATTTCTTTTTAGCTAATCTTTCTCCCATTACTCTTCTTTCTTCTTCGTTGAATTGAGACACTTCACCCAACCGAGGTGATTGACTAGTTTCTAATGAGCAAGCAGGAGCAATTATGCCCATTGTACTACTAGATATTGAAGGTTTTTTAATGGTATTCAAGGCTGAGACTAATATCTTTTCTTCATGTTCCAATCTTTCCAAACGGGTCAATATCTCCCTTTCCTTGTCCTTATGACCAGATTTACTAAAAAGTTCTGCTGCAGATTTTAGATAATTAGCTCCAATATCTAAAAGATTTTTTTTATAGCTAATTTCTAACTCTTCATCTGCTCTTATTAAGTGCCATACTGCATCGAAATAAGTTGATGTAGCTAACGCCCAATCTGCACCATTTTTGAACCCTCCTTTTTCATAAGAGGAAGCCGCTGTTCTTAACATTGATTTGATTTTTGGATACAATTGAGCTTTTACTTCAGACTCATAGGTCTCATCAAATTCACATCCAAGTTCTAAAGCTTCGCAAAAAGCTGAGTTAGCAGATGCGAGTAATTTCAATTTACTGTCACTAAAAAGCTTACTTGCTTTACTGAAAAGATTTGCCGCTTCTGCAAACCTTTCTGGATCTCCATATTTTTCAGCAAGTTCCATACTTTCCCACGCTCTGCAGAGATAATAAACTGCCTCAAGTTCTCCTCTTTCTCGCTCAACTTTAAAAAGATTACAAACCTCTCTAAACTCAGACGCGGCAGAGGCAAATAACTCCGCTGCAGCATAATATTCTCCTTGTTTTCCAAGAATTCTTGCTTTTTCTACATTTAATCTAGCAGAGCAATATCTTATTCGTAATTGAGCTACTTTTTCGAGTTTCTTGATCCTTTCTATAATGAATTTATCTTTAGTCTGTCCGGAAATTTCATCCATCGTTTTTATTGAATCGTAAAAAGCTTTTTCGGTTGTTTTATATTTTTCTGTAGCTTCTTTATGCATTTCAAGTTTACTAAATTGTTCAGCTTCTTCTTGCTTTGCCCAAGCAGAATAATATATAGATTCATACTTAAAATTTGGCAGATCTTTCAGAATTTCAAATGCTTTTTCATAGCTTTCTTTTGCTTTTATATGATTCTCTTTTTTGTGATATGCTTTTGCATTTTCTATAGAGCTCCAAGCTAGAGTATAATTTATCTTCTCTTCAATTTTATTTTTTAAAAGTCTATACTCAATATACCGCAATGATTGTTTATAAGCATCTTGAGCTTTTTTATAATGTTCTGAAGACCTTAAATAATTTCCAATTCTATCTTCAACATGTGCGATATATTCATGGGCAGCAGCAGCATAAGAATGATAACCTCTTTCATCACAATTTGATATTACATTTAAGTATGTCTCCTTCGCTTTCATCAGATCATCAATTTTCCCCGTTATAATTCCTAATTCTTCATATAAAAAGCCTAACCGCATTTGAGCTGCTATAATTCCAGTTCGAGACCATACTGCATGCTTCATATTTTTTTCAGAAGCATCTATAGCAGCTAATAGCATTTCAACTTTATCTTGTTTAGTAGTAGCATTATCTGAGAGCGTTTTATAAGCTCTAAATAGAGAGGAATAACCAATTGCTCGAACGAATCCCCCCTCATACTTTTCACCAATTTCCTTAGCTTTTAAAGCATATTGAAGCATATTATGACTATACTCTTTTCTTTTCTCATTAGATGTATCGAGATTGACCAGTTGTGAATAAGACCAAGTCGACATTTGATATGGCCATCCAAAATATGGTCTATAAGCAAGGCTAGTTAAAGCTCTTTTAGCATACTCAATACCTTTTTTGGCATAAGATTTTCTCTGCTCTACTGTAAAGAAACTCCTATAGGAAACTGTAGCATAATAGAAAGCAGGTAGAAGGTTTGAATAATAATACCATATAATATGAGAGTTAGAAAATATTTTTCCTAACTCCTCGATCTCCTGAAGATCTTGAGAAATTCTACTTTGTACGAATTCAAATTTCCTAATTGATATAGCAAGCCAATTTAACCACCATAAAGAAATTATTATTAAAGAATTATTCTTAGACTTTCTAGAAAAGGACAACCCTTTTTCCATAAGTTCTAATCCTTTTTCAGTATAGTCTTTTTGCTTGCTTTCTTCCTCAATAAATTGAAATCCATAAGCACAAAACCAACTACCTACCATGGAATAAATACTTCCAAGAATATAAGGATCCTCACAGTCCTCAGCGAGCTTTAAACTTTCATTACACCGCAAAAGACCCTTCTTCATGTAACTTTTCCAAGATTCATCCCATTTAAATGGTATAATAGAAAATATCATGAAAAATAGCATTCTTTCAGCAAATAAAGCTTCAGCAAGCGATTGAATATTTCTCACCTCTTTAGAAAGTTCCCAGGCTTTAATTGCAAGTTCTCTCCCTTTTTCATAGAGCTGTTCAATATCCTCACTTTCACTGTAATATGTTAATAAGAAAAATAATGCCATTGCTGCACGACCTAAAACCCTTGCTATGCTCTTTTGTTTGTTTTTTTCTGAATAGAGCTCGCCTGCTTCAATAAAAAGTTTATGAGATTCGCTAAATTCTTGTTTTGCTTGTTCAATAGAATCTGAAAGAATACCCTTAATAAAATTTACCTCAGCAAGACACTCTAATTGCTGACTTTTATTTTTAATATGCTCATAAGTTTTAATTGCTTCATTATAAGCATTTATAGCGAGTATATTCAGTTTATAATGGTCTTCTTGTGTTTTTATTATCTCAGCAGCACGATTATATGCATATCCTAACTTTTTAAAAGTTTTTGCTGCTTTTACTAATTCTTTCTTTTCAACAAAGATCTTTGATATCTGCTCATATAATTTTGCTACTTTTTTCCAATTATGATCCTTTTCCTCGCGTTTCGCCCTTTCCAATAAAGATGTATATCTCTCCATTCTTTCCCTCAAATTAAAGAGGTAAATTTTAAATAAATTATTATTTTTTTTATTTTTTTATTACCCAGATACTATCTCCACCTTCTTTTATAAAATTTGCCTTAGTAAATGGTGTTGCTTCAATAAATTCTTTAAAACTTTTTTCATCATAAAACAACGAAGCTTTTACTTCTGTAAACTTATGTGTGATATCAAAAAGTTGAAATTTTTTTTTCGGAGCAAAAGTATCAGGAATCATACTTTCTCCAATAAGTAAGATCCCATCATCCTTCAACAAGGAATATAGATTTTTAAATACACCTTTTCGGTAATTCTCATCAGTGTTCATTTCATGGAGAACCTGATTTAATATAATCAAATCAAATTTCTCCTTAAAGGAGTGGGTAAATTTTTCAATTGTACTCTCAAAAATTTCAATCCTTTCATTCCAATTATTTATATCTACTATTTTTTTTGCATTTGTTAATCCAATAGGATCGATATCAATACCTACAAATCTAGCTTTTTTATACTTTTTTGCCCACGTTTCAAGATTAAATCCATAACCACATCCTACTTCAAGAATAGTACCTTGCTTTTGTATATTTTTACAAAAATTCTCATACTTTTTAGAAAACAGTCTTTCTACTAAAGTTCCAAACCTTGCGCCCCGTTCTTGTATGTCTTTCATAACATCTCCAGGTAAATCATATAGGCTCCATATTTTGCCCGTTTTAAAATTTTCTATTAAAATATCCTGAGCTGGAGCCATATAATAGAATGCACCGAGCGTCCCTCCAATATAAAACTCATTATTTCGGTCAATAAGTAAATCATATACATAAGGAGCTGTTTTCAAAATTTTCTTCCCAGAATTTGCAATCTCAAAAATACCACATTCAAGTGCCAAATGAAGCCAACCATCTAAATACTTAAAATCCAAATTTAGGTTTTCGGAGAGTTCATTTGGTGTAAAAATCACTTTATTATTTTTACCAGAACTAGGTGATGATTTGGCTTTTTCATATAAGTAATTAAAAATACCTAAACGTCTACCCATACCAATTAATATAATGGTATTAAATCCATAAAGACCGTTTATAGCAAATTTTTTTATTTGATTGCTAATAGAAACTTCAGGTTTACTTTTATTTTCAGTTTTAATTAATTCCACCATAATGTATTTTCTTTTTCGATAAAAAAACAATTATTAATCAAAAATTAGATTAAATTAACTTTTCATATTTAAATTTCTTTAAGACTTATAACTTCATCTGGTAAAAATGATTTCAGAATATCACTCAATTTCCTATCATCTTCTATAGGGATCCCTCTAATCATGAATTGAGATTTCTTCAGAGGATCTACTTTCCAGTTAAATTCAGTTAGAAGATAACGTTTTAAAGCGATAAATTTTTCATCTTGCTCAACCATAAAATCATCCATGATTTTTTCAATATCTCTAACTTTTGCCATTTTTCTTCTAACTTTTTATATATTTAATTTGGTTTAGAAATAATATTTCTGAAGAGTATCTAATTAAAAAGTAAGTTTCAAAATTTATAAATTTTTGATAAGCACATTCTAAAAATACATTCTAATTGCTAAACCCATCAGCACTGCAGCAACTATAAATTGTAAGTAATTTTTAGGTATTTTTCCAGATATTTTTGCCCCAAAAACTGAGCCTGAAATAGCTCCTATTCCAATTAAAATTCCTATTAAATAGTCAATTTGACCTAAAATACTTTTTGCAATAGTATTATAGATTGCAGTGAAAAAAATTATCCCAATAGAAATTGCAGTTGCATTATGGATGGGATATTGAAGAATTATATGAAGAGATGGAGTGTTGATTATACCTCCTCCAATACCTAATAAATTAGCAGTAAAACCTGCTAAAATAAATAATGGTATTGATTTTTTCAAATTAGTTTTATAATCATGATCAATGAGAACGAAATTATTTTCATATTCTTCTTGAGAAGGATTATATCTTCTTGATTTAATTGCTTTATATATCATGTTTGTGCCCGCTATCAGTATTGTTGTAGCAAAAATAATTTTTAAAATACTTTCATCTAAATCAACAAACAAGAATAAAATAGTACTCGTGATACTTCCCAAAATCGAAAATGTAGAAAAAATAATAACTTGTTTAATGTGTAGCTTTTCTTCTTTGAAATATGTAAAGAATCCCGCCCCAGAAGAAATTAATATTATGAAAACAGAAGTATCTACAGCGATATTTATAGGAAGAAGAAATAATAGAACCATAGTGCTTACAAAAAAAACACCGCCCCCTATACCAACTACAGAGCTCATGGTTCCGAAAAGAAATCCCGCAATTAATAAAATAATAACTACAACAGTATCCATATAATGTGAAATACCTAAGGCTATTATTAGTTTTCTAAAAAGTGAGAACTTAATAGAATAATAATATATTATTAAGTCAAGATTATAATTATAGATTAATTATTATAAATTAAAATTCACTTCTCTCTTAAATATGCCCGATTCCAACGCTGACAAATTAGTACTTGAATTGGTTGCATGTAATCGTTGTAAAAATCCTTTTATGATGCCAAAAGGAGAAAATTTAAGAAAGCAAGAAAAAAATGAAGAAATTGTTTGTGAAAACTGTATTAAATTAGAAGAGAGAAAAAGACAATTAACGTCATCTGTAATTGAATCTCAGAAAGAAATCAAAACATCTATAAAAAATTATGAAAATAAATTAGAAATGGCAGAAACTCAAGATACAAAGAGGATTTTTTATGAAAAAATCAAAAAGCAATCTGAAATTTTAACAAAATCAGTAGAACTTGTAAAAAAGATTGAGGAAACTAATGAAGAGAAATATATCGAGGAATACAAAAAACTATTCGAAAAATTGAAAAATGAGGCTTCTTGAGAGATTCTTGAAAATATACTCATTTCTTTATAAAAATTAGACCCATATTTCTAATTCTATTGTTAGATTGATATTTAGCATCTATTTTCATGAACTTAGACAGAATTCCTACTATAATATTCCACAATTTTCGGAATAAAGTATTGGACTCATATTTATTTCTCAAGTTGATAAGATTATCTTCTATTTTTTTAGGATTTGTAGATTGAATATCTGCTATTATCATCAATCTACCATAAACACCAAAGATTCTTAGGTTTATTAGATTAAATTTATTGAAAATAGATATAATTTGATTTATTTCATACCGTCTATAGTGTCCTATTATTCTATCTTGGTTTGTATAGTATTTCATTCTGTGGGGAACTGTAATAACAACTATCCCATTTTTCTTTAGAATCCTACTTATTTCTGATACTGCTAACCTATCATTTTTAATATGTTCTAAAACGTCGAGAGCACTTATAAAATCAAAAGTTCCATCTCTATATGGTAAGTTATTAAGATCACCACATATAGGATAACATACATTATTATTTTTATATTGATTTAATGGAAGGTCTGCAATATCAAAGAAAGATTTGTGCTTTATATTATCTAGAAAAGAGAGAATCGAATTTCCAGATGAACCAAGATCAATGCCATGCGAAAATATTCTTTTAGTATTAATATTTTCTTTCAATAAATCAAACTTACATCTTATTCCAGGAGATAGATAATAGTCTGATAGAGTTCTAAAGGAAAAATTTTTATGTTTATCGTAAAAATCCTTCAGCATCAGGTTAATTTAAAATCATTTATTCATAATAATTTTCTTACTAAGTTTAAAAAAAAGGGAATATTAAAATTTAACATTAGTTCAATTATTGTAAATTTGGTAAAAATGATTCAGCTTTCAGTATTTTTGGAGGATCGTCCGGGGGCACTAGCAAGCTTCATAAAACTTCTTATGGATAATAAAGTCTTTATACGAGCTTTAACAGTAGCAAAAACAAGTGAATACGGGTTAATATTAATATTAGTTGATAACCCAGAAAAATGTATAAATCTATTGGAAGAAAGACAATTTCTCATATCTACTACTCATGTCATTGCTGTAAGGTTAAATGATAATCCAAATGCTTTATATGAGATCCCAAAAACTTTGGGAGATAATGATATTAATATTGATTATTTTTACTCTACATTGGTAAAAGATGAATCAATGCTTATTTTACGTGTGGAAGACACGATAATAGAAGAAGCTGTAAATATTTTGCAAAAAACAGGATTTACTATAGTAGAAAGGTAGGAAAAAATTACCATTCCCTAAATATTACGTCCCATTTTTTTCCCAAATAATTTGAAGTTTTAATTGAATAATAAAACTTAAGAATTTTTAGTAATTAGAAGGTATACAGTTTAATTATTATCAATATGGTAAGAATTATGAGTATTAAATTTACTGAAGAACAAGATATGATTAGAGAATCAGTTCGTGAATTTGCTCAGAGTAAGATTGCTCCAATTGCACTTCAAATGGAGGAGACTAAGGAAATACCTAGAGATGTCATCAAAGGAATGGCTGAATTAGGACTTATGACATGTACAGCTGATGAAAAATATGGTGGTCCTGGATTAGATGCTGTAAGTGCTGGGGTCATAGCAGAAGAACTAGCAAAAGCAGACTGTACAGGCTCCACTTGTGTATATTATTTGGTTCCAGCGTCATGGGGCTTTCTTTTAAATAAATATGGAACTGAAGAAGCAAAGCAAGAAATCTTTCCAAAGACGGTCTCCGGAGAATATTTCCTAGGAATCGCTACAACTGAAAGTGATGCTGGTTCTGATGTAGGAGCTACTAAGACAACAATAAAACCAGATGGAGATGGATTTGTTGTTAACGGTGAAAAAATGTATATTAGTGGAGTGAGAGAGGCAGCAACGCATGGGGGCGGACATATCACAATTGCTCACCAAACTCCTGAGCTTGGGACAAGAGGCATGACTACATTTTATTTACCATTAACAGCGGAAGGAATTACACCTACTTATATAAATGATTTAGGTAGAGAAGGGATTTCATGTGGCGGTTTCGCTATAGATAATGTAAGAATCCCTAAACATTATATATTAGGAGAGGAAAACAAAGGATTCTATATACTCCATGAAGGATATGAATATGCAAGGGCATTAATTACTGTTATTTGCGCTTCCGCAGGTTTAAAATCGTTAGAAAACGGAATGAATTATATTAAAGAAAGAAAATCATTTGGAAAACCTTTAGCACAATATCAAGAAATAAATTTTAGACTAGCCGAACATTATACAAGGTTGAATATGTTAAGAGATTTAGGTTATAAAGCACTAAGAACTATTGATTTAGAACAAGAAGGTAAAGTGTCCAGATTCGAAACCAGCAATATAGTTGCTCAAGCGAAGATGTTCTGCTCAGATTGGGCTTGCGATGCTATAAATGATGTCATGCAATGGCAAGGTGCTTTCGGATATTCACGAGAATGCCCTGATCAAGCGGCATGGAGGGCAGTTAGATCATTTTCACTTGCAGAAGGAACTAAAGAAGTAATGAAGATGATTGTAGCAAGAGAGCTAATTGGTAAGAAACAATATTAATTAACTTTTTTTTATATTTTTAATATCTTTATTTAACTCTTAAAACATTATGTCTTGAAACGATGAAATTTGTTGTTTGTGTAAAACAGGTACCAGATACAACTGAGGTTAAAATCGATCCTGAAACGAACACTTTAATAAGAGAGGGTATCCCCAGCATTCTGAACCCGTTCGACCAGTTTGCGCTTGAGGAAGCTATTAAGATCAAACAAGAAGGTGATGAGATTGTTGTTATTTCTATGGGACCACCTCAAGCTAAAAAAGCTTTACTCAAGTGTCTAGCATTAGGAGCAGATAAAGCAATTTTGCTTAGTGATAGAGCTTTTGCTGGTGCTGATACATGGGCAACATCGTATACTTTAACTCAGTGTATCAAGAAAATTGGTGATTTTAATATCATTTTCTGTGGTTTACAAGCCATTGATGGAGACACGGCTCAAGTAGGGCCCGAGATTGCTGCTCAATTAGGTATCCCTCAAATAACTTATGTTGAGAGTGTTGAAAAATTAGAGGGAAAAAAATTGACCGCAAAAGTTCAAACAGATGATGGATATAAAATTGTAGAAACTAGACTTCCAGTACTTATTACTGGAATAACACCGTCTTCATTTGAACCAACAAATCCTCCCATGATGAGTATAATGAAAGCAAATAAAAAACCATTTTCTACATGGGATGCTAACGAGCTTGGGGGAAGTAAGGATAACTATGGATTGAATGGTTCATTAACCGAAGTTATTAAAGTATATTCCCCACCAGCAAGAGAACAGGGTGTTGTTATTGAAGAGGAAACCGCTGAAGCTGCCGTCCAAAAATTAATCGATTTATTATCTAAGGATAAGGTGATTTAATCTGATAAATGTAGATAAGGAAAAATGTACTGGTTGTGGATTATGTGAAAAAGCATGTCCATTTGGGGCAATAATACTTGTAGATAAAATCGCAGTAATCGGAGATGAGTGTACTCTTTGTGGTGCCTGTGTTGACAAATGTAATGTGGAAGCAATTATCATTCAAAGGAAGAAAAGAGAAGATGTTAACTTATCACAATATAAAGATGTGTGGATTGTTGCTGAAATAAAAGATGAAAGGGTTAGAAAAGTATCTTTTGAATTGTTAGGGAAGGCTATACAGCTTGCAGGTGAATTAACACAAAAAACATGTGTCTTACTTATTGGAGAAAATGTACAAAAATTCGCTCATGAATTTTCAAATCGGGGTGCTAACAAAATATATCTTGCTGAACATGAAGCTCTTAAAGATTACTATACTGAAACTCATTCCTCTGTAGTTACTGGGATAATCTCAAAATACAAACCCAATATTGTATTATACCCCGCAACAATAAATGGAAGGGATTTAGCACCAAGAGTTGCAGCAACTCTTGAGTTAGGACTTACTGCCGATTGTACTGGTTTGTCTATACGAGAGGGATTATTACTACAAACGAGACCTGCATTTGGAGGAAATATTATGGCAGACATTATATGTCCTGCTACACGCCCACAAATGGCAACAGTCAGACCTAATGTTATGGAAATGGCACCAATTCAGGAAAGTAATAATGCAGAAATCATTAAAGTGCCTGTAAAAGTAGATCTTCAAGGGTTAAAAGTAAAAACCAAAGAACTAATCAGTGGAACTGCTTTCGAATGTGGTATTCCAGTCTGTGAAGCAGATACGATTGTTTCTGGAGGAAGAGGGGTTGGGAGTAAGGAGAATTTTAAATTGATTGAGGACTTAGCCAACGTTTTAAATGCAGCTGTGGGAGCAAGCAGAGCAGCAGTTGATTTAGGGTGGATTCCAAAATCACAACAAGTCGGACAAAGTGGAAATACTGTTTCTCCGAAAATTTACATCGCCTGTGGAATCTCAGGGACAATCCAACATTTAGTTGGAATGAAAAGTAGTGATATAATAATCGCAATTAATAAAGATCCTGAAGCTTCGATATTTAGCGTAGCAAATTATGGTATTGTGGGCGATTTATGTGAAGTTCTACCTTTATTGACTGAAGCTTTAAAGAAAAAGGTAAATAAAAAATAAATTTAAAAAAGATCATCGTCAAGATCTTCGTTCCCTTCTGGGAATCTTCCGAATTCTTGCATAAATTGTTGCAATAATTCACTTTCTCTTTTTGTATACATTGGATCTTCATCAAAATTAAAATAGCAAGCATTCGAATTTGTTAATAATTGTTCATCCAGCGCTAAACGTAAATTAGGAGTCCCTTGTATAAGGATTATCTCTTGATTCTCATTTAGGATTTGAATCGCACCTTCAGTTTCAGGTACATTTTGAATATTCTCTTTAGTTAAGTCTAACCATTTTTGAGGTGGCAATGTAACAGGTGAGATTTCAAATCGTAAATCACATCTTAAACATCGGTTCGCTTCTTCTAATGCTAAAGATTCATCAAAACCTAGTTCAATTTCACTAAAACTGCTCTGACGTTCTTCTAATGATAAAAGTGGCATTTGAACACGTTGTTTATTATAAAAAGTTTCATCGCGTCCTAAGTTTGGATTAGCAATGTCTGCTTCAATAAATTTTTCTTCAATCTCACCATCCCCTCCCAGGTACTTATCAATTGAAGAAGCTGCCCTTCGTCCCATCTCAATTGCATCAACTACAGAGCTAGGACTACTTATAACTTCACCACCAGCAAAAATCCCAGAAACATTTGTCTGCAGAGTTCCTTCTTTTACTTGAATTAAACCAGATGTGGAGATATTAACTTTACTCTCACTACCCAAAAGGGTCAAATCGGGAATTTGACCTATAGCTATTATTACCATATCTGTTTTAATAGATTTTGCATCACTTTCATTAAAAATAGGATTAAACATATTGTTCTCGTCGAATACAGAGTCGCAGTGGACAAAATCTATCTCAGTTACTTTACCATCACTATCGATGATACTTTTTGGTCCCCAAGAACAATTAAGTGTTATGCCTTCATCTATTGCTTTTTGAATTTCCCATTCATGAGCAGGCATCTCTTCCCTACATTCTAGACAGGTTAATTGGACATCTTTAGCACCTAGTCGTCGAGCTGTTAAAGCTACATCTACGGCTACATTACCTCCACCAATAACGATGACATTTTCTGTTACTTTAACTTCTTCACCAAGATTAACCCTTTTTAGAAAATCAAGACCCCAGAGAATATTTGGCAAATCCAAACCTTCTATATTAAGCTTTTTAGTATTTTGGGCACCAACGGCAAAAAATGTTGCCATAAAACCTTGATCTTTTAAATCATCAAGTGATAGATGTTCACCTATAACCTTATCAGTTTGAATATCAATTCCTATACTTAAAATGTGGTCAAGGTCTTTTTGAAGGACTGCTCGTGGTAATCGATATTCAGGAATTCCAACTCTTAGCATGCCACCAATATATGAATTAATCTCAAATATAGTAACAGAATGCCCGAGTCTTCTTAAATAATATGCTGCTGTGAGACCTGAAGGTCCAGAACCTATAACAGCCACTTTTTTACCCGTGGAAGGGAGAATTTTAATTTTTGGTTTCCATAATTCACTGTCATGATCCAAAACAAAACGTTTTAAAGCACAAATAGCAATAGGTTCATTAATTTGGCTTCGACGGCACTTAACTTCGCAATCATGAAAACATACTCTTCCAAGAACAGAAGGAAAAGGTGTTTTTTCTCGGACGACTGCTGCTGCTTCAGCATACTTTTTCTCTGAAATCAATCGAATATAATGTGGCACATCAATCCCTAATGGACAAGTATCTATACAAGGGACGAGTAATTTTTCGCGTCCAGCCCAAAGGATGTCTTTATCTGTGAGTGCTCCTGTAGGACAAACTTCAACACAGGCTCCACAGAATTTACATCCTGATTCTTTGAGAGAAGGCGCAAGACTTCCAACTATAGTTTCTCCATTAGAATAAACAAACCCTAACGCTTCAACACCACGAACATCTCGACAAACTCTAACACATCTTGTACATCCAATACATAACTCGTAATTTCGAATGAAAAGGGGTTCATTTTCAATAATAGCACGACCCTGAGGTTTATAACGCGGAGTATCTTCTCGAATTCCAACATATTCTGCAACCTTTTGCAATTCACATCTCCCTAAGATTGGGCAACAACGCTCTTCGACTGGAACGTTAGGCGAGCAAGGTTCGCGACTACAACCTTCACGTTGAGCACACATTAAGCATGCATGAGGATGCTTTGAAAGAATATTCATCAA
The DNA here is from genome assembly GCA_013375495.1 of Promethearchaeota archaeon. The sequence continues at coordinate 16,791 of JABXKC010000029.1, forward strand.
TTTTTCACGCCTTAGAGTTTGAATTTCTATTGAATCAGTAGATATTATCATACCCTCTTCTACAATAATATCACAAGATGTTACCAGACCTTCTATTCCTTCTATTTTTACCACACAAAGTTGACATCCTTGATGCTCTTGAGAATCAGTACTTTTGAACTTAGTAGTTCCTTGGAAAACTTCTTCATTTGGTTTTGATCCTACTAGAGGTGGTAAATCAGGATGTGCACAGAGGCTAGGAATATAAATACCCGCATTTTGAGATGCTTTTAGAATACTAATCCCTTTCTCAACATCAACCTTTGTCCCATTAATAGTTATCGATATTGTTTCCATGTTAAACACTCTCTAAATAAAATTAATCATAAAATTAATTACTTATTAATTCGGATATTAAGGATTATAGTTTCAATTTCGAATTTTTTTCTACTTAAAATTTTATTTCTAGAGTTTAGTTTTAAATTCCTGTACTTTATCTGGTGGCCATGCTCGAGGCGTTTGAACATTTTTTATATATCTATGATCACATAGAGGAGCTCCATTTGATAGAGTTTGGGTGCGAGAAAATCCAAAACCAAAAATATTTGCCTCGGAAAAATCAAATAAACAGATTAGAGGTACATATTTCTCAGCATCTAACCTTTTAAAAAATTTATGAATCCCACATTCATAAACATTAAAACCCCATTCGAATTCTTTACCATCGCCTTCTACATAATCTGCTACCCAATCAGCGGGATATTTCCTTTTCTGCGATTTTTCTGTTGCAAGTTTCATATAATCCATATATTCTTTTTCAAAAGGATATTTAGAGGGATCCTTGCCAGTATTCTCCATCATTTTTTTTCTGACTTGATGATTAACATCACTAAGCTCGTATAAGAATTCCCCAATTTCTCGTAAAGTGAATCCTTCTTTTTCTATAATATATATAATTGCTAGAATGGAAGCACTTCCTATTAGGAAATTAGTAAAGAAGTTTTTTTTACCTCCAATGTAGGGTATTTCAGGAATTAAATCTTCATATTCTTGTTTCATTAGATTAAAAAGCTCATCAATTTTATCATTGTTAAAATTTTTAGCAAGAAGTTCTCGTAAAAGAGGTAACATTGAATCAAAATCTTTTAGTAATTTCGCTTTTCTTTTAATGTAATAATCTTCTATAGCTTTTACACTCATAATTAAAATTTCACCAATTTTAATTTAAAACGGATTAAGACCAAATAATATTAAGTTTTCTTTTACTTTTAAAAATTACTTATAAAGAATCTTAAATTACAATTTCATTTAGGGTTACCAAGAGTGTGACAATGCACCAGGAGTACAGACTTTTACACAAGGTAGTTCTTTTGTTTCACCACCTTTACAAGGAGCGCATGAATACTTTATTTTTTTGCGGTGTTCTTCAGACACAGTTGCTACTATTTCATCCCCTAAAGGATCCAACTCATTTTCTGCCATTTCAAGAACACCTTCAGGACATGCTTCCACGCATTTTCCACATGAATTGCACAAATCTGTATCGATGGTGATAAAATATTCACCTGAACCATCCTTGTAGCCATAATTAGCTTTTGTCATTTACTTCCTCTTATTTTTATTTAAAATAAAAAAAATTTAAGCTTTTTTACGTTCCTTTTCAACAAGAGCTTTAGCAAACAAAGCAGCACCAATAGCTCCTGCAATTTGTGGGTCAATACTCGGCTCAGGGGCTTTAAGCTTTAGTTCATCTTCGATTCTCTTGACAACTCCAATATTTTTAGCGATTCCACCAGTTATCACGAATTTTTCTTCAATTCCTAGTCGTAATAAAAGAGTTACTATACGATGTGCCATAGCTGAACAATATGCTGCTAAAACTTTTTCTTTTGGCCACCCTTTTCTTAGTAATCCAACTGCTTCTGACTTAGCAAACACTACACAAGTACTACTAACTGGTTCTGGTTCTTCATCGATTTTTAAAGACATTTTTCCTACATCATTGATATGTACTTGAAGTAAATCTGCAAAAACTTCCATTCCTCTTCCTGTGCCTGCCGCACACTTATCATTCATGAGGAAAGCAGTTACTTTACCACGTTGATCACAGCGTATTGCTTTACAATCTTGTCCACCCATGTCCAAGACAGTTCTTATTTCCGGACCATAAATAAAGTTAGCACCTCGCGCATGACATGCAATTTCAGTAATAGCTCTCTTTGCGAATGGAACATTGACCCGACCATATCCCGTTCCAATAACATATTGAATCTTATCTAGAGGTAAACCTGTTCCCTCAAGCGCCCAATCCATAGCATTATTAGCACTATCTGGACTATTACTTCCAGTACGCATGCTTGAATAACAATAGATTTCACCATCAGCCATTACTACAGCTTGGGTGCTAACTGATCCGACATCTACACCAGCTGAAATGATATCAGCATCTTCCCAATTTAGATTAGGATTAGTATAACGTGATTCGGTCCATCTCCAATATTCCTTTTCTGATTCTGTATTTGACATTATCTTAACCTCCAATTTTATCTTGTGCTCTAAGTGCTGCTCCTAAAGCACTCACATATTCTGGGGCAACATTATCTTTTGGTACTAAGAGATCAAAGCCTAAGTTCTTATTCATTGCATCTACAAATCCAATATTATTCGCAACACCACCTATCAATGCAACTTCTTTCTCAATACCTATTTGACGTACCATGCTTGTATTTCTATCAGCAATCGCATCATGAACAGCACGAATTATATCTTCTTTAGAAGTTTTTTGGTGGATTAATGATACAACTTCAGATTCGGCAAAAATAGTACATTGTGCATTCATAGGAATTTGTTTAGTTGATTTTAAAGAAAGTTCTCCCATAATTTCGATATCTACTTCTAATGCTCTAGACATGGCTTCTATAAATGCACCAGCTCCAGCAGCACATTTCTCATTTATTCCAAAATCCTTGACTTTTCCTTTATCATCGATTTTTACTACCAATCCTTCTTCTGCTCCGATATCGACAATAGTACGGACTGAAGGGAAAAGAAAGAATGTTCCACGACCGTCACATGTAATAGTTGTAACATTATCGTTAGCAAAAGAAATCGCTTCCATTCCTGCTCCAGTCGCTGTAATATGTTTAATATCTTCACGTTTAATTCCAGCCTTTTCAAGAGAACTATTTAATGCTTGCTCTGCTGATTCTTCTTGATCAAATCCACTTAATACCGAAGCTGTTGATAAAATACTATTTTCGTTCAAAAGAACAACCTTAGTATTTTTAGACCCGCAATCAATTCCTGCAGTTATCATATTAAACCATTTTTCATTTTTTATCTTAAATTTTTAACTTAAAAATATTATCTAATATCTATAAAATGATTAGTATTTTATTTTCTCCATATCAATTGATTCCATAAAAGCATCTACACGCTTCATAGTTCGCTCAAGATCGAATTCTCTCTCATCTCCCATGTTGCCTTCAAAGGGCATGGTTGGTATTCCTGCTTTTTGGATAGCTAGGCGATTTTCTGCAATTCCGAGACTTAAACCCTCACATCCTCTATTAAAGTGCAAAAGTACCCCATCCAGTTTCCATTCCTTGGCGATCCTAATCATCATATCAGATTTAAGCTTAGGATGGTAAAAATGTTGCCATTCTGGCTTGCTTAAATTCCAATCTGCAAGAGCTCGTAATGCTTCATCTCTATTAGTAATCTCAATTTCAGGAATAGTCTTTGGGCCCCAAGTTCCATCTTCTTTTTCTTCCCATAATCCAATAAGACCGAATGTGTAAAGACTTCCTATTGAAATGCATCCATATTGCTCCAAATAGCGAAATATTCTTAAAAATGCCCATGGAGGTTGTGTATCTGTCATAATTCGACATTTCTCATTCCCTACGGCAGCAATACCACGTGCTACACGATCTTTTACTTCAGGATATAATTCCTTTTCATAAAAATCTGCTGTCCATTGAGCTGATTTTCTTAAAGTACCAAGAACGTATAATGAATACATTGATTTTTCATCTAAAGGAGCTGGGATTGCTTTATTAAGTTCGCAAATTGCCGCCCAATAATGACACGAACGAAACTCATTTTTAACTGCTTTTATTAATAATTCATCATCATAATCTCTTCCAGTGACTTTTTCAAGCCATTTTATCCCATCATGCATTTGACTTACAATATAATTAATTTTATGTTCTGTTCGTTCTTCGTATGGTCCTACTGAAACATCAATTGAAAACATGGGAATCCCTCCTTCAAGATCGCTTGCTACCTGATACCATTTAGCATGGGAACAACATATGTGATCCTGCCATATGAAATCCGGTTTTGGGAATTCATCAGAAAATTGCGGCCATGCATATTTATTGATGAGAATAGATCCCCAATAATTACGCATATAGGAACAGAGGTCTCGTGCATATCCTTTAGCTTCAGTTGCTTCATGGCATTCTAAAGCAAACTTATCATTAAATGCAATAGTTGCACCATACGGCTCTCCCGTTAAGGAATAAACATCATCACCTAAACCAGCAGGAATAGCATCAAAAGACCAGGCTCCTCCTACCCATCGAATTCCACCTTTTTCATGAGCTTCAGCAAAATCTCTATAATAATTCTCTCTAAGAGTTTTAGCTGAATTCCAACATTTTAATGGTTCCATTGGATATTTCGTTTCTTCCATTTTAATTCCTCCTAAAAAAGATCCTCCTCTCTTATAATTTCTAAAAATGCTTCAACACGAGTTTTGAATTGACCAATTGGTACAGTCACATCAAATTCAAGGAAAATTGTAGGAACCCCAACATCATTCTCTAAAGCTTCCTTGATTGCAGGATTATCTAGCTCATGTGGGTCGCAGAACTTCATCTGCATTACGATAGCTCCTTGAATGTCATATTCTTTTGCTAATTTAACAATGTGGTCTACTCTTGTTCTTTCAGGCCAGTCTTTGCTCGGACATGGTATACGTTTCACGTACCTTTCTGCTATTGAAGCTAGTATATCTCCATTTGTATTCACTTCTTTATAAAAATATCGAGTACCAGTGCAATGTTCATCAATTACGATTCTCGCACCTAAATCTTCAACCATGGCTATAAATTCAGTATCATCATCTTCAGAACCCAATATCATAAGTCGTTCACCTGGTTCATCTAAACTTCTTGCGGGAAGTTTTTCTAAAAGTTCTTCTAAAGCTTTATTATGTTCTCGTTTGTCAGTCATTTGAGAAGATACTACCATAAGCATTGCTTCGAGACCTGTCAATGGTGGATTTGGCTTTTTTCTAAGCTCATATACTTGTTGCAAAAGACGTCTATTCTTATTCATAATCTCAATTCCTCGTTTTAGATCATCATTAGTTATTTCCTTACCTGTCCATTCTTCTATAGCTTTCTTGAACACCTTTAGCTCCTCTATTAAATAAGGAACGGCTTGAGGGCTTTGAACGTGCATAGGATGTGGTAAATAATATTTAAAATCCACAGGTATATGAAGATCCCAACTCGTAAAAGCCTGTCTAATATGGAGACAACTTTGAGCAATTGTAATTCCATCAAGATAATCAAATCTACCCTTTAATCCTTGTGCTAAACAATCACGACAGAAAGGGCAAAACATAGCAAAAATGTGCGGTTCAGAGACATCTTGCGGTTCATGACTACCTAATATCCTTACTGGTAGAATATCTGCAGCATAGAGAATTTCTTCGGGTACATATGTACAGAAAGTTCCTATTACTTTTCCACCAGTGCGTTCTTTCCACTTTTTCGCATAATCATGGCGGTTTTCGTACCAATCTTTAAACTGTTCAAACAACTTTATTACCTCCAATCATATTGATTATATAATAAATATCATAAAAAACCATTTTAATTCAAATATCCCCTTGAGTCATATTATTTTAGAAAGTTAAAAATAAATTAAAAATTTTATTAAACCTCTATTTTTGGCATAATACTATTATTCTAATTCCTTCTCCGCGACGCATAACATCAAAAGCTTCATTAATTTCTGAAAGTGGGAATTTGTGGGTAATTAACGGTTTAAGCTGAAGTGAACCATTCTTAACCAAGTCGATAATATGTGGATAATCGACAGGACGGCAACCAAGGCTTCCCATTATTTCCATTTCTCGAAACATTACACGACCGATATCGAACCCATCCCAACGTTTGGGTGAATATCCCACGGCAACCAAACGACCTCCAGTTCGCAAACTATTAAATGCTTGTTTCATTGTTGCGGGATGTCCAATGGCTTCAAAAGCTATATCTGCTCCCCCTCCTGTAATTTTTCGTATAGCTCCAACAATTTCTCTTTCATCCATATCTTTCGCTAAAACAGTTTCTACAGCCCCAATTTGCTTAGCAATCTCAAGCTTTTTTGGGACAATATCAACAGCTATAGGCAAACCCCCTGCAACTTTTATATTTTGAACGACATTTAAACCAATCCCCCCACAACCTATGACAACAGCCCAATCGCCAGGTCTTACTTGACCTCGATTTTTTACAGCATGAAATGGTGTTGAAACTGCATCTGAAATGATACAACTTTCTTCTAAAGACATTTCGGTGGGGAGATGAACTATATCTTTTATAGGAACCTTAATTTCTTGTGCAAATCCACCATCAATATGATTACCAAGCATAATTTGATTAAGACATATATTTTCTCTACCAGTTCTGCAATTAACACAGTATCCACAGGAAAGCACAGCAGGAATAATAACATGATCACCTTCTTTGAAGGTAGTTACATCCTCACTCACTTCCTTAATTTGTCCTGAAATTTCATGACCTAAAATAAGAGGTGGCTGTTTAACTGTTGGTACACCATGTTCTAGATAACCAAAATCAGTATGACAGACTCCACATGCTTCTATCTTTATTATAACTTGACTCAATTCGCCGGAAATATTCGGGTCAGGATAATTATTATCTAATTTTAAAGGGTCTTTAACTTTTTCAAAAACTGCTGCTTTCATCTCAAATTCCTACAATATGTTTTATTATTATAATAATTTAAACCTAATTCTTATTAAATTTAATCAAATTAACGATTCTGCCAATTGGGTGATCGTTTCTCCAAGAATGCTTGTAAGCCTTCATTCGCGTCATGTGTAGACATTAATTCTTTAAGATAAAATTCTTCGATTTCATTTAATTGGGTTTCAAAATCGATTCCTAAAGCTTTTTTGAATGCCTTTTTTGTGTATTGTAAAACTATAGTGCTTATATCATTAAAAGATTCAATAAAATTAGCAAACTTTTTCTCATATAATTCAAGTGGGAAAATATGATTAGAAATTCCAAGTCTATGAGCCTCCTTAGCATCGATTATTTGACCTAACATGATAAGTTCAAACGCTTTTTTATTTCCGATGATTTTTGGAAAAGCTAATACGGCTATGGGCGGAAAAACTCCTACTTTTATTTCTGGTTGTCCAAATTTTGCCTTATCTGAGGTAAATACAATATCACAGAATATAGCTATTTCACATCCTCCGCCAAGAGCGGCTCCTTTAATGCTTGCTATTGTTGGACATTTTAACTTGTTAAGCTTTCTGAAAATTCCATGAAACTCCTTAATCATTTTGGGAGCCTTATCACCCATATGATCACCAATATCAACTCCTGCGGAAAAGGCTTTTCCCTTATGATCAAAAATAACTGCTTTTAATGATTCATCTTCAAGAAAACCTTCAAGAGCTCCATTGATTTGCTCCATCATACCTATTGTTAATATATTTAATGGACCATTGTTGAATATTATTTTTCCAATATTATTTGCTTTTTCGACTATAATTAAATTATTTGTCAATTTATATCATCCAATGTGGCTATTCTTTTCTTTTAAACTAATTCTATCCAATTTTTTTATAAAAAAAATTTTATATTATATTATTACTCGAGTTTAGCTCCACAATTACCGCAAAACTTGAAATCAGAAGGTATGCTTTTAGCTTGGCATGAAGGGCATGTCAAGGAAGGTGGTCCCCATAAAAATTCAGGATGAGGACTTTCTCGTATACCTCTATAGTTTGGAGGGCGTTTTTCTACAAATGCTGACATTCCTTCAAGTGGTTCCCATGAGGTATAATGAATTGATAACCAATCTTTTGCATGTCCAATTGTTTGATGCCAAACGAGATCCTTCCAAAAATTAACCTGTTGTTTCGTATATCTCATACATTCTGGAAACTTATCAACAAGTTTCTGAGACATTTTTTCTATTGCATCATCTATTTCGGCATATGGGACTACTTCATTTACTAAGCCCCATTCTAAAGCCTTTTGTGCGGAGATTGGCTCACATAGGAATAAAATTTCCCTGGCACGACGATCGCCTACAATAATGGGTAGCCATTGAGTTGCACCTCCACATGCCACGGATCCTACTCTTGTTCCTACTTGCTGAATAGTGGCATGATCTGCAGCTATTGCTAGATCACAAGCCATTTGCCATTCATTACCTCCACCTGCAACAATACCATTGATTCTCGCGATGGTAGGTTTACCAATATTACGGAATACATCATGAGCTTCTTGAAAAATGCTCATCCATTTCCAATATTCAGCAGGCTGGATGGTAAATCTTTCTCTATACTCTTTTACGTCACCACCAGTACAAAAAGCCTTATCACCTGCTCCTGTTAAGATAATAACTGCAACTTTATTATCCCACGCAGCATCATGAAAAGCTTCAATCATTTCCATTAATGTAAGGGTTGAATAAGCATTATAGACTTCTGGACGATTAATTGTGACAGATGCTTTCCAATCTTTCTTTTCATAAATTATTTCTTTAAATTCAAATTCTTTTGGATCCTTAGGTGTAAAATTTGGTTCTTTTGTATAAGTCATTACTATCACATCTATACTTGACTTTTTTGATTTCCTTTATTTTTATTATTATTCTTAGATAATTTTACAAATTCATTTAAAATTTGTTAATAGAAAACGTTTAGTGGGAATTAAATTCCACTAAAAGCACAATTCAGATGGAATAAAAAAAAGAGTAATATTTAAACCGAACATTATAATTATATCTATTGTAGATTCGGTAGAGAAAATAAAAATTGGACAGAATAACTGTGGTGTCAGAAAAAGAAAAAAGTAAAGAAGAAAAAGACCTAAAGACTCATCCCAGAGGAAAAGACTGGGAGAGGGGATTCACAGTTGAAGAAAATAGAGTAGCTGAGTACGTAGAATTGTATGAATCAATTGGGTATGAAGTACGTGTTGAACCTGCAACCCCTGATGAGGAGGAACAGTGTCAAGTATGCTTTAAAGCGGATTTTGATAATTTGCGAACAATTTACATCAAGCGAAAAAGAAATAAAGAATACGAAATGGATTTAGAAGAATTAATGTAATTTAATTCAAATTATACATCAAAAGCCCATTCACCATTTTGCATTATAAGCTCGACAGTTCCATCTTCTTTTATTCCGTCAACATGTCGAAATATGCTGAAAAAGATTTAGTAGAATAATCCCAATATTTTTTTTAAACTTTAGATGAGTATAAATAAACTTGGAACTTAACTTAATTCTTTAGGCATTTGAGGCAACCAAGTAATATCAGGTAAATCTTCATATTGTTGATCAAATGTATATATTTCCTTAATATTCTTCTCCTTCATTAATAAGTATGCGGAAAGATCATTAGAATCCATATTGTATTCAGTCATTTTATTAACAGCATTGATATACAACATTTTTGATACTTCTATTATTTCTACCGATTTATTAGAAATTAATCCCATAATGAATTCTTGTAAATTTTCCCAAGACATAACATTTTTTAGAAGATTAACTACTTCAGATAATTGAATTAAGGAGATACAATAATTATTCTCTTCTTCATTTATTTTTTGAACTATCTTTTGTGCTTCCTCTTTACACCATTTTATTTTATTTGATAAAGACTTCCCTTTTTTTGGTTTAAAATAAGCATAGATGAAAATATTTGCATCGAGATATATCATTAGAATTACCTATATTTTTTATTTAAAAGATAGTTTTCAAAATCGGACCACTCCTCAAGTTTATCTATAAGATCTTCATCAAATTCTAAAGAATCAAAAAATTTAGTTAAATCAATTTTTTTTTGTGGTATTATCTTAAGAATCCCCTCATCTTCAATAATTATGACCTCATCTTCATTTTTAAGTTCCTTTTCTCTCCATTTTAGTGGTAATACGATTCTTCCTTGAGAATCAACTTTTCTTATTTCAGTATTTATTTTCAGAAAGACCATCTCCTTTGTAATTTATTATTCCCATATATATATTATTCAACCACAATATAAAATTATTTGGGATTTTTTTTCATTTTCCCATTTTTCTAATTAAATCTTTTTTTATATATCTAATTCTACATTCAAATAATTAGTTGAATAAGCCCTACTTTTACCATGCACATCATTTAAATTATTAAGAATTTTTTTGATATATTAACTGCGATGAAATGCAATATCAAGATAGCAACTCCAGTATTTTACGAGATATGATTATCTTTCTTAAAAAGCTTTATATCTACAGAAATATTAAATTTTATTTTTAGTCAATATTTTTATCTATTTTTTCATTAGATTAATTTATGTCGAAAATAGAAATCGTTAAGTTTGATGATTATAAAGAGGGAGATTCTGCTTCTTGCAGTAAAACTGTTACTGAAGCCGATGTAACCCTATTTGCGGGTATCAGTGGAGATTTTAATCCTCTTCACGTAAATGAGGAGTTTGCAAAAACTCAGATGTTTGGTAAACGGGTAGTACATGGTGCTTTTAGTTCCGCATTAATTTCAGCAGTACTTGGAGTTCATTTATTTGGCCCTGGAGCCCTTTATGCATCGCAAAAAGTAGTTTTTAAAAAACCAGTATATATTGGAGATACATTAACAGCAGTTGCAACAATAACAAAGAAATATACAAAAAAAGGAAAAAGTGGAACATTGCAATTTCTAGATATAGAAACTAAAGTGCTGAACCATAAAAATGAAGTTGTCACAGATGGGGAAGCACAAGTATTAATTATGTAATTTTTTTTCTTTTTTTCATATTTTAACAATACATCATTTCTTTCATTTATTTTATAAACTATACATAATTATTCCAGACTCATGAAAAAACAATATTTAAACGATATTTTGGATCACCCTCTTTTAGGGAAACTACTTCCTGTTGACTTTAGCCCTTTAAAGACGTGTTCTTTTAATTGTTATTATTGTAGTTTAGGAAAAACTACTAATATGACTATGGAAAGAGAAGAATTTTATCCAGTTCAAGATGTTTTTCAGGAAATCGATGCATATTTGCAACAAAATGATCCCCCTGATACGATCTTCCTTACGGGAAGTGGTGAGCCTGCTTTATTTTCGAAATTTGGAGAACTTGCGCGGAAAATCAAAGAGAAATATCCTACCATTACGATAACAGCATATTCAAATGCTTCTTTGTTGACTGATCCTGAAGTAAGAAAAGATTTTTGTGAATGTGACATTATGCAATTCAATTTAAATGCTGTTAAAGCTGAAGAATTCCGAATATTGAATAGACACCATGGTAATGTAAGAATTGAGAATGTTCTTGAAGGATTGAAAATATTTAAAACCGAGTCTAATAAACCAATTTGGATTCATACTATTTTTGGAGATAATTTTAATATTTCTAAAGAGAATATTATCGGACTGCGAAATTTTATCTCAGAACTTAAACCAGATAAATATATAATTCGGAAGTTCGAAATAGAAAATGATGTGAAACCATTAAGTAATGAAACTATCAATTTTATTAGATCTCAAATGGATTCTTTAGATTGTGAATGTAAGTATATGGGATTTGATTAATAAAGGTATCTCAAGTTTTTCTTTTTAAAGAATTATCATTACCTTGCAAATTTAGTGCTACTAATTCAGTTGGTATAGTTCCATCCCCCGAATCCATCATTAGGTCAATATAATTACTAATATTTAATTTAATTGCCCAATTATAACTCTCACCCTTTTTTACCTCTACTCCAGTAGAAGATCTTGCTGAGGAGTTGTGTATTATTGAGGAAAAAAGTAGACTGCCAAGTATAAAAATAAATATTAGTCTACTTTTCTTCAAGTTGTTTTTTCGGAGGAATGAACGTTTCACCATAATAGTACATATTAATCCAAAGTTATTAAAAAATTTTAATAAAAAGAGAATAATATTTGCTAGAAAATCTGAGGGAATTCGTGTATAGAATTATATATAAACGCCTATAATATTAATTAGCAGATTATTACTTTTATTATAAATCTTGGAATAGGATTTGCTTTTTTTTATATAGGATTCTCACAAATCGGATTAGAGTTGCCTGATCGGTCCTTAGTAGGAGATGAATACCTCTTACTTATGGCTTTTGTCGGGTTAGGTTCTGCGGTTGGTGTTTTACTTGGAGAAGTATTAAGTAAGCTAATTGAAACTAAGACTGCTTATTTGACAATAGTATTACTCTTTGTTTTTATTTGTGCTATTATTGTTGTTTTTCAAGTATATGAGACTCTCCCCTCAAGTTCAGAAAAATTCATTAGACCTGATAATTTTGACGAAGAAGATTTATCCCTCTATAAAGAACGTAAGATTTGCTTAGTATGTAAAGGGAATGCCATTGGATTTGAAGTATATGTATGTACTGAATGTGGTGTCCTTTATTGTTTAAAATGTGCTAGAGCACTTAGCAATTTGGAAAATATTTGCTGGACATGTAATGCTCCTATTGAACAATCTAAGCCCATTAATCCATTAGAAGAGGAACAAGAAGAGTTAAGAGAAGAAGTGGAAGTAAATAAATTAAAAAAGATTTCTAAACGTTAAATCATAGCTCTTTGAGCAAAAGTTTTCGAAAAATTTTTTGTATTTGCTTTATTTTTATTAATTGGTATGAAATGTCCGAAAAAGTCGAAGATCGAATAAAAGAATTAGAAGAACGACTGGCTTCCACCAAGGTAAACAAAGCTACACAAAAAAGTATAAATTTCATTAAAGCACAATTAGCTAAACTCCGCGAAGACTTGATTCGTATCGCAAGTTCTAAGAAAGGCGGTGGTGGGGGCTTCACTATTAAAAGAACAGGAGATGCTCAAGTGGCATTCATTGGATTTCCCTCAGTTGGGAAATCTTCTTTATTAAATTTGCTAACTGAAGGTAATACTCATTCTAAAGTTGCATCATATGATTTTACTACTGTTACAGCCATACCTGGTATGATGAATATCGAAGAAGCAAAAATTCAGCTTATTGATTTACCTGGAATAATTTTAGGTGCTGCTGCGGGTAAAGGGCGAGGAAAGGAAGTATTAGCAGCAGTACGCTCGGCAGAGTTAGTGTTAATTATAATATGTTTTCGTTCTGATGGAACGATTAATCTTTCTGATTTGAAGACTATTAGAATGGAGTTGAATAATGCAGGAATCCGGTTAAATACAAGACCACCTAAGATTGAAATTAAAGAGCGCACACGTGGAGGAATTCATTTTACTTACAAAGGGCACCAACTCATGGATGCTGATGAAGTTAAATCTCTAATGAATGAACTTAAAGTCCGGAACGCGGGGGTTCATTTCTCTGAGCCAGATATTACCCCCGATCAATTAATAGATTTCATATATGGAAATCGTATCTACACGAGAGAATTCGTGGTAATTAATAAATCAGATTTAATGAAAGAAAAAATACCAAATAAAGTCATTACAAAGGCAATCGGTCATGATCACTGGATAATGATCTCAGCTAAGAATCAGGAAAAAATTAATGCGCTCCGCCATAAAATTTTCGGGGAATTGAATTTAATACGAGTGTTTTTGAAGCCACCAAGACAGGAAGCTGATATGGATGAGCCAATAATTCTCCACCGGGGCGATACACTGGAGAAACTCTGTCGTAAAATTCACAAACGATTCATAAGCGATTATCGCTACTCATTAATATGGGGTAAATCTGCAAAGCATCCCGGTCAAAAATTTGATAACCTAGATCACGTAGTTGAGGATGGTGACATCATTTCAATTTATCTGAAGCGATAGTAGGAATTTTCATGGCTTGTATATATACAACTATAATTCTATAAATATACTAAATCCAAAATTAATCTTCCTATAAATAGAAATAATTTATAATATTATTGATTTTGTAGGAAAAACAAAACTGTCGGCACTAAATTCCCTTTAAGCGATAATCTCTCGTTTTTTGGTAAATTTACTAAATTTGTTGCCATTTCATTAATTGAGAGTTCGGCAGAATCAAGATTGAATAGTGTTCTATATTTAGGATCATCTGGATTTGAAAATACTACTTTTTGCCATTTTGATCCTAAAGCATTTGCCTGTAATTGTAACCCTGCCAATGCCATCCCAGCTTCAATCTCAGCCCAATATTTTATATTCATAACTCTATGCATAAATCCGGCACATGGCTTCTTTCTATCGATACATAGTAAAATAGCATAATTAGGTAAATTTACACCAAATTCCTTTTCAATTTCTACTTTAGAACTATCTGAAGCAAAATGCTGAAGAAAGTGATCATAAGTTATCTTATCATTCACCTCTATCCATCTATTTAACGCTGAATATCCGATAGGATTGTATACATATAATCCTTTTGGCAGATTAGCAAGATCCTCCACAATAACTATTGGATAAACAGCATATCCAGCGCATCCAGAAGCATGTACTCTACCATAACCATTTTTCTCTAAAGCATCTCTGTTTCCATGTGTAGTATGATCATTTTCTCCTTGGCAAGCCCATAATAATTGAGAGATCTCATGTAAAGTCGTATGATTAGGATTTTTTTTATCCCTCTGATTAAATATGGCAGTATCTAATGGTACCCCCTCATATTGATTTTTGTAGATTTTGCGATCTTTGTAGCATGCTGGGGTGTCGAGTAAAACAGTACTACCTTCCACTTCCCTTTGAAGAAGTTCTGATATATCTTCTACTAAAGCCCCTCGGTCTCTTTCTCGAACTGCTACTGAATATAAAAACGCATAATTTTGATTAAGTTTATTATTAATGAGTTTATTATATTTTTTCGGAGCTCTAGCACGTTGGGATACTCCAAGCCCCATGCTTTCAACTTTTAATGAGAGATATTGCCAAATAAGTCCTACATCGATTAAATCATCTAACTCGATTGATTCTTTCCAAATCAATTCTGGATAGAGCTCCATTGAATATTGAGTTTTCTCTTTATCTGTAATTAATGTCAACTCGTTATCTTTATACAAATATATTCCACCCGAATAATCCCCGCCATCGGGTAGCACTACAAATAAAGACTTTAAGGGTACCGCTTGGTTGGTAGATCTACAAATATCCAAGATCTCCATCATCGATAAAGTTCTACCCGCCCCAGAGCAGTCTTTACGACTTGCTAAACTTTCTTGTAAACTCATTTTTAACCCATATATATTATTACTTTAACAGTAATTATACATTTATTTCAAATTAAATTTATGATAAGTGTTTACCAGAGAAATTTCCCATAAATATGGGAAAAGGTAAAATTTTTTATATAATTTAGATGTTTAAAATAAGATTAAAATATTTTTGAAATCGTTCTGATTCATTAAAGCAGAGAAATAATTTACTTGAATGAATCTTTCTATGAAAGGAGGATAATTCTATGACATGGCTTAATATTGGTGAAATTATTAATGTTAATGCTAAAAAATATCCAAATAAACTTGCCTTAAAAGATGCAATACGGCAATTAACATTTAAGGAATTAAATGAAAGAACTAATAAACTTGCTAATGGAATTCTTAAAAATGGTATAAAAAAAGGAGATAAAATCGCTATTTTATCTAATAATTCAATAGAATTTATGGAAATTTATGTAGCGGCAGCTAAGGGAGGATTTATAATTGTTCCCTTGAATTTTCGGCTACACCCAGATGACGTTTCCTTTATCATTAATAATTCAGATGCAAAATGGCTAATTGTAGAATCCAGATTCTACAAGGCTACTGAAAAAATTTGGGAACGAGCTGAAGAATTGGGATTTGAGAATGTTCAACGCGTTTTGATTGCTGATAAACCAGCAGAAGGCTGGAAATATTTTGAAGATATTGTAGAAATGGGAGGCAATACATATCCCGCTGTAAAAATTAATCCAGAAGATACATGGGTCATTCTATATACATCAGGTACCACTGGGAAACCTAAAGGGGTGATACGTTCCCATCGTTCCTATATTGCATTTTTCCTTATTAATGAAGCAGAATTTTCCTTTACTCCTCAAGATTATGGAATGATCTTGATGCCACTATCTCATGTAAATTCCACATTCTATTCTTTTGTGTTCACTTACCTTGGAGCTCCAGTGTATGTTCATATTGAGTATAAATTTGATCCAGAGGAAATTTTAAAGATAATTGACCAAGAGAAAATAACATTTACTTCAATGATCCCTACTCATTATAATTTAATTTTAAGCCTACCAGAGGAAATAAAACAAAAATATGATCTTAGCTCTGTAACGGCATTATTGACTTCTTCGGCTCCTGCAACTAAGCAAATGAAATTAGATGTAATGAATCTATTCAATAAGACAAAGCTCTTTGAGGCTTATGGGTCAACAGAAGCAGGGCTTGTAACTCTTCTTAGACCTGAGGATCAGATGAATAAGCTAGGTTCTATAGGAAAAGAATGTATTGGTACTGATTGTATAAAACTTTTAGATGAAGATGGAAACTCAGTTCCTATAGGAGAAATTGGTGAATTATATTCCCGGGGTCCACAAATGTTTGATGAATATTATAAATTACCAGAAAAAACTAAAGAGTCTTTTAAAGGAGAATTTTTTAGTGCTGGTGATATGGGTAAAAAAGATGAAGATGGGTTTTATATCCTTGTAGATAGAAAAGCTAATATGATAATTTCTGGTGGAGAACACATTTATCCCTCTGAAGTTGAAAAAGTTGTTGTTTCACATCCTTCAGTTGTAGAATGTGCTGTAATTGGATTATGTGATTATAAATGGGGCGAAAGTGTGACAGCGGTTTGTATTTTAAATAAAGAGGTATCTTCTGATGATTTTACTAAAGAGATGCATCAATACTGTGAAGATAAATTAGCTAGATTTAAGATTCCAAAACGATTTTTATTCATTAATTCTAATGAGATGCCTCGAACAGGTTCTGGAAAAGTAGTACACCGAAGTCTGCGAGAACGATTTAATAAACAAATTAATAATGAATAAGAAATTAACAAAATAAAAATTAAGAATTAAACTAGGTTATTAAAAAAATGTCTTTTAAAAAAGCTTACATACCTTATGGACAATACTGGAGTACTCCTTTTTCAAGGTGGCAAATGAGTTTTCAAAATCTCCATGCTATTAAATTTGCGGCAGAAATTACCACTAAGTTTTTAGAGGAAAGCAAAATTTCTCCTAAAGAATTTGATGAGCTCATATTTGGTTTGACAATTCCGCAACTCAACTGTTTCTATGGAGGACCATGGTTAGCTAGCATGATTGGAGCTGAACAAACTACAGGACCAATTATCAGTCAAGCATGTGCTACAGGAACTAACACGGTTTCTATTGCTGCACAAAATATAGAAACGGGAGTAAATAAAAATGTCCTTGTAGTGTGTGCAGATCGCTGTTCCAACGGACCTCACCTTGCTTATCCTAATCCTCAAGCCCCTGGCAGTACATTAGATTCAGAAAACTGGGTTTGGGATAATTTTGGTTATGATCCCTATGCGAAAAATTCGATGATAGAAACAGGTGAGAATGTAGCTAAGGAAGTAGGTATTACTAAAAAGGAGCAAGACGAAGTTACTCTATTACGTTATAATCAATATCAAGATTCTTTAAAGAATGATCGTGCATTCCAAAAAAAATATATGATAGGACCAATCGAGGTAAAGGATCGCTCTGGTAGAAAAGTATTGGCTACTGTAGAAGGAGATGAGGGGATATATCCAACTATGATGGATGGTCTCTCTAAACTTAGACCTGTACTTCCAGATGGTACAATAACTTACGGAACTCAAACTCATCCTGCTGATGGAAATTGTGGTATTATTATAACTACACAAGAGAACGCAGAAAAGTTACGAAAGGAGCAAGATGTCGAAGTGAAAGTAGTTTCTTATAGTGACCATAAAACGAAGAAAGGCTATATGGCTATGGCTATTGTTCCTGCTGCTAAAAAAGCTTTAGAAAATGCGGGGATTTCCATAGCAGATGTATCTGTAATAAAAACACATAACCCTTTTGCTATAAATGATGTGTATTTCAGTAGGGAGATGGATGTTGATTGGAAAGATATGAATAATTACGGAAGTTCACTCATATTTGGCCATCCACAAGCGCCTACGATGTTGAGGATAATAATTGAATTGATCGAAGAACTAGTAATGAAGGGTGGAGGATACGGATTAGCAGATGGATGTGCTGCTGGTGATACTGGTGCAGCTTTGGTATTAGAAGTAAAAGTAGATTAAATACATAAAGAAATATTTACCCATTCTGTAGGGGGGAGTTTATTGGTCAGAAAAGAAATCACTGCAGCCAAACAATTAAAACAGGT
Source organism: Promethearchaeota archaeon (assembly GCA_013375495.1). Next base: position 35,373 of record JABXKC010000029.1, read on the forward strand.
AATGAAAGATTATTATTATGAATTAGATGATGCTTCTAAAAGTAATAATAAGAAAGTCGCATGGTGTTCGAGTGTTGGTCCTGCTGAAATTTTGAGAAGTCTAGACTTTAAAGTATTTTTTCCTGAAAACCATAGTGCTCTGTTAGGATCTTCAAGAATGGCTACTGACTTAATTCCGTATGCCAATGCTATTGGATATTCACCTGAAATCTGTTCTTACCTTACTGCTGATATCGGTGCATATTTGAAAAATATAACTCCTCTCTCGAGAGCATATCCAGATATTAAGAGCGTTCCAAAACCCGATATATTGGTTTTTAACACAAATCAATGTAGGGAGGTTCAAGACTGGTTTGGTTGGTATGCTAATGAATTCAAGGTTCCGCTAGTAGGTATTTCTACACCTAGAACTGTGGGTGAAATTACAGAATCACATATAACATTTATAGCGAAACAGATGGAAGAACTTATTCAACAATTAGAGAAAGTTTCGAACATTAAATTTTCTATTGATAATCTTAAAGAGGTACTATCACTCTCACGTGAATGTTCTGAACTTTGGAAAGAGGTTTTAGATACAGCAGCTAGTATTCCATCACCTCTTACTTTCTTTGATGGAACTATTCACATGGGGCCAGCTGTAGTTTTAAGGGGAACACAAGAAGCTGTGGATTATTACAAAATTTTATTACCAGAATTACAAGAAAGAATAGAAAACCATATTGGAGCTGTAGAAGATGAGCGTTTTAGAGTTTATTGGGAAGGGATGCCAATCTGGGGAAGATTGAGACACTATTCTGATTTATTTGCTAATCTTAAAACATGTGTAGTTGCTTCAACTTATTGTAATAGTTGGATTTTTTCAGCTTTTGATGAAAATGATCCCTTTAGAAGCATGGCAAAAGCATATATTGAGCTTTTTATTGTACGTTCGGATGGATTTAAAGAACAATATCTAAAAAAAATGATAGATTTCTTTAAAATTGATGGTATAATCTTTCATGATGCAAAAACCTGTCCACATAATACTAACTCTCGGTATGGCATGCCCCAAAGACTTGAAAAAGAAATTGGAGTACCGAATTTAGTAATTAATGGGGATTTAAATGATTTGAGATGTCTTTCAGATGAGCAATCAAGAACAAGTATAGAAGCCTTTATTGAACAACTGGAAGAGCGTTAAAACGAATTCAGTTTGAGAAAAAAATAAAACATTTTTAAGTAATTATAAATAAAAAAATTTGAAAGAAAGAGCGATATAAAAAATGGTTAATAAGATAAAAGCTATTGAAATAAAGAATTATATTGGGAAAGAATTTAGTACAAAATGGTATCAAGTTACCCAAGAAGCTATAAATAAATTTGCTGATCTTACACAAGATCACCAGTTTATCCATATCAATCCTGAAAGAGCAAAAAAATCACTTTATGGGGAAACAGTCGCTCACGGTTTTTTTGTCTTATCTATGCTTGGTTTCTTTACATTACAAGATGGAGAGAAAGATTCAATGCAATTTTATGTATCAGATGCCAAATCAATAGTTAATTATGGATTCGATAAAATAAGATTTATTTCTGCTGTTCCAGTTGGTTCTTATATTCGAGATGTTACTCACATTTCAAAAGTCGAATTAGTCAAAAGAGGAATGAAATTTACTTCACATCACGTAATTGAAATTAAAGGTCAAGATAAGCCCGCGGTCGTTGCAGATTGGATAAATTTGCTTATTTTATAGAGAAAATTCAGTTGGAAATTATTGTCTTTAGTAAATTTTCTATTTTTGATATTTCTTCTGAGCCTGGGCTTAAAATATATGCTTTCTCTTTATCTTTTTCTTGAATTACTATCAAACCAGACATTTTAACTCTATTTTCAATATAACTTTTCTTATTTTTTATAGCTACATTCAAACTTGTAGCTAATTTATTATATTGTATTTCACTTATTTCTTTTTTTGTATAATCTCCCCCATTATAGACTCCACTTGAGCTAAAAGATGGCTTCACTGGTATATATTCAATGAGTTCATTACTTATAATATATTTATTACCATTTCCATCAAGATAATTATAAATTTTTAGAGTAGATTTCGGATCCATTTTATTTATCTCTTTTATTATTAAAAATAGAATTATCCCCCAACAAGAGGAGGTGAGATAACAATTTCATCTCCATCCTTCAATTTTGTTTTTAATTCTTCCAGAAACATATAATTTCTTCCATTCACTAATATAACAATATGAGACTCTAACCTTCCTCGTGGAGTTAAAAAATTTTTTCTAATTTTCTTTCCATGCTCATGCATGAATTGATCTATTACATCACCTAGTATCTCCACATTCGAATAATCAATCTCTGTTAATCCAACATCAGTTGAGAATATTGTCATCAATTTCAGAGTGACATTTGCCATTAAATCTTTAATATAATGATGGTGTTAAAAATTTTATCTTATAAAATTATAAAGATTAATAACAAGGTTAAAAATGTTTTAATCTATTCTTAAAACAATAGATATCTTTGTTTAATATATAAGTCACCTTTTAAAATCATGTGACGTGAATGGATTCTAAAAATAGAATTACTGAACAATTGAAGCGGATTGTAAAAGAAGATAGAGTTTTAACAGATTTAGAAGACCGTTATGTCTATTCTTTTGAAAAAATTTTTCTTGATAGATTTGATATACAACCTGATATTATTGTTAGAGTCTCTTCTTTGAAGGAAGAAAACGAAGTAAAAAGATTCATTGAAAAAGAATACGCTATTTTAATTGAAAGGGGTAAAATTCTGTCACATATTGGAAATAAATCTTCTAAAAATTTAGTTTTATTAGATAATGTGGAGATTCCTACACTTAAAAATTGTATCGATGAGATCGGAAAAAAGGATGGAAGTATTACAAAATTTGATAAATTTGATATAAAAGGGTATGGAACTTATAGAAATCTTACGTTAGCAGTACAAAATTTATTTTTAGGAAAAACTCTAACTAAATGCCAGCAGTGTACTACATGCAGTGGTTATTGTACAGTAAGTCCTTCTTTTAATGGAGTCGAATCATGGTCTTCGAAGGGAAGAATGCTTATTACCAGAGGAATTATGAAAGGTGATTTAACATTTTCAGACAAGATTGTGGATATATTATATAGTTGTACAAAATGTGGACTTTGTTATGCTCAATGTTTTCAAGATTTAGAGTTTCATGAAGCCATACTTTATTTAAGGCATAAAATAGCTGAAAAAAATATGGTACCGCAGATTTTTCATACGGCAGCTAACAATATTTTTGAACACGGAGATCCTACTGGAATACCTACTAATCGGCGTCTTTCACGAGTAAAAAACATTTCTAATTTGAATTTACCAGAAAAAGCAAATACTCTCTGTTGGTTAGGGTGTACTGTTGCAACACGAACTCCTAAAACAGCTGGAGCTTTTATTAATATATTAAATCGAAGTAGTACTGAATTTACAATGTTAGGGGATAAAGAAGGATGCTGTGGTTATGTATTAATTTCAACTGGACTATGGAAAGAAGCTAAAAAAGTTGCGACTGATACTATTGAAAGGATTGAAAAAACTAAGGCTCAAACTTTAGTAACACCTTGTTCTGGTTGCTACTATACCTTCAAGAGGCTTTATCCTGAAATCCTTGATATTAATATGCCTTGTGAAATCCTCCATACTTCTCAATTTCTTGAAAAAAAGATTAAAACTGAGGAAATTAACCTTAAACCTTTAGATTTAAATGTAACTTATCATGACCCATGTTCACTTGGAAGACATAGTAACGTCTATGATCCACCTCGTAATGTATTAAAAGCAATACCTGATCTTAATCTTGTTGAGATGCCATTGAATAGAAATTGTGCACGATGCTGCGGAGGTGGAGGTGGACTTTGGACATTTAACAATGAAGTAAGTTTAGAATCAACTCAAACAAGGTTAATAGAAGATTTAATCCCTATAAATGTTAACATTCTAACGACAGCTTGTCCACAATGCCAGTTAAACTTCCGTTTTGCTTCTCAGAAGAAAACTTTTGCTGATAGATCATTAAAAATCTATGATATTACAGAATTGTTTGAATTAGCAATGCAATTTGAATAATCTGACCTTATTTTGCCAAACCTCGAACCTTTGGTTGGCCTGGCCATGGCCAAGAGATTCTATATTTTATATTACAGTGAGGACAAGTAGCTTCTTTTGCATTTGGTTGAACTGGAAAGCGTTCGAGACAATTCATACACCTACATTTAGTCTCTTCACTCATTGTGAATCACTTCTTTATATGAAATATTAAGCTAGTTTAATAGTATTTTAGGATTTAATAAAAGTTATGATGATTTCTTAATTATTAAATTGTTGTTTTACGGGTTCTATTATATTATTTTAGAGTAATTTACTACTTATTAGTTTTTGTTGAAATATTTAAATCTAATGGATAATTTAAATAAAAAGTAAAAATTTTTAATTTTGCAAGTGAATACTAGTATTAAAATTGCTTCTGAGTTCAATTCTGTAGCATAAGTGGGTACATATTCCCATCGCACTGAAAAGCATAGTGATTTGCGATTAAACATTATCAAGAGGTAAGGGTGGAAAATTATAGTTTGGAATAAAGAGATTGCCTATATTGATTTATCTACTGGAGAAATAACAAAAAAACAGATTCCAAAATCAATACGAGAAAGATTTTTGGGTGGTAGAGGTATAAATATGTATCTTCTATACAATCACCTCTCACCTGGAATTGATCCTTTAAGCCCTGAGAATATTTTGCTCATAGGTGCTGGTTTGCTCACTGGAATTCCCGCTATGGGTAGTGGAAGATGTGATATCGCTGCAAAATCTCCCATAACTGGTGCAATTGGAGATTCAAACGTTGGAGGGTTCTTCGCTCCAGAAATGAGAATGGCGGGATTTGATCATCTGGTGATAACAGGAAAAGCTGAGAAGCCTAGTTATCTTTGGATACATGATGGAGAAATAGAAATATTAGATGCTAATCATCTATGGGGAAAGGATACATTTGAAACACAAACCATGATCCGTTCAGATCATGGAGATGAAGAAATTAAATCATTAGTAATAGGTAAAGCTGGAGAAAATCTTGTACGTTTTGCTAATGTAAGAACGGGTATGAAAAACTCTGCTGGACGAACTGGTATGGGCTGTGTTATGGGCTCAAAGAATTTAAAGGCAATAGCTGCTCGAGGAACGATGGATATTGAATTTGCTTACCCAGAGGATTTATTACCATATTGTAAAGAAATCATCGATATGGTCATGAAGAATCGATATTCAAGGGCGGCATCAAAATGGGGAACACTCATAATTTATAGTACTACAAATACAACAGGCTTAATTCGAACAAGAAACTTTCAATTAAATCAGTTAGAGCAAGGTTGGGATATTGAACCGGAAGAAATGGATAAGTATACTATTGGAATGTCGGGTTGTTATGGATGCCCCGTGAGTTGCCGTCATCGTTATACATTAAAAGAAGGTTCTTTTGCCCCCATTTTTGCGGAAGGTCCAGAATATACTTCTTTAGGCGCATTTGGCACGATGGTTGATTGTAAAAAAATGGAAACTGTTCTTACAGCTAACCATCTTGTTAATAAGTATGGCTTAGATACTTTAGAAACTGGAGGTCTCATCGCTTGGGCTATGGAACTTTATGAGAAAGGAATACTCACGGAAAAACTGACAGATGGATTAAAGCTTGAGTGGGGTAATGAAGAAGTTCTCTATGAACTAATTAGAAAAATAACCTATCGTGAGGGTTTTGGTGATATACTGGCTGATGGATTTAAGATCGCAATTCCTAAGATAGGAGAGGAATCTAGGTATTATGCAATAGAAGTAAAAGGTATGAGTAATTTACATTCAGATGAACGTCCAACACCAAGCTTAGCATTAGGTATTACTACCTCAACACGAGGAGCTGATCATTTGAGAGGAAGACCAGCCATAGATCTGTATGGATTGCCAGAAGATTTTTTGGAGGAAATATATGGAGGAAAAATGTCTTCGGATTATAGATCCTATGAAGGAAAGAGTCGTATGGTTTGGTGGCAAGAGCTCTTGTATGCAGTTACAGATTCAATTGGAACATGTAAATTTCAAACGGTCTTTTTAGCTGTTCATGCTCCAAAATGGGAGGAATTCTCAAAATTAATCTATTTAGTTTCTGGGATGCAGTTTTCAGTTTCTCAACTTATGGAGATAGGTGAAAGAATTTACACTCTCGAAAGAATGTTTAATATAAGAGAAGGTTTTTCAAGAAAAGACGATATTTTACCAGATCGTTATTTTGAAGAACCGACTCCTATAGGACTTCCACGAGTTAAAGGAAGAAAAATCGATAGAGTGAAATTTGAAAAAATGCTCGATGAGTATTATAATCTACATGGGTGGGATAACAATGGAGTTCCTACTGAAAAAATTCTCCAAAAACTTGGAATTGAAAACGAACCAACTCAAATTATATAAAATCGAGGGATATTGAATGCAAAAAATATTATTTGTCGATCCGGAAAAATGTACTGGATGCAGATTATGTGAAAATGTATGTTCTCTCTATCATGAAAAAGTTAGTAATCCCTCTCGAGCAAGAATTCATATTGTAAAATGGGAAAATGTTGGATTATATGTACCAATGATTTGTCAACATTGTGAAACACCCATTTGTGTAACAGTTTGCCCCATGGGTGCTGTAAGTAGAAATGAGAAAACAGGGGCAGTAATTATAGATAAAGATCTATGTGTAGGATGTAAATTTTGCGTAATGTTCTGTCCACTTGGTGGAGTAGGAATTGATAAGAATAGAAAGATTTTAAAATGTGATCTTTGTGAGGGTGACCCTTTATGTGTTAAATTTTGCATTCCAAATGCACTTCAATACATAGATGCAAATGCTATAAACCTAAAAAAGAGAAGAATAGCAGCAGAGAAATTATCAGAATTAATGAAAAAATTGTTAGAGGTATCAATATAAAGATTTTTTATGAATATTTAAAAGGGATTAAATATGGTGGAAAAATTTAAATTTGGAATAATTGGTGTTGGTCCAACTGGTGGAATTTTAGCAGCTCATCTTGCTAAGGCAGGACACAATGTGGTTCTTGTTGATATTAATAAGAGTCATATGGATAAGATAAAAAAGAATGGATTAACATTGACAAACCTCGAAACTTTCAATGTAAAATTCCCAAATGAAAATATTTGTTATTCGATAGAAGAGTTGGAAAATAAGGAAGTAGATACTTTATTTATCGCTGTGAAAGCATCTCATCTCGAAGAAATTTTGCCACAAATTAAAAAAGTTGTGGAACCTAACACAACTTTAATTAGTTTACAAAATGGGTTTGATACAGAGGAACTTATTGCAGAGTATGTAGGAGAAGAAAATACGATTCGTATTGTTATCAACTATGCTGGCAATATTTTAGAGGATGGTGTTATAAGAATGTCATTCTTTAATCCCCCAAACTATTTGGGTGTAATATCAGTAAAAGCTGAAGAAAAGGCCAAAAAGTTGGCAGAAATAATCAGTTTAGCTGAATTAGAAACTCTTTATACTCCAGATATAAAGAAATTTGAATGGACAAAATGTATACTCAATACAATAAGTCCCGTATGTGTTACCACGAGAACAACGATGAAACAAACAATGGGATTTCCGGAAACAAGAAAAATTTGTAGAGAAATACTACGTGAGGGAATAGAGGTTGCACGAGCACGTGGTATTAACTTCGAACCAAATTTTTTAGATAAAGGTATGGGTTATCTGGATAAAGCTGGTCACCACAGAGTTTCAATGGAAGCAGATATCAATGCGGGCAATCCATCAGAAATAGGATTTCTTAATGGAAAAATAGTTGAATATGGAGAACTCGAAGGAATACCAACACCATATAATAAATTATTTGTATCCTTAATTAGAGGATGTGAATTACCTCCTATAAATCGTGATTAATTTATAATTTGATTACTGTGAAATTATGCTTAACAGAATTTTCTTTGTAGGTATTGATGTAGGAACTTCATATGTAAAATCTGTAGTACTAAATAGTAATAAAGAGATTGTAAGCTCTTTTGTTAAGCGTACTGGTACTTCAATCAAAGATTCAATTAAAGCGGTTTTTGAAAATGCCATTTCTAGTATTTCATTATCTAAAACTTCTATAAAGCATATAACAGCGACAGGTTATGGAAAAAGTAAAGTTTCTTTTGCTGATACTCATAAAACTGAAATCAGTTGCCATGCAAAGGGTGCTTATCACTACTTTCCTAAAAAGATTACAATTATCGACATTGGAGGACAGGATACAAAGGTTATTAAACTTGATGAAAATGGTAAAATAGTAAGGTTCAAAATGAATAGGAAATGTGCTGCTGGGACAGGAGCGTTTATCGAGGAAATTGCTTATCGACTCGATCTCCCCCTGAATGAATTAAATACTTTAGCAACCAAATCTACTTCTAATGTTCCTTTAGCAAGCTTTTGTACGGTGTTTGCAAAAACAGAAATTCTTACTCGAATTAAAGAGGGAGAAAAAGTTGAAGATTTGATTAAAAGCGCGTTTGGTTCCGTAATAAGAAGAATAATAGAAATGACAGAATTAGAGGGTACTATAGTTCTTACTGGAGGACTGATAGCCTATAATTCTATAATTGGAGAAATTTTAAAAAGCGAAATAGATGCTGATATCTTAACACCTCCTCATCCACAATTAACTGGAGCAATAGGGGCTGCATTATTTGCATTCGAAAGTGGTAATTTAAAAGAAAGTTGAAAAATTTAAAAAAAAGAAGGATTTTAAAAAACTCTAACTTATAACTTTCCCAAGTTCTTTTCTTGCTTTCTTTGTGGTTTCATTTGTAATATAGAATCCAAGGAAATAGGCAATTAAAATAATTAGGAAAAATATAAGTGCTGAGATGTAAAACCATCGTCCTAATTCACCCATAACATCCATAATTATCCATTTCATTAACCACGTAGCTGCACCGCCACCAACAACAAAGATTATATCAAATAAGGCATTGATAAAGGAATCCTTTCTATTTTCGTATTTTAACCCTAATTTCCAGATTATTGTATTTTCTATCACTTCCCAGCCTACACCAACAACAAGAACAAAGATAAGAATAAAATACCATGATATTGTCGCGGGTCCAACGAATAGTTCCCATAAATTTATGATTAATGAAAAAATCGCAAACGCAGCGATTCCAAAAGCAATATGTCCCCAACTATAATAATCCCAAGGTGAACGGCCAACATAGTCCTCGAGAAGTCCCACAAAAGGTACATAATGTTTTCCAGATTCTTCACTAGACATAATATATCACGCAATAATTTTTAAAATACATTTCAAACAGATTTAATAATATAGGAACAATTCATTTAGTTAATAAATTTAATTGATTTTCATAGTAGGGATTTATTTTTACTTTTTTTTTAAGAAATTGTAAATCAAAATTTCATAATAAGTGCTTTTTATTTCTTTCAAACTTAGTCAAATATGTGTAAGATTATACCCGTTTATTTATATATACAAATTAATAATTAATAGCTTACAGATCGTTTTTTTGATCATTTAACTAAAAATTTAATGAAAAATTATGGAATCATTAATTAAAAACAGAAAGACAATAGTAATTTTAGGAATATCCCTATTTCTTTTATTAAACACCATTACGTTATCTAATGGATTAGCAAATACTATACAAGGGGACAGTGCGACTTTTAATCTTGATAAAGAAGACCCTTTAGGCTATGGGGCTATAATTCCATCTCCTAATACGATGGGGGGAATATCGATTGATGGTTCTAATCAAGGTAAATTTACAATAATGGATTGGGACGGATTACCAACGGCTTATGAAGAAATTGTAAGCTATTCAGGTGAAGATATTTCTTTATATTATCCAACATATTTAGATGATTATCTTTCAGAAAGTTATACAAAAACCGATATTGATCCATGGGTGGATATTGGTTGGTTAAACATTTCGGCGTATAATGCTGAAGCTGAGACTTTATCACCTTTTACTTTGAATTCTATATTTGATTACTATGTTTTGGGAGAGGGAGGCACTCTAAGCACCCCAGTTAATGATGATCATCCATTACAAATCGATGTTATTGTTAAAAGTGGAGGTCCAAAAGTATTACAATTTGATTGGTTAATGGCTAATCCTGCAGCAGCTTCGTATAATTATTATTTGATTTCTCCATCTGGAAAATATATGGATACCAATTGTCATGATAAACCAATAGCTCATACAATAGCTCCTGGAACAGATTTATTCAACATTTTGATATTTACAGCATCTGAAGTAGGTACATATCGTTTACTTTTTGAAGTGATTCACACTGACCCTAGTTCTTTATATTTAGAATTTTTAGAAACCCAAGTTTCATCTTTACCTGCGAATACGGTAAAATTTGCGGGAAATAGTGATGGACTTTTTAGTATTGAAGAGGGAAGTTATGCTGATTGGCAATCAAAATGGTTTAAAATTAGCGGAAAAAAAGGGGATCTCTTTAAATTAGATTTATATGAAGATTATGCAACTGGAGATGAGCCTATAATAGATATTTGGACACCCTGTAGAAATGGCTATATTCTTGATTCAGGTAATGGCATGGGAAGTCACGAGATTTATTTTCCTAAAAGCGGTTATGCGTATATCTCATTTACTGACATAACTTTTGGTGATTGGTATAGATATTCGTTATTCTTAAGTAAAATAGAAGCTGTGCAGTATTCTCTAGGAGAGAAGTTAACCACATTCATGCTTTCAAATGATGAAAGAAAAGCGATACAATTTACGCTTCAAGAAGATTCAATAGTTCGATTTAACTATACTAGATTAGCTCTTGGAAATCCACAGATTTATGCATTTACCACACCTAGAGCTTTTATTTTTCGTGATTCAAGCCGATTTGAGTGCTTTGATATTAATACTAATCTCATGACAAGAACATTCGGTTCGACTACTTTTTATTATCATTATATGCCAGCAGGAACTTATCGAGCTATAATAAAGAATACAGTTACAGATGAGGATGGAATTTTCCAAATTACTTCAGAAGTATACGATTGGGCAGATGAATCAATTCCCGTAAACAATTTAACTTATCCATATTTGTATCCTTCACAATTAGTCACTCTTGAATTCGAAGCAGATGATTATTTTCCAAGTATTAAAGATCCTATTGGTATTGATATTCATCTCCCCGAAATTGGACAATTCAGGTTAAATACTACCATTTGGGCTACAGATAATAATGAAACTGCTATGAGCTTTCCTTCACATCTCTATACCCAAAACGATACAGATTTAATATATTATACTTCTGACTATCCGTACCCTGCTTTTTCAACCGATGGAATAGACCCCGAATTAAATGACTACCTATATATTGGAGCTCCAACAAGATGGACTGGAATGACATTTGATTTTTCAGTTCCGGGAGTGGGTGGAACTATTGCTACGCCTGAAGTAGATGATGGGGCCAACTTTGATCAACTTCCAATAGTTACTGATGGAACTAGTGGATTTACTGCTGATGGTACAATTGAATTTGATATAACTGATGCTGATTTTACGACATGGGTAAAAGGAGCAGATGGGATTGATATAGATCCAGCTATAGATGAAAATGATTATTATTGGATGAGGATACGTTGTTCCGCAGATTATTCGACCGTACCAATAATACAACAATTAACATTGCTAAATAATACAATAGAGGGAAATGTATACTTTAGGCTTCTTGGAGAGAGTGGATACGAATATGCTGATTATTGGGGTACGGGAGGCATATATCAACCAAGTACACAAACCAGTTTAGAAGTAAATTTAGACGATGATTTGGGTAGTTCGTTTAATTGGGACGATGGAGATAGTTATATTGTTGAGAATGCAGATCCTTTAATTATTGGAATGGAAGAACGAACATACAAATTAATTATTCTTCCAGAATCATGGGATTATGAAGGTACAGTCAGAATTCAGTTCGCAATCGAAGATTATTGGGGTTATCATTATCAAGAGTCATACGATATCACTACGACTCCAAATCTTCACGCAAGGGACATAACAAACTATACTCTTAGTGGTTATTCTAATTTAACCGGTCCATACTACAATTACGGTTTAACGACACAATATAATCATACAGAAAGAGATTTGTCTTTTAATAATTTTAACAGTTATCTTGCACTTCAATGTCATGGTACTGCTTATCAGTGGACGCAATTAATTTTTACGATGAAAGGGGCAGATAATTACGAACTTTACTTACTACAAGACCTTCCTTGGATTAGTAATACTCCGAATTTTGAAGTTCGTCAAATTAGTCCAATAGATGTAAATTACAATACAACTTATGAGTTTGGTATATTTAATGAAGATTTTATTCTACTATTTGTCGTAGAAAGTTCAACAGATATTGCTTCATTTTATATATCATTAAGCCAGTATAATACGGAACCACTTCTGACGAGTGATGTAAAAGCATCATATACACCACCACTCGATCCAGCATTAGTAATCGCATTAGCAATTGGTATTCCCGCAGCAGCGGGAGCTGTCGTTGTCGTATATGTCTTGAAGAAGAAAGGGAAAATTTTAACTAAACACCCATCATAAATCTGAATAAATAATTATCTTTTTTTTTACTTTTTTACTTTTTATTTTCTTTAAAATTTCAAATAAATTCATAAATATTAGGTTATTAGTTTCAAGATTTTCAAGTAAACTTTAAAAATTGTCTCACAAAATTGACAACTAATAAACTAAGGAAATTTAGAGAAATTAATATTATAAATTTTAGAGAAATAAGCCCCCTGATTGATATCTTGAGATTTCATTCTTATTAAGATCTTAATAAAATTCAATATTATTTTTAAAGAAATGAAGAGGATCAACAATTTGTGCAAAAAATCGGACAACCTTTTTCATAAGAAACGATTTATTTTCCATATTTTTTATGATAACTTTTTTTTTTCAATTAAATTTATGAATTGGTTTAACTTTTATTTTTAAACTAAGGATGTAAGAAAGAAATTTAAAAAATTTAACCTCATTATAGAATCCTTCCAATTATATTTACGGAATAATGGAACAGAACGTTCATAAAATTCACGAAACATTTATTAGGATGGATGACTAGATGCATATTAGAAAAAAATATATTTTTTTTCTGGTAGTGGAATGTCCGTTTTTAGCCCATAATTTATTCCTCCACGAATAAAACTAAAATAGCATTCCATTACACTCTATTTTTTTTCTTTTATTTTTTTATATTATTCCGTGAATTTCAACTTTTTAAATTCTTCGATAAGAACTGGAATAATCTAATTTGCGTCGTTTTCATATTCGTTGGAATGCCACGTTGTGTAGTTTATTTTTATAATGTTCTGCAATTAACCAAACACCTCTAAATTGGGAGATATCCATTTTTTGAGCTTTGATTTCTTTAAACTTCAATTAATCCTGTTTAAATTTCTTGCTTTCTTGGTATCCAGTTCCGATTATTTCGCCAATTTTATAATAACGATTATCCAATGCGTAGATAATTGGATCTAGTTTTGCCATATCTGCAATTATCAGGCCTTCTTCGCTTTTAATCACAAAATCTTCACTAACATAAGATTGTACAACATCTCCAATAAAAATCTGTCTATGTTGAATGGAGAATTCCTTGATAACTTTGCATTCTAAATTCACAGGGCATTCTCGAATCATGGGTGCTGTTTCTAATTCACCATAAAATACGTTAAATAATTGTGATTTATCCACATCATTTCCAGATGCTACTCCGCAATAATCAGTTTTTACAAGAAGATGAGTAGTTGGAAAATTTATGCTAAAGGTTTTGTTTTCGAGAATTCCTTGATTTGTATAATGATTTTGACCTGAAGAAATGTAAACAAGTGGAGGTTTAATACCCATTATTCCAACGTCTCCCAATGTCTCAAAATTAGGTTGATTATTAACAAGTGCTCCAGCAAGAATG
>JABXKC010000002.1 GCA_013375495.1 Promethearchaeota archaeon
AAAAAGATTATTAACGCCCAAAATAAAATTATTCTGAAGGGGCTAGAAGAAGGAACGCACGAGATTATGGATTTTCGCCCCAGTATTGATGGTGAAATTATTCCAATTCATCCAATTGAAGCAATTAAAAGAGGATTTGGAAAAGATGTTGATATTCTAATAGGAAATAATAAAGACGAAGTTAAGTTGTGGACCGGACCTAATCCTCTATTTCAAAACATGAAAATGAACGATATATCTGATTTCTTACTACAGCGAGTTGGAAAATTCGGAGATGGTAAACTGATATCAGATAAAAACTTATGTAAAAAGTTTATATCAATATATAGTCAAGAGCCAATAATTAAACCGGTTGATATTTACGATAAGATTGATACGGACTTTACCTTTAGAATCCCGGCCATCCAAGTATGCGAAGGAAATTCTCAGTACAACCCAAATATTTATAATTACATTTTTACTTGGCCTTCACCCGCTTTAGAGGGGAAATACGGTTCTTGTCATATAATGGAGATACCTTTTGCTTTTGGAACTTTCGGAAAAACTGGCGTGGAATGGTTTTATGGTGCTGGAAAAGAAGCTGAATTACTAAACGAAAAAATGATGAGAACTTGGGTATCTTTCGCATTTAATGGAGACCCAAATAATGACCTTATTCCCAAATGGAAGAGTTATAATGTTGAAGATAGAACATCAATGCTTATTGGAAAAGAATTAAAAAGCGTTAGCGCTCGAAATGAAGATGAGCGAATTCTTTGGGATAGCGTTCTATTTAATTATTAGAATTTTATTCACCATTTACATATATTAAATGGCTGAAATTATGAAAAAGACTCAAAAAATTGAAACTGAAAACGGAAGAATTCAAGGATATATAAACAAAGATATCAAAGTTTTCAAAGGTATTCCATATGCTGGACCTCCGATAAATCAACATCGGTTTGATCCTCCACGTGAGAAAGAGCCCTGGAATAATGTGTTTGTAGCAAATCAATTTGGAGTATCTTCATTTCAAGGTCCTGATGCTGGTGGAGGCATATTTGGGCAATTAACGGAGCAACAAGAAGATAATTGTCTAACACTTAATATTTGGACGCCAGAAACTGATGATAAAAAACGCCCTGTCATGCTCTGGATTCACGGTGGAGGTTTTATCTATTCTGGTTCCTCGAAAGCCATATACGATGGGACTCTTCTAGCGAGTAAAGGGAACACTGTTGTCGTAACCATCAATTATAGACTAGGAATTTTTGGGTTTTTATACATTCCTAAAATCACTTCTAATGTTGGCATGCTAGATCAAGTTGCTGCTATAAAATGGGTTAAGAATAATATAGAGAACTTCGGAGGTGATCCTGATAATATCACTATTTTTGGAGAATCTGCGGGAGCATATTCAGTAATCACATTGATGACAATGCCAAGTGCGAAGGGGTTATTTCATCATGCGATTGCGCAAAGTCCTTATATATTCGAACCTGAACCAACTATAAAAACAACAAAAAGTGTAATGAAACGATTAAACTTAGAATTTGATGATATTGATACTCTAAAAAAATTACCTGCTAAAAAACTTAACAAGGTCCAAAACGATTATATAAATGATATGACTGGGACTCCAGAAAGCTTTTATTCAAATTTTCGACCCTCTATTGATAATGAGTCAATCCCCCACCATCCTTTTAAGGCTCTAAAGGAAGGAAGGGCAGAAAATATCGATCTTTTAATAGGTACTAATCAAGAGGAAGCGACTTTTTTCACAAAATTCAACCCTATCTATGAGAAATTAAATGAAGAAGGTTTAAGAAATCAAATTCGAAAGGAACTAAATAGATTATCATTTGGATTTAATACCGACTTTTATATTGAGCAATATAGAATGATCCGAAAAGGTAAATTGCCAACTGATCCTATAGATATTTATAATGCAATTTATACCGATTTATATTATAGAATCCCTGCTATAAAAACAGCAGAATCACATTTACCTCATAATTCCAATATATATTTTTATCTTTTAAATTGGCGTTCACCAACTTTTAAATCTTCTTGCCATTCAATAGATTTACCGCTTACTTTTGGTTACATAAACCCAAATGTCAAGGATTTCGTAGGAGATCTTCAAGCAGCCAAAATTGTTAGCAATAAAATGATGGATGCTTGGATTAATTTTGCGACCTCGGGAGATGTTAATAGTAATTCAATCCCAGATTGGCCAAAATATGAATTAGAAAATAGGTCAACAATGATGATTGGACCTGAGTTTAAAGTTGTAGATGATCCACATGGAAAGGAACGAAAATTATGGGAAAATCTTTATAACGATTATTAAGATAGGTAAAATTAATATTTAGAACTTGTACCTACATGCCTCATAGATTCGAGATATTACCTCTTTTCTACGAGCAAAATGTTGTTCAGTTGGCAACATGGTATTGCTATTGAAATTTATAATTAAATCTAATTGAGGGTCACAGAAATTTGTGCATGAACTCCTTCCACCGTGCCCATAAGTTGTTTCTGAACTAAATAGAGAATTATATTTTCCTAATCCAAACCCTAAACCCCAACTGCCAGTACTTAGAAGTGTCTTATCATATATACCTTTACGATGAACTTTAGTTATGTAGTCTACAGTCTTCTTATTAATTATTCGTTTTCCGTTCCATTCTCCTCCATTCCAGAGCGCTCGATAAAATTTACCCATATCAGAGGCTGTACTATATCCCGTTGAACCTGGAAAGATTCTTCCTTTGAAGTCATTAATCCAAAGATGTTCTTGTTCAGAAGCATAAGTACTATCTTTTTTTGCTAAACGATTTCCTAGCGATACGGCTCTCTTTGAAGTCATCCCAAGGTATGTCGAATCCATTTCTAAGGGCGCGAAAATTTCCTCGTGTAAATAATCTTCTATTTTGCGACCGTCTATTATCTTAATAATCTCGCCTAAAATCATCCAACTAATTCTGGGATGATATCCACATTGAGTTCCCGGTTGATAATCCGCTTTTTTTTCGCAAGCATCAGATATAATTTCATCCCAGGATGCAGTAAGCCATTTTGGATAATCTAACATGGGAAAACCACTAGTATGAGTCAATATATGCCTAATAGTACAAGATTCTTTTCCATTTTTAAACTTTGGAATGAAATCAGTAATCTTTTGAGTAAAATCTAATTCACCCTTTTCCCATAGTTGGGCTATTGTAACTGAAGTCCAAGGTTTACCGCTAGACCATAATACTAAGATTGAATCTATTTCCATTGGGATTCCCGGCCTAGCCTCACCAAGAGCAATGTTCATTACAGTCTTTCCCATCCTTGAGATATGGAGTTGTACTCCGCTATGAAGCTTATTGTACAATTGTTTTTCCATTAGTTTTTTAATATTCTTAAGCTCAGAAAAATTCATCCCATTCTTATCTGCTGATTCTGAAATTCCTTCAATCATAAGTAATTACTCACTAATGTTATGTTATTTTATATAATCTTGAATTTGATTATCCCAAACATTGAATTTAAGTGTCTTTTTTTCCCATTCAATCCTCATTTCATTCTTTAGGTATTCAGTGCTTGGACCAGTTGGTAAAGTATCCTTAAAGGCAATGTATCTCGGGACATGATAAAATGCGAGGTTATGATATAAAAATCTACTTAATTTTTCAGGAGTTAATGTCGAATTTTCCATTTTTACTGCGTATAAGATTAACTCTCCTCTAGATCCCGTTTCATTTAAAATTGGAATACATGTGGATAAAAAAACACTTGGATGAGAATTTGTGGTTCTTTCAATATCTTTTAGATATATTTTTTCTCCTGCTTTAGATATTATTTCGTTTGCTTTTCCCTTAAAATAGAGAAAACCTTCCTCATCAGTATATCCAAAATCCCCAGTAAAAAACCACCCATCATCACTTATTCTTGCATCTGTTTTTTCTGGTTGCTTATAATATTCAAGGGCATAATTCATATTAGATCTCACTACAATTTCTCCAGTATTGCCTGTTGATAATGGATTACCAAAAGTATCTACAATTTTCAGGTCAACAAAATCTAAAGGTTTTCCAACGGAACCAATTTTGCCTCCTTTAGATCCTATTGTATTCATAGTTATTCCTACTCCTTCCATTTGTGACCAAAACTCAAATAAATTGATTCCAAATCGATTTTCAAATGATCTCCATTGTTCAACACCAGCACCAAATCCATATGCCCAATTTATTGAATGATTACGATCAAGCTTATTCGGAGAATTATGTATGAGTGCATGGAGATACCCTCCAAAATAAGCAAAACCTTCGGGTCTATGTATCCTAACTTCTTCCCAGAACCGTTGAACACTGAAATTTTCAGCTAAAATAACTGAAGCGTCATAAAATAAAGATGGTATGATCACATAAAATTGCGTTGCCCCATGAGATAAAGGCATTGGGCAATAAATTGTGGTATCTTTCTTTAAACCTATATTTTTTAATTCTAACCCGATGTTTACTGCTGAGAGAGCTAAATTTCTGTAAAGGACTCCTTTAGGATTTCCCGTAATTCCTTCTGTATAATTGATTTGAATTGGATCACCATTATAAATCTTAATTTTTGGATTTTGTTCATTTAAATCAGCTAGTGATTGGAAATCGTGGACCAGTTTGTTATATTGAAAGTTTTTAGGTGCATTGAAAATGTAGATTCGTTTAATTTTTGTTAAATTATTCGCAAGTTTTTCAATAACTTTGTAGTACTTATAATCTGTAACAATTAATTCTGTGTCGGAATCATTTAAAATGTGAAAAAGATGTTCCTCTCTTAAAGTTGTATTAATATTAACAGCCACACACCCCGACTTTAGTATACCAAACCACAAAAAGAGATAAAATGGACTGTTATTCATCAATATTGATATTTTAGGTTTTTTTAAATGTAGTTCATCTGTAATGTTTATTATCCCGTTAGCAAACTGATTCGCTTTCGCATTAATTTCAAAAAAAGAAATTTTTTCATCATTAAAGTATAAGAATATACGCTCTCTATTCTCCTCTGCTTTTTTTTCTAATAATTTAGGAAGAGTCACATTATTAATCCCAAACTCTCTAATTGTTCTTGAACGCTTGTTATTCTTTGTAATAACCATTGAATCACCTTGAACTTCAATAAGTATTTCTTCATCATCTCCAAAGGGAAACGAAGTATCATTAGCTATTTTACTTGGGATGTAGATCCAAGTTGTTTTATACTTACCATTTCCAGAGGATTTAATTACAATTTTACTCTTTCCTAATTCCATGAATTATCTCACAAATATACATATTAAATACTTAAATAAATTACTTAAGTAAATAAAAAGGTTGCCTTTAGAACTAGGTGCAAAACTCCTTAAGGATAAGTATTCTAAAGTGAATCTATGAGATTTTCATCAAAATTTAATGGAATATTAGATAAAGCGATCTATGATTTATCCCGTTAATAAATAAGCTTAAAAAAATTTATTTGTTATCTTATGTTAAGAATATAAACACAGATAAAATCATTTTTGTCGATGCTATACAAGAAAGAAAGACCCGCTATTTTAATGTTTAAAGATGGTCGTTATTTCGAAGGGATTGGGTTTGGAGCAACTAAAAAGGTTTATGGAGAAATTGTATTCACGACGATTACAGGTGCTGGATATAATGAAACATTAACTGATCCTTCTTATAAGGGACAAATAGTAGTTATGACTCATCCTTTAGTTGGAAATTATGGCGTTCCTGCTTGGGAAAAAGACTCACGCGGCATTCACAAATATTTTGAATCAGATTCTATAAAAGTAAGTGGATTTGTTGTTAACGAATGTTGTAAAAATCCTAGCCACTACGAAAGCGTAAAAACCTTAAACGAATTTCTATTGGAAGAAAATATTCCAGGAATCGAATGGATAGACACTAGAGCAATTACAAAAGTATTACGGGAAGAAGGAGTACAATTAGGAATTCTTGCAGTTTTTAACCCCGGAGAATCTCCTAGCTTAAAAGAATTGAAAGAAGAAGTTAAAAAAGTGGAAGATCCAAACCTTAGACATTTAGCAAGCGAGGTATCCACTAAAGAAGTTAAAACATTTACACCTTCAAATCCTAAAGGAAAAGTTGTGATAATAGATTTAGGAGTAAAAAATAATATCTTAAGAAATTTCTTACAGAGAAAAATCGAAGTAGTTTTAGTACCGTATAATTATTCGTTTGAAACGATAATGTCTTACAAACCAAATGGAGTATTTATTTCCAATGGTCCCGGAGATCCTGCTAAATATAAGAAAGCAATTGAAGTTGCTCGCAAATTAATAATAAATAGCGTGCCAACAATGGGAATTTGCTTAGGAAACCAAATTATAGCTTTAGGTGCTGGTGGTTCCTCATATAAATTGAAATATGGGCATAGAGGTGGAAACAAAACCGTAATTAATCCCAAAACAAAGCAATGTTATATTACTTCCCAAAACCATGGATTTTGCGTAAAGGATTTTGAAAGGAATGTTTTTACTGAATTTTTAACAAACATAGATGATAATTCAAATGAAGGTTTGATTCATGAGAGCAAACCTATTTTTGCTGTTCAATTCCACCCTGAGGCTTGTCCAGGGCCCTTAGACTCCTTATATCTGTTTGATAAATTCATTGAGTTTATGGAGCTGTGATATTATGCCATTAGATAAATCGATTAAAAAAGCATTAGTATTAGGTTCTGGTGGAATACGAATTGGTCAAGCTGGAGAGTTTGATTATTCTGGAAGCCAAGTTCTTAAAGCCTTGAAAGAAGAGGGTATAAAAACAATACTCATCAACCCAAATATTGCGACTATCCAAACTGACCCTGAATTATCAGACCAAGTTTATTTGTTACCAGTAAATGTTAAATATGTAGAGGAAGTGATAAAAAAGGAGAAACCAGATGGTATACTGCTGGCGTTTGGGGGTCAAACTGCTTTAAATGTCGGAGTTGAGTTAAAAGAGCAAGGAATATTAGAAAAATATAATATTCGTGTTCTTGGTACGCCGATAGAAGCGATCGAGGTTACAGAAGATCGAGACTTATTCGTAAAAGCTATGAACAAAGCCGATGCAAAAGTGTGCCGAAGCAAAGCGGTAACAGTATATAAAGAAGCGATCAAAGTAGCTCAAGAATTTGGTTTTCCTTTAATGCTTAGAGTTGCTTACACGTTAGGTGGTAGGGGTTCAGGTATCATTGATAATATGAAAGATTTCGAAAGAATGGCAAAAAAAGGATTAGCCCAATCGAGGATTAATCAAATCTTAATCGAGGAATCCGTATGGGGTTGGAAAGAGGTTGAATACGAAGTAGTACGAGATTCAGCGAATAATTGCTTTATTAACTGTAACATGGAAAATTTCGATCCTGTGGGAATCCATACTGGAGAGAGTATAGTAGTAGCTCCGAGTCAAACTTTAACCAACGAAGAATATCACATGCTTCGGTCTGCTTCAATTCGAGTTATTAGGGGTCTTGGGATTATCGGAGAATGCAACATTCAATACGCATTAAATCCTTTTTCAAAAGAATTTCGAGTTATTGAAGTTAATGCGCGCCTTTCAAGATCGTCAGCGTTAGCCTCAAAAGCTACTGGATACCCGTTGGCTTATGTTGCTGCTAAATTAGCAATAGGATATACGTTACCTGAGTTGAAAAATAAGATTACTGGGATTACTACTGCTTGTTTTGAACCCGCATTAGATTACTTGGTTCTTAAAATTCCACGATGGGATTTAACTAAATTTCAAAAAGTTGATAGACGCATTGGCTCTCAAATGAAAAGTGTAGGAGAAGTAATGGCGATAGGAAGAACATTTGAAGAAGTTCTCCAAAAAGCGGTAAGAATGTTAGATATCGGTATGAAAGGATTGGTAGCGAATAATTTAGACGATATTGAAGATGTAAATGAGTTAAAATATGCGTTAAGAAACCCAACTGACCTTAGGCTCTTCAGGATTGCTGAAGCAATCAAAAAAGGTATATCCGTCGACGAAATATATCGTTTATCAAGAGTAGATAAGTGGTTTTTGTATAAATTAAAAAATATTGTAGATCTTTGTCGTCAAATTCAAGACATTGAATTGCTTGAATCAGATGATAAGGAGAAAAAATATTGGTTAGAAAGAGCCAAAAGATATGGTTTTTCAGACGGACAAATTGCTAAAATAATGGGTGTCGATTCAATTTTCATTAGGCAGATGAGAAGAAGATTAAATATTCAGCCCTATGTTAAAAGGATCGATACTTTAGCAGCGGAATGGCCCGCCGTAACGAATTATCTTTATTTAACCTACAGCGCTTCTGAACACGATATTGATTTTGAAAGCGAATATAAATCTAACCTTACAAAAGTTATAGTGTTAGGCTCAGGAACTTATCGTATTGGTGCTTCTGTGGAATTTGATTGGGGATCAGTCAATTGTTTATGGGGATTAAAAAAGCTAGGAATCGATCAAGCAATAATGATTAATTATAATCCCGAAACAGTATCGACTGATTACGATATATCCGATAAGCTTTATTTTGAAGAATTATCTGGAGAAAGAGTGCTGGACATATGCGAACTTGAAAAAGCTGATGGTATCGTAGTTTCTGCAGGAGGGCAAATAGCAAATAACTTGGCCGCTAAATTTTCTAAATATTCAGATTTTTTCAGAAAGGCAAGCATAAAAATTCTCGGTACTCACGGAACGCGCATAGATATGGCAGAAGACAGAAGTAAATTCAGTACTTTATTAGATCAATTAAGTATTAAGCAACCCGAATGGAATGCTTTAACTACTAAAGAAGGAGCCATTGAATTTGCTCAGAAGGTTGGTTATCCTATACTAGTTAGGCCTTCATATGTATTAAGTGGAGCCGCTATGAGGGTCTCTTATGACGAAAAGACACTTCAAGATACATTAGATCTCGCAGCATCTATATCGAGCGAATATCCAGTAGTCATAACTAAATTTTTTACAAATGCCCGAGAAATTGAGTGTGATGGCATATGCGATGGTGAAAATGTGCTTATTGGTGCGATTGTAGAACATATTGAGAATGCTGGTATTCATAGTGGAGATGCAACTATGGCTATACCACCGCAAACGGTCTCCAACGAAGTTACGTTAAAAATTGAAGAATATACTAAAAAAATCGCTCTGGCATTAAAAATTCACGGTCCTTTCAATGTTCAATATCTTGTTAAAAATAATGAGGTTTATGTTATTGAGTGTAATCTGCGCTCAAGTCGAAGCATGCCCTATGTTTCCAAATCTCGGGGCATTAATTTAATGAGACTTGCGGCTGAAGTTATTATGGGAGGTAAAATACCAACTAGGTTAATGAATCTTCCTTTAG
This sequence comes from Promethearchaeota archaeon, assembly GCA_013375495.1. The sequence continues at coordinate 9,361 of JABXKC010000002.1, forward strand.
GAAACTATGTTTCAGTTAAAGCCCCTATGTTTTCTTTCATGAGACTTGATAAAGCAGATCCCGTTTTGAGCGTAGAAATGAGCTCTACGGGAGAAGTTGCATGTATAGGCGAAAATTTTCCTGATGCCCTTATGAAATCGTTAGAAGCTGCTGATATGAATGTTCCAATAGAGGGAGGAAATATACTAATTTCCGTAGGTGGAGAAAAATTGAAAAATGAAGTAATCCCCTTGGCGAAAGAGATTAGTAAACTAGGATTTACTATATTTGCGACAGAAGATACTAAGATTGCTTTAGCAAGGAATAACATAAACGCTGTAAAACTTTATAAGGTTCACGAATACGGATTGGAGCCTAATATTATGCAATGTTTGCAAGATGGGCGCATAGACATGGTAATAAACATCCCATTACCAACAACAGTAGAAGAGAAATTTAAAACAATAATGGAAGACGAATATAAAATTAGGCGCATGGCAGTAGATTATAATATTCCTGTGATAATTAATCTACAATTAGCAAAAGCTGTTATCGACGCCATAAAAAATATGCGTGAAAAGAAAATTGAAATAAAATCGCTTAACGAGTATCACCAAACGCTTAAAGAAGTGTATTGGTAAGAGAAATTAAAAAAAAAAAAGATTAAATTTTCTACGGGATTTTATTTAATTTTACGAAGAGAAGGGGTACTAAATATCCTAGAATGAAGCCAATGATAGCATACCTAGCAAATCTGTAGAAGACCGAGTCAAAAACCCCTTTAAGCGCTTCAAGAGCAAAGTATGCTACAAATAGAATTACTAATCCTATTACTAAATTTATAATTTTCCATTTCCAATTTAGTTTACTTGGTTCATATTTAACATACTCGCCTTCAAGAACGTATGCGATTCCAAATCCTAAGAAGACTCCACCAACTTGAGAAAATCCCCCAGTATCAGTGAAAGCCTCGGGAACCGGTAAGAGCTCTGTTCCTGAGGTAGGGAACAAAAATATCCCTAAAAAGAATAGCACTAAAGAAACCACAACAGTAACTATCAACTTAATTGGTAGGTTAAAAGCGTTAAATTGTTTCGTACAATATGGTTCTAAATAGATAAATAGTAAAAGCACAATCAGTCCTATTGAAAATCCTCCGATTACATCTTGTAAGTCATGAACACCGATAATCATTCTTGATATTGCAACTAAGAACATAATTATTCCCAAGATTATAACAATATAAAGCCTTTTTCGAAAATCATATCCTATATAGCCCCATGTTGCTACGGCAGATTGAGTATGTCCAGATGGAAACCCATAAGATGTCTCTATTAATCCAACAGGGTTTTCTGGTGTGATTAGATCTGGATCAATGTTAGTTGCTGGTCGTGGATCCATAAAAATATTCTTAAAGAATTCGTTTATATAGGTACTGAATAATAAACTCAAAGCTAAATTTTTGGCAAATCTCTTATTATATATGATAAAGAAAATAGCCACCATCACGATAAACACGATTGGTTCGCCAAGATAGGTAATAGCTTTAAATATGGAACGTATTGTCGAGGAGGAACTATAGAAAGCTTCATTAAATCCCAAAACTAGAAGGATTAATCCTATTACCAGCACTACTGCAAAGATAACAATGACAGTTAAGAATTCCTTTTTACTCAGGTTTTTATTACTCTCTGACATTAGACATCACCAATGTTATTTTGGTGAAAAGTAACTCAATTTGATAGTTAATAAATCTTTTGTATAAAATTACCAGTAAATATATAATTTCACCGTTAACAAAAACTATAAAAAGAAATAAATAGTAAATAAATTTTGCTTTAGGTAACTGTTAAAAAGTAAGGAATAGCAAAAAATTTCGGGTGTCGAGCAAATTTACTATCGGGGTTACATCTTAGTTCGTTTGAAAATCATTGGCACACAGTGGAAGATCGTAGAGAAATTGAATGGCTTGAAACCAGAAGCAAATCAAGATTGGAACATTACGTACGCATCACCTACTTATGGGGGATGGGATTTAATTATTGAATGTGTATTTAATAATCTTGAAGATTTGGATAAAATTGTATCTTTCTGTCGGACTGATAATGATTTAAAAGAATGGATCGATGCTACAACGACCCTTATAAGCACTAAAAGAAACTTCAATCTCGAAAAGTAATTCTTTTCATATCAAAAACCGTCGCAAACAGCTATTTCAATTGAGAGGTGAATAGGATTGTGAACTGGAGTTTTATCATTTTTTTAAAGTTAGGATAAGATAAAAATAACCCTAGGGAGATATTTTTTGGAGTTTTGAAATTACTTCCTCTGCTTCCTTCATTATCCTGTCCAATAATTGCTTAACGGTAGGGATATCTTTAATTAATCCTACTCCTTGACCACAACTTACCATCCCCGCATCAATATCTCCTTCTCTATACATTTTTTCAGCATTTTGCCCCGAAGCCGCTTGGATAATTTCCTTTAAAGATGCTTTCTGAGCCTCTAATTCAAGGATTTGTTGTGCTGCTTTATTATTCCACATTCTATGAGTATTACGTATAGAACGCATAACCAAACTAGTATCAGTTTCCGCGGCTTGAATAAAGGCTTGTTTCAGATTGTCGTGAATAGGACATTCCTTTGTAGCCATCATTCTGGTTCCCATTATAACACCCTCAGCGCCAAGTGCTAAGATCGCAGCAATTCCCCTTCCATCTGAGATTCCACCTCCCGCTATTACGGGAACATCCAAAGCATCAACAACAGACGGGGTCATTACAAGGGTTCCTATATCTAGGGTTCCAGTAGCTCCACCATTTTCATATCCAACAACGGTTATCATATCTGCACCCAAAGCTGCTCCTTTTACAGCGTATCTTACTCCAGCGCATTTATGGATCCAAATTGTTTCCCCTTCCTTAAACTTAGGAACTAAATGTTCTGGAGCTTTATGACCGCTTGTTTCTATGATTTTGACGCCCTCATCTAACGTAGCGTCCACATACTCTTCTAACTTATCTTGAGGCATTAAGGCGGGGAATAGATTAATGTTTACCGCAAATGGTTGATCCGTTAGAGATTGCGTTTTTTTGATGGCCTCACGCAACTCATTAGGTGATTTATAATTAGCGCTGGCCAGTACGGCACAGGCACCTGCATTACTAGCTGCCGCGACAAATTCAGGGTTTGAAATCCTTGCCATTGTTCCCGCAATTATTGGATATTTACATCCTAATATTTCAGTTACTTTCGTCTTTATCATAAAAATCACTCAAAATTTAGGTAATAATATTAAAAATTGTTTAAAGATATTATGCTTCTTTACGCGTAGATCTTTTTGATCATTCCGATTTTTTTTCCCTTTTTAATTATCTTTTTAAATTGAAAAATCTTGAACAATTTCAAATTAAATTATTTATAATTATTTCTGAGATGTCTGACGAATATTCGCCCGTTCTTCTTACGCTTTCGATTATAAAACCTATCTCGACTAGATATTCTGAATTCGGGTTAATTTTAATGGCATTACACGCATTTGTCAACTTTTTTATGGATTCAATGTTTTCGTTCGCTAAATTCAAATCTTTTTGGAGCCAGGCATCTAAACTCATATTTAGCAATTCAAGAGAAATTTCACTAGCCTTCATTATGTTTTCGTATAATTTTTTATCGATTTTTTGATAGTCTATTAAAATAACATTTTTAGCGATTTTAACAGCGTGATCAGCTATTCGCTCTAAAAATCTGGATATAAATTTGTAATTACTAGCGTCTTCTAACGTAATATCTAATTTTTGGCACAAAATTATATCTCGTAATACAATATGAGCCTGACGTTCAACTAACCAATTTAGTCTATCGATTTCATCGTCAATCTCAATTACTTTTTCCGCAAGTCTTTTATCTCCTGTCTCAAGAGCTTTCAGGGCATCCTCGTGCATGCTGTTAGCTAAGATATACATTCTTTTTATGGTCTTCTCAAACGGCATCTCTTTTGGATCAAGTAAATCTTTGATTTTAACAGTATTATCCGATTCTTCCATAATTTCAGTGCCAATAGTGATTTTACTAAAATTTCTTATTGTATCTCTTATTATTGGTTCAAATTTTTTACTTGATTTTACCTCTATTAGATTGTATCCCATAATATAAGCTCCTATCAACAACCTAAACAAAAAATCAGATTCCTTAATTTCATCAACATCAAACCTCTTCTCTTTTATATTCTTTTCTGAACTCATGTAAGGAGTAATCAACAGATTACCATCAGGTTGAGAAAGGACACCAACAGTATCTTTCGCCTCGATCCCATGTTTACTAATCCACTCTTTCGGTAGGCTGATTATAAATGAAGATCCGCCCGTTTTCTGAACTTTTCTCGCTTCAATATTGAAAGACATAACTTTTTCTCGCACTTATTTTTATCTATATATGTAATAAAATGTTTCTACACATATATAAAACCACTTTTTCAATATTCTATATATAATATTCAATTAACTAAAACTTTATCTATATACTCTATATATATAAAAAATGTTAAAAAAAGTTACATAATTTTAGTCACTACTATACTTATTAAAAATTTTTAATATTTTTTTAGTTTTTTCTATATGTTTATGATAGTTTTTTGTCGATCGAATAAAAAAACTTATATATTTCCAACCCTAATTCAAATCATGGAATGAAAATAGGTTTTGTTTTCCTACTTATTCCTGTCTAAAAATAAGATAAATTGAGTTTAGAAATGATTGAAAAGGAAGATTCAAATCGGAAAGGATTATGCGAGGATGTAATCGAGCAGGTAAAAGAGGAGGATATTAAGTTTATATACCTTCAATTTACTGATATTCACGGGATAATTAAATCCTTTGAAATTAACTCAAAAAGAATTGAGGAATGTTTTGAAATAGGCGAAAGTTTTGATGGGAGTTCAATAACAGGGTATGGGGCGATCGAGGAGTCAGATAAAGTTGCGTTACCTGATCCTAGTACTTTTTATGTATTACCCTGGCGTAGTAATGCGACGAACAACCGAGTAGCCAGAGTAATCTGCGATATTTATTCACCCGAGGGTGAGCGATATGATGGGGATCCTCGCTATATTCTTCAGAAAGCGGTAAAAAAAGCGAAACAGCATGGATTTGAATATATTTGCGCCCCTGAGATGGAATTTTTTATGTTAGATCGAGAACATAAGCAAGCAGCGTTTAAACCATCTGATATGCGAGGTTATTTTGACTACGATCCATATGATATTAACGAACGCATGCGTTATACGATTGCAGAATACTGTGATAAAATGGGAATAGAAATTGAAGCCTTACATCACGAGGTAGCTTTTGGTCAGCATGAAATAGATTTTCGTTACGATAAAGCAGTTCAAAGTGCGGACAATACAATTACGATAAAAACAATAATAAAAATTGTCGCTGCTCAAAATAACATGACAGCAACCTTCATGCCCAAACCTTTTGATGGCATAAACGGTTCTGGAATGCACTGTCATCAGAGCCTTTGGAAAGATGGAAAAAATGTGTTTTATGACGAATCAGATCCTGCCCATATATCATCAACAATGAAAAAATGGATTGCAGGTCAGTTGATCCATGCCAAAGCTATGTGTGCTGTTTTAAGTAGTTGGCCAAACTCATACAAGAGATTAGTACCGGGATACGAGGCTCCCGTCTATATTGCTTGGGGTTTTCGAAATAGATCTCCATTGATTAGGGTTCCTGACTTTCATGGAAAACCAGATGCTGCTAGATGTGAAATTCGTTGCCCAGATCCCGCAGGTAATCCCTATTTACAGTTCGCTGTTCTATTGAGTACCGGATTATATGGGATTTTATCTGATGACATTGAACTCTTTGAACCAACGGATAGAAATGTCTATCATCTAACATCAAAAGAAATGGAGAAGGAAGGGATTAATGCTCTTCCTGGAAGTCTAATGGAAGCGCTAAAAGAATTTAAAAATTCTGAATTGATGAAAGAAATCTTCGGGGAACAACCATTCAAAAATTTTTATTACGCGAAATTAGAAGAAAACGACGCTTATAGACTGATAGTGTCTGAATGGGAGCGAAATAGATACATAACTCGTTTATAATTTACTTCTCTGTTTTTTCTAACTTTTAAAAAGAAAAAAGGATTTTATTTCGCTAAGATTTTTTAAATTTCCAAAATCCATATCCTATAATAAGAAAAGCGATTAGAGCCGCAAATGTTCCAAGTTTCTGAAAAAGCACCATAAGGTTTCTATCAATCAATAACCCAATCAAGCTCAGAAGAATAGAGATGAAATAGAATATGGTATAAATTCCGAAGATTAGAGCGTATGTGTTTGAGAAATCTTTATTTTTATAAAATGCGATAGTAAAAAATACGCCATTTAAGAAAACAGAGATGTATCCAATGAAGACGAAAATCATATGGTAGATATAAAGTATATCGGCAGGCGTAAATGCAATTCCTATTAAAGAGATCGAAAATAATATTCCAAAAATTGCACCGATTTTACTTGAGAGCGTCTCTAATTTTCCTTCGCTAAGTGAATTCGAAACCAAAAGATAAAACGGTATGTAAAATGCTCCATTAATAATCAATGCCAAGGATAATAATACCATTGATGGGGTGTTCGATATACCAGACCATGCAATGAAACGCCCAGAGTCGCTTATTGTATTCCCCCAGAAAGAATATCCTGGAAAAAGGGGATTATCACGTGTTCCGCCAGCGTAAAATATCATTGCAAGAAACATCAATACCAAGTAAATCACAGAACCCAGAAATAATGATAAAACTGCGTTATTTTTCCAATTTTTAATGTTCATGATAGATGTAATTACTTGTTTTTAATTAGAATGTTCGTTTTAATGATATAAAAACAATTTGAGATCATTGTAATTTAAATCTTTACATTACCCATTTTTTCAATATACTCTAAAGACTGATGCCGGAAGTAAGTATTATACAAATTAGCATATGTTCCCCCGCGTTTCATTAATTCCTCGTGGTTTCCTTCTTCTACGATTTTACCGTGATCCAGAACAATAATTCTATCAACCTTTCTTACGGTCCATAAGCGATGGGCAATAATTATAGACGATCGTCCTTCAATAGTTTTCTCTAAAGCATCTTGAATTTGGGTTTCAGTAAAAGGGTCTACTGAAGCGGTTGCTTCGTCTAAAATAAGAATTGATGGATTTTCTAACAAAACCCGGGCGAATACAACGAGTTGACGCTGTCCCATTGAAATTAGAGATCCTCTTTCTCTAACATTTGTCTCTAAACCATCAGGAAGGCTCTTAGTCCATTCAGATCCTCCACTTATATCTAAAGCTTTGATAACATCCTCTCTTGTTGCAGATTGGTATCCATATTTGATGTTATTTTCTACAGTGTCAGCCCATAAGAACGGTGTCTGAGGGATAATGCCTATATGTTTTCTATATTCGGTAAGATCGTAATCTCTTATACTTTTACCATCTACCATAATATCTCCACTTTGGAATTCATAAAATCGTGCAATCAACTTAGCTATGCTAGACTTACCCGCTCCAGTATGTCCAACAAGAGCGATTGATTCTCCGGGATTAACTTTAAGCGAGAAATTATCAAAAACTAATTTATTTTTATCGTATTGAAATGTTAGATTTTTAAATTCTATTTCACCTTTCAATTTTGAGGGTTTAATATTATTAGATTGAACAACTAAAGGTAGAGTATCAATTATAGAGAAAATTCTTTCAGAAGCGGCCATACCTGTTTGGAACATTGGCCAAAACGATGCTATGGTGAGTAGAGGGAAAAATAATAGATTAATACTTGTAATAAAAAGAACTAATTGTCCTACACCAACAACCCCCTCTATAACTGCGTTAGCACCTATAAATATTAGTAGAGTGGTCACAGATCCTTGAATTAAACCAAGAGTAGGAAAAATCGAGTTCAATAAAAAGGCTCTTCGTAAATTCACTCTATAGGATTGATTATTAATTTGGAGAAAATTTTCATGGACATTTTTCTCTCTTCTAAAAGTTTTAGCTATTTGTATTCCAGAAAATGTTTCCTTCGTAAAAGCATTCACTGAAGCTAAGGCACGTTGACCGAGGAGAGTCATTTTTCTCGCATATTTCCTGAAGTTAAGCGCTGCAATTAAGAATAATGGAAAGGATATCAAAAGAACAAAAGTTAATATAACATTTACCATAAACATTACAATCGTTAATAATATCAGTACAGCAACAGAAGCTACTACTTCAATTGCTAACTGAACTGTTTCTCCAAAATCTCTCGAGTCAGTATTAATTCTTGAAACTATTTTTCCAATGGGATTGCGATCAAAGAATGATAAATCATGATTAACAACAGATTGATGAGCAGCTTTTCTGATATCTAATACAACATTCCCAACAACGCGAGTTGAATATATCTGTCTTATATAATTAAAAATCCAGCCTGAAATATTAAATAGGAAGATAATCCCTATTAAAAATATCACATAAAGAAGATCTGGAGTCGTTTCTAAATTAGTGATTATTAAAGAAACTATAATTGGTTGAAATGACATAGTGAGCGACGATATTATGAGGAAGATAATAACCACTAACATTAATCGTTTATACGGACTAAAGTACGAGACTATTCGCTTTAGTAAAAATTTATCCCTATATTTTCGATCATATTCTTCTGCTTCCAGTCCAACCCACATCTATGATTTCACACCTCTTAGTAATTGTTCTTCTTCAATATCAAACTTTTTTACGAAAATTTTACGATATTCCTTAGATGTTTTTAAGAGTTCTTCATGGTTGCCTTTAGCTGCTATTTCGCCGTTTTTTAAAACAATTATTAGGTCAGCCCATCTTATTTGCGATAATCGGTGAGTTATTAACAAGGTAGTTCTATCTTTTAGAATATTTTTGATTGCAAACTGAATTTTATCTTCTGTGTTAGAATCAATTGCGGAAGTTGAGTCGTCCAAGATAAGAATTCGTGGATCTGATAGAAATGCTCGGGCTATGGCAATTCGTTGCCTTTCTCCACCACTAAGTTGTACTCCTCTTTCTCCAACCTTCGAATGATATTCTTCAGCTAATTCACTAATAAAATCGTGAGCTTGTGCTTGTTGAGCTACGTTAACTACTTGTTCCAATGAACTTACCCGACCAAAAGAGATGTTATCAAAAATTGTAGTTGAGAATAAAAACACATCTTGTTCAATATAAGAGATTTGATCTCTTAAAGATTGTAATGCGTATTCTCGAATGTCACTTCCATCAATTAGAATTCGTCCATTGCTTACATCGTATAAACGAGATATTAACTTAGTTAAAGTAGTCTTTCCAGATCCAGTCGTTCCTACTATTGCAACTGTCTGCCCAGACTCAACTTCAAACGAGATATTTTTTAAAACAGGCGTCTTGCTATCAGGATAAATAAAATCAACATTCTCAAATTTTATATTTCCGCTGAAATTTTTTGCTATACCTTCCTTATTTTCGTCAATTTCAGATTTTTTATTCATTAATTCGAGCAATCTATCAGCACTCGATCCAGCTAATCGAAAGATAGCAAAAACAAACATAGAAATATTTGTAGGGAACCGAAGTAAGCCCAAAATACCTAAATATGCGATTATTTGCCCGATGTTCATCAATCCAAAATCAAAAAGCACAATACTATGCATAAAACCTGCAGTTATAATTAATGCTAAAACTAAAATTGGATAGTATTTTGCTTGTAGTTTACCTCGTTCCATAAACGCGTCTTTATAGTTTTTTGCATGGGTAAAATACTTTTTCATCTCTTTTTCTTCTTGGACCGTAGCTTTTACTACTTCGATACCCGATAAGGTTTCACTTAAAGTAGCAGTCAATAATCCGAAATTTTCCCTTAATTTATTAGTCACAGGTCCAATTTTACGAGAATATGATCTTAACAAAAACAAAAATGATACTGAAAAAATTACAGGCTCGATTATCAGTTGAAAAGGGTAATTTAAGATAATATAAACGATAGGAATAAATAAGTATGTGAAAGATTCTACAATTAAAGATAGAGCTGGACTGATTAAGAAATTTAACATCCTTACATCATCAGTAACCCTTGCCATTAACTCTCCTATTTTTTGCCTGTCGTGAAACGATTGGCTTTTTCCTAATAAATTTGTAAAGAATTCTCTTCGTGCATCTCTCTCTATCCTCTGTGCCAAAATCTCTATTAACATTCGACTCAAAATTCTCATTACCGGACCGCTTATCCCAAGTATTAATATAATAAATATGTAATTTCCTAATATCGCGATCAGATCACTCAATAATGCTGAGATTGCTTCACCTATTATGATATATGCTATAGAAGATAAATTGGCAGATAGGATAATTGTAAAAACTATTATTATAATAAACAATCTATTCGAACCATGAAAGATATGAGACAAAATCCATCTTGTAGCCCCCTTTTTCCGCGATTTGATATATGGATCCTTACTTGGAGAAAATTCTGCCACTGGCTCAGCAGTTAATGCTTTATTATTGGGTGTCATAACATTTCAGAAAATTAATAATAAGAAAATGTAAAGTTCAAATTTTCAACTTTAAATAACAAAATTCATCATTCATTAATAGAATTTTTATCTATAATCTATAAAAACAAAATTTCGATAAAACCCTTTGAACACTAAAAGAATTTTGCAGATAAAGTTAGCTTTTACTATGATTATTCTTAATACTTCTTACAAAATCGAGCTTTTCTGAAATTGCAAGAATTTGGTTAGATTCAAGGGATTTTATATCAATTTTTTCAAATTCTAATCTACAATTTGGGCAGTCAATAGTATCACCCATGTCTATTATTTTACTGTTTTTACATCTGGGACAGAATTTGATTTTATTTTCCATATTGAAAAGAATCATTAATCTTTACTTATATAAAAAAAAGATACATTCTAGTTATATAAAGGTATCTCAAACTATAGGTAAAAAAGTATAAAGATATCTAAGGGGTATTTTTATAAAATTTATCATAGAATCGCATTATTAGAAAACAATTACATTCTGATAGTAATCTTTTTATTTTGAGAATGAGGAATAATCCTTAGAAATTACTGCATTTATTTATGAATAGAAATAAAAAGAAAATTGTTATCGCTTTAATTGGAGTTATACTTGCTACAGCATCTATAATAATTCCATTTATTTACTTCTTCCTAAGCAATGATGCAAAGATTCCTCAAATAGTTTTTATTCCAAAGTATTTAAAATCCTTTCCAAACCATACCGCATGGTTATTAGCGGAAGTTCATTCGGTTGAAACAGATTTTACCGATAATTGTTCAATAATAATTGAACCAAATGAATCAATTTATATAGACTATAAAGTGTGGGATAATCAAGACGATTCTAAAGTTCTAGAATTATTCGTCAAACCAAACTCTACACATCTAAATCATATAATTGAAATTAAACTAGAGCTTATTGATAATAAAATTAATTTGGAAGGTTTTGCTACTATAGAAGTCATTAATTGGGGATCAAAGAATATTACAGAGGTTCAAGTAATGAGAGATGCTTTTATCTCCTATCTTTCATCAAATAGGAGTTCGTTTGGAATCAATAAAAGTTTAATTTGGGAAGGTTTTGATAATGCGCCTCAAATTTTAATTGTAGAACACTACCTTTTTAGATCAGAATATTGGGAATTGGCTCTTTCCAGACATGTTATGATTGCTCCACATGACTGGGTGAGGGTATACATAAGACCCAGAAATCAGATTACTCCTATCTGGTCAGGAATCATCGAATCGTGGAGCAGTGGTAACCACAATATAACTGAACTTGAACCTGAATTATCCATTTATCGCTAGATATAATAGAATTTAGATAATACTACCAAAATTTTTAATTCTTAGATTCTGAAAGTGGAATGTATGGAATCTTATTAAAGCTTTAAAAATCAATTTAATTAGTAGTATTTCTTATATTTTTATTATTGTTAAAAATGCTTTCTTTTGATCTGGATATAGAAACTCAGAAAATAATCAATAAATTATCTTCTGAACTTCCCCTGGTTGAATGGGTTGATTGGTTAGAAATCAACTCAAAAGAAGATTACTTAGATTATGTTTTGAAACACTCAGGTCTTAACAATGTGGATAATATCTTTACAAAAGTTAAAATGGAAAAAACTGAATCCACAAGTTTTTCAATTAATAAAGAAACATTACTAGAACAAGCAAATAAAGAAGAACCTTTAATACTGTGCCACACATCAGGAACTACAGATAGCAGAACTTCCGCGTTAAAATGGTTTCAAATTAGTATTTCAAATATAAAAAGAACCTGGGCTCCTGGAATGAAAGCAATATTCGAATCGAGTGGATTAAATAAAAATAATTCGGTGGTAATTTTTGTCCCTTCAAGATTAGAGGTTGATGGTCTTAACGAAGAAAACGGGAAGAAGTATATCTCTTGCTATTCATCGGAATTTTCTCAGAGGATTATGCTATCAATAATTAAACCTTCCTCCTATTCGTTGTTCGAATATAAAAAAGCCAATAACCTGGAAGTGCTTTCAAAAATCCTTAGCTTAGAAGAAATTGCAGTTATATCTGCTCCAGCTATAACTATTTTAAAATGGGCAGACATCAACAAATTCAAGGCAGGTTTAGAAAATTCATTCAAATCCATCAAAAATTTGAATAATCCTCAGTTAGAAGGATTATTAAAAATAATAAAATCCAATACTCTCACTGATGCCGCTAGAAAAATACAGCTTAAATTGTCTGAAAAGTTGAGAAATGCTACTCTAGTCTTCAGTATTAGTTCACTTTCAGAAGATGACTGGATTTTAATTAGAAAATTTATGAATTGGGAAAAGGGTGCTGAAAAGTTCACAAATTTATATGTAGCTTCGGAAATAGGGCCGATAGCATCGAGTTTGGGGGATCTTGAAATCTCTAGGGCAAATCAAATGTATATTTTACCTCTCTCATTACCCGTTTTAGAACGAAAAAGAGTTAAAGAGATATTATCATATTCTAAAGAAAAAATTGGTAAACTTTTGGTATCCAGAATGGAAGATGATAAACCTTTAGTGAATATCGATATTGGAGATGTCATAAATATCAAATCTCAAGAACGATTACCTCTCATTGATGGCATTATTTTAAGAGACAGCTTTCTATTAAAATATCCTATTAGTATCTCTCAAAAAATTAAGATTCCCCAAAAATATAATGTTTTGGCAGGAGATTATTTTGATTTACCTAGCTTTAAAATTTATAGACCTCGTAATCTCTTAGAATGCTTGAATAAAGAAAATTCAAACTCGGCTGATTCTCTTTTATTATTAATTGATGATGATAACTTGGAAGAGAGAAAGCTTTTTTTACCACTTTTCAACAATTATTTATCATCAGAAAATGAAAAAATTACAGAATGCATTAGAAGTAAAATTAAAGATAATTTACCAATAAAATTTGAGTTTATAGACGATAAGCCAGTGAACTTCGTTAAAGAGCGGTCGGATATGATAAATAAAGTAAGAACTGGTAAAATCCCTAAAGGTATTCTAAAAAAATGGCCACTATATGTTATAACTAGATTGAATTAAACAGAATAATGAGATATGAGTTTATTTTTCTTACAATGAATTCAATTCACTGATATAAGAATTCTCTTCATGTATCCTTGCTAGCTAAATTTGAGCCACAATAGGGGCAAAAGGCAATGTTCTCTTCTATATTTTCACCGCAATATTTACAATTGTTTACATCTTTTGCTGATATTAATTCTTTTTTTTCATTTTCTTTCAAACTGCTAAGAGAACTGACAAAAGGGATTTTGGGAGCTTTTACGGACCTTTTTTTAACATTGTCAACATTAGAATGAAGAAGCTTATATACAATTAGAATAACAATTATAAAAAATACAATTACGATTACAAAAATTAAAATAAAAATTCCGCTAACAAAACCAAATATATCAGAAGGGAACATATTTTGTAGTGTATTTTCCTATTAAAAATTTTTAATTTCTAAGATATACTACAAAATTCAACTTAAAAAAGTTATGCTTAAGCTCGTTTTTCTCTTGAGTAAAATAATATAATCAAACTAAAATATAAAAAAGTTCGTATACATTCCCTAATTTTACTGTTATCATCAAATACATTTAAATATCCCATTTTTCTATATATAGCATAACTTTACAAATTTTAATAGAGGATGAAAAATGATATTTCAAGGATTTGATCCGTTATTTATAATAATACCAGTTGTAGTAATCGTCTTAATTTTTTTGATATGCTTCCTACTTGCGGGGATAAAGGTAATATTGGAATATGAACGGCTAATAATATTCCGACTCGGTAAATATAAACGAACTATAGGGCCAGGGGTAGTATATATACTCCCTATTCTTGAAAAGGCCAGGAAGGTCGATTTGAGAATCGTAACTGCTGATATTCCTCGGCAGGAAGTAATTACGAGGGATAATATACCTGTCTTAGCAAACACAGTAGTTTATTTCAAGGTCGAAAAACCATCTGATGCGATCATCAAAATTGAAAATTTCGCTTTTGCTGTCAGACAGTATACTCAAGCCGCTTTAAGGGATGTTGTTGGTAATATGGAACTAGATGGCGTCTTAACCGAGCGAGATAAAATAGCCGCCGATATTCGAGAAATTGTTGATCAAGAAACGAACGAATGGGGTATCGACATCAAAAGCATTAAAATACAGGAAATAGAATTGCCCGCAGAAATGAAAAGAGCTATGGCCAAACAAGCAGAAGCAGAACGAGAAAAAAGAGCTGCTATAATTGCAAGTGAAGGAGAACTTGCTTCAGCTAAAAACTTAGCAGAAGCAGCTTCAACTATGGCTTCTCAACCTGGTGCATTACAACTTAGAACGCTTCAGACAATAAGAGACATTTCTCAAGACCCTTCAGAAAAAATTGTAATTTTCATGCCATCTGAAATCGGTAGTATTCTTAAAAAGTTCACATAATTGAGGGGGGGTTCATGAATGAGTAGAGCCTTTACAGAGAATCAAAGATACATTCAAATTGCATTTAATCATACGGTAACAGATGTCTTAAATATTTTACCGCAAATTCCTTACGATCCCCGTTTAATTATCGAAGCAGGAACTCCTTATATTAAACGAGAAGGGATAGCAGGGATAAGATTGATTAGAAGACTTTGGCGTGGTTTAGTTGTTGCTGATCTGAAAGTGACCGATGGAGCAAGCGAAGAAGTTCGACTTGCCTACTCCGTTGGAGCAAACGCGGCAACTGCTGCTGGAACTGCTCCAGAGGAAACATTAGATTTCTTTAACCAAGTCTGCGAACAATATGGAATTCTATCTATGATCGATATGATTGGACAGGAAAATCCCTTGAGAAAATTAATGCCTTTAAAGCATAAACCAAAAGCTGTGGTTATTCACAAGGGTAGAGATGAGGAAGCTAACCCGCGAAGTATTATTAGATACAAGGATATCAATAAAATTCGCTCAAAATACGGTGTTTTAATTTCCGTTGCGGGGGGACTTAATCAAGATTCGGTAAGAAAAGCTTACTTCAACGGAGCTGATATTGCTGTGTTAAATATTGTAAAATCTTCGGATATAAATATAGGTTTAGTTGATACTATGAATTTTAGGAGCGTCATTCCCTCAATGCTAAAAGAAGTATAAATCTTTTTTTTTTAATTGTATAATATTAATCAATTACTCTAATTTTTGTATGACATTGTTCAGTTTCTTAAAAAATTATACTTACAACTGTGTTTTTTATAAAAAGAATGAATTTAAATAAAAAAAAATGAATGAGACTTGTATTTTTTAAATTATAAAAAAAAAATAGATTGATTTACTATTTATTTTTCTATGCTTGTTTTCTCTCGTTTTTCATTGTGTAATTCTTCTAGCTTAGCCTTTATTTCTCCATATTTTTCTTTTGTAAGGGGGAATTTTCTGATTGCTATTAATCCTATTGTTAATGCAACAGCAGGAAAAATGAACATTAAACTTCTAAGTCCAAAAATTGTCCATTCCGTTGTTCCTACCGGATCAAAAGTAGCCCATCCAACGCTATTGAAAACGACATTAATACTGAGAATTACTAAAATCGTTGATAACTTGGTAAGTAAAGCATTTATACCGTAATAACCACCATCTCGTCTCGTACCCATTTTCAGTTCGTCTTCGTCTATTATCGCAGCAAGAAGAATGTCTCCAAAGAAAATTGCCCCTGAAATTCCTATTCCTACAAAAATGAAAGCAATAAATCCTGTCGCTATGTCGAAAATAAACATAAATGGGGCTAATGAAATTATAAAAACCACCATAGATATCATTACTCCTTTTTTCATCCCTACTTTAATAATGATAAAGCGCCAGAGTGCCATAAAAATCGCGGCTGAAATAAAAGCTAGACCTAACAATATACCTAATAATGTTGCGTCACTTATTCCCAATACAGCATTTCCATAAAGAGGGGCGATCATTGGAAGCATCCCTACGACATACCAATAAGTTACATTCATTATAATAAAGATTCGAAAAGATTTGTTTTTCAAGGAAAACTTTAGAGAAGTGATGATTGATGGTGCCGTTTTGTAATCTTCCGAAAACTCTATTCTTTCTTTTATTCCAAATTTTATCATAATGATTGCTCCCACGAAGATTAATATGGCCATAACTATACCAGCGTACATAAATTCAGTAATATATGCCCTGTCTGTCAAATCAGTAATTATAAATGTCGGTAATAAGAAAGCAAAAAGTAAACCAATTACAGTAAATATTTGTTTAACAGCACTAGCTTTTGCCCGATTGTGTATTCCTTGAAAGATCTCTGGAAATAAGGCGCAATAATTTAGATCGTACATCGTATAGAATGTATCAAATAAAGCGATAATAACTAGGAAATATATAAATGATAAAACTGCTGAATCAGCAGGTGGTGTCCATAATAGTACAATTATTATACATAACGGGATGATAGACACAATAATGTATGGTGTTCTTCTACCCCATTTAGTTTTCGTTCGATCTGATAAAGCTCCTAATAGTGGATCATTAATAGCATTCCAAATAGACCATAGGATAAATCCAAGCGTGATCAAATTAACATCTAAACCTACTATGGCGTAATAGAAAGTAAAAACATATATTGAAAACATTTGCGAAGCGATAGCATCAGAGAACTGTCCAATACCAAATAATATCCCTTTTTTTGTGGAATATTTATCTCCCCTTTCATCGTTACTCAAATTCATTCACATCGGTTTTTAAAAAAATTTATAGTTAAATATACTTTAAACAATGATTCATATATAGTTTTTCAATATTTCCTTTTTAAAAATTGCACGGCTAATATAGTTTTATTAACATCTTGATGCAATATTTATTCATCTAACTTAGTAAAAAGTAAAAATGAATGAAAATTAAAAGGGAAACACATGTCAAACGATAATCTTGAGCAAATTACGGAAGCAACTGCAAAGGGCGATTATAAAAGTATCGGGAAATTAGTTAGAAAAGCTTCACGGCAAGGAATCTCGCGCGAAAACATCATACAAGCTTTATCAGCAGGTTTAACCGATGTAAGTAAAAAATATAAAGTTAAGGGTATGTATCTTGATGATATTATAAAATCAGCGGGTGCTTTTGAAGTAGGGATACAATCCTTAGGTTTATCTGATGAACCTAAAGAGTCTGAAAAGAAGATAGTTATAGGAGTAATGGGTGGGCCGTGGACGATTGGTACCAATATTGTAGCAGCAAATCTTAAAGCAAAAGGATTTGAAGTAATCAATGCAGGATCGGATATATCTCCCGAGAAAATTGCGCAGGTAGTAAAAGAATCTGATGCGAGAATAGTAGCCTCTGCTATTTATCTTATGCAATCTAAAGGTGAAGTTGAAAAATTAGAAAACGAACTTTGGAAACTTGGAGTGCGCCACAAAATAAGAACAATTTTGAGCGGTCCTGCGGGTTCTCCAGCAATGGCAGCGAAATTCAATGTAGATGCTTATGTTAAAGATGTAAATGAATTATTGATGAAATCCTTAGAATATTCTAAAGATTTAAAAGATGAAATGACTTCATACGATCGCGTTATGACATCTGTAAAGCATAAAGAACCAGATAGAGTACCCTTTATGCCCTTTGCCCAAACCTTTACAGCAAAATTTGCTGAAATTCCATTTTCAACATATGTAAGTAAAGCGGAAAAATTTTTAGAAGGACAAATGAAAGCATACAACGCTTTTGGATGGGATGCCTTATGTTTTTCATCAGATGTAGGAATGTATGCTGGCGCTTTGGGTGCAAAAGTCGAATTTCCTTATGATGATGTCCCTCGGGTTGTAAAACCATTACTTAGCCACTCATCTATGTATGAAGATTTCCAAAAATTTAAAATGCCGGATCTTACGAAAGCTGGAAGGTTAACAGAGTCCATAAAAGCGATAGAACTAGCTAAAAAGGAGGTTGAGGGAGAAGTCCCGATAATAGGATGGACAGAAGGACCATTTCAAGGGGTTACATTGTTATCTGGAGCTGATCCGCTCTCTCTTTTTTACACTTTAGATCATGTTGACGAATTTAAAGAAATTTTAGATTGGTATACAGATTTCGAAATTGAAGTCGTAAAAGCGATGTATGAAGCGGGTGCAGATATTATAGGTGTAGGTGAAACTGCTGCATATTTTATGTCTCCTACATATTTTAAGCAATTTTGTTTGGAACCAGAGAAAAAAGCGTGCCATGCCATTAAAAAACTTGGTATGATACCTTTAATTCATTGTTGTGGCTATGTACCTCAATGTGTACATTTTTCAAAAGAAACTAATCCTGGAGGGGCAATTCAATTTGATTATCAAGTTGATTTAGCCTGGGCTAAAGAACTTTTACGAGGAGAAGTAACGATAATGGGAAATCTTGATTATAATAAACTTACATTGGCTGATCCCAAACAGGTTTCTGACGACTGCGATAAAAAACTAAAGATAGCTGCTGAAGGAGGTGGGTATTGGTTGGCATTTGGTTGTGAAATTCCACGCGAACTACCAATAGATAACATGAAGGCTATTCTAAGAACTTTAAAAACATCAGGTAAATATCCAATCCAATAAAAAAAAATATTCTATTAAAATCTTACTACTACAATCTTTACAGAATAATTCTATAATTAGGAATCAGAGGATTGTATTATTTTTCTTCAGTATCACTCATAGTAATTTTATTTTCAAGTTATTAATATAAATTCAGTCCCAGTGCTGATTTCTGGATTTTAAAATATAAAAAATCTTTATGATTAACTTTGGAATGTCTATTGTTCCTGTAAAAATTCCTCTTTACTAGGATAATGAAAATCAAACTCTTTAAGCAACGGGAGGAATTTATCTAATCGTTTTATAAAGGACTCATAGTTTCTCTTTTCTTTTTTTGTCCATGCCGTTTCGGAAACTGCAATTAATCTTGGAAAGGTTTGCCAATCTAAAATTTCTTTTGTAGGTACAAATTCAGTCCATAAACAAGCTTCCAAGCCTAATATGTTCCTATGAAATTTTTCCTCTAAATTGCTTGGAATGGGATCATAGTTATATGTCTGATGGAGTGGTATTATTTTGTAAGGATAATTTAAATAAAGAGCGTTCATTTCCGACATAACAACATCTCTCCCTTCCCGAACATGATTAAAAACCATATTAAGATTATTTAGCCAGTATTGACATATAGCGTTGCTAGTGAGATCATCGTTAAGTATATCGTTCCATACTATAATCCTTCGATCTTTAGACGCTAGACATTCAGCAATTTTATTTGTAAAATATGGTTGTAAATTCATAACATCGTTAAGCCCTTCAGTTTGAACAAGTGCTTGACATTTAGGGCAGTCTTTCCATCTCTTTATAGGAACTTCATCTCCGCCTATATGTATAATCTTGGAAGGAAAAAGTTGAACAATTTCGTCCAAAATATTCTCTAAAAACTCAAAAATCTCGTTATTACCAACACAGAGTACATCTCTATGAACGCGGAATCGGGTGCTTACATCAAAGGGGCCTCCAGTACAACTTAGATGAGGATAAGATGCTAATATAGCAGTCGTATGACCTGGAATATCAATCTCGGGAATAATTGAAATATGATGTTCAGTAGCATAACTTATTATCTCTTTTAATTCATTTTGAGTATAACATCCTGTTACTGGAATTCCATCAATAGGAATTTTCTGTTTTTCAGAGCATAGGAGTGCTTTTTGCCGAGCTGTAATAGTACCTTCTCTTTTTGAACCAATTTCGGTCAGTAAAGGATATCTATTTATCTCAAAGCGCCAACCTTGGTCATCTGTAAGATGCCAGTGAAATTTGTTTAACTTTAAAAATGCCATTAAATCAAGTATGTTTTTTACAATTTTTTCTCCAAAAAAATGACGAGATTCATCTAACATAAATCCACGCCACTGAAATCGAGGATAATCCTCAATCTCAACACACGGAATAAAAAATTCATGTTTTAAGTCCTTTTTTCTAATATTATCGAGTGGAATTAACTGGCGCAGTGTCTGGATACAATAAAATAGGCCTTTAGGTGTAGAAGCCACAATCTCAATACAATCTTGTGAAATACCTAATTTATATCCCTCTCCATTTAGTTGCTTTTCGTTATGGACTATTTTAAGAATAATCAAATTTTCTTTTATGTTAGTTTGTATATCTCCCTTTATATTAATATTTAATCCAAGCATTGATAATAGAATCTGCTTCAACTGCTCGGCAATTTTCTTAACTTTTAGATCTGTCAAAATTAAAGTTTCTTCGTTAAGAATAAACGCTCCCTCTTTTAACAAGATGTTTACTGGTTCCGGGATTATGTTAAACTTTTTTAGAGTCATTATACAAGGTTTCTTTCGGATTTTTTAATGCGGATTTTAAATTAGTAAAGAAATTAGGTTAATGAATCTTAAATTCCATTAAAATTTAAAGATTATTTTGTTTATCTTGATTTATAAGAAAATAGTAAATCTTAAAATTTTAAAGTATAATCCAAAAGTTATTGTAATTCATTAGGGTAGAGATGAAGAAGCTAACCCGTAAAGTATTATTAAATACAAGGATATTAATAAGGTTCGTTCAGTAATTTCCGTTGCGGGAGAACTTAATTAAGATTCGGTAAGAAAAGCTTATTTCAATGGATGTGACATTGGTGTGGTAAATATTGTAAAATCTTCGGATGTAAATATAGGTTTAGTTGATACCATGAATTTTAGGAGCGTCATTCCCTCAATGCTAAAAGAAGTATAATTTTTTTTAAAATTAAAATAAAATTTTTCAAACCTTTTTTTTTCTTTGTTTATCTGAAGACTTCAATCATTCTATTATAAGCTTATTTCTGCAATCTTTACAGAATAGCTCTATAAAATTATGAGATTCTTTTAAAAAAAGTCTATGACGTTTCAAATCACAACCATAGCACTCTTTCTTTCGATAGAAAAAATTAGGAATCAGATTATCATAGTGTTTTTCTTTTGCGTAACTCATAGAGAAATTAGAATTAAGGTTTTTAATTAAATTCAGCCCCAGTGGCGATTTCTCGTTTTTAAAAATATAAAAACAAAATATTTTTTTAGAATTTTAATTTGTATTAAACGATCTAAAATATGGATGATCATAAAAATTTCCAAGGAAAATTGTGAGAAACATAATGGCTCAACAAAAAAAAGTGCCTAATGATGAAGCTTTGATAACTTTTCAAAATATTTCAAAAAGTTATAATAGCTCTGTGGCATTAGACAATATCTCCTTCACTATAAACAAGGGGGATGTGTTTGGGTATATTGGACCTAATGGAGCGGGCAAAACCACAACAATTAAGATATTAGTAGGACTAATAAGGGATTATATAGGGAAAGTGTATATCAAAGGGAAGGATATAACCAATAATCGACAGGAAATTTATAAGATTTTGGGTTATCATCCACAAGAAGCAGGTTTTCAGAGTTGGCGTACAGTAGAGCATGCTCTAAAAACTTTTGGACGATTATCAGGATTGAAACTGGATCAACTTGAATTAAAAATCACAGAAGTGTTAAAATTTGTTAATTTAGAAGAAGTCAGAAATAAAAAAATAATCCATTTGTCGGGTGGAATGCTACAGAAATTAAGGTTAGCTCAAGCACTTCTAAATGATCCTCAGATTCTAGTATTAGATGAGCCATTATCTGGACTCGATCCAAGTAGTAGGTATCAGGTAAAAAACCTCATTAAATCTCTAAGTCTACGGGGGATTACAATACTCTTTTCCTCCCATATTTTATCCGATATTCAAGATATTTCTAACAAGATTGGTATCTTAAACAAGGGGAGATTAATAAAAATTGGAGGTCCTAACGAGCTGCAAAATGAGTTCCTCCTAGGTAATATTATTGAAATAGAATATACAGCAGTAGGACATCCTTGTCGAAATTTGGAACATATAGATGGAGTTGAAACTATTGAATTAGGAGCTCCTAACAAACAATTTATTCATTTAGAAGTAAACGCGGATTTAGATAATACTATACAAAAAATACTTAGATCAATAACTGATCAAAAATGTAAGATGCGAAATTTTCAAATTATTAAACCAAGTTTGGAGGAAGTTTATTTAAAATACATTGAAGGTGATATTAGATGAGTTTTACGATATTGTTCGCAGACGAATTAAAGGGATTCTACAAATCAAAGGTGATGATTGTGCTATGGGTTGGATTACCTCTTCTATCCCTATTATTTCATTATATAACGCCAAATACAGAAGGACTTCCGTTCTCCTCGATCGTGGCAATAATTTTATCAAGTGTTGGTGGAACTCTTGCGAGTGCCATGTTGAGTACCTCTATTGCAAGCGAAAAAATGCGACATGTGTATGATCTTTATTTAATTCGACCAGTAAAACGTGCAAATATACTCTTAGCAAAGTACTTTTCTGTGTATTTATGCCTAATTATTGCTACGGGCATTTCTCTTACTCTCGGGCTTATTCTGGACCAGATATTTATCGGGAATCTTCCCGAGTACGTAATAAATCAAACTATAGAGTCATTATCAATAAGTATGGCAGCTATGGCAATTTCTTGTTCGATAGGTATATTTTTTGGGATTATTGTTTCATCTGTTCCTGTAGCTACGATACTATCAGTTTATATAGGTAATCAAATCTCAGCTATCTCAATATTACCAACAATATTCTTGGATTTTATCGATCCTATTATCTTCTCTTTCCTAATTGGTTCAATAGCCGCAGTATTTATGCTTACCATTAGCATTATAATATTTTCGAGGAAACAATTCTAAAGAGTTTGTGACATTGAAAATTTTGATTTATTTTTTAACCCTTTCGAGTTCTTCCAACCAGTTTTCTAATGAAGAAACCCACCACCCCGCTGCGTCTTCCTCACCATCTTCGTTTTGAAATACTACTTTCAATAATTTTCTAAATACAGATTTATGTAAAAACGATTTAGTGATTTCGAATCTTGAAATAGCTGAAGTAGGGATTTGTACCACTTTTTTTGGATGCCACATTTCGAAATATAATTCATCTTGCGTGAGGATTAAAACGCCGTTTCCTCTCATTTGGAGGGATTTACGAGAATGTTGACCAAAGAAATTAGCATTATTTAACGAAATAATAATTTTTTTACCTTGGAATTTATCCATAATCTCGTTAATTCGCTTTTGAAACAGTTTTTTTACCAAATTACTCACATCGATTTTTGTAATAAGAATGTTTCTTTGAAATAAAAACATTATTTTGATTACTTCAAATAATTAGAAAATAACAAATCTTAAAATTCAATCATAACATTTTGTTTTATATGAAAGATAAGGAACTTGCTTCAGTTGAAGATGTAGATCTTAATATCTTAGGGATTCTTAGCGAAAATAGCCGCGAAAATTATAATCAGATCGCACAAATATTAAAAAAATCTCCCGTTACTATTAAAAAACATGTAGAAGAACTAGAGAAGAATGGTGTAATTAAGGGTTACGGAATAAATATTGATTTTGAAAAATTAGGATATGACATTATAGCTACAATAGAAATAACTGTTTCAAAAGGTAAAATGATTGAAGTAGAAACAGATATTGCAGAAAATCCCAATGTATTTGGTGTTTACGATATTACGGGAGATTATGACGCTCTGATATTCGCTCGCTTCAAAACTCGCAAGGAACTAAGTGAAATGATAAAAAAACTTCATGCTTCTTCTAATGTAGTACGGACAAATACTCACCTAATTTTGAACGTAATTAAAGAAGGAAGTTCTTTCGTCAAATTGTTAGAAAAAGAGAAGAAAGAGACGTAGAAACACTTTCAATATTCGACGCATAACTTTTTATATGGGATTTTAATAACTTTACATGAGAAGTGGAAAGCAAATAATAAACTTCAAAATAATTCGAAGTGAATTCTATGAACTTTTGCCCTCAATGTGGAACTAAGATTGTAGCGTCTTGGAATGTGTGCCCTAGTTGTGGACATAATCTCAAATCAGAGAGCGTATATCAAGAACCAAGTCAAGTTCAAATTCCTGTACAAGCATATTCTCAACAAAAACCTCAATATCAACCCTATGCTTATCATCCGAGAGGCAGTAACACTAACGGGGTCGTAGCCCTCATTTTTGGACTGTTGGGATTATTTGGCGTTCTAGCTATAGTCGGTTCAATCGTTGGAATCGTGCTTGGCGCTGTTGGAAGAAAAAAAGATGACGATCCCAGAATGGCTATAGCAGGATTAATCCTCGGAATTATTGGAATTGTAATCTGGATTGCCTTTTTTATATGGTTATTCTCTTTCTTTTTCATGGCGTTTAGGTATTACCCCTATATAGATTGACTTCTTTTTTAATTCCATAAAAATTAAATTTAGAAATTAAAAATTTCCACATTTTAGTCTGTTTTCACTTCTATTACTAAATTTGTCGGGTGTCTGATTTTATCTTCATTCAATTTATTTCTATATTTAAAAAATACCCGATTTTGATCATAATGAGTATAGAAATTATCGAAGAAAAACCTCCAACTTCAAAGGAAAAAATTAGCGATGATGATTCCTTTAATTACATGAAAGTTGTTGTTCCGTTTTCAGACTTTTTCCATAAAATCGAGCTTTTAGATATATATTCAGGAGTTGAAAAAATACCCTTTGAAGAAAGAGCTCCAGAATACAAAAAAATATTACTAGCCGAGTTTTTGTAATCGCTCTCTATTGAAAGAAAACTCCGTTTCAAGGGTAAAATTTATATTTTATAATTTTACTCGTCATAATGCCTAATTCTAATTGTCTAAAACTTAAATCTCCTTACCTCAATATGTGGTGACATATAAATTTCCTATTTTTTAACTGATCGTAATAAAATTGAATAAAATACATAGGTGTAATTAAATGTCTGAAACTTTAGAAAAGGATGCATCTCCTGAAATGGAGCATGTAGGGGACAAACCTTCTAAATTAGTCGCTTATCCGCAAATTTGTGCAGTGGAAAACGAAGATAGCACAGGGTTCGATATAGAAATATATTTACCTGGTGTTGATAAAGACACAATTAAATTGAAAATGGATAGCGAATACATTTTAATTACCGGTGAGACAGAAACAGTCAAATATACAGGATTCTATAATTTATGTTGCCCGGTTGAACCTGGAAAAGCTAAAACTTCGTATAAAGAAGGTTTGTTAAAAATTCACGTTCCCTATAGGGAGATTGAAATGCACACAATAGATGTAAAAATTGAATAATTTTTTTTTACTTTTTTTTAACTTGTTTTTAGAATAATTTAATTCAAATGCATTAATTGATATAGATTTAATAGAAGATTTTTCAAATAAAACAGGGGATTTCAATGAAATATGGATTTGTTTTTCCAAAATTAGATGTGTTTGAAGCTATAAAATTTGCAAAAACTGCTGAAAAGGCGGGTTGGGACGCGTTTTTTGTCTGGGAACCAACCTATGGTATAGATGCATGGGTAACCTTAGCCGCTTTGGCTGTAGAAACTGAAAAAATACGTTTAGGAACTTTATTGACTCCCCCTTCACGTATGCGTCCTTGGAAATTAGCCAGCGAAGCTATAACAGTTGATATTTTGTCTAAAGGTCGAATTACTATTTCTGTTGGATTAGGCGCGATAGATACGGGATTTAAAGAATTAGGAGAGATGACCGATTTAAAAACAAGAGCAGAATTATTAGATGAAAGCTTAGACATAATTACTGGATTATGGAGTGGTAATATGTCGAATTACAAAGGTAAACATTATTCTATAGAAAAATTGTTTGAAAGTGAATTTTTTAATCTACATCCGCCCCCTAAATTAATTCAAAATCCGCGCATTCCAATATGGGTTGTGGGTGCTTGGTCATATGAAAAATCCATGAAACGAGCACTGAGTTATGAGGGAATCATCCCAACTATAAAAAACAAACATGGACAATTCGAGGATATAACCCCCGAACATATAAGCGAGATTAAAGCGTACATTCAAGAAAATCGCTCGAATAAAGCACCTTTTGATATAATAATAGAAGGGAAATCTCCAGAAGTTGCTTCAGATATATCAAAGTTAATTGTTAAACCATTTGCTGAGGCTGGAGCGACTTGGTGGATAGAATCGGACTGGACGACAAATAATCTTGAGTCACTTTTTAAACGAGTAAAACATGGTCCTCCTTCATTTTAAAATTCATCCTCAATAGAACTTTAGCAAATTTTTTTTAACTTTACATTAACAAATTACTCATTTTTTTTTGTTCTGTAGTATTTCCGTCGGTACGCGTTTTTTTGTGATTAAAAATTTTTTAACGCTAATCAATAAGTTTATAAACAAGATTCGCAATGATTACAAAATTTTCAAAATATTTCAAAAAATCTGAACGAAACCTTCAGAAACTTTTGTAAAAGTAAACTATTTAAGGTGATAAACGCTATTGTAATTAATATTTTTCAATGGGATTAATGTCCCATGAAATAATAAAAAAAATTTGGATGTGAATTATAGATGTTAGAAAAATTAGATAAAAGCCTGGAGGTTGCTGTAATAGCAACAGAAGAAGTCTTTAAGACATACGAGCTAATGTGTTTAGATAAATTAAAGGAACTAGGAAGATCAACAGCTCGAGAATGGTCTTTCGCAATGGGCTACACACATCGTAGTTCACTTGCGAAAATTATAAAACGAATTGAAAAAAGATACCCTGACAAACTCAAGATTTACGATAATAGATTTCCGAGGCTCTATGAAGCACTATAATGTGCGTAAGAAGAATATAAACTGATTTCGCACAAAAAAAATTCATTTTTTTTTAAAGCATAAAAAACCAAAAATAAGTTGCTAAATAATGATAATAAAATGTCCGGATTGTGGAATGGAATATTCTTATGGTCGAAATATTTACCATATCTGTGATGATACTAAAATTTTTTTTGGAACCATGTTTAAAGGCGATCGAACCAACCATAAATGGAATTGTGCTACTAACGCTGGATGTGTTGACATTTTAATGGAACGACCTGAAATTTTTGAATCAATTATAGAAGTTTTTCAGGAGAAATAGGAGGAAAAGGTGATATAATATGACAAAATTTTCGATGTTAACACACCAGACAAGCATGATTGGCTCAAGAACAAGAGTAGAAGATTCTTGTGAGTCAGGATTATGTCCAATTTGTATCGCAGATTGTCCTGTGTTTTGTGAAGTGTCAAAATCGGCATTAAGAGGACGAGAAGCGTTATACCCTCGAAGGGAATATTTTGGGAACTCAACAGCGGGAACCCCAAAAGATTTTGGATTGTCCTATAGCGATTTTCAGATTCAGTTTGAAGTTCGAGGCGCGCAAGGGATTGAAGTTGACGCAGATAAAGTGATATTTCCTAATGTAGATTTGACGATGCATTGGGGAAATATAAAGCAAAAGTTACCTATCGTAATCGCAGGATTAGGAAGCACATATGTTGCTAAGCGAAATTGGGACGGATTAGCGATAGGAGCAGCTTTAGCAGGGATAAGTATTACTGTAGGAGAAAATGTCGTTGGAATGGATTCACTTGCCCAGTTCGCAAATCACGCAGTTTATCCTCAAGTCATCGATACAGATGACATGAAGTATCGCGTTAACACTTATCGAGAATTTTGGGATGGAGAACACGGAGATATTATCGTACAGAAAAATGTCGAAGATACAAGACTGGGTGTTTTCAATTATGTCACCTCAAAACTAGATGTTACCTCTCTTGAACTAAAATTTGGCCAAGGAGCCAAAGCTATTGGAGGAGAAGTAAGATTAGCCTCTTTGGAGAGAGCAAAACTACTTCAAGAGCGTGGATATTTAGTCTTTCCCGATCCGTCAGATCCATTTATAGTTGATCAATGGAACGCGGGTCTAATTCCTGACTTTGAAAGACATAGCAGAGTTGGATTGTCTACTACGGAAGATATTTTAGAAGAGATAGACCAGATTCGCTCGTCTGGAGCTAAAAATATTTTTATTAAAACAGGAGCTTATCGTCCTGCTGCTACTGCTTGGTTATTAAGACTGGGTGTAGAAGGAAAAGTCGATGGATTTACTTTTGACGGTGCAGGAGGTGGAACTGGGATGAGTCCAGTAAGTATGATGAACGAGGGTTCAATTCCCACTGTGTATTTAGAAGCACTTGTAGTTGGATGCTTAGATATGATAAAGAAAAAGAATCCTAATATTAAAATACCCACCATAGCCATCGCGGGAGGTATCGCAAACGAAACCCAGATGTTCAAAGCCTTAGCCATGGGTGCCCCCTATGTTAAGTGCATAGCCATGGCGAGGGCTCCACTTACAGCTGCTATGAAATCTAAATACATTGGTGAGACAATTTCAAATGTAGCAGCTACGCCTGCAATGCTAAAAAACTTGGGTTTTCCTAAAGATAAGGATCCGTCGAGTTTAACTCTTAATGAAGCATTTGTAGAATATGATAAATTGCAGAGGGAATATAAAGGAATTGGATTTCCACCTTCTGCTGTGGGTGTTTACACATATTTTGCGAGTAAATTAGGTGTTGGTTTAAAACAACTACTAGCAGGTGTGAGAAAATTTAATTTAGACTTAGTGGATCGACAAGACATTGCTTATATTTCTCAAAGAGCTAAAGAAGTGTGTGATAATTGGAACTTAAATATAGACTCTCAAGAATCACTCGACTATGAGGCGGTTAAAAATGAAATATATTCAGGTAATTACGAATAGCAAATTAACTTATAACAAAATAAAAAATTAATAAAAATTACTTAATTATTTTTTCAAATTCGTTAATAAATTCTTCGATTTGTTTTATCCCGAGTTTCCAAAAGTCTGGTTGTGTTATGTCTAATCCGACAATATTAGCTAATTCGATAGGAGACAAGCTTCCTCCAGAGCTTAGCAATTTTTTAAATTTAGGTATAAAAGCTTGACCTTCTTCTTTATACTTCCGATATAAAGCGAACACAAAAAGTTGAGCGTAGACATATGGATAATTGTAGAAGCGAAAATTCGGCATAAAATAATGGGGTTTCATAGTCCACTCCCAAATCATTTCGTTAAACCACTCAACAGAATCTCCGTATATTCTATCACGTCCCGCGCACCAGTATTTTGAAATTGTTGGTCCATCTAAATTTTCACCATTTTCGATCGCCTTATAAAGACTTTGCTCAAAAAACACTCTTCCACTTACTTGAAATGCTGCTTGACCCGTATCATCTAACACATGCGCTAGAATTGCTCTCTTTTCGTCCTTACTTTCCGCTTTAGTTAGAAGAAGATCTGTCATTAAGAGCTCACCAAATGTAGAGGCAGTTTCTGCAACGGTAGCCCCAGGATGTAGATTGAAAAATGATTGTTCGTTCGATGCAAGGTAATCGTGAACAGCATGACCGAGTTCGTGAGCAAGGGTGTAAATTTCGCTTAAAGCGCCGGTGAAGGACTGTAAAATAAACGCAGTCTTTCCTTTATACCATGAAGCGCAATACGCTCCGTTACGTTTACCTTTCCTTACGGCTGCGTCAATATGATTTTTATCGAACATATCAGTAACATACTTTTTAAAGTCATCGTCTACTCTTCCATAAGCTTCCATTGCAAGTTCTTTTGCTTCCTCCCACGTTCTATTTTTCATTGAGGGGGCTTCTAAGGGAGCTCGAACATCAGCGCAAGTAAGTTTAGATAGCTGCATAACTTTTGCTTTTAATCTTAAATACCTTTGATAAACGCCAACATTCTCTTCTATAACCTTCATTAGGCCATCTATTACCACTTGTGTTGTGTCGTTAATAATAAAGCTATGATGCATTGGGCTATCGTATTTGCGTCTTTTAGTGTTTTTCATCCAATCTGAGCAAATATTTCTAAGAGCTGTAGAAAAAACTTCTTGATCTTTACCAAGTAATCCATAGATAGATTTATTAGTAGATATCCTCGTTGCTCTATCAGGATGAGTTATTAAACTGTTAGCTTCTCCGTAAGATAGAACTTTCATTTCTCCTTCGACCATAACTTCGAATTCACGCGTATTAAGCCATTTACCCTGTAATTCGCTCCATGCTTTTATTCCATATTGATCCTTCTCTAAAATTAACTGTTCTTCGATTTCCGAAAGTAGATGTGGAACAGATCTTTTTATCTTCTCTAAATAATGCTTGTAATCTTTGAGAACAGGATTATCAATTAATTCACTGTTACCGTGAACTAATTTTCCAATTTCGAGCGTGAAAAAAGCTAATGTTTTGGAAGTTTCAGTTATAAAATCATCAACTTTCTTTTTTAATGTTCCTAACTCCGGGATCGTCATATTCGCGTCATAGTTTAGATGAGCATAAGTGAGTAGCTCATCAATTTCAGCATCGAATTTTTCTTGTTTTTTGAACAACTCGAATAAATCATGGGCTGAAAAGGTTGCCGTGTTAATCTTTCCTTTATATGTACTTACAAAATCGTTAACCTGCTTTTGAAGTACGTCCATATTTTTGGAAATCCTTGGATCGTCGTAATTAGAGAAAATCTCAGATAAATCCCACGCAATTTCATTTTCATTCATAATTATCAAAATATTAAATTTCTAATAAATGAAAATGTTTTCTAGATAAAAAACTGAACTTCTTAAATCAAGCTAATAAATTATAAACAAGTTATTCGTATTCAATAGTACTCGGTGGTTTATTAGAAATATCGTATACCACCCTATTTATTCCTTTTACCTCGTTAATAATCCTTGTTCCGATTTTTTCCAAGAGTTCCCAATCCAATTTGGCAAAATTAGCGGTCATGACATCCAAAGATTCGACAACTCTTATCGCACAAATATAGTCATAAGTGCGGAAGTCACCCATTATTCCTACAGTTTTCAAGGGTAAAAAAACACAAAAAGCTTGCCAGAGGTTATCGTATACCCCTGCTTTTATAATTTCATCAATTAAAATCTCGTCTGCATTTCTCAAAATACTTAGTTTCTCTTTTTCAATTGGACCAATAATTCTTACAGCTAGCCCTGGCCCTGGAAATGGATGTCGTTTGATAATATTTTCGGGTAAACCTAATTGCATCCCGATTTTTCTAACCTCATCTTTGTATAAATCTTTCAGTGGTTCGATAATCTTAAGTGTCATATCATCAGGTAGAGTTAAATTATGATGAGACTTTATTTTTGCTGATACATTACTTGTAGCGCTTGTTTCTACACGATCGGGGTAAATTGTTCCTTGAGCAAGATATTTTATATCTGGATGCGCTTTCTCTAGTTCGATTGTCTTGTTCTCAAAGACTTCGATGAATGTGTGGCCAATGATTCGTCTTTTTTCTTCTGGATCCTCAATATTTTTTAACCTTTCCAAAAATAAATCTTCAGCGTCAATGTAATGGAAGTTTTTGAATTTTAAAGCTTGTTGAAAAGTCTCTTTTACCTCATTTTCCTCGTTTTTTCTTAATACACCATTATTTACAAATATACTATGTAAGCGATCTCCTATGGATCTTT
This sequence comes from Promethearchaeota archaeon, assembly GCA_013375495.1. The sequence goes on from JABXKC010000002.1 coordinate 41,402, forward strand.
GGAGTAATACTGCTACAACCGAGGAATCGACACCTCCACTTAATCCTAAAATGACTCTATTTTTCGGACCAACTTCTATTTTAATCTTCTCAATCGCTTTTTCTATCCAATTCTCAAGTTCCCAATCCTTTTTAGCGTGAATAATTTTTTCAATAAAATTTTCTAAAATCACAACCCCTTTTTTCGTATGAATAACTTCAGGATGGAATTGTACGCCGTATAACTTTAAATCTTCATTTACATAGGCAGCAATAGGGCACGAGGTTGTTTTTGCTAAAACTTCGAAACCTTCAGGCATAGTTTCGACTTGGTCTCCGTGAGACATCCACACAGTCTCCCTCTTATTTAAAGATTCGAATAGTTTCTTAGGCTTCAGGATTTCTAACTCCGTTTTACCGTATTCTTTCCGATTAAATGGCTTTATTTTTCCACCTAATTGATGAATTATCAAGTGTAAACCATAGCAAATCCCCAAAACAGGTATTTTTTCCTCTTTTATAAAACTAAAGAAATTTTTTGTTAGTTGTGGACTATCCTTCTCGTAGACGCTACTAGGGCCACCAGAAAGTATAATTCCTTTTGGGTCGACCCTTTTTATTTCTCCGATAGAGACATCATATGGTAAAATTTCTGAATATACTCCTAATTCTCTAATACGTCTAGCTATAAGGTGTGTATACTGTGAACCCATGTCTATTACGCAGATTTTATCCATTGAATATTAACTACTTTGTAATGTTGATTAAGTATTTATTAAATTGATATTTTAATTAACTTTTTCAATATAAAATATATATTGATTATCTGATAAAAAAAAATAACTAAGTAAAAGAAAAAAGGATAAAAAAATCATATTGAATTGATTTATTGGTCTTTTTTATATTTCAAAAAAATAATAATTAAATGCTTATTCATGAACCATTATAATATTAATGATTTTTTTTTAAAATTATATAAACTAAACTAAAGAAGAAAAAATTATGAAAGAAAATCTAGATCCGTTTCAGATCTCTCAAATACAACTTTACAATGCTTGTAAGATTCGAGGTTGTGATAGAGAAATTTATAAGGTTTTAAGTGAACCTGAAAGATTCGTTGAAGTAAAGCTTACAATGAAGATGGATGATAATTCTCTTAAAACTTTTAAGGGTTTTCGTTCTCAATACAATTCTGCGAGAGGTCCAATGAAAGGCGGTATAAGGTGGCATCCTGATGAAACTGCTGCACTTGTAAAAGCATTGAGCGCTTGGATGACATGGAAATGCGCATGTGTAGATATTCCTCTGGGGGGAGCGAAAGGGGGTATCATTTGTAATCCAAAAGAAATGAGTAATAGAGAACTAGAAACGCTTGCTAGAAGTTATATTAGGAAAATAGCAGATTTTATAGGACCAAGTATTGATGTTCCTGCACCTGATGTCTATACTAACGAAAAAATTATGGCTTGGATGATGGATGAATATGAAATAATTGTACGTAAACATGCACCATCTGTAATAACTGGAAAACCGTTACCCTTAGGAGGTAGTGCTGGACGTTCAATTGCAACGGCCAAAGGTGGATCTTATTGCATCAGAGAAGCTGCAAAAGATATTGGTTTAGATTTAAATGGAGCAAGAGTTGTAATACAGGGATATGGAAATGCTGGCTATTGGGGTGCTAAAATCTTGCAAGATGATTATAATTGTAAGATAATTGCTGTTTCCGATTCAAAAGGGGGCATTTACAATAAAAATGGAATTGATGCTTATGCTGCTTTGGAACATAAAGAAAGAGCTTCCTCGGTAGTGGGGTTGAAAGGAACGAAAGAAATAACAAATGAAGAATTACTAGAATTAGAATGTGATGTTTTAGTTCCTTCTGCACTTGAAAATGTAATTACACGGAAAAATTCACAAAATGTAAATTGTATGATTATAGCAGAACTCGCAAATGGACCAACAACACCTGCAGGCGATCAAATTTTATTTAAAAATGACATTATTGTTATTCCTGATTTTTTATGTAATGCTGGAGGAGTAATTGTTTCTTATTTCGAAATGGTACAAGGTTATTATCAATATTTCTGGACTAAGGCAGAAGTATTTACAGCTCTGGATAAAATAATAAGTAAAGCATATCATTCTGTTATCCATAAAGCAAATGAAAATAATTCTAATTATAGAATGGGTGCATACTTAATAGCCATTGATAGGGTAATAAATGCCATGACTTTACGCGGTTGGTTATAGACTTAGTAATATAATTTTAACTTATTTTTAGAAAACTATACATCACTCTATAATTTATAACACAAAATGAAAAATTTTTCTTATTTTTTTATTTTTAATGAACATAAAAACAATTCTTACCTACTAATAGATTGTTTTCTTAAAAATAATTTAATTTTAATACTATATTTAATTTAGAATAATCAGAATAGTAATAATTTGGAGATTAGAACTATGATAATAAACCCATATGAGAGTGCTAAAAAAAAAATTGATATAGCAGCAGAATTAATTAATTTAAACCCGAATACTTTGGAATATCTAAAAAAGACTGAAAGAGCGCTCGTTGTTTCTATCCCAATAATGATGGACGATGGTTCTCTCGAAATTTTTGAAGGATTCAGAGTTCATCATTCTACTTTACTAGGTCCAGGAAAAGGAGGTGTAAGATATTCTCCTTTTGTGACTCTTGACGAGATGAAAGCTTTAGCCCTCTTGATGACATTTAAGTCGGCTTTATTAGGGTTACCTCTTGGCGGTTCTAAAGGTGGTATAAGAGTCGACACTAAAAAGTTATCAGACAGAGAATTAGAGAATTTAACGAGAAGATATACCATGGAAATCATAAATATGATTGGACCAGATAGAGATGTTGCCGCACCAGACATGTATACAGATTCGCGTATAATGGCTTGGATGATGGATACATATAGTATGCAAAAAGGTCGATCTATTCCGGGAGTAGTTACTGGTAAGCCAATTGAGATTGGTGGCTCTATAGGGAGGATTGAAGCTCCAGGTACAGGAATGATTTATATACTACAGCATTTATGTCAAAAACTAAATTATAATTTGAAAGAAATGAGTGTTGTAATTCAAGGTTTTGGAAAAGTAGGATCCGTTGTTGCCAAGCAATTATGTAATAACTCCTGCAATGTTATAGCAATCTCTGAAGAAGAAGGAGGGATATATTCACCAAGTGGTTTAGATATCGACAAATTAATTGAATGGAAACAACAAGGTAATTTATTAAAAGAATATGAGGGTAAAAATACAAATCCAATAACTAATGATGAATTATTTAGCACCGAATGTGATGTTTTAATTCCTGCTGCTGTTGAAAATCAGATTTATAGCGGAAATGCAGATAAGATAGACTGTAAAATAATATTAGAAGGAGCAAATAGTCCAACTACTTCCCAAGCAGATAAAATCTTGGAAGAAAAAGAAATTATAGTAGTTCCAGATATTCTTGCAAATAGTGGTGGTTTATGTGTATCTTATTTTGAATATATTCAAGATATACACAGTTATTTCTGGAAGTTAGATCGCGTTAATAAAGAAATGAAATCTATTCTTATAGATACCTTTGAGAATATATTAAAATTTTCAAAAAAAACGAATTCATCACTCAGAACGGCAGCATATGCTATTAGCACAAATCGATTAGCAAAAGCACATGAATTGAGAGGTTTATTTCCATAAAAGGGTGTGTTTTAGTTTATGAGGAATAAATAATTATTAGATTTAGCAGAAAATATTATAAAAAATAAAAAAAAAAATAAAAAAAAGCGTATTATAATGGCCCTTAATCCTTTTGAAATGGCAAAAAAGCAGATTGATATTGTAGGAGAAGTGATGGATTTAGATCCAAATATTCTTCAGTTTTTAAAAAGAATAGAACGTTCTTTAATAGTTTCTATTCCAATTATGATGGATGATGGTACTTTAAAAATTTTTGAAGGTTATAGGGTTCATCATTCAACAATCAGAGGACCTGGGAAAGGTGGTTTACGATATTCTCTAGGTGTTAATCTTGATGAAGTAAAAGCTTTAGCAACATGGATGACATGGAAAACTAGTCTTTTAAACTTGCCTTTAGGGGGCGCTAAAGGTGGTATATGTGTTGATCCTTTTAAATTGTCTAAAAAAGAGCTAGAAAGACTTACAAGAAGGTTTATTGCTGAAATTATTAATATCATAGGACCAGATATTGATGTTCCAGCTCCAGATGTAAATACTAACCCACAAATTATGGCTTGGATAATGGATACATATAGTATGCAAAAAGGACGGACGATTACTGGCGTTGTAACTGGAAAACCCGTCGAAATTGGGGGTTCTGTTGGCAGAGCAAAAGCTACCGGAACGGGTTTATATTTTGTTCTTCAAGCTTTCGTTGAAAAACTGGGATTAGACTTAAAATCCTTAAAGATTATAGTTCAAGGATTAGGTAATGTAGGAGGTACGATTGTCGATCTACTTTATAAACACGGGTGTAAAGTTATTGCCGTCTCAGATATATCAACGGGAATTTACTGTGAAGATGGTTTAGATATAGAAAAATTATTAGTATGGGCTAAACAAGGTAATTTATTAAAAGATTATAAAAATGATAAGTATAAGCTTATTGGCAACGACGAGCTCCTTACATCAAAATGTGATGTATTAATCCCTGCAGCTATAGAAAATCAAATAACAGAAAAAAATGCGGATAAAATAGACTGCAAAATAGTATTAGAAGGTGCAAATGGACCTACAACACCAGAAGCGGATAGAGTTTTGTTTGATAAAGAAATCTATGTTGTACCAGATATTCTCGCCAATAGTGGTGGCGTTTGCGTCTCGTACTTCGAATATGTCCAAGATATTAATTCGTACTTCTGGAAACTTGATCGTATCAATGAAGAACTTAAAAGAATTATAATCGAAGCATTTGAAGAAACATATAAAATCTCAGAAGAGAGAAAGATATCCCTTCGAACAGCAGCATACATAATAGCAGTATCCCGAATTGCAAAAGCAATTGAGTTGAGAGGAATCTTTCCCTAAACCTATATATTTTTCCTTAAAATTTCCTTTAAGTAAAAATAATAATGATAAATAGAAATCCCATTGCACTAACTATATGAATTAATGCAAAAACAAATCCTGTTTTTAATAAGCGCTTGTATCCTAAGTTCTCAACGCCACTGTCTTGTGCTACCTTAAGAGTCATCAGATCTGCTGCAGCTCCCTGTGGAATAAGATTTCCACCTAAATTAATAGCAACAATGAAGGCAAATAAAAGAGGAACATCAGGGAAATTAAATGTGTCTATGAGAGTCTGAATAATTGGTATAAAGATTAGCGCAGTAGGTGTATTTGCAACGAAACCTGAAATAACGCTCAATAAAATAAGAAGTATAAATGCTATCAATATCGGATTAAGTAATTCAAAAGGTATAGCAGTAAAAATATCTGTAAAACCAGCTCTCAAAAGGCTCCCAATAATAATATATAAAGATATGAAGAAGAAAATTATTTCCCACTCAATATCTTTTAATAATTCTCCCATAGGTTTTTTGGTGTAACTCCGATTTACTAAAACAAGTATTAGAGCTGCGATGATTGCCGTTAAGTATAAAACAGGTAAGATCATAAAAAGCACGATTGTAAATATAATCGCAATACTATTGAAATAGAACATTTTTTTATTTTTAATCATAACATCCGCATCAACGAGCTCGAGGACGAATTTTTTCGTTTGTTCTTCTATATTCGGCTCTTTAGAAAGCATAAATCGATCTATTAAAAATATTGTAAAAAACAACAATAGAAAAGAAAAGACCCAATAATATTGGACGAAGTAAAGTGTATCAAGTTCAAATGCCGTAGAGATAATAATATTCTCTCCACTTGAAAAAGGAGTTATTATGGAACCGATATTAATACATATAGTCATACCAAGCAAATAAGTTCCTGCTCGAATTTTTAAGAAACGACACAATCGGACTACCACAGGAGCTAGAATTAACACAACAACAACATCCGAAACAACAGCTGCCAATAGCGTAGTAATCGTACAGAGAAGATAGAGAAAAATTCTACGATCTCCTCTTGATAACTTAAACATTTTTACCGCTACATACTCTAAAATGTTTGAATCTTGCGCAATTTTAGTTATTATGCTCATACTCAAAATGATAATAACGGCTTGCCATTCAACATCGAGAATGAACTCTTCTATGCCAATTCCTAGTTGAAGACCTGTAATTGTAGCTCCTAAAAACATGCAGAATAAGGATATTGCAACAAAATCTACACCTTTTATAGAATAGCTTATAATAATTACGACAAAGAGTACTAAAAGTATTATTAAAAGTGGTAGATTCATTGGCATTTAATTTATAGATTTTAAAAATTTATTACTTAAGTTAATAAATGCCTTTTAATAAATCTATTTATATTATATGAATTGAAATGTTCCTTAAGCTTATTGATGCTTTTATAGATCTGGTTGAAGAATTTACTTAAATAGAAAAAGTTGTAAGAGAAATTTGAATAGGTTTAATTCTTTTAGTAGACTAATATTCGAAATAAGATATTCAAAAATATTCTCCTCAATAAAATAGTGTAAGGTCACATAATAACCCTCTTCACTCTTTATCATTTCAGTGATCCTTCTTATTAAATTTATGATTTGCTTTTCTACTACAAGCATATCGCAGTTAGTTGGATCGATGTTGATAATGTTAATACCAGAAACAGGGTTAAACGAAATTTTGCTTAATTCAGGGTTGTTTTGAACGTACTGATGCTTTTGGTAATTAGAAAACATAATTTCAATTTGTTGATATATTCTGTCTTTTTTTTCAGTGGTAAAGTGACCTTCAATTACATTTACTAGTAAGTTTAATATCTGCTGAAACACACCTAATATATCAAAATATTCTGCAATTGTAGATATATTTTCTGCTGTTAACCATTGGGAGTAAAATTCATCGATAACTTCCTTAAATGAATTAAAAAGTTCAGTATTTCCTTTCCATAGGTTCTTCCAATGCTCTAAATCTTTGGAAACATAATGTTCAAGAAATGTTTGCATAATAACATTGAGTCGAGCTCTCAGCATATTTGAACTAATGTCTTTCTCAGATGTTGCCACAAACAATAAGTTTGCCTCTTTGTCCTCTAAATAAGACCATCTAAGGCCCCCCATTTCAATGCTCTCTATACCCGTTTTAAGTTCATAAATAGTAAATTGGTTAAGAGCGGCTAAAAGGCCACTAATGAGATCTTCGTCTAAAGACAAATCCATGTAAGGTTTGTACAACAGCGTAATCCCACTTTCTGAATCAAGTATCCAAATATTCATACCAAAACCCCGATTTTAGAGTTTGTCAATAGTTATATAAGATTACCATTTAATAAATGATTATTTTTAGTTAAAATTTTTATTAATTCACAAGAAATCTTGAAGGTCTTTTGTTTTGCAAATTTTTTCTATATTTCTCAACATCTCAGAGATTTTCCTCTGTAATATTAGATCTGCGCCTCCTCCTAATAGATTAAGAAATTCGCTGCTTAAGGTGAATGTCTCCACAAAGGCACCTATTTTCGATTTTGTAGGGGAGAGTGATTTTATACGTAGACGACCCTCTAATTCTCTAATATCTTTATTATTTCTAACGTTGAATTCAATTAATCGCCCCTTACCTTCATCTTCACCCTTGTCTGAAAGTAATAATTCTCCTTCCATTTCAATCGGAATTTTAATAAGCTCTATTTCATCATAAATTTTAGTATAAAGTACATTTGGAGCAGTAAATTCAGCATCCATTTTTTTAGCAGGATTAATTGCCTCCCAAAATTCAGCTTTATAGAGTGCTTGAAAAAGAATATCGTTATTGCAGTTATTCACTTCTAAAACTTTTGAAATCTTAGCCAATAATAACACCTAAATATATTTTCGTATGATTTACTAATAAAACTGGAAAGTTTATAATCTTTTATATTACAAAATACATTGTTAAGAAAGTTAGCCTCAGACTTCCTTGATTATTTCATGTTTATTGAACCCTAAATCATTTTTAATCTTTCATCATTGGCTTATAAATACACTTTAGATTAAAAAAATAGCAAGAATTTTATTATTTTATAATATACTAATCCCGGAACAGCATACTCGCTTCTAGATCCCGTTCCTCTTTACAATTGGGACAAATCCAAGTAGTATCGTTCTTTTTTATGGAATTAATACACATATCACATATCGTTGTATCACAAATACAATATGAGCATCTATCAAGTTTATCTGCGCAATCTTTTCCACATATAAAACAATTTGGAGGATTTTTCGACATTTCTTTTTTATATTTTAAATTCTTTTATAATATTCATTATTATGATTATTATTAATTAAATTTAACAAAATTTCTGAACAAAATGGAAAAACTTCAAAAACAAATTCAGTTACTTGCCCTAATAATAATATTCCCTATTTATAGAGCCATTTCAGCGATATTTTATAACAATTATACAGAATTTATTTTGTGGATTTTAATCTCGATTATTTACGCGATATCTCTTGTAATATTATATCTGGTTTTTAAAAGAAGACAAAAATGACATTTACTTTAACTTTTAGTTAGAATTTGGCAAGTTAATCTTTTAGATCATGTCTTTTTTTTAAAAAGATCTGGAATCAAACCATCAATTCCAAGACTTTTAAAGACGCTATCTCTAACATCTATTTGAACTCTCATGTCTTGCATGACTTTTAAGGTATCTCCTAAAGTTTGAGAAAATGTATCACTCATTTCTTTAATTGTATCGGAAGTTAATTTTAAGGATTCTCGAATAGCTAAATTAGTTTCATGCAATTCTGAAGTTAATTTTTCCATTGTCTTTCTCATTTCTGAGAGTTCACGCTTCATTCCCATTTTTAATCGATTTACCAAAAAATCAATTTGTTAATAATTTTGTAAAAGAAAGCCCTACTTATAGTTTTTATTTAAATGAGAAATTAATACGGTCAGACTATTAAATATAATAAGAATTCTTTTAAGAATCGCTTATCATATTTTAATTAACTAAACGATAATAATACAAATAAAATGTCAGAATGGAAAAATAAAGTCAAAAGACAAACAACAGAATCAGAAGATTTTTTCTGTGCAACGTCAGGATGAGGTATTTCTGACGGAATAATAGAATTAGTCAACATACTAAAAAAACGTCGTAGAGAAAAAAAAGCGAGAAAAGCTGATATAAACTAAAAAAAATTAAATCTCTAAGATTGGATCATAAATGATAGGATTCAATCGATAGTTCCGCAAGAACCGAGATTAAAACAGTTTTTAAAAATATGTAACTTCTTAGAAATCTTTATTTTTTATAAAACTCACCCTTAATATCCCTGTTTTTTTATTCTAGATAGAATTTTTAGTAGTGATAAAAACTTATGTCAGAAGAAGAAAGTGAATTTGATTTTGGATTTGACGAAAATTGCTATGAAACCAGTTGATCGCTAATTTCCATGTGGTATTTGCGAGCACTTAAATTACAAAAAGAAAAAGAAAAAGAGAACCGAAAAACTAAATAATAACTCCATCTCGAAGATTAAATCGGTAAATGATAGGGTTTAATCTATAAGTTCTAGCATGAACTTGAGATAAAAAATCTTTACATTTTTTTAATGGTAATCCCTCAAACAAGAAGGTTTAAACGATTAAACCGGCTTTTTTGAACCCTCTCCGACCTTGCGATAAATAAACCCCTTATTTTCAACTGTCTTCTTATCAAATATATTTCTCCCATCAATAATTATTGGTGTATTCACGATTTCCTTTAGATCATCAAGGTCAATGTTGTAATATTCAGAATGATTTGTTGTAAACATTAAAACATCTGCATTTGTAACTGCTTCGTTAAAATCGCTTGTGAGCTTAGTAAGCTTATAATCACGCTCGTTTACATAAGGATCGTGGGCGATATATTCAATATTATGAGAGTGATATCTACTTTTTAGGACTTTTATGATATTTTCAGTTGGTGTATTTCGAGTATCATCCGTATTCGCCTTATAAGACACACCTAAAAGAACTATCTTTATGTTGTCTACTAATCGATGAGAATCCCTAAATACATGTTCCATTAATTTTATCATGTGATAGGGCATATAGTCGTTAATTTTTCTTGAATCTGGAATTATTTTAATTTTTGATTCGTTCAATTTTTCCGTATATTTATTGAACCCATAGAGCAGAAGCCAGGGATCTTTCGTTAAACAATGTCCTCCTACGCCTGATCCGGGATAATGCATCATCCTATCATGCCGATGGTTTATTAAATTTATAATTTCGAAGATGTTACGATCAAAATCTTCAGATAATAAAGCCATCTCATTAGCAAATGCGATGTTTACATCTCTATATGCATTTTCTATACATTTCGTTAATTCAGCTGTTAGAGTATCAGTCACTTGCAATTCCTTTTTGACAACTTTTCCATACAAGAATTTGGCTTTTTCATTTGCTTCTTGGCATCCCCCTCCTATAACCCTAGGGAAATCTGTGATATATTCTAATAATTTGCCTGGCATCACTCGCTCGGGCGAGAATACAAGGTAAAAGTCTTCTCCTCTCTTTAATCCACTTTTCTTTTCTAAAATAGATTGAACGACATTACCTGTGGTTCCAGGCGCTACTGTAGATTCTAGTATTATTGTCACTCCCTTTTTCATGTGTTTAGCAATCCTCTCAGAAACATCCAGTAGAGAGGCATATCTTGGGATTTTTTCATCGTCAACGGGTGTTTGTACGTCGATTAAAACGTAATCCGCATCTTTTACTGCATCATATTTATTTGTAACTCTAAACTTTTCATTTTTTACTACTTTTTCAATTAGTTTATCTAACCCCGGTTCATCTCCCTCGTAAGGGTTTTTCCCTTGGTTCAACCAATCAATTTTCCAGCCAGATCTTTGCGATCTACGCTGAACACCGGTAACATAAAAATCATCTACATCAGCTAAAAGAACGGCCATAGGAATACCGACGTAACCCATTCCGATTACAACAATTTTAGTAGGCATTTTCTTAACTTTTAGTTTGTAATATCAATTACAATTGATAGAAATATAAATCAAACATTCTTGAAAAAATTATATGTAAAAAATAGAAAAAAATAATATATGTATTAAAATTTTACTTTGGTTTTTTCTTATAGGAAGTCCCTTTTACTGCTTTAAATAAGCCTGCCATTATAGCACCGGCAACAAACCCTCCAACATGAGCAAAATGTGCTGTTTGACTAGTGAGTGGATTATATAGTGAAACCATGGCATATGTAAGTTCTGCGATAAAGTAGGTAATTATAAAATAACTAGCAGTTACTTTTCGCATTGTTGACCCTGTTGGAAGATAAAACTTATTGGAAGGATAAAGTATTACATATACCGCCATAAGGCCAAAAATTGCTCCAGATGCCCCTAAAGAAGGAATACTTGCTAAAATTGGACCCCAAACTGGAATCAAAATCGTGCTAATTGCGTGAAGCATAGTGGCAAATATACCTGAAACGAAATATGTTACCAAATAAAATACATGCCCCATTGCGTGTTCGCAATTATCCGTTATTACAAAGAAAAACCACATATTCATGATTATATGAATTATATCTCCGTGCATAAACATTGATGTGAAGATTGTCCACAGTTTCTCTCCTGCAAAAAATTCGGCAGGAACAAAAGCGTATCCAATTTGTATTTGACCCGTTGGATCCATCATTTGCCATACAAAAACTGCAATATTAACAATCAAAATAATAACTGAAAAGTATTGTTTAAAAAATGAAATTTTGTCGGATTCTGCTTCTAAAACCATTCTAAATCATCAATTAGGTACTTTTTAAATTAGATTATACTACTTTATTTTGATTTTAAAGCTATTTAAGTTTTTGTTGTATAAGTAATAAATCTTTTTTAAAGGTAGAAATCATGGTAATTAAAAGTTAAAATACTAGAATGTGTTTATTTAACCTATGAAACTAGGTGAATCGAGTTTTCACAATATTGCAAAAATTCAACCAGATTCTATCAAAAGAAGAAGGCTCTCAAGTTATGATACTTCCGAAGGAAATCACGATTGGATAGATATAAGACCGGGAGAAAAGGTAGTAATTGGAAATGTGAAGGGAGCGGGGTGTATAACCCATATTTGGTGCACAATTTTATGTAAGGAACGATATTATTTGAGAAATATTATAATGAGGATATATTGGGATGAAGAAAAAGAGAATCACCCGAGTATCGAAGTTCCTATTGGAGATTTTTTTGGTTTAGGTCATGCCAAGCGTAAAAATTTTATTTCTTTACCGTTTCAGATGAGCCCACAAAGGGGTAGAGCATTTAATTGTTGGTGGCCAATGCCCTTTTCAAAGGGATTTAAAATAACCATAGAAAACGATAACTCTAAGCAGATGAGGTTATTTTTCTATATTGATTATGAAACCTATGAAGACGGATTTGAAAATGAAAAGGATTATGGGAGGTTTCACGCGCTTTGGCGTCGCGAAAATCCTACAATCCCAAAGAAGAGGGATAGTGAAACAGGTAAAAAAATCTTAAAGATTAAACCTGTAAAATTTAATTATGGTGGTCGTAATATTGATGATCCAATGGCTCAAAATTACAAAATCCTTGAAGCAAAAGGTAAAGGTCATTTTGTTGGGTGCCATTTAGATATAGATAATATTACTTTCTATCCATGGTATATTAATTGGCCAGGCGAAGGGGACGATATGATATTTATCGACGATGATGTTGACAAGCGCGTCCCAACTCTACATGGAACAGGCACAGAAGATTATGTGAACCAATCATGGGGACAAAGTCAAAAACATCACGCTCCTTATCACGGTACAATTAAACCGGGGGGGATAAATTGGTGGGGTAAAATCTCCTATTATCGATATCATGTTGAAGACCCTATCTATTTTAATAAAAAGATAGTGGTTACAATAGAACATGGACACGATAATCATCGTAGAGACGATTGGTCTTCAACAGCTTATTGGTACCAACGGGAACCACACGATGCTACTTTGTTCCCGAAATTATTCGATAAAAAAGGAAGAAAGCCTCGAGTACATGTAGCTCATATGATTAGAAAAATGTTATGCATTGCTTTTATAGCATTTCTAGTGTTTTTATGGTTTATTTTTTAGATATTTTTACGAAATTGTTTAAGATTTACGCCTTAAAAAACCAACAAGTGAAAATTATAAGCCATAAACATTTTTAACTTATACCTATGTCAGAAGTTGATTTAGTTACTGCTGTAATTGGAATTATTTTAGCGGTAATCACTACTTTTTGTTTCAATATAGGTATTGTGTATCAAAAGAAAGGACTAAAGGAAGCAAAAATAAAAGGTATTGAGATAAAAACTGAAGAAGGATTCATGAACCTCATAAAAACTTTTATAAAATTGTTTAAAATTAGATCTTGGTTAATTGGTGCGATTCTGGGAGTTGGCGGATGGTTTCCGTATATAATATCAATTGGAATGGTAGGTGTTCTCGTAACCGAACCTGTTATGGCAACTGGGTTTATATTTTTCGTCCCCGCTGCAATGAAAATCTTAAAAGAAAGAGTTGGTATCGTCGAGTATATAGCGATCGGATTGTTGACGATATCTCCTATTCTTATTGGACTAGCAGGTATTTCTGATGTTGATCTTGATTTATATGAGTTTGTTCCATCGTTTATTATATTTTTAGCAGTGTCTCTAACAATTTGTATTATTTCACTAACTATGGCTAAAAAAAAGAGAGGTAAGGGTACTGAGGGTCTTTTTATAATGTTTGGAGGAGCAATTTTATTCGCACTTGGAGGTTCTGCTACGAATATCCTAGCTCAGGCGTTGATTCAAACAGGTGAGGGCTTTCAGTGGTATACAATATTCGAGTTACCATTTGGTATCTTTTGGTTCCTGTTTGGAGGAACTTATGCCCATCTTTGGGTCTTTTTAGGGTTTTGGATGATGGCAGCTTTCAACCTTTCGAGTCTCCCCTACTATCAAGGAGGATTTCAAAAAGGCAAAATTCTAATTATGTATCCAATTTTAGATTCAATTGCTTTACTTCTTCCAATTACAGCCGGTCTTCTTGTCTTTAGACAGACATTTTCAAATTTTCCTCTATTCTTTATTGCTTTGATCTGTAGTGTATTTGCTACAATTGTCTTAAGCAAGTATCAAGCTGCGATTGAGACCATGGATACTTCAAAAACAGATATCGATAAAGAAGATAATGAATCTACTAACAAAACTATCGATCTTGAATAATTTTATTGCTTTTTGAGAGTAAAAAATTCTTATACCTAAATCATATTTAAAATATCATACCATATTATACATACACTTTCAAAAATAGTCCAAGTAATAATAACGATGAAAAAAAAAATTAAATCAAGTTCGTACTTGTTTCCTAGGCCCGTTGTCCTAATAGGGGCAAATATTGATGGAAGACCCAATTTTGAACCCCTTGCATATGTTAGCAGCGTTGAGGATAAACCTCCTTTAATATCAATAGCTTCTTACGAGACCCATTTCACAAACATTGGAATAAAGGAAAATGGAACTTTCAGTGTAAATACCCCTTCTGAAGAAATAATAGCAGGGACTGATTACTGCGGTATCGTCTCTGGAAAAGAAGCAGATAAATCGGAAGTATTTGATGTCTTTTACGGAGAGCTTAAGACCGCTCCAATGATAAACAAAGCTCCGCTAAATCTAGAATGCAAAGTAATTAAAACTATTGCTATAAAAGATTTAACGGGAGCAGAAGAAGGTCACGAGCTATTTATTGGAGAAGTCGTGAATGCTTACGCTGAAGAGAAATATCTAACAGAAGGAGGACCAGATATCTCAAAGATTAACACATTTACCTATGCTATGAAGCAATATTGGGAAGTAGGAGAGAGTATCGCAAAAGCTTGGGAAATAGGAAAAAAATATATAAAAGATTAGTGAAGCAAAAACCTTCAAATCTAATTAATACATTACAATTGTATTTTATAATTAAGGTTTAATACTAGCTATTTTTTTCTTTTTAAGAATGTCTTTAATATAAGTAATAATTTCATTTCCAGAAATAGCCTTAACTAAATAACCATCAGCACCGAGTTCTTTTCCTTTCTGAATGTCTTCAAAAAAATTTTTAACAGTAAAAAGAACTACAAGAATATTAGGGTATTTTGCCTTAATTTCAGTCAAAATTTCATAACCATTCATTCCGGGAAGCATAATATCAAGCAAAACGAGTGCTATTTCTTCGTGTTTTTCTTCGATAATGCTTAATGCATCATATCCATTACTACAAGTTAATGTATCGTAATTCTCGAGTTGCAAAAACTTCTCAGTTAAAATCGTTATATCTTCTTCGTCATCGACGATCAAGATTTTTTTGGTTGTTGACATTGGAAATTCCATTTATCATCCTTTTTATATCTTCTACTAATATAGATTCTTTTTACTTATATAAAAAGTATGTATGATTTTGATGTTTTGATCACTAGTATCGATCATAATTGTCATTTAAAAGGAGATTTATTATAATTCGCTTAAACGCTATTAACTAAGCAATTCACAAATATGAATCTAATCTGAAAAATACTTAATATCTACATATTTAATATTTCTTTCACGTAATCACGTAGTTCATTTCCAGAAAAAGGTTTTGTAATATATCCATCTGCTCCTAATTCGTCTCCTTTTTCTTTATCTTCTTTAAAACTTTTAACCGTAAAAAGAATAACCTTGATGTTTTTATAAGTTTCTTTCGATTTTATAGTTCTAAGGACTTCAAATCCTGACATTCCAGGCATCATAACATCTAATAGTATTAAGACGATCTCTTCATATTTTTCTTCTAGAGATTTTAACGCCTCTTTACCGTTGCTACAAGTAAGCGTGTTAAAATGATCAAGTTGTAAAAACCTCTGAACCAGACTGACAATATCGGGTTCATCATCGCATATAAGAATAGAATTTTTATCTATCATGTCAAATCATTTTTTTTTAAAATAATTATAAAAATTTATAATTAGATATTTTTCTGATGACTAACAATATATATCAACTCATTTCGATAATTTATATGTATACTTTTTAGAGGTTTAAATTTACGATCAAATATGTCAAATCACAACAAAACTCCCATTTTTCCCGATTCATATCTTGGTGAGAGATCTTTCGAATATGATAATTCGATTTGGATGGAAAGAAATCAAAAAAAAACAACTTTAGTTTGTCTACAATATCTACAGGATGAAAAGTTGAATAAGGTTGGAAATATTGATAAGTTAAGGGAAAAACATAATATAATTGCCGATTTAGGATGTGGAACTGGATTTTCTTCTGAAGTATTAGTAGAAAATGGGCATCGTGTTATTGGTATCGATATTTTAAAGGATATGCTCTCGAAAGCTAAAAATAAAAAGAAATTTTTAAAAAAAGAAAAAGAACTCGAACTAATGTTAGCGGACATCAACTATCTACCAATAAGGAAAACTTCAATTGATCATATCATTTCTATTTCGGCTTATAATTTTATAATTCATGGGAAAAATTTAGGTAGCGATATATCTAAAATAATTAATAATACAGCAAGATATTTGAAAAAAATTCTAAAACCTAACGGAAGAATTATTATCGAATTTTACCCAAAAGACGAAAAAGAATTAAAATATTTTAATTCTTCTTTCAAAGATAATGGGTTTGATGGATTTATGATTAAGAAGGATTCTAAACAAAAATCGGGTCAAACATTTTTACTATTAAAAAAACGGTGAAAATCATAGGTTTATGTAACTTTTGTGGAAAAACTGATAAATATATTTCTAATGTGCTTAATATATGTCGAGAATGCATACTCAAAAAAGATTGGGAACTTGTTAAGCAACAAATTTTAAGTGTTCATAAACTAGTTAGAGATTTAGTAGATCTACCTTCAGAACCTCCAAGAGCAGACAGAAAAGAAATTAAATTGAAATGTAATTTCTGCATTAACGAATGTATTCTTTCTGAAAACGATTTAAGTTATTGTGGATTAAGAAATCTAGAAAAAAATCAGAGTGGAGAGTTACCACTTCCATCTAAACAGAAAGGTTATATTCACGGGTATCTCGATCCAATACCAACTAATTGTTGTAATGCATGGTTCTGCGATGGGGATTATAACACTTATTCTTATGCTGCATTCTTATATGGGTGCTCCTTTGATTGTCTATTCTGCCAGAACTCTTCTCACAAGCACTTCTCTAAGAAGTATTTAGTTGATGTTAAATCTTTGGCTGATAGAATTTTTAATAACGAAAAAATCACCTGTATCTGCTATTTTGGAGGCACTCCTGAGGTGCAATTACCTTTTACCATTAATTTAGCAAATCATATATTAGAGAAAATTAAGAAAAAAGGACTATCGAGAAAATTTAGAGTATGCTGGGAATGGAATGGTAGCGGTAATGAAACATTAGTTGACAAGTGTATGCAGATTGCTGTAAATTCCGGAGGGAATATTAAATTCGATTTAAAATCTTTTAATGAAAAAATTAACTTAGCACTATGTGGTGTGAGTAATAGTAGAACACTTGATAATTTTAAATATTTAGCTGATAACTATTTTGGGTCACGAGGTGGAGATCTGCCTGAAATGAGTGCTTGCACACTATTAGTTCCTGGTTATGTGAATCATGAAGAAGTGGAGCAGATTGCTAAGTTTATCAGTGAAATTGATAATGAAATACCTTATAGCTTACTGATTTTCCATCCCGATTACCAAATGAATGATTTACCGATTACATCGAGGAAACAAGCGAATAAGTGCCTCGAAGCAGCAAAAAAATATTTAAATCACGTGAATTTAGGGAACCAATTTTTACTAGGATTTTCTTAGCTTCGGTCTGATTTTCTACATTTCTACATGCTCTTTATAATAGGAATTATTAATAGCAAAACAACATTCTATCTTAATTATTATTGGAAATAAGTATGTTAAAAAAGAGTATGCAAAATGAAGAGAGTTCAAAGTATTGACATGATTCGAGGATTTTGTATTTTTCTTATGGTTCTTGGTCATATGCTTGATTGGTGGATAATTCTTCCCGATAGATGGTTAATCTTTTACTTGTTCTCGTTTTTGGCGTCGATTGCTGCTACGGGATTTTTATTCATTTCTGGTTTCAGCGCAGCACTAGCGTATAAAAGTAGGGCTAAAAAGGCAGCAATTTCTCCTGATATTGATATGACCCAAGCTAGGAACATTTATATCATAAGAGCATTACTATTATTAGCAATAGCTTTTCTTTATAACACAGCGGTTGCCTTTGGGATAAATGACTATAGGTGGATATGGGCATGGAATGCTCTCCAAACAATTTCAATCTCTCTCTTATTAGCGTGGCCTTTATTACGTACCTCAAAATACTTCAGAATTGGTTTAGGAATTGGATTATTAATTGTTAATGATTTGCTTTTCTCATTTTTATTATCATATAGAGATCAACTAAACTTTTATGGTGTACTTTTCCACATCTTCTACAATCCTGACGAAGCATTTACGATTTTAGCGTATTTCGCAATTTTTATAATCGGTTCTGCATTTGGAGACTTCTTCTATAACATTAATAGTATTCAAGACCAAGAAGAAAGGAAGAATGCAATTAAACGGGTGTTTATAAGGGCAATATTAATAGTTGGAATAATTACTACCTCCTTTGGAATTATATATCGTTTCTACGATTTTATTTTTCGAAGAACTATTTCTGCTATGTTTTACTCCGTTGGTGCTATTTTAATTTTACTCTCAGTTCTCATATATATCGAAGAATTTGAAATAATTAATCTTAAAAAAAGGTACAGGTTCTTCTTTTATTATTCATTTTATTCTTTTACTATTTATGTTGCCCATGATCCATTGTACTTTTTATTTCATCGACAATTAAACGCATTATTTATCTGGGGAGTTGTCATAGGGATTTTTGTTTTGTTAACACTTTTACTAAGGATAATGCATAAAAAGTTAGGAACAAAAGTCTCGCTTAAAACACAGTTAAGTGTGTTAAGTTTAGTAATAACAAAAAAAATCGAGCAGCGGAAGAGTAAAAATTAGAAAATTAAGTTCTTTTAAGGTATTAATGATAAAATTTATTTATTTTTAATAATTTCACTACAAATAACTTCAAATAAAAAAAGTTTAAAATATGCAACGAGCACGTATCAGATTAAGCAGCACCCAATTACCTTCTCTTAAAGCGGTATGCGAGCAAATAGAAAGCGTTTGCCAAAATCAAGGAATAAGGAAACTGGGACCCATCCCATTACCCACTAAGCGATTACGAGTGCCCGTAATGAAAGCTCCTTCTGGGCAAGGAACTTCTACCTGGGCGAAGTTTGAAATGAGAATTCATAAACGCCTTTTCGAAATAACTGCTAACGAGCGTTCGATGCATCTTATTATGAAGATTCAAATTCCGGAATCTGTCTTAGTAGAAATTGAGTTAATGTAATCTTTTTTCTAACTTATTAGTTAATTTGCAAATCAATGCTTTTTAATCTAAATTTAATAAGATTAAAAATGTTTTATTAACTATGGCAGAAGATTTTTCTCTTGATTCTGGTTCCATAGAAGAAACAATGTTAGGACCTTTATGGGCTCGAGCAACCTATAGTAAACTGTATCCTGAAATATTAAATGATCAACAAGCCATACAAATTATTGAGAAATTAAATTACGATTTTACCAATATATCAAATTAT
The DNA here is from genome assembly GCA_013375495.1 of Promethearchaeota archaeon. The sequence goes on from JABXKC010000002.1 coordinate 61,194, forward strand.
TTGGAAGAATGGAGATCTCTTGGGTTATTAGTTAGAGCAAAAATTTTTGATAAGGCAATTATAAAGTACATTGAAAGTTGTCCTTATTCAACAGTAGTAAACTTAGGATGTGGATTAGATACTACATTTTCTCGCGTTGATAATGGTGCTATTAAGTGGTTTAATTTAGACTTGCCTGATGCAATTAAATATCGCAATCAATTTATAACGGAATCCTCTAGAAGTAAAAATATTTCTAAATCTGCATTTGATTACAGTTGGATGGATGATATTGAGTTTAATCCAGAAAATGGGATTATCTTTTTTGCGGGCGGTTTCGTTTACTATTTTGAGGAAGAAGAAATCCGTAAACTTATCACTTATATGGCAAAAAAATTTCCTGGAGGAGAATTCATTTTTGAGGGAATTTCAAAATTAGCTATTAAAGTTATAAATAGGAGGGCAAGAAAAGCCGGTGCAGATATACGCGTTCATTACGGAATAGGACATCCTAACAACGAATTCTCAAAATGGTCGAAAAATATTGAATTGATTGACTGGTATACTATCTGGGCTCGTACACCCATTAATCCAATCTGGTCAAAAAACACGCTAAAAATGATCAAAGTTTCTAAGCGATTAAAAACAGCTAAAATTGTTCACTTAAAATTTTTAGGATGAATTTAAATCAGTAAAAAAATATTATGTTTTTGAGATTTAGAGCTCTGTTTTAATTATTAGATAATAATTGATAAAAATGACGGACTATCATATTAAAACCTTTTACGGACAAAAGTCAAGTTTAACGCTTTCAAGTCCTTCGAAGTCGGTTTCATATCTTTTTTTAAGTATATTCAATCGAAAAGAAGATGGCTCATGGGAAAAAACATCTGAAGGTGAAGGGAAAACTGTTAAAATTAGTATTGAAGAAATTATCTGTATATTAGAAGTTCTTCTCAAAAAAAGTGCAAATTGGAGAGGATTTCACGTCTTTAAAGAACGTAAGACAGAAATTTATGTAGGATGGGAAAAAGAAACTCGAGAAATAATCCAAATAAAAATTGGTGGTTATATAAAGAAACTTCGTTTTCCGAATGTGAATTTCTTCACTTTAATGCTAAAACACATATTAAACGAAAAAATAGAATTTGCTACAAGTGGTAAATCTGATAAAAAAGCAAAAGACAAAGATGCTCATGATGAAGTCGAATATGGTGTATTTTCTGAACATATACTTGCTAGAGATGGATTACAAGTTGTAGAAACCACCGAATTTGGAGTCGCAAAAGAAACTGTCGAAATTAAAGCTAAAATTAAAGTAGAAAGCCCTAAAGCTCTATTAATAATAATAGACTTGGATACTGAATTTTGGATTCCAAAAAGCACGATCCACAACGATTACGATGTGATTAACAAAAAAAAATTACAAAGACTTATTGTAGATAAATGGATTATAGATAAACAAAGAATTCCCAAATGAAAGAGAAATGAATTTATCGTTTTTTAGAAATACGAAATATTGAATGAGTAATATGGAACTTAGTATTGATTTTTTAAAAAATTTAGTATTAAATGTGTACAGTGCTATTCACCCTTTATTAGGATTAAAAGAAGCATCTGATAAGTCTCAGAAAGGTGCGGGGGGAGACATTTCTATGCAAATAGATTTAATTGCCGAGAATAGCATCATACATTACTTAGAAAATGAAAAAGTGGATTTATTACTCATTAGCGAGGAAATTGGAGAAAAATACATAGGGAATAAAGAGAGAGCCATTAAAAACAAAAACATCCTAATCGTAGATCCCGTTGACGGTTCCAATAACGCTGTCAGGGGTATACCATATTGCTCAGTTTCAATCGCCTATGCGATAGGTCAGAATATAAAGGACATAAAAAAAGCTGTTGTATTAGATTTAGTTTCGAAAGATATATATTGGGCTATTAAAGGAGAAGGTGCTTATTTAAACGCTAACAAAATTCAAGTTTCAAACTTGGATCTTTCAAATAAATGCTTTTTTGAATTGAACCTTCCCAAGAAGAACGCATTTAAAAATATTGAAAAATTAAAGTCAATAATTCAGCAGTTCCATCGTATAAGAATATTAGGGAGTAGTGCTTTAACATTATGTCAAGTTGCTCGGGGGAGCATGGAAGCATTCCTTAATTTAAGAGAAAGTAATCGTCTTGTGGATGTAGCTGCGGGTTACTTGATCCTAAATGAAGCAAGTGGCAAATTTTTTTCGATAAAAGGAGCTGATTTTGACTTAGAATTGTCAATTAAGACAAAATTTCCTTTCGTTGCCTGTAACACGAATTTAGAATCGTTTTTGAAGGAAGAATTGGTTAAATTGGGACACTAATAGGGTAATTACCGTATTTTTTCTTGATATTATGCATCGCTTCAAACCTGTCCAGGGTTACCGCTGGATTTATACTGTGACCAGAACTAAAAATATACCCGCCACCTGGTGCTAATTCTCGAATTAGGCGTTTAGCATAAGCTTCAATTTCAGATATTTCACCGGTAGCTAGCATTTGAGGCGATAAATTACCGCAAAAGGTAATCTGATCTCCATATTTTTGTTTTAACTTGAAAATATCATATTCAGGATTTGCTGTTGTAGGTTCGATTGGATTTAAAACATCAACACCACATTTAATGATATCTTCAAAAATTTCCATCAAATCTCCATCTGAATGCAATAAAATATAGCTATCGAGTTTGTGAGCAGCACTACATATCCGTTTTAACCATGGAAATACATATTTTCGATAATTCTCTGCTCGCATGAAAAGTCCATTCTTAAAACCATAGTCATCCCATAATATTATTAACTTCGCTCCATTTTCTGCAAGACTTTTTACGAGTTCAAGTGTAAATTCGCCATAATCATCAAATATTTTCTTAGCTTGTTTTGGTTTAGCTAAAATTCTTGAAAAAGTTTCTAATCCAAAACCTTCCCAGGGATCCTCCATTATTGCTCCAATTGCAGGAGCTGCAAGAATCTCATTATTCATTTCCTCTTGAATTTCCTTTCCTGCTAAATATCCAGCTAATCGGGCTTTGAAATTAGGATCCATTCTCTCCCAACTTTCATAATCCTCAAAACTCTTGAAATATCCACCGTGATAACCCATAATCATTGTTCCATCTTTATCATATTGTTCAAATTTCATTATTCTTCCATATTCATCGACAAACCCTTTTGCATCTTCAAGAATTAAACGTGGGAAATTAGTAGATATACATGTTCCAATATCATAACCAATATTGCGGAATAACTGAAAATACCTCTTAAAGCCTGGTTTCATTGATCTTTTACTTTTAATAATTTGATTTACAACTGCCATTTTATCAGGTACATTCTTTAATAAGGAAATACCAAAATCTCCTCTTCCTTCCCTTAAACCATAATGTTGTGAAATCGTATTATTTGTAAAAGCGCTTTCCCAAGCTGGAACTCTATCAGGTTCCTCATGATTTATAGCTTTTAATACTCTTGTAACTGCATCCATAATAGATTCCCTAAATGCTTAAAATTTATTTAAAATATAATTAATGATGACACTATTTTTGGTACATAAATAATTCTTAAAAAATAAAGATCGTGATTCATGAAAGAACTAACAAGACTATCAACTGACTTTTTTTCAAGAGATACGGTCGAAGTCGGTAAGGATATCTTAGGTAGATATCTAATAGAAAAAACAGAGAAAGGCGATATGATTGGAAAAATTGTAGAAACCGAAGCGTATTTAGGTCCCAACGATAAAGCTTGCCATGCATATAATTACAAAAAAACTGAGAAAACAAAAGTTATGTATATGAAACCGGGTACCTTTTATGTTTATTACATTTATGGGATGTACTTCTGCCTTAATGTAATTACTGAACCAGAAGGGATACCATGTGCTATTTTCATAAGAAAGTTGTTTCCAATTGAGGGGATAGAATTAATGAAAGAAAACAGAGCTGTAAAAATCGGAAAAAATTATAAGAATTTGGTTGATGGCCCCAGTAAGTTGTGTATGGCATTGAATATAACTAAAGAAAAATATAATGGTAGAGATTCTTGCGTGGAAACATCAAAACTCTATTTTGCTCAAGGGAAGAACATCGGAGATAAAAAAATTACCTTAAATAAGAGAATTGGGATAGGCTATGCGGAAGAAGATAAAGATCGACTTTTACGCTTTACTTTAGAACAAGATATATAAAAAACCTAAATCTCGATTCCAATTCAAATACTATGACCTGATAATATGCTCCTCCACGACCTTACCATAAAGCGTGAACACCTAAACTTACGAATGCTCCATCCCTGGCCTGATCGGTTTTGTTATTACGAGCTTATGTTTTTCCTACGAAAAACACTACTCTGGCACCCACCATCATGGGGATCGCTTCGACGGGACATAAAATTGGATAATATTCCTCATGAAACCTGAATCTAGGCAATTTGCGCTAGAGACCATTTTACGCTTCATCCAGTATAGGATTGCAGAACGGGCCTAAGGTTCCAAGAAAAAAAATGATGGGAGTTATAAAAACTTATTGAAGTATTGGAATAAGAAGAACTAAGCTTACGGGATTAATCTAATGTCAATTCTTTATTGATTTTTCGGCGGAGAATTGCTAAAAATTCCTCTGTATCTGGAAAGACATAAGTTATGCTGTCTCCATCGTCCTCAATCATAACTTCTTTGAAAAACTTACCTTCTACTTTCACTTTCATATCATTCAATATCATACCAAAAAAATATTAAATGGGGTTCAAAAAACTACATAACATGGATATAATATTATGTTAAACTTTATGTAAAACCAAAAATAAGTTAGTGTATAATTTATTTTGAAAAAAAAGTTGAAATGTGAGTAAAACATAAGTGATTTCTATGTCTGAAGATATTATTTATATCGGAGCAGAAACGCTCGAAAGCTTCATGCGAGATGTTTTTATAGGCCTTGGGGTACCAAAAGACGATGCCCAAATTATAGCTGAAGTGTTAATTACTTCGGATATTAGAGGAATCGATACCCATGGAATACAACGCTGTAAAATGTATTTTGATCGCATAAAGGCTGGTATGTATGAAGTAAATACAAAAATCGATATCATTAAGGATGGTCCAACGACTGCTCTTTGGGACGGAAATTGTGGAATGGGGCATGTTATTGCTTATAAAGCCATGAAAACAGCAATTGAAAAGGCAAAAAAATATGGACTAGGATCTGTAGCAGTGAGAAATTCAACACATTTTGGCATTGCGGGTTTTTATTCACTAATGGCAATTAAGGAAGGGATGATTGGTTTAGCAGTAACTAACGCACGACCTTCTATGCCACCTACCTTTGGAGTTGAGCCGATGCTTGGTACAAATCCCTTAACTGCAGGCGCACCTACAGACGAAGATTTCCCATTTTTAATTGATTGTGCGACTACTATTGTTCAAAGAGGTAAAGTAGAGTTATATAATAGAATTAATAAACCCTTACCTGATGGTGTTGTAATAACAGATGAAGGAAAGACGGAAACTGACCCTGGTAAAATTTTGGAAGATATGGGTAAAGGCAAAGCTGCATTACTGCCATTAGGAGGTAAGGGTGAAGAAACTTCAGGTTATAAAGGTTATGGATACGCAACATTAGTTGAATTATTATCAGCAGCTCTGCAAGATGGAATATACCTTAAAGATACAATAGGAATTGTAGAAGATGGTCAGAAAAGGTTAAAAGTAGGTCATTTTTTCTTAGCCATTAATATTGAGAGTTTTCTCCCTCTTGAAGTTTTTAAAAAGACAGCGGGAAACATCATGAGAGGCCTTCGATCTTCCAAGAAAGAACCCGGTGCAGACCGAATTTATACAGCAGGCGAAAAGGAATATGATGCTATAGTAAGTAGAGGAAAAACGGGAATTCCTCTTAATAAAAGTTTACAAGAAGACATAAAAATTATGCGAGACTCACTCAATTTGGTTGAATACAAATCTCTTATTTAATGAAGTAATCTATTTTTTTTACTTTTATTAAGAAAAGAGCTAAGAATTAATAAGTTTAGAGCTGTTTATACGAACTTTCAACTTATCTTAGATATGATTTATATTAAATAGTCTTCTAGATAAATAAAATCTATTGCAATCAAAGTGATCTTCGTGACAAGTACAAAAGTTGATGTTGTATCTGGTTCCAAAGATGTGCTCCATATAGATTTTAGAACTCTTAAGAATTTCATTAGAGATGTGTTTATTGGTCTTAATGTGAAGAGAGTTGACGCCGATATCATTGCAGATGTTTTAATTACATCAGATTTACGAGGTATAGATTCACACGGCATTCAAAGATGTAAGATGTATTACGATAGGATTAAAGAAGGAATATATAATACTGATACTAAAATAAAGATCGTTAAAAAAGGCCCCACTACAGCTGTTATTGACGGTGGTTGTGGATTAGGACCAGTAATTGGCTATAAGGCTATGAAGTTAGCTATTCAGAAGGCAAAAAAGTATGGTCTTGGGGCTGTAGCAGTGAGAAATTCAACGCACTTTGGAATTGCTGGCTATTACTCGCTTATGGCTATAAACGAAGGTATGATAGGGATTACCACCACGAACGCTAGACCTGCTGTTCCTCCAACATTTGGTGTAGAACCAATGTTGGGAACAAATCCATTAACTTTAGGAACACCCACAGATGAAAATTTCCCATTTTTACTCGATTGTGCTACATCGATTATTCAAAGAGGCAAAGTAGAAGTGTATGATAGGATACACCAACCGCTTCCCGATGGTCTAATAATTACTAAAAATGGAAGATCACAGAACGATCCTCACGAAACTCTTAAAAACTTAGAAGAAAATACTGCTGCCCTTTTACCTTTAGGTGGAAAAGGCGAGGGCACATCTGGTTATAAAGGATTTGGTTATGCCACTTTTGTAGAAATTTTATCGAGTGCTTTACAAGACGGTATTTTCCTTAAAGACACAGCAGGAATTATTGAAGATCATCAAAAACGCCTAAAAGTTGGGCACTTCTTTTTAGCAATAAATATTAATCATTTTACGCCTTTAAGTCGGTTTAAACGGACTACAGGTACTATCATGAGGAACCTTAGAAACTCTAAGAAAGCTCCGGGAAATTTGCGAATATATACCGCTGGAGAAAAAGAACATTTCTCTGAAAAAGTTCGGAAAAACCTAGGCATTCCAATTAATAAAAGTTTGCAAGAAGATATTAAAACCATGCAGAAAGAATTAAAATTATTTAACTATAGCTTTCCGTTTTGATTTTTAGAATATAATCCCATCAGTTCGTCCTTCTACGGGTTCGGAATGAAGAATTACTTCTGTTAAGTTTTCAATATTCAGAGTATTTTTTATTTGTTGCTCTACTTCTGTTATCAAAGTATGAACTCGCGTTATATTAAGAGCCCCATTAAAAAAAACATGGAGTTCGAGAAGACAAAAATCAAGGGCAGCCCAAAATTCCAAACCATGATAGCCTTTAACCTCTGGAATCGATTTCAAAAGGCTATGAAGGGAAGCTTGAATCTCTTTCTTCTTTTCAGGTTCTATAGGTGTGCAAACTAGATGATCTATTAAAGAATTTTTCAGCATGGTTTGGGATTCTATGTGAGTAATAATTCGCGAGATAAATGTGACTTGCTCTTGTAATTGTCTTTCAAACAGACTGCTTAATTCGTGAGCCTCCTCTAAAGATAAACTATCATCAACAATAATAGCTAATGATAAGAAGTAATCGTTTTCAATTCTAAATATATTCAAATCTTTAAAATCTGATATCTCTTTAAATTCACTTTTCATAGTATAAAGCAAGTTGAATATCTTTTCTCCGAGCGAAGATTCCCCGCTTAAAGGATTCATTTCAACTAATGTTTCTACATTGTAAGACGGAAAAAATTTCTTGCTTAAAGATCTTATACTTTTTGTAATTTCATTAGCATGTACTACAGATATATGATCCTCTACAGACAATCGAATCTCTAAGAATAATGTGGTGCCACTGAATCTAACCTTTAATTCCTCAACACCATTTACATGTTCAAGATTGAATACGCTAAGCTTTATTTCCTCAATAATAAGCGAGTTTATTGGGTTAACATCGAGTAAATCTTTAATTCCTTCCTTTGAAAGATTGATTGAACTTATAATTATCAATATGGAAAGAACGATACTAAAATAGGGATCTAAAAATTGAACGCTAAAAAATATAGTGATAACAAAATTAATTATTACTATGAGTGCTCTAAGAGAATCTTGGAACAAATTTAATCCTTGAATTTTAAGAGATAAACTATTCTGCTTCTTTCCTTGCCATATTAATATTCTAGAAAACACCAAATTAATAATAAACGATATTAATAGTATAAGGAATCCCAAGCCAGGATTTATTATTCCAAATGAACCCGTGAAAATGGTTTGAATCGCTACAAAAATTAGAACGCTATAAATGTTGACTAATATAACACCTTGGACCAATCCCCCTAACGAATCTATTTTGGAATGTCCGTACATATGCTCGAAATCTGGGGGTTTCTGGCTCACATAGAGAGAATATAACGTTAGAGAAACAAAAAAGATGTCAGTTAGCGTATCTATGGTTTCAGATAAAAAGCTTAAACTGCCAGTTATTAATACCCCTACTGTTTTTAAGCTGGATTGAATAAGGATTATAAAAAAAGCTATAAGTCCATATTTGATTTTAATATCCATAATCTTTGTAAAATTTCTTCACTAATTAATAAACAACTTAAAGCAATGATGAGAATTAAATATTTTGCAATAAAATAAATAAAAAAAGTGTTAAATATTTAGATTTAAATCTCTCTTGGAATTCTAATTTCGAGATCTGTTATTGGATACGACGCACATGGGTGGAAGTAGTTGAATTTTTTATCTGCTCCTTTTCTCCAATCGGAAACAGGATTTATATATACATCACCATCAATTAGAAGAGTTCGACAGAACCCACACTCTCCGGAACGGCACTTCGAAGGTGGGTTTAGATTTGCCCTTTCTAAAGCCACTAAAACAGACTCTGTAGCTATAGCGGGTATTTCTCTCGTTAAATCACCAATGTGAATTTTAACTTTGAATACTTTCTCTGCAACTTCTTTTGGAAAATCAAGATGAGCTAAGATATCCTTTATTTCCCCAAAAGCTTCCCTACGTACTCGTTTAATTGGTAAATTGTCAAACTTTTTGAGCTCTTTATCAACAACAAAATCGTACATTAATTGCGGGCCACATATGAAAAATGTACTTGAATTGGTGTCGCAGTATTTTTCAATAATCTCTTTGGATATAAAACCTTTCTCGCATCCTTCTAATGAAACGAAATCACAACTTAAGACATGAATGATTTTAATTTTATCAGGATGCTTTTTCTCCATAGCAGTAAATTCGTCGTAGAAAATTATGTCGTCTTCCTCTGAACTACCAAATAATAAAGTTAATTTTGCATCTATGGTCCCATCGATAATTGCTTTTGCCATAGAACGGAATGGTGTAACTCCAGATCCTCCCGCAATTCCTACGATTTGGTTTAAATCTCTTAATCTTTCGAAATAGAAGAAACCTTCTGGTCCAGAACTCTCCACTTTTGTCCCTACTCTCCAATTATCCCAGATAAAATGAGTTAAGAATCCGTCATCTTCTTTTCTTATAGTAATCTCATAAAAACCACTCAGAGCGTCTTTGGGAGATGAAGCTATAGAATAAGGACGAGTTATGCGAACTCCTTCTAACTCAACTTTTAAGCTAAGATATTGACCTGGTCTGAAGTAGGCTAGTTCCTTTGTTTCTGAATCAGGATCGGGAACAAGCTTGTATGTCTTTGTCGATTTGGTCTCTTCTTTAATCTCATCTATGACTAAAAATTGTCTTTCGGGGTGCAATTTACTCGCTAGATCAGTAATGGGATCTTCTGTTATTGGTTCACTTGAAGCTCTTTCTATTCTCTTTTCCCTAATAGGAAGGAGCTTCGTAAAAGCGAATAAATCCTTTGTATTTGATTTGATATTTACATTTAACCTTTCTTCGTTCTCTTTACTCATGCTTTCTCACGCTCCTTCATTATTCTTCCTAGTGTAAGTTGTGCTGCAAGCACACCATCATTCATTGCGCTACTATATCCATGTAATCTTCTACCGAATCCTCCTGCAAATTCCAATCCTTTAATGTGTATATCTTTGCCCATATTCATTAGTCTTGGTACGATTGAATCCCATGATTCAGGTTCATAACCATAAAAAATGCCCTTAAAGAGGTGTGCATATCTAGCAAAAGTAGCTGGAGTCGATATCTCAATTTCTTCAATATGATCACGAACTGACGAGCCAGTAGCTTCTTCAAACTTAATCATTAAATCTTCAGCTAACTTAGTTTTAAGTTCTACATAATCTTCCGGTTTTACATCTTTCCAAGCTTCAGGTTGGAATAATGTCGTTATGTCGAGAATACAAGTTCCGGGAGGTGAACAATCGGGAACAGCGTTATTCAAAATGGTGCATGCTAATCCGTTAGGAGCTTGCAGTTTTGACCAAGAGTCATAAATTCCTTCCGTATCCATGTTGTTCATGATAAAATAACCATAATCATGTAAACCTAATTCTTCTGCTGACTTGTCTAATCCGGCATAAACAACGAAACCTGTTAAACCATGAATTCGAGCATTTATTTCTTTGAAAGCTTTCTCTGGTACCTCAGATTGAGGATATATCAGTTTACAATAAGTCAGAGTGGGGCTAGCGTTAGAAATAACGTAATTAGTTTTAATTTTATCTCCCTTTGAAGTTTCGATACCCACCACTTGTCCTCCTTCTACTAGAATTTTGTCAACTGTAGTATTATATTCGATCCTTCCTCCAAATTCTCGTATTTTAACATCAATAGCTGTAGTATACCCATGTGACCGATTTATAGGTATCCATCCTCCGATTTGAGCAAAACCTAAGACCATCACGGCATACAATGTAAAATTCATTCTACTCATAGGAAGACCTAAATATGCCCAGTATCCGTTTAAAATCTTCTGAGCTCTTTCGGGCATGTCTAAAGCATTTTCAACGTCTGTAACTGAATACGCAGCAGTTTTAAGGAAATTCGGGAACTCTTTAATTAATACTCCTTGGTCAGGTTTCCCTTGTGTTTTGCCAAAGTAAGCAAAAGCGGCATCAATCTCTTTTGCTATCTTGAAAAAATTCTCTACAGACTTTTTGCTACCTGGAACTTCCTTTTCAATCGTATTGATAAAATCCTCTACGCCAAACGACATTGACACATCCATTTTGTCTTCAGGATCGGTTGTAATAAGTCTGAATGCTTCTGGAACTTGAACAAACTCTGTGTCCATCTTAAGCTTATCATCGAATAACCGTCTAATGCTTCCTTTTTTTGATGGAGGCCCGTAGCTAGCAAGCTCATGGAGCGATGTTTCGAATTCGAATCTTCCACGCACAAAACTAGAAGCGACTCCTCCAGGCAAGTTATGTTGCTCTAAACATAAAACTTTGATGCCCTTCTGAGCTAAAGTCGCTGTCGCCGTCAAGCCACCATTACCGGCTCCAATAACAACTACATCATATGAGTCTTCAATTTTTTGTTTGTTACTTTCACTCATAATCTCTTACTCTTTTTTCATTTTTTTTATATTATTAATTCATAATTCTTGATGTATTATAAAGAATTTAATTTCTTGCTACAAATCATCTGGAATTACCTTGAATACATAAACGGGAGATTCTACTAAGTTATCAGGGATATTAATAATTAGATCCTCAATATTTTGCTCCCATGTCAGTTGATCTTGATAACCAAGCATTTTTATTGTCGAGTGATGATGAATTTTTATCGATAAAATTCTGATCCGTTTTCCTATAGGGTTATTTAAGAGATGAATATAAATTATTCCATTCTTCTGTGTAAACCTAATTTGGAGATTATCCAAAGATTTGCCTTCAGCTCTTTCCCAGGGACGAGTACCATAAATTCCCTCCCCGTTAATTTCTAACCACTTACCTATTCCCAATAATACTTTATTTTGAATTTTGGGTATTCTTCCATCTGACGTAGGTCCAACATTTAATAAAAGGTTCCCATTTTTACTTACAATATCTACGAGCATCTTGATTAAGGCGTCAGATGACAAGTAATCACCTTCTTTTTCTGTCTTATTGTACCCATAGGAATTCCCTATACCTCGATTTGATTCCCATTTCTTTTTTTTAATAATGTTATAGCTTTCATACTCCGGCGTGGTAAAATCGTAAAAAAATGTCCTTCTCATTTTGTATACTTTCCCATCTTCATGGAATAACTTATCCCAACGGTCGTTTATTACTCCTTCTGGAAACTTGTTATAATAGTAAGCAAAAAGTTCAAAAAGATCAAAAAGAGGCGGCGCTCCGATGTCGCTCCATAATATTGAAGGTTCGTATTTATCAATTAATTCATACCAATGGTTTTTTACATATTCTGTATATTCAGGGGTTGTAATCCCATTAGTCATGTCTTTTGTACGAGCATCAATTGGCTCCGTATTGAAAGACCAGTCAAACGAGGTGGAATAATAAAATCCCATTTTCATTCCTTTACTTTTTACAGAATTTGTGAGTTCGCTTACGATATTTCTACTAGTTATATAGTTTTCTTTCATAGGATTTGAGTATTTGCTTGGCCATAAAAGAAATCCATCGTGGTGCTTGGTTACAAGCACTACATACTTAGCGCCTGCGCTTTTGAATAATTCAGCCCATTCCTGTGGATTCCACTTTTTTAATTCTTCATTGAATATTGGTACGAAATCATCGTAAGAAAAGTCTTCTCCGTACTCCTTATAGTGATACTCTTGTGTTGGGCTACCAGAAATCCTCAATGTATTAAGATACCACTCGGCATATGGATTGTTTTTAAAGTAATATTCCTCTCCAACTTGAGGTGATTCTGTGAAACTTAACCCCTTTGCTGCGAATGCCGGTACGGAATATAATCCCCAATGTATAAAAATTCCGAACTTCGCATCATGGTACCAATCAGGTAATTTATGTTTTTTAATCGATTTTTTCGTAGGTTCAAAATTCATAGTATAATTTTCTTGGTGTTTTACTCATTTTTAATTTTACATAATCAGCTGCTTGCTTGCCTTTTTGGTATTTTTGTTTGAGCTTTTAAATTTTCATGAAATATCTTCGTTAAAAGGCTTTCTTTTAAATCTCTATCCTTATCCCATAGATTATTTAATTCATCTGGGTCATTTATACGGTCATATATATCTCCAGCATCTTCTAAACCCGCATATAGTGTGATTTTATGAGTTTCTGTAATTAAATGTCTTAATCTTATCGTTAGTGGTCCAAATTCTTCATCTTCCTCTACAAAGGCGCAGTCTCTTACTTTCGCTTTGGGATCTTTCAGTATAGGTATGAGATCAACTCCTTGAATAAATGAAGAATGAAGCCGATTAGGAATTTTTGTTAAGTTTAATATCGTCTTTGCAAAATCAATAGAGCTAGCTAAAGAATCCGTAATACTTCCAGGCTTAGTTATTCCTGGAACTCTTATAATCAAGGGAACATTCAACAAACCCTTAAAGGGCGAAGGTCCTTTATAGATCATGCCATGGTCTCCCATTAAATCCCCATGATCACTCGTATAAATTACTATTGTGTTTTCTGCATATCCTAATTTTTCTAAACTTGCGAGAATTTCTCCAATAGCATGATCAAATAAAGAAATTGAACCATAAGTTAACCGGATAAATTCCTTTACTTCATTTTCATCAGATTCTCGAAGCATAGCTCCACGAAAAAGCGGATTTTTTATTAATGGACCTAAAAACTTATGGTTATATATATTTTTAATATCAGAAAAGGTGGAAGGAAGACTAATCTCATCAGGTCTGTACTTTTCCTTATATTCACCCGGAGGACAGACGGGATGATGAGGATCTGGAATGGAACAACAGAGAAAGAATGGTTTGTCTCCAAATTCTCCTTTTGAATGTTTTTCTAAAAAATTTATCGTTCTATCCTGACAATAACTAGTAGGATAATGTTCGACAGCCATATCGCTTTCATAGTAGACTTGGTCAAAAAATTTCAATGTTAATCTCTTACGCATCCATTCTGTTGCACCTGGACGTAATTCTTCTAACCAATCTAAATAATGTCCACCACACAAATCACCGTGGCCTAAAGTTATTTCACATTCTTCAAATCCATAATAAGGTTTAGGAAAATTATCTTTAGCTTCTTTTGAGGTTTCTTCATGCATCCAATATCCAATCATTTCTGCAGATTTTGTTTTGCGTTTAAAAGGTGGAATATAAAATTGGAAATGCATCTTACCTACACTATGAGTAATATATCCACTCTTTCTCATGGCCTCGATGAATGTTTCAACGGTATCTGGTAAATTTATACCATTGCTTCGACAACCATGGACGTTAGGATAAACTCCCGTAAAAATGGATGCTCTATTGGGCATACACATTGGATTAGCACAAAATGCGTTTGTAAATCTAATCCCTTCTTTAGCCAGTCTATCTAGGTTAGGTGTTTTTACAACAGGATTCCCTGCGCAGCTCATATGATCAGCTCGATGCTGATCTGTCATAATAAATAATACATTCATTTTTTCACTCATTTTATTTCCTTTTTCTTTATAGTTTTTTAAGGCATCATTGAAGGTGAGCCGGGTTTTTCTCTAATATTAATCCTATAATCTTTTCTGTACCATTTCTGTCTCTTTAATGGCATTTTTTCGAATTCTTCTTTTGCTTTATCTGGAGGGAATACTTCTAAAGTTCCTAATTGGATAGCCCCTAATTCTTTTAATTTTTGTTCAAGTTCTTCATTTAAAGATATAATATTTTATACCACCTCTTATTTCTATTTTTCTCTTTAGATTATTAAATACATCTTTCCAAATATCCAACTTTTATTTTGGTGTAAAAAAAAGTGATTATTTTGAGTTATTCAATTTTTTATCTATTACTTCTCTCATGTATCGAAAACCAGGAGTTAAATTTTCATCTAATTTTGGAAGTATTTGTCTTAGTGGAAACTTCAAACCCTGACCAGCGCCTGTTTGAAATAAATTCTCCAATACATAGAAAATAAAGCTAGCAGGCATTCCAATTCCTAATTCGTGATCTTGAATTCCTGCAAATGAGCGATCTCCCGTGCCTGGAATGACAATTTGAGCTTTTCGAGTAACGAACGGCATGAATCCCCCCTTTGAGCAACTTTCCCCAAAACCTTCGAATATTGATTGTATTCTGTATTTTCTTTTATGTTCATAATTCAATGCATTAATAATATATGTTAGCTTTGGACCATCACAATAAATCATAATTGAATCTGGAATGACGGGAGTTTCCATTAATGGTGAAACAATTACTCCACGATACGCCAATTCAATTACATTTTTAAAATTATTTGCATATATGTGTTCAGCTCTTCTTTTCTCAGCTTGAACATCTTTTGACCATTTTTGACGTACCTGAGACTCGGTAAATTCTTCCACTGAGAGGGGAACCCATCCATGCCCAACTGATGACGGAGTACAAAAGTTATCAGCTGAAGTAATGCATAACTTTTGCTTAAACTTACGTGCATAAGTAAATGCTTGGCAAATAGACATTTTTTCTCCGCTATCAATTGGTCTTCTAACACCTTCGGGAATTTCATTTTCAATATCTCTTATGTATTTTAGCGATATTGGATAAGAATCAAGATGTAATTTATGGAAAATTTCAACACCCGCTTCTTGGTAATCCTCTAAAGTCATATTTTTACTATTCATTTTAAATTTCACTTCTATTTTTTCAATCTACCTTTTTGAAGGTATTATTTATTCCAAATAAAAAGGGACAAAATTAGTTTTTTTTAATTATTGAATTAAGGATTTCCCAAATGTTTTTGCATTTACAAGATCTTGTTTATTAGGGTGACCTACTGTCTCTTCTATTTTAGCTTCTTGTCTTTTCCTCTCTTCCAGAGGGAGTTTTTCTAGCATACCGAAAATAGTTTCCTTTGGCATGCCAAGATTTTCGCCTATGCAGTCAAATTCTCCTATTATTTTTGACTGGTTTTCTTCAATTTTGGCTCTTATTCTTTTGAAAGCTTTCTGGTAAGAAGTAGCACTCTGATGAGTGTTAAAAAAAGCAAAATTTGGTGGATATTTGGTTACATTTTTCATAAAATCTATTACTTTTTTGTTAAGTTTTCCCCCATATATCCCTGAACCTAATACGACAAGATCGTAATTCTGTAATATGGAAGGATCTGTATCCTCGATTTTTAAAAGCTCTACATCTTCACCTTCTAATCCTTCTGCAATACTTTTAGCTACTTTTTCTGTATTTCCCGTATTAGAGAAATAACATACCATTATTTTCATTATTTTAAACCTCTTTTTTTAATTTTTTCATCTTATTTTTATAATCTTTATGATATAATCGTTGATGCTTTATAGGCATCGATTCAAACGCTTCTTCTGCTTTATCTGGAGGAAGTATTTCAAGACTGCCATCTTCATTTTGAATTACACATCCAGAATTTACCAATGCTTTGTATCGTTGTGCTGTTTCTTTCGGATTACCAGCACAAATAAGTTGACAATTCGCACAAGTGAGTTGGATAGTTCCATTTCCACCAAAAGAAGCGGGTTGATATCCACTTGATCTATCTTTAATGGAAGGTCTCTTCTTTTGACTTGTCATTGCAAGCGACATAAGCCGTGCTACTTCTTTATCGTTTTCGGGGTAATCGTAACGTCCAGGAGACCAGGTAGAAAACCTTCCTGAAGGATGTAATCCATTCGATCCACCACAAGTAAGAAAGCAACGCATTTTATTCATCCTCTTAGAATATTTAAATGTGTTTCCCCCTAATGAAACAACAGTTTCTTCTGTAGGTGAAAACATTTGATAAGCACAAACTTTTGTACACATTTTACACTCATCGCAAAATGATTCTGATTCTGGTAAAGGGTCTGTTGGTTCAAGTTTTGCATCAGTAACGATACCTCCTAGAATAATAGCGGTCCCATGCTCCTTTGTCCCAACATTTCCAGACCAACCAAACGATGCCACTCCAGTTCGAACTGCCAAATACCTCAATGAAAGCTCGGGGGGTAAATTGATTTGCCATCCCGGGACATCGGTTCTATAGTGGTTATTGGGAATAACAGAAATTGCTTTATAGCCCTTTTCAATTAACCAATGCTTAACGCGTTGAGCTGCTTTCCAAATAGTATAGTGAATTCCGATATTTTCTTCTTCGTGAATTCCACGAATGCTCGGATCTTCTTTTCCTAAATATTTTAAAATCATCTCTTTATTAAAAGGAATGTAAAAACTTATTGCTGATTGCGCTTCGGGAAGTAAATAGGTGATCTCCGCTCCTGTGGGTCCACCTGCCATAGTTTCGAGTGTAGCAAATCCGACTTTTTTTGCTCCTCCCTCGAGTAACATTTCTTCTATCTCTTGTTCTAAACTCATAATTATACACCGATAATGGTTTTACTCCTTCTTAACTTCATATAATTAATTTTATGTTAACTCATTAAATAAAGGATATTTCCCTTTTATACTTTAGAATATTAATTATTTCATAGCTGGTGAAGCATAACAATAAGAACAATTATGCCTACACCTAAATATACCCGAATACCCTCCAATGTCTTTAGATTTAAAACAACCACAACCTTTTCTCTGTCCTGTATCTTTAATTTTTTGAATTTTCTCTCCTAATAATCGCTCAATTTTGTTGGCATCTATACAACGAGCTTGTTTAATTCCCATAATATCAATTAAATCAGGTTGACAACAAGCTTCCATTTCTATCTCATATTTCTTGCAGATTCCTAATAGTTTTTTAAGAATTTCCCTTTTTTTGTTTAAATGAGGATCAATGGGGATGTAACCTCTTTTTTGCATGCGATTATTCACTTTTGCATAGATCGTGGCAAAGGAAAATATCATATCTTTCAATCCAAGGGAAGAGATGTTTTCTATAATATATTCGAATTTGTCTAGATTACTTCTGATTCTTCTATCATCCCCTTTTTTGTATAAAATGATAGGGTCAAATCGGAAACTAATAGCATTTGATCCAAACTCATGGATCAACCAATCTAGCTGATAGAATCTTTCTTCTAAGGAAATATTAAGATTTTGTTCCAATTCAGAAGGCGAATTAATCGTAAATTGAAAGTAATGCCCTTTATATGATTTAAAAATTTGCGGTTGATTTTTATATTTCTCTATCCAATTTTTAAAATTCTTGCTCCACCACACCCAGCACTTTACATCCTCATTTTTAAGTGATACTCTGGAAACTTGCGTTCGATTAAATGGATTTACGACATCTACATAACCCGTTTGAATTCTTTCAATTACCCAATCCATTAAAAAAGCTGGGATGTCTGTTCTACGCGAACAAGAAATTATCGGTGATTGTATAATATTATTGATGCTTAAAATTATTCACCCGTTAAGTAAGAAATCATCGCTACAACAAATAATTCTTTTTTTAATTTAGTAGATAAATTTTCCTCTTTATCATTACTCATCAATTCATCATTTGAGATTCCTAAATTTCTGATAAGTAGCTCATCAAATATCTCTAAATGAGGGTTTTTAAATGCTTCACCCTCAATTACCTTTTTTCTTAAAAAACTTCTGAATTTGGACTCCAACCAGATCTTAAATGGACCAGCGCTGTGTTCGGCCTTATGTTTAATGTCGAACCTCGTTTTAAGATTAAGTATTACATCATAAACAGTTTCGCATACGAGTTTCATGCTCTCTTTATTTTCTTTGTAAAAATACTCAATAGGAACGGGAAGGCGCATATGTAATAATAATCCTTGTCCTTTCCTAAAATTAATATGACCATATCCAAAAATAACTTTATGAAATCCTTTCTTAGTAAATATCTCATTAATCATCTTAATAGTATTAGGTAAGTTTTTTGGTTCGCTTAAAACATCTTCAAATCCGGGGAATGCTATAAAATCTGATGTAGAGTCTTCTGTTTGGACTAGTAAAGCAAAAGCAGATCGTTCTTGAAGGAAATCTTGGAATTCTTTTTCACTTAATATATTCCAGTAACAATGAGCTTTTTCTTTCATAGAATCTATAAATTTATCAACTATATCTACAGTTCCCTTAATCATGACAGCCCATTTAATAGAATTATTCTCGGAATTTTGCTCTCCAAGTTTATTAAATTTTCCAGGAAGTTTTAAGTCAGATATCACAAATTCACTGACCAAGGGAAATATTTTTGAATCTAAGACAGACTGTAATCCATTAAAAGCATTAGTAATATTAAAACCATAAAGTATAGCTTGCTTTAAATTAGTTTCAGGACTGTATAATTTGAATACTGCGCTCAGTATCACACCAAAATATCCATTTCCACCAATTATTTTAGAAAAGAGTGGATTATTTTCATCAACTTTAACCATTGTTCCATCTGGTCTCATAATTCGAATATTTTCTACCCAATTTTCGACGGAACCTAATTTTCCTGAAGTAATTCCACTTGCGTTTGAGGCTATCAGACCTCCTACTCTTACAGGTAATTTGAGAGAACTTGCTGGTTGAACGGGAAAGATTAATTTATTATTGCTCCTTACTATTGTATATTTAATTAAATCTGATATCAGAACATTTTGATTAACTCGGACAGTGTTATTTTTGAAATCGTATCGAAAAGGTTCTTCATAGGAGCGAAGATCAGTCATATCAATAATTATACCGTAATTACTGTATCCTCCAGAAAGCCCTGTTTTTCCTCCAGCAAATGTAATTGGGATACTGAATTTCTGGGAATTCTTTAAGATAACTCGTAATTGACTTTCTAGCTTTGGTCTAAATAGAACATAGGGTCTAATATGTAGAAGTGAGGTATCTCTAATAGCACTTGCTTGAATTGGATCTCCGACGAGCATTAAGTACCCCGTTTGGATAGATTGATATTTTGATTTACAGTCCGATACTTTAGAGGTTTTGATAAAGGTTAGTTTGAAAAATCCATGCTTTTCCATTTCTTCTATAAACTTATCCCAAGGTAAACGATTTTGGAGGTCTTTAATTAGAGAAATTTGCTTCATAGTAAGTTAAGTCTCTAAATAATACTTCTAATCTTAAATGTTACGATTAAAAAAATTACTAATTTAATTATTTAAATCTTGTAATATTTAAGGTTAATATGATTCCTTCAATTGAATGGACTGTTGATAACAAAGTTAAGATGATTGATCAAACACTGCTACCACATAAACTTGAGTTTTTAGAGTTTGACGATTTCAGAGCCGTGGCAAATTCTATTAAAGTTATGAATATTAGAGGTGCACCTGCTATTGGTGTCGCAGCAGCAATGGGTATGGCGTTAGCAACATCAGAATACAAAGAACTTACAAAGGAGAACTTCCAAAAAAAAATGGAGGAAGCTGCTGATGTAATACGAAGTACAAGACCTACAGCATCTAACCTTTTTTGGGCAGTAAACAGAATTTTGAAGGTTATAAATTCTTTTCCCGACAATCCTTCAAATATTTCTGATCTCGTTATTGAAGAAGCCAAGTTAATGGCACAAGAAGATGTTAATGTGAATAAAAACATAGGCAAAAATGGCGCTGCTTTGCTGCAAGATGGAGATGTGGTTCTAACACATTGTAACGCTGGCTCTTTAGCTACTGTTCAATATGGTACGGCTTTAGCGCCAATTAGAGCCGCAATCGAAATGGGTAAGAATATTAGCGTAATCGCAGACGAAACAAGACCAAGATTACAAGGGGCAAGGTTAACAGCGTATGAACTTCAATACGATAAAATTCCTGTGAAAGTAATATCAGATACTTCTTCGGGGCTCTTGATGAGGCTTGGAAAAGTAGATAAAGTAATAGTTGGTACGGACCGAGTTACTTCAGACGCAGTTTTTAATAAAATTGGAACTTACTTAGTTGCTTTAGCTGCGTTTGACAATAAAATTCCGTTTTATGTTGCCGCTCCAACATCTACTTTATCGCTTCATGAGACGATTGAGGATGTTACAATAGAGCAAAGGGATAGTGGAGAAGTAGGAAACGTACTTGGAAAGGTCCAAATAGTCCCTAACGGTGTTGAATGCTTAAATTACGCGTTCGATATAACCCCCTTTAGATTAGTATCTGGCGTTATTACAGAAGATGGCGTCTTTACACCAGAAGAATTATTAAAAAAGTATAAAGGTTGACAATAATTAGACTTAAATAGTAATTTAAAAACTCAGGAGTATAAAATGATGAAGCTTAGTATAAAACAAAAAGATACCCTCTTTAAGTTATTTATTTTTGGTATAATTGAATTCATCTGCGTTAATGTCTATTTAACAATTTCTGGACTCGCAGGTCATTTACTTTGGAGTGTTGAACAATTAACTACTACTCCCGAGGGAATGGCCATACAAATACTTAATCTTATCATATTAGTTGATGGAATAGTTTTGTTTGTTTATTTATTAATCTTTGTCATTTTGTTTTTAACGAGTTAATTCAAGGAATTGATTATTTGATCTAATTCTTCTATATTTTTTGTTTTAGAAATTTTAATCCTAAGCTCGGTTGAGCCTTGGATGTTTTTGCTTAACCATATTAAATTTCTTCTTAATTCCATAAATTTATATTTTTCAATAGAATAGGGGATCTCGAAACTATCATTTAAATATTCCTTAATGCAGCGTTCATACAGTTTAATATGTTCTTTCATTTTCTTTGAATTATTTTCCGTAATGTGTTCTACTCCCTCTTTTAGATATTGATCAATCTGGTTAAAAATCTCAGGATTCCCCATCGAACCTCTTCCAATCATAATCGCATCAACATTTGTAAATTCTAAAAACTCTCGAGCTATTTTAGGGTTGTAAATATTACCATTTCCAACAACGGGAATTCTTATTAATGATTTTATTTTTTTTATTGCCTCTAAGTTAAGTGTAGAGTCGTAAAAAAGATCTCTTACTGTCCTCCCATGAACGGTTAGAAAGTGAATGCCTGAATTATTTACGATGTTCACTAATTTATCTATTTCGTTTGGACTATTGAATCCTATTCTAATCTTTAAGGAAACTGGTCTCGACGAGTATTTTACCGCAATTTCTATTAAATTATTTAATTTTTTTAAATCCTTAAGTAAATATCCTCCTTCTTGCGCTTTTATAGCTCTTTTAGAAGGGCAGCCGGCGTTTATATCTAGCGCATCGAATTTATAACTTTCAAGAAATTCTATTGAACTCCTTAAGGCATGTGGGTCTGATCCTATAAGTTGCACACTAATTGGCCTTTCATCCTCAATTTTATGGAGGTCCATTAAAACCGTGTTGGGGCTCTTTTCTATTCTTTTAGTATAAAGCATTGGAACGCTTACCAAACCAATCTCTCCAAAATTTCTACAAAATCGCCTAAACGATCCGGTACTTACTTGTAACATAGGTGCTAATATCAAATTATTTGCTAAAAGAAGCGTTCCTAATTTCATTTTGTATAAAAATCTTATTTTTAATATTCTTTACATTCTATAAACAAGAGGTTTTTAAAAAACTTCAATTTATCTTATTTAGTCTTTAAATTTCAAATGATTTTTAGTTTACTAAATGAGAGCAATAGTAAAAAATGTCAAAAAATATCAGAGATTATGAATTTCGATCTAACCCGAAAGAAATTACATATTTAGACGATGAACCTTTAAAATTGGACAAAGATTTTGTTTTTTTTCACAATAAAATTAAATTCAGGAAAGAACTAACCCGATTACAATTACTTTTCAAAGAATTTACAAATTATTCGCTTCTTGCTTCTGGAATAAGAGATTCCTATTTAAAAGAGGAATATTCGGAAAAATTTTTCATTGTCATATTTACATCAAATCAGATTATTAAAGATGCCAATCAAATGATAGATCCTCATAAAGATACAAATTTCAAACCAGGGTGTTTTTATCTTGAATCTACACCTAATTACTTGCTTTTATTGGCTAAAGACATGGAAGGTTTGACATCTGGAATAGATACCTTGGACGATATATTTACTCAAACCTTTGAATTATATATTGAACAAAATGATTTAGAAGATTATATCAAAATTAAGCGTTTTAAGCTCTTTAATTGTACTGAATAACTTAATTTCTTTAATTCTTCTCAAAGATAATAAAAAAAAAGATTAGATAGTAAATTTCCAAGGTTTCTGTTTAGTAAGCTTATATGCTTTTTTCGCATATTCTTTCATCATTCTGTTAGTGTTAAAGTAAGCTGCTAGAGCGATCGCATTTTTGCTTTTGAACAGCCATTCGTCGTGGTTTAAGTAAGTTGGTATAATTTTGTTTTCTAAAATATCATAAAGTAAATCTGAGTCAACTTTCGAATCATTTGAAACTCCAACATCATCAGGATTTGAATCGTTAGGGCCAATCGCCCATCCCGCAATGGAATTCATGCGATATCCTTCCAACCACCACCCATCTTGAACGCTAAAATTTAAAACGCCATTGAGAGCTGCTTTCATTCCGCTGGTGCCGCTAGCCTCGCGATATCTTTCTGGCGTATTGAGCCAAACATCGCAACCAGATACCATCATATGAGACAAATCCATGTTATAATTTTCCATCATAACAACTTTAACACCGTAATTATCGTAAAGATATTCGCCCTTTTCATAGATTTCTTTAATATAATCTTTTCCCATTTTATCATCAGGATGTGCTTTCCCCGCGAATATAAATTGAATTTTACCTTTACAAATTTTACCTAGTCTCTCTACATCCTCAAATAATAAGGTTGCTCTTTTATAAGTTGCAAAACGCCTTGCAAAACCGATTGTAATTAATTCTTCGTCTAAAAGGTTCCAACTATGACCTTTTTGATAACTAATTAAATTGAATTTGTTTTCGATATGTGCATCAAAAATATCTAAATCATCTAGCTCTATCGCGTTTTGCAGAATTGAAGGATGCGCTTTCCAATTGGGCCATTTTTTATCAAAAATTTGGCGAAATGGTTCGCTAACCCAAAACCCTAGATGAATACCGTTCGTAATAGAATCAACTTCATATTGGGGGAACATAGCTTTTGAAATTTCACCATGCTTTTTAGCGACTGCATTTCTATATCTAGAAACTCCCATACCTAAATAGGTCATATTGAATTGGCCATTATCTTCAGCAATTTTTCGAATTTTAGGAGGCATTCTATCTCCAAATACTTTAGTAACTAACTCTTGGTCAAATCGATCGTGTCCTGCCGGAACTGGTGTATGTGTTGTAAATACAACATTCTCCTTAATTTTAGCTAGATCGCCTCCTAACATATTATAAAGTTCCACAATTGAAAAAGAGCCGTGTCCTTCGTTGAGATGATAAGTCTGTATATTATTATAACCTAAAGATTTTAATAGCTTTACACCACCTATCCCTAGTATCATTTCTTGAACAATTCTATTCCATCGAGATGTAGAATCGTAAAGAGAACCGGTCATGTTTTTCATCCATTCCTCATTACCCTCTACATCCGTAGTTAATAGATATATAGGGAGAATATGACCTGATTGACCAATGACTCTGTATAGCCAAGCAGAAACTAAAACTTCTTTATCTTCTATTTTTATCTTTATAGGTTTTTCGACTTTCTCAAATTCGTAAAAAAAGTTCCACTCAATTTCCTTTTCTTTCTGTTCTCCATGTTCGTTAAAAAACTGATAAAAATAACCAGAACTGTAACACAAACATATTCCTACCATGGGAAGTTCTAAATCAGCAGCAGATCTAACTGTATCACCAGATAAGACTCCTAAACCGCCACTGTAAGTTGGGATATTTGAATCCACAGCAATTTCCATAGAAATATAAGCAACTTGAGTGCTATCTTTCAAATCTTTATTAATTTCCATTGCATAACACTTGATTCGTTGGTTTTTAACTTAATGTAAGCATAAAATAATTTAGTACTATATACATTATTTTTAAAACGCATGCTATAAATTCTTATGTTAAAATGAATGATATTAAACCTTTCTGTTATTCATATATTATTGTTTAATTAAACCTAATCGTCATCAAGTTTTAGATCAGGTTTTTCTAGTTTAACTCTATTAGCAATTCCGTAAGTATCCAAACTTTTGATATCTAATTCATCCAATCTCTTAATTAATTCCTTACTTTCAAAACTAGGAATTGTATTGATAAGGTTCGGTGTTGGTAGTGGATTAATAAGATTTGGTTGTAATGATTTATTGGTTTTTGTTAAATAATCTTCAGTTTGTTTTTTGTTAGAAAGGTGTTTTCTAAAAAAAGGGTTTCCAGGCCTTAGGTCCTCACTCTTAGTCGTTTTGTCATGGATTGGGGTTCTAGGGACTGTTGATCTTGTCATTCGGCAAATAGGGCAGTTGTTATTATCAAGACCGTGCATACAACGCAAAATTTATCACTTTAATATAAATTCAATTCTGAATTGGTTAAATTAATTTTATCTTATATTTTTTTTTATTATTAAATATGAATAATTTTTTAGGGGATTAAAATGAACGATTATTTTCTTAAAGAAATTAAATCTCAACCTCAAGCATTAAGGGAAACATTTGATTATATTCTTGGAGAAGGAAAACCTCAATTTTTAAAATTAAGAGACTTTATAAAAAAGGGAGGTATTACCAAACTTATTTTTACTGGAATGGGCTCAAGTTTTATTAGTTCATATCTACCATATTATATCTTAAACCAATATGGCATAGCTGTCGAAATGAGAGAAGCTGGAGAATTTCTTTTTAACACTTTTCCAAAAATAAAACAAAACTGCTTTAAAGATACAGGTATTATAATCATATCGCAATCAGGGGAATCTGGCGAAATTAGAGAATTATTAAGGGAAATTAATACTATCCCGATTGAAGATAAACCATTAACAATTGGAATGACAAATAATGCTGATAGTTATCTAGCTTATATGACAGAGTTGCAAATTTACATGAATTTTGACAAAGAAGTTTCAGTTACGTCAAAAAGCTATGTATGTACTTTATTATTGCTTTACATTATGGCGAAAACTATTATTGGTGAATTTTTTACAAACGAAGCCGAAAATCAGAGAGTAGAAGATTTATTGTTTGAAATCGAAGGTCTCCTAAAAGATCAAAAGCAAATCAATAAACTATGGAAGGAAATTCTGACCCCCTTCGGAAATAAGATAAATTTTCTGGAAATTCTTTCGAGAGGTTCTTCTCTAACAACAGCACATCAAGCAGCTTTAAATTTTAAAGAAATCGTTAAGTCCTACTCGGAGGCAAGTTCTATATCTACTTTCAGACATGGAGGGATAGAATGCTTAAAAGATACGACAAGTCTTATAATTCTA
The DNA here is from genome assembly GCA_013375495.1 of Promethearchaeota archaeon. Next base: position 87,587 of record JABXKC010000002.1, read on the forward strand.
TCTTCCGCTAAAGAAAATCTTGAGTTAGATATTCCATTTATTGATAATTTAGTGAATAAGTGGACTTTTGGGAAAATTTTGCATATTACTAATCAAGATTTTGAAGAAGAGTTAAACAAATTGCACGACAATCCAAAGATCGTCACTTACAAGCATAAAATAAAAGATCCTTATTTAGCTTCGATTATGGAAATCATTATCCTTCAATTAGTATTTTATAAGATGGCAGAAAAAAAAGGAATTGAACCAGGAGCATTTCTATATTCACAGAAAATAACAAATGATATATAATTATATTTAGATTTTAACCAGAATTCTTAAATCGTATTACATTATTCTAATAAAATAGTATTTAAAAAAAAACTTTCTATTTATTGCATACAATCCCATTAAAATGGAAACATGATATAAAAATGACCAAAGCAATTATACTCTCGGGTGGGTGGGCAAAGAGGTTAAGACCCTTAAGTTGCAACATACCTAAGCCCCTGATGCCCATCGTTAATAAACCGGTAATAGAGCGGCAGATGTTATTATTAAAATCTGCGGGAGTAAATGAAATTGTGCTAGCCGTAAGTGTAATGGAGGATGTTGTTAAAAACTACTTCAAAGCGGGTGAAAATTTAGGAATAAAAATTCACTATACGGTTGAAAAACATCCAAAAGGCACAGCGGGGGCTATCAAATTAGCAGAATCCTACCTAGAAGACGATAATTTTTTCATGCTGAACGGCGATGTAATTTTCAATTACGATATGGCAAAAATGCTTAAATTTCATACTAAAAATATGGGTATTGGAACAATTGCTGGTAAAATAGTGGACGATCCTTCAAGATATGGTGTATTGATTGTCAACAATGAAACGCAGCAAATAATAAAGTTTCTCGAAAAGGACGAATATTCGCCCCCTAACGGCAAACTTGTTCCTATGCCAATTAACGCTGGTGTATATATCTTGGAACCGGAAATATTCTCATTTATTGAACCAAATAAAAAAGTATCGATTGAAAGACAAGTGTTTCCTGAAGTTGCAAATCAAAAAAAGCTCTATTATTATCCAATCAGTGGTATATGGAATGATGTAGGTAAACCCTACGATTTATTACAAGCAAATGTTCTCATGATGAATGATATAATACACAAATTAGAGGGTAACGTTAAGAGTTTAGTAGATAATTCTGCAGATATCCACCCGAGCTCAGAAATTCATCCCCCATGTACTATAGGTGAAAATGTGGTAATACATGGTAATTGTAAAATTGGTCCCAATGTAGTGATTGGCGATAATGTGTTAATTGAAAACAATTCAGTACTTTCAGAATGTCTAATCTATAATGAGGTATATATCTCAAATAATGTCAAAATCGAAAAAGCAATTATTGCTGATAATTGCAACATTCGAGAAAACGTTAAAATTAAAGGTAATAATGAAAATTTAGTAATCCTAGCTTCATATGTAGAGGTTTTAAACAATCTCGAATTATTCTCCCCTAAAACAATTTCGTTGTCTGTTTGTCATCACGAAGTAGTAAAAGAAAGTATGAAATAAAAATGAGTGATTATTTAACACCTGAGAAAATCTACTCCAGAGTACTCAATAGTGAAATAGAAAAAAAAGATGCCTTAAAGCTCTTCGAATCGCTAATATACAATAATGATAATGAAGAGATCAGGTGTAAAGCGTTAGAATTCATAGGTAGAATTGCATTTGAAGATGAGAAGACTTTCGATGTTATTGAAAATTGTCTAATTTCTGATGAATCACCACTGGTCAGATTTGAAGCTGCTAAAACCTTAATCCAATCCTTCCCAAAACGGGAAAATAAACCTCTACTATGGGCAATTCAAAATGAAAAGTCGATATATTTCTTTAAAAAGTTAATTGATTTATTGGAAACTTACAGCACCTCTCAATTTAAAGAGATACGAAAGAAGACCTTAGAGAAAATAAACGCTCATTATAACTTAAACTCGGACGACTCAAAGTTTGTTCTTGATATCGATTATCTGGATTATTTGAAGTTTAAAACCGAACTTGATAATTTTTTAAGTAAATTTGAATTATCTGATGCAGATAAACAAACTCTGCTAAAAGAAAATACTGAAATTGGAAATAAAGGCTTGGGTAGAGTTAAGAAAGCTGAGGGTGGTTTTATAATAAATTTAATTCTCACGGATATTAATGAAATTCCTGCTTCAATATGTAACTTAAGAAATTTACAGGAATTGGAAATCTCCAATTGCAAAATAGAAAAATACCCCGAAAAATGTCCAAAACTCTTGTCGCTTAAACGGATTAAATTCAAAAATAATACAATAGATAAAGTTCCCAGCTGGATTCGATACAAAAGTTAAAAAGCCTTAAACTTCATTATTTACAGAATAATGTGAGATAAAACTCAGAAATCATATGGGGTATGTAGAATGGTAGATTTAAAGGAAAAAGGTTTAAAGATATATAACGCAATTTTTCAAGGAGAAAAATCTGTCGAAATTGATGAGATCGAATATCCCATTAAAAAATTTTCGAGCGGAATTAAGTACGTTGATTTATTTGGGTATCGCTTTATAGAACAGAATAAAAACAAAAAATCAGAATGGGGTAAAAAAGCTCGAAAAGGTCACAAAATTATGTGGCTCATTAAGGGAAGAAGATATGTTTCCCAAATAATGGATGGAGACTATATCGACCTAAAGAAAAAATCATCGTAGAACTAAGTTATTATTGAAGTAATACTACTAATTGTTTATAGGAATTTAATCTCTTTAAATATACATCCAATTTACTACTACCAGCTCTAATTAAGAAAAAAATTAGGAATAAATGAAAAATTGAAGATATGCTGCATATTAGAAATGGGATTGGCCTCCCATTCGACTATTTAATGTTCTATAAAATCACATTTTTCATAATCCCTTAGAATTCTGAACCATTAAAGACTGGACTCCAGATTATTTTTAATTGTAGATCGCTATTTTGTAATTGTAAGAAAATTAAAATAAACTAAATTGGAGAATTGAAAAATAATGAATGAAATAGTTGAGGAAAACATTGATTATTATGAATTCTTAAGTGTCATTCACGAAATATCAAAAAAATCGCAATTTATTCAGAAATATTCAATGAAAAAAGTCTATGAGAACTATGATTTGAGGCTATATCGAAAAAAATTAGATAAAGAAATAGCAGAACTCGACAAATTATTAATTAAGTAAATTTAAAATTCTTTTTTTCTATTTTAATTGAATTTAAATCCCCTTTAATTTATCAAAAATCAACTCTAAATAAGATTTTCTAACTGATTCTTCTCGTGTAATCCCAAATTTTTTTAAAAATTTGAATAATATCTCTTTATTCTTCTCGATATCATCTAACGATTCCGTTATTAATTCTACTTCCACGAAGTGCTGTTTTAAAATAGGAACATAATCGATTAGAGCTTCTATTCTCGTCCCTTCAAATACAAAATCGTATAACTCTCTTTTTTTAACCACAGTGAAAATATCCCGAAACCCTAAGAATTTGAGAAGGTTTTTCATGTCTTCAATTTCACTTATTTTTATATCGATCTCTTCTCTTGTTTTAGTTGTTTTATCAATTTTTTTACCCTTATAAGTTATATAATAGTTAATTTTTTGAGATTTTGACATATCATCATTAAAAAATTCAACAGATTTTCTTAATCTTAATGCTTCGTCAGTTTCCTTAAAATTTCTTAATCCTTCAGGCATATTAAAATAGGTATCTTCGTGGTCTAGCGAAATTTTGTAAATTCCATTGTTTTCTTTAAACTTTTTCCTCATAAGATTCGGATCAGAGATTTTAACTTTAATCTCGACTTCAATCATGGCGCTACTCTTTTTTCTATCAATAACAAATATATTAAATTAATAGTTATTATGTAATAATAGTTTCACTTAGAGTTGATTTTTTATATCTCTGAATTCTAAATCTATCCAAAAACTCGCAGAACAATTCGGATATCTCCCGTATATGATTGAAAGATATTTTCAATTTTTAGGAGAGGATCAAACAAAACAATTACTAGATGCAAATGAAAAACCATTGACACCCTCTATTAGAGTTAATACGATTAAAATAAAGACAGTAACTTTAAAAAATAGGCTGGAAAACAAAGGATTTAAGTTAGAATCCCTTAATTGGATTCCTTACGGATTCAAAATCAACAACGCCCCTTTTAATTTGGGATCAACTCACGAATATCTCCAAGGATATTATTATTTACAGAGTATTGCTCCAATGTTACCTGTTCACATTCTCGATCCAAACCCAAGCGATATTGTAATTGACATGTGTGCAGCTCCAGGTGGAAAAGCAACACAATTAGCACAAAAAATGAACAATAAGGGAAATCTAATTTTAATAGAAAGAAATAAAAATAGAATACCCGCATTAGAATTTAATCTTCGAAGGATGGGTGTTTTCAATTCGATAGTTATAAATGATGATGCTGTGAATTTATCGAAAATGAATTTTAAAGCTGATAAGATATTATTAGACGCACCATGCACCGGAGAGGGATTAATCAGACAAGATCCTAGTAGAAAAACAAGTAAAAAAAAAAGAGATATAGATAAATTGAGTGTTATTCAAAAAAAACTATTAAAATCTGGTTTAAATTCCTTAAATCCCGGAGGACAGTTACTATATAGCACCTGTTCAATTGCACCTGAAGAAAACGAAATTGTCTTAGATGATGTGTTAAAAAATAAATCAGATTTTTCCATTATTAAAATCCCAAGTAATTACGGCGTAGATGGAATTACAGAAGTTTACAATAAAAAACTTAGGGAAGATATTAAGCATTCTCAAAGACTTTATCCTCATTTACATGATACTATCGGTTTTTTTGTTAGTTTAATTGAAAAAAACAGGTAATATTTATCCCTGTTTGAATCATTTCAATCTTTATTGTTTTTTCCTTAAATAATATCCTTTATCTACAAGATTTCGCGCTATTTTTTGGTTTAATTTGAGATTATCGAATGAACTATAATCAATTTCGGCTCTTGCTAAAGCAATAATTTCGTTTTTTTGATTAAAAATTGCGAGAAGATCATTTCTTTTTAACTCAGTGGGAATATTAATGGTGAAACTCTTTACAATATCGTTTCCATAGAGAACTGATTTTTCTCCTTTAGCATTTATAGTAATGTTAATACTGTTTGGAAGAATTTTGTGATCTCGTAAAAATTCAACTCCCTCTAAACTTAAGTGAAAAATTCCTTTCTTGATGAAACCAAAATAAATACCAGCAGAGTGTAAATTCTCATTTTTTAATCTTTCTTCTAAGATCTTATTTTTATCGTATGAAACCAAATAGATAGAGGGGAACTTACTTTCTCCTTGCTCGCTGCTAATAGAAATATAGAACCTACAATCCTTTTTTTTAAAATATGCTACAATTTCTGACGAAATTTTTAAAACAGAATCGTTAATAATTGACTTTTCAATTTTATTAATTAATCTAAAATTATTCAAATCTCTCATTCTCAGTTGAAATAAAAAGAAATAAGTAGTTTTATGATTATTAATCAATAAAGTTATTAAAAAATAGTGTAATCGAAAAATGGGTATTCGGAAAATTGAAGATGAAATAGATTTAAGAGAAGCTATGAAGAAGAAGGCAGCGGAACTTAAATTGAAAGATATGGAAGCAAAAGCTTCGACAGAAAACTTTACTAAAGAAAAGCTTACAGAATTAGCTAAGAACCACGGAGTCATTTTAGCTTTAACTCCTGAATTAAAGGAGGAAGTTAAAGCTCTACAAAAAAAGTTTAACATACCCTCCTCCAAAATAATTACTGAACAAATTACAGAAAACGATGTCTTAAAGAAATTTTCAAAAATCGATCATGAGAACTTGGGAATGCTCGCTTATCAAAGAATTTTGATGCAGAAAGAAGAAATTGGAGTTGGATTATTACCCATTTCTAAAGTGTATGATCTTGTTAACACAGGTATTTTAAAAGGAATATTAGAGCTAAAGGATCTAGCCAAAGCTTTGAAAATGCTCAAGAAAAATCACATAATTGACGATTTACAGGAGCTTGATTCTGGTATCGTTATGGTTAGATTCTTTCCAGTTCAATACACGGGCGATCAAGTTAAGGTTGTTGGAGTTGCGAAAGAAAAAGGCTTCATTTCAATCGAAGATGTATGTATCGCGTTAAACTGGTCTCAAGATCGAGCAATAGAGACTTTAAAATCGCTAGAACGAACCGGTGTAGCAAAGTTAAGGGAGTCTCTTTTAAAGGGAAAGCAGTGGTATTTTCCTTCTTTATAATTAATTTATTCTATTTTGATCTTAAAAGAAATTTGCCCATCATCTAATGTAATAATCTTCCCCCTCTTTTCCTTCTCTAACATTTTAAAGATTTTGACAATATCTTCATTGGGAAGCTTACTAAACTCTCTGTTGGATTCTCTGATTTCAAAAATTAAAATTGGTTCTAAGGGAGAGATTTCCATAGCCCATTCGTAGATATCCTCTGCCCAATTATCTAGGCTTTTCCAATATACCCTCAATTTTTCTTTGCTCTTTGAAAGCCATTCAGCTTGTTCCTTATTGACTAATTCTTCAGCAATTTCTTCTAGAGCCTTTTTGCGTTCCTCAAAGTTGGAAAATGGCTTCTCAGATTCGGCTTTTCTAAGGTATAGAATATGAAGAATAGCATAGCGGGCGTAATCAAATAGAACTTTTGACCACTCTCTTTTCCAAGACTCGTAATCTTTCAAGTCAGTTTTTTTATTAGGAAGAGAGTACATGAAGATATACCTTTTTTCTTCAAGCCATGGGTAATCATTTAACAACATTTCATAAGTTGATATTTCTTTTGTTACTGCCCCTCTCTCTTTTACTATTTCTAGTTCAAGCTCTCGAAGTTCTATTTCAATTTGAGCGGCATTTTGTTCGTAAGCTTTTTGATCTATCTCTCCTAGTTTTGATGTGAGGATATCTTCAATTTTATTTAAGCGGGTTTCAATTTCATCACTTGGAAGACTTTCACTGTTAACTTCTGAAACCAATTCTTCTGATTTAGCTTCAATTTCTTTTAATTCCTTCTGTCTTTTTAATTCTTTTAAGCGAGCTAATTCGCTCCTTAAACCGTCTAATTCTCTTTCTGGTTTTTCCTTAAGTTCTTTGACTTCTTTAACAGCTTCTTTCGAGTTCTCTTTTTGACGTTCCATATTCTATATCCTTACTTGTTTTTAATATTCTCCGAAATCTGTTGCCCATTGGTCGTATTGATCTAGAGCAGAATTAGTAGTCATGGGTTTTACTTTTTTCAAAGTTTTCATAAAATCTTGTAATTTAATATCCCTCACAATTACTTCTTGATCAGAGTTTTCAAGAAGACCTTCCATGTCTAATTCCCTTATCGGGATCATAATGACTTCACGACATACGTTAGAGATATCTCTTCCAGAATATCCTTCTGATCTAACTCCTAACTCAATAAAATCTTCTTCAGTTACCGCCATATTAATGCCTGCGGTGTGAATTTTGAATATTCCAACTCTAGCTGTTAAATCTGGAAGTGGAACATACACTTTTTTCTCAAATCTGCTAAGCATAGCTGTATCAATATCCCATGGTCTATTAGTTGCTCCTAGAACTAATAAAGGTTTCTTCGAGCCTGATTTAATGCCTTGAATTTCAGCTAATAGTTGAGTTTTAACTCTCCTTTCTCCTCCACCTTCGTGGCCTTCACCTCTTTTAGTAGCTACTGAATCGATCTCGTCCATGAAAATTAAACTTGGCGCTTTTATACGCGCAACTTTAAAAAGAGAACTGATCAATTTCTCACTCTCACCCAACCATTTACTTAATAAATCCGCTGAGGAAACACTAAAAAAAGTGGCTTTACATTCTGTAGCCGCAGCTCGGGCTAGTAGCGTCTTTCCACATCCAGGAGGACCAAATAATAATATACCTGACCAAGGCTTTCTCGCCCCAGTAAATAAGTTAGGTTTCATAATAGGTAAAACTATAGCTTCTCTTAAAGCTTGCTTGCTTCCTGCTAAACCGGCAATGTCAATCCATTTTACATCAGGAGATTCAGTTAATATAGTCCCTGATATTGAATCTATTATTTCTTGTTCTTCAGCAGAATATTGTCCCTCATCTACTTTTGGTTCTCCTTCTTTTGGCTCAATTGGCCTACTAGAAGGTCTTCCTCTTTTAGCCTTAGGACCGCTTAAATGGAATTTAAGTACGTTAGCACGTTCAAGATATTGTTCAATTTGATCGTGACACTTTCTTACCATTATCGGATTTTTATTGTATTTTACGAATTGTATTAAAATCTCAGCAGCTCTTTGATATTTATTTAGAGCTTTTCTATAATGCCCATTTTCGTCCAATTCAACGGCAGCTTGCGCTTCTTGAACGGCATACTGGTAAAGCTTACTATCAACACTACTCAACGGCGATAACCTTTTAAATGTAATTATTTATCTTATTTATCTTAAAAAATTCTTAATATTTATAGCTAAGCTAGTTCAATGTTTATTTTATTAATTAATTCTTCCATACATATCAAATTTTCTTTTTAAAAAGGTATTGTAAATATTGGTCTACAACAAAAAATTATATAATCTTGAGTTTTCTTATATTATATAAAAAAAATAATAATTGATGAATTAAGATGGGTTTTCTCAAAGATATGAGTAATTGGCTCTCAGGAGGCAAGAAAAAAGATACAGTACGTTCAGCAACAGTAAAACTAAAAGTCTTTAATAAAAGATTAATGAGAAACACAAAAAAAATGGAGATGACTGCTAAACAGGCTAGAGATAAAGCTGTACGACTTAGAAAGGCCGGTGATATGGATGGATCGGAATTTCACGCTCGAAATTATCTTCAAGTTAAAAAACAAGCTAGAGCAATTGACCACTTTAGAACAAACTTAGAAGGAATGGTGTTTAAACTAGAACAAGCTAATGCTGTAAAAGATATTTCTGACATCATGCAAGGAATTGCCATGAGTTTGGGGATGTTAAAAAGCCAATTATCTGTTCCTCAACTTACAGAATTAATGACAGAAATCGGTATTGATATGGAAGATTTCGAAGTAACTCAAGAGATCACATCAGATGGAATAGATAATATGACTTTAGACACTGCAGTCACTGATAGTCAAGTTAAAGAGATATTAGGCGAAATTGATGCAGAAATACAAGTTGAAGTAGGTGGAGCTTTACCATCTGTAGATCCTGATGGAAAAGTAAAAGAATTGGAAGATGAACTAAATAAACTGAAGTCGAGAGATTAGGTTTCCTTTTTTTTTAAGTTTCTCATTCTCCCTATCAAGCAAAATTTTTTAAGTTTAAACTCTATTTTTATAATATTCTTTACCTCAAATTTAAAAAGTGTCATATATGAATCCAGAAGTAATCGCGATTGGAAGTTGTACGCTCGATTGTATGTTACAAGTTAAAGATATCCTTAGATTTGAATTGTTGGATAAGGATATGGTAAAAAAATATACCGCAATTGAATATAGCCACAAATTGAATGTAGATGGAGTTTTATTTGTTCCGGGTGGTTCTGCTGCTAATATTGCATCAAATTCTGCGATGTTGGGCTTAAGTAGCGCATATATTGGAATATTAGGAAAAGATTTCTCAGCAAGTATTTGTTTAGATGACATGAAAAAGAGGGGAGTTGATCTTTCAAATGTTATTCAGTCTGAAGATGATTGTACGGCTTTTTCAGTGATTTTAAAAACTGAATGGGGAAAAGACAGAAGTATTTTGGCGTATAAAGGCGCAAATAACTTACTAAAACCTGAGCATGTTAAAGACGAAATTTTTCAAGACATTAAAGCTTTTGCTTGGACTTCTTTAACAACCGAAAGTGGTTGTAAAGCAATCGAAAAAGCGCTGAATCTCACATTAGAAAACAAAGGAAAAGTGTTCGCAGCTCCAAGCATGTCGATCATTAAGAACAACCCAAAATGGGCTAAAACTTTAATCTCGAAATCGGATGTCGTGTCGTTAAACAAAGAGGAAGCTCAAGAATTTACTGAAGAGACAGATACAGTTCCAATGATTCATAAATTTTTAGATATGGGAATAAAATTAATATCAATTACTGATGGACCAAATGGATCCATAATCTCAGATGGGCAAAACATTGTAAATAATTCTATTTACGAAGGACCTGTTGAAGACACTACAGGTGCGGGAGATGCTTTTCTAACCGGTCTATTAATTTCCCAACTAAACGGATTTAGTCTAGAGAAATCCTCTAAGATGGCAACCGCAATGTCTTATTTGGAAAGCAAAGAGATTGGAGTTCGTGAGGGTTTACCTAACAGTTTACGGGAATTAGAAGATTTTATCAACAGTAACTCTATTAAACAAATAGTATCGAAAATTATTTAGCAGAAATTATAAAAAGCAAGGTTAGATAAAAAGATGTTAAAATCTAAGTATTCTAAACCAATTTTATATTTTATTTGCTACTGTTTATTTATCTTAAGTTCTTTCCTATATTGAATTTATGGAATTATTTATTCCCCAACTCGCAAATGACCTTTCTATACCTCTGTTTATTATGTTATTGATCGTTTTTATACCATTTCCTTTAATAATTGTCATTTCAATAATTCCTGCTTTAATTATTTCAGATCGCCTTAAAGAACACAGAATAAGATTCATAAGAGAAAAAGCACGAAAACTGGGTATCACATCTAAGGCTGAAGTGAACTTTAAATTAAAAATTGAATAAAATTCGAAAATTTTTTTACCTTTAGATTGCTTAAAAAAATAATTAATTATTAATTTCTTAATTTACTTAAATATAATTAAATTATACTCTATTATAGCTGCGCTGCTAGTATAGTTCGGTTGATTCTTATTCAGCCGAGTATAATGGTAAGTATGCCAGGTTGCCAAGAGAATTTTACCCTAAAAATTCTCGCAATAACTTGGCGACCCGGGTTCAATTCCCGGGCGGCGCATTTTTTTCATACTTTTTTCGTGAAAGGTATGTTTCACGATCTGCATACTTAAATTAAAATATAAATATAGTAGAATTATAACCCTACCTAATTTATTTTATTACAGAGTACTTAGAAAATTAGAGATATTTGAAGATTTTGGAACCTTGACCTCGAAATAATTCTCCACGATTTCGTAAAGAAAGTCGAGGTAGGGTAATTGGACTTTTACATTGTGAATTCTCACTAAATCTTCAATAATATTCTTAGAATAAAGTTTTTCTTTCTTTTTTAAATTTTTAACTATTTCTACTATTGTTAGTGATAACTCGTATGCTTTTTGAAGTCCATTTTGTAAGTAAATTAAACTGGGTTTTGGTTCGTATTCTGCTAAAAATTTTCTTACTAAGGACCTTTCTACTCCTAATGTTTTTGGGTTAAGAATATTATCATCGTCTTTAATAATGATATTGCCCTCTAATATGACTGCTTCTTTAATAACTTTCATATCATATTGTTCACCGGTAACTACGAAAAGGTCAGGTTTAAAAGAATTAAGGGTGATATATTCGATAAATTTGTAAATGTTGTCTACCATGAATGACTGATCAAACAAAAGAATAATTTTTTTCCTGAACAAAATTCCTCTGATTATGTGAGTAAGCAAAGAGGCTGTAAAATTAAGTTTTATTAAACCAACATCAATTAATTCCAATTGCTCAGATACATCTGGTTCAATTACTTGGTCGGTGACTACATCAGGGAGTTCTATTTGAAAATCTGCTATAAAAGTGTCTCTAACAGCGAGATTCTTATCTACATACGCAACAAAAGAATGTTCGCAAGCAACACCCTCTAAAACATTAACTGCAAACACGCCTCTTGCCGCTTTTTCTACTTCTGTTTCTGAAACTTCAATATATCCTCTACTTGAACAGGATGGACATCGCACTTCGAGTTTTTTCATTTCTAAAATCTTAACAGAAATTTAATTTAATAACTATCTTTTTCTAAAATCTATAATAAATTTGTAATCACAGTTATATAAATATTAATCGAGTAATTAAATAATAATAAGCAGGATATATACATTTATGTAGAAGTATTTTGGGACATATCTTAAAATTTTTGGATTTTTGCGTATTTTTTCTCAATAAAATTAGCTACAAGCAAGGAAATTAAAGTAGCTGAATTCTCAGCAATCAAAAATGATAAAACATTATCTAAGAAAGTAATACATATCCCATATGTAGCAAAAAATATCGCAGCAAATATTGGAAAAACGATAATTATTGGCCTCACAATTGGGAAATATATAAACCTTTGCAACTTAGAACCTGATTGTCTTGATTTTTGAAATTGAGTTTTTAACTTTTTCCTTTTTTCAACTTGGATGAACGATTCAAAAATAAGCACAACGCCAAAAAATAAAGCAATGGTTGCTCCAACAGGGATTAAAATCACGACAATGTAATTTCCCACTCCTAAAAAATATTGAGCTATAAAGATAAAAAATGTTTGAAATAAACCACAAACTCCGAATAGCATAAGAGCTATTGGTAAGTACTCTTTAGATGACCATCGAAATCTTATCGGCATTTTAATTCATGTTTTTTGTTATATGGTGGGCCCGGCGCGAATTGAACGCACGACCTTCTCCACGTCAAGGAGACGTCATACCAGGCTAGACCACGGGCCCTTGAGTGTATTCCCTAATTTTAGTTTAAAAACTAAAACTTGAGATAAATAATTTATATTATTAAAAAATAAATATTTTATTAGTTTTATCGTGAATTATTAAATTCTACCGAAGTGTATTTGTAAAATAAAAAAATAAAATAGAATTAAAGAGAATTATTTTATGGTTTTTTTTCTCTTAACGCTCTAACCATAGGAACATCTTTTCCGGATAATATTTCTAGCATAGCACCCCCACCAGTAGAAATAAAAGAGACATCTTGAGCATATCCAGACATTTCTGCAGCGGTTCCCATTTCTCCTCCACCTATTACGGAAAGAGCTCCTCGATTTTTAGCAGCTTCAGCCATTGCTTCGGCCATGTCAAAAGTTCCTTTTCTAAAGACTTCCTTTTCAAATATTCCAGGTGGTCCATTTGCAATAATAGTTTTAGCATTCATTATAATTTTTTTGAATTCCTCTGTAGTTTTAGGCCCTATATCACCAGTTACAGCGTTGTAATCCTTTAACTCGTTTATACTGATTGCTTTCCTGTTCCCATTATCGTCAATTACTAAATCTGTAGGTAAAATGATTCTATCTTTAAATTTTTCGTAGGTGTCCTTAATGTCATCCTTTGCTTTATCTAAATCTTTTGCTATTGCTCCGCGATTTGGTTCCCCGGTTTCAACTCCTATTGCTTCCAAGATTAATACAGCTGTTAAGCCAGAGCAGAGAGCATAATCTAATTTGTCATTTTCAAAATTATATTTCATAGCTTTAAATTTATCTATTGCTTTTGCTCCCCCAATCAGCATGACCATGGGTTTTTCTGGATTTTCCAATATTTTACTCATGTATTCAAATTCCTTAACGGTAGTAGGACCTGCGAGTAGTGTTGGCCACCCGATTATCGAAGGTTGTGCTCTATGAGCTGCTCCAAACGCATCTGCGATGAAATAGTCAAATAATGGCGATAGGGTTTTAATCATCTCCAAGTTTGCTGCTTCAGAGAAGTCTTTAAATTGTTTGGTTTCAAGCTCCCAAGTTCGTACATTATTAAGAACTAATACTTCGCCTACTTTAAGATCCTTTATTGCTTTAATTGCTTTTTCTCCGAAAACATCCTCAACGTATTTAACAGGGCGATCTAACAGTTTTCTTATTTCTCCAGCGTGTAATTCTAAAGAAGTGAAATCTTTCGCTCCTGGACGAGATTGGTGTGCCATAATTACGACAGCACTCTCTTTAAGCTCTTCTAGTGAGGGGATTAGAGCGTGAATACGAGGTGATTCGCGAATTCTGTTGTTTTCAATATCGATATTAGAGTTAATATCAACTCTCATTAAAACTTTTTTTCCTTTTAAATCAACATCTTTATATGATTTATAATCAAACATTTAATCTCACTCAAAGTGATTTTGGTTATATTAAATGGTAATATAGGATCTCAAAAAAAGGTTTCAAATGCAAAATTTTAGCGATAAAATTCCTTTACGACAAGTTTACAAAATTGAGTTAATTTTTCCGCTAAATCTGTTCTATCAGATGACTTTGTTAAAATCCAATTATTGCCATACAGTTTGTTAAGATAATCTCCGTTAGCATCAATTGAAAAAGCATAAACTTTAAATTTTTTTTTAACATCTTGAATCTCCTTTACAGCGTCATTCAATCCATATTGAGTACCTGCCGGTTGGCCATCCGAAATCACCAGGATTAAAACATTTTTTTCCAACTTAGCGGCTTCGTGTTTTAAAGACACACCATCTAAGTTGCTTCCGATACGGTTATGGCGCCCAAACTTGTCAAATTTCTTAATATCCGGGTATTCCTCAAAATCTTTTAAATGAATATTTAAGGCATCATATTCGCCAGTAAAAAGCACGATACGCAATTGGGCAATTTCATAAAGAGATTCGCATAACATTACCATAGCTACTTTTGCTGCTTCTAGTTTGATGCCTGCCATACTTCCACTGATGTCCACCATCAGTAAAATCTTCAGTTCTTTTTTGTTTAGTTTGCGGGTAAAGCATTTATCGTACTTAAAATCGCTCGTAACTGCTTTTATAAACTTATTGTTTAATCGACCTCTTTTTTGAGAGGTGTCTATATCGTTCTGATTTCTCAAATCTTGAAAAAGGTACTTTAGCTTGGCAATTATGTTATGGTGCGTCTTTGTGATTTCTTTGTAACTTAAATTTATTGATCTCATTTCTTCATTTTCGATACTCACATCGTTCACTTTCCTCTCGCTCTCGTTTAATTGACCTAGGTTCTCAATTAGCAAAAGCCTTCCTTCCATTGCAATTTGAGATTCAGTCATTAATTGACTAATTTCTTTGATAAAAGTCTCAAAATCTTGAGGAAATTTTTGGGGGTTAATGTCTTCTTGAATAGCGTTATTAAAAATGACTCTAAAATTCTCAAATTCACCTAAATTTAGAATTTCGTATTGTTCTTGTAAAATATTCTCCTTTTCTTCATTGTTTAATTGTGAGATTGATTTGTTCTTTATATCAAACTGATCAGTTTTCTTTTCTTCACTGCTAGTGAATTCATTAGAGTCATTTTTTGAATCCTTTTCAACCTGTTCGATTAATTTTTCAATGTCCTCTGTACTTAAATCCATATCCTTGATTTTATCAATTACTTTTTCACTCGCTGTATTTATTTCTGATGGTTCTGATTTCCTGTCCCGATCAACGAACTCTTCAAAATGATTTATTAGAGGTTCAAATTCTGAGAATGAGTGATGTTGGGATTTTTTCATTTCAAAATCCTCGTAGAGACAAGGATCTTCCATGAAATCTGAGTTTTTAAGCTCTTTGAGATACTTTTCATTATCTATCTTTTGGAAATCTCTAGATGCATTATTATAATCTTCATTTTCTACTGATTCATAATAAGCATCCCAATCATGGTAATCTTCACTTTCGTCGGTATCATCGTATGCTGGATCGTAGTACGAGTTATTTACTTTTTTACGGTTTGAGCTTTCTTCCCTAGGTACTCTTTTTTTTTTATAAAACTTCTTTAGAACTTTACATAATTGATCAATCGTGATTATAGACGATGCGGGTGTTAATGATTTCAGTAAAAATTTTTTAGCTGTGGAAATTACGCGCCAATCCTCGTCGCTCATGTTTCGAGTTCTAAATTTCGGTTTTTCTTGAAAATCATTATAATTATCCATGAATAAGTTGATATAAACGAGTAAGTCTCCTGTACGCTTCATAATAAGGATTAAATCTGGAAGTAACTGTAGTGTGAATTTTCGCAAATTGTTGTAAAATCCTGGGAATTTATTGCTGTTCAAAGCGTTAACTCTTACGTCTTCCACTACATTGATAACTTGTTTTGTGAAGTAACTTGGTAAGTTATACTTTTTTGATAAAGTGTCGATGAGCTTTATAAAGGACAATTCAAACGATCCATAACCAATATGGCCACTTTCGTGAGCTACTAATCCTTGGGCTGAAGATATGTCGTCTTTGATTTTTTTCGGCAAGTATATAAACTTTCCATCCGTAAAAGTGAGTTGTGAATTCTGGTTAAACTCAATATGAATGTCTTGCTTGCCACTAATTCTCTTTCCAATATTAATTAGCGCAAATAAATCGGAGAAATAATCTTTTTCGAATAAGTCGTATAAAACCGGTAATTTGATCACCCCACTTAGGGAATACTTATAATTATTGAATTAATTTAAAACTGGACAAACTCGCCTCATGAAATCCATCAAATCCTTATTTCTATTTCTATATAACCATTTTATGTAGGCTAATGTTATTTCTCCACCACAAAGATGGTTTTGTCCCATATTTTCTTTATAAATTTTATGATATCCGAGTTTTTCCGTTAAACATATGTAATCTTTTAAAGATGTTCTATGATTTTGCCAAAACCAGGCGAAAAATTTCCACATAAGGCTTCCACTTTTGTTCTTAAATTTTTCGTTTCCTAATTCGAACACATACTTTTCCACTTTACTTCTGAAGTTACTAATGATTTTAGCCTCAGGAGCTCTCGTTAGGACTAAATCTCTATACACTTCCGATTTTGCTTTAGAATTAGGGACCAAAGTTTTCCTTAGATTGTCCTCAAATAATTTACCATCCAATATCATCGCAATACTTTTTTTTTCTTCTTGGTTTTCACCGAGTTTATTGATAATTATGTTTTCTATATTATATCTTAAATAGTCGGGGGACATATTTGACACGATTAAACAGAAATTAACAACTAACCTTGTAGAGAATATTTTAGTTATAGAGAAATCTTTAATCGCCTGTTTTCTTATCTGTCTAGCAGCGTCTACTACGGTTTCAGCGACATTACTTTTACATCCTGTTAATTTTACAGCAATTTCAATTTCTTTTTGCTTTGTAGGATAGTTAATTTCAGGGCAAACTAAGAATCGATCTTCAAATGCTTCCTGTAGCTTATTAATGCCGATCACGCCCCTGTTCATTGTCCCTATAATCACAAGTTTACTCGTTTCTTTTAAGCTATATCGTTCAAATCCCTTCGAAATCAGATTGATGTGGCTCTCTGAGAGCAAAGAGTTTAACGAGATTTGCTCGCTTTCTCTAATTGCATTTATTTCATTTATAACAATAAAACATATCCCGTTTTTGTTAGCATCTTCAATAGCCCTGGTTAATGGACCGTGATTGAACTGAGTATCTCCATTAAACAACTCCCAATTCCCTTCAATGTCCCTTCTATCCAGATCTGGCGAACCATCAATTATAAAGTATGAAGAGTTGAATTCCTTTGCGAGAGAAGTTGCTAAAAGCGTTTTACCTGTTCCTGGTGGTCCATGTAATAAAATGCCAATACATCTGCCCTTTCCTAAAGAATTTATTAAAGCCTTCAAATAATCGAATTCGTTTCTTTGCTGAATATATTCAATTTTTCTATTAATCGCTAAATCTGAAATGATAATCTCCTCCTAATAATGTAAATCATTTTCTAATTGAAATTGAAGAAAATAACATTAGAGTTATGTTGCTGAATATTGATTTTTGAATTTAAGGTAGTTTATAATATGTATACTTATATATTTAAAAACTCACACGCTAATGAATTTCAGAAAAATCTGAAATGTCTTAAAATCTAGTCTTTTTAACCACGAAAGATGAAAATGTAAAAAAAATTGAAAGAACACCTTTCTAAATTTATTAAGACTAAAAGATTTTTATGAATATAGAGATTTGAACTTAAAACCTTATGAAGTTTAAATCGGTGATTAAGTGTGGATGATATCAGAGAAATATTAAATCGATTGTTAAAAAAAGAGTGTTCGGTTGAAGAAGCAGAAAAACTGTTAAAAGCAAACGCTATTGAGGAAGTTGGAGAAATCGCTAAATTAGATATCTTTAGAAAGGTGCGTACTGGTATCGTCGAGGTTATCTATGCAGAAAATAAGAAGTCTGAGGTAACTTTAGATATTGTTTACTCCTTTTTAAAAAAAAATAGATTTGCTATTGTTTCAAGATATGGAGAAGAATTTATCTCTCTAATTTCAAAAGAATTCGAAAATAACGAAGTTTATTCAGTAGACATAAACGAATTCGCTAAAATATTGATAGTAAAGGAAAAAACTTACAAATTTGAAAAAAAAGGTGGGAAAATAGGAATTATTACAGCTGGGAGTTCAGATATTCCCGTTGCTGAGGAAGCTAAAGTAATTGCGGAATCAATGGGCTGTGAAGTGCTTACAAGTTACGATTTAGGAATTGCGGGAATTCATCGACTTTTTACGCCTCTCAGCGAAATGATTAAAAAAGACATTCAAGTTATTATCGTATGTGCGGGCATGGAGGGGACATTACCCGGAGTTGTAGCTGCGCTTGTGAACATTCCAGTAATTGGAGTTCCCATTTCAAGTGGTTATGGTTTAGGTGAAAAAGGTATTGGTGCTTTAACTACTATGTTACAATCATGTTCCCCCGGTTTGTTGGTTGTTAATATAGACAATGGTTTTGGAGCAGGAGCTTCTGCGGCATTAATTGCGAATAAAATAGCAGAATAAATTCACTATTTTAGAATAATTTTGTACTTTCACATCACCTATCAATCTTTTCTTTAAGTAGTGTAGGTGGTTTAGTTTATTATGAGAAAGTAATTTATATAAGTAAAACCAAGATCTTACATAATTATAACAAAATTTACTTTTAAAAAATAAGGTTATATTATGGCACCTACAGCAGCTTCTCTTGAAGCATTATCGAATTTAAGACAATTAAATCCTGTAACAGGATGGTATGTTGTAACACTTCTAGTTATTGTCTTATATATATATGGCGTTGAAATCAAAAAAGCAAGAGAAACTAACAATTGGAGCACCGTATTTGCTGGGTTAACATTACTAGGATTAGATCTTATTAATGAGATATGGAATGGATTAGTTTTTGCCTTTTCTAATTACTCAGCGTTTTGGACTACACCGGGATCAAGTGCTTACATAATTCTAATTGGCTGGAACATTGAGATTGCCTTTATGTTTTCCATAGCTGGAATAGTTTTTACCAAATTCCTTCCCGAAGATAAGAACAAAAAAATGTTTGGATTGCCTAATAGATGGGCAATGGCAATCGGTTTTACACTTTTTTCTGTCTTTGTAGAAATTCTACTGAACTTTGGTAATTATTTAATATGGGAATATGTGTTTTGGAATTGGTACAATCCAATATTGATATTCCTCATAGGATACTTTCACTTCTTTGTGGGAACATTTTATGTGTACGACCTTCCAGAAAGAAAAGATAAAATTAAAGTCGTAGTTATAATTTACGCCATTGGAATTGGTCTTCTCTGCATTTTTGGCCCTTTACTAATGCCAATAGGTATATTTTAATAAAAAAAAAACTCTTTTTTTTTTCTTATTCATACGACGAAATTATAGGAATGGAAAGAATTTCTTATTTAGTTAAATGTCTTTTTGAATTATTCTACGCTAAGTATAAAATCAGTATTATTCAATAATTAACCGAAATAGAGATTATTAAAAACTAAGGCATTTTTTAATATCCTTACACCTTTTTCTTCCAATGTAAAAGTATAAATAGATAGATCAATATAATTATTATTGAAATTACTAATTCTTTAAAATCTAATACAAAAACAAATACGATGTAGTTGAGACCGATGGTCGCAACAGTTGATAATTTTAAGAAGTCTAAAGAATTTTTTAAAAATGGCGATGTACTTAACGCCTTAGAGAGTTTCGATAAAGTTCTAGAACATTTTGATCAAGCAAAAGAACTTAACAAAACAGAGATGCTCCTATTCTTAGATAATCTTTTACAACACTGCAGAGATAATAATTTACCAAACGAAGAAGCTACAGTTTTAAGAACTTTAGGAAGATTACATTCAAAACTAAGGAATCACGTGGAGGGATTGAAATATTCCTACCAAGCATTAAAAATCCAAAAGAAGATCGGGAAAAAGTTAGATATCGCTGAGAGTTTAGTGTTTTTAGCTGAGGATCTTGAAGTTTCTGGAAATTATGACGAATGCATTCAAGTATTTACTGAAGCTGCCGAAATGTATCATGAAATGGGGAAGTTAAACAAAGAAAAGGATGTAATCAAGGAAATCAACAGGTTAAAAGCTTTTTCTAAAGAAATAGTTGAAGACGAATACATTATGAGTAAATTCCATGTTGATAAATATTAAAACAAGCTAACTAAAGCCATTTAATTAAAAATCTATCATTTTTTTATTTTCTTTTTTTCTGAACATTTAGTTGATTTAACTGTTTTTTCTAAACTGTTTTTCGATTTCAGATTGACAATAAATTAGAACCTCTTTAATAGGTAAATTGGTTTGTTTGCTAATTCTTCTAAGATCTTCAAATTCAGGCTTTACATTAATTATTTTAATTTGATCACGCGACTGAATGTAAGAAATTTTAAGCTTTAACTCAAATTTAACCCCGTTTATTTCAATAGTGCACTTCTCAAATTTACGGTCTATACATACTCGTTTGGTCGTATAAAATCTAACTCCTAGCGTCCCTAATTCAAGTAGAGTTTTATAGATTAAATCGAAGCTATGTTTTGGATCACACAGAATTTTAATTATGTGCCCAGGTCGGTTTTTTTTAGTTAGACTTGGTATTATTTGAACATCAAGGATTTCTTCGTCTTCTAAAGCTTGAACGAAATTCCCTAATATTTCTCCTGAAACATCATCAACAGCCGTTTCTAATACGACTACTTCTTGAACATAATCTCTTAATGGGTGCAGAGTCTGCTTATTAACTTGTTCTTTTAATTCGCCGTAAAACAATCTCAAAACATTTGAAAAATTCTTAAATTCTTTTTGTCCCGTGCTACTAGATACATTAATTAGATTCATTTGGTTTAAATTTCTAGAGAATATTGGATTTAAATTAACCAAAAGTGCTGCCCCCGTAGGAGTTACTAGTTCGCTCTCAATAGGACCTCCTTTAACGACTAATTTGGATTGTTCGAAAATTTTTACAGTAGCGGGGGCTGGTACTGGTAAAATTCCGTGCGCTGTTTTTATATTCCCTCCTCCTAATGGTATCTCACTACAATAATAAGTAAAATCTCCCGTAAACCCTCCTAAATTATCTAATGCTTTGGTAACTCCTAAAATATCAATTAAGGTGTCAACAGAACTTAATTCGTGTAGATGGATGTTTTCAACAATATCCCCATGAACCTCTGCTTCTGCTTTGAATAGAGTATTTAAAACATTTCTTGCAAATTTTTTTGCTGGTTTGGAATATTGCTTATCGTCAAGATATCGCTCTAAAGCATTAGTAAGTTCATCTGGAATTCTATGATTTTTAGATTCTTTTATCAGTAGTTTAAGGCGATTAACTTCCACTCCCATTCTTTTAACCTTATATAATTTAAGATTTAGATCAGAGACCCCGTTCAAATAACTCTTCAATTCTTTTAAATCTGAGAAAACTTTATCTGGATCATCATTCAAGCCCAAAAGCGATGCCAGAAACATGTCTCCAGAGATTCCTGAGTTTGTTGCGTCAATATATAAAGATTTCATATTAGTTTTTCTCACATATATAGAAATAGGTAAATTTATACCTAATATTATAAATAAATTAACAATACTAAAAATAATAAATCGTAATTATATTATAATTATAATAAATTGTAAGCAATTTTAATTTAATAATTATAAATTTAAGCATAAATTTTTACTAAATAACTATGAGTGAACTTCAAACTTTAAAATGTTATTTAAATCAGTTACCCGCAACACTTATTAAGCTTTTAGGGATTGAACCCCCCTCTGGAAACATTCCAGAACCCGTCCAATCGATTGTCGATATGTATCAAGGTATTGAGAGAATTTCTGTGAATGTTATTGATAATTTTGGTCTATTCGAACTTACATATCATAAACCTCAATTCATGATAACTAATTCTCAAGCGATGCTACTCCTTTCAACCAAGAATCCTTATACTTTGGCAGTTTACCATCAAATTATGTATGGTGGGTTCGATTTTGAACCTAATGGATTTCATTTACTAAGATATTTGAACGAGCATGGGAAGAAATCTTGTTTTGTAGGGAGAAAGAAAGATATTGAAAGATACGATGGAGGAACTCATTCAGTCCCAAAAGAGACCGATATGGCTACATGGGTGGAATCTGCGAAGGTTATTAACAATTTTGAGCTTTCTTGGATGCATTATTTGGATTTTGAAAATTTACACAAACAACAGCAAGCGCTTAAACAGAGAACACCTGAAGACTTAATTGATAAATTGATACTTCGTACTGACAAGTGGATTTTAGGGAACTACAAACAACTTCGAGATAATTCTTTGATGATAATATTAGGGGACCACGGAAGAATTAAATTAAATCTCGAATATTCGGGGAAAATAGCACAATGGCGGGAAGCAAGTGTCCCAATTGCAATTTTAATTAAAAAATAAGAATAAGATATGATTTTTTCATTAATCCTCCTTTTTCTATATTTAAACCCAAAATCTTCATGTTCAGCTTCTTGAAATAATTTAAAGAAAAAAGAAATTAAATAAAAAATAAAATATTTTAAGGCTTTCTATCAGGATTATTGCCACTTTAATTCCATTGTCGATAGTTGTAATCCATCAACTTCATAAACTATTTTCATTGGGACTTTAAGGTCTTTTGCTTTCTCTACGTTGTAATTTGACTTCATCATACTAAATACATCTTCAACTGTAGAAATAATTAATCACCTTATTTTTACTATAATTTCGGTTATACATTTAGACTAATATACCCAGAAATTATTAAGATTGAGGTGTTGTTCAATTGTTATAGGTTCTAATACATATATTCTATTACTTACGGATCTTTAAATAACTGTTTTTTTTTCAGAAAATTGATTAAATGAAATATAAATCCAAATTGAGTTGATAAAATTTAATTCTTTTTGAACCTAGTTTCTTTATAGAAAATTATAATTCAACCAAAGGAAGAATTAAGATGGAAGAATATAAACGCTTTACAGTTTCACTTCCTAAAGATTTATACGACAAATTTGAAGCTTTCAGGAATAATATGGGTATTTCGAGATCAGATAGCATAAGGAAAGCTATGTATTCTTTAATGGCTAGTGAAGACGCTATTCCGAAAGCTTCTGGAAATGTTGTAGGTTGCATTCCAATAATTATGCTTCATGAACATTTTACCAATAAACATGAAAAGGAAGATCCCACAGATGATTCGCATGAAACTAATCATGATGGTAAACACCATGATCACGAATACGATTCTAGACCAATATACGCTTCTGTCCAGCAAACAGACGAAATCTTGAAAAATGATATTCAACATCATTTCTATGATGTTATCACATCGACTTTACATGTTCACCTTGAATTTGAAAAATGTTTAGAAATTATTGCAGTGTCTGGATCCTTTGAAAGGGTAAAAAAACTTAAGAAAGCTTTGCAAAGATTAAAGAGTGTTGTATCGATACAATTTTTTATCATTGATAAAGAATTTTGATTTGTATTTAAGTAGTATTATCTTATATAATAATTTTGCATAAAAGGAAGAGAAAAGAATAAAAAATTTCTTTCAACGATGTAAAGAATAAGGATAAGGCGATTTATGAAGAATTTTTTATTCTATTAGGTCGTGTAAATTGTGTGTGTTAGATATAGTGAACTACTTCGAAATTAAAAAGGGATATACAGTGAGAAATTATTAATTTTCTTGTTCTAAAAAAAATAAGATAAATAATTATTAAAATAAACTGTTATTATTTTTATGTAAAATCCGCAAACTAAGAGTTTAGCTCTAAAGATCTTTCTCTTGGACAGTCTTTCGTCCATTTGCTTTAGCTCGTCCAATTGCGGCATCGAGAATAGCAACAATTGCGTTATTAAGCGCAGGTCCATCGATTACATCGCCACTGGTATTACATTCTTTTGATTTGATGTAGTCTCGAACCTTGGATTTTACGAATAAGACGTCTGCTACTGCTTTTTTAGCCATTTTTTATTCCTCCTTTTATTGTTTAAATATGTTTTAAAAAATATTGTTGTTTAAAGTATATTACTGCTAGCTTCTATTTAAATCTAGGTGAAAAAACATCATAGAAGGTTAATATTATGGGTCTACTCACCATCTAAAAAAGGAAAACGAACATCCAAAATATTAAGGATCAACTGGAAATCTTTAGAGATTGGGTACAACGGGGCTAAGTAAAGAAATTCAGTAGTAATATTCCAAATTAGCGACAGGATTTGATTTATATCGCGATTTTAAACCCTCTAGGCTCAAATAATTAATATCTAATCTTAAGCTGAAAAATTATGAGTAGTTGCTAATTTTTTGGATCATAAAAATGAAAGTTTTAACAGTAAGGAACTACAAATCATTATTGAAAAAATAATTAAACATTATTGACGTGAGCGCGATTAAGGAAATATTAGTAAGAGCACCAGTGAGAATCTGTGATATTGGAGGATGGACCGATACTTGGTATTATCCTGAAGGTGCAGTTTTTAATTTTTGCATTGATCTCTATAGTTATGTAAGATTAATTGAGAATGGAAAGAGTAAAACCCGAATTTTTGCTGAAAATCTAGGAAAATCGGTTGAAATTTTAGATTTTAACGAAATTAGATACAATGATAACTTAGACTTACTGAAAGCAGCAGTTAAAAGAATGGAAATTGAAAAAGGGTTAGATATTTATGTGAGAGCAGACGCACCTCCCGGTTGTGGAACGGGGACGAGCGCGAGCGTTGCTGTTGCTTTAATTTCTGCGCTAGCAACTTATAGGGGATTACAGTTAAATCAAAATGAGATTGCGAAATTAGCTCATAAACTTGAAATTGAGGAGTTAGGCTTGGAAAGTGGTGTACAAGATCAGTACGCAGCTTCGTTTGGTGGGATTAATTTTATGAAAATTAATTACCCTAATGTAAAAAATGAAGAAATCGTTATTGATGAAAAAAGAATTTTTGAACTAGAAAGTCAATTTATCTTAGTATATCTAAGCTCAAGAAGTTCAAGTGAAATGCATAACGCTGTTATAGAAAACTATAAGAAAGGAGATGTGGATATTCTAAATTCTTTTAAAATCATGAAGGAATGCGCCTATGATATGAAAAATGCGATAAACTCCGATATAGCAGATATAGGGAAAGTCATGAATAGAAACTGGGAAGCTCAAAAAAAGCTCCATCCTTTAATGATTAACCCCGTTATTAACAAAGCAGAGAAAATATCAAAAAGTAATGGTGCTATCGGATTCAAATGTAATGGCGCTGGAGGGGGAGGGACAGCAATAATACTTGCAGGAAGGGGTCACGAACTTAAAATTAAAAAGAAATTGGTTGAGAAGGGATATCATATCATACCCTTTAAATTATGCTTTAGAGGAGTATCAAGTTTTACTTTTTAGATTATAAAACTATAATTTTCATTGTTGAAATTTTAATGAATAATTTTATATCTTAAACGCTAATCTTAAAAGAGTGAAAAGTTTGAGCTTTTTATAGTTTGAATTCAACAAAATAATATGGGAATTCCCGATCATTCAGCATTAGTCTCAAAGATTAAAAGAACACCTGAAAAATTGAATATTCACAATCTCTTCATCTTTAATAAATCAGGAATATGCATTTATGGATTAAATCTTACAAATCTTTACCCAATAGAGCAAGAACAACTTATATCTTCTTACTTTACAGCATTGATGTCTTTTACTAAGGAACTTATTGGAGACAAAATTAAAACTGTTGAAATGGGCGGTGGAATTAAATTAGTAGTATTTGAAAAAAAATCATTATATTATAGTCTACTCTGTAGTACAATCGAAAATTTGGAGCTTTTAGAGGCAATAATTTCAAAAATTAATATAAAATTTCTTGAATATGCAAATAAAAACAACATTAAAACTGATTTAGAATATGTTTATGACGAACAACTCAATTATCTTATAGAAGATATTATTAGAGAGCCTTTTTCAAGCGAATTTGACTTAAAAAAAGAAGGTGTGATTACAGAATATCTAATAGATTTCCAAAAATCTGCCGATCTCAATGGAGCTATTCTCTTAACAAATCGAGGAAAAGTTATCTTTTCTTCTTTTAACGATACAAGTTTAAAACGATTTCTAAAGGAAGTTGATTTTAGAGTAAAAATTTCTAATAATGCAATTCTTAAGCTATTTTATACCTCTAAAAACAACGAACTAATTTTTTCTGAAAATATCAGGGATATATACATTCTAATTCTAATCTTTGATACCAAAATTAGATTTGGAATGGCTGAGTTTTATTTACAGAAAGCTGTTAAGAAAATAACAGATGTGATAAGGAAATAAATATTTAAGGAAATAAATTTTTCCTCAACTCCCTTACTAATTTACAGCTCACGATAAATTCAGGATTTGACTTTTTTTATTAATTATAAAATACAACTTAAAATATTTTTTTTCATAATTTTACCTAAACCAAAATATGTGATAATTGAAATGACAAAATCAGAAGATGGATTAAAATCAGCTTTTGCCGGTGAATCCCAGGCTAATAGAAAATATTTAGCATTCGCAAAAAAAGCAGAACAAGAGGGTCTTCCTGGTGTAGCACGACTTTTCCATGCCGCTGCTGCAGCCGAGACTGTGCATGCACACAATCACTTACGCGCTTTAGGAGGAATTAAGAGCACAAAAGAAAATCTTAAAGAAGCAATTGAAGGCGAATTTTACGAATTCACTACTATGTATCCCGAATTTATTGATAATGCTAAATCAGAAGACAATTCAAAGGCGGAAAGAACATTTAACTACGCTAACGATGTAGAAAAAATACATCATGAACTTTATAAAAAAGCTTTAGAGTTAGTTGAAAACGGCAAAGATTTAGAAGTTCAAGATATGTATGTGTGTTCTGTATGTGGATACACCCACGGAGGAGAACCTCCAGAAATATGTCCCGTTTGTAAATCTCCAAAAAAAGTATTTAACAAAATTGATTAAGTTTTAACCAACCTTTTTTTTTCTATTTATTTTAAAATTTCCAAGGTACATAACCATCTTGGATTTTTTTGAAGTAATCGTTAATCGAGAAATTAAATTCTTTTTCAACCCTTCTTAACGCGCCCATATTAGCACCGTTAAGATAATACGCTAATAAAATTTTAGCTATGTTTTGATCCCCTAAGGAAAACAGAGTTTGTAATTTTGCGTCATTTATAATCTTTTTTGGATTTTTAAATTTAATTTTAATTGAAGAAATCGTGTTTAATTCATGTATCAAAGTTGTATATTTCAATCTATAATTATTTATGTTTTCTGTTAAATAGAAATAACTTTGATTCTCATAGGGTGTGTTAAGCTTAGGGATAAATGAATTTACATTAACTCGTAGTTCATTTTCCTTGAATCCAAGCTTTTCAATTAAATGAAAGAGTTTTATAATTTCTTTGATGTCCTCATCAGTTTCATGTGGTAATCCTATAAGAAAGTAAAATTTTATGTTTTTTATTTTAGATTCTTTTATCAAGCTCAAGACTTCTAAAATCTTATCATTGGTAATTTTTTTTCCTAAATCAAATCTTAACGATTCTGTTCCAGTTTCAGGAGCGATCGTTATTGTCTTCACCCCACTTCTTTCAAGAAGGTGAATAATTTTAGGCGTGATGTGTTCAACTCTAATAGAAGGGATACTAAATGTTTTACCTGCATCGAGAATAAACTCACAGATTTCATAAAATTTAGGATGCGAAGATACGCATGATCCTATAAGACTAATTTTCTCAAACTCAGAATATTCCAAACCTACTTCAATTGCGTTAATTATCTCGTTGTAGCTCTTATTTCGAAAGGGATAGTTATGAAAAGAAGATAAACAAAATTTACATTGAAAAGGGCAGCCTCTATTAACCTCAACAAAATAATTTTCTTCAAAGATTTTTCTATCGCTCTCGCTTTTAGATAATAATTGATATGTGGGAGTAGGTGATTTGTTTAAATCCTTCAAAAATACACGTTTTGTTTTATTATTAAGAATCGGTATATATAACCCTTCGATATTCTTCGCCTTATCAAGAAATGTTTTGAAGTTATTATTTTGTGTTTTTTGTTCTAAATAAACACATAAGAAGTCATTTAGATTCGGTTCAGCGTCTCCAATAAAAAAAAGGTCAAAGATATGACTTAACGGTAAAGGATTAGAAGTTATAGCAGGTCCACCCCCAATTATTAGGGGGTAATCATCAGAGTCGCGAGAAAATTCTCCATGTCGTTTTTTGGATTCTAAAGGAATTTCTGCTTTGTCTAAAATCCAAAGGATATTCTTAAAATCGTTTTCATAGTGAGCAGAGAATCCTAATATATCAAAGTCTTTAGGTAAAATCTTATTTTCAATACTTCGAAGATGGTTAATGGAAGAAAAATCTTTGGAAGCAGGAAATTTTATATTTTCAGGTAGGAAAATACGTTCACATGCATAATTTTCGTTTGAATTGATTATATGGTAAAGTAACCTAATTGAATAAGAAGACATTCCCAATTTATAGTGATTTGGATATATTAGACCAAAACTTAAGTCAATATTCCTCCAATCCTTAACAATTGAGCTTTCTTTATACATAAAGGACAACCAAAACTTTATTAAAACTCTAAGAGAGGGTTTATTAGATGATTATTCTTTTTGCATCCTTTTAATTTCTTCGACTAATAAGGGTAAAATTGTCCCAGTCTTATGACGAAATACAACCGTAGCTTTCTCGTCTAAATCAGTGGGCTGGTCGTTTACAATAATTAAATCTCCCTTTTCTCTTAGTGTATAGAGGGGTAAATCACATATTGGGGCAACAGATAAAGAGGAGCCTGCAATTAACATAATGTCTGCTTTTTGAGCTAAAGCTTGAGATTGATACACCTCAAATCGAGGTAACCCTTCTCCAAACAGTACGACTGAAGGTTTGAGAGGAGCAGCACAATACTCACAAGATGGGCCATTTTTCCGTTCTCTCTTCAATTTTCGTAAAATTTGTTCTTTTGTGTAAGACGCTTTGCAACCTAAGCAACTAAACCTATTAACACTACCGTGTACTTCATAAACAATTATAGAACCCGCCTTTTGATGAAGTTCATCAATATTCTGTGTAATCACAGCTTTAATTAAATCCAACTTCTCCAATTCTGCAAGAGCATAATGTCCGGGATTTGGTTTTGCTTTAAATATGTTGGGGGCGATTTTCTTTGCCATCTCCCAGAATTTAGCTGGATTTTTTAAAAAAGCTTCGATGTTACCATAAATTTCTGGTTTATATTTTTCCCAGAGACCTCCTTCGCTTCTAAAGTCAGGTATTCCTGATTCCGTAGAGATGCCTGCCCCAGTTAAGGCAATAGCATCTTTTGAATTCAAAATCAATTCTGCTGCGTACTGGATTTTCTTCTTCTCGATCAGTTTTACGATTTTCATTTAATTTGATGAAAAATTGTATTGTAAGGATAGATTTTAACTAAATATCTCTTAGTTTTCAGCTATTTTTATTATATTTATTGAAATTATTAAAAGTTAATTGTTATATAGGTACAGAAAAATTAAAAATTCCTTAAATTAAAATAATCCTTAGATTTCTACTATTTAAATTTGATCTATTCGAAAATAATTAATATTTTTATAAATATGAAATATTAAAGGAATAGTCTTATTATCTAACTATTATTTTCGTAGCGTATTTTTCTATGATAACAGGTTTTGCAATCATTTTGGATGAAGAGGTACTGTATGTCTCTAATTCTAATAAATACCCTTCGTTTGAAATTGTGCTTTTTGTGGAAAAGTTAACTAGTAGTCTGAATCCAAAAAATTATTGGCGATTAACGGACATTTATTTTGAAGGCGAAACTGGTAAGGAACGAATGATTATCAAACACATTGTTACAGAAAACAACCAAAACCTGTTCTATTGCATTACTGGCGACTTTCCATTTATCTCCAAAGAAGTCTCTAAACTACTGGATGAGTATATTGAAAAAGTTACTGCAAATTATGAAACAGCAGAAAAAATCAAAGAGGTTTCTAATCACTCAGAGTTCTCAAAAGTAATTAAATTAATCACTGGATATTTATGGGATAAATATCGAGACCCCATAGAAGACGAAATTATCGATTTAAAATGTTCCGACTTGGAAAATAAGATAATCTATTGTGGAATTTCTGCTCAGGGGTTACCCATTATTTCTCAATTGTATGATAAAACGCTTCTAAATAATTTTCATAGAGAGATTACTGATGAAAATGTGGAGTTATTCACTTCTAGTATATCCGCTAAACTAGCAACAATCATAATGAATACTCAAATCCGAGCTAAAACAAACATCAAAGAGGTTCACTTTAATGATCTAGATGACCATTGTAGCAAAAAAATAATTCTTTGCAGTCCTATTAATGACTATTCTTTAGATTTCATCGCTTCAGGAGATTTCGTTAGAATTAAAGAAATTTTTAAACAACTAGAAGAAAACCTCTCTCAAGAACAAATTTTGAGAAATGAATTTGTAGGAGATTTAAAACCCTTTAGATATTTGAAAACTCAACTTAATGAGTTTTTGAACAATAATTTCTAAATAAAATGCTTCTTTTACTTACTTATGAAAGCTGTTATCATAGCAGCAGGAAAGGGTAAACGACTTAATCCAATTACATCTACGATCCCAAAACCAATGATTCCTATAGGGGGTAAACCACTATTAGAGCATTCTATTTTGTGTTTAAAAGAAGTAGGGATAACGGAAATCCTAATAATTGTTGGCTACAGAGAAGATTTAATAAAGAATTATTTCGGGGATGGCCTTAATAAATTTAATGTGAAAATAGAATACATTTCTCAAAGAGAACACTTGGGTACTGCTCACGCTGTTGGTTTTGCGAAGGATTTCGTAGGAGAGGATAACTTCTTACTAATGTATGGAGATTTAATCACAGATCCTAAGGTATATAAAGAAATACTTATTAAGTACGAAAGAGATCTAACTGAAGGATTAATTTCTTTATTCGAAGTCAGCAATTCACAAGAATACGGAATTATTTCACTGGATTCTGGTGGTTATGTAAAAGATATCACTGAAAAACCTTCCTTGGATTTGAATTTAGGATGTTTAGCAAATGCGGGAATTTTTATCTTTAGTCCTCTGATATTTGAAGCAATAGAAAAAACACAATTATCCGTAAGGAAGGAATATGAATTCACGGACTCCATGAGGGTTCTTATTAACGATTTAAACGGGAAAATTAAGGGTTATGTTATTAAGGATTCTTTTTGGAGCGATATAGGATTACCTTGGCATATTTTAGACGCCAATAAATTTCTTTTGAATAACATTAAGCACGATATTAAGGGGAAAATCGAAGAAAATGTACAAATTTCTGGTAATGTTATCATAGGAAAGAACACTTTAATTAGATCGGGATCATACATTAAGGGCCCTTGCTATATAGGAGAGAATTCTTTAATTGGACCGAATGCGTTTATACGGCCTTTTACTTCTATTGGGAACGATTGTCATATCGGTATGTCTGAGATCAAGAACTCAGTGATTTTTTCAAATACCGCCATACCTCATTTTAATTATATTGGAGATTCTATTATTTGTGAAAATGTTAATCTCGGAGCAGGTACTAAAATATCTAACTTGAGGTTTGATAATAAAAATATAAAAATGACCATAAATGAAAAATTAATTGATTCTGGTAGACGGAAATTAGGTGCTATTATAGGGCCAAACGCACAGACAGGAATTAATTCTAGCATAATGTGTGGAAAAAAAATAGGTGAAGGAACTATAATTGGAGCGCATACAATGGTGAATGAAGATGTTCCTGCGAGTACATCATATTATCAAAATAAAAATGGAATAAGAAAAAAAACCAGAACTAGTTAATTTAACTATTTCATAAAATAATTATTCGGAAGCTTCTTCTGTTGAATTCTCCTTTATAGGTTCAGCTTTCTCTATTTTCTCTTCGGGTTTAGGACTACTCCTATTAGTTCGAGTAAGTTTCTTAACATTTATTCTCTCAGTTCTTTTTATATCGCTTTTTCTAGATCGTTTAACTTCAACTTCAACGACTTCAAAGTCTTCGTCTTTTGTGATATAAACCGTATCTTCTCCACCTTCAGGAACGCTGATTAATTTGCATTTAATTATCCTGCAGTTTGATAAAGGATATATTGTTTTAGCAATTCTAATAATTTGGTTAGAAAATTCGGAGTAAATCATTCCAGTAATAAATTTTTCGTGATTGAGAGTATTAGCAAATTCTTTTAGAATTTCTCTCATGATTTTTCTAATAACGATTTGTTGTGAACTGCGAGCTCTTTTTATTGTGGTGCAAATTATTGTAAGTCGGAAAACGTAATTATCTTTAGTTGGTAAATTTATTATAGTTTGGATTTTAGAACTCCCTCTTCCTATTAACGATCTGACGTAATCATTCGTATATGTATGACCTAAGAACACAGCTTGCGCTTGTTTTGATTCGGGGATGGCTTGAACCACTTTAAATTTTAACTTTAGACTAATATCTTCGTATCTATTCGTAAAATCATATAATAATGTTTCGATTGTTCTCCCAATAATATTATTTTCCATCCCTATTATTTCTCCTATAGGCTTGAAGTTGAAGCTTTTTGGAGAAATTACAGTGTACCAATCTTTATCTTTAAACGATACTCTCCTTAATTTTGGACCCTTTTTCTTTGCTTTTTGACTCATAGCTTAATTTTACCTCATTACTATGGTTCTTATTTTCTCTGGATCGTATTTAAAATCAGGTTCCAATACTTTTTTACTCTTATAATATTTTATTAGCCTGTAAATCTTACTTTCTGTGCGTTGCAACCCCTTTTTTGATTCTAAATCCTTATGATTTGATTCTATATGTTTTCTTAAAGTAAGCGCTTTCTTCACTAAATTTGTTAAATCTTCGGGAAGAGGAGTTTCAATATCATGTTCTTTTAGAATTTGATTAATAGATTTACCGGTAACCACTTTTACTAAAGGAACACCATGGGAATCCCTTAAGATCACACCAATTAACGACTGAGAAAAGCCTTTTCTCGCCAGTTTAATAACTTCGTTTTCCACTTCTTCAGAAGAAAGTTCCACCCACACTGGTTTTTCTAGTCTAGCTGGACGAGTGCTTCCAGATTTCCCTTTCTTTCTCGAGTGCATTCGAGCCATTTTTTGCGTCCCAATTTATGAAATAATTAATAAATGTAATTTTATTGATGAACATTATAAAGAATCATATAAATTAAAATTTTTGAATTTGACAACTAAAACCTTATTAATCTAAATAAATCATAGGAAATTATTGTTATTATGGAGAAGGAAAAAGAAATGATTTATTTCATTACGGGTAATAATAGTAAATTTATTGAAATTCAAAAATTGTTCCAAAAAGAAGATCTACCTTACGAATTAAAGCAAAACACAATTAAGACTACCGAGATTCAAGCATCTACCATAAATGAAGTAGCACTATTTAAATTAAATAGCGTAAGGAGAAAGATGAATGATTCTTTTTTTATAGAAGATGCTGGATTTTTTGTTGACACGCCTCTTAATGGTTTTCCTGGAGTATATTCAAAATATGTTCTAAATACCATTGGAAATAAGGGCATTTTAGATCTTATTAAAGAATATAACAACACTAAAGCTCATTTTAAAGCCGTCATTGTTCTCTACTTTCAACCTATTGATGAAACCCTTATATTTGAGGGAGTTGTAGAAGGATCTGTGGCAAAAAATATTAGGGGGAGGGGGGGTTTTGGTTTTGATCCCATCTTTATTCCCAAAGAATTTCCAAATAGAACTTTTGCTGAATTAACGATTGAAGAAAAAAATTCGGTCTCACATAGAGGAAAAGCTTGGAAAAAATTGGTTGGATTCTTGAAAGGAATCCAATAACACTTCTCAAAATGTTTGACGGAATATATCCATTACAGATTGCCTACTCAATTTTATTAGGATCACGTAAATCCCAAGAATTCCAAAGAAGATTGAAAGGGAAAAAACTCTAAATAACACATCAACAGGAATTGAAAATACAATTGGCATTTCAGTTATAAGACCAAGGTTTGTCTCCATCAAGTAGGCACAATATGTGCCTATAATTGTTCCCATCGTCCCACTACTTAACATAATAATCAAGCTCTCTATTAGAAAAAGATTTCTAACGTTTTTGGTCTTCATCCCCATTGATCTTAAAATACCTATTTCAAACTTCCTCTCCAGCATTATTGCGTACATTGTGCTGACTAAACCAAAGATAGCGATTACAATAGCAAACCATAGAATTACTTCCATTAACGCACTCTGCCTATCAAATGTTTCTTGCATAAATTTAACTTTAGTTATAGCATCGTCAAGAAAAAATTCTTTATCTCCAACCAAATCTTGTATTCCTTCTTTAGTTGTTTCAATCGTTCCCTCAGAGGCGTCAATTAGCTTAATGAAAGCTTTATCTACAATCATATTAGGACTCCAAGGATCTTCAATGTTCATTAAACGAATATAGTTATCTAAAGAGACGATTATCCCTCCACCCTGCGCAGTAGCTTCAGAAGTTCTAAAGTTGTAATATCCAGGCATCCCGCCTGAAATGCCCACAACGCGGAATTCCATGGGGGTTCCCAGATCTTCCTCATTCTTAGGATCGTAGAATGTTAAACGTATATACTCTCCAACATCAGTCACTCCAAATGCTGTAGCAAGAGATTTCGCAATTATACAAGTGTTATTTCCTTTAAAGAGTTGGGTAAACGAATAATTATAACCGCTTTGAGGGCTACTCCATATCATTAAATCATTATCCATTAACTTATAATAATTTTTCTCAATTCCAATAAACCCTACTTCGACTTCATCTATAGCAGAAAGATCGCCAGCAGTCACTTGATATTTCTCTTCAGCTTGTTCGCTATAAAATTCAAAAATATTTATAAAAGCTTCGTTGATTGATTCTTCATCGAAACCCCCCCCACTTTGGCTAAAGTCAAAGAGTACTGATAAAACGGAAGTTATATCAAACATATTATATAAAGATAGTGTTGCTTGTTCTATCCCTGGAATAGATGTAAGTTCTTGGAATAAATCGTATGTAATTGCATTGGTATCCGGATTTAATCCTTGATTTATTAAAACTAAATCAGATCCGTATTGAAACCTTAAATTTGTTGACATATTTTTTGATTCCATTTCTGTGACGCTTGTTATAAAAAAAATAAAAGAAAAACTTATAGCAAACATCACAATTGTGCTGGTATTTCGTCTTC
The DNA here is from genome assembly GCA_013375495.1 of Promethearchaeota archaeon. Next base: position 123,057 of record JABXKC010000002.1, read on the forward strand.
TGTTTCGTTTTAAAGATATTTTTATAATGTGAGCATATTTTTTTATGAAGGGCGAGATAGCCCCTATTAGTAGGCTTTGAATAAGAGGGATAATTCCTACCGATGCAAACACCATTCCAATTAATATAGCTGCAATTAAACCAATAAACAGACCAGCTATCATCATCAAATCTCCCGAAACAAATATATTCGGTAGTAGAATAAAAACAAGCATACCAATTGTAGCAAGAGCGCTCCCAATTAAAAAATTTCTTACATTCATACTACCCTCTTTTTTTATCTCCCAACCCTCTTCCTTTTTATGAAACGGCGTGATCGATTTAATTATATCAAGTTTAGCAGTTTTAAGAGCTGGAAATAGTGAAATGACTAAAGAAACTATTGATCCTATTGAAAAAGCTAATATGATTGTTTGAGGTTGTATTACATACTCCATATCTTGAATTGGGAAATCTGTTAAAACGAATAATGTACCCACTATTGGTGGTGTCCCAATGAGACCCAAAATAATACCGATAATTGATCCAACAATGCCAATAAATACGCCTTCAAAAACGACCATTTTAACAGGAAACATTTTCTTCCCTCCTACAACCCTTAAGATACCATATTCTCTTATTCTTTCTTCTGTGGAGGTGGAAAGAATTGAATTAATTAAAATGCCCGTAATGAGCATTGATATAATTGTAATAAACCAAAAAATAATCGTCATACTAATAACCATAAATTGCTGAGCAGTTATTTCTTCCAATTTTGCCATTGAAACGGTGTACTCGTTTGGATCTAATCTCTGTTGAATACGCGTACCAACTTCCCTTATCTTTCTTTTAGTAAAATCAATATCACTTACAACATAAATAGATTGTGGATTCTCAATAGTACCCATTATCAAATTAATCTCTCCTTCTTTAACTAAAAACGACTGAGCTTGTTCTAAACTAAGAATAACTAAAGCATTTTCTAACTCTGTAAATTTTAAATCTTGTTGGCAAATAGCGACAACTTCAACATTTAAATCGTGGTTTTGGTAATTCAAATGTACTAGGTCTCCCAAAGTGACATTTAACAATTCTGCTACCTTCCACAAAATAACGCATTCTCCCAAACTAGGTTCTCCAGCATAAATTTCACCAGTTTCAATGCCATTTTGATCGACTAAATTTAAATCCCCCATATTTCCGTTACTCGCTTCTTTAGTGAAGTCTATTCCGTAAACTTGTAAGGAACCATTTGCATCTGTATTATAAGAAGATACTTTAACAAGCATCATAATTCTAGGAAATAATTCTTCTACTCCCTTAATATCATAAAGTTCATTATCGATAATAGTTTCGTTAAAGAAAGTGTCATAAGTTAGATCTGTTTTAGTTTTTTGAGCTATTATTATATCAGAACTCCCAGTCGTGCTTGTTATTATGTTCATATAATTATACGACATCGAATCATTGACCATCCCGATAGCTGTTAAAAGGATTATTGAAACTGTTATTCCTCCTATGGCAAATATTGCTTTTGCTCGATCTTTTTTAACATTTATCCATGTTTGCTTTAAAGACTGCAATTTAATTTTTAATCTTAACCTATACAACAAGTTCTGAAAACTCAATTCTTCTCGCTTTTATTTCTCACATTTGTTTTAAGAATCTAATATACTAAACTTCCTCTTTTTTGGTTCATATTTTCTTAAAAAAATACCCTCTTTACTTAAGATATTTTGCACTTCTTCTTTATCACGTTTTACTAACCTAACACCTTTACAACGTTTATTTTTGCAATAAAATTCATTGCTCGGTTCGTCTTTAAAATACCATTTACCACAACTTATGCAATTATAAGCTACAAAAATTTGATCGTGCTCGCATACCGGACAGTAATAATTAAATTTATCTGATTCAAACCACGCTCCACAGTACTTACAGTGAAGAACGATGGGTTTATCCTGATCTTCATGAGATTCTATTAACTCTATCCTTTTAATGATTTGCTCTTTGTCAATATGATTCAGTCTGATTTTTTCAGCATTAATTGTTTTACTCTTTTTGAACCAGAGTTTATTTTTCTTCTCGGCGATAAAATACGATACGATTCCAATAATTATAACGCCTATTATAACGAGCAACCATGGACCCCATATCCTCATATCAATCAATCCATTTTCTACTATTACTGACACGGATGATTCTGCTCTATTACCCTCTATATCATATGCAACGAGCGTAATTTGATATTGACCATCTGTATACAAAGTTGTATCCCAGTTAAACATTAGCACTCCTGTCTCTTCATTGAAATAAGGTAAACTTACATCAACAATTTTGTTATTTAAATATACATAGATTCTCGAACTATCTAACTCAATGTTGTCGCTAATAATAGCCTCTATTACAGTAAATGAATTCACTATTTCTTCATTCGAAGGACTAATTACTTCGATTAGAGGGGATACAAAATCTGTAGATTTATCGTATCCAACATAAATATTCGATAACAACCACCCGTTTCCTAAACCTAAAGTAATATTGTTTGAATACAATGTAAATCTAATTAAAATAAATCCATTTGAATATTGTGAGATATCGAGAGACTCATTTCCAGAAAGAGTCTCACTATCGAAGAAGTATTCTTTAAGATCAACCCAGTCTTCGCCATAATTATTAGATATGGAGACTACACACTTATCTAGTTCGTCTTGTTCCAAAAAGAATTCATTCTGTAGCGAAATGTCGTAGGAATATCTTAAATATACATCGTAATCATCTGGTACGTACAAAAGATGTGTTATAAGCTGAGCTTCCCAATCTATCCCATAACCTTGATTTAGGCTACCAAAACTGTTACCTAATCCTCCGTATAGATAATTTTGATTAAAACGCGAAAACTCATGCCAACTATTATCTCCCATTAGCCATGGTGTTAATTCTTTTTGACTAGGTGTACCTACAATATAGTAATTTGATAAATCATCATTTGAAAATTCGTACCCTATTAACATGCTACTGTAATTTACATTGAACTCAAAATAAGAAGGAATTTCAAAATTAAATAAAGAATTGTCTTGATTATAGAACTGTGTAGAGTTTAAAAATCTCCCATCAAAAGTATGAAACCTAAAAGAAAGATTCGTAAACCTGTCAAGAATAAAAGATTTAACAAATTTAATACCCTGCCCAGTAATAGAGTTGAAGGTAGCATTCCAAGCTCCAAAAATATTAATCATAGAGTAATTTGTGTCTTCAATTTCAATGTATACATATTCGGGGTAATTACCATCAGAATCGTAATAACGACATGAGAATGTGAAGCTATCGTATTTAAATCCTTGAGTTGCTGATAAATCCTTGTTGATATCAAAATCAATTTCAGGTGAATAAGAATTAGTATAATTCTCCAACATAAAATAATCTAACATTAAACCTTTATATTGCACGGGATCATATACATCATCGACCACTGCAAGGAGCCTAAATTGCACGTAATTTCCGATGTACTGAGTGATATTTATCTCTTCAAGGAACCAATCTCTTTCTTCGTCTGTATATATCTCCAATGTAATCCATCCTGTCCAATTTAGATTAATCTGCAAAAAGATGTAATCGCCTGAGTTGATACTTATTCTTAATCCGAATTTAGCAATAATCTGTGTGGTGTTCTTATTAATTTGGGTTATGTTAAACAATGGACTTCTTAAAGATCCATTTGGAAAGGGATTTGTAATTAAATAAGGTTGATATGTGTAATTCGAAGGATAATCATGTTCCCTCCCAAAATACAAAGCCGTCCAATCACCAGCATAGAGAGAAGATCTATTATCATTCTGATTACTTTGATTTAACAATCCCCATCCTGTTCCATTATAGGTCCAGCCATTATAACCCTCGTTAAAATCATGAACGTATGGAAATGGTTCACTATCACTTGGAAATTCAATAGTAATGTTTAATTCTCCTGACATCGGGTATCTAGTTTGATGGAATCCATCACTCGCAGTAAAAAAATAGTGGTATGTACCTGGAACATGGAATTTGACTAGATCGCTTCTAAAAATTGCCCCGTTGGTATAATTATTATCAAATGCAAATAATTGAGATAAGCTGTAATTTTTAGCTGTCTCTACAATAGATACATATATCTCTTGAGGTGCTACATTAGAAGAGTCGTTATCAAAATAGTTTATGTAAAACCAGTAGCTGTCAATGGTATAATTTTTAGCTGGGTCATTACCATAGTATTCTTGAAGACTAATGACTGTACTATTCTTTGATCCCCCAAAATATGTAATCTCAGGAACTTTCAATTCAGGTACGAAATCATTTAGGACGGATGTAACATTTACATTAAAACTGCTATTACCCTCGATTGCTTTCACGATAATTATACAATTTGTTTGATTGGATTTAGGTGTAAAATATAAATAATTAAAATCCCCATACCATTTTTGCCCTGCCTCTAATAAAATAGGTTCCCCAAATCGATTCGATTCATTCGAAAACAGAAATAAGTCTAAATCTGCGCTCATATCAACATCACTTAATTCAAATAAATATTGTACATCCTCTTGCAAAGTAATCTTTCTTGCAAAAACATGATCGCCAAGAGGATTTATCTCCGAACTTGTTAGGTAACTCGATATTGTCGTATCTACTTCAATCTTTTTAGTTAATGCGTCAATAGCTGCTTGAACGTTCAACCTTCCATAACCTTCATGTTCATCTTTTAAACTATTTAGTAATCCATTAAATAAAGAAGGCGAATAATCACTTTCATCTTTATCTGTTTGAGGATCGTCTTCTCTTTCCATATTAGTCTCTGAAGCAGTCATTAATAATATTGCCTTAATAGTTTTAACCCATTCCGATAAATCTTGGTTATTCCACTCAGACCAAGTGCCCCATTTTGCATCAATTAATATATTAATTACTGCTGAAACGATAGCAGTAGATATCGAAGTACCAGCCGAAACTGTGGCTTCATTCGATTTACTATCGGCACTAATTATTGAGCGATAGTTTGGAATGGTACTTCCTCCTGGTGCTACTATGTCAGGTTTAAAAAGATTACTTCCCACTTCTCGTCCCATACTACTATAAGATGTGACTTGATCCTTGTCATTAATCGCTCCAACAACAATAGCATTTTTATTTGTACCTAAGCTATTAAGTGGTTTAGAACTCTCAATTCCATTGTTCCCTGCTGCAATTACCACTAAAATATGGTTTTCAATAACTTCATCAATCACGGCGTTAACTGCCGTAACGTCGTCTCCTAAAGCTCCAACACTTAAACAAACACTAACAATTTGATAAACTGTTCGATTCTGGATTACGCTCCCCATTGCTGATATTAAATCTGAAACATAACCAATCCCAGATTGATTTACAATTTTATACGCTAAAATTTTTGTCGCATTAGCTATACCTGTAAAATGGTTAAAGTTTTCTAAATATGATTCAGGATAAAATTGAACGGATGAGTTAAACGAAAATGATGGAATTGTATTACCTTTTTTATGATACTTAACGAACAAATCATAAATTCCTGTTGTACTAGGACTAATATTATGAACTATTGAATAGTATTGATTAGGAATCTGAATGCTTGTTGAGTTGACTAAATTAGTATTATTGTATAATTCAAACCAAAAGTGATCGATTTCATAAAGATTAAAGTTAACCGTTGCGTTTATCATAACTCTAGAATTTGCTTTTGACATATTTGCGGTAAAAATTTTAAAAGTATAATTTTGGGAAGGTAAGTAATCATTAAACAAATCTAAATGAGAATAATTACCATATAAATTTACAATTGAAGGTTCACCAGAGTTATTATTTAAGGAACCAGTTCCTGCTATGACTGATGAAATAAATGTCCCATGACCATTATTATCTGAAATTGGCTCTTGGTCAACAAAATTTTGCCATCCACTCAAAGTTCCTTGTAAAAAATCTTGGCTAGGATTCACCCCGCTGTCCAAAACTGCAATAGAAGAACCTGTATCCCCATTATAACCATTTGTGTACCAAGTTGAATTAACCGATTGAACTTGAACACTTGCGTAGTTCATTTGAGCCTCAATTATTTCATCATTATCGATGTTAATGTCAGGAAATTCATCTTTGAAAGAAGAAATATTTTCAAAAGGAATAACACCAGCAAAACCTGAGAAATTGTTAAATATTCCATTCCAATCTTCGTTTTCTTTTAAGTGACCACCATAATATTCAAACCGGTTAGCAGCGTTCATGTCGTATGTTGACTTATTGAAAAACACTATTACGGCTTCCTCGTTATTATTTGATATGTGCAAATTTTCCACTTTTTCTTTCTGAAATGGCGAAAAGAATGTCCCTTTATTTGCAGTGAATAGGTCTAAAAAGAAATTCGAACCTGTAGTTAAACCAATGATAATAATCAGAACTATGAATAATTTTGTTGATCTTTTCAATTGATTTGATCACCTCCCTTATCAGTATCCATAGTTTTCGTTTTTTCTTCTTTGGAAATTAAATTAAATCTATCTCTCAGTGTACTTTCAACTTTTAACACAGCTTCATTCCGAGATATTTTAAAAAGCATTAACTCATTTCTTTGAAGTTCGTACCTCTTTGCTTTATATCTACGAGTTCGCCAAATATAAATAATTAAAATAGAGAGTGAAATCAATGCCGGACCTAATACGAACGATATTGCTATGAGTTTTGGAATCACTACTTTAACCTCGATAATGTTCGATAAGTCTTTCATTTCTCCTAAATAAAAGTATTCGATAAATGCAGGTTTTAATTCTACAAAAGTTTGCGTTATAGCTTGAATTTTATAGGAAAATGTTATACTTTCTCCTGGTTGAATGGTTAAAATAGTATGAATTAGATTTCCGCTGATTAAAGAAAATTCAATGCCAGTGAAACTTGTAGCATCATTTATTGTGACATTTTTAGCACAGATGTTTCCTACATTAACAACAGTAATATTAACCGTGATTAAATCTCCAATTTCGATTTGATTCATATCTATTGATTTTATTATTGAAAAGTTAATAATACCTAAAATAATCGGTTTAGATGATGCAATCTGAATTGTGTTCTGTTCAGAAGCACTAAAATGATTAATGGAAGGAAGATAGTAACCTCTCCATTGAACTTTTTTTAAGCTGAGAGAGAGCACTTCTGTTGCATTATAACTAATTAAGGGTGATATTAAAAGAGAAGTGTTTATAGGAACTAAGTCACCAAATTGGTCACTTATGGAAAAAGTTAAGTTCTGGACGCTAAAACCCTCAAGTCCAATATTTTTCACATAAATTGATAAGTTTAAATCTTCGTCAATAGAGGGTGCTAAATTCGAACTATTATAAAATATCTCAATAGTTTTAACATAAGGCGAGCGATCCAAATAATCAATTGGAGCAGAAAAATATACATCGTTGGGTTTTGTTTCTAAAATAGTAGAATTTAAATTCTGGATTATCTCACTATTGCTATAATTTATAGAAGTTTGGCTAATAATAGCAGAATTAGGGACATAGAAAGAAAATGCTAATTGATTTTCAACAGAAGCAGGAAGTTCGCCTAAATTATATTTCAGAAACTCATTTTCTATAGTAAAGTTAATTGGATCGTAAATTATTCCGGGGATAACTATCGAGATATTAACATCTTTAGCGAGAGAAGAGCCTATATTTCTTATTATTATTTTATAGGTATTGAGCTCGCCAGCAGAAGAGTTATAACTATCCAGATAAGCATAAGCCACAATCGAAGCCATATTAGTCGTACTTAGAGACAGTGAGTTTGAAGTTCTCACGTATTCAACTAAACTACTTGATGATCTATAAATAATCCTCGAACCTAATACTAAATATTCATTAACATCTCGAAAATAAAATTCTACATCTAAATCGTTTATTGAAATATTAAAAGGACTACTACTAATTCCCTTTATTTTTAATAGAATTGTATGGTTAGTTCTCGTGTTTGGATCAAACAACCACTCTAATGTACCTCGATTTTTTACGAATGTAAAGGTCGTGCTATTATTTGTTACTGAAGTAATATATGGAGATAATTCTTGGAACACCTCTGAAGAATAATTAAAAACTTCAAAATTTAAAATGTTATTAGGATCGGTATAGTTAATCAAAAATGAAATGCTATCCAATGAGTTATTATATAAATCGATATTTGATTCGTTCTGAAAAAGAAATTGGACCTCCAACTCGTGCTGATCTACATAGGTTTGTTCTGATTCAATTATCCAACCTTGGTTGTCCGTATTTAAAGCCATCTGGGGTGTAGTTCCTCCGATAGAGATTCCAGATATTATAGATGGTAAACTTGGAAATGTCTCCTTAATCGTGAAATTGTAACTGTAAAAGGGAGAAAAAGAATCAATGCCTTCTATAGAAAAATTATTATATGTATAGGTAAGTAGTTCACCTGGTTCTAGAATCCAATTATCCTCATTCCAAATACTTTCTTTGTTAGTGAATGAATCCTTTAACGAACCTGGAGTTATACCTATTGCTATCAATGAAGCAATTAATTGTGGATTTCCACTTTCAATTATAGCAATAATGTAATCCATGTTTTCGTTGTATGGTAGTAAGTTTGTGAGGTTATTGAGATTTGGAAAGTAAGTGTCTATTGTTCCTACTCCTGTCGTATCAAAGTAAAAAATCCGTGGATCATCATTAAAATTAAAAAAATCTTCAATCGAAGTGTATTGACCTGCATATTCGACCCTTACGACCTCCCAAATAGCATTCTTAAGATCTTGATCAAGTCCTAGAACTACACCGATAGGACCAACTATTATTGAAAAAACATTATCTAATTCGATAGGTATTGAAGTAGGCACTCCCCATGCAGTTTTATTTCCTATATTTTTTGCAGTTATGTTAAAAGAAAAGTCATTATAAACTCCATTTGAAGCGTTTCCTCCAATCAAATCTTTTGTAACTATTAGATTTGGTTCAGAGTTCGATATTTTATAAGTGATCTCAAAATTTCCTATTGGGTTAAATATCCCAGTTGGAATCCCTGATAATCCTTGAAAGCCAATTAGGTGTAAGAAATTTATGACATCTAATTCATCATTTAAATTCACAGGATTCATATAATTGCTTTTAAATCCCCCTTCATCTACCCAAAATAACTCAAATGAATAATCCTTTAATATTTGAATATCAAAATCTATTTCAGCGTAATATAACAATAATCCAATTTGTTCTATCAAAAAATCATAAAGCTTGAAATATTGAGGCGTTTGATCGATTACATCTGTGCAAAAAATATTAACATCTATTTCGCTCATGAAAGCGCCTACCAAAGAAATAAATGTCTTCTCACTAGGTTTGAGTGGTGCTCCCTGGTATCCTAGCGCGTCCCATAAATTAAAAACGAATTCGTTTTCACTGACTTTTTTAATTCCTTGCCTTACTCCTTCGTATTGTATCATAAAACTAGTATAGTGAGATTCGTTTGAGAGACTTAGTCCGGAAAAAATGTTCCCGAACTCATTAAAATCTGATGTAGTGTCATTTGAACCTATACCATCAGTAATATTTCCAAATAAAGAATCGTAATCACCTAAAACATTTGTAAATTGTTCAAAAATGTTCTCAACACCGAGATCTTCTAAATATTCTAAGTCTAATGACTTAATGTTGAAATTAACTTGATCGATTGAATTTGTTATATCACTTTCCAATAAATTTAGGGAATTCACTAATAAAAATGTTGAGGACAAGTGGTAATTCTTAAAATATTCTTCAGATATTAATCGTTCAACATTCATCGCTCTCCAATATCCATCCATAGGAAGATTAGTTGTAACTTCACGGAAATATAATTCCCAATCGGGGTAATGTCCAACAAAAGGGAAGAAATATGGATTAGATTCCTCAACAGTGATTAGATCTATTTTAAATTTTCTTTTAATTATTTCAAGGGCTCGATCTGCTCTCATCTGAACATCAATTTCACCCATATCTTCGTCGTAATAAAGGAATCCAGAGAAACCATTAAAAGTCATTTCGTATTGTTTGTTATAACCCTCTTCATTGAGGACACGTGGAAACAATTTAGGCGTAATTCCATTTGATGCACTAAAAAGGACATTACATTTATAAAATGCGGGATCTCTAGTGTCAAAACGAGATAATATACTCGTATCATTAGTAAAGAGCGATTGTTTAATTATTGAATTATTTCCTGCCACAACAGCATTAATTTGTTCCGCATAAAGATCAGAACCAGCGATATCTGCGGAATGAATTGAAGAGGATTCAGAATAATTATACTCTTCTCCTCTAGGGGCGTATTCTTGATATGTAAAAACACTAAAAAACGCTGTAGAAAGAAAACTAAAAATTAATATGAAAACAACAAATTTTTTAGGTTTCTTCATTTCTCTTCTTTTCCTCCTACATAGTTTCTCTATATATCTCTACAATTTTCTTTTTCCGAGATCTTTTTAGTAAAACCCTCATCCCTATCAGAGTAAAAATGATAGAAAGTACAAACACAAAAATCATATCTGATAAGGGAAACACGGGAATATTAGGCAAACCACTCGTTAAATTCAACGATACGCTTAACAATAATCCCGTTGTCCATCCTACTAGAACACCAACCGTTCCACTACTAATCATTATAATTAACGATTCTATAGTGAATAGTCTTCCGATTTCTTTCCCCTTTAATCCTAAAGTTCTAATAATCGCAATTTCCTTCTTTCTTTCGATTATTGTGGAATATGTAGATGAAAGTAATCCAAAAAGACAAATTATTATTGTTGCGTCTAAGGTTATAGTGAAAAATATCGCAATCATAGTAAAAAATAATTCTTGCTGGGTAATTTCAGCTCTCAAACTAATAACATCAAAGTTAAAAATGCCTTTTTTTCCATAAACATCGTTAATAATTTGCTGTGGTGAGTTTTTAGCTTCTTGGTTGAGTTGAATAAAGATTTTATCTAAATAGGGAATAAGTGGAATATCCATGATATTCATATAAATATCTTGTGAAATCATAACTCCTCCCATATTTGCTGTTGCGACCATTCTGGCAAATTTTCCAGAAAAACCTGGCATAGCTGCTGCTACACCGGCGATTCTAAATTTATATATTTCAGATTCGTCCCCTCGGCGTATTTCCATTTGTATAATATCACCTAAATTCATATCGAGACTTAAAGATATAGCTTCAGAAATTATACACGCAGGAGTTTCTTGCTCTTTAAAAACTTGCCCAAAGGAAGCAGAAAGGTCTCCTTGAGTAAAGTCGATATAATCTGTCTTAATTGTAGAAGGATAAAGTTCGTCAATACCTATCAAACTTACTTCTAAAGTCGATATTCCCGCTAAATCACCAATCATGGCGGTAAATTCTTTACCATCCTCCGAGTAAATTTGCGTTAAATGGAAAGGACTTGCGATTACAGAAGATATTCTTTCAATTCCTTCTAACTTTAACAATTCTTCTTCGAAGTTGCTAGTAAGGATTGTATTTGGATTAATTGAAAATCCGTCCACCTGACTAGTTTTAGGGGGCGTAGGCGAAGAGCTCAAAAATTCTCCTCCTCCTCCAAACAACCCAAAACCTTCCGCTTCTTCAGGATCAACCCACCCTTTTGTTTCTATTACTAAGTCTGCACCATAGTTAAGATTTGCGCTAACAACTCCTTGGTTTCCTAAAAAACTAAATACACTTGAAGTAAATATCACAAAAGAAAACGTAAAGGCAAAAGTCATAATAGTGCTTGAATTTCTTCTTGCATACCTAAAAATGAATATTCTATACACTGGTGCTAATTTTTTGGTAAAGAATTGAAAAAATCTTATGAATATCCTTAGAATCAAAGGTAATATACCAAGCCCCGCTAATGTCATTCCAATTAAAAATATTAAAAGGAGGGCTATCAATGTACCTGCCATTAATGCAGTATCTCCAGTACTTAAAATCCTGGGAAGAACAAAAAGTACGAAAGCGGCGTTTACAGTTAAGATTGTACCTACCAAAAGCAATTTGTAATTTATAGAAGCTCGTTTCTGTAGCTTGTATAATACATCTTCTTTACGATAAGGATGGATTGATTCAATCAATTGGAGTTTCATAACTTTTAGGGCTGGAGAAATACTTACAACTATTCCGACGCTCAATCCTATCATATATGATATTAATATAGACCATATCGTTGTAGAAAAAGTAATGTTACCTGCTAATCCTGGTATAGCTTGCGCAACAGCAGCACCTGCGATGGGGAGTACAACATACTCCGTAGTTAATTGTGCTAAAATTATCCCTAAAATGGTACCCGAATTACATAACAACATCCCCTGGGTTAACACAATAATTAAACTATATTTCTTAGTAGCTCCTAATGTTCGAAAGATACCGAATTCTCGTATCCGTTCTTCTACAGAAGTTTTAAGTATTCCATTGATTAAAACTCCCGAGATCAACATAGAAATCATTGACACAAACACAAAAATGATGGTAAGCCCTACACTAAACAATTCAGAATAACCTAATATTTCTACTTTAGGCGAATCGATGTCATATTTATTGAGTCCAATTAAAAGTTGAATCTCGCCTGCTATTTTTTTGACTCTATTTTCAGAACCCTTAATATCTCGAGCATCGTAAATATTTTGACCTTTTTTCAATGTAAGTATTAATTCATTACACTTTCCACTAAAAGTTTCATTTCCAAAAGTCTCATAAAGTGTATTGATGTCGACGACTATAAGAGGGCGAAATGTATAACCTATTGGCCATTTTAATTGAAAATCAAAAATACTATCGATAGTAAAATTTCTTACCCTGTAATAGTATTGATCACCGTGCCAAAAACCCATTCTTATTTCAATAGTGTCGTTTACTGCATAATTAATTACATCGTTTAAACCGTGATAAATAGCACAATGATTTAAAGGTAAACTCGACAGTTCTAACAGCTCATTTGACTCTGGCTTGATAAAACTACCAAAATTTAATTGATTTTCTAATTCGAAATCTATACCTGAAATGAACACACCCCTTCTTCGATTTTCTAATTCTTGAGTTTCTATTCCTTTAGAGAAATTAACATTACCCCTTAGACTCATTCTCGGAATGTAATTTTGAATTTCATCTACTTCGTTTTGTATCTTATTGATTATATTTTGATAATCGTAATAATCAGAGCGATTTTCTGGTTCTCCATTGTAATGTCTTACTTCTATGTTAAAGTCTTGTTGCCCCGCGTCAATGCTTAAATAATCGATAAAAGTCACAGAAATAGAATCAGATAAAAAGAGGATTAATGCCAAAAGTGAAATGGAAACTGTTATCCCTAAAACTCCCACAAAAGTCCTTGTTTTGTGCCGCAAAAGGTCTTTAAATGCGTATTTAAACACTAATTTTACATTAGGCATTTTTATAAGAAATTATTTATTTCTACGTTAAATATTAAATTTATTAATTAAACTAATCTAAAAGTAATTCGTCTCCTATTACTCTTCCATTAATGTTATTTTCCTCTACTAACTCCACCAGAATGTCGCTAAAATGTTCTGGTAAGTTCGCAATAATTGGATTTGGAATACTACTTTTTATATCATTTATTTTTATTTGGATTTTGCCCTGATTTGCAAAGAGATATCTAAAAATCATACTTTTGCACTTTTCTTTATTCATTTCAGCCTCTTGTTTTCTCCTCAATTGCATTGACTCCGTTTCCTTCAGACCACCAATTTTCCCTTCGTGGGTTAATTTCCCGTCTCTCATATGAAAAACTTTAGTAGCAAACTCAGAAACAGCTGCATCGTGCGATACGGATATAAAAGTCGCTCCTCTTTTGTTTAAATCCCTTAGTAAATTTAAGATCATAACTCCCGTTTTACTATCCAAATCCCCCGTAGGCTCGTCTAACACGCATATGGCTGGATCGTTTGCAAATGCTCTTGCAATCGCTACTCTTTGTTGTTCCCCCCCGCTTAACTCTGAGGGTGCGTGATGAGAACGTTCTTCTAATCCTACGAGCGTTAACAAGTCGAGCGCTTTTTTCCTCTTTCCACGACGGCTCAATTTTCCAGAAAAATGCAAAGGTACCATTACATTTTCTAATGCGGTCATCTGAGGAAGTAAGTTGTAAAATTGAAATACAAATCCAATCCGTTCTCTTCTTATCTCTGCCAAAGCGTTATCGTTAAGCATAGAGATATTACGACCCTCTAAGAAAATTTTACCTCGAGTTGGAGTATCCAGTCCTCCTATTAAGTTTAAAAGAGTCGTTTTGCCACTTCCTGAAGGACCCATGATATCTATAAAGTTTCCTTTATCAATTGTTAAATCTACTCCTCGAAGTGCTGCAACAGCTGTTGTTCCAAGCAGATAAGTTTTGTGCAAATTCTCAACTACAATTAAATGATCGTAATCCTTCCCAATCTCTTTTTCTTGCTTTAATTCAGTTTTAATCTGCTTTCTTTGTTCTCGAGATAATGAAAGTGTTTCAGATTTTTGCGTTTTAATTAAATCCTTCTGTTTTTTCACTTGCCACTTCCGAAACTCTTTACTTTCTTTTCCTTTCCAAATCGCAAGCTTTCCTGTTTCATTTTCAAATTCATCCATTTCTGGACTTTTTTTGACAATTCTACCTTCAGACATAAAGATTAACCCGTTTTTATTAAAAAATTAAAATGAAGAATTATAACAAAAATATTCTATTATGCTGTAGGATTAGAAGTGTTAAAAAAGTTTTAAACCTTAAGATTCTATTTTATTCGAACAATCAATAAAAATCAACTCCACTAAAGAGATCAAACCTCAAATCAAGGATTATCCTTAATAGGCAATTCAAAATGAACTGATAATAAATTGTTGTAAAAAATGCGAGGGATTTATTGATTTCGTAAATAATTTAAAATTTTAAGACATAAATCTTTCTCAGCGTCTATTTTTCGTTTATATTCCTCTGATCTTAAAGTTATAGGAAGCTCATAAATTATATTTTGGTTTTGATCTAAAATTTTAAGATTTTTCACAACCCATCGAGAATCGTTTTCTGGACCAAGCTTCTCATATTCAAAGTCTAATTTTGGTGTGAGTCTGTATCTCTCTTGAACATATTCTAAGAGATGGTTTTTATATAAGTGTGGCGATTGCTCTACTAAAGATTCCCAATCGTTAAAATATTTATCTATAATTTTTTGTTCAACCATTTTGAGATCATAATTAGAATCTAGATAAATTGCTCCACAAATAGCTTCGAAAACCTCAGCTAAAATCTTTGTATCTTCTATTTTTTGTTTATTCGACGCGATTATATATCTCCATAATTCTATTTCATTTGCTACTTTTAAAAATGTCTGATTATCTTCTAACTGTAATTTAGTTTTAGTAAGATTACCTGGATCGTCCTCACCGTTATTATATAATTTCAAACTTAAGATTAATTTCATTACGGCATCTCCAAGCGTCTCTAAGATATCGTAATGAGGCAGATTATTTTCATTTCCATACTGAGGTGTGGTTAAAGCTTGAAGTAATAACTCAGGATTTTTAAATCGATAACTAATAAAATCTTGAAATTGGTTTAATTTATCTTTAGAATTTTTTTCCATATCTATAAAGTACGTAAGCAAAAATTTAAAAATTTAAACAAAGGTAGGTTATATATGGAGCGGGAAATTGTTGATAAAGCCCTTTCGATCCTTAAAGATATAGAAGAAAAAAACCTCAAAATAGAAGAAGTTCTTTCAGATATGTCAATTTCGTCAAGAAACGATCTTCTTAGAGATATAACCCGCGATATTATTGAAAAGAACAACCTTATTAAAGAACATGGTTTATCCAATGAATTTGTTTGTGAGCCCTTATCTTCGGATCCAGAGGTAGTTTCAATTAATTCACTTCTTGAGAGTCTCGTCTCTAAAGTAGAAAAAAATCCTTCAAAAAAAGTCATTTACTTGAGACTCTTTCTTGACAGATTTCACGATATCTCAGATCAAGATAAAAAGGTAATAATTCAATCTGTTAAAGAAGAAGATACAACGGGATTAAAAGAAAAGATGATATCCCTAATTAAAGTTTTTCAGTTAGAAATTTAAACCCTTTCTTATTATTCCCTTGTTCTAAGGATTTTAATTTTTAAAAAAAGGAGTTTAATAAAAGTTATAGATTTAATAGTTAAATAGTTGTAACAATGTTAGTGCTTTAAAGAGCCCTCTTATCCTTATCTTAAATGTAAGAACTTTGCCTACTACACTGCCAATACTAAGATCATCGCTCGTTAAAAGCTCAACAAAATCGTTTGTCTTCGCTTGTATACGCCCATCCCATCCTGCATTTTTCTTCTTAATGTTTTCTTTTGGATTATTCTTGATTTCTTCGACATATATTGTGCCTTTGTCAATTACAATCAATGCGGCATTCTTTCCATCGGTCGCATTTAAAAGAATTTTAACAGTTCTATCCTTAAAATCTTCTTTAAATTTTTCAATCTCGTTCAATGGTTCAATTTGTTTCGATACAACACCAGCAAATCCTCTTAATCTTTTCTTTTTTTCTTCTGTCATTATAATTCGTTTTTAGTAGTAATTTATCTAAAAGGAAATTTTTTTTCCCAATTATATTTTATCTTTTTTATCTTTAGTTTTAAAATTACATAAATATAATTTTAATCTAAAGTCCAAAAATAGAATGAAGAAATGAGCTAAAATTGGCGAGCGTTTTTAATAAACTAAAAGTCTTCTGCTCCACCTAATTCAAAAAATTCCTCAAAAGCTTTTCTGTCTTGTGCAGAGATTTTAGCGCTAGCCAAGGTTTCCGTCACGACAATAGGAGCAGTCTCCTTTTCGTCGTGTTTTATCTTCTTAACTATTTTAAAATCGTCTGCTTTCGCATCCAAATCGAATTCTTTATCGCACGCTTTGCAATATAACTTTTGATTCTTAGGAAAAATTATATTATCGCAATCCGGGCAAAACTTCATGATTTCGATTACCACCAAATTTTTTATATTTTTATTAAATTTTTTCGTATGCCAGTTACTTAAACATGTTATACAATATTCGTTTCTCAATTAATTATAAAACTACTTAACATTTATAAACTTAATGGCGACCAATTATGTATGTCGCAATCGGGTATTTAAATTTTTCTTTTACGTAATTATTGTATTACTAATAATTCGGCTATAAGAATTTTGTTTGTGAAAGTGGTGATTATCAGAAGTCATCGTTTTATTAGTCAATCGATTAAAATTTAGTGAAATAAACATTTAATTAAAAAGAAATATTAAATGTCTTCAACTACAGTATATTTTAAATGAGATTTGCAGAATGAAAAAGGATGAAAACAATATTATTATAATAGGACATCGCGGTGCAAGTGTGATATCACCCCCAAACACTTTAAAAGCGTTTAAGAAAGCCATTGAATTAAAAGCAGATTATGTGGAATTTGATATCCATATTACAAAAGATAGTGAAATAGTGATCATTCACGATTCTGACACATTTGATATCACAGGAGTTAAAGGAGTGATAAAAGATATGACTCTAGAACAAATTAAAAGTATAGATGCGGGTGAAGGCGAAAAAATCCCTACTTTACAAGAGCTCATAAATATCGCTGGAAAGAAGATGGGATTACAAATTGAGATTAAAGCAACTAACCTCCTTGAGAAACTAATACAAATTCTAAAAGAAGAGAATTTACTAGACACATCAATAGTTAGTAGTTTCATGTTTGATGAAGTACTAAAATTGAAACTCCTCGAACCAGTCCTAAAAGTAGGTCTACTCTTACCAGTAGAGTTAGAACAACCAAATCTAATTAAGAGGAAAATTAAAAAGGTTGCAAAAAACAACTTTTACTCTCTTCATCCACATTATTCTATTACTGATAAAGAAATTGTCAATTTCGCTCATGAATATGGCCTTAAAGTTATTGTTTGGACCGTAAATGATAGAAAAATTATGGAAAATTTAATGGAAATCGGTGTTGACGGTATTATTACTGATGATATTTCATTAGCTAACGATGTATTTGGCAGATTAATTTAACTAAATGCCGTTTAAATCCTTAATAAAATATTTTAGTCAAGCTCTATTATATTTCTTAATAATTTATATGAATTTTAAGCAAATGAACAATGTCTACATCACAAGAATCACCAATAGACTTTGAAAAGCTTTTTTTTCCAAAAGCTATTGCAATTATTGGAGCGGGCTACGATCCTGCAGGTGGTGGATTTTTCGTTAGAGCACTGAAAAACAAATTTCGAGGAAAAACTTATTATTTTAATCCGAGATTAGCGGGAAAAATCCTGAATGGCCAAAAAGTTTATAGTTCAATCTTAGAAGTTTCTGAACCAATCGATTATGTCATAATTGCTGTCCCTGCGCGCGTCGTTCCAAAAGTTTTAGAAGAAGTTGGTCAAAAAGCGATTCCCTTTTGCACTATTTTTTCTTCTGGATTTCGCGAAGTGGGGAACGAAGAACTTGAACAGTTAACAATTCAAGCTGCTCGTAAATATAATGTTAGAATTATCGGTCCTAATTGCATTGGAGTATACAGCCCTAAAGGTGGTCTTTTTTTTGCTTATGAACAATCGCGAAAATCTGGTAACTTCGGAGGAATCTTCCAGTCGGGAGGAATTGCTCAGAATATCTCTGAACTCATTGTGTCCTACGGATTGTACGCGTCAAAATTAATTTCTATAGGTAATTCTTTGGATTTGTCTCCAGTTGAGTTTCTTGAATATTTCCTAAGCGACGAATATACTAAAATCATTGGATTATATATTGAGAACTTAAGATCCATCGAGCAAGGTAGAAAATTTATGGATATCGTTAAAGAGTGTAATTTAAACAGAAAACCTATAATTCTATGGAGAGCTGGATACGGAGAAGCAACTAAAAAGGCGATCTTATCTCATACAGGAGGTTTAGCTGGAAACAACGAAATATGGAACGCAGTCGGAAAACAAACCGGTTGTTGTATTGTAAGTAATTCAAACGAACTTGCAGCACTAGCTTCTGTTTTTAATTTAACTAAACTACCCTTTTCTCGTAATATTGGTGTCATCGGAATCGGTGGAGGCTCTACAATCGAGGCGATTGATATTTTAGAACGATATAACTTAAAAATTCCCCAACTCTCAGATAAAAGCATCAATAAAATGAAACGGTTTATCCCAGACATTAATACTAACTTATTAAACCCAATTGATTTAGGAGGGATGGGAATACAACCAAATATATATTATCGTACAATATTAGCGTTAGACAAAGATCCTAGTATTTCTGCTATAATCTTCATAAAAGATCCTGAACGATTTGGGGGTTTTGAGAAATTATTAGAAGAATTAGGATACAAGGTACTAGATTTAAACCGAGAATTTATTCGATATATCTCTAAAGCAAAGAATGTTTGTACAAAACCAATGTATTGTGTCATGTTAAAAATAAACGAAGGATTTGAAGAATATAAGAGTAGGTATAAGTTTAAACTTAAATTGCTCAATCGTAACGTTCCAGTTTTTGAATCGTTGGAGCTAGCTGGAACTGTTTTAGATAAGTTAAATTCGTATCGAGAGTTCTTACAAAAACACGAAAAATACCCAAAACCTAAAGCCTTATAGTAGGAAATAAAACTTAGCCTTAGCAAGCTCGTTGGGTTCAGGAGGTTAAAATATTCGTTTTTCCAAACTTGTTAAGCATTTTTCTTTTTTATTTAGAAGGTTGATATCATTTGGTTTTAATTTTAATGCTAAATTAATACAATCAATTGATTCTTCAATCATTCCCCTCTCATGCAATAAATTACTCTTATCAAGCATGACTTCAAAATCTTTACATAAAATCTTCTTTACAGTGTCTAAGCATGATTTGGCTTTATTGGTTTTATTATGATTCAATAAATTAATTGCTTTTTTTTCCCAAATTTTAGCATATTTATTTCTAAGAGTTAAAACCGTATCAAAACAATCTAGTGCCTCATCAAATTTGCCTAGTTTAGAGAGTACCCTACCTTTATACTTCCAGCTAACATCATTCCCTGGTTTGATATTTAGGACAAAATTGAAACAATCTAAAGCTTCCATACACTTACCAAGCTTGAAAAAAGCGCACCCCTTATTATTCCACGCTCTTATATAATTCGATTTTATTTCTATCGCTCTATTAAAGAAATTAATTGCTTCTTTAGGTTTTCCAAGTTTACAGAGTACAACACCTTTTTGGTTCAGTCCATTTAAGTATAACGGATATAATTTTAAAGCTTCATCAATAAAATATAATGCTTCGTTGAACTGATTAATTTTACAAAGATCTCTTGCTTTCTCAAAGCAATAACGAGCTTCTGAAATTGGAAGATGATGCATTAATAAGTATATAATATCTTAATTTTATTGGATAATGCTCCCTTACGATTTTGAATAAATATCAATTTAAATTAAGTGTTCATAATATATATATTTTACAATAATGTAAACGAAACCTACTAAACACTAGAAATAATTATTTCCATAAAAACTAAAATTGAGTAGACCATTGATTATTTAATATGATCTACATCTATGGGACGCCCTGGACTTCCTTGGTAATAGTATTTATCCGGTTTTCCTCTCCAATTTTTGTGTAGAACTGTATTTGGAAAAATAACATTGTTATCCGTAGTCAAGGCATTTGGACCCATAATAATTCCGGGATAGAATGTTGTATTATTGCCCATTTTAAGTTTCATCATGGTAATCTTTCCAAAAATCGTGTTAACCGCGTGACTTGATAATGCAGATGTAGGATAGAAAAACACATTATCTCCAAGCTCGGTAAATTCTAAACCTACGTAAGCGTCGCAATAAGTAACATTCTTTCCAATTTTATTATGACCAATTCTTCTCAAAACTCTATTCACAAGCCATGGGAATGGCGATTTAGAGGTTAACCACATCGGAAATTTAATTATAAAACCTCGTTTATGGTAATATTTTATCATTTTTCCTTCTTCGCTATCCTTAACGTCTAAAACTCGTTTGAAAACTCCTTCAACCGGAGGAAATTTTTTATTCCATCTTCGCACCCATAACGCTGTAAACTCAATTAGCAAAAGAAGATAAATATAATAAAGAAATAATAGATACGCAGGAAGTATTAAAAAATGAATAGCAAGCGGAATTGAGAAAGTTATGATAAAACCATATTCGAATAACAAAAAAAGCCCTAAACAAGCGTAGAGCGGAACTAAAAAACTTATAAAATTGATTTTAAAGAAATCCAAAATGGGAAGCTCTACTACTTTGTCCTTTTTCTGTTCAAATTCAGAATTTCCTTTATCTACTCCTTTCTCGTCGTTCATAATATTATTATTGCTAATTTCTTATAAAAAATTATTTACGATTTCGTTGAAAGGTACTTTTATTTCAATGAAAACAAACCAGAAAAGGATATACTCAACAAATTTGAAAAAAAAACAGAATTAAATTTCTTTTATTCCTATTTCTACTACCTCATGATTAGGCATAACTTCTTCTTCTGATTCTTGCAGACGATCTAGATATCTTATCTTAGTGAAAAACCATAAAATGATCGGATTTATAATCCCTATTATAGCACTGGCGAGTAATAGGTTCACAACTCCCATTAAACCAGCGAGTGGTCCAACTAATAACGCACCAATAGGAGCAATTGCCATAGATATCGTGTGATCAATTGACATAACGCGCCCTATTTTATCGGATGGGACAACGGTCTGCAAAATCGTTAAGTAAGTAGAAACCGTAATCGGAAAGGTAATCGCTCCGAGAAATCCGCCTATCATCATTAAAATGAAATTTTGATAAGGTGCTAAAACTATCAACAAGTAAAACGTGAAGTAAACCATTACTCCTACTAGATTTACCTTAATTTTATTCTTCCACTCTTTTTTTATTGAAGTAATTATCGATCCAACAATGTTTCCCACTTGAATTGAACCAAACAGAAATGCGAGATGAAACGCAGAACCATTGTGTATTACATTAATAAAATAAGGCCACAGCACGCCGAAAGGTCTGAATATGAAGTTAAAAATCATCGCAAAAACGATCATACTTATTAGACCTGGAATCGCCTTAACAATAACGAATCCATCTTTGAATTCCCTCATAAAAGATGTTTTCTCAGCAGCTCTGGTTTCTTTAGCATTGAAAGGAACTTTTATCAAGAATAATGGTACCACCGCAATTAGAAAAGTTACGCCATCAATTAGAAAGATGAATGTGATTGGGAATACTTCTAATAGTAAAGCGGATAAAATCGGACCAACCATGAAAATTACACCAGAAAACAAAAAATTCGCTCCGTTTACTCTGCTTATTTTATCTTTGGGAACCATTGAGGGCAGGATCGCGTGAAATGTAGGAACCTGAAATGCATAAAGTATGTTTCGCATGGTGTGTATAATCAATATCATCCAAATCTGCGTGAAACCAGTTAAGAATAATAGAAATAAACCAAATGTTAAAACTGCTTGTAAGGAATCTACCGTAAATATAATGGTCTTGCGATTCAGTCTATCAGAAAGAACACCCGCAAATGGTGTAACAATTACTTGTGGCAGAAAGATTAAGAATGTTGCCAACGATAGATAAAGAACGCTCTGTGTTTCAATCGTAATCCACCATGTGATAACAAAACCGATAATTCCTGAACCCAATAGCGAAAATTGCTGTCCAACCATAAAATAAAGGTAATGCCTAAACGACTTTTTTGTTGGTAATTCTTCCATTTTTTAAATAACCTTTAATTCTCTATTCTTACAACTTAAAACCTGCTTATTTAATAATGGATACGATAGATTCAATATATAGTTTCGAATCGTGAAGTTCACGCATAGTTCGAACTACTGAAAGAGATGTTAATTCATTAAACCTACAATTTTGTTTAATTATCTTTTAAACACATCTACAAAATTTTTCCTTTATAAATTGTCATGGTATATTATCTTCCAGATATTCCATAAATTTAATAATAAAATAAAATAATGATAAGTAGCGTATGGATGACCATTTAAGTATGTTTTCTAGAAATGTTATTCAATCTAGAAAAGATATTATCTCTATTGAGGATATGCTAAACGCATATCCTTGGGTAGGGGATATAAATTTAGAAAAAGGGCATGATTTCGAAGCTTCAACTAGAAAGGGTAAGATAATACCATCTATAAAATTCGCTACAGAAAAGGATGCAGAGGAAATCACTAAAATTTTCAAAGAAGTATATGAAAATACCTACCCTTATAAACGCATGGAAAATTTCTCTGATATACAGAATATGATAAGAAGTCCTAATTATTATTGGATTGTTTTTACAATTAAACCTGATATTATTGTAGGTTGTGTAGGAATTCGCCTTGATTTCGAAAATAAAATTGGACATATTTTTGGATTTGCTTTAAGAAAAGAATTTCAACAAAAAACTGATATTTCAACAGCATTAGTCGGTAGTTTGGTCGCTCCTATGCATCAGTTTAAAAATCAAATACTTTATTGGTTTGCTGAAGTCCGTTCTAGTTTTTCTAGTGTTCAATATATTGCAAAACTAACTGGATTAAGCCCTGTCGGATTTCTTCCTAATAAAGATATCTTTTTTAACCAACCTGAATCAGAAATACTATTTATTACCTATAGTCAGGAAATTCTAAGTGATCGTAGAAGTTCTCAAAGGCCACAATTAATCACACCAGCTATTTTCTGTTATTTCTACGCTTTTCAGAAATATGATTTAGGATTGCCAGTGATAAGGAATAATAATAACTTGGAAGCAGAGTTAGATTCGAATATAATAGAAAACAATAGAAAACATATTTTAAGAAGAATTGAAAGAGACAAGTATGGAAATGAGCAGATTACAATTTCAATAATGGGTACAGATAACTTTTTTCAGTTATTACACTACAAAAATATCCAAATTGTTGAAAAAGTTGATTATAATGTTTCGACTTTAGAAGATCTATATGTGCTTTTAGAGGAAATAAAATCAATAATTAAAGAATTTAAACTGCGTTATATGGAAGTATTTTTATCTGCATATGATTCTACTCATCAAACTTTTTTTTATAACGCAGGATTTAAACCCATGGGTTATATCCCGGCATTCAAGTATAATAAAGACGATAATTTGTATGAAGACCGAGTACTTTTTGTTTATCATGAAAATCCATTAAATAAAAATACTCAATTAATTCGAGAAACTGAAGAATTTCTTGAATCCATAAAATATCTCAAGGAATTAAGGAAAAAATAACCTTTATCAATTTATTAAACTTCTATCATTTTAATATAGAATTAAAATATAAACGTGGGTAATTTTAATTGAATCAAATCCATCCTAATTATAGTATTAAAATTGAAGAGAGAACTGATGAGATTTTGAAATGGTTGTATATTGGTACAAACTTACCCTTTTGGCCCGAATTTTATCAATATATCACACATGATCTTAAAACATTCCAAGCTAAATCTATTCTACTTACGGAAGAAGGTAATATTACTGGACATGTATTATTATTTAATGAAAATGAAGAAATTCTATACTTCGGATTTTTTGGTGTATTTAATCACGATAAAAATAAAATAGGCTTTCTTTTGAATAAGTTGATTGAATATGGGAAACTTAACAAATTTTCTAAAATAATTGGACCTGTAAATATTCCTACCTTTATTTATGGTTGGGGTTTTATGGAGAAGGGAAGTGAAGCAAGTATATATATCGGTAAACCAATAAATCCCCCTATATATCAAGAATTGTTTTTTCATAAAGGATTTACTCTAAAAACGAAAGAATTGTCTTTAGAGGGCCCAGTAATTAAATTAAACTCGAAAATTCTAAAGAGTTTCACTCTTGAAAACTATGAAATGTTTCATCCTAAAAGTTGGGAAGAAGTCTTGAGTTTTAAACCAATATTTTTTAGACTAAACACAAATCTCCCACGTGATTCCGTTATAACTCCTGGAACTCAACATCTTTACGAGAACTATGTAGAATTTGCAAAAACTTATGGCGGTCTTTTTCTGATTGTATTTGTCAAGTATAAAATCACGGGCGATATAATAGGCTGTTTTCTTAGCATTCCTAATCCTTTTAGAAAAAATAAAAGTGATGTTTACGATTCTTGTGAGGCTTTCATAATCCTTTTAGAAAAAGAACATCAAGGGAAAGGTTTAGGTTGGCTATTGGCTCTTTTTTCAGCAAAAAAAGGTTGGGATAATAATATACGCTATAATTCAACTCCAATAGAGAAAAATGTAAAGCGTAGTATTAGAATGGCGAAAAAATATGGTCTAGAACATAAGAGAACGCATCTAATTTTAGAATATTCAATATAAGATGCTTTTTTCTGGTTTAACGGATATTATGGTTATCAAAAAAGAATTATATTTTCTGTTTTTTCTCTAATCCTCAGATTAATAATTTTCGATTAAAAATAATTAAAATTATAATCTATAATTGGTAAAAACTACTAATTTATATTCACATAATATTATATTTATTTAAATGATTTAACAACTACATTTAGTTATAAAGTGAAGAGTTAATTAAGTGATTCGTGAATTATAGAGGCGTAAAAGTGCTACTTCAATCACCGGATATGGTAAGAATAGTAATTATTTTTATCCCACAGTTAATTTTGGCGGGTTTGTTTTTATTTCTTGCTATAAAATTATTAAGACGCAACCAACAGCGCCCCACACTTACTTTATGCATATTCTACTTCCTTACAGCTACGGGGCTGATTTTTAACGCTATGCATGTAGTTTTAGCGGCGTTTCAACCAGAAAACGAGGTATTATTGCTAGTAATTTATTTTTTAACATTCTTTCTAATGCTTTTTTCACCGATTTTTATCCTTACCTTCATGATCAGCATACATAGGTTAGGAGATGTTTTTACAATTAAAAAGCAATTAATTATCACGCTAATTTATGGTTTTATAATATTTATCCTTTTTTTTACTCCCAACGGAATTACATTTAGCGAACAGTGGCGACCAATCTTTAGTTGGGGGTTTTTAACTTTATTGTATATTACTTTAACGATTTTAATTGCCTTACCAACAACATGGTATTCAAGGCGCCTAATAAAAATATTTCAAGATAAAATTTTGAAGAGGAAACTTATAACCTTTATAATTGGTATTTATGGAATGCTTTTTATAGTCTATGGGACGATTCTTTATATAACTTGGCAAGATTCTTTATTTAGCTCCATTTGGAGTATAGTCACAAGTTTTATTGTAATTCTTTCTGCACTTTTTATTTATTATGGAATCGGGCGCGAGTTGTAAGAAGGAGTTAAAAGAATGTTATCTCTTTCTTCCGACATATTTTTTATAGGGTACTGAAGAAGAGTATTTAAATAGGAATTCTTTCATATTCGAATTGGATAAGAGTATACGTAATTAACATGTATGAAGCTGATCGTATTAAATCAATAAGTGATATTCCAGATAATATCTCAAACCTTTTAACAGAGTTAAAAGAATATAAAGAAGATTTCAACATTGAGATAGAATACTGCAAAGATAACTATAAAATTACATTACATGAGTCAAACGTTAATCGCGGACTTAACACTATAAGATGTATATTAATGGAAATATCCGAAAATCCATGCTCGTATTCAATTCACTTATTTAATAACGAAGTTCAAAATTCGAGTAATAAAGAATTAAAAAAGATTTACGATATAGAAGTAGAAGGGGAAAACGATTTTAGACTCATTAAACAAGATGTAAAAGATTTAATTGAGGGTAAAAAAGGAGCTTCTTTTTCTTCAAATTACCCGTTATAAGATTTTTCTAACAAAAATACTAATTTTTTACTCTCTAATTTATTAAATACCATTGAATAATTTCCTTCATTAAATCCATTTGCATTTTTTACTAGGGTGAAATGTATTTGAAAGCTGAACTTGTTGATGCTCAAACAGCATCCTCAATAATTGCCACAAAAGACGATTATATTTCTAACTTTAGCGAGTTTGATTTACAATCTCGCTTAGACACCTCGGAAAAGGTGTCAAAAGAAATCTTAATAGAATTTCTTTCCCAACAAACCGTCGATTGGACAAATTCTGAAGAAACTATTATGAATAAAATTTTCGACGAATTGGACAGTAATTACATACCATACAAAGAATACTTGCCTGACGATGTTAAACTTATAAAAACTACAGGTCGAGAAGAATGTGATGCCGCTTACACGAGAAATAAGTGCATCTATGTGCCTATATCAATGGTTCAATGGCCATACGACGAACTAAAAGAACTTATCGCACACGAACTTTTTCATGTCATTAGTACTCACAATCCTAAATTCAGAAATGACTTGTATGTTAAACTTGGGTTTAATCCTTGTCCTGAATTAGATGTCCCCCATGAATATAAACACTTATATGTATCAAATCCGGATACAATTGGAAAGAACTGTTATGTTCCATTTCAAGTCAACGGGGCACCGATTAAAGCAGTTCCATTTCTTTATTCAAAAGCCCCCTATAGAGGTGGCTATTTTTTTGAGTAGTTCCGTTTTACATTTCTTGAATCTGAAATGAGAGACGGAAAATGTATGCCTTTATACGAAAACAATCGACCGAAATTCATTAGCGCTCCCCAGAAACTATTTGACTTATGCGAAGAAATTGATCCTTACAATAACCAACACAGATTACATCCTGAAGAGATTCTAGCCTATTATTGGAGTTTGTTGCCTTTTTCTGAATCAAAACTACAATTTTATAAGAGGAGTTTTCTTGATAAAATTCGTAATCTCTTGGAACAGGAAAGAGAAGGTGTGTTTAGCTAAAAATTAAATTAATTTTTTTTTTTTACCTGAATTATAGTTGATCAATAATATAAGTTTACATCCCTTTTATGAATCAATAATTCTTTAAATTGCAAAACGATTGAACATGGCCGCAAATAAAATGACTAAGCAAGAAGTTCAAGGAAATTTATTAAGTCCTTTACCCGTTGTTTTAGTGGGGACTCAAGTTAACGATAAACCAAATTACCTCGTAATTGGATATATGTGTCCATTCAATTTTGGGAAACACATTTTTTTCAGCTTGTATAATGCGCGTTACTCGAGAAAAGGAATTCACGATAACATGACATTTAGCGTTAATATCCCCTCCGAAAACTTAATTAAAGAAACAGAATTATGTGGAACGAAATCCGGGCGAGATATCGATAAGAGCGCTCTTTTTGATAACTTCTACGGAGAGCTCAAAACTGCTCCAATGATTTCTCAATGCCCCATCAATATTGAGTGCGAAGTATCAGAAATCCTTGACTACAACCCCAACGAAGGAATAATAGGTCGGGTTGTAAAATCGTATGCTGATCCACAATACTTAACTGAGGGTAAACTTGATTGGAGGAAAGTTCATCCGATCCTTTGGGCCACAGGGGGCGATTATAACTATTATAAACTTGGTGATCGGATAATCCAAGAAAAAAGTTAAGATTTAAATAAAAAATTTAAACCAGAGCTAGAAAAACAGACTTCCAAAACTTACTAGTACGTAGCCTAGCGCAAAAAGCACGGCCATCCCTACGATTGTAAGAAAAATTGTATAAATTTTAAAGAAATCCATTTTCATTTCCCCCATAAACCGTTATTCAATCTAGTCTACCGAAATAGATTATATAAAAGTTATGAATATAGAAGGAACTATTATAACTTTAACATATAAATTATTTATAACTTTTTAAATTAACAGTAATTAATGACCGACAAAATAGTGCCCTATAATCCGACTTCAATTAATCCTATTGAAGAATTTACCGTATTAGGACAAAGTAAAATTCATGGATTGGGATTGTTTGCAAAAAAAATAATTCCTAAAGGAACGGTTTGGTGGCATGCTCGTGAGGAAGATGTGATGGTCATCACAAAAGATCAATTCCTTACGCTTGATTCCTCGATTAAATCGCCGCAAATGGAAAATTTTATGAATATATTGCTCATATATTCATATTACGAACGTGATCTCGACGCTTTAGTTTTCTGTTTGGATAATTCTAGATATGTCAACCATTCTATTAATCCTAACTCTGGACCGGCTGAAGACGAATCTATCTTTTCCTCAGTAGCTCAACAAGATATTCAAATCGGGGAAGAAATTACTGAAGATTACTCAGAATACACGATTTGTAATTGGTTGAAAAAATACAATAATTTTTTCGATCCAAGCTGTTGGTAACTCTTTTTCTGACTCTTTTTCTACTTGCGTTTTTACAGCAGGAATATAAAATAAAACCACTATTCTAATAATAAAATACTACTTTTTTTTTGTTTTTAAATGATTCAGGAGTGTTATATTTATTTAATTGTTTTACGCTAATGGTTTTTTATCCAGATTCAAGTCAAGTCCTGCTTCAATTGTTTCCTTAAAATCATTGAAAACTTGGATTTCTCCGTCAAAGTTCTTTAACTCGTTAACATGCTTCATTTCATAAGCCCTTAAGACCTGTCCACACTTTCGTTTTATCAAATTCCCAAGACTGCTATAAGAATCTTAAATCAGATGTTCTAACTTTCAAATTCTCTTGATCAGCATCATTATTGTAGTTCATATTAATTTGAGCTGAAAGTGAAAAAATCATCAGAAATAGCATTAAACAAGCAAAAATATTTCTCTTCTCTATTTTCATTATATCATACCCCTTTTTAACGTATAAACAATAAAAGAAGTTAATAAAAAACCTTTCCAAAAATATCAAATTTATAAATTATTTTGTCTTTTTCAGAATTCTTGCTAACTACCGGTAAAATTAAGTATTTAATAGTAAATCTCAGCAGATTATTTAAATATTCATAAACAATTTCAATAATAATTAAAAGGATATTAAAAAACCATGAGTCTAAACAGGAAAAAGGAAAATTTAAAGAAATTTGCTACCTTAGGTTTTGGAGGTGTTTTTTTAATCGTTTTGGGAGTCATTAGCATCATTAATATCTCTCCTTATAAGGATTGTGGTTTCTTGGATTTTTTTTGTCCAAAAGAACTGAAATCTCCTAATGAACTGTTTTTTGATCATATAGGTCCGGTTTTTATTATAATTTTAGGTTCACTGGCGATTATTGTCTTAATATTAATTCAAAGTAAAAGTTTTACAAGTTATCTACGCGAACGTTCCCAAAGATCCCTCAGTGAAGAAGAAGAAAGAAATCAGTGAGATATAATTTGGGGATTAATATCCAAATAAACAAAAAGATGATGAATAGAAAAAAAGAAGATTACATTATCATTAATCAGGTTTTTTTCACTCTGGAGTAAACTCCTTTCTTAAATCGTCTTTTTCTTTCTCGTTTTCATACAAATCATACCAATCCCAAATTTTAAGAGCAAAGTCCGTGAATGCAGTACCTTTAGCAGTGATTATATTTCCGTCTTGAATCACTCTTAAATCTACATATGAGTCTCTTGGAAAAGGATCTGGCTCATTTTTCTCTTCGTATGATTGGGGTTCTGCTGTGGTAGTATATTTTTTACCATTTAAAATACCCGTTTTGGCAAGAAATTCAGGTCCCGCACAAATTGCTGCTAATAATTTTTTTTCTTCATTTAATCGTTTAATTAAATTTTCAAGTTCTGGTTTAAATACTCTCGTACCTCCTCCAGGTATTATTAGACCTTCAACATCTTTTAAGATATCGATCTCCGAAACTATTTTATCTGGAGTAATTTTTAATCCCCCAGTACTACAAACAGGTGTTTTTTCATATGCTATATAAGTTACCTTGTATTTAGTTGCTTCATTTAAGGCTGAACAAGTAAGTACGGTTTCAAAATCAGCAAATCCATCATATATAAAACATAAAACCTCTTTCATAGTTTTTTTCTTCTCTTTAAATTCAGCATCTTGAAATGTATTATTAAAATTAAATACATGACTGAAGAATATATTAAAATAACTATAAAGTATGTAATAATATAAGTGTATCTCTTTGAGAACACTTTGGTTGGCGTGTATAGACCAAATGAAATAATAAATGAAATTTAAAAAGAGAATTTTAGGAAGTCTTTTTTTTTTTTTTGTCGCTGGTTATTTTTTTATTTATTTTAAAAAAATATAATTTAAATATTCATGAGGCCAAATTTTCTTACTTACGATTATTTCTTGATACCATACGCAATAATACAAGGAGTAATGGGTGGCATTATCGGGTGGTACGCTGCGAAGCATTTACTGGAGAGAAAAAGCCACAAAATGACACCAAATCAAATAACCATTTAGATATGTTTAGATTTTCAAACGAATTAATATTTCTTTTTATTTTTATTTAACTTTTCAATATCTTCTTTAATAACAACTTGTTCTGACTTCTCAAGTAAAATTCAAAAAAAAAAAAAAATTCGCGAAAAATTTAAGTATTTATCTAGGTAAATTAAATTTGCTAAATGTAAATAATGTTAAAGGTGAGAATTTTTGACTCAAGAAGATCAAATTTACCGTAATTTGCAATTACATCTAGATAGTATGCCAATTGGATTCCCTGCTTCAGAATCTGGTGCCGATATAAAAGTTTTAAAAGCATTTTTTAAACCAGATGAAGCTCTCCTTGCTACATATTTAGAATATAACCCTATATCCCTAAAGAGAATCTATTCAAGAACCAAGAATCTTGGCATGCCTCTGGAAGAAATAAAATTGAAATTAGACTTAATGGTACAAAAGAGAATCATAGATGAATACATCAATCCTAAAACAAATGAAAAATCTTACGGGAATTTACCATACGCTATTGGCTTTTTTGAGACTCATGTCAATAGACTTACCAAAGATATGGCGGAAGCTTCTGAAGAATACGCTTTACATTTTATGAAGGAGTTTTTAGGCGAAAAGACGGGAATTCCTCAGATGAGAACGGTTCCTATTAATGCTGCTATCACTCACGAAAATGAAATAATGAGCTATGACAACGCACGAGAAATCCTCGAGAATGTTGTAGGCCCCTACGCGGTCGCACCGTGTGTTTGTGTTCAATCGAGAGAACTCCTTGGAAAAAATTGCAAACACGATATGATTGAAAGATGCATGGTGAATAGTCAAACTTATCTCGATCATGGAGATGCTCGAAAAATAAGCAAATCAGAAGCATTTGAGATACTACAAAAAGCTGAAGAAATAGGATTAGTGATTCAACCAGGAAATACTAAAGATGCAGGAGGATTTTGTCTGTGCTGTGGTTGTTGTTGTGGCATTCTTTCTCATGCAAAATTACTTGAAAAGCCAGCTCAATTATTTGCAACTAATTATTTTTCAGAAGTAAACGAGGAAGAATGTACTGGATGTCGTACATGTGAAGAAGTCTGTCCTATGGACGCCATAATTGTGAATGAAATCTCCCACATAAATAAAGAACAGTGTATTGGATGTGGAGTATGTGTGTCCAAATGTCCTTCAGAAGCAATACAGCTCCGGGACAAAGAAGAGAAGATTATACCTCCAAAAAATGGTGTAGATTTAATAGCGAAAATTACACAGAAAAAAATGAGTTAAATTATTAATGATCTTTTTATCAGTGGATATCGTATTATTGGAAGTGAAAGGTCATGAGTGAACTAAAAGAGACTAAGGAGGAAGAAGATAATGGAACTTACGAGGAGTATTATAGCGATGCGGAAGTGGAAAGCATGGAACGGGCTCAACGACACAGAATCCAGCGATTAACTCCAAGAATGGACTGGAAAGGGAATTTAATAACTGTTCTTATCGTTGCAGTAATATGTGGCGCAAGTGGAGGTTTTATAGCAGTATTTTTTGTCTCTTTTTCACCTCAAGCGTTTGGGATAGGACTTTTAGTAGGATTTTTCGCGCCTATAATAATTTATTTTATTATTTATGAATATTGTTTATAATATTAGTTCATATGAATGAAAAAGAGTATTCGAATGAAGAACTAGAAGAAGAAATAGATAAGGCTCTCGAAATCAGTGAGAAGAAACTAAATATATTCAGAATCATCAAAAATGAAAAAGATGCTCTAGGTAGGAAAGATAAAAGAATGAAAGCTAAAATTAAACCAACTAAGCGGACAGATGAATTAGATTAAGTGGGTATAGTTTTTCATAATGTCTTAGGCGAATTGTACTATTTTTTATATTTTAAAAGTTTCTGTTTCAATTTATCTGAGATACTTGTTCTATTTTGGTTCTCGTAATCATACCAGACTAAATGAGCCTCTCCCTCAGCAACTATTCTGTTTAGTTTTTTACTTACTATAGAATGTTTAATAATAATTCTTGATTCCTCTATCGCATCTATTTTTGCTCCCACATAAATTGTGTCTGGATAGGTCAAAGGAGCTTTATAATGACAGCTTTGAAACGATAATATTGGGCCTACTCTAACTTCTGTGGGTTCTTCATATAAATTCAATACTCTGAATAAAGCAATGCGAGAACTCTCAAAATATCTAAGATATAATGTATTATTCACATGCCCCCGAGCATCCATATCCCCCCATCGAACAGTCATCTCTTCTACAGCGGTATAATCGTTTAAAATCTCGTTCAATGTTGATTCTCTAATTTGGTAATTTAAATTAATAATTTACCAAAAAGCAGGAGTTGTTTATAAAAATTTAGGTCTATAAATTTTGACAAGTATTAGAGTGAATCAGGTTTATGTTGAGTGACAGACGATAGATGTTTTGAAATTGAGAGGTGAGATGAGAAATAAGGCGCTTAGCCCTCAATTTAACATGGTGAGTTTAACCCTCTCCCTATTTTTTTTATTACTCAGATTTCTTCTTTTTCACTTTTTTTATAAACTAATTTTCATTGAGAGAAAATATTACAATATCTAGATATGTCAAATATTTAAATATTTCTTTAATGATGATGTAATAGGCTGTGAAGTATTTAGATGATTTTTTAATTGTAGAAGAGGGGGGAATAATTCTTTTTTCTCATAGTACTAATTCAGGTAATATTAAAAATGATGCCCTCTTCGCCGGATTGTTAGAAGCGATTACTATTTTCTTTCGCGAATCAATTGGGGATGAAGTGGTCGATATCAATGGAAAAAGGACAAGAATTTCTTTCAATTCTCGTAATCAGCTTCTATTTATTGGAATTGCCCCGATTAATAAACCAAAAGCTTCCATTACGAAGGAGCTAAATTTATTGGCGAATAAGTTTAAAATAATGTTTAAAGAGGAGTTAAATAATATTCAGGATAAAGACCTTATGATTTATGAAAAATTTAGAAAAGAACTCTAAATAGAACTCAGATGAATATATTAGATATAAATTTTTATTAAAATCTCAGCAATTTAAATTAGAAAGATATATAACTATAATAAAAATGTTGTATTACACCCAGAATTTATTTCGGATAACTTGAGAATAAAAATTAAAAACAAAAAATAATAAAAAAACAAAACAATAAAATCTAATATAAAAGTGATTGAAAGATGGGTGAAGAAATTCTAAAATTTACAAAATTGACCTTTATAATCCATTTTATAATTGGTCTTGTTTTTACAATTCTATTCTGGATTCCTGATATTACCAGTCCAATTCTTGGAATTGAGCGCACATTAGATACTCACGCTATGAGCTTAACCATAGGAGCTCTATTTGCCGCATTAGTGGTTAGCTCTCTTTGTGGAATTTTTGCAAAAGAATGGAAACAAGTTAGAATTGTAGTAATTGCGGAAATGGTATGGCTAGTTGCTGGCATGGTTACCACCATTGTAAGTTTCGCTGCTTTTGATTCAGTAATGGCAGTATTAATGATTATCATGTCGATAATTCTCTTAGCTCTTTTTTTACTAACATTTTTACAGCAGGAAGATAAATTAAAACCGTTATTCTAATAACTATATTTTTTTTTTTTACTTTTTTGTTCTGAGAAATTGGTATGTATTCGTGTCTCTACTTTATACAAATATGTAAACTATAAATATAATCCTATCCTCTTCTTTAATCACGAAGGAAATCCAATTTCATCCTGAGATTCCTTCCAATTTTAAATTCGTAAAAAAATTAGAAGAGGTAAAAAATTTGGTATACATTGTTATTGAATCCATAGTTCCACACGATAAAGCAGCAGAATCTGGAAAAAAATGGCTTGAGGTCACTAAAAAATTCCCTCCAGATAGAAGCATCAGTAAACGGATCTTTGTAGCTATAAGGCCTTCGAGTAGAGGAATGATCTCACTTGGAGTTTGGGAAGTAAAAGATGGAAAAGAAAAAGCAGCTCTTATCCGAATGAACGAGTCGATGTTAATGTTCACCGAAATTCCGGGGTATAAATATAGTATAAAGACATTTTTGTCTTCAGTAGAAGCGATGGGTATAATAGGACTAAAACCACCTGAAGATTAATTCGTAAAAAAATTACACTTAATTCTTTTTTTTTTAAAATTTTTAGCAAATATTGAATTATAAGTTTATTTTCCTACTATAATCTGCTCCCACAGATTTTTCCTACTTTTTATTACAATAGCGAGCATAAGTGAACCCATTATGATATTGTTAAGAATTCTAGCAAATAAAAATCCCAAAGTTAAATCTCCTTCTGGAGCGAACGCAAGAACTAAGAACCCAACAATGTTATTTGGATCTACAAAGGGCCACAGAATAAAACTATAGGGATGCATTGGAAGGTCCAATAGGATGTGGAAAACATTTCCAAGCATACAGGAAAACACAAGAATAGGAGTTAGTTTACACGCTTCTTTTACTTTGTTCTTATCGACCCGAAAAATTAACGAAGCGAAAATAGGATATAAAAGAACAGTAGCTAAAATTGAGAGTAGAGTTCCTATAGTGAGAACACCAACCAAACTGTGCAATATGAAATGGTTATCAATACCTATTTCAAAAAAAAGGAATAAAATTGGCACTTCAATATCAGGCATAAATGAACCAACGATTAAACCCGGTAGACTCAATCTCTTGTCAAGTTTTGAAAGCCCCCATGCGACAGGATAATGTAACGGTGTGATAGGTATTATTATACACCTTTAGTAGGTAGTGATCTAATTATATATTAAAAGCTTTTTAAATCTCATAGTGACTTTATAGAGAGTGTTAAAATTTATACTCATTTCTAATCTAGTTCTTCAAAAAGCTTTTTTAAGGGCAGAATTTTAGCGAAAAAATAGTAAGATTTTTCAGTAAAATTTTAACAATTAAATCGTAATTTAAGAAAAGCATTAAAAAAATACTAAAAATTTAATCGGTCAAATATATTGCCCGTGTTCTGAATTATGATCCTTCTTTTCTTATATTCGTCCATTTTTTTATCTCTTCTTTTTTTTGGTTTTTTTGATACTTCTACTAAAATTAATAAATAAAATTTAAAAAAACTTGATTAATATTTAAAAACTAAGATTGCCGGATTAAATCCTTCAACTATTCGTATATCTTTCTTTTCATTTCCTCGCATTTTGCTATACCTCTTTTCTTTTATTTTTTTGTTCCTGGTTATTTTTTTATTCCTGATGGTTTTTTTTAATTTTTAAAAACTTGTAAGTTAAATATTCATGAGGCCAGTTCTATACCCCATCATTTTTGTGTCATTACGCGCTTTCACATCGTTGATGTATTTAACCTCCTCGGTAATTTTCGCGTTTAAATTAACTTTACTGAACATTTTCATGAGTTTCTTTTTAAACGAGCGTGATTCCTCTTCTTCCCGCGCAACCTCCGTGACCAGCACCTGAGGCTTCAACACCTCAGGTGCTTGGAGCTGGAAATGGATCTTGCAATCGATGCTGGCACTTTTTTCCTCGCATTGGGCCATTTTTTTCATCACATCCTTTTTTCTATTTTTTTAGTTTTCTTTTTTTTTTCTAATTTTAATAAGTTCAGATGTTCTTTTATAGTTTAAGTTTGCGAAGTTCGAACGAACTTCGAACTTTGATGCGAATCGCAAACCTTAAATATCTATGGAACCATAATAAAAGTATGAGTATAACAAAATACCCTCCGGAAGGGATAATTACACCTATGAAAATCAATAAAGATTTTGAATATATTATACTCTGGATGCTCTATAACAACGATCACTGTACATGGTCTGAGTTTAAATCAAAACCTGTAAACATAAGTCCTGCTACGTTATCAAAATACCTAAATATTTTGAAGCGTAATGGATATATTGAGCAGGAAAAGAAAGGAGAATATAGGATAACTTCTGAAGGTCGTAAGCAATATACTGAGCTACAGATTAAAGATTCCTTGGAGAGTTCATTGAACTATCCCCCTGAAGTAATTACAAGAACAAGGGAATACGATCATTGGATCCTCTGGATGCTTTACAATAATGCTTATTGCAAGTGGTCAGATTTTCTTGAACCCCCTCTTTCAATCAATCAATCATCGTTATCGAAGAATTTGAATATTTTGTTAGATAAAGACTTTGCTGAGAAAGAAAATCGTGAGTATAGAATTACCCGGGATGGAGAGACAGAATATTTCAAAATGCTAAAGAGCTACGATTTAGATCGCCAATCGATATTGGACGAAGAATGTAAAAGAGTTTGTGTTATCACAGATAAGGTTAGCATGTTTTTTGATGAATATAAAATAGATGATGACGAGATTAGATATCGATTCTTGAATATGATTTTAAGGTTAGATTATACTAAGTTTGAGTCAACTTTATCAGATGAGTTAGATTTTGACAAAATTTTACTATTTCTGTCTATAAACCACCCTGATAATTATCCCGATTATATTACAGCTAAGAATTTTGCGTTAGATTACGATATAAAGCTAACAACATTGGAATTTTTTATTGACAAAATCGTGGAAGAGAAGAATTACGCTATTAAATTCTTTGAATTAAAAGTAGACGACAAAATTACATATTACGTTCAGGCAGAAGAAAGATTAGAAAGAATTTTAAGCGTTATTATCGAGGACTACATCAGGAAATTCACATATTTGAGCAAATTTCAAAAACAAGAGGGAGCCCAAAACAGTCCTCCAGATATTAACCAACTATTAGACGATGTTATTAAAGATATCTGTAGTGATCTATTCCACGAAGATTTAAAACCATCGCTCAGGAAATTTCTAGTTGAGTATATTGAACATCTTGCATATAAATTTGAAACGGAGAAGAATTTAATCAATCACACTGATAAAATAAAGGGTATAGCGTTTCAAAATGTCTTCGAAGTAATTCAGAGTTTTGGAACATCGGAGACTGCGAGTACGGTAAACAAACCTGTAGACAACGAATCTTATTATTTTTTGCACAATAGAATATTTGATACATTGGACATAATATATTTCTCGAAAATTGATTTTATCCGTATGGTTGAGTTTAAAAAAGCGTATTTTTCCAAGAATACTGAATTTTTAGGAATGATGGAGAAAAAGTTAGCGAAAGGGCATCTATCGAAAGTAAACGATCTGCTTAAGGATAATCTTAAGAATTTAAACGATGTTGAACTGATGATCCTTAAGGATTTGACTTTAACATATAACGGAGAATTAGAAGAATCGTTAGAATTAACTAATGAAATCATAGAGAAATATCCCAACGAATATGTAGGATATCTTTTTCAATCTATAACATATTTCTTGATGGGAAGATTTAAGGATGCGTTGAGTGTTGTTGATTTAGGTTTGAACATGTCATTTAATATCTTGTTAATCTCCCAAAAAACGCAAGTTCTCATCAACTACGATCACGATAAAGCCCAAGAACTCATCGATAAAATATTCCAAGATTATCCAGATAATTTTGCGTTAAATCGTACTAAATTTCTAGTGGGTATGACGGATTGCTGTACAAAAATTTATGACGAACCTTTTAAATTGATCAATTCACTTATAGATTCGAATCCTGACGATTCAGAACTCTCAATAATGAAAGCTATATTATACACGGTTAACCATAAGTATAAGGAAGCAAAAGACTGGATTAAACAGACCGTTGAGTTCAATTTGCTTAAAGGCAATCCGAGAGTTGACACTGCTGCGTATTTAATTTTATCATTTTCATATGTAGCAAGGGGAAAATTTGAAAAAGCTTTAGATATTGTCAATAAGGTTAAATTCCACTATCCAAATCATCCCCTTTCTCATATTATTACGGGATTAGTTCACGGATTCAACATAGTCTACAATTTTGATAAGAGTAAAATCAATAAAGAACTCTTTAAGAAAGAATTTCAGAAAGCAAAATCAATGGAGCAAAGTGAGAAGAAGTTGTCCAGGTATTATCAACTGGAAAGTTATATATTAAACGAAACAGATGGTTTTGACGAAGCAATAAAAGCAATCGATAAAGCAATTGAATTAAGTCCGGAGCACTTCGATATTTATAGCACAAAAACTCACATATACTTAACTTATAACGATAAGCAAGACGAAGTATTAGCGCTCTACGATGAATTATTTGAGAAATTTCCTCAAAATGATAAAGAAATTCGCCATATGAAGTCGTTCTCTTATTATGCGTTGGGTGAAATAGAAGAAGGAGTTAAACTTCTTAGAGAAGGCATCAAAGTTTACCCCGAAGCGATAGTTATGTTAAACAACCTATCTGTATTTCTGGGTGGTTTAGGAAAATTCGACGAAGCTTTGGAGGTAATTGAAAGAGCAATTGAAATAGAACCGCGTGACGCGAATCTATTCGATAGTTATGGTGAAATTCTGATGTTTGCAGAGAAGTACGAAGCAGCTATAGAAAAATTTCATCAAGCATTAGAGATGAACCCAACTGGATGGTTTGCATTTCATACTTTCTTAAAACTTTCGAAATGTTATAAAGCACTTGGAATGGAAGATAAAGCTATTACTTGCTACGAGAAAGCAAAAGTTTTAATACAAAAAGTTCTACCAGGAAAAAGAAAGATGTATTTAGATCAATTAGATGAGAATATCGAAGAATTGAACAAAGTACATATTTAGTTCATAAAATTTTATCTATTTTTTATTTTATATGTTCTTTTACAAGTTTCACTAAGTCTGCTTTTCTATGAGAAGAGAGCACATTAATATTGTTTTCCTTACAATAGTCTTTTAGTTGTGTTACAGTCCATTTGTTATAGTCAACCCATTGTTCAGCACTTTTTTGAGGGGGGCCGTTCAGTATGAGGTTTATAATTTGCGCTTTCCTATAAGAAGATGGAACATGAATGTTTTTCTCTTTACAATATAGTTTTAAATTGCTTACCGTCCAAGAAGTGTAATCAACTTTATCCTGGTTTTCGGCGACTTTTTCCACAATTTTGGGAGCTTCTAATCTTTGGAGTATTTCGATTCCTTCAATCGTTCCCGATTTGCCATTAGTATAAAGCCTTATCGTCCGATCAGTAAGTTCAATTGGACCCTCTGGTACTGAATTCACTAGTTCCCATTCAACCTCCTCTACTTCTTCTCCGAAAACTTTCGCCTTTTTGATTGCTGCTCCGTATATTTGGAAGTTTCCTAAAATCAAATTTTGTCTTTTGAAATCAGTGGGGACTTCGTTATTCACGATTTTCTCTATCAGATACTCATTCTCAATCTTAGGTGGTGTAGGTTGTTCTATAGCTCTGGGTGAAATTTCCTCTTCCACTTTTCTTTTAATAACTGGAGATTTTATTGCTCCATTTAGGGTAGGTGGGGGACCAGTCCATTGATGAATTTCTTTATAGCTAATTTCAGCAACTTCTTTAATAGTAGTCGCATGTATATCCTTGTACTCTACTGAGTCTATTTCTAATATCTTTGGAACCTCAACTGCCTTCAATCCAAAAGCCCTCATAAATTCGAGAGGTTCATCCCCTTGATCAACGGATATAATCTTACATCGATGGAAATGTCCATTAACTACTAGGTCGTTTTGTAATTCTGCAGCGATACGAGACGCAATGAACTTTTTCCTAACGTGTGAATTCACACCTTTCCAGATGTATATCCTCCTTAAGTCTTCCTTCACTATCACTAATACTTGGTGTGGATTTAATATATTTTGACCGTTATTAGCACGAAATTCCTCTTCAGAAACCTCTAGTTTCACTTTTTCGCCGGTGCTTTCCAATCCATAGAGCATAAAGTTCTCGTAAGTTTCAGCCATCATTAATTACGATTCATTTTTTTACCTTAAAAATAAGACAACTCTAATGAATTTTATATTTTCGGTCTCTTTTTAGGTTTGATTAATAAAAGATTAACTTTTTTTTCTAAATAAATCATCTAATATCTCCATATAAAATTATTGGAATAGATAATTTGTGACTGAAGTAGTAAAGCTCTTTTTGTTTTTTAGTATAGTTTAATAGCTATTACCAATTTTATTCGTTAAGTTTTGGGAATATTAACGTAATCTTATCTTATTCTTCATGAAAGTTAAACTGTGATTTTGGTTTATGTCTGAAAACAACAACAAAAAATTGTTCAAATATAGAATGCTAGCGCCATTATGGATTGCTATTTTTATAGATGTTCTAGGTTTCACTATTCTTTTTCCTATGGTAGGTTATTTTAGCGATGTCTTCAATACGTCCCAAACAGTAATAGGGCTTGTATTTTCTGTTAATGCTATGTTTGGTTTTGTTTTCGGTCCCATTTTATCAAAGCTCAGCGATAAATACGGAAGAAAACCACTTTTGCTCATTTCTCAGTTTGGTACATGTTTAGCTTTCATATTAACTGCGTTTTCAAACACTTTATGGATGTTAATCATTGCAAGAATGATTGACGGGATGTTTGGAGGAAACTTTCCGATAGCCAAGGCAATTATAAGCGATAAAGTTCCGCCAAAAGATAGAGGTATTCAAATGGCTAATGTTGGTATAGCACATGTTTTGGCTTCTCTAATTGGACCTGCAATTGGGGGGTTTCTCTTTACTTTATTTGGCCTTTTAGGTCCGGGCTTGTTTGCAGCCGGTTTGACCGTAATAACAATTATTGTTACTCTGTCTATGCTGGAAGAAACATGGCCTAAGGAAAAAAGACTTCACAATCAACAAAGTAAGACTGAAATTATCGTGAAAGTTAGACAGAATAAAAACGCTCTTTTCATGTTACTTCTTTGGGGATTTCATACGATATCTTTTACCATCGTTATGTCTTCCATATCTTTTTTCAGTGTGAGTGTATTGCACCTCAATCCACTTGAGGTATCGTTCGTATTTATGATATCCGGAATATTTAGAACAGGTATAAGGTTCACTTTGTTTAAACCAACTATAAAGAAACTTGGAGAGAGTAATGCTATAAGGTTAGGTTTGGTAATGTTTTTTGTAAGCTTTTTTATAATAGGATTCTCAACAGATGCGGTAATGGTTAGTTTTATATTCTTGTTTATTAGTTTTGCTGCTTCCTTAACCCGTGGACCTATGAACAGTAAAATTAGTCAAACAGCTTCGCCAAAAGAGCAGGGTAAAATAAATGGTTTCTCTTCTGCGTTAGATAGTATTGCTCAAATCATCGGACCTTTAGCCGGAGCATTTATACTTGATACACTTCCACCTTATTGGTTAGGCATAATTGTAGCTTTAATAGCCCTACCAGCAATGGTTATGTCTTTTCAAAAGATTGAGAAGAAGAAATATGATCTCGCAGTTAATTTAATAAATCATTCGATGGAAAAATAAGAAAAAAAGATTTTGATTTAATCTTTTAAAAAATCTATTACTTTTTGATTGACTTCTGGAGCCTTCTCGAGAGGGCTGCTATGGCCTGCTTTATCAATAAATACAAGAGTGCTATTGGGAATTTTTTCATGAATCTGTTCCATTGTTGATTTTGACATT
The DNA here is from genome assembly GCA_013375495.1 of Promethearchaeota archaeon. The sequence goes on from JABXKC010000002.1 coordinate 165,804, forward strand.
AACCTATCGTGAGAAGCAGCAAGTATTAGTGTTGGACTTTTTATCATGCTTAATCTCTCAAAAGTATTGTGGGTTTTTAACGCTTCAGCTTGCATATTGATGTCTTTTTCGGTTGGAGGGTCAATAGTACTCATTTCTATCATTTCTTCAGCAGACCATAAACCATACCACTTTTTAGAAGGATTTGCCTCCAATTCTTTCCTAAATTTTAAATAGAAACCAGTACGAGCTCCATCCCACCAGGCTTTTGCGGGATCAACTTTTTTCATTTCTAGTTCGCTTAATCGCATATTTTTATAGACTTCTGGTCCACTTTCGTCGGGGAAGCCATAATTTGTATTAATTAATATGAGTTTATTTACCCTTTCTGGGTATTTAAGAATAAAATTTTGTACAATCATTCCTCCAAGACTCACACCCGCGATATTTGCTTTTTCAATCCCTAAATGTTCCATAAGAGCATTTATATCGTCTGCAAATATCTCCATAGTGTATTTTGCTTCAGGTCTATCCGATTTTCCTGCTCCACGATTATCTAAGGTAATAACTTTAAAATGCTTAGATAAATCGGGTATTTGGGCTACCCACGATTCTTTTTTACCACCAAATCCATGAATTAAAAACAAAGGATATCCTTCTCCAAAAACTTCATAACAGAGTTTAACTCCATTAACATTAGCATATTGTTCTGTCATTCTTATCACATAATTCGTGTTTAATAATTAAATTAACAAGGTTTCAGTATTATTTAAGATTTTTTCTAATAAAATTTTAAATTCATTTTACGTTTACCTTCATACATGTAATACTAAAATTTTGAGTAATGCCTTATGAAAGAGAAAAGATTTTTAATCCCTAATGCTGAAAGGAGCGATCTCCATGGCGTCTTATACTATGCTTCAGAAGAAAACCCTTCAGACAGACCCCCTATTCTAATAATGTGTCACGGGTTTACAGGTGATAAATATGAGTGGGGGCGCTTTCCAGATACGGCTAAAGCACTAAATAAAGAAGGTTATGATGCACTTATTTTTGATTTTTCTGGTTCTGGAGAAAATAAAAGAGAGCCGGTTAATTTATCTAAACAAGCCACAGATCTGGAAAATGTCTTTGATTGGGTTAAAAATCAAGGATATTCAAGAATTGCGGTATTAGGGCTCTCGTTTGGTGGACTTACGACATTAAAAGCAAATTTACCCGGAATTGTAACTTATGTATTGTGGGCTCCCCCTTTATTACTTCACTCAACATCGGACCAAGTTGATTGGTTTAAAGATATAAATAAAGGACCCGTAGAAATTCCGACATCCGGAGAAGGCGATCCTATTATTATTGATATGAGTTTTGTCATGGATGTGGCTAATTTTCGAATAAGACCAGCTTTGAAGAAACATGTTACTCCAACTCTTGTAGTCCAAGGCACTGCGGACGAACAAGTTCCTTTAGAATTAAATAAGAAAGCTTTTAGTTGGATGCCTCAAGATGACAATCATAAGTTCGTAGAAGTTCAAGGCGCAACTCACGATTTTGAAGAAAAACACTTAAAAAAATTTATTAATGAAACAGTAAGTTGGTTGAAAATTTATTTCTAAAAAAATTATTTATTGATTTTTCCTCTTATTACTTTTGGAGGGTCTAACTTTAACATTTTAAAATCTATATATAAACCCAGACAATAATGAAAAAGTAAATTGTCGATATTTAAGTTATGACTTTGTTATGATAGGATATCCACAATGTACGCAAGTACCGTCTAATTTTAACTTAGTTTTCGTGACTCCATAAATAGGTCTTTCAATAACTAAAGATGAGCATTTAGGACAATATGTGTTTTCATAGTTTGAATGAGCTAGATTTCCCAGATAAACAAACTCTAAACCAATTTTTTTAGCAGCGTTATAGGCTTTATATAAAGATCCTATTGGAGTAGGTTTAGTAATGTCGTATTCATGAGATCTATAATGAGGAAAAAAACGAGATATATGAAACGGAGTTTTAATTCCGAGATCATCAATGATTCTTTTCGAAATTGATTTAATAATTTCGTCATTCGAGTTTAAACCTTCAATTAGAAGTGTTGTTAATTCTATGTGAATGCCTAAATTCTTTGCTAGTGTAGCAGTATTCCATACATTTTCTATGTCCGCTTTACAATATCTCTTAACCATCTTACTATCACCTTTGATATCGATATTCATGGCATTTAATCCACTTTTTGCCAGTTCTCTCAACACATCTTCCGTCATATATCCATTTGTGACATAAGTATTATATAATCCCTCGTTTTTTGCTAGTTTAAACAAATCCAAAGAATACTCAAACAACAGCGTGGGCTCATTAAACGAAATAGATGTTCCCTGACATTTATTAATCTTCGCAAGTTCTATTATTTTTTTTGGAGGGATATATTCTGTTGATCTTTTAACTAAATCAATAATCTGCTTAGAAGGTTGTGAGATATGGTGATTTTGACACCAAAAACAGCTAAAATTACAACCATAGGTTCCTAATGTTATAGCAATGCTTCCGGGATGAAAATGGTATAATGGTTTTTTTTCAATGAAATTGTATGATAAAGAGGGGATTAATCCATACACAATTGAATGAATACAACCGTCCAGATTCACCCGAGTATGACAAAATCCTGACTTTTCCTTCATAATCTTGCATTTTCTTTCACAAATTAAGCACTGAGAATAGTTCTCATTGAGAGATGTTTGAAATTTTGATTTTTTTAAGAAAAGAGGATTCATAAGCTCTAATTATTTATTAACTTATCACTCTTTAAATTACTTAAAATTAAATTCTAGTTAAATGGTATACTTCGGGAGGTTTTAATTCCCATTCTTCAAAGGGATCACTTTTTACAGCCTCAATCATGGTAGGTCTTGCAGCTAACCAATTTTCTTTTGAGTCCCATATTGCTAAGCCGATAAGGCGGTTTTTATCTTCGTCTTTTGCAGTATGTGCCATAATTAATCCCTTTTTACCTTTCATAGCTTTACCAAATCGATGCATAGACTCAATTAAAAGCGCTTCTTTTTCAGGTTTAGGAAAATGAATAGACATATGAATGTATATTTTAAATCACCTTCTTATTCTCAATTTTAGATTCTTTTGCAAATAATAGTGGTATGATTGTTAATAAGATCATAAAAGCTGATACTATGAAAATTATGGGGGTAGGAATATAACCCGGTTGGCCATCAATTATCGCCTGTATTCCAAACTGCTGAGATAACCAGCCTCCAATGAGTGGACCAGGTATCATGGGAAAAAAAACGGTAAAAAGAATGAAGTACCCGCTAAATTGCCCATATTTATTTTTGGGGTATAAGTCCTTTATCCATGTATTTGAAGAAATAGTAAATGTCGTCACAAATGAAACCCATAGTGTCCCTGTAATGATAATAAAAATTAACTCATTCATAAGCGCAAATAATAATAAGAAAATACATTCAGAAACAACTGATATTATAGCCAACTTTTTCCTACCGATTTTATCTATTAATATACCCATTGGATAGGCAAAAATCATCGCAACAATAAACAAAATTAATAGTAGAATCGAGGAAATTATTATATCCAACTGTAGATAATGCTGCAAATAAATCATAACAAAAGGAAAGAAAATATTAAATGCTAAACCCCACAGTGCCGCTCCAGATAAGACTAAAAAAAAATCCTTATTTTTCTTAACATTGATTATTTTGAATGTGCTCTTTAAGTGGCGATAAAAGTTTGTCTCTAATGGTTTCAGAGCTGGTGAATCTCTTGTAAGTAGGGTTCCGCTAATGCCAATAATGCCTACAAAAAATGCGATGATAAAAAAATACGCATAATAGCCTAATTCTTCAATTATGAATCCTGAGATAGCATAACTTACTAATATGGATAGTAAGCTCATAATTTGGACGATACTTAATAGTCTACCTCTATTTTTATGGGTTGTTATATCAGTTACATAAGCATTAAAATTAGCATCATAAGCAGTAGAACCAAAAAAAGTCATGACGCAATCGAATACTATTGCTAATATTACAGCTAAAATAACATCAAATGGTGCTAAAAGTCCTGAAAGTGGAAAAATTGCTGTTGTAATGGTCCAAAATACAAAACCTACAGTCATAAAGCTCTTTCTTTTTCCTTTAATATCACTTAATGTCCCCATAACTATACTGGTTATTGTTGCAGTAATAGCGCTTGCCGCTACCATAATAGAAATGAACATCGGTATAGGCGCTATTATATTGTACATAAACACGTTAAAAAACTGGTTTTCCACTCCCCAGGCAAGCTGACCTGCAAGGGTTATCATGATTACACTCAGAGTAATTCTTTTTGAAATATTATCAGCCATAAGTTATCATTTGTTTTTTTTATGGTGCTATGATTAATATGATCGCGTAAACAAGAATTAGATTTCCTAATATAATTCCTACATCTTTTAGTGATGTTCTCCCTAATAAATCTATTCGAGGTTTCCTAAAAATGTATAATATTCCAAAAGGAAAGAAGATTATAGGTAGAAATATAATATTCTGTGTGACTATTAAAGAAAACAAAGTAATTACAAGTGATGCTATGGACGCTATCCATATCACTAATTGAGATGATCTAGGAGATAATTTTGATAATGAATCTCCATCGATTAACTCGTGTAACATTTGTCCCGTATAACCAACTGAAGCGATAGAAAGTAGTATTAGTAATTCAGATAAGGTCAGATTAGGAAAAAAAAACAGAGCTAAATCGCCAGCATTAATTTTAATCATCAACCAAGGTAATACTATGTGTGATATTCCTAAAAAAATATGGTTAATAATTACAAGCGATTTGAAGAGGCAGTAAATGACAACTAAAATAATAATAATTCCTAAATATATACCTAAAATTGGATATATTACAATGCTATTCATAAAACATACAGTCCCTATTAAGAAACTCGCTAACGAAATTGTTAGAATTTCTTTCCGACCATAACCTTCTACTCTTTTGAGCGTTTCTTTTTCGTCTGGATCTTTCATATCTATAGCATCGTTCAAAGTATTCCCCGTAATAGCATAAAAGGCAAATCCCGCCAATATCCATATGTGAGTAATGATCTCGTAATTATTTAGATAAATACTGAGTAAACAAGGTACTAGGACGCTAAATAGGTATTCAATTCTTAATAATCTAAATCCATTACTCATAGAAAGAATCACTGAAGATGTAATATAATGAAATAATAATTAATAAAGTAAAAAAATTTAGGATTTTAAATTCTATTCTATGAAGAAAACTATTAATTAAGAAGATAAAAGATGGGTTCAATAAATTAAAAAAAAAAAATTAAATATTTGATCCTATAAAATGTATCCCTTATCCATACTTTCGAAAAAACTCTCTAAGTACTTGTAAGTTCTAGGGATATACTGCGCTCGTTCAATAAATTTGAGTTTATTAACTTTTCTCTTGGCTGTTTTATATACCATTTTTCTTTTACACCTGAGTTGTGTAATTAAATAGAATATTAAAATGAATATTGAATGTAATCTCGGATAAGGTATTTCTTTTTAAGAAGCAAATCATAGTTTTCATGGTACTTGTTATTAAATTTAGCATCCATTATTGCCCGAGATAATTTTTTATTATTCAAAACAATTTTTTTGTTTACGAAGGCCATACCTATTTTCACCTATTATTATTAAATTATAAAAGTAATATATATTTTCTGTATAAAGTATATATACAAAATAAGAAAGTATATATAATTTATAAACTTCTATTGTAATATGGAACGATTTTATAGAAAAATTCAAAAGTTAGGTGGCTCACTTGTGGTGAGTTTGCCTAAAAAATGGACTGAAAACTATAAATTAAATAAAGAATCTTCCGTTGCTATGGATGTGAATAGTGATGGATCTTTAAGCATAACTTCCGAACTGACTCCTTCGAAAAAAGCTAGCGATAAGTTAATATTAGAATCTAATCCATATGTGGTTAAAGAAGTTGTAAAGAATATATTATCTGGACAAACACACTTAGTTATTATTTCAGATAAAGTAATTAATAAGAGCTTAAGAAACCAGATAAGATATTGGGTTAATGGACTTCCAAACACTGAAATTACAGAAGAAACAAACCAAAGAATTGTGGTGCAAAATTTTGGATATAAAAAGATACCAACAGGCAAATTAATTCAACGTCTTCTTTATTTAATTGCAGATATGTTTGAAGACATAAAACGTGAAGCTTATAATGATTTAGATTATGATTTTGATCAATTAAGAAAGTTTTACTTCATATTAGTAATGCATATACGAGCATACCTTCGAACAGGAGTATATGTTACAGAAGATAGTGATTTTACTCCATTAGAAGCAATGGATTATCGTATTTTTTGCGGAAAAGTTGAAGAGATTGGCAAAATTCTGAAACAATTTAGACTATCTCCTCGAGTAATACCATTTTTTGACGAAATATATCAATATTTTAATGAAGTGATGGATGCATATTTAAAGCACGATTCTAAATTATCATACTATGTTTGGTTGAAGAAATACAAGTTAATCGAGAAGGCTAATGATATAATCGACACACATGAGTATGAAGATCGTGATAAGATCAAAAATTTGATCGGGATTGCTGAAAGGTGCAAGGATATGGCGGGATTAATCTAATTTTTTAAATTACTTTTACTTTATAAAATTAGATTCCCTACCAGAATTAATTGAAATTAAAAATAAGAAGATTGTCATCTAAAAAAACATTCTAATTGCTAAACCTATCAAAACTGCTAACACAAAGGACTGTAGATACTTTTTTGGCATCTTCTTTGATATTTTAGCTCCCATTATTGATCCTAAAATCGAACCAATTGCAATCAAAAACCCTATTAAGTAATCAATACGGCCTATCAAGCTCTTTACAATTGTATTGTAAATGGCTGTAAAAAATATTATAGATGTTGAGATCGCTGTAGAATTGTGAATAGGGAAATTCAGAACCATATGAAGTGATGGGGTGTTTATTATACCCCCACCAATTCCCAGCAAATTTGCAGTAAATCCTGCAAGAATGAATAACGGAATAGCTTTTTTAAAACTTACTTTATCCTCGCGATTGTTCAAGGAAAAATCGATATGATTAACCTCTTGAATCTCGGTTTCATTTTTCGCCTTAATAATTTTATAAATCATATTAAATCCTGCAATTAGTAAAGTTACCGCAAATAGAATTTTTAAAATAGAATTATCAATTCTAATTATTGAAAATAAAATTGTGGATAGAATACTCCCCAAAATAGAAAAAATACTAAAGAATATTGAAAGTTTAATACTTGTTCTCTTCTGTCGTAAATAAGTGATAAATCCGGCTATAGATGAGAAAAGAATTACGAATGTACTCGTATCTACCGCTATATTAATTGGGAATAAAAAGAGCAGCGTCATGAAAGATACGAAGAATACCCCACCTCCAATCCCAGCAATCGTAGAAACCATACCTGATAAAATACCAAGTAAAATTAGTAAAGAGACAAGATAGAAAGATAATTCCATAGGCGATTAAATGGTATATTTATCATAAATCTTTTTAAAAATAAGAGGGAGTATTTTTTCTAAATTTAGAAAGAAAAATCAATAATTAAATTAGTAAAAAGTTATTAGATTAGTACTATAAAATTAAAAATTTAGTCAGTTATCATTCATGCCTGAATCTAACGACGAAAAACTAATTGTTACACTTGTAGTGTGTTCGCGTTGTGGAAATCCTTTTATGATTAAAAAAGAACAAACAAAGACAGGTACTTTAATATGTGATAACTGTATTAAATTGGAACAAAGAAAAAAAAAATTAACCGATTCGGTAAAAGAATCTCAAAAAGATATAGAAAACTCAATAAAAGGCTTTAAATCATCGCTACGAGTTGCAAAATCTCAACAAATAAAACAAATCTACTTTGATAAAATAAAGAAAACATCTGATGTGTTAAATAAATCTGTTGAACTTCTTAAAAAAATTGAGGAAACAAACGAAGAAAAATATATTGAAGAATATAAGAAGCTCTTTGATAAAATGAAGGAAGATTACGAAGAAAAATAAAGACACCTTCGATTGAAAATCCTTTTAATTAAATTTCCCTAAGGCGACAACTACATTCTGGATTAAATAAAGAACCTTTTTATTCTAGTTTAATTATGTATAAATATCGTTTAAAGATAATATTTCGAACAATAATAAAGGATATTTGATAAAAAATGCAACTCAAACAAATCTCGGTTTTCTTACCTAACAAACCCGGGCAACTTGCTAATTTCTTCGAATTCTTAATGGAAAATAATATTTACATTAGATCTGTTACTGTTGCAGAGACAGAAGATTACGGATTAATATTACTTTTAGTTGATCAATTTGATAAATGCATCACTCTTATAGAGGATAGAGAATACTTGCATTCAGTAACGGAAGTTGTTGCGGTTAAACTTACAGATAACATAAGTCAATTATACGAAATTGCCAAAACCCTTGGAAATAATAAAGTTAATATCGAGTATTTATATACATTCGCTGAAAAATCGTCAAATGTTAGCACCATTGCTGTTCTAAGACTAGATGACAATGAGAATGGAATCAAAGTTCTAAGCCAAAATGGATTCACGGTTGTTGAAAGTTTTAAATAGCTCTTCATTATTAGAAAAATAACTTGAAAAATAGATAATCTATTCTAAATTATCTGAGACTTTTGGCTCCTCTATTTTTATTACTATTTTATGAGATAATTTGCTTATCATCTTTTTGATAGAAATAGACGCACCAAATTTAGGATACATTAATTTTAAAAACAAACCAATTAAAATTATTGCTATAATTATGGAGAATACTGAAGTTAAAGCATCTAACATTTCAAAAAACAGAAAATACAAGAGATTATGGACGAGATAAATTGTTAAAGAGTAGAAAGAGAAGTAAAAAATGAATTTATAGTTTTTTTTTGTCTTTATTATTTTGTATTCTTCAATGAGAACTAAAACAGAAAACATTATAAGACTAAATCCTATAGTAGAGATTATTCCGTAAAATGTAGGCAAATTTAAGAAGAGGAACGAATTTACAATAACAACAAATATTAGTAAAATGCCACCAATTAAGATTGAGGGTAAAATTAACCTCCTTTTCAAAAGATTTAACTTATTTTCTCTGCTTTCCTGATAATATATTTCGTAAATTATATCGCCTATCACTGTTCCAAATAAAAAAACAGCAAAGGAAGATAAAATTGGATGCAAACCAATAGGATAAAATAGTAAATGATATAAAATTCCGAATAAATTAGCTTGCCCTTCGAAATCTTGTAGGAACGATAAAATTATATAATTAATAACCAGGAACACTAATCCAAGGTAAAATCTCGTCTTTTTGGATGTGTGTAATAAAGGTGTTATCATAATTAAAGAAATTGCTAATGTAAGTAAAAAAAACCAGCTCCAAATTTCAGAGGGATTTGATTTAAGAATTGCAACTACGCTATTATAAAGGAACGCCACAACTAGTAAAAATAAACCCCTCACTAGAAATTCTCTCTTAATTTTTTGAGTGGTGATAATTTCTGAAGCTTCTTCTCTTAACCCTCCAGTTTTGTAAAATAAATATCTACTAATTCCTGAAATAAACTGATAACTAACCCAAAAACCATACTGTGTAACTAAAATTGGAACATAAATAAATGATATAGAATCATCAGATAACCACCAATCAGTTAAGTGCATCCATAACATGGCGATAACAGCGATTCCACGAAAGTTATCGATACTTTTTAGTCGTACCATCGTTCACAATTGAGAAAATTTTGAAGTAATAAAATTAAAAATACTTCTTATTTAGACATTTCTATTTATTTAAACTCTAATACAATTAAAATCATTAAGCACAAAAGGGAACTATTCAAATACTTTTATTGCTTTTTTTTCTTCAACTCTCATTGCTATCCTATGAGCTAGTTTACCCATTATAACTTTAAGTGCGAAGTTCGAACGCGTTCTTTCATAGAGTTGTTTTAACAATAAACCTATTATAATAATAGTTAGTGGTAACAGGATTAATAGTACTGGAAGATTAAGTGTTCCAAAAAATAGAAAGAATAAGAGATTATGAACAAGGTATATTGTTAAGGAATAAAATGAATAATAGAATATGAATTTAAAGCTCTTTTTGGTCTTAAGAATTTCATATTCTTCAACTAGTATGAAGACTGAAAACAGTATTAAACTAATCCCCATTGAAGAAATTATCCTATAAAAAGAAGGCAAGTTTAACAATTGCATTAATTCTGCGGAAAAGACAAATACAATAAGAATTCCGCCAATTATAAATGAGGGAATTATGATTCTTTTTTTCAATAATTTTCTATGTCTTCCCTTCTCTTGATTGCTATATATATCGTAAAGGATATCTCCTACGGCTGTTCCAACTAAAAAAGCTGCAAATGAAGAAAAAATTGGATGTAGACTTATTGGATAAAACAGGATATGATAAATGACACCGAAAAAGTTAAGCTGTCCTTCGAAGTCTTGTAAAAACGATAAACTTATAAAATTGAAGATCATAAAAAAGATTCCGAGGGAAATTCTCGTCCACTTTGATGTTTCTAATAATGGCCATATCAGAATTAAAGAAATTGCTATCGAAAGCAAAATAAATAAGCTCCAGACATAGAGTGGGTTAGAAATAGCAATTGCTATTAGAGTGTTATAAATCAAAGACACAAATAATAACAGCAGAGCCCTTAAAATGAATTCTCTCTTTACATTTTTTTTCCCGTTACCTTCCGAAGTTTCAGTTTTTAAACTTCTCGTTTTATAAAACAAAAAAGTACTTATTCCTGATATAAATTGAAAACTGACCCAGAAAACATAATTAACTAAAAGAAGCGAAAAATTCACAAACCATTGAGAATCTCCCAATAGCCACCAATCACTAAGATGGAGCCATATCATAGCAATTATAGTTATTCCGCGAAAGTTATCGATACTTTTAAGCCTAATCATCTAAGAAATTAAAGAAATCATTAATAAAATAAAATCAAACTTACTTACTACTTAGATTTTTTGATATATAAAAGTTATTTTCTATAAGTATCTCCATTATGGTTTAGGAACTTCTTTCTCTTAATCAGTAAATTTATCGCATAAGCGGCTTCGTGGGGTGTGTAGAAAATGGGAGCACGTTCTTTTTTTGCTATTTCTTTTAAATCTTCAAATCCTTCACTAAAAAGAAATAAAGGAATCAACGGCTTTTTTCTCCCTGTTTCGTTCCAAGCTCGGATAAGTCCACGAAAATGTTCGTCAGACTTCATTCCCAAAAATGGAGGTATTACAGCGCTCCCTACAACGATATCAATACCTGGATCTTCAAACATTTCTCTAGCAACATTGTAATATTGTTGTTCTTCAGCAACTCCTATCATATCAAGAGGATTTATCTTTTGAACTAACGATATTAAATGAGGTGAAATTTTTTCTTTTAAGGTATCAGAAAATTCTGCAAGCTTTAAATTAAATTTATCTACATTATCGCTAAAGAATACAGCATTACCTCCGCTATTAGTAAGAATCCCCACGCGTTCTCCCTCAGGGGGAATAATAAATGAAAGCGCCTTAATGGCAGTTATAAAATCGGATACATTTTCACACATAATTGCCCCTGCTTGGATAATAGCAGTTTTGAGAATCTCATAATTCGAAGCAATAGATCCTGTGTGGCTTTGCGCGGCTAACATCCCTGTAGCGGTTTTTCCACCTTTTAAAACAACTACAGGTTTTATTGGAGTAATTTCCTTTAATTTTTCGTAGAATCTCCTACCGTTGGATAGAGTTTCTATATAGATACATATAATTTTAGTGTTTTCATCGTGATTAAAAAAACTAAGGAAATCATCAAATGAAATATCAACCCCATTACCAATATTTGCAAATTTAGAAACACCGACAACATTTCTTTCCATTTGATAAAAGACAGCGCAACCAAAAGAACCAGATTGACTTATCATGCTAATTTCACCGTGAGGAGGGGTTTGTATAAACGAAGCATTAAGTCCAATATCCGCGTTTTGAATTCCTACACAATTAGGACCGATTACCCGAATTCCAGCTTTTTTACACTTATCTACGATTACATTTTCTTTAATTTTTCCCTCTTCATTACTTTCTCCAAATCCAGAAGTTACGATTATAATTCCTTTAACTTGTTTTTCAATACATTGATCCACTACAGAGTCTACAATATTTGCGGGCACCAAAATAATTGCAATATCTACTTCGTCTTTAATATCTGAGAGAGAGTTGTATGTTTTTATTCCTAGAATTTCCTTACTTCCATGGGAAACAAGATAAACTTTACTCGTTAAATTCTTATTTTTTAAGATATTTGCAGTAACAGCATTACCAAACTTTTTTGGATTTGCTGTCGCTCCTATTATAGCAATAGATTTAGGATAAAAGAAGACAGAAAGCATAACTTTAAGCATCTACCTCGTATATGGCATTTTGTGGGCATACATCAATGCACACTTTGCATCCCCTGCAAACTGACTGCTCTATTGAAACTTTTTTGATCTCCTCACTAAAATTTAACGCTTGGCAACCAAATTTATTAACGCATATTAAGCAAGCAGTACATTTATCTTGATCAACTTCTATAGTAGGTCGAATAATGTGTTGAGCTCGAAACTGATTCGATTCAACTAATGAACATAGATGTCTAGAAATGAAAACGCGAACTCCTTCTACTTTTACTGCCTCCTCCAGTTTTTCTACAGTTTTATTTAGATCATTTGCATCTTCAACCCAAATTTTATCCTCAGAAACGCCACATCCTTTAACAAGATCTTCTAAAATAACGCGAATACCAGGTTCGTTTGTTATAGTAATACCTGTACCAGGATTATCTTGAAAACCAGTCATGCTTGTCGATCTATTATCTAATATTACAACTAGCATATTATTTTTGTTGAAAACTGCGTTTATTAAAGCGGGAATTCCGGAATGGAAGAAAGTAGAATCCCCTAAAATCGCTAATACGGGATTCTCTTTACTCTGGACTTTTGCAATTCCGTTTGCTAACCCAATAGAACCTCCCATACACACTTCTGTATCAATTCCTTCCAAAGGCTTGTATACCGCTAATGTATAACACCCAATATCTGAAGAATTAACAAATTTAGTTTTCATCTTCTTTTCAACTTGCTTAATCGCGTAAAATGTCGCTCTATGACCACATCCTGGACACAAAATAGGAAGCCTTGGTGGAATAATCATCATTTTATCAGGTACTGGGACTTTTTTATATGAAAAGCCCATCAAACGAGCTAGATTTTCTAGATAAATTTCACCAGAAAACTCTCCGTTTTGTGGAAAAATATCTTTCCCATGAATTTTCACCTCTTTGGAGAACCCTTCCTCGTACGCAATTTGTTTTAAAATATTTTCAAGAAACGGTTCTAACTCCTCAATCACCACAACTTCGTCAGAGGATGTTAATAGTTCTTTAATTAATTTTCTTGGTGGAGGATACACTAATCCGAGTTTCAAAATAGATACCTTTTTGCTGATCCCGTAAAAATTTAGAGCATCTAACAATTGAGAGTATGGTACTCCCGCTGCTACAAATCCATACCTAACACCGTTAACTTTTTCTCCTGATAATTGTAGTGAATTAAAAGGAAAATCATCGGCAAATTTGGATATTTCATCTAATCTTTCTAACAACCTCATGCGTAATACTCTCGAGTGCGAAGGTAAACATACCCATCTAGAACGATCCCAATCAAATCCATAATCACGATTCAAAAGATTCACCTCTCCAAGAACTACATCTCCTCTCCCGTGGTTTAATCTAGTGGTAGTACGAAATAGTACTAAGGATTGGTATTCCTCCGAAAAATCAAAAGCATATTTTATCAAATCCTTAGCCTCTTGCGGATTAGATGGCTCAAATACAGGTACCAATGCATGTAGCCCAAAATATCGATTATCTTGTTCATTTTGAGAAGAATAACAGTTAGGATCATCTGCCGAGATCAACACCACTCCACCTCTCGCTCCCGCATAACAAGCCGTCATAAAAGCATCTGACGCAACATTTACTCCTACATGTTTCATAACCGCGACTGAGCGCACATTTGACATAGAACCTCCGTATGCTACTTCAAATCCTACTTTTTCGTTCACGCTCCATTCTAATTTAAGATGCGGGAAAAACTTCTGCATTTGAGCTAATGTTGGTAGTATCTCAGAAGAGGGAGTCCCGGGATAACCAGCGCCAATCACTGTTCCCGCTTCTAAAATCCCCCGGGCAATTGCTTCGTTCCCCAACATAATGATTTTTTTTCCAGGGTCGTCCTCTGCAAAAATTGGTCTACTCATTATAAACCCTCTTAATTTTTAGCCCATTTTCAATTCCAAAATTAAATGCTTTCCGGTTTATATCGTGAAATTTAGTAGGGAGATAACTTAAGATAGCATTCTCGAGCATTTCTTTTTTAAGTGGTAAAACTTTAAATCCAATTAGAGCTCCTAACATTACAACATTCATCGTTCTAGGATTCCCCAAATCTGTAGCAATTTTAACGCCGTCTATAAAAAATATATTTGGCGATACACTCTTCAAAAAATCGCGAATCTCCGCTATGTTTGGATAGTCCATTCCCATTTGATGAATCATGGGAGGAATAATGATGTTCTCATTAATCAAAAAAACAGTTTCTGGTCCTGCATAATTGAAAATCCTAACAGCCTCACTTGCTTCAAAAGCTAAAATAGTGTTAGTTTTTCCTCGTGGAATTAGAGGACCTTCTACTTCAGTGCCAAAACGAAGATATGATGCAACAGAGCCTCCTCTCTGAGCCATACCATGAGTCTCAGCTGTCCTAACCTTATAGTCTTCTAATATAGCTGCGTAGGAGAGAATTTGGGTTGCTCGGATTACACCTTGGCCTCCTACTCCTACATTTAATAAATTATAGGTTTTGATTTCCATGATTAAGTATCATTAAAAATTAAGCTTTTTACTATCCTCTTTAGTTTTTCTTAATCTCTTAAATTTAATTAAATTATTCCTTAAAATAGATAATGGGAGGATAATGGGAAACACCAATTAATTTCTTAATATGGGTTCAGAGAATTAAAAACAAAAAATTTATTCTGAAACCAGAGTTGCTGGTAACAAAATAAGATTTTAGCTCTACAAATTTAGGCAACACGAGAAGTATTTAGTCGACAAAAATGAAGTGTAATCGTTAAACCCAAAAGGATTTATCTATTAAATGCTTTTACAATTAAACTTATGATCAAGTATCATTTTTAATATTAGTATCAATTAATTAAATGATGGACTGTTAACCGCTCTTTTAATAATGAATCTATGCTTATTAATTTCTTAATAAATTTGGATTTTGATTTTGTAATAGCTTATCGATCAAAAATTTTGCGCGCAAATTTGGCTGAATATGGTTAAATAAAATGATTTAAGTCTGAAGAAATTCGAGAAAAATTCTATTTTTAAATTAAATCTATGAATTATCTTCACATTAATTTGTAAATTTAAGATTAATTAGTTAAAGTAAGAGAGATTTTATTTCAAATGTGCTACTATCATTTAAATTTATTGAATATTCAAATAGAGTGTTTGTAAAATTAACGAATGATTCGTAAAATTTTTATATGTGAAGATCATTATTATGTTAGAAAATTTCGATTTTCTATCTTGTAGTGGAATGTTTCGATTTTAGCCCTTAATTTATTCCTCCACGAATGAGTTTTTCCCGCTAAATGAATTTGCATTCCATTACTTTTTTTTTTAAATTTAACTATCTTCTATTCAATTTTAGCTCGCATTTTTTGAATATTTATTCGTCAAACATATTTTGACAGAATTTTAAGAAGAAATTATTTAATCGCGGTAAAAGAAATTAAATAGTTTTAAAAGGTAACCTTATTCTAAAGGATTTTTTTATTCTTTGTTTATATTCGTATTGTTAAATTCTTTTATCAAAATCGGAATAACTTCATTGAGATCCCCTACGATCCCATAGTGAGCAACATTAAAAATAGGGGCACTGGGGTCCTTATTAATTGCAACGATAACATCGGAATTTTCCATACCTACAATATGTTGGATTGCCCCGGAAATGCCACAGGCAATATATAATTTTGGAGAAACGGTTACACCTGTTTGACCTATTTGTCTATCTGGATCAAGCCAATTTAACTCTATGGTTATTCTTGACCCCCCTAATTCCGCGCCTAATACATCTGCTAATTCTTCTATTAGTTTAAAGTTTTCTTTGGAACCTACTCCTCTTCCCCCTGCTACTATGATTTTTGCTTGATCAAGGTTTACTGTAGTTTTACTCGTATTTATAACCTTTATAATCTTTGAAACTGAATCTTTTTCATCAAAGGTGTAATCAATTTTTCTAATAGATGCTTTTTTTTCTCCTTTTTTTGGAACTTTAAAAATCCCTGGTCTCACTGTAGCCATTTGTGGGCGACTAGAAGGAGTTCTAATAGTAGCCATAATATTACCTCCAAATGTAGGACGGGTTTGAAGAAGATTTTTCGTTTCGAGATCAATACTCAAACCAGTACAGTCTGCAGTTAAACCCGCATTTATTCTTTTAGCCACTCTTGGTGCAAAATCCCTTCCTGTTGGAGTAGCTCCAATCAATATTATCTCCGGTTTATTTTCAGTTATTAACTCTGAAATTACCTTTACGTAGAGATCTGAATAATAATCTTTCAAAATAGGTGAGCGCACATAAATTATCTCATCCATCCTATATTGGCTAAAATCCTCCAATTTTTCATCGAAACTATTTCCTAATATTACAAATGTTAAATTTACGCCTAAAATATCTGCTAATTCTCGTCCTTTTCCTAATAATTGGAACGCGACACTATGAATCTTCTTTTTGTAATGTTCAGCAATAACCCAAACGCCTTTGAACTGAGACAAATCCGTTTTCTCTACCGTAACTTCATCGCGTTCTAGCGTTATTGCTTCTACCGGACAAACATCTAAACACGCTCCACATAGATTACAGTTAGGGAGTACCTTCGCCTTATCATTTTCTAGTTCAAGTGCTCCAAAGGGACAACTATCTACACAGTTTCCACACCCGGTACACTGGCCATCGTCAATGATAATACTCATTTAAAGCGGCCTCCTAAAATATTTTATCCTTTTTTAAATTTAGGCATAATTGTTGAGCTATTTCTTCGAGGGTTCCTTTCAAAATAATGTGATCGCCTTTTCTTTCAGGAGAAAAGATTCTCCAAACTTCAGTGTTCGAGCCGTTTAAACCAATTTTTGATTTGTCAGCGTCTAAAGCCTCTGCGTCAAAATGAACAATTTTGGAATTATCGTGCGCTTTCAATATTCCAACCATACTTGGATATCGGGGTTTGTTAATGTCGTTCAAAACAGATATTAACGCGGGTAATCTCGTTTCAATTACTACAATCTCCACAGCTCTAAATTTTCTTTCAGCAACTATTTTATCCTCGCTTAATTCTACGCTTAAAACGTACGCAATCTGTGGAATGCCTAGCTCTTCTGCTAATTCGGGGGGCACTTGACCCGTGTCTCCGTCGATTGCTTGAGCCCCACAGATAACAAGATATTTTTCTTTGGAGTCGGACTCATTTAATATCTTTTTGATTGCTAATGCTAGAGTATAAGATGTAGCTAACGTATCAGCTCCAGCAAAAGCTCTGTCCGTTAATAGATATCCTTTATCCGCACCCATCGCTATTGCCTCCCGTAATGTTTCTTCTGCTTGTGGAGGTCCCATACTGAGAACTACAACTTCGGCACCATGTTTCTCCTTTAAAGACAAAGCTAATTCGACAGCATTTCGATCGTTAGGATTAACTACTGATAAAATCCCCTCTCTTACAAGCGTATTGGTTTTAGGGTCTATTTTTACCTCTGATACGCCTGGCACTTGTTTTACGCAAACAAATATTATCAAATCGAAACCACTTTTTATTTAGCTCTCTCTAAAATTAAAACTATCAATTTTTTGTTAAAACGAATAATTTATTCAAGAAAAATAAATTTTCCGATATTCAAACAAAAATTTGAAGGAAAAATTAGTTAAATAATAATAATAATGAAACTCATTTGTATCAACTACGCTCCTTTTCTAAGTAAATTAGTAGCAATCACTAATCTTTGTATTTCGCTTGTTCCTTCATAAATTTCACCCATCTTTGCGTCTCTAAAATATCGTTCCACTGGGTACGCTTTCATTAGTCCATAACCTCCGTGTATCTGAACTGCACCATGAGCAGCTTGCATTGCGGCTTCTGATGCCACTAATTTTGCCATTGAACTCGCCATTCCAAATTCTTCTCCTTTGTCGTGCATATAAGCTGCTTTATAGGTAAATAATCGTGCTGATTCAACTGCGACAGCCATATCGGCAATTTTCCATTGAATGGCTTGGAATCTTCCGATAGGTTTGTTAAACTGAACCCTTTCATTTGCATATTTAATTGAGGCTTCTAACGCTGCTTGTCCTAACCCAACACATTGAGCAGCAATACCTATTCTTCCAAAATCCAAAATCTTCATCGCCATCTTAAAACCTTCTCCTGGATTTCCTAATATATCTTCTTCAGGTACTCTAACATCTTGGAATACGAGTTCTGAAGTATTTGACGCTCGAACGCCCATTTTATCTTCTTTTACTCCGACAGAATAACCAGGAGTTTTAGAATCTACAAGAAAAACTGTCATTTGTTTCCTACTATCCTTTTCTCCAGTTTTAGCTACTACAAGTAATGTTCCCGCAATACCACCAGAAGTTGCGAATATTTTGGTACCATTGAGTACATATTCGTCTCCATCTTTAACTGCTGTTAATTGAACACCTCCCGCATCGCTACCAGCATTAGCTTCTGTAAGACAAAAAGCCCCCACTTTATTACCCTTTGCGAGATCTATGAGAAATTTCTGTTTTTGCTCCTCTGTCCCGAACTTATAAATAGGATAAGCAGCAACTCCATTGTGAACTGCTGTAGTAATACCCCACGCAGCATCTGCACGCGAAATTTCTTCTATAACGATGCTAAAACCTATTGTATCTTTATGAAGTCCTGCTCCTCCATATTCCTCTGGAATGCAAGCACCAAAATAATTCATTTCTTTCATTTTTTGAAAAGCGTTATCATCTAACTCTTGCTTTTCATCGCTTTCTCTCGCGACAGGTACGATATACTCTTCAGCAAACTGTCTAGTTATTTTTTTTAGCATTTTTTGCTTTTCAGTAAGCGAAAATTCCATAAAATCACAATCAAATATTTTTATTTTTATTTTTTAAATCTATATTATAATTTAAATTATCCTAAAAGATAAAGTCATTCGTGTAGTAGAGAAATATAAAACATAACTCTAACATTTACTATTTTTTTAAGAATTCCTTTAATTTTCTTTTTGGTTCTCCGGAAGAAAACCGCTCTTGAAATGCTTCTATTTCCATTAGAAATCCCTCCTCGTTGTTATAGATTCCCTTTTGTATAAGTTGTTTGGTTAATGTAATCGCTTTACTTGAACATTTTATTATTTCACTTGCTAATTCGTTTACTCTTGTTTCAAGTTCTGCTAACGGTACGAGTTCATTTATTAAACCAATATTGAAAGCTTCTTGAGCGTTGATAATTTTTGAAGTGTAAATTAACTCTTTTGCTTTCATTGGGCCAACTAAACGACTTAATCTTTGAGTTGATCCCCCTGCAGGGACCATCCCCCATTTCGTCTCAACTTGTCCAAATTTCGCATTATCGGCAGCAATTATTATATCAGCACACAACATAAGCTCAAATCCTGCAGTAAAGTTTAATCCTTTGACGGCTACAATAACTGGAATTGGTAAATTTTCAATTTTAGCAAATATCTTCTGTAAGTATCTCGTCATATCTCGTGCTTTAGAATTTTCCAGCGTCACTAACCATTTTATATCAAGCCCTACAGTAAAAATATCATCTAAAGCAGTAGTGAAAACTAAAACTCGGATGTCGCTGTTTTGCTTAATCTCATCATCTAGAATTTGTTCCAATTCATTAACGACAGCAGTATCAAAAGCGTTTTTTCTATTAGGGTTATTAATGTACAGCCAAAAGATGCCATCTTCGACTTTTATCGACCAGTAATTATAACCTACCATGATAATTAATATCATTTCTGGCTTAAATTCTTTAATCCTTTAATAATGTTTTAGTTATAGTTAAATGGAAAACTTGCTTTCTTTGAAGTATGAGCAAAGAATCAAACCATTTTGTAATTTCAAAACATAAACCATACTTATATGTTATTAAGGAAAATATTTCTCTCGTTCATTCTGTTTATACAAACGATCCCCTTAATATTTATCTACTTTTGGGGGCTCACAGTGCCCTTTTACTTGACACTGGATGTGGACTTTTCCCATTAAAACCAATAGTCGATGATTTGATAGGAAAAAGAAAGCTTATTGTATTCAACACTCATTACCATTGGGACCACCCCCTTGGGAATGTAGAATTTGGAGAGATTTTTATTCATGAAAATGAAGTTGA
Source organism: Promethearchaeota archaeon (assembly GCA_013375495.1). Next base: position 186,404 of record JABXKC010000002.1, read on the forward strand.
ACTTGTCTCAAAACCCTATGATGTCTCCTACTTTAAAGATTCTCCTAATGAAATTGTAAAGGTATATTCTGAGCAAAATTTTTTGATTCCCCCCGCAAAAGTAATTAAACCTCTAAAAGATGGAGATATTTTTGATATAGGCGAAATTGTGGTTGAAGTTATACATTGCCCTGGACATTCTCCTGGTTCTATATGTTTATTTACATCCAAGGGGGAACTTTTTACTAGCGATGTAGCCTATTATGGGGATCAATTTCTACCAGAAAGAGAAGAATTTCATATTGTTCTTAAAAGTCTTTCTAAATTAATTAGTATATGTAAACAGAATGAAAAAGTTGAACTTTATCCATCACATAGAAATTATCCCTGTGATATTTCACTCTTAACTGATCTATACAAAGGAATTAAGAACATTGACAATTTATGGGATATTAAAAAGCCATTTGATTTCTTCCAGGCCTGGCAGATTGATGATCCAAGCGGAAAGTTTCGATACTTTATTTCAAGAAATTAAACTTTTGAATTTACCATATCAAGCAATTCTACAATTCTTTCTTCGTCTATTTCAATGAGAGATTTAACTTTAACATGTCTCGTAAGTTTACCGTCTCCTTCAAAAAGAGCTAATTCATCATCAGTTAATTTTTTAATTGAAAATCCAAGATTCACATGGTTCTTTAAAGCCACAATATAGAATTTATCATTATAATAAGGAACCCCATATTTCATTCGTTCGTTAATTGAGGGATATTTGTTTAAAATAATACTTCTTAATTTCTTACATATCCCTTTTTGAGGAGATTGCTGTTTTTCTATATATTCATTGACATTGCTACTCATAAGAAGAATTATAATAATGTTTGATTTAAAATTTATTAAATTAAGTTTTGATAAATTATAATCCAAATTATAAAATATAAGCTCTAGTTTTAATAATTGATTTTAACACAAAATATAAATAAAAAAGTGATAATTTAATGGCAAAAATAGCAATTGTAGCTACAGATGGATTTGAGGAAGCAGAACTTATCTACCCTTTTTATCGATTAAAAGAAGCAGGTCATGAGAGTGTAGTAATAAGTCTTGGAAAAAGACCAATCAAGGGGAAATTTGGATATGAAATAAAACCTACTTTTCGAATCGATGAAGTGAACGCTAACGATTACGATGGAGTTATTGTCCCTGGAGGAACCAAAAATCCTGACTATCTAAGAAGGAATAAAGATGTGCTTAATTTCGTACATACTATTGACCAGCAACATAAACTCGTTGGAGCGATCTGTCACGCGGGATGGGTTTTGATATCATCAAAGGTCATAAAAGAAAGAAGGGCAACGAGTTATTACGCAATTAAAGACGATATGATTAACGCAGGAGCGAAATTTGAAGATTCGTCAGTTGTAGTTGATGGTAATTTAATAACGTCAAGGATGCCCGATGACTTACCGGATTTTATGAAAGAAGTATTAAAGTTCATTCGTGGTTAATGCTAAACCTATTTTAAACCTAGTATTTTAGGGAAATTTACTTTTTAAAAATTTTTTTAGAAATTTATGTCAAACCTATAGTCATAAAGGTAAAGAATATTATAATTCTGAGCCCCTATCTTTAAAATGTTTAGTAAACATGAATTATAATTGAAGTAAATAAAAATTTAAATGAAAAGGTGTTTCAAAAATGAATTTAACTTGTACTGGCTGTGGAAATGAAATTGAAACGTTACCCCTCCAATGTGCACATAGTCTTAGCAAAAATACCGAAACCAATCAAATGGAGTGCTATATGGAAAATTGCGGAGTTATATCGATTAATGAATATATTTGTGAGAATTGTTGTACCAAACGGAATATCATGAAATTAAACAAAACTTTCGAGCGTTTATCCTCAGAAAACGAAGAATTCAAGGATGAGCTAGCATTTTTCGAAAAAAATGTAATCCAAATAAATACACCGGACTCTGATTTTAAATTCTGAGTCGAATTTGGAAACGGAGTTTACTTATGTGATAAAGGTGTAAAAAAAAATGCTCAGATAACATTCACCATCCCTAAGAAAAGCATGAATCTAATCCTTGAGGGAAGACTTGAAGCTTTCGATGAATTTTTCAGTGGAAATCTCAAAATTGAAGGCGATCTCCAATACGGAATAGTATTTTTCGATATCGTAAAGCTAGCTTCAGAAATTATAAATGAAACAGGAGGTGCTTAATTTGAACAAAACAATTATTTGGGGACATCGAGGTACTGGATTTACAGGTCTACAAAACACCTTCTCTTCTTTTAAGAATGCAATTGATATGGGCGTAGATGGAATAAAAACTGAAACAAAACTATCAAAAGAAGGCGAAGTTGTACTAAGTTATTTTAATACCCTTAAAATTAACGGGCAAGACGTTCCAATCCAAGAATTAACTATAGAAGAAATTAAAAAATATAAACATGAAAATAGCGAATCAATCCCTACTCTACGCGAAGTTTTCAAAGCGTTTAAAAACTCAAATACAAGATATAATTTTGATATCGCCAATCCAGAAGAAGGAATACAAATCATCAAAACTGCTAAAGAGTATGGGTTGTTAGATCACATAGAAATCGCAAAACCCTCAACGCGCCCAGATTCTCTCAGAGATTTTTTTACTGAAATTAGAAATTTTGATAAGAATGTTATGTTGGTCAATTCTGTGTTTTTAAAACATTCTGTAATTAAGGATAAACATCTTGAACTCGACGATATGAGAAAATTAAACATTAATGGAATTAATGTAAACTATAATTACGCAAACTATGATCTATTTAAAAGAGTTAAAGACCACGGTTTCAAATTTTGTGTGTGGGGTGTTCTCTTTAAAAGATCAATGAATAAATTTCTGACTATGAAATACAGTGGTGAATATATAGACGCGATGATGTCAAATCAACCAGGCAGATTAGTAAAATTCCGTAATGAACTTCAAAACTAAAAAAAAAATAAACTTCTTTATTTTTACAAATTTACCAACTATTCTAATATTAATGAAGTAATCCTAAACTAGAAAAACTTAAATGGTATATCTAATAGCTAAAATTTGGTATTAAATTTTTTTACTAAGAGTTTTAATGGTAAAAATAGATGGAAAACTTAGTTTAAATTAAAAAATAATTATTAAAAGAAAGTTATTGAAGATAGAAAAAACAGAAATTAAAAATAGAGGTTTATATAAATGATTTTTCAAAATATTTTTGAAGTCTTGTTGGATTGGTTAACAATCTATTTTTTTCCTATTCTTATCTCATTATTGGCAATTGCTATAGGATATATTATTTACTTAGTGGTTAAAAGGCAACTTTCCAAACTAGCTAAGCATGAGAAATTAGAGCTAACTACAGCAAAAAATATCACAAAATTAATTAAATATCTCATTATTTTGATAGTTTTAACTGCTATACTTACACAATTTGCAGAAAGCATAGGTCTTATTACAGCATTATTCACTCTTGTTGGTGGGACTATAGTTGGTTTTGCAGCTATGAATACTTTAGGAAATATGATTGCTGGTCTTATTATAATGATTAGTAGTCCTTTTTCTGTTGGTGATAGAATATTATATGATGGTAAAATCACTGATATTGTCGAAATAAAATTGATCTATACAACTATGGTTGATCTTGATAATATTAAGATTTCTGTTCCAAACCAAGTTTTACTATCACAAGAGATTTATGATTTTGGGAAAAAAGAGATTGTTAGAAGACATGTGACAATAACGCCTGGATTTGAAGAAGATCGGAAAAAAGTTGAAGAGGTTTTATTAAATGTTCCCAGTAAGGTTAAACAAATATTAAAAGACCCTAAACCCTATGTTTGGATAAATAGCTTCCAGAATTATGCAGTTGAATATAAATTATTTGTTTTCATAAAAGATATTAAAAATTTGCCATTAATTGAATCTGAATTACATAAAGCTGTATTGGATGCTTGTAAAGAAAATAATATAGATATTAGGACTCCTCTTTTACATAAAGAAGTTAAATAGTAAAAAAAAATTGACAGCTTTCTTATATCCATTTTTTTCTTTTAAAGTAATACAACATAACAAAAGCTATTGAAGACATTATCATAATTAGGATTGGATATGCAAACGGCTGAGCTAGTTCAGGCATATGACTAAAATTCATACCATAAAAACCTGCCAAAAATGATAAGGGGATAAAGACTGTTGAAATAATGGTTAACACCTTCATAATGTCGTTCATCCTGTTACTTACGCTAGATAAATACATATCTAACATTCCAAAAATTATGTCACGGTAATTTTCTAGAAGATCAGAAATTCTAAATATATGGTCATAAATATCACGTAAGTAGATTTGTAATTCATCTCTGATCAGATTCGATTGCTCTCTTTGCAGCTTATTGATCACTTCTCTTATCGGCCAAATTGATTTTCTTAATACAATTGATGACTTCTTTAATCGATATATAAGCTGCAAAGTTTCTGGTTCAGGATTTTTTATTAAAATATCCTCTATATTTTCTATATTCTCACCTACCTTTTCTAACACAATGAAATAATTATCAATTATAATGTCAATTAAAACATAAAACAAATAATCCGCGTTCATTACACGAACTCTTCCTTTTGGAACTTGAATCCTCTCGTAAATTGGATTAAAAAGGTTAGTATCCCTCTCTTGGAATGAAATCACATAATTCTCTCCTAAAACTATGCCAATTTGTTCATAATCAAATTTATCCTCCTCTTTATTCCAAATTAATTTTTTAATCACAACAAAAATATAGCTCCCATAATCTTCTAGTTTAGGTCTCTGATTTGGGCTTAAAATATCTTCTAGAACAAGTGGGTGGAAATTAAATTGACGCCCAATTTCTTCAATAACCTTTACTTCTGCAAGACCGGATACATCAATCCATCTAATTAAATTTTTTTCGATTTTGGTGAGATCTTTCTGAATTTCGCTCGTTTCTTGAAAATCATAAAATTCTTCATTATAATCTGTTATCTTGATTTTAGTTTTTTCCTTTACTTTATCTCCAGTATATATTAAAGTCCCTGGAGGCAGACCAACCTTCCTTTTCCTCTTTTTCCTAGAAGGAATCACATTTTTTAAGGGCTTTGAAAATCTTTTCAAAAATATTCACCTTAATACTCTAGAGTGAGATATAGCTAATAAATTAATTAACCCAATTTTAAAATAAAAGTTTTCTTAAATTTTTAATATAAAACTTTGAAACTAAAACTGATAAAAACTTCGGAGATAAATGTTTTCCTATGAAAAGGATTTATAAAATAATATTTTGGATATTAATTATAGGGATATTTGTATTAGTTTACTATTTTTTTGGCTTTCAGCGATTAATATTAAATGTTTTACTTTTAAATATGGTTGCATATGTTGTAAGATCAGTCTCAATTGATGTATTGCAAAGTTTGGTTAAAAATTTATTAATTCGTTATATCATAATGCTCATTATAAATATCGCATGGCTAGTATTTCCATTCTGGTTGATATTTATTGTTTCACCAATATTTTTTGTCGCAATCATTTCTTTTCTGGTTGTAGCAATATCTTTGACGTTTCAAAATATTATTAATAATATAGCTTCAGGAGTAATGCTTTTATCATCAGGGGGTTTTGAGGTTGGTGATCTTGTTGAAACTAATGGAATTATAGGAATTGTAAAAGAAATCACCTTAAACAATTTGAAATTAGTAGATTTTGATGGATCTATCACTTATATTCCGAACAAAATCGCCTTTAATTCATCAGTAGTTCGGTATACTCATAAACCAATAAAAAAAGAAAAAAAAATAGAAATTTCAGATGTTGTAAAAAGTATTGGAAAAATTATTACTGGCGAAAAAAAATTAACTCGTTATATCAAAGTAGTTGAACTTTTAGGTTCTATAGATTCACAACAACTAGAAGAATTATTAAAACCTGTATTTGATAAATATGAACCGATATTTGGAAGAAGACCCTATTTCTATGCTAATAATACGGTTAATGCATTAAATATTCGATTGGGTATTACTATTCAAATTCTTACAGAGGACCCTAAACTAATCTTAACCTACTTAGATCCCTTTATGAAAGAAATTCTATTCAAAATTTATGAAAAAGATATAAATTATGGATGGAATGCAAATGAAAAAAGTAATCAATACAATGCATGGAGGTAATTTATAAATGGCTCTTTTTAGTTCGGACCCCGAAGCACTAATTTATCTATTGATTATAGGTGTAGGACTTTATCTTTTGAATAAGTTTATTTCTGCGACACTTGGAAAAAGTAATAAAATACCTCTTAAGCAAAAAATGATTGTTAATTTTTCTTTAAAAATTTTTACTGTTCTCATAGTAGTATTTTTAGTAATTGAAGGATTTCCAATTATTTCTCTAATTGACCCCACTTACACAGCTGTGTTTACTGGAGCGATTAGTACCGCAATAGCTTTCGCTTCAAGCGGTATATTTGCAAACTTCTTTTCGGGAATTATCATGATGTTAATAAAACCTTTTGAAATCGGTGATCTAGTCAAAATTGATGGAGATAAAGGCATTATACGAGCAATAAGTCTAACGAAAATGAAATTAGAAACATTTGATAACTTAATCATTGAAAAATCAAATGCCCAAGTTATTTCATCAAAAATAATAAATTATACAATCAAACTTGGTAAAAAGAAGACATTTAAAGATTTTAAAGAGAAAATCCTAGCCCCTCAAGATATTGGCTTCAAAAATCTCTATGAAGATATTACGAGTACTAAAAAAGAATTTGAAGCTAATTTAAAAAAAGCCTACGAGTCCTTTTCAACGAAATACTATCCAAAATTATATAATTTTACTTTTAGAATGTCATTTCCATATCAAAAATTTCGAGTTATCATCAATGAAGTCTCAAACCTTTGTAAATTATACCATGAGAAGAACATTTTTAGGATAAAACCCCAATTCGATATAGTAGATTACAATATAAGCATAGTTGTTAAATTTCGATTATTCACATTTGATGCGCAAAAAATATTTGATTTTCAACCAAAATTTGCTAACGATGTTTTTAATATAATTCATAATTATAAAATTTCATAGAAGATAAAATACTTTTTTTTTCTAAGTTTCACTAAACACCTTAAAACGAAGGTTTACCGCTTTTTCTTCCAATTCTCATAAAATATTTTTGTTTTTTTTGGTCTAATGGTTTTAAATAACCTAGTAAATCATCAAAGACTATTATTTGATCTAACTGAGGTCGAAATATAAATTTATAATATTTTTTCCTCCAATAAAACCGTAGACTATTAAGATACACCTTTAATTCTGAAACCTGCTCAGGTTTAATTTCTGTAAATGTATTTATTATAGGTTCTTCCGTATTGAATTCTATATTTCTTTTAAGTAAAGAGCCATCATTCTTCAATAGATAGATTGTTCCATTTAAATAAGTACTATTTTCCTCGTTGTAAGTTAACCCGAGATATTGAGCATATAGGTTAAAATATTGACGAATCTTAGTGCTTAGATAATTTTTTTGAATTACATCTCGATTTTTATTTTTTATTAAGGTTTTTAGTTCTTGTTCTTCCATTTCTATCTTACTTTTCTGCAATAATTCATAATATTTCACTTGGAGATTTGTAAAAATTAGCATCTCTATATCATTATAAAAATCTTGAACTTCGCGTGCCAAAATCCTGTCATCTTTGATGTGATCCCAAATTATAAAGAAAAGCACTGCTATCGAGACTACTAAACTTAAATAAACAAGAATATCATTTGGATTCATAAGACTAATCCAACTATTTCAAACTTTTTAATGGGTTTGTAATATAATTTAGTTATTATAGATCTTGATAGTATTTAAATTCATCATTCATAGTTTTTTAGGAAATTAAAGCTTCCTAAAAATTAATAAAGACAGGACTTGAGCTCAATTTTTATTTAAGGGGAATTCTCTTTAAAAGATCAAAACAAAAATTACTTAATATGAATTATATGAAAGAATATATCGATGGAATAATCCAAAATCAAGTAGAACGGTTGGTAAATTTCCGTAATCAACTATAATAAATGAGACTTTCTCTTCAAGTTTTATTAATTGAATTTCGTATTTTACAAATATGAGAAAAAACTACTTAAATCTATCCAATAAAAGCAGCAATTATAACGAAAATAAATCATTAATGCGATTTCTCCTCATAACATCCAAGTTATATAAAGATACTAATTTTACCAAAATAAATATAAACATCTTAGATTAAATTACATAATGAAATTTAGCAAATTGGCGTGATATAAGTTTGTTTGATAAAGATTATTTAGAAAAAATTAGATTAGAAAAAGAGAAATGGGAAGAAAAATTAAAAGAATCAAAAGAACGCGACGTAAAATTCGTAACTGATTCTGAAATTCCGATAAAGAGATTATACACTCCACTGGATGTTAAAGGAGATTATTTAGAAAATGTAAATTTTCCAGGGCAAGAACCATTTACAAGAGGCGTCTATCCAACTATGTATCGCGGTCGATTGTGGACTATGAGGTTATTCTCAGGACATGGGACTCCAGAAGAGACTAATTTAAGATGGAAGTATCTCTATGAGAACGGTGAAACAGGATTCAGTGCTGCCGTGGACGCTCTGACATTTAACGGAATTGACCCTACAAATCCCGATGGTGCACCAGAAGTAGGAACATCTGGTGTTCCACTTTACTGCATAGATAGCCTTTTTGCCCTAACTGAAGATATCCCTATAGATAAGATTAGCGTAGCATTAGTCGTAGAGCCTTTTACGAGTGCTCCTGTTTGTGCAATGTATTTTAACATGGCACAAATGCGTGGTTACGACATAAAGACTTTAATGGGAACGACTCAAAACGATATTTTGACAATGACTGTTGGGTACATCCCTTACAAGAATAGCCCACCAAATCATTTGTTGCGAGTGGCGTGCGATTTTATCGAATGGACAGTAGCTCAGAAGAATGTTCCGCTTTGGCATCCTATTAACTTTACTGGATATAACTATAGAGAGGGTGGCATTGATGCGATTCAAGAACTTGGATTCGTTTTTGCAAGCGCTTGTTCTCACATAGATAATTTGATAGAAAGAGGATGGAAGGCTGACGATTTTGTTGGAAGGTTAGCTTTTCATTTGGCGGCTCATAAGGATTTCTTTGAAGAGGTAGCAAAATACCGAGCAGCTCGAAGAATATGGTATAAGCTCATGAAGGATAAGTACGAAGTGAAAAATCCAAAAAATCTTGGTTTTAGATTCCATGTCCAAACTGCGGGAAGCTCTTTAACTGCACAATTACCTATGATTAATATCGTACGCACTGCGATACAAGGACTAGAAGCTAATTTAGGGGGATGCCAATCTCTCCATACAAATTCCTACGACGAAGCGATATGTTTACCATCGGAACAAGCGGCTTTGGTCGCCTTAAGAACACAACAAGTGATCTCGGATGAAACGAGAATCACCAATACTATTGATCCATTGGCGGGAAGCTATTATGTTGAGTGGTTAACTGATGAAATCGAGGAACGAGTGTGGAAATATATGGATAAAATCCAAAAAGTAGGCTCCATAGATAAAGCACTTTCTACGGGTTGGCTGTATAAAGAAATGAGAGATGCGTTTCATAAGAGAAGAACTCGCATTGAAAAGGGAGAAGAAATTATGTTAGGTATCAATAAATACCCTGTTTCTTATGATACAGTGACAGATGTCTTTAGAACATCGCAAAAAGCTATAGATATTGAGGTGAACCGGATAAATAAGTTAAAGGAGAGGAGAGACAACGCAAAACTTGAGACAATTTTAGATAAACTGAGAGAAGTCTGCGAGAAAGAGGAGAATGTAATGCCTATAATAATGGAAGCTACAAAAGAAGGGGCTACTGTAGGAGAAATATGTGACATCTACAGAGAAATATGGGGTATTTGGGAGCCTCCCCTAGCGATTTAATGAGGTGTCAATCGTGACTGATAGAAAAATAAGAGTGTTAATGTCAAAACCGGGAATTGATGGCCATTGGAGAGGTGGAATCGTGGTATCAAGAGCCCTTAGGGATGCAGGAATGGAACTCATCTTCGGAGGGTTCCAAAATGTAAATCAGATTGTTGAGGCTGCAATTCAAGAAGACATAGATGTTCTTGGCTTATCAATTCATAGTGGTGCTCACTTCGCCTATACCCAACAGGTTATCGATTTATTAAAAGAAAAGGGCGTGTTTAACGAAATACTAATTTTAGTAGGAGGCGTAATTCCCGCAAAAGATTTTCCAAAACTTAAAGAAATCGGTGTAGCTAATGTTTATGGTCCCGGCTCAATGACGAGTGACATCGCTGAATTTATTAAATCCCATGTTAAAAAATAAACTTTCCCCTCAATCTTTCTTTTATATTTTAAATTAAGATATTCTTATAATTTTGATATAAATGAAGGAGATTTTTTTATAAAAATGAAAGAGAGTCTCTTTAATGAAATAATCAATAAGTAGAATTATTAGGTTTTTAACGTTCCTAAAAATAAAATTATAATTTAATTTACATTTATTATGAATAAATTCAAACTTTATATTCCAAAAAACTCTGATAACAAAATAAAACTAATAAACCTGAAAAAAAGAGGAATTAAAAAATGCATGAATTTTCTATGGTGAATCAAATATTTAGGAGATGTCTGCAAGTAGCAAGACAAAATAATGCCACATCTCTTAGCGAAATTAATATTGAAATCGGAGATTTTGCTTTAATTGTTGAAATTTATGCTCAACAGGCATTTGATGCATTAAAAAAGGGGACTATTGCAGAAAATGCAGTGTTGACCATTAAGCGAACCCCTGGAATCCTTCATTGCAATTCTTGTAATCAACAATCAGAAATTTGGTTCAACAAAGAAAAAGAGAAAGCAGCAAGCGAGGGAAGATTAGAGGAATATGAAGAATATGAAAAAGCAATTACCGAAGAATCTTTACTCCAGGGCAATCCTAATTTAGGAAGAAATCTGTTTCATTGTCGAAAATGCAACAGTTCTGATACTAATCTAATTGAAGGAAAAGGAGTCTTTATTAAAAATATTCGAATATAAAATAAATCCAAATGTCCCTTCTTACTATGTTGTCCAGAATGGGCAATTTAAGATACATCCACAGAACTTTCAATTCGCTTGATAAATTCATCTAACCTCTTAGGATCATCAAGAGTTATATTGATAGCACCATTTGGACACACACGCTCGCACCTACCGCATCCTAAACACCTTTCCTGATCGATCACAGCCTTATCGTTAATGATATTTCTGCCTACGAAACAACATACATCAAGACAGATACCACATCCGACACATTTATCTGAATCTACTTCTACAGTTATTCCCTCCATCCGTTTGAAACGCGTATAAAGCATTGAAGTAGAATTCTGCATAAGTTTTCCATTAATACAGCAGCAGGGACAGCAGAAGCACATAGACATGAAATGACCTGTATCCTCAACGCTAAGCGAAGTTGATTCATAAATGAATCGTCCAAAAGTAGGTACTAGTCCACTTTCTATGGCTTTTTTAACATGTGTTTTTGCTTCTTCTCGAGTTAAAAATCGACCTTTTTCAGGAGGATGTTTTAAATTTTTGACATCATCGCCTAAATACATACAACCTATCGTGCTTTCGTGATCTTGGCAATCACGATTTAATCTACAACCGCAAATAGCCGATACATAAATATAATTAGTTTTATCGATGAAATACTCAATTAATTTTTGAGGTAAAGTTTGATTGTTAAAGTCCCCCAATTTAGTATTAATTGGGATATATGAACCTTCTATCTCTTCGGGGACATAAAATTTTTCTATAATCTTTCTAAAAACAGGAATTTTGGATAACACGAAAGGATGGTAAAATACGCCTTTTAAATAGTGTGCAGTCAATAAGTGTTTTAAATGTTTAACGATTACTGGTCCTGTTTCTTTTTCTATTTCTTCCCTTGATTCAGGGTAATAGAGCTTAAATTTACGTTTATAATAGACATATGAGTATTCTTTTAATTCATCTCTTAAAAATCTAGCAGCTACATCGAGATCAGGGAATTTCAGTGCTAAATCAGGCTGTTTAAGTTCTCCTCCAATTTTGTAGTTGTACGTACCGTTTTTAAAAATGGTATATCCCTTTATACCGTCGAATATCCATTGGATTTCCATACTATAATCCTTTAAATCTTGAATAAGGATCTCATCTTTCTGTTCAATCAGATTCTTGATTTCTTCTAGCATCCCTTTAAAAAGGGATTCTAATTCTAATTCAGTTTCTGTCATGACCTAAACCTAAAAGACTCTTAAAAATTGATGAATAATTTATAATATAGTTAATCATTATTAATATAATTATAATATGTTGATGCCTAGTTTTCAGTATAATGTAAATCAGTAATAAAATGAGTTAATACAAATGGTAGAAAAAAGATTAGTAAATAAATTAAAAGAAATAATAAATAAGGGAGCAAATTCAGCTAATCCTGATGATATATTAAAAATTTTTGAATTTTATAGGCAAATCTCTGAGGAAGTTGACTATTTGAAGCAGGATCTTAATGAAGAAGAAATGGACTGTCAAATTGTTTTTGAAGATATTGATCGAAAATTTTGGCTGAAAGCAAGCAAAGGGGAGTTCGAATATGGTGAAGGAACAATCGAAAATCCCCACTTTACGATTACTACTTCTAAGGATGTAGGAATGGGATTATTTTTAGGTGAGATAGATGCAAATATCATTTCAGCTCTTGGAAAAATGAAAGTTAAAGGAAAATTCATAAATTTAAGAGCATTTCAAGAATATTATGAAGATGCAATTGAGGAATTCAAGAAACGATATTACAAATAACATGATAATGTAAAAAATGAATCAAAATATCAATATAAATTGAATATTTATGGTTAACGCCCGTATGTAATGCTCTAACATTTATAATCTTTATAAAATTATAAAAAGTAGATAATAATAAAAGATAGGAAGTTTAAAACATGAAATATTTCTTGGATAGTGCTAAAATAGATGAGATTAAATATGCCTTAGAAAATTGGAAAATTGATGGAGTTACCTCCAACCCAAAACATATTAAGAGTTCAGGTAAGCCCTTTTTCACAGTTATAAAAGAATTTGCAGAGGATTTTAAAGATATTGATTTCCCAATCTCTGTTGAGATCGATCCTCATTTGGAAGATGCGAAAGATATGATTAAGATGGCAACTGAGATTGCTAGTATATCAAAAAATTTCGTGATCAAAATTCCATGCACAGAGCAAGGGCTAGTTGCTACTAAAAGCCTTGTTAAGGACAGCATAAAAGTAAATGTGACTTTAGTGTTTACCGCATCGCAAGCTCTCCAGGTAGGGCGATTAGGGGCGAAATATTGTTCCCCATTCATCGGATGGCAAGAAAGTGCTGGAGTAGATTGTTATAGTTTAATAAGCGATATAAAAACAATTTACCAGAATTATGACTTCGAAACCGAAATAATAGTTGCCGCAGTTAGAACTGGAAAGCAAATTGTTGATGCTGCGGTAATTGGAGCTGATATAGTGACTGCCGGGTTTGAGGTTTATAAGGATAGTTTTTATCATCCTTTTACTGATAAGGGTTTAAAGATATTTCAAGATGCATGGGATGATACAGAGTTAGGTTCTCTATGAAATGGTGATAATTTTTGAAAGAAAAAATTAAAGTTGGCGTTGTTTGTATAGCTAGAAAGACTTTTGACTATATTGCCGCAGGAGAAATTTTTAAAGATATTCAATCGAATTTAAAAAAAATTGAAAATATTGAATGGGTAATCAACACAGAATTAATAATTGAAATTAAGGATGCTCAAGCAACAGCTCAGGATTTAAAATCTAAAAATATTGATGGATTAATCTGCATTAGCGGAACTTTTGCATTAGGACACTTAATTTTAGAATTGAACAAAGTAATTCAAAAACCAATTTTACTATGGGGATTAGAGGAATTGCCTTATGATGGGGGAAAAATTCGTCTTAATTCGGTATGTGGAATTAATTTAAACTCAAGTAATTTGTATAAAGCGGGAGTAAGAAACTATCATGTAGTAATTGGAGACCAGATAGATGAAGATTGGTTAGATTCGATACGAATAATAAAAGCTTTCGCGACAAAACATATAGGGATTGTAGGGTACAGAGCTAAGGGATTTTTTAATCTTGATGTAGATGAATTGGATTTATATAGAGAGCTTGGACTTCTCATAGATCATTTCGAATTAAACAGTATTTATAGTATTGATGTTGATACAGTTAAAGTTAAAGAAAGATTGGAACAAATTAAGAAATTATTCGATATTTCAGCAATTTCAGAACAACAATTAAGTGATGTTGCCGAACTCACAAGCAAGATTAATATATTTATGGAATCTAATCAATTAGATGCTCTAGCTATAAGATGTTGGCCTGAATTTGCCGCTGATTTTGGAATCGCACCTTGTGCAGCAATGTCGATATTACAAGCTGAAGGACGAATATTAACATGCGAAGGAGATATACTCGGAAGTCTATCTATGGTTGCGCATTCCGCAATTGGAGCAGAAACACCTTATTTAGCGGATTTTTCTCAAGTAGATTTTAAAGAAAATTTCGCTTTACTATGGCATTGCGGAGTAGCTCCTTGTAATCTCTGGGATGGTAAATGTAATCGATCATTGGAACCTTATTTTGCTGGAGGAAAAGGAGTAACAGCAGATTTTGTTATGAAATCGGGACTAGTGTCATTTTTGAGAATTGATTACGCACCTGGAGTGTATCGTCTCTTTTTACAGAAGGGAAATGTAATTCCGATGGAAAAGGAATTGAAAGGTACCTATGCTAGAGTGGTTTTTGAAGATCATGTGAGGGATGTCTTAATGAAAATAATCGATAATGGAATAGCTCACCACATTTCTGTTGTATATGATGATTATATACGACCCTTTGAAATATTCGCCAAAATCAAGGGATGGAGTGTAATTAAATAATTAAACTATTTGATAAAAAAAATTTTCCAAAATTAAAAGAAATTGGCGTGGCTAATGTATATGGTCCTGGTTCAATGACTAAAGATATAACTGAATTTATTAAAACACATGTCAAAAAATAATTAATTTTATTTTCTACTTTTTTACAGAATTAATAATAAAAAAAAAATTAAAATTATTTTACTATTTTTGGTTCTTTTAGAATACTTGGCTCTACACCTAACTTTGGCTTCTTTTTTAAATCCTCGTTGAGTTTATCGTCAATTCCTGCGATAGCCTTTACCATCTTTTTCCTAGCTTCAATATCGTATTGTGTCGTGATGGCAATTTGTTCCATTACGGGGGAACCTCCACCATGATAACCTCCAACTTGATAGATTCCTCCTGTTGCAGAACAAAGCATATCTCCAACATAACGCCAGAATTGGGCTGCATTTTTTGGTGCGATCTTTGGATTTCGAGTGATGTATTTATAGAGATAATCTTTTAATTCTGGATTTAAAAAGTCTTTTTCATGCGGGAAAGTAGCTGGAATACCACCTGAGATATCACAAATTATTTCTGCTTCACGATATACATTTTCTCCCGTTAAGCATCTTCCAACATTGCAATAAATGGAATTCGGTATATAACTTCCTGGACCGTAAGGAATAAATCCTAAACCGGGCATATATACCTCTGGTTTGCCGAGGTCGGAAGCCGTATATCCCGCAGCGTAGCCTAATTCCGTAACCATTATTAATTCTGCTAACTTATGTCTCACATGTGGCGCTTTATGGACATTATTGTACTCTGCCGCTAAAGCAGCTGTACCAGTTATTAAATCCCCTATTGCTGGTTTACATCCTGAATAACTGTGGCGATGAAATAGTGCAAATAATAACGCAAGGACGCCTGCGTGTTGATATTCTCCGCAAAGAAATACCCGCTCCCAAGGGATAAAGACATTATCAAAAATAATGTAGGAATCTGTAGCCCCTTGCATGAATCCTCGTTTGAAATGTTCTCTCTCTCTAAGATTATGAATAGTGACAACTTGTTTTACACCTTCGTAGTCTCCGGGGATGGCGAAGGCTACAGCATAATCTTTATCCTCTGGTCGTAACGCTCTTGTAGGAACTACGATTATTTCGTCAGAAACTGAAGCTTCAGAGATGTGAACTTTACATCCACTTACGATAATTCCATCGCTTCTTTTCTCTACGACACGAACATACATATCTGGGTCTTCTTGATCAGCAGGACGCTTTATTCGATTGCCTTTCACATCTGTTTGAGCACAAGCAGCGATTAAATCTTCTCTTTGAAATCGTTCCATCCATTTCTTAAAGTTTTCGTGATAATTAGTTTCTCCCTTGTTCATTTTATCTGCTTCATAACTTACATTATAGACTGCGTTTGCTCCGTCACATCCCATGCACCTCTGAATGCAACCCCCTACTTTTTGACATAGCTTACGGGTCATATCTTGTTTTTTATGAAGATCCTCTGTACTCTGGTGGATATGTGTGAATCGATTAATAATCTCCCCAGTTAGATGGGACTTTACTTTCATTAGATCAGATAATTCCTCCACCATATCGTAGGTCATACCAATTGTGTCAATACAGTGCATCTGTCGTTCATCTAATCTACTGATCTTTTCTCCGTCATAGTAGATATTGTCTTTCATTTTGCCTAAATCTTCCATATATTGTTCTTTTGTTCTCATTTAATTACCTCTTTTTAGTTTTGTTGAATTTGATTACTTGATAAATAACAATTTACTTTTATCTATAAATAATTAATCCATTTTTTTTGAAAAATGTAACGCCTTAAATTAATAGGTGTTATATAAATTAAACTTGGTTACGATGATATTTTACCAATCATTTGGAGTTGTTAATCCTGAACCTGTGACGAATAATACAACGCTATCGTTTGAATCAATAAATTTTTCTTCGGTTAATTTTACAGTTGCTGCAACTGTCGCAGCCGCTTCCGGGCAAACCATAATCCCTTCTGTCCTTGCAAATGAATACATAGCGCTTTTTATTTCGGAATCATCAACAGCAATCGCCGTTCCCTTTGATTCCCTAATAGCGTTTAATATTAAATAATCTCCGATCGCACCCGGGACTCTAATTCCTGAAGCAAACGAGTGGGCGTTTTCCCAAGGAGTTGCGAAATTATCGCCTTTCTTAAAAGCTCTCACAATTGGTTGACATCCTGATGGTTGAACGGAAACCATTTTTGGACGCTCAGTTCCTATTAAACCTAAGGCTTCCATCTCTTTAAATGCTTTCCACATGCCCACTATTCCTGTTCCTCCTCCAGTAGGGTATATAATAATATCTGGGAGAGTCCAATCAAATTGTTCCGCTAATTCAAGTCCCATCGTCTTTTTCCCATCTACTCGGTAGGGTTCTTTAAGAGTTGAGACTGAAAACCAATTATTCTTTAATCCCTCTTCTTTAGCAACTCGACCCGCGTCACTAATCAATCCTTCAACTAATGTTAATTCTCCACCCATTCGTTTTATTTCTTTTTGGATTAGTTCAGGCGTATCTTTGGGTACATAAATATGAGCATTCACTCCTGCATGTGCCGAATAAGCAGATAGCGCAGCACCTGCATTTCCTGCACTTGGCATCACAAAATCTTTAATTCCTAATTCTAATCCTTTTGAGACCGCAGCACATAATCCTCGAGACTTAAATGTTCCTGTAGGATTTTGTCCTTCATCTTTGAGAAAAATTCGATCTAACTTCAGTTTCTCACCAAAATTATTGAGTTTAACGATGGGAGTCCATCCCTCTCCAAGCGTTATCCGAAATCTATTTTTCTTAACTGGCATAATCTCATGTAGACGCCAAATATTGTATACCTTTCTGTTTTGGATCTTTTGTTTTGAAAGGGTTTCTTTAGCCTTCTCTAAATCGTATTGTGGATATAATACTTTTCCACATGAAGTACATAAACCATTTATCTCGTTTGCATCAAATTCTTCTCCACAATTAGTGCAAATTAAATTGGTAACATACGAGGCATTATTTTCCATTTTTTCAACCTTACCGTAATAAATTTACATATCTTGTTAGAATTTAATATCTCTTTTAAGCTATAATAAAAGAATGATGATTCTCAAAAGATAAAAAAGACATGTAATATTTTTTTACTCAAATTATTAATTGTAGCTATTTTTTGTTGAGGACGCTTACATTTGACAAATGATAAAACGATTGAGGCTCTCGTTGATAAATTTAAAAATAAAGATAAAATTGCATTAGCTCGATTGATAACTATTGTTGAGAACGAACCAGAACGAGCACATGAGGTTTTTAAACACTTCGAAGACATTAAACACGAATCTTATATAATTGGGTTTACTGGATCTCCTGGAGTGGGAAAAAGCACGCTAACTGGTGCTATAGCTCAAAAAATGTTAGATGAGGGAAAATCTGTAGGGATCATCTCAGTAGATCCGACGAGTCCTTTTAGCGGAGGGGCATTTTTAGGTGATAGAGTCCGCATGACTAATATTTCGTTGCATCCAAATGTCTTTATGCGTAGCCTTGCGTCAAGAGGATATAAAGGAGGGATATCAAGAGCAGTATTCGACATAAGTATGCTGTATGAAGCTTTTGGGATGGATATAATAATTATTGAAACGGTAGGGGTTGGACAAGCAGAATTTGATATTTACAATTTAGCATATACTGTCGTAGTTATCTTAGTTCCGGGATATGGTGATGTTATTCAGATGCAAAAAGCCGGTATTATCGAGATAGGAGATATCTACGATGTGAACAAAAAAGATTTAGGGGGAGAAGATGTAGCCGTACAAATTGATATGATGCTTGACGATACTATATTTCAAAGCGGTTACAGACCACCAGTTGTATTAACTGATGCGATAAATGGTGAGGGAATCGATGAACTTCTCCAATATATTTGGGATCACAAAGAACACCTTGAACTATCCGAAATTTTAAGCGAAAAGAAAAGAAATAGATTCAATTACAAAATTACCGAATTAATATACTCTAAAGTGGAAAAGATTGTTAAAAGCAGTTTCTTTAACCAAGGAAAGATCAAAGAATTAGTCCAGCACGCAATGGACGATGGAAAATTTAAGATTTACGAAATTATTCACAATAAATTTGAAGTTATGAACTTAGAGATAAAAGAAGAGGATTAATCATGCGGTTATTCTTTGTTAATTTTTAAAGTTGCCACTTTCTTCCTTTTGATGTTTTTGTCAATTTGTTTGTTAGTCTTCTTTAAGCCATTCTTTAAGTGCGACTTTAACAGATCGACGCATTTCTGCGGTAAATTCTGCTCCCAGTTTACCAAGATATAGCTGTTGTCCCATATTTTCTGCTTCTTTTACTACTATTTTTCGGGGGTCATTTTTGAGCATATCATTGAAATTATTTTCAGATAACCTTGAGTATTGGTTTGTAAATAGGATATATTTTTTCGGAAAGCGTGTTGTTAGTGGAATTTTATTTTTATCTCCTTTAGGGCGCCCATAACACAATAAAGTTATAGGAAATACCCATCTGGGAAGGTTAAACATCTCACGATGAATTTCATAGTTCTCCATAATATCTCCAATATAACAAGAGCCAAGGCCTAAAGCTTCAGCGGTGATTACAGAATTTTGCGCTGCTATTAACGCATCGCAACAAGCGAGAAGTAGATCCGATTCTTGAGGTGTTTGGAACTCCCTGCCTGTTTCATTACATTTCTCCTTGACTTTGCTTATTTTAAAGTAATCCCACCATCTTTGTACGTCAGCTAAAAACAATAGGACTAACGGCGCTTTAGCTATAAGGGGTTGATTATCGCAAGTTGTTACTAATTTTTCCTTTAATTCTTGATCGCTTACTTGAATAATTGAATACATCATCATATTGCCCGCTGTAGGAGCCCTCATTGCTCCTTGGATGATTGTATCTATTTCTACTTGAGTTAGTGGTTTGGAGCTGTAAGCTCTAATTGTTCTTCTACTTTTTATTAAATTTATAGTGTCATTATTTAGATCGGTCATTGTCTTTGTTAATTTGTTTTCTTATGAGTTTACCTATATAAATTTCATTGTAATTTAAAAGTTTTAATTTTCCAAGGACCTATTTTTGTTTTATTAGTATTAAAAGAAGCAATTTCATTAGAGAGGAAATCCACTTCTTTTAACTGGTTCCCAACTAGAATACCATCGAATTTTATCTCGATATCTTCATTAGTTGGATTGAATGTCCTAAGATATAATCCTGATTTCCGTCTCCATAAGGATACTATCGGAAGCGGGGGTTTTACTGATAAAAAGGATTTTTCATCATGATAAATGGCTCTCTGTTGATTAATACCAATTCCTAATAACCTAACATAATAAGAATTCACAAATTCTAAAATGGAGAGGGCATCCTTTTTATCAGTAATAACTATAGCGAATTCGTATCTCCCTTTATCAAAAAGAATATTTTTAAGTTCAAAGTTATCTTGGTTGATCTCAAATCTTTGACTGTTTTTTTGAATATAGATAATTTGTTCATTAATTCCATTTAACCACATAAAGTCTAATGTTTGGATTTGTCTTCTTCTTGTCTCTTCGATTCCAAAAGGGTAATTGATTAGAGATTTTTGTAAATTGACTTTTGGTGTGAGAATAACATGGTTTTTAGAGTTAATGTCAAGAATAATCTCAAGTCTATTATTTCCGCTGAATTGAACTATTTCAACAGTAAAACTCTGATTATTAGCATTTCCTCTAAAAATATATTTCTCCTCAACATCAGTTTTATAATTATTTATCAGCTCTAATTCATATGAGATTATCGGAAGAAAGGACAATTCATAAATAAGCTTATTCTTATATTTCACTTCAATTTTTTTCAATTCGCTTGAGATTTTAATGTCGTAGAGAAAATGGGATTTTGATTTTGGTATTTGGTTATTATCTTCACTAATAGAATAGATTTTATATCCGTATCCTGGTACTTCCGCAATGAATTTTCGATGATTATTTTTTTGGTCTATTGGAACGGAAACAATATCTCTTCTTGAATAAGGAGTTGGATTAAAAACGAATATAGTATTAGGTTTTTTATCCATATCTATCTGATCTTTAAGAATTTCTGTGGCTATTTCTGAAATTGCTACATTCATTTGATTATTGCATATTTCTTGTATATCTTTATGTATTTGATTACTCAACTCCGAAATACTATTTGGGTTTTTGGTTAGTTTAATATTACGGAGCTCTTCTATATTCAGTTGAGTTTGCGAATAGTCTCCCGATCTTATGTAGGGAACCACATAGCAATCGTGAGCTTGGATAGGTAGTAATTTTTCCCATAAATTCTCAAAAAGTGTATCTTTAGATTCTTTGCTAAAACAGCTTAAGATTGCATTCAAGATTTCACATGTACTAATAAAAATCTCAGAATTTTTATTATAAAGGAACAATTTGGATAACTGAAACACATAATCATTGAGATGGAATTCATCTCTAATATATTTAAAATCCCCATCTTTCTCAGTCAATTCAAAGAACTCAGAAAAACTTAAAAATTTACCAAAAACATTTGAAAATTTAGATAATCGCCAGATCTCTTCTTGGTAAGGCATGTTATTTATGAAATCTTCAAGATTGGAATAGACTATTTTCTTCATAAAAGGACGAGCAACAGCTTGAAATAATAAACTAGGTAATTCCTGAAAAAAAGTACCATGCCAATACTCTCCATTAAATATCCCTGACTGGTCTACGATAGCATCGACCGAGGTGTTGTCTAATCCAACCCAGTTAATATGTGGTGAGATAGCGGTTGGATTAACTCCTGCTAGGCGAGTTCTTAGTGAAGCATATTTGATATTGAAACCTTTTAATATTTGAGGAATCTGTGGGTGGATTGAATTTTCTGAGCAATAATACATATTGGAATCTAATCCAACTTTTTTAAGATTCTTTAATCCGTATTCAAAGTGTTTAAGATTAGATTCTTGACCTATAATTAAGC
The DNA here is from genome assembly GCA_013375495.1 of Promethearchaeota archaeon. The sequence goes on from JABXKC010000002.1 coordinate 208,434, forward strand.
TATAAGGTTGAGAGTAAGAAGGATTAATTATTTCACACTTCCCTTGTTTAAACAAATTTAGAAACTCTTCAAAGTTTCTTGGTTCTCTTTCATTCAACCATTTTAAACAACTCACAGCTACTTCTAAATTATAAGGCATTTGATTATCCAAAGCTAATCGCATACTTTTTAATATCCGATCCAGGGAATAACTTGGGTCATCAAATTCGCAGAAACCAATGTCATTGATGATGATTCCTCCGTGCCATCCTATGATATAAACTAATTCGGGTATCACAACTTTTTGAATTGTTGATTTCAGCTTATCTAATAGGTTTACAAATTCTTTGTCTGTGATCTCTTTGTTTTGAAGAAATCTATGCTCAATATCATCTAGCTTCCTTTTAAATCTAACAAAATTGAATTTAGGTTTTTTAATAGGAAATTTATTAATGAAAATAAGAAATAGTTCAAATATTGATTTCAAAGCTTTGATATCTTCAAGGCTTATTTCTTTTTGTTTATTATATAACATTTTAACTAGATATAAATTTGTTTTAAGGTAATTCTTTATCTTTTTCAATATCTATAGGATCGCGTCCTTTTTCCAACTGCTCAAACCACCATTTATCCGTAGATATTATCTCCTTAGCTTTATCTAGTACTATTTCGATATCATTTTGCTTAACAGTCACTACTCCGTTAATGTCTCCAAAGATCAAATCTCCTGGAGTTATGACTCTGCCTCCGCAGTTTATAGGTTTCATTACCGAATCTAAGTCAATAATCATTCTTCCTCGGATAGAAGATGCAATAATCCCACGAGCGAAGATTGGAAATTTAAGAGCAATTACTTGCGAAATATCTCTAATAGGTCCATCTACTAAACCTCCCTTAAATCCCAGCCCCAATAATAACCTGCTGGTGCTCTGACCTAAACCCGCAGCAATCATTTGTTTTGACATGTCAACACACATTATTGGGAATTTTGGAGTTTTCCTCATAAATTTAAAAAGACGAGCAATAATATTTCTATCAAGAGGTTCATCTGAAAGGACCATTTTCATGGTTCCCGCTAAACCAAGAATGCGCGCTCCTGACCACATTGGTCTTATTGATGGGTCAAGAAAACCAGTGTCAAGCCCTAACTCGTCAATAGCATCCGAAACGGCGCATGAATAAAGTTTTGAGTATTCGTTTAATATAGATTCTAACTTTTCCACGTTTCTAAAGCCTTAAGAATTTATTAAAATATAATTTAATTGATACTTTTTTTATTATAAACTTATTTACACCATTCCTAAATAATGATAAAAATGAATGATAAATATTCAGAATTAAAATCAAGAAGTAATCGAATATTTGAATGGACAAAAACAACTCCTTTTAATTATGTTACTAGGGGTATTATTAAGGGTACAGGCTTAGAAGATAAAGACATTGATAGTAAACCTTTTATAGGAATCGCCAATTCTTGGAATGAAATAAATCCAGGGCACACTCATCTTAACTCTCTTGCTGAAGCAGTGAAATATGGAATATTAGAAGCCGGAGGAATACCATTGGAATTTTGTACAGTTGCCCCTTGTGATGGATGGGCAAATGGAAATGAAGGTATGAGGTATATCCTTCCACATCGGGAGGTTATTGCAGATTCTGTTGAATTAATGGTCGAGGCTCATAGTTTAGACGCATTAGTAACATTATCTTCATGTGATAAGATAAATCCAGCAATGTTAATGGCAGCAATTCGATTAGATATCCCTACCATATGTGTTCCGGGAGGTCCAAGCTTCTGGGAGATTGAGTTTTCCCCTGATTATACCGGAATAGACGAAAAAGAATATGACAACTTTAATAACAAAGTTAAGTGTGTTACATGCGCAAGTTATGGGGCATGCGAAATAATGGGAACGGCTAATACATTTCAATGTCTAATGGAGGCTTTTGGAATGACATTGCCAAATGCTGCTACAATTCCTGCCGTTACAAATATGAAATATGTTTTGGCAAGAAATTCAGGCAGACAAATAATGACCCTATTAAAAAAAGGGATTACTCCTTCTCAGATTATGACAAATGAATCTTTAGAAAATGCTCTAATGGTCGATTTAGCAATTGGAGGTTCTACAAATTCAGCTTTACATTTACCTGCTATTGCTCATGAAATGGGAATTGATTTCGATCTTGAACTATTTAATGATTATAGTAAAAAAATACCCACAATTGCTAATGTTTATCCTTCAGGAAAGTATGGTGTGGTAGATTTATACAAAGCAGGTGGAATTCCTGCTGTTATGAATAGATTAAAAGATTTTCTTAATTTGGATTGCATGACTGTTTCCGCTAAACCAATAGGGAAGACTTTTAGAAGGAGTCAAGTTCTTGATGATGATATTATAAGACCTTTAGATAATCCTGTATTCCATGAAGGAGGAACCGTCGTTCTAAAAGGTAATTTAGCGCCAAATGGTGCTGTGATTAAACAATCAGGAATACAATTTAAGGATATGCTTAATTTTGTTGGTCCTGCTTTATGTTATAACTCTGAAGGTGATGTACTCAACGATTTGGCTATGAACAAAATCTCCGATGGTTCTGTGCTCATCATAAGATATGAAGGCCCTAAAGGTGCTCCAGGGATGCCCGAATTGTTAGCTGTAACTGCAACTCTAATGTTAAAGAGAAACTTAGAAAGAGTAGCATTAATAACAGATGGTCGTTTCTCAGGAGGTACCTCGGGACCTTGTATTGGCCATGTAAGTCCTGAAGCGTACGTTGGAGGACCAATTGCGGTTATTGAAAATGGCGATATTATCACTATAGATATCCCAAATCGGAAACTTAATGTAAATCTTACTGATAACGAGATCCAGACAAGATTAGCGAAATGGCAACCATTTGAGAAGCCTATTAAGAGTAGAGCCCTTTTGAAGTATAAAAGACTTGTAACATCAGCAGATAAAGGAGCTATTTTAAAGTTCTAAACCTCAAAATTGAAAAATAAAAGAAAAAATTTATTTATTTAATTAGGATCTTGCTTTTTTATCCTCGTGAATTTCCGCTAGCTTCTTCTTAATATTGGCTAAATTATCGCCATGTAAAGGATATTTCCACATCGCTAAAATAATAACTGTTAAAGCTATTGCAGGAAATACGAAAGCTAAGAATTTCAATCCTAAAATTTGCTCTGCAGTAATCGCTGAAACTTCTGGTTCGTAAATTCTCCATCCGATATTAGTAAATACCAGACTAATTGCGAGAAAAACAAAAATATAACCTACTCTCAAGTAAAAAATATAATTACCGAAAAAGCTTGCGTCTCTTCTGGTTCCAGTTTTCACCTCATCCTCATCTATAATATCTGAGACAATTAAATCTTTAGAATAAAGGGATCCTCCTAATCCTACACCTACAAAGAAGAATACAATAAAAGCGAGAATAAGGTTTAAATCAAACATTAATGGGAATAACGTAACCATCCAAATTGCGGAAGAAATCATCCACATTTTTCTTACGCCGAGTTTCCTCGCTAATCGTTTCCATATAAATGTAATCGACAAAGCTGCAGCGATAAAAGCTACACCTAATAAGAGCGAAAGAATTATTCCTTCTTGTTTTAATACATATTTTCCATAGAGAGGTATAATTGTTGGGAGAATTGTATCAACGAAAAAATCACCAATAAAAGCAGGGATCGCCCATCTAAAAGATTTGTTCTTCATAGTAGTTTTGAATGAAGTAAAAAAACCTGGAACATCCCTATGATCTTGTTGAAACTCTGCTCTCTCTCTTGGGGTAAACTTCAAAAAGAGTAAACCAACGATTAAAATGATAACCGTTAATGTAATTCCAAAAATGGCATAATGAATTATGTAAATGGAACTTGCAAAGTCTTTTATAAAAAATCCTGGAAGTAGAAAGGCAAAAATTAACCCTACGATTGCAAATACTTGTCGGATATTGTTAGCCTTTATCCGAGCTTCCTTAGTGATAAATATTTCTGGAAGCATGGAAGTGAGATTGATGTCGTAAGTTGTATAGCAGAATTCAAAAAGTATAATGATAACGACAAAGTAAACGAAGTTTACAGTGATGTCTGTGATTCCGTAAGTGAAAGGTGGAAAAAACAGAAAAAACATTACGGTAGCTAATGGAACTAAGAAAACCATTATATACGGTCTTCGACGCCCCCATCGTGTGTGGGTTCTGTCACTTAGGAAACCCATTAATGGGTCGTTGAACGCGTTCCACACTGACCATATAATAAAACCTATCGTAATCAGATCTACAGGGATTCCTACTACCGCATAATAGAATGTAAATATTAAGAATGTAAACGCTTGATACGAAGTGATTAGGGATATCTGACCAAAACTATAACCTACTGCTCCTTTTGCAGAATAATCGCTAGATGAATCATTTTCCATGATAAACACATTTTTAAAAATTAAGTTATAATATTGTATAGGACGAAGGTATTAAAAAAGCTTTAAGAAATTGAGAGAAGAAATTTAATACTGGTATATTTTCAATTCTGTCAATTTTTCCTTAGTCGGTATTCCTTTAGTATCCCAACCTCTAAGTCTATAATACTCTTCAAGCATTTCATCGATTTTTACAATTTTTTGTTTGGTAAGTCCTCTTTCTAAGGGAAATTGCAATCTTGGAGGGAGAATATCATCTTTTTTAGAAATTCCACATTTGGTATTAAACAATCGCTTTAATGTGAAAATTCTATCTCCTACTTCCATTAGTTCCTTGAGAGTAAATCTTATCCCCGTTAAATAGTTAATGGTATCTATAATCTTATTTAACAAGTTGTCAACAATTTGAGAGCCTGAAGTCATGGTTTGTTTACATATACCTAACGAATTTACAACTTCTGCTAAATTCTGAGTTACCATGATATCTCTTGCAAACTTGGGATTATCAACAGTTCTTTCTCTCATTGGTTTTTCTTTTGTTATTTTTAATATATCATTAAAACCAGTAAAACCTGAATATTGATCATTTCCATACCCCCGACCGTGGCAAGCTCCTCGATTTGAAGTTGCGTATTGAAGCCCAAGAGGATAAATTGCTCTAGGATCATGCATAGGGGCTTCAAGACCTTTAACATCAGTTAAGAATTGTTCGGATTCTTTACCAAATATTTTTGAAGCCTTCTTTGAGCCCAAACTTAGAATTTTCCCTATTCCTTCCTCGGCACACATTAATTTTGCCAATCTCACAATAGCTTCAGCATCTCCCCACTCTAACGGAAATCCTATATCTTCTTTAGTTATAACTCCATGCTCGTAGCAATCTAACGCAAACGCGATTGTGCAGCCAGTAGAGATAGTATCCACTCCCATGAGATTACAAAGATGGTTTAAATATGCTACAGCTTCCACATCTGATATTAAACACATCGCACCAAATGCTGCAGTGGTCTCATATTCAACACCAGCAGCATTATGAATTTCATAAGGTCCATCCTTCACTTCAATTTCTCTTCCACACATAAAGGGACAAAGATGACATGGTTTATTTCTTACATGATATTTTTCTAAAACCACTTCTCCAGAAATTTTAGGTACTTCTCGCCATTTATGCAATGTCCAATTTTTGTGAGGTACATCCCACAACCGCTCAAAATACGTAATATTATTAGTACCAAATTTTCGTAAAATTTCAGCCATTGGAGATTTCTGAAATGAAACAAATATCTTTTTCGAAATTTCTTTGAATTTCTCCTCGTTAAAATATTCAACTTTTTTCGTACTTCTTACTGCGATTGCTTTTAAGTTTTTTGAACCCATTACCGCACCCATACCAGTTCTTCCAACAGCTCTGTGATGATCGTTAATGATTGAAGATAAAAGAACTTGTTTTTCACCAGATGGGCCGATACAAGCGATCTTATACTGGTTTCCTAATTCAGATTGAAGGTGAGTAATCGTTTTATCAGTAGTCATTCCCCAAAGAGAGGAGGCATCTTTAAGTTCGTAATGATCGTCATCAACTACCAAATAAACAGGAGAGTTAGCTTTATTTTTAAATACCATTCCTGTTAGACTTTTCCTTAATTCAGCACCAAAGAATCCTCCAGAAATTCCTTCACCATAAATATCAGTCAATGGAGATCTTGCCGATACTGTATAAAACGCAGAACAAGGATATGCCGTACCTGTTAAGAGTCCTGTCATAAATATTAGCGGATTCTCCTTATCTAACGGATCATGTTGATATGCTTTTTCCTTCAATAATAGGTCAATAGCAAAACCGGCTCCTCCTAATAAATAAGTGATCAATTGTTTACTAACCGTGTTTTCTTTGAAATATTGGTTGTTTAGGTCTACTTCTAATATCTTTCCAATTACTTCCTCTGTCATAATTTATTTATTCCTCCATTAAGATTCTTTAGGTAACTGATTGCTACTTGGGAATATTCCAACTTTAGGCGTATTTCCATAGATATTTTCTAACTCTTTTACTAATTCTTGAAAGTTAGTATTGAAAATCGTAGTTTTAGGATAATAATGGAACACATCCATTTTATTAATGTTTTGAGAAAAAATGCCAAACTTCTTTTTTTTTAATATCCCCTTAAATATAATACCTTCTCCCCAATTTTTGTATAGTTTTCCACCAGTTTCTCCTAATAAAGAATGAAATCCTCTTCCTTCACTTGCTGCAGTTAAAATTATGGCTGCTCCTTCTCGCTTTATAATAGTGTTTGTTTTAAGAAGGAAATTCAATCCCTTTAGAGCTTGAGATAATTCAGTATCTTCAGGATATAAGTTAAAAAATCCTATATCAAGCTTTAATTCTGGTGGTAAATCTGTTGAATATACTTTTTTTGCAAATTCCATCGCCTTACGATGCGCTTTAATAAAATCCCCCGCAAAAATCCCCCCTACTTTTCTTGTCATTGTTGGTATAAGATTTATAGAAAAATCTAATCCAGCTTTTTTACAAGTATCCTCAATATCTTTCCTTAATTCCGTTACAATTCCTAAACCTATTCCTATCCCTCTTATTCCTGCTTTATGATTTGCCTCAAGAGTTTGAATTCCACATAATCCTGGTAGAACTACTTTAGCTCCACCTCCAAACCCTGCCAAGGGATGTGGTACTACGGAACCAATCGAGATCTTTACTTCAGCGTCGTAGTACGTTTTGTTTAAATATATAGGGGTACCATTATACGAATCTCCGATATATACAAGATTTTCATAGGGATGATGATTTTCTATATTTATTTTGTCAACATTTTTTGCTCCTATTTTTTTGATTGAATCTATTCTATTCATAGGCCGGTGAGCACCTAAAGCATATATTAAAGTTATATTATCATTCGTAATACCAGCCTCGTTTAATTGGTTTAATAATATATCTAAAACAGTTTCTAATTGAGTTGGTCTCGATATGTCTTCAACGGCAATAACCGCGTTACTTCTCCCTTTTGCTATTTCTTGAATTGTAGGTGACCCAATAGGATTAATGAAAGCATTTATAATTTCTTCTTGAGAAAGTTCAGTATCATCTTCCATGTTGTAGACATTTACATCCCAAGTATCTGGAAATTCAAGCTGTATCTTTTTATCCCCATACCAAGCTGCCCAAGGAACATTAAATGTTTGTACCATTATTTATTTTCACACTTATGGAAAAGGAAATAATAACTTTCCTTTAATAATTATGTTAATATTGATTTTTGATTAATCCCTTATTAATGTATTTAACGTTCTTTAGAGTGTGAGAATTGTTAGAAAAGTGCACCTTAAAGCTTTAAAAGCTATCTTATTTCTTTTTCAATGAAAAAAAAAAAAATGGTGTTAAAATAAAAATGCAGCGAGAAAATAATAAGGTTAAAAATAAAATAAGCTCAACTCTGACAAGTCTTTCTTCTCTACTAATTCCATTTCTGCAATATGTCCCTTGCACGGCAATTTGGTTTGGTATAATGAGCGTTCCATTACTATCATACTTAATATTGTTTTTTCAGTATCCATCCATTCTATTGTATGATATAAGATTCTTAGTCGGAACTCAAGGGTTCTATGTTGTGCTTTTCGGATTATTACTATATATCTACAGTTTAATTTTTCAATTATCCCACAGAGGTCAACTAATAACGAAGGGTCCATACAGGCTAATGAGACATCCTCAATATCTTGCTTTTATTATCATGACACTAGGAATGACTATAGTAGCATTTCAGACATCACCAATTTTTGAAATTTCAGTTCCTTATGAAAATCGATATAGCATTTTAACTCTTATTTGGATTGTTGAAGTGGTAGCTTACATTCTATTGGGGAAGATCGAGGATTTTTCATTAAAAGCTAAATATGGAGATAAATTCCTAGAGTACAAACGTAGAGTGGCTTTCATTATTCCATTCTTAAAAATACAAAGCAACAAACTAGATAAAGCATAATCAATAATATTGTTAAAATGTCGAGTATCATAATACAATCGGGGAAATACAAACGCAATTGTATAATTAAAATTATTTTTTTCATTTTTTCTCTCGTTTTATTATCGATTATAACTTTCTTTTTAATTGAATTGTATAAATGGGATGTTTTAGATCCTGAAATTGATACTCTCAAATCTTTATTGCTTTATCTTTTAATACCAACCATTTTATTAGTTTCTATACTTACTGCCCTAACTGTAAACGATTATAGAAATTACTTTATTCGAAGGAGCTATATTAAAGAAGGTAGATCTTATCTATCTCTGGCAGATATCTTTCAAAATGAAAATCGTATAAATATCCTTAGGAAAATCCTCGATAATCCTGGTATTCATCACAACGAGTTACTTCGAAGCTGTGATCTGAAAAAAGGCCAATTACAGTGGCATATAGACACTTTATTAAAACATTGCATCGTAAAAAAAGAAAAATACGGGCAATATACTATTTATTTTCCTATCACAACATCTGCAGAAGCAATTGAAGTGTTTAAAAATAAATTTGCCAAGTCAAAAACTACTCTGGAAGTACTAAATACTATTAAAAAACATCCTGGAATTAATTCTGGTGAGATTTCCCGCATCCTGAATCTATCTCGTAATTCTATTAAATATCATATTGACAAGTTACTAAAACAACACTTTATAAGGTTAGAGAAGAAAGGACGCGTTAACGAATTATATTTAACTATTCCCTAAGAGAGTTTATAGAAATAAATTTTATTTATTTCTTGATTTTTTTTGATATAACACTAATTTAATAATGTCGGAAATTTATTTTGTTTTGCCAATTCTTTTTGAATGACATCATTCAGTAATTCTTCTCTTTCTTTACCAGATAGAATTTCCAACTTTCTAATTTTTAGAGGATCTACTTTATTTCTCAATACATCTATTTCTTCCACTGTTGGGGGTTGTGTTTCTTCAACTTTCCCAGGTAAAATTAAATCAAATCCGGTCGATTTAATAACATGTTCGATATCAACCCCGGGATGAATTGAAGAGAGCCTCATACGCTTGTATTTGTCGTCAAAATCCAGGTATGCTAAATTAGTTATTACGCTTTGGGGTCCTGCTCCGCCGCATATAGAAGGTTTACCGTCAGGGAACCCAACTCCGGAAATAAAATCTAATTTTTCTGTCGGAACAAAAGTTCGAGAATCGTGACGAGGAGTGTAGAGAAAAGAACCGCGGACGTAGAACATACTAAAATCAGCTATACCCGCGCATCCTGGTAATCTTATTTTTGGTTTATTATAGTCCCCAATACATATGTTGTTCGTGTTTCCGTATTGATCTACTTGCGCAGGTCTGAAAAACTCAATTGTAGTAAGCTTTTCCGAAGGAAGGGATTCTAAGGTGCATTCTCCAGAATTCTGAAACCGGTAAGCTCTGGAAGTATTCATCTCCAGATAGAGTAAGGAAACTTGGCGAGCCTCGTCGACAAACGTATTGCCCATTATATAATGGTATATGGAATTTGGTGCGTGCGTCATTTTAGCTAAAGTAAATGCAGCCCATACGCATGGCGTTGCGACTCCTACGATCATAACATCGTCATTACGGACTTCCCTCGCCATTAGAACGGTTATCATTTCATCGACGGTATAATCTTTAGATATATCAGCCATTTCTTTTCCTCTTATAAATTGAGAATATTAGTGTTATATTTATTTGGTAAAAAGAAAACATTTAAGATTTTCTAAGAGTTTAATATGAATCTCTCGAAAAAGTAAAAATTGAAAAATTATTTGGTATTTATTTTCTTAATTATGTACATTGTCTGTTTTGATTTAGAGGGTGTTTTTACTCCAGAAGTATGGATTGCGGTAAGTAAAGCTACTGGAATTGATGAACTCAAATTAACGACTCGAGACATTTCTGATTATGATGTCCTTATGAAAAATCGAATAGCATTATTAAAAAAGAATAAGATTACTCTCAAAAATATTCAGGAAATTATATTAAATATGGATTTGCTATCAGGTGCGAAAGAATTTTTGGACTATATTCGTACTGTAGCCCAAATTGTTATAGTGACTGATAGCTTTATTGAATTTGTAATGCCTTTTATGAAAAAATTGGGTTTTCCTATATGTTTTTGTCACAATCTCGAAATAGATAAAGAAGGTATGATTACTGATTATAAAATTCGCATTAACGAGATGAAAAAAAAGACAGTTTTAGCTTTGAAAAAGTTAAATTATGATGTGATTGCAGCAGGGGATTCGTACAACGATGTTTCCATGTTATTAGAAGCAAAATATGGTATTCTGTTTAGACCGCCAAAAAAAGTTGTTAAACAATTTCCAGAATTACCTGTTGTTAATGAATATGACGAGTTAAAAGGTTTGATCTCTAAATATTTAGGATATTCCAATTAAATTAAAAATATAAGCTCTAATCTAGAAATTCTTCTAATAAAAATTCTTTAAAACTTGAATAGTCTCCAATTTCTTTTGGATTTGGAAATTCCGGTTTATTCTGTATTGACTTTAACGAATGTGGCATTTCTGGAACAATTTCGATTAAGTTGATTATTTCTTCAGGAAATTTTGAGGGATTCGCAGTTTCAAAGGTAATTGATTTAGTATCCTTAGTCTTTGGATAATTATTGCGATATCTCTGGAGTGCAGCCCATCCAACAGCTCCGTGAGGTTCTATTATTCTTTTAAATTTCTTATAAAAATTAACTATTGTAACTTTTGTAGCTTCATCGCTTATGGAATAAGAAACAACATCATTCCGAAGTTCTTCCATATTTGGAATTTTATGAATTATTCCTTTCTCATCTATTTGACCTCCATAAAGATCAAAGATTCTTGCTAAATTTGAAGGATGACCAACATTCATAGCATTAGATATACAGTTAATCGATGGTTCGACTTTCCTATAAATTTCCGTTTTTAGAAACATCGGAAATTCGTTATTTTCGTTTACAGCTGAAATAAATCTCTTTATGGGGAGTCCCATTTTTTTAGCTATTAGACCTCCGGTTAAATTTCCGAAATTCCCTGAAGGAACAGAAAATATGACCTTTTCGTTCTTTTCACCAATAATTCGGGAGTAGCTCCAGAAGTAATAAAGCGTTTGAGGTACCAATCTCCCAAAATTTATAGAATTTGCCGATGATAAATTTGTGTGGTTTAGCTCCGCATCAGCGAAAGCAGTTTTTACCAACTTTTGGCAATCGTCAAATTTACCCTTTATTCCAAAAGCAGTTATATTTTCACCTAGCGTTGTCATTTGTTTTCTTTGTAGATCACTAATTTCGTTTTTAGGATACAATACTATAACTTTAATTCTAGACATTTTATAAAATGCTTGAGCAACAGCACCTCCTGTATCTCCTGAGGTCGCCGTTAGTATTGTAATTTCCTTGTTGTCGACTTCGAGAAAATGTTCCATTATTCTCGCTAACATTCTTGCTCCAAAATCTTTGAAACTACATGTAGGACCACGATCTAAATAACAAATGTAATCATTATTTGCAATCTTCTCTATAGGTACTTCAAAATTTAAAGCATTACTAATGATCTGCCGGATTTTCTCTGCCGGAATAAGATCTCCAATGAATTCTGAAATAATATTATTTGAAATGTCAATAAAGTCCATATTTTTGAATGAATCAATCGTTTCATCAGATAAGCATGGAATTTCATTTAACATATATAATCCATTATCCAAAGCTTGACCTTGTAAAACGGCAGTTTTGAAATCTACATCTAACGAATTATTATTCGTGGAGTGAAAACTCGTATCGAAAACCTCCTCCTTTTAATTTGTCTTATTTACCTTTCTTTCTCTTTCTTTAACTATATTAATAAGATCGTTTAAAATCGCAGCCCCTGCTTCAAAACCACCAGCTCCTTTTCCCATTATTATTATTGATCCTGCGTATTTCGTTTGTAGTTCAATAACATTTAAAGTTCCCTGAACATTTAAAAGTGAATCTCTTTTAACCAACCTTGGTTCTACGAGTAAATTATCATTTTCAGCAATAGCTAGATGTTTTATTACGTGGCCATCTAATTTAGCTAATTCTAATGCGTGTGGTGTGATCTCAGTAATTCCTTTAATACTTACATCTGCAATAGATTTTGACCATCCTAGTAATTCATTTGATAATATTACAAGTTTTCCCGCGGAGTCATAACCATTGATATCTAAAGTTGGATCCGTTTCGGCATATCCTAATTCTTGTGCTTCTTTTAATGCTACTGAAAAAGAAACCCCCTCAGCTGTCATGCGGCTTAGAATATAGTTATTTGTGCCGTTTAATATTGCTCTAATCCGAGAGATAGTATTCCCTATAAGATTACGTTTAATAGATAAGGTAGGAACACAACTTGCTACCGTTGCTTCAAATTTCACCAAACAGCTCATCTTATCAGCTAAATCTTTAATTTTATTGTAATGCAAATAAAATGGTGCTTTATTAGATGAAATTACATCCATATTATTACTTAACGCTTCTAATATGTGAGTTAAAGCGGGTTCTCCAGTGTCTGGATTTGTAGGTGTGGTTTCAATACAAATATCTATATCTAGAGTAGAAATTAAATCTTGAGCTTTCACATTACTCTTCCAATATTGGTTTTTCCTCAAATGAGAGGAATCTCTTAAAAGATTGTCTAAATCTATTCCCTCGCTATTAATCAGAGCACCGTCGTACTCGAAAATTGCAACTAATTTGGCGGTAAAATTAAATTTATCTATTACACTATCTCGCTTTTCTTTTAATAGTTTAAGAAAACAGGTTCCGACATTTCCCATTCCAATTAAGCATATTTTTATTTCCATAACTTTACACATTAATAATTTATTAGGATCTTATCAAAAAGAGTTTCTTCTCTTCGCATATTTTTTCTATTTCATTAACTAAATCGTTTTTTGTCATAGTTTCAGGAAATTCTACCTTCATTATAACACTACTTATTTCTTCAACCTCAGTGAATTTAGCGTGCAATTCAAGAACTTTAATATTCTTTGAATCCAATCGTTTAATTGTATCGGTTATGTCCGTGTCGAAAACATGCCCAGTTAATATAAAAGTTAAAATTTTATTTTTAGAGCCTACTGAAATTTTAATAATTTGAATATTTTTTTCGATTAAATCTTTTTTTATGTTTTCTAGTGATATTTGAATTAGTTCCTCGCTTAGTTCAAACCAAATATCTACTGGGATCATGTTATTAATTTTTTTATCGTGATGGTGCAATACGCCATGGATATTTCCCCCGTTTTGGGAGATTGGTTTTATTAATTCTATTAAACTTCCCGGAATATCTGGTAATTTGACTTCTAAATAAATCATTTTTGACAAATATCCTAATTATTTTAAGAAATATATTCAACGACTAATAGCATAGATAAAAATTTATCTTGTTTACAACTACAGTATCAAAGGACACTTTTTAATTTTACTACCAATAAATTGAAATTGACGTGCTTTAAAAAATAATTATCTCTTTACAATAAGATGTTTAGTATCATTTCTGCGCCACCGGCATTATCTAGGTATTCAGCGTTCGATTTTACATCAATGAATTTGCGTTTGTAATCATCAAAATTCATTTTAAGATATTCTTGGATATGAAGAGCATCGAAAGTGTAACGATCATAGCACGAAGTGGGATGAGCTCCAAATGGCATTTTAACAACAGCATCACTAGTTTGCATAGGTAATTGTGCTTTCCCTTGTAGGTATCTGATATCTTCTGTTTCAACTAATCTCTCGCAGGTAATTATTGTTTTTTTTGCAGTCTTGGCCATATCATCATCCATCCAAACTGCTCCTGCTATATTTCCATTGCCATATTCATCTGCATAAGGGACATGTAAAATTGCAACATCTAAGTCGATTTTAGGTAAAGCCATCAATTGAGTTCCAGAACCTAAAGGATCTTCAAATTGGATAATATCTTTTCTAACTTTGGGAAAATTGGTACCAATCATCCCTTTTAAAGGCATAAATGGGACTTTTAAGTAAGAGCCTTTCAATCCTAAAGCTATAGACGCTTCACTCTCCTCAGAAACTTTAATTAGACCCGATTCAACAGCTTTACGGTAGTGGGGAGCCATACCAAAAATCTCCATCCCTACAAAACAGGATCTGACTTCTGAAACACTTTTATCAGCAACAAGCATATCTACATCAATTCCCCCTACAAATGTACAAATTGCCAATTTCTTTTTGTTTTGCCTGATAATCTCCCTACACGCACTCATAGGCTTTCTCCAAAAAGAGAGCCCCCCAATACCAACTAAATCTCCATTTTGAACATGTGTTGATATTGCTTCCTCCAGTGACATCATTTTACTCTCTCTCATTCAGAATCGCCTTATTTTTTTTCCAAAATTATATTCTTTTACTTTTTAGCTTAGGAATAATAATATTCGTTCTAATTAAAATCAATATTATTAGTAATTTGGTATTGAGGGAGAATAAATCAATAAATAAAGTCAGATTTAAAACAAATTTTTACTTAGCTTTACCTTGGTTATAAAATTTTTTTAGTGAATATTATATGACACAAGATCAAGCATTGAAAATGGATTATTATGAATTATTAAGGCAGAGAATGGATACTTGGCCTACAAGAACGCCAAAATCTACTGGAATCATGAAAATTTTAAAAGAACTTTTTACTGAGGAGGAAGCTGAGATTTTGAGCTATTTCAAAGGATCTTTAACAGATTTAGCGTCTCCACTAGAGATCGCTGAAAGAAGTAATAAGCCAACTGAAAAAGTAATAGAAGTTTGTAATTCCCTTGCTGAAAGAGGGTTATTATTTAAGATGGGAAAATCACGGAAGAGAGCGAAATTTACGATTTGGCCTACGGTAATAGGAATTTTTGAGTTTGTATTTAGTAACCCAAAAATTTATTCTGAGGAGAAATTAAAAAGACTTGCACGACTTTTTGATAAATATTTAAACAGATATATAATTCCAACAGCAAGGGCATCAAATTATCCATTCCCTAGGATTTTACCCTCAAAAACATCAGAAAAAGTAATTGAAGTTAACGAAGATTTAGGAATTGTTTCACAAAAAGTTTTACCTTTTGAAGAGGTTGAAGAACTACTAAATCAATGTACTGCCTTTTCAGTCATGCCATGTTCTTGTCGTGTTAAAGCAAAAGCTCTTGGATATACCAATGAAATGCCTATCGATGTTTGTATGGGATTCGATATGGGTGCTGAATTCTTTATTGAAAATGGAATGGCAAAAAGATTAACTAAGGAAGGAGCTTTAGACTTATTGATTAAATGCGAAAAAAAAGGCTTGGTGCATTGTACTTTAAATGCTCAAGTCCCTAACTTCATTTGCAATTGTGATAAGCAACACTGTGGCATTTTAAAAGGAATGACAAAATTTCATAGAATGGACGGATTAGCTCTCTCTAACTTTAGAGTAAAAATAGATGAATCAATTGAATGCTCTGAATGTTACCGATGCGTTGATTTATGCCCAACTCATGCAATTTATCCATCAATAGAAGAGGGTGGTAAATTTAACTTAGAGATAAAAGAGGACTTCTGTATTGGTTGTGGAGTTTGTTCTTCGAATTGTTCAACTAAGCGTTTAATCATGGAAAAAGTTGAAAATAAAATACCAGAATATTCTATGGAAGATGCCTATCGCAGATATGGTGAAGAACGCTATAAAAATAAATTAAATTAATTTTTTTTTACTTTATCTAATCGTTTTTTTAATTCTACAAAATCCTCAGGTGTGGATACTTGATAAGGAATCGGATATCTTGTTCCTGCTTTATGAGTTTCTTCCAATCCATCAACAATTTCATCTAATATGTCAAAAGGTATTGATGCTATTAAATCGGAATCCGTTGCCTTTCCGTATCGACGATCGCCAAGACATGGAAAAGCAATCTGCAAATCACCTGTAAGCATAGCATTTGATATCGTATCTGCACATACACCATCACAGAAAGTAGTCATTGAAACCCTTCCTCCTCTTTTCCATAAATAACCTTGAATTATTCTCATAATTTGAGCAGAATTCCCCCAAATTAAGATTAGGTCAGGTTTAAAGTCTATACGACCCAAGGTTCCTGAAACTAGAGCAGTGTATTGTCCGAATGGTAATTTTGGCATCGTCGCTGTGGTTTTCTTAGCCGCTTCTTTTGTTTCATTGTATCGTCCCACGAAAAAAGCGCCCTCCTCGAAAAGTTTGTGCGATTTTTCAAATCCGAGTGAAATTCCTGCTAATGGACATAAGTTATCCTCCTGTACACACCCTACTGTCCATCCGTAATACCTAGTATAAGTGAATATTTGACACAGAGCTATTTTTTTTTCTATTTTTTTTAAAAATTTAATGTCATTTAATTCTTCAGGATTCCGCAGTAATTTTACCGCAACAGGGAAAGTAGCTAACCGAAGATATTTATTTAGTTTATCGTCTTTTTCTTTGTATTTACTCATATTATCACATTTAATTCGTATTTTAATTAATTTATATATTCTTTACTCTGAACAAGGTTTTGTGAAAACTCTAAAAATATCTAAGGGGGATACCTCAATTCATAAATACTTTTTCCACCGTTGAGTGGTCCTTTTATATAAGCTTCAATCTCTTCAGGATTTCTCTGTGTAATGCCTTCGATTGGCGGTAATTTTCCTGGCGGGAATGTTTTTAATATATCATTCACTAATTTCTCTAAATAATCTAAAAATGCTTCCATACCTGGTTTACCTTTTTCAAAACTAGCTTTACTTGGACATCCTACATGTCCTTCAGGATATGCTGCAACCTCAATTGGACCAAACCCTACTTGACCATACCATTTAATTGGTTTTTGGTAAATATTTCCTGCTTTATCAACATGTCCATCAGGCATCCAGCCAATTACTTCATTATCTTCACATGAATCAATTTTCTTTACCATTTCAGGAAAAAGAGTCATTGAAAATGATGTCTCTGCTTCATCTGCGTGAATAAAAGGAGTTTCAAAAGGACCCCCGTGTTCTTTATCCATACAATCCTTTGGAATTGCGTGATACCAGTTAACATTACATATAACAGCCGGTAACTGATAATTTTTTGCCCATTCATGAATTGCGCTAGGAATCACATATTCTTGGCCATGACCATTTAAAAGAATCATCTTTCTGAACCCCATGTTCCATAAACCTGCTATAACTGCACGCAGAAGTCCTTTAAATATTTCTTCTGGCACAATTATTGTTCCTGGCATTCCCACATGATGATACGGATGCGAACCGTACCAAGTTGGTTGAGCAACTGTACATCCAGTTTTTTGTGCTACTAATTCTGCCATTCGAGTAACAAGAAATGTATCTTCCCCAATACATGCTGCAGGGCCATGGTTTTCTGTAGAACCAACAGGTATAATGATTACATCATTTTTTTTAATACGCTCCCGAATCTCAGCAATGCTCATATTTTGAAGATAAATTCCATCTGCTTTATCTAAGTGACCTCCCTTTGGAGGTAAGTTCCATTTACTCATAATATTTCAAATTCTAAATTTAATTTAATGATTTGTTATAATTCAATTTCTCTAATAAATTCGCTTACTCAATAAATTCACTACAAAAATAGCTTTCTAATATGTTTTTCGTAAATATTTTCAGTAACATTCTTGGCGATGATTTCAACATACTTCTTTAAGGTATTTATATAACGCGAGCCCATTTCTGCAGCAATTTTATAAGCTGTATGGAGCAATTGTCGGAAATCTCGATTATAATCTATACAAGATGAATCATGCCGTAAGGCTCTTACGAATTCTTCACTAGTCCATATGTTTACCTGTTCTGGATAAGGTAAATTATCCTTTTTAATATCTACTACTGCGGCGTAGGGTGCACACAACTCATCTAATCGACCGTGAGCTTTCGTATAGATCTCTTTAGCAAGTTCTAGCCCTTCACCACCTGCTATCGCCAGACCAATTAATTCTTCTAACCACGTTGTTCCCGAAGTTTTTAAATGGAATCCCGAGTCAAAGTCTTTGATAACCTTGTTAACGATGCTATATAATGAAAATTTATCGCTTCCAGAGTGAAGGCTAATTTTTAAATTATCAGGTAGGGAGAATTTATTTATCGCAAATTGGATTACAGCTAAGATAATCTCTAGTTCTTCAGAAAATTGCTTAATATCTCCTTCATAATCAACTCCTTTATTAAACCTACCAGAAAATTTAGGAGCTATTGTTTGAATAGGAATACCTTCATCAGCTATAGCTGCTAGAATAAATAAAATTTCTATTGGTGTTTGAGGTGCTTTCGTTTCGTCCATCGATACTTCAGTAATAAAATTATCCTTGCCTTTTTTCTCCTCAATCTTGCGATATACTCTTCCTGCTTCCTTTACAGCAAAAAGGTATTTTTCTGCAATCGCTCTTAATTGTGTTTTATTAATCAATAAGGGTTTTTTGATATTTGAAATGAATAGATTTCCTATAAACTCTTCATGTCTCTCAATATAGGCGTTTACATCGGCTTCAGATGCCTTTTTATCTATATATTCAGCCACATCAAGAGTAAAATAATTACTCGAATCAATGAATAAATCAATATTAGAAATTCCGATGTGATCGGCGTCAATATAATATGGCCCTTTCCAATCTAAATCTCTCACAGCATTTTGAGCTTCTTCTAAAACATCAGCAGGAGTCGTGTTAGTGATCAAATGTTCTCGATGAGATTTATTCCATACGATTGCGATGTTAATACCATTTTCTTGGGCTTTTATAATTGCTTTTAATTGAGCTTTTCCTTGACATCCAAATCGATCTCCGGTACCTATTGAATATTTTTGTAATCTCATTATTAAGATCCTCTTATCTCTTGAATTTTATGTAGTTACAACATCTTAAAATAGCCAACGGCATTATTATAACAAATTTTTTCAACTATTTTCCCAAGTAAATCTATATCATTAGGAATTTCTCCATTTTCGACATCAGATCCAATCAAGTTGCATAATATTCGGCGAAAATATTCATGTCGTGGAAATGATAAAAAGCTTCGGGAATCTGTAGTCATTCCAATAAAACGACTCAACAATCCTAGATTAGAGTGTGTGTTAATTTGCTTAGTTATTCCATCAATTTGATCTAAAAACCACCAACTAGGTCCAAATTGCATTTTCCCAGGATAAGAACCATCTTGGAAACTACCAATAATAGAAGCTATTAATTCGTTGTCTCGAGGATTTATGTTATAAAAAATAGTTTTTGTAAGCTCTCCAGATTGATCAAGTCTGTCTAGAAATTTAACCAATTTATCTCCGAATTTATGGTCACCGATAGAGTCACATCCTATGTCGGGTCCAAGTTTATTGAAAAACCTCGTATTAGTGTTACGAAAGGGTCCAATATGAAATTGCTGGACCCAACCACGATTGTAATTCAATCTAGCGCATTCATATAAGAGAGCTGACTTGAATTTTAATACCTCTCCTTGAGTTAATTCATTTCCTGAGAGAATTTTAGTTGTTATTTTTTCGACTTCTCCATTGGTATAAGATTCAATCCAAAAAGTTTGTATTCCATGATCAGCAATTCGACATCCTATATTATGAAAAAATTTATGACGTACTTCTAATGCTTCAATTAAACTTGAAAAGTTTTTTATTTCAATACCAGAGATATCACTTAATTTAGAAACATAGTTAATATATGATGTAGTATTTTGTATAGCCATTGCTTTGTCTGGTCGAAACGTAGGAATTATTTTAACTTTATAACCATCTTCTTTGAGTTTTTTATGATATACTAAAGAATCAATTGGATCGTCCGTTGTACAAATAAGTTTTACGTTCATTTTAAGAAGCAAATTTCTAACTGAAAAATCTGGTGATTGAAGTAGAGTAGAACACTGATCATAAATTTCATTACAGGTTTTTGGGCTTAATATGGTATCTATATTAAAATACCTCTGAAGTTCTAAATGGGTCCAATGATGGAGCGGATTGCGAATTGCCATTGGAATTGTTTCTGCCCATTTCTCAAATTTTTCAAAATCAGTAGCATCACCAGTGCAGAAGTTCTCTGATATCCCATTGCTGCGCATTAATCTCCATTTATAGTGATCTCCAGCAAGCCAGGCTTGCCCTATATTATCGTAGCAAACATCATCAGCTAAATCTTTCACTGGGAGGTGACAATGATAATCAAAAATCGGCATCTTTCCTGCAAATTCATGATATAGATTCCTCGCTGTTTCTGTTTGCAAAAGAAAATTACTATCTAAAAATTTTTTCATTTATTTTATTCACCATTTTCAGTATTCTTTCTGAATTGTTTTACTTATTCCTTCCCAGAGTCCTACAAGATACATAACACCTAATGCTCTATCATATAATCCATAACCTGGCCTTCCTGTTTCCCCCCATATCATCCTTCCATGGTCAGGACGTACAACTCCATCAAATCCAATTTCTTTTAATGCTTTTACCACTTCATACATGTTTACATCCCCAAACTCTGTAGGATGCTTACTTTCATAAAATTTTTTACCTTCAGTATGTTTAACATTTCGGAAATGTACGAAAGGAATACGGCCTAATGAACCAAATTTTCGAATAGCTTTTACAAGATCCATTTTTAAATTTGCGCCAAAAGATCCAGTACAAAAAGTTATACCATTAGAGGGACTTTCTATAATTCTTACTAAGCGATCTAAAGCTAACTCATCAGTAATAATTCGGGGAAGCCCAAAAATAGACCATGGAGGATCATCTGGATGAATAGCCATTTTCACTCCAAATTCTTCAGCAACAGGGATTACTTTTTTCAAGAAATATTCTAAATTTAACCATAAAGTTTCATTATCAACTTTGGAATAAGCATTTAAGTAGTTCTGTAATTCCTTTTTTGTATAATGGGTTGCCCAACCCGGAAGATCTAATGAAATTTTTTCAAAATCAATCTCTTTAAGCTTAGTATTATCAAAACTTAAGCTATTAGATCCATCGGAATATTTCATCGCTAAATCAGTGCGCACCCAGTCAAAAACGGGCATAAAATTATAACATAAAATTTTAATCCCTAGAACTCCCATATTTTTGATACTTTGGCAATAATTTTCAATTAATACATCTCGATATGAATTGCCAAGCTTAATATCTTCATGGACAGGAATACTTTCAATAACCGAAAACTTTAATCCTTTTACTTCGATCTTTTTTTTAATAGATTTCAATTTCTCTATTGACCAAACATCTCCTACAGCGACATCATATAGCGCTGAAACAATACCTGTGACTTTAGGGATCTGCTTTATATATTTGAGGGGGATAGGATCTTTATCTCCATACCATCGAAATGCTATTTCCATCCTTATAGTACCCTATTATTTAAATTTTTAATTTTAAACACCAGAATATGCAGAAAACCCACCATCAACCGGAATTATAACTCCATTAACGAAGCCGGAAGCTTTTTCATCAATAAGCCAAAGAAGTGTCCCAATTAGTTCTTCTGGGTTCCCAAATCTACCTATAGGTGTTAGATTTTTTATTCTTTCTGCTCGTTCCGTGAAAGAACCATCTGGTTTAGTTAAGAGAGAGCGATTTTGCTCTGTCAAAAAAAAACCTGGAGCAATAGCATTTACACGTATATTAACTTTAGAAAAATGTACGGCAAGCCACTTGGTAAAATTACTGACAGCAGCCTTTGCTCCACTATATGCAGGAATTTTTGTTAAAGGAGTAAAAGCATTCATGGACGAAATGTTAATGATGCTCGAACCTTTCTGATTAATCATATGTTTTGAAAAAACCTGGGTGGGTAATAGCGTACCAATAAAATTTAAATCAAACACATATTCTATTCCTTTTTGATCAAGGTCGAAAAATGTTATAATACCTTCTTTTTCATTATCTAAATCTTCTAAAGTCAGAAATTCGTTTGATGTTGTCCCCTTAGGATGATTTCCGCCAGCTCCATTAATGAGTATATTACATGAGCCAAATTCTCTTTTTATTATCATTTCAGCTTTTCTTAAGCTTTCAAGTTCTAAGACATTTGCTTCAATCCCAATGGCGATTCCATCTTCTTTTGAAATCTCCCTTGCAAGACTTTCAGCTGCTTCTTTTCGTAGATCAAGTATTGCAACTTTTGCATTGCATTTTGCAAGAGCCTTAGAAAAGTATCCACATAATTCTCCACCCCCACCAGTTACCACCACAGTTTTATCTTTTAAATCAATTCTAAATGGGACGTTCATTTGTATTTCCTAGATTCTATTTATCATTTAATCAATATGATTAACTTCAATTTATTACTGTCGAAATTTTACAATTATCTTTGTCTTTTTGTAATAACTTTAGATGTTCTGGAACTTCTTCTAGTGTTATCTCTTTAGTAATCAATGGAGTGACATCCATACCAGCAGCCATACTGCTGATTACATTAGGGAATGTACCATGACCCGAATGTCCTTGGGCTCCAATTATTCGGGCTCTTCTTACTTGAAAGTATTCTCCGCACACTGGCATTCTCTGTTCAGCTCTGGCAACAATCACTACAGTACTATTTATTGCTTTACATTCCCAAATAACATTTTGTATATCTTCAGTGCATACTTCAGGTAAACCTGCTGATTCGAGATAAAGGGCTGCTCCTTCGTTATCTGTATATTCTTTAACTTTTTCTACAAAATTTTCTTTTAGAGGGTTAATCACATAATCAGCACCCATTTTTTTAGCCAATGCGGCTCGAGATTCTGCTGGTTCTGAAACAAGACACATCGCAGCTCCCGCCGTTTTTAAAATTTTTACTGCAGCTAATCCAATCGGTCCAGCGCCTAGGATTACCACATTTTCTCCAGGTCGAATTCCACCCCCTCTCTCTATGACTGCATTATAGGCTACGGATGTTGGTTCTACTAAACTACCTATTTTGTAGATATCGTTATATTTATTCACTAATTTTTTTAGACTCCAACATAATTTCGCTGGAACTGCGATGTACTCTGCAAATGCTCCATTTATTGAAAAACCAATTTCTTGTAATCGCTCGCAATGATTTGGGTAACCGTCACAGCACGGTTTACATTCACCACACCATACCATTTCTTCTACGGTTACAGGTTCTCCTTTTTCGAAAGGTTTACTTGTTCTTTTATTTATAGCCCTGCTGCCTACTTCCACAATTTCTCCAGAAAATTCATGACCAAGAGTAACGGGAAATGCAGTTAATCCTGGATAATAGATATATCCATCCTCATAACTTTGATTCATATGTACGTCAGAACCGCAAATTCCACATCTTTTTACTTTGATTAATACCTCATTTGGTCTTATTTGAGGTTTTCCTTTTTCTACTACTTTAGTAAGAGGATTACGCCATACTTGAGAACCCAAATATGTTAATTTCTTGTCAATATCTTTTGATCCAAGTCTAAATTCCGGTTTTGGCTCCCAACTTGCTGATAATTCTACTACTTTCATTTTTAATTTAATCTCATTATAATGCTTTTGAATAAATTAATTACAAGATCAAAATAAAATTAATTAATTATCATTTAATGGTTTTAATGATGTTGCTCAGTATAGTTTCAGGGCTAGAAGAATCCAAGAGTAATATGATGAATATTAATAAGAAATTTTCTTCCTTGTGTCAATTACTAAAATCCTTAAACTACGATGGGATCGAGTTAAGTCTTCTAGAACCAGAAAAAATTGATGTTAAAACAATTATAGAGATAAAGGATTCTCACGATATGGAAATTCCTGCTTTAGGTACTGGAAGTACATTTATTCGTTTTGGGTACTCTTTTGGTGATACCCAAGAATTTATTCGCAAAAAGGCGATTGAGAGAATAGAGAAATATATCGAATTTGCTCGAGAAACTCAATCTAAGGTTATTATAGGATTAATCAGAGGGCGATTTAAACATGATAGCACTCCGCAAAAAGAAAAGTTAAATATTATCTCCTCTCTTAAGAAATGCTGCTCGTTAGCAGAAAATAATGGTGTTCAACTATTATTTGAGCCAATAAATCGATTTGAAATTGACTCTTACAATACTATTTCTGAATCTATAAAATTAATTGAAGAAATAGGTTCAAATAACTTACAACTATTAGTAGATTCTTTTCACACACACTTAGAAGAAAATTCTGTAGATATATGGAATTATCTTAAGGAAATTGCTCATTATGTTGGACATATTCATCTAGCAGATACAACACGAAGAGCGCCAGGCACAGGACATTTTGATTTCAAAACTTTTTTAAATATTTTTAAAGATTCTGGATATACTGAATTTGCTTCGCTTGAAACAATAATGAAACCTTCTTTTGAAGTAATAGCTAATACCTCACGAGAATATTTGAGGAAAATTTTATAATATTCCTCAAGGCAAATGCTTATCTAACCAATTACTAAGATCATTAAGGACTTTTTCTCTTTCTTCCAAAACTTCATTATATACTTCGTGATATAATCCATCATAAATAAGAATTGTTTTATCCTTCATATTGAAAGCTTTTCTTAGTGCTTCCTCTGATCCTTTAATAAGAGCATCTTCACCGCCACACTGAATTAATAGAGGTAATTTTAAACTGTGAGTAATTGGATCATATTTTGCAAAAAATTTCATTAATTCCCATCCTAATCGAATTGTTATTTTATCGGCATTAACTAAAGGATCGTTTTCATATGCTTGGACAACTTCAGGATCATGACTTAGCTTTTCAGCCTTGAGTCCAGGATTTATGTATTTTTTCGGTGCTATTTTTGCCAATCCTCTTACTAACCATTTTAGAGTTTTACTTGTACCCTCTCCAGCACCTGTGCCTGTGCCTGATAGAATCAATCCTCTTAATAATGGTTCATATTTTTCTGTGAAAACCAAAGCAATCATGGAACCCATCGAATGACCTAACATGAAAATTGGTAAATTCTGATGATTTTTCTTTATTAAATCATATAATTTCTTTTCATCTTCAATAAATTGATCAAAAGAATCAATGTAATTTCTTTTTCCATCAGATCTCCCGTGACCACGGTGATCGTTGGCATATATAGCGTAACCTAATGGTGTTAATTGATTTACTACATTTAAATATCTTCCTGAGTGCTCAGCAAATCCATGTACAACTTGAATTACTGCTTTAACATTTTCAGGTATCCATGCTTGATAAAATATTTTAAAATCCTTTGCCCCTTCATACTCTCCTTCGATGTGCTTCATTTTTCATCACAATTCAAGTCACTATTTTGTAACCTTATTAATTTACTTTTACCTTTAAGATTAGATTGCATAATAATATTTTATTATGATGATTTTTAATTGACCAAGTATTACATCATAATATATTTAGCTTAGAGGTAATGTATCATTAGAAAAAGGTTAGAACAAGGACTAATACAAGTTTATTTTGGTCGCGGCAAAGGTAAAACTACCGCAGCTTTAGGACAAGGGTTAAGAGCGACAGGTCATGGATTTAAGGTTTACATGATTCAATTCATGAAAGGATATCCTCAATATGGAGAAGTTAAGGCTATAGCGAATACGCCTAACTTCGAATTGAAACAATTTGGAACACCAGACTTAATAGCAACTCCAGGAGATATTGATTTCGAAGAAGGAAGGAAAGGTATGGAGTTTGCAGAGAAAATAATTATGTCTGATGAATATGACATTGTAGTTCTTGACGAAATTGGGGTTGCTGTTGAATATGGGATTGTAAATATCGAAGATGTATTAAAATTAATTGACAATAAACCTGAAAAAGTCGAACTCATTATAACTGGAGGTCCTAAAATGCATCCAAAAATTAAAGAACGCGCAGATCTACTTACTGAGATGAGAATGATTAAACATTACTATTCTTTAAAAGGCATTAAAGCTCGTTTTGGTATAGAACATTAACATAGTATAGTGAACCTAGATATGGGAAAGAAAAATGTAAAGATAAAAGATATTTACATAGATCACCACAAATATCTTGGTAAACGCAAAAATTCTCTTAAGATTTATGACCTTCCTCCTAGAAACATGATTTTATTGCCCTTTAATATTGTATTTGATTCCATAGATCGATTACTTGTCATTAATTTTGAAGATGATCCTATTTACTATTGTATAGAGCTTCAAATTATTCATAAATTAGATAAAGAATTCCCATTTGTAATCATGTATCGAAAGGATAACATGATAGATACTTATTATACTAATGAGATTGTTATAAAAAATAGAAAAGAGATGTTCAGAGATTCAGTTACTAATAGTTCATTTAATCAGCTTGATATTATTGAGTATAAATTCCAATTTGATAAGATGGGCTTAGATTCTTACCTCTTTTTAAAAGATAAGTTGGAAAAAGAAATTGAATTCAAAATAAAAGAAAAAACTCCTGGGAGAGAATTGACTTCGATTTTAACTCCAATTGGTGCAGTCAGTAAGAAACCTGAGTACTTCCCCATCGTTTTCCTCAACAAGTTCGGAGTGGTAATCAAAAAAAACACAGAAATCTTCGTCAAAATTCATGGATTTTTAAGAGACACGACAGAAATGCCTGTTCAAATGAATGGAGCCAATGCTTATAAAGCTCACTATTCTTTAAAACCAATAATGAGTAATTGGAATAATAATTTTAGTGGTAACATAAATCCTGTAATATTAAATCCACCAATTCTAAATATATCATATGAGAATTTAACTTATAATCTTATAAATAACTCTGATTATTACGAAATAAAAAAGGTCTCTGGAAATGACGATGACGGACAAACTATTTCTTTTGAATTTTCTCCAGCAATTCCAAATTTATTATCTATAAAAAGTAATTCGATAATAAAAGGTAGATTTTCTTGCGTAATTGATGATATAGAGGGGATCTTTGCGGGGGACTATTATTTAACTCGTACTGGAGATAATATTGAGTTTAGTATTCAACCAACCAAAGGTTGGCAACCTTTTCCAGGAAAGTTATGGCTAAAATCTTATAAATGGACTTCAAAAATACAAATTTATTGCATTGATGATATTAAAATCGATTCTTATTGGCTAAGAATAAAAGGATGATATTTTACCTAGATTTTATTCTGGCATATAATACAAATAATAAGTAATCGCTCTAACGATTTTATATTATCCACATTAATATACAAACTTATATTTTAATAAAACTTTCTTTCAGGAAAAATTTCCATAATATCCCGGATTTTAACTTTCATTTCGTTAAAAATCTTTAGTGAACTAATAAATTTATTCGATACTCCATCTTTTAAATGCATATAAAGAAACGATTCCAATGATTTTAGTTTTTCAATATTTCCTTCTGTAATGCAATATAAAAAGAACTGATTTTCGAGTTTTTTAAACGATAAGAAAAAATATTTTTGGAAACCTGATTTAATTGAAATCCATCTTGGATAACCTTTCATGTTTCCAAAAATACTTGCTAAAATCACTTCAATCTTTGCAGTCAAGACTGATTCTCCATAATCAATAATTTTTTTAACTAATCCAGAAACATCGTTTTCAGAATCTGGCTCAAAATGTTTTTGCTCTCCAAATTTTAGAATATTCTCTTTATCTAAAAGAAGCGATATAACACTAACCGATTCAGATGATAAACCAAAATAATATAACCTGAGCCAATTATCTATATAATTAAAATTTGGTTTCTCGAATTTAACTTTTGATTCGACTGCTTCTTCCATATTATGTAAGAATATATCCATTTTAAACGAAATCGCATGCTTTTCAATTTTAGTCAATTTTTTAATATTAATTTTATCTTTTTGTAACATATCAGTGAAAAACATGGAAACCTGATTAAATATCCAATCGCTCTCTTTATCTGAAAAATTACCTATTAGAATGTGTATAATTCCATTTTTCTCAGAAAAACGAGCGATTAACATTTTTTCTTCTATTTCGTCCTGGTCTTCTAACATTATCAACATTTTGTCAAGCGTTCCAGACAAAGTACTCGTAGAAATAATATCCAAATCATTTGTTAACGCTAAAAAATACTTCCATTCTTTATCATTATAATATATCGGAATTCTCTCTTTTGAAACAATTCCGTAAAATTGTAAGTTTTTAGGAATATTTGAAACCATTTTCTTTTCTGAGTGATTAGATTTTTTACTCGATACGATTTTAAAATCTCGGGATTCTGCTTTATTATACAAATCGTTCCTCCCGTGCATAAAACGAAATATGTTAATTGAGAAACGATCGCAATTTATACAGATACAATCCTCATGATAAGGTGCGACAAGTATCTTTCCACAATGTTCACATTTTACTTTTTTATAACTTGCGTCTTTGTTTTCCATTTTCTTCTAGTAACCACTGTAGCTATTAATAAAGTCATATTCAACAAATATTTAAATTTGTTTTTGTTAACTTTTGCGTTTAATCATTAAAAAAAAATTATTGAAATTATCAATTAACTTTAGTAGAAAAAAAAAGAATGATATTACATGAATACTATTGTACCTTCTCCCGAAGTTACAACCTCATCATTCTGATTTTTTACAATTGTTTCAGCAATGATGAATTTTAATTTTCCATCTTTTTTAGTAAATTTTTCTTTTACTGTACCGATAGCGGTTAGCGTATCGCCAAAAAACACGGGTTTTATGAATTTAACAGTTTGTCCACCATATAATATACCTGGACCAAATAATTTAGTACCTAAGACTGCTGAAATTAATCCTGAACTCAAAGCTCCATGAGCAACTTGTTTTCCAAACATTTGAGTCCTTGCATATTCTGGATTTACATGAATCGGATTGAAATCCCCAGTAACTTCAGCAAATTTCATTACATCTTCTTCTGTTATAGTTTTCGTGAATTTTGCGGAATCGCCAACCTTATAATCGTCGAATTTAACTGGTTCTAAATCTGACATATGTTATAATATGAATTTATGGATAAAAATATTCACTTAAAAAAAAACTAAAATCTCTTGATAAAAAAGAAAAAATAAGAAATAAAACAATTCGAAAATTTATTAAATTTAATTCAGAATTTAAAAAATTTAGAGTAAAAATAAAAATAAAGGTAAATAAAATGGGAAAGTTATCGAAACGAGTTGCTATCGTAGGGGCTGGGATGTCGCAGTTTGGGCGGCTTTACCCTCTCAAACGTAATCCCGATCTCTGGGTCGATGCTTGGGTTGATGCTGTTAAATCTGTTGACAATGGTATAGAACCAAAGGATGTGGACGCATGTTATGTTGGAAATTATTCTTCTGATTTATTTAATCATCAAGGTCATTTAGGACCTCAGATGGCAAATTTAGTCGGACTTACGCCTAAGCCTGCATCTAGATTTGAAGGAGCGTGTGCTAGCTCTGGTATTGCTTTAAGACAAGCAATTATTGCTGTAGCTTCTGGTATTCATGATGTTATCGCCGTCGCTGGAGTTGAATGTATGAATGAACTTCCAACAAGTTTAGTTACAGATGCATTGGCTACGGCAAGTGATGCTCTTTTTGAGTATCCCGCAGGAGCAACGTTTCCAGGGTTATATGCTACTGTTGCGACAGCGCATTTTCACAAATATGGTACAACTTCAGAAGATTTAATGAGAATAGGAATTAAAAATCATGAAAACGGAGTTGAAAATCCCTTTGCCCAAATGCAGAGATCTATTACGCAATTGATGCAAAGTAAATTAAAGAAATTAGAACAACAAGGAAAAGAACTTCCTGATTGGAAAGACGAATTTGATTATCTTAAAAGCGCTTCGAATCCAATGATTGCTTATCCTCTGAGATTATTTGATTGTAGTTTAGTGACAGATGGAGCAGCATGCGTTTTTGTCGCTGCTGAAGAAGTAGCCAAAAATTTTACTGATACTCCAATTTGGATTTCTGGAACTGGTCAAGGAAGCGCTGCGTTATCAATCCATGATAGAGATGATTTAACGGGTTTTATAGCCACTAGAGAGGCAGCAAGACAAGCATATGAGATGTCTGGATATGGACCAAAAGATATTCAAATAGCTGAACTTCACGATTGTTTCACAATAGCAGAACTGGTTGCTTTAGAAGACTTAGGATTTTATGAGAAGGGAAAAGCCGCTCAAGCAGTCAAAGAGGGAGAGACTAGACGAGATGGAAAGAGACCTATAAACACATCTGGTGGTTTAAAATCAAAAGGGCATCCTGTTGGTGCTACTGGAGCCGCTCAAGCTGTAGAAATCTTTAAACAAATGAGGGGAAGAGCAGAACGAAATAGGCAAGTAAAATTTGATGTTGAACGAGCATTAACCCATAACTTAGGAGGTAGTGGTGCTACTTGCGTAGTCACTATATACGAAAAATAAGGTGAGTAGAAAAAATGACAGAAGAAGAAAAAGAATTTACTATTCAAAACTATTTAGAGTTTATTCAAAATAAGAAACTTATGGGTTCAAAATGCAAAAATTGCGGTACTATAAATGTTCCCGTTAGAAAATTATGCACAACCTGTAATTCATTGAATATGGAATGGGTTCCATTGTCTGGAAAAGGCGAGCTTGCAGCATTTACTTCTATCACAGTTGGTACCCCCTACTTTATAGAACTAGGATATGATAGAAACAGACCTTATTGTTTTTCCGTAATAAAACTCGAAGAGGGTCCAATGGTCTCAGCTCAATTAGTTGGCGTTGATGAAAGTAACCCCGATACTATTAAAATCGGTACACCTTTAAAGGTTAAGTTCTTAGAAAATGAACTTAAAGGTGAAACCAAAATAGATTTAGGTTTCGAACCTGCCTAAACACAAATTTTTTATTTTTTATTTTAATTTTATTTATAATAATAATAATTTCACGCAATTATTTTGGTGGTTTTAATAAAAAAATCTTACAAATTAATTATAATCACATGTATTGCGTTATCAGTAGTTATTCCAATCATTTTGCCAATTTTCCTTTTATGGAATGATAATGAGTTCACAAATATCGATATTGATTTACACTTCGATGGAGATACAGCATATTCTTACGTAGCTTACCAAATAAACATCAATACGACCCACTATAGAACACCTGGTACTCAAGGTAGAGAAGATTGTGCTCAATATTTTATAACTAAATTTCAACAAATCGATCCTGCGATTAATTACACGCTTCATAATTTTACTATTCATTCCGTAGAGTGCCAAAATGTCTTGTTTAAAATTAACGAAAATTTTTCAAATATCGTGATCTTAGGGGCTCATTACGATTCTAGAGCTAAGGCTACAAAAGACTCGTTAAATCCAGATTTACCTGTGCCTGGAGCGAACGATGGAGCTAGTGGAAGCGCAGTTTTAATAGAGCTTGCCGAAGTGTTATATGGAAGAAAGGAAGAACTTTCTGTTCAAATTTGGTTTTTATTTTTCGATGCAGAAGATCAAGGTAGCGATAATGGTCCTGGAATTCTATATTGGGATTGGTGTGAAGGCTCTAGTCAATTTGTGCAAGATATCGAAAATTTCTATAATTCTACTTATGAAACATTTGATGCTATGATCTTATTGGATATGGTGGGAGGAAATAATCTCCAATTTATTAGTGAACAACACTCCACTTCTTCTCTTTTAGATGAACTGTTTGAGACTGGAAGACAATTAGGATTTACAAGCTCATTTCCTTCCGTTCCAATAGTTAACAAAATTTTCGATGACCATGTAGCCTTTGTAAATTATGGGATTCCTTCAGCTGATTTAATTATTAAATTTTGGAACGCACCTATTGAATGGCCTTACCATCACACAATCGAGGACGATTTATCACATATCTCAAATCATAGTCTTGAGATAACTGGACAAACTGTAGAGCAATTTATTTATAACAATTACTATGAGAATAACAGCCAGTTTCAAGGAAATTTCCCTTGGAGCGATGATTTTAACCTTTTAGACTCTGAGTTATTCTTGTTTATCATAATCTTAATCCCAATAGTAGTTATAGCTGCTGTTGTTTTATATTTGCGTTCACGATCAAAAAAAGCTAAGGTCTAAATCAAAGATAGAATTTTAGTAAAAAAATTACATCTCCATTTTTTGACCTAATATTGCCCGATGGTTAGTCTCATCGATGTATATTTCCGTTAAATTAAAAGTCCTAAAAACTCTTTTAATTTCGGCGACTGTAAAAAAATGGTGTGCAAGACCCTTTTCTTCACCTGTTAAAGGAATATATGTTCCTGTCTCAACCTTTTCCATTTTATCCAGCATGTTATAAAAATTTTGAAGTAAAGGAAATGTAAGAAATATAAAACCTTCTGGTTTTAAAATACGTTTTATTTCATTGACAGTTATCATAATATCTTTCATTAAATTGTGATGCATTACTTGAATTGAGATAACAGCGTCAAAAAACCCGTCAATATAGGGAAATTCATGCTCAATTTTTTGGCAAGTTAATTCTGCAGATAAATTTTCAGCAATTAACCAATTTTTTGTGATTTCCAAACCATTCGGAGACCCATCAAGACCATAAACTTCGAATCCTTTTTTCAATAAAAACAAAAGATGTCTCCCAGTTCCACACCCTAAATCTAATATCCTCCGTACTCCTTTTTCACTAAATAAATTAGCTAACCTCTCCATGTCTGGGTGTGGTTTGGTAAAAAATTTACCTTTTTTAGCAAAGATATCGTCCCAGTCAGGCATCATCCTATAAAAAAATAGTAATTAAGAAGAAAATAATAATTTGTTTAATGTTCAAATTCATAGAAATATCTTCCATACTTTTCTTTAAAAGCTTCTGCGACTTCGTTGGTTTTTGGGCGAATAAATTCATAACCATCTTTGATCGTTTCGTAAGTAACTGGCAAATTACCTAATATTTCGCCATCAACCTGACACAGATAAGGCTCATCTTCAGAATGTGCCATCTCTATTCGCACTTTTTTACTCTGATACTCAAATACATCAGGATGAGGTAATAAAGAAGCGCTATACATTCTCTTAAATTGAAATAGAAGTTTAAATTTACCGATATCTACTATACTTATATCAAATAAACCGTCTTCTACGCTGGCCTTTTGGCACACATACATTCCCCCTCCGTATGCACCTCCATTTCCTACTGCAGTTAGGTTGGCCATTCCTTCGAATTTTTCGTTATCCATTACGACTCTAATTTCCCTACTCTTCCATTTGAATAGCGCTTTAATAACGAGGGCGTTGTAATTTTTATCCTGGTTTTCATTTGCCCTTCTAGCAACTTCAGCGTCGAATCCCTGTGATCCTACTCCTAAAAAGTATCTTTCGACACCTTCATCAGTCTTGGCAAAACCTATATCCGATTTACTAGTATTTCCTTCAGCAATTATTTCACAAGCCCTTTTTATATCAGGATTAATTCCAATTACAGCGGGGATGTCGTTTCCTGATCCCATTGGTATGAATCCACATAACGCACCTGATTTTGAGCTAATTACACCGTGAAGAACTTCATTACATGTTCCATCTCCTCCCGCACCAATTACTCGATATCCTTCCTTAGCTAATTGCCCCGCTAGTTCAATTGCGTGCCCTGCAAATTCAGTTTCAAACAATTTATATGATAGTTTAAGCTCGTCTAGACATTTTTTTGCGTATTCAATATCAATTTTTGCCTGTTTCGACCCACCCGCAATAGGATTATAAATAATCGCATAATCTGCTTCCATAATTAACACATTTTATTCTTGACATTTTAATATCTTGATAATGATATAATATAAATTTAAATCTAGAACTATTTAAAAGTTACAGCCTAAAATCTTAGGAATACTCGCCTAATATTTACAGAAAATGTAATCGTAAAAAAAGAGAAGCTTGGCAGTCCTTTAGATTCTTCGACTCATTTCTCTTTCCAAATGCATCCACAACCACTGCAAGTATAAATTTTACCGTATACTCGTGGAAAATGACTTATTATATCGTTCTTATCAATGGATTCGTGAATCTTGTACCAGTTTTCATCCTCACAAATAGGACATAGTCGACGTCTTATTGGTTTTGGAATTGTTAATATTTCTCCAGAGTGAGTAAAGAGCCCATCATTCTTTATAGAATTAATCAAGTTCTTTTTTTGAATGAAATTTTTAATAACTGGGTCGATAACATTAGAACTTGACTTAAGAGTAATAGATTCGTGCTTAATTTTTGAAACTGGTGCTTGCTTCTCAAGCATTTTAAGGTAACTTGATACAATAGGTTTTATTTCGTTCTTTTTTGGTAATCGTTCATATTGATTTATGAAGTTATCAATAAAATTTTCCACAAATACTTTTTCTATTATTAAGCCTTTTTGCTCAGCTTCTCTTACAATATCTCCAATTATGTAATCTTTTAAAACAGGATCTTCCATAATCAACTAGAAACACCTCACCCAATAAAACACTCGAATATGTTAATGTTAAATTAATACTAATAGATTAAGATGTTATAATATAAAATACTATCTCAATAATCCCTAGATATCTATTTGATCAAAAAGCGACTTCATATCCTCATTATGCAAAAGAGATTTCTAAAAATATTCTAAAATTCCTTTTTTTTTAATTAGATTATAAGAATTACTTGACTAATAATACTAATTAATATTGATGAAATTTTTTTATATCCCGACTATTAGTTATTCATATAACTAAAACTTATATTCACATTCTTATTTATTTAGACAAGAGAAAGAGTACTTTTTAAAAAGGACTGAATAATACATGAAGAACACAAACGGAAAAGTTAAGAAACCTATACCTCACAAAAAGGTAATTATAGCAGTAGTAATGATAACTATTGCGTTCTTTGGGTCTTTTTTGGTATTTTTTATCTTACAAGTATCTTTAAATACAGAGTCTCCGATTGTTGTAGTAATCAGCGGTTCAATGGAACCTACTATCCATGAAGGTGACTTGTTATTCGTAGCAGGAATCGACGCAGAAGATATAAAAAATGGTACTGCCGAAGATAAAGATGGAGATGTGATTGTATTTAACGCTCAAGGGTTGTGGATTGGAGCGCCTCAAGAACCTATTGTCCATCGCGTTATAGATAAATATCAAATAGGAGACACTTGGTATTTCATAACTAAAGGGGACGCTAACACTTTGCAGGATAATGAACCCGTTCCAGAATCTCGTGTAATAGGCGTAGTAGTAGGAGGTATACCCTATATTGGGTGGGTTAAGATATTTTTGGAGAGATCGAACTTATTGATTCCATTACTGGTTATAATTTCAGCGCTTCTTATTATTAGTATAGTTAGAGATATTATCAAAGGGGAAGACGAGGAGCAAGACAAAAATAATAAGGGAAATAAGGAAGATATTGATTTGCAAACTCGAAAAGAAGAATAAAAATAACAGTTTAAAAATAAGTATACATATTTGCTATACATTTCTCTTATTTACTAAATTTAATTATGAAATTAGTGATATAAAATGGCTTGGACACCGCCCTCAAAAATAACAGTAATAATAACTTTCATTCTAGTAGCAGCAGGTTTGTTTATTTAGTTGAACTTTTCTTTGCACCACTTGGTGGCATATTACCCACATTAAATATCGGAACATTCACTTCTGGACAATGCTGGGGAATTATTAGAATGACGTTAGTTTTTCTCTCTTGGTTTCTATTCTAGCTCGGAGTAACAATGAAAGGTTTATAATTTTAATTTTATTTTTTTTTTAATTTGAGAAAATTAATCTAAGAAACTCCCTTCTAAAATACCTAAAATTGAGTACTGAATATGAGATCACATTATTAAGAGGACAATAATATTTTTATGAAAGAAAATATTCTAAAAAGATGTTATAAAAAATCGTAATAAAAAAATTACGAGAGAACATGAATACAGTATACAAAAAATACAAAATTAAAACAACACAAAATAAAGCATAGAGGTAAATAAGATGTCTGGAAATAAAGAAGCAAATAGTGTTTTTGTCGGCCGACGCCCTACCATGAATTATGTAATGGCTACAATGATGATCCTTAATAAAGGCGAAGATTGTACTGTTAAAGCCAGAGGTAGAGCTATTTCTCACGCAGTTGATGTATGCGAAATTTTAAGAAATAGATTCTTAAAAGGAACTGAATACAAAGAAATCAGGCTCTCCACAGAAGTACTTGAAGGAGAAAATGGACAAAGCAACAATGTTTCAAGTATTGAAATAGTGCTTGCTCCACCAAAATAAATTGAGAAATTAAATTTTAATTTCTCTTCGCTAAAACAAAAAATCTCTCTTTTTTTTCTTAATTTTTCTTTAAGTTTTTAATTGGGATACTCTAATTGGTAATAATTTTTTCTTTACTTAACTTCGCACCAACAGAATTATAGAATTAAAATGAATAATTGGGCTTTCAAATAAGTTCAAGGATGGTAGAAATGGTATAATTATTAAGGATTTGTAAAAAGATTTAAAAACTCATATTGTAATAATATTAAATAATAAAAAATCAATTTATTATCTGATTTTTTACTACTTCACTAAAATTTTAATAAAAGTATAAGAAGAGGAAGAAAAATAATGGCTAAGAAAAAAATAGAACCTTTATTTGTAAAATCTAAAGTTCGGGAATATATTAAATCTAACAATCTTAATACTAGCTCCGGTGTTCTTGATGGAGAAGCGTTAAATGAGATGATCGTTTGGATTCTTGACAAGGCATGCGAACGAGCTAAAGGTAACGGCCGAAAAACGGTAAAGGCACGAGATTTATAAACAATTTCAAAAAAAATTCATTCTTTCTTTTTTTTAATATTTAACCTAAATCTAAAATGTTAAGGATTTAGCAAGGCACTAATTAGTTTAGTTTCTCTCTTAAAATTTGCCGTGCTTATTCCTGTAGTATGGTCTTTACTCACATTTATTTTATGTGT
Source organism: Promethearchaeota archaeon (assembly GCA_013375495.1). The sequence continues at coordinate 245,704 of JABXKC010000002.1, forward strand.
GTTGATATCTGAAGGGATATCTGTGTGGGTAATTAGAAATATTTGTGAAAATGTTTTAGATTTTATTAAATGTTTAAGAATTCGTTCTCTTCGAGTAGCATCAAGAGCTGCTAAGGGCTCATCTAACAGTAATATGTCAATTTTAGGATTCTTTTTCGGTGATTCTTTTATGGGTCGAATTTTACCCATTAATTCTGATATGGCTAACCGAAGGGCCATTCCAAGCGCTGTTTTGTCTCCTCCCGAAAGCACTTCTATGGACTCATGAACCCCATTGAAGTTGTCTTTAATTTTAAGGGAGAGTCCCGTTTTTCTTGTTCCTGATAAATCTAAAAGTAAGTCGCTGTATTGGCCAGAAGTAAAATCCTTAATATATTTATTTGTTGTTAAAGCGATGTTTTTAACTAATCGTTTTACAACCATATATTCAGTGACAAATCTCCTAACAAATTCTTTTGCTTTGTTTATATGGTCGATTTCTATATCGAGATCTCCGATAGATTTTTGTAAATCTTTCATTTGGGTAATTTCTTCCTTTAATCTAATGATTTTATCTTGATTAGTCTCGAGTTTCTTTTGTTTTTCTTTATACTCTTTTTCTATTACTTTTTGTTCATTGATAAGCGTTTTTTTCTCTGAAGATAATAACTTTACCTTATCTGCACTATAATCAGTGCTTTTTAAATTGTTTTTTTTAAGGATTGTATTTATGTCTTCAGTTGATTTTTTAAAACCCAATTCATATTTATGAAGATTATCATAATCTTGTTTTAACCCATTCATTATTGTAATTCGCTTATTGATCGCATCCAGCTTCGATTGTTCTGATCTAATTTCTAAATCTAAGTTATCAAGTATTTTAGTAATACTCTTGATTTTTTCCTGATTGATTTTGATTTCTTTATTAAATTTTGTAACCATCTCATCATAATGTTCTTTTGTTAACTCACTTTGGCATGTGGGACATACAGCTCTATTCAAACCAGTTTCTTTTAATGCTTTTTCGAAACTATCTTTCAATAGTTTAATATTTTCTTTGGTATCATCGATACGACCCTTAGTTTTTCCTAATCCTTTAGAAGTAGCAGTTCTTTTTTCTTCTTTCTCCCTTTTTTGTGTTAACATTTTATTCTTTTCATTCGTTAGAAGGTCAATTTTTTTGGTTATATTTTCTATTGGATCGAAATCATTTATGTTCAGGGAAGTATTCTTGATTTTAACTTGAAAATCGTTCTTATAAGAGTTAATTTTTTCTTCCGAAATCTCTTTTTTATTATATAGTTTTTCCAAACTCGAAATCAATTCATCTGAAGGGAATTTTAAGATTTTTTGTTCGTATTGTTCTTTTTTACTTTTATTTTCCAAAAGTACTTTTTCCAAGTCTGTGTTCTCAAGTGAGACATTATTAATATCTTCTTCAATTCGCTCAATAGGTACTCTATTTTTTTCCAATTTTTCCTTATTATATTTTTGATTTTTTGATTCTTTATCTAGGTGTGATAACGCATCGTCAATTATATTAAGTCTGAAAAGATCAATTATCATCTCCCTTAAGTCCGCGCCCTTTTTATTTGCTAACTCTTCTACCTCTCCTTGTCTCACAAAAACTGTGTTTAATGCTTGTTCTGTAGAAATCTCAAAGAAGTTTTCAATATTAAAATTCTTGATTTCACGATAAGCAGTTTTCACCCATTCGAACAATTTGGGAGAGGTACCTCCTGTTCTTCCCCATTTACGATAAATATTATACTTTTTGTTGTCTAAGGCGAAATAGACTGTTACCTCTGCTTTAGCTTCACCATAGGTAATAAATGAAGCGGCATTTCTTGCGCTAAAGATTTTAGGTCCAAAAAAAGCAAAGAGAACACCTTCAAGAATTGTAGATTTTCCATACGAATTTTGACCACTAATGAGTATTAATCCTGTAGGTAATTCTTCATTAGCTTTTGGTAATTCTAGTTGCTTGTAGCCCATGAAATTTTTAAATATAAGCTTAGTAATCTGCATTGATAAATTAAACCTCCTTTTCTCTCTCTATCGTTCTTAACGCTTTTTTTAGCGCTCTCATTCCAATCTGGGTCAATTTATCAATATTATAATTACTTTGCTCTTCGTTTAGTTTCTCGTTCACAAATGTTTTAAACTCTTCATCCGGTTTTTCTAATATGTAATCTTGTATTCTGCCTGCACTGATGTCGTCTTCGAGAGATTCAGAGATATCAACAACCTTCCAAATAAACTGCAAAATATTATATTTTTCAAGCTCTGAAAAACAATCTCTTCGAATACTCGACATCAATTCGTTTATTTGCCAGTTTTTTTCAAAGGTTATTTCTCCGGTAAAATTAAATTTTAATCTCGCAGCAGTTCTTGGATCAAAACCACTATCATTTATAAAAACATCTAATTCACTTAGTATTTTATTCTGCAAATCTGTTGAGGATTGGTTAGGATTAACTACGATTTGTATAATTTCAAACCTTCTTTTAAACAATTGATCTGTAAATACTTTTTCAACATTCAAGTTTTTAGTTTTATCGTCAATATCTACGATTAGGTAACCTTGTTTTTCGTATACTTCTTTAAAATTCATTGGTAGTAAACTTCCAGAAAAAAAATGGTTTTTTGATAACTGTTTCAAGCCATGTTCGTGCCCCAACGCTACATAGTCAAAACCTAGGTCATCACTATTAACTTTACTATGCAATGTATCATCTCCTGCCGAGCCATGAGCAAGGGCAATATTTGTAAATCCGTCATTTTTCGGGGGGCGTTGTTTTTCTATCCAATTATCGTATTGTTGCTGATAGATATCAAATCCTTTAAATTCAAAGTATGGAAATAAATAGAAACGAGTATTTTTTGCAGGAAAATTTAATTCTAAAGCTTTATATTCTTTTATTGCATTAATTAAATCCCTTTCTTTAAAATAATAGAGATTAGGATATTCTTCTTCTTTAATATGAGATTCGAAGGGTGTATATTCGTAACCTCTAAAAATTCCGTGATTTCCTTCAATGTAAATAAATGGAACTTGACCATTAGTATTCCTAAAAAATATCTTCAACCCTTCTTCAAATGTTCTTCTAGCCGGTTCTGGTGGTGGATATGAGCTATACAAAAATGGATGGTGAAACATATCACCACAATGAACTAAAAAGTCTAGATTTTTAACCGATGAGACATCTTCCATAACTTTTAAAAAATTATCATAGATTTCTTGTTCGTACGGTCTTGAATAATTCGGAATGGCCCATTTGTTTATAGTACCTCTTCTAGCTCTGTATCCTAGATGGGTATCTGCCATATGTACTATTTTTACCATTTTCATTCACACTTTATTCTTAAATATTATTTAGGAGGGATTACCTTATGTCTTCGTACCTGCATAAATCTTTTTGTTTTAGGATCGTGCTGAAGTGTTAAGAATTGAGCTTCAAAGTTATGCTGTTCTATAGGGAGCATTGTGCTTGCTTCATGAGCGCCAGTTAAATTTAAAGGGTAACCAAAAGGAGAATATGGGATTAATCTTTTAAGAAATGTTATAGCGTCGGTTGTATCGTAATAATCAGGAATATCGAAACGTAAGGAGGCGCTATCTTCAACAAGTCTCACCACGTAAGTCCAACTCTTGGTATATTGTGATAATTCTGGTAGTTCCACAATATAAGGATCAACCTTTATTTTATCATCCCAATATAATAAAATAAAATTGCCTTGAGCATCCCTAAGACGACTCGTTTTTGAAAAACTGTAGTAATTAATATCGTAAGTCTGAATGAAATTATAAAAGAATTTAATAAAACTTTCTGGAGGAAAGATGTGTTGGCGGAACATATGAATTCCATCGCCTAAGAAAACAACTTTTTTATTTTTTCCCCAATTGGATTCATCTCTTATTCGAATTAACGACTTTAAAACTTCATCAGCCGTCCGAATTCTGTCTACAACATGACCTAAAGAAGGATAGTAATAACTGTGATTTTTGATATATTTATCAATTTTTTTTTTATAGGTATTCTGAAACCAATCTTCAATCTCATCTATATTATATTTTAAACTACCATGATAAAATTCTTGTTTTAACTTTTTTATGAAATTTTCAATAACATCTCTATAAATGACAAGTTTATGTACGTTGTCTTCAATGTAAGCGAAAATAGGTTTATACATAATTAAATCTTTCTTGTATTTACCATTTTTATAGGTGATTTGACATTCTCCAAATTTGAAACCGGCTATTTTTCCATAAGTTCCTGTATTGGTGTATGAACTCTCATCAAAACCTATAATCTTATAATCTCCATCAATATACTCTCTTAAATCTCCTTTTATTCGTTGATGTGCCATATCGATGCAGAGTTTTGAAGAATTTTCTATAGGATCGTCAGTATCAAATTTGTCAGTTTCGAGCTCAACCTTTTCATCCTTAGTCCAATTAGTAATTCTCCCTTTCATAGTCTCTTTAAATTGTCTAATAATATGATCGGGGGTATTAACTGTTCTCTTCTTAAGAGAATCGTCTAATGAGATTAATTCAAAATCGAAAGAAATTCACTTACACCTCGTGTTTAATATTTAAGGCAAACTTGTAGGCGGTGGAGTTGGGTTTTGTTTTTTCATAAAGTTCGCAAAGTTTTCATAAAATTTTTCTGACACTTCTTTAAAATACTCATCATACAACGCAATTCTTAATTTTTGAAAATTGGTTAACCATATTGCCGATATTAGGCCAATTCCTCTCGTTCCCGTTAATGATTCAAGATCTGATTGTTGAATCCCCCCACCTAATGTTTTAGCAGCTAGCATTTTTTCTTTTTCTGATCGTAGAGGTAAATTTATGACTGTATTCATATTAGATAAGATTGTATCATCAATCGGCGAATACTGTTGAGAAATCACTTCTAGAGCCAGATTAAATTTCCTTCCTTGACGTGAAATATCTTTAAATACATTGCTATATCTCATCATATCCGGTCTTAACAAGCTTGGAGCCTCTTCAATTGTAAAAATTACAACAGGTAAATCTAAAGGATCCTTTATTTTATTTCCTGCTTTGACATACAGCTTTGGTAGATTTAGCTTAAAAGCGTCGTAGAAAGGCTTTGGTAATGTCCGTTCTAATTTACTTTCAAAGGAAGTAAAGTCTGTTGATGATTTTAAAGCTTTTCTAATATCAAATAGTGTTCTAGCTAAGACGCTATTGAAAAGAAATTGTTCAAGATCAGAAATCATAGATACATTAAAGATGATTAACTGTCCTTTTTCTAATTTTTTAATAATTTTTGGTAATTTACTGATAGCTTTTGATTGAAACATATTCGAATATGTTAACCAATGTAATCTCCTTCGTACAGCAGCTAATGTTTTTTCGTTGTGATTACCAGGAGGAAGGTATAGTTCATCTAATAAATGCTCAATAAAATCTTCTTTTTTATCTCGATAAGCAGAATGCACAGCACCTACTTGTAAATCATTGAACGTACCAGTAGAAAATAGATCCTCTGGTTTAATCTCTTGCAAATTGATTATGCAAGGTTCTGACATGCTCTTGAGTTCGGCAGGGGGTTCTCCTTTATTAGGATACAAGTAAAACCACTTACCAAATAATTGTTTATTATTTTCAGCTGCGTTATAAATGTCGTAAATACCATAATCGACGCATCCTAACGCATATTCATCGTGTACATCGATTGCTAACATCGAAACTCTTGTACCTTTTCCGTTCATGATTACATTAGCGTTATGTTGAAGCAATCCATCAATAAAAATTTGGTTCAGATTTGATTTTCCCGACCCTGTTGCCCCCGCAATGAAAAAATGGTAATTTAAAAATTTAAACGGAAAGTAAACATTTACATTTGATTCGGAAGCTAAAGTACCCATAAAAATTCCATCGGGAGTAAAAATATTTTTTAAATACTCTGCTTTATCATCCTGTATTGCTGAGATTTCCATTGTATGGGGTTTCAATATCCCCTTTTCCATTAAATCTTCAATTAAGAAAAATACATTAATCACATTTGCTTTCTCTTTCTTAGTTTTTGTATCTTTTTCAACACAAACAATTGGACGACCTTGAATAATATATTGTAATTCCATTTCTAACATATCCTTGATATAATCACTGATTACTACATTTCTTAATTGTTGGCGCGTCATGATGTAGTCTGAAATTGTTTGGACATTAAGAACCTGAACGATAATAGTATATTCTTTATTATTTTGTTTATCTTCCTGGGTTAATTTTAAAAATCCATGAAGATGTAAATATTGTTCATGAAAAACTTCAATCGTACTCTTTAAAGAATTGATTCTAATGATCATGGCAATTTACCATCGAGTTATATTTTTAATTAATATAATAATTATTTGATCTATATAAATAAAGAATGCTATTAATCCCTAGTTAGGAGATTTTCTGTTCTTTTAAATTATTTAGGTTGTATCTTTTTTAAATTTATGGGACTTTAGCAATTTTATAGTTTTTAAAACCAATTTAGAAAAGCTTTACTTTAAAAATTCTTCAATGAGGTTATATACGGTCTCAAGAATATCCTTTTCGGGTAAGAAAGTTAATCTCATGTGTCCATTTCCATAACTTCCAAAACCGGAACCATAAACTGTGCATACTCCCGTTTCTTTAAGCAATTCTACGACTAATTCTTTATCATTCTTCCATTTTCCTAATTCAGTTAAATCTAATTTTGGAAAAAGGTAAAACGCCCCATTAGGTTTGACGCAGCTAATTCCTTCAATTTTTCTAAGCCTTTCGTAGGAATAATCTCTTCTCTCTTTTAATTTTCTTACCATGTCTATAGTATGGTTGCTTGGCGTTTTTAAGATCTCTACAGCGGCAAACTGAGCAACAGAACTGGAAGATAATCGAGCCCTTGCCAACTTTGCGATTCCATTCTTGAGTTCTTCAAGTTTATTTTCAGGATCGTGATAGTAAAGATACCCAAGCCTCCAACCAGTTACTAAATGAGTTTTTGAAAAGCCATTCAAACCGATTACAGGAACATCTTTACTTAGCGAAGCAGGACATACATATGGCTTATCATAAGTAATTTGGTCGTAAATCTCATCAGATAAAATAGGTAAATTATATTCACCCGCTAAATTTATTATCTCTTTAATTTTTTGTTCTCCGTACAAGACGCCAGTAGGGTTATTAGGAGAGCAAATTAGAATTGCTTGTGTCTTATCAGTAATCTTTTTCCTCAAATCTTCAATATCAGGTTCCCAGTCTTGCGTTTCATCAAGCTCGTATTCTATAGGCTTTCCATCGTAAAAATTAGTGTAATTTATATATAAAGGATAAGAAGGACCAGGTATCAGTAATTCTCTACCATTTTCTATCAAACCTGATATAATAAAGTTAATTCCTTCAGTAACTCCTGAAGTAACGAGAATATCGTCAACTCCAATATTGAGATTTTGATTTTTATTAAGAGTTCTTCTTAATTCTTCTCTTAGTTCAACAATACCGAGTGAGTTGACGTAATAATTTTTACCATTTTGACTAGCGTTAAATAAAGCATCCGATATAAATTCTGGAGTAGGAAAGTCATAAGAAACTGGATCTCCAATATTTAAATGGTATACCTTTTTACCCCTTTTAGCTACTTCATAAGCAACAGCAGCGATTTCTCTTATCGCATATTCAACGCCTTTTACTCTATTAGTTAGCAAATTTACCCACTTTGAAATATTAAAATTATATAATATAATACACTAAAGTATAGAGAATGGAGAGTTAAATAAATTTTCGTTCTTAAGAATATGGGTAAAAGAAGTTATAAAAATTAAAATTGGAATTCTCTATTTCGGAGCTTAGAAACAAGATGTCCTCTTGAAAGCAACTGAATTCCAAATTGAGAACTATAATCGCGAGAAAAATCTGTAGCAATGTTACATACCATAATTCCACCTTCAATGTCCGGGATATCAACGCAAGCTTTATGAAGTTGACGCAATTGCGTAATAGAGATTTCTCTTTTCCAATCTCGGACGAAAACGCCATATTTACCGTATTTTTTATCATTAATAACTGCGTTAAATGTCCAAAGTTTTCCGGATTTCCCTTTTAATTTTTGAGGACCGTCGATAAAATCGTACTTCTCAGAAAATACTTTTTCGGTTAACTCCGATAAGGATTTATCTCCTAATTCCATAATATCACATATTTTTTTTATATAAATATATTTCTTAAGTAATATATAAGTGTTATTTAGATAGATATGGAAAATAATCTTAAAAATAAGTAATACATAGATAATATCACTGGAATATTTGAAATACATTCAGGGTAACAGCAATCGGGCTCACCGACAAAAATCCCTAAAAATCATTTGTACTAAAATCAGGTCATTTTTTTGAATGTGAACAATTTGTATAAAGGATATTCACCGTTGATATCCGAGTCATTTTTCTTAATGTAGAGTAATAGATTTTGCTGTAAAAAATCAACCAATTTGGTTGCTATCGTTTCGCAAATCTTCGGACAATTTATAAAATTATCTACGAGATACTTACAATTTTTTTTGTAGAGAAGACAAATTTTTTTTGTTTGTAAAGAAAAACCTTCTGCTGGGAGAAGGCCTATGTGTTCCCATAAATCTTTAAATCCTCCTAACCTACTTGGAGCGATCCTTCTTAGATCTTCTTCAAGAGAAAATAACTTGTTTTGTGAAATCGTATTATCTGAATTATTTAATCTCTTTTTAATAAATTTTAACTCTTTTTTAGCTTCAATTTTACATAGCAAAATAAAAGTTTGTAAGAGTTCTTCAGCTTTAATTGCTTTTTTAGGATATTTTATCTTCCACCCCGAGACTTTTTTACACTTTATCTCTTTTTTCTCTGGATTTGAGAACCCTGTAGGATAAATCCAGCATTGAGGAGGCTTTATTCCAGAGTTATGGATTGAACATCCATTAATTTCTTTATCGAATAAAAAACATTTTCCTGTTTTCCCACTAAATCTTAGTTGAAACGAAAATGTATTACTTCTAATAAAATCATTTATTTCAGCATATCCTCTTCGAATATATTCTTTAGCAAGAACTTTAGGAACATCAATTTTAATAGAACAACAATCTCCTTTACAGATATGAGGATCTATGCAATTTGGGCCTTCAATTGCAGATTTCATATACCTATTAAATTGCGTGACAACTTGCCAAAAGTATTTGTTATTTTGATCGATCAAGACATAAAAATAATCCTAATATTTATTTAAAAATTCTCTATTTAAGAAGATTAATAATTTTAATCTTTTCGGTAAAAAAATATTTTTGTAAGGATGATGAATTGCTACGAGCGTTATTTAGCGGTTTACGACGATAACGAGCGTAAAAAGCTTGATAGAGTTCCTACCCATGTTCAATATATTAGAGAGGAATTCATTGATAAGAATAAAGAAACTATTTTAAAAGATTATATCGGGAAATTATTCAACAACCTCTATTTTGATATTCCACGGATCTTAGGTTTTGATTCTATTTTTGCTCCATTTCCTGCTAGTTTTAAATTTAAAAGCATCAAAATTGAAAATGAGGAAGGAAATATTATTAAAATTCGAGAGGATGGACAAGCTGTCAGACCTAACACGAATTATTATGAGGGAGGATACATTAAGAATTTAGATGTGTTAAACGAAATTAATGCCAGTTTAAAGATCATAGAAAATCACGAGCTAATTAATAAAGTAATAACTCGGTATGAGAAAATTTCGCCCACTATTTTTCCTGTTTTAATGGTGGGAGGTATCTTCGATCGAGTCTGGAAAAGTATGGGAATGATAGATTTTAGTTATCATTTCAAAAAAAGAACTGTCCTCTATAAGAAATTAATAGAATTCTACGCATATTTAGCCCAAACTAATATAGTAGGATTAATAAACGCAACAGGAGGTAGGGGTAAAGTTGTGACTCTATTAGATGATGTTGCATATAAGGGATACCCAATGCTCTCGCCTGAAAGGTGGGAGAAAGATTTTATGCCCTATTACAAAAATATCAATGCTATTATCTCAGACGCTAATATGGTTTCTCAAATACACACAGATGGAGATCCCACAGATTTGATTCCTTCCTTTAAGAAAGCAGGATTTCGAGGCTTACAAGGATTCGAAGGAGGTTGTAATCCCGCTGTTATGAATAGACAATATCCTGATTTTGTTTTAATTGGTTTTGGAGATGTATCTTACACCCTTCCATTTGGAACTAGTGATCAAATTGAATTACACATAAAGGAATTGTTAAACATATTAAAAGAAAATAAACATTTCATTATAGGGCCAAGTACGGTTATATATAAAGAGATACCCTTAAAAAATGTTAGAACATTTATGAATGCTGCAAGAAATTATGGAAAATATAACTAAAGTATATCTTTTTTTAACCTATTTTGTACATTATTAACTTCGAGTTGATATTTTTCAATAAGTTTTAATTTTTTCTCTACAAATCGCGGATCAACAATATTTTTTTCTTTAATATCTTTTTTTAGTTTATAAATCAATTTCTTTATTTGTTCTAAAGACCTGTTAATATTCTCTAAATATTCCCGATTTTTCTTTTTATTTTTTGTATTGATTGCCTGTTCAATGTGCTTTTTGATAGCATCATAAATACTCTCATCGTTGATCTCGTGTGAATTGCTTTTTGAATAAGGTTCTAGTCTCACTTCATCTAAAACATTAGAAGCATAGTTAACGGTAATATTTCCCTTAAGATTTGCATTTCTCGGTCCGTTTTTTTTATGTTTAACGGTAAATGCTTCAAGTTCGTCTATATCAGTGATAAGTTTTAATTCATCTAACTCAATTTGAGTTATTAGAGGCGTGAATCGTACTTGAAGGTATTTTTTTCCATAAAAATCATTCTCAAATCGAATGATCTGAGTGTACGTTTGTAAATAATTTTCTCCAATGGGAGCAAATAATACCCCCTCTGTTGAATCTAATTGCTCTAGCAATGGATAAATTCGTTCTTGCTTTATCGCTCCAGTTACGAGTATTTTTTGCCATGGGCTTAACTCAGGGAATCCTTCAAGCGGATTTTTTACAATGATTTCTATTTCCCCGTTTAAGTTTTGATTGTTTAAATTTTCTGCAGTAATTTTAGCTATTTTCGAATTAGCTTCTAAAATTACAATCTTGCCTTTGGGAGCTAATTTGTGAGCTAATACGGCGATATATCCACTTTTAGCTCCTAAAATAAGTAAATCGTCGTTATCGTTTAAGATTAATTCTTGTAGCATAATTGAAATCATATGGGGGGCAGAAATTGTTCTAAGCGATGCGGGGTTCTCTTTATCTAAATAGAATAAAACCGGAGCGTCGTCGTAAATTCTTACTTGGTCTTGTATAGCATTTGGTATAAAATCTTTTAGGGGAACATCTAAAAAAGCTTTAAATAACCTTATATCTTTCAAATACCCATTAAAATGGAGCGAAAACAATAGTTGTATTTTTGACCGAAATAATCTCTGATTTTCCATAGTATCAACAAAATAATGATAAATTTTATACTTATTATACCTTTTTATATTAAAATATTATAAATTACTAATTCCGTCACATATAAAGAGTATCACTTTCATGTTTATCTTAGATGCGTCAAATATTAAAGAAGCAAGGATAACAATATTTCTGATTTCTATCAACACGCTCTTATTCATATTCTTTTCATTTGCTTTCGAAGATGTATTTTATCTTTTAGTACAAATTAATTCTAAAATTATAACCGATTTAGAGATTTGGCGCCTTTTTACTTCTATGTTCTTACATGGGGATGCCCTTCACCTCTTTTCGAACATGGTTTCACTTTTGATTTTTGGAGCTTATGTGGAGCTCAGCTATTCTAAGTACCAATTTATTATAATATACATAATATCAGGATTAGTTGGAAGTTTTTTCTCGATGTTATTATTACCTTTAAACACAATAAGTCTTGGTGCATCAGGTGCAATTTTCGGGTTAATTGGGGCGGCATTTTCAATTTTAATTGTACAACGAGACACTCCCTTAATATTTCTTGGTTTGATTTATATCTTTTATTTCGTGTTTTCATCCTTCAGCCCAAACGTAAATTACTTTGCTCACATTTTCGGTTTATTAGCCGGACTAATTATAGGATACCTTTTTAAGAAGGGTAAAAAATCCGCTGTAAGAGATGAATATTAGCTCTTCTTCTTTTTCTTATTTCTTAGGGCTATTTCCATTGAAAAATCTTTTTCACATATGGTATTTATAGGACACAAATCGCATTTGGGACGATTTGGGAGGCATATTTCTTGACCAAATCTTACAAACAACCTGTTTACGCGAATCCACTGATCCTTAGGAATAATCTTTTTTAATTCCTTTTCGGTTTCTTCCGGTTTTTTTGTCCTAATCCAACCTATTCTATTTGGGATTCTATGTACGTGCGTATCTACAGGTATTGCAGGCACCTTAAAAGCGTAAACTAATACACAATTTGCCGTTTTTGCTCCAACACCGGGTAAAGAGATTAAATCTTCAAAATCGTCAGGTACGACACTGTCGTGTTTATCTTTTATTATTTGAGATACTTCTTTAATTCGAACTGCCTTTACTCTGTAAAACCCTGACTTAAAAATTAACTTTTCTAATTCCTCTACTTCAGCATTAGCGATAAGTTCTGGAGTGTTATACTTAGCAAAAAGCGTTTTAGTTGATTCTTCTGTATTTGAATCTCTCGTTCTAGCCGACAAGATTGTAGAAATCAGAATTTTAAATGGATCTTGCTTTTTTCGCGCTAACTGATCTAAATGTGCTTCACCTTCGAGTGATTCATTTATTTTATCTAAGATGTCTTTGTAATTCATGGTTTTTCCGATTTAATTCTCTCTTTCAAACACAAAGATTTTTCTTTTTACAATTTGTCCTTTTTTGGCATCAATCATAGCTTTGACGTGTTGTTTCTTAAACTGAAGCTTTTGATTTGATTTATTAGCTATTCTATTTAAATCTAGTAAGGGGATTGGTTTGAAATTATATTTCCTGGCAAGTCCCTCAACATTAAGCGTAAGATCACCGCCATCAACTGTACTGAAAATTGGTGCAACTATACTGATTCTAGCTTTTGGTTTTAAAACTTTATAAGCTTCTCGAAATGTAGCCTCAAATATTGGTTTCAATTTTGAATCAATTATTTCGGTTATTTGGGTGTAGTAGGGTTTACGATTGTAGAAAGGTCCTAATTCTGGCTCAGTCGTAATTCCATCGAATTGTTCTTTATCAAAAATGGAAGAGAGCATATTAATATCTGCTTGTTTTATGTTCTCGTTTAGCATATAGGGAATAGGTTCTTCAAGGTCATTAAGCAACCAGTTAATGTTCCGTAGAGTATTTTTGACCTTAATATTATCAATATCAGAGCCATAAATTTGAAAGTCCTCTATTAATGCAAATAGTAAAATAGTGCCATTTCCTACGAATGGATCTAAAACCTTTTTTTTTTCTCTTTCTTCAAATAAATTTAAAAAATTCAACATAATAAGTGCTAACTTTGGTGAAATGGCACTCTTAAACTCCTTAAAGGGTCTTTCCTCGTCGGTTCTCTTTTTAAAATTAGGATCATCACAAGTAATCGTCCTAGCTATATAAAATCCTTCTTCTGTAAAACCAAATATTATTTCAGCGCGATCTTTATTGAATAAACCATATTTTATAACATTATGTGGGAAAATCGGATTTAAATTACCTGATTTAATGTTTTCCTCGGGATATTTGTAATAAAGTGATTTTTTTGTACCTTTTTTGTTTAAAAGAACCATAATCTCTTTATTCAAGAAAGGGAGAAAGTGTTTTACTAATACTTCCGAGTAATAAATATCGTCATAAAGGTTAGGATAAATTGAAACCGCAAAAAAAATGCTTCCGTTTTTAATTTGTGGAAAGATTTTTGGAAGAGACTTATCTATAACTTCAAGAATTTCATTTCTCTTAGTTTCGATCAGTTTAAACTTCTCAACTTTTAGTGGGAACGCATTAAAGGTTGTTTGAATATCCACAAAATCGTAAATTTCAGCAATCTTTTGACAGCCTCCTAAAATATATTGAAGCTCCATTAATTCGTTTATGTAATGTTTATTTTTCTGTATATCATCAAACTCAACTATCGCGATATTCGCGGAGTAGTCTGTAATTCGCCCTTTAATTTGCGAATTCTTCAAAAAATTATCAAGTTCGGCTAAAGATAATTGCCAGTTTGATCCTAACACAAATAAGAATCGATTCATAATTAAATAAAAACAAGATACTTAGTTTTGTTAAAAGAAGCATGGTATTTTTAGTTTTAGATTTAGAAGTTAATCAGTCCCTAAAACATATAAAATGATTTTTATAATATCGGCCTTTCTCGCTTTCGTCGGTAGATTAATATTGTTCTTACTACAAAAACTTCTTAACTCTTTCACAGTTAAAGTATTTAGATCTTCTGGTAGTTCTCCTATAAACACTCTCTCTTCTTGAAGAGTACGTTCATATTTTTCTCCCGAGATATCTTCGATAGCACTTATTATATCTTCTAAGTCTTCAGCTTTTCTTTTAGGAATCAGATCAATAACTTTCTCTTCTTCTTTTTCTTTCAATACTTTTTTAGGCTGGGTAGTAATTTGGTATCTATCATGCTGTTTACTTTCTAATTCTTGCATTATCGTTTTATAATTATCTTTAAAATACTTCAAACTAACATTAAGTACATCAGAAAAATTTTCCCACTTTTTTATTTTAACAAGAGAATCTGCCCAGTGAAATAAATCTCTTTGTATATCAATTGTTATAACTTTTCCTTCAGCTGCAACATCTAAAGTAAGCCATCTTAAGATGTTAGCTATAATTATATCGTTGTCAAAAGCAGAAAACCCGTATTCTCTTCCAAGAGACGAAAATATCGAAAGCGTTCCAAATGATACCACTTGACCATTGTAATACTCGGAAGTAAGAAGTAGTGGAATTTTAGGGCAGTCTTCTTCGATCCAATCCCGACCATCAAATCTTTTTCTCCAACAGTTTAAACCACCCCTCACAAGAACTTCGACCTTTACATTCTGTTCTTGTGCTGCTGTAAGTTTTATTGTCCCTAATGAACAAGCGCTTGATAAAACTATTTTTTTTACATTTTCAGTGATGTAATGCGGTTTAAGGTCAGCCAGTAAAGGTCTTTTCTGTAAGTTAACGTAATTGACTGAATCATTTATTTCATCGGTTATAAACTCAAATCCAAATTTTCTCGTTAATTCATTAATATTCGTTCTATTAATATGTTCTCCGCCCCGCGAACCAATGATGAGTAAACTACCTCCTCCTCTTACATATTCTTCTAAAACCTCTATTTCTTTCGGTGCTAAGTTGATGTTTTTAGGTATTGACATAATAATAGCGCCGTAATTCTTAACTTTCTCTAAAGAATGGAATCCTGCTTCAATTTTTCCTAATTTATAAGCAGAAGTAAATAGAAATTGAGTAAAATCAGCGTAACTTGACGCTTCCAAAGTTAGCATATTATTATGACTATAGTCTAGACCTACCGTAATATCGTTTTTCATAAATAATTCTTCCTAATTGTAATTGTATTCAAAAATATAATATTTTCTACTTTTATATATTTACAGTATAATTCTTACTTCTCCACTCAATTAAAAATATAATAAAATTATGTGATATAGTCATTTTATATTGAAAATAGTAGAAATAAAATAAAAAAAAGAAATTAGATTTTAATCTTTATATTCCACTTAGCTAACAGCATAGCGATACCCGCTTCAATCGCGATTGGTACTACTCCTACCAAGAGCATTATTATTAATGGATTTGCCATACGAATCTCTGTTTCAAAAAGACCTATAGCAACATCGAATACAAAAGCCAATATAAACAAGAGGAGCATATTTTTACCCATTTCTGAAAGTACTGGGACTTTAAACTTCATTTTCTCAAAACCATAGAAAACCGCTATTAAAAAACCAGACGCCGCAATTGCGAGGAATGCAAGGGATGTTGTCGCATCGTGGTGTTCTGCAGGTTGTATCCAATCCAAACAATAGAATACAATTATAAAAATTGTCGCTACTGGTAAGATTCTCTTTTTAAAACCGACATTAGGATCATTCGAGTCCATTTTATACCATTGAGAGAAACAAGTCGCTGCAATGGCAATAGCCGCATGATTCAACGAATTAAATGGAAAAGGAATAGTACCACCACCGAATCCTTTATGTTCGAATATAGGAGTTGCATATAAAATTGCGTGAATAACCATTATTCCAATGCATACATATAATCTCTTATCTGCGCTTTTAGGAATTAAGTATGTGAACAGATAAGCAGCAAAAGTTCCTATTGCTAAATTAGCTAAAGTGCCATACCATAACACTTCATCCCACGGAATACCGTCACCAAAAAGTAAACCTCCTATTAATCCGTCGTCTAAGAAAGCTAAACCATATAAAACAGCTACGCGTATTAAACCATGCTTCCACGCAGCTCCAACACCTCTTTTCTCTCTCCTACTAGTAAAAGCTATATATGACACAAATCCTAAAACGAACATAAATATTTGTTGCCCTATATCAATTATTGTTATTAATGCGGGATTTCCATCGTAATATTGAAATCCATGATTAAGAAGAGGAGGACCAATTGGAGCAACTGTAGTTGGAAATTCCCCAGATAATGGCCATGTAATCACCGATATGATAAGGAAAATTATTATTAATCCTCGAAATTGATCTAGCCACTCGTAACGTACATGTAATCTTTTTTTTCCTTCTGCTTCTACTTCAATTTTTTCTTCGGACATTTTTCATCATCTACTCAATTTGCTTTTCATTTTTATAAAAATAAATTTTGTATTTACTAGTTTTGATCCTTTTACATTTAAAAGTATCTCTTCGAAAAAAAGCAAACTTCTTATAAGATTACGACGAAATAAAATTAATTTTACAAACTTTTAGAAAAGGGGATAAAGTATGAAGAAAAGAGAGTTGGTTTCGTTATTTTTCTTTTTGACATTAATTCTAATCATTATAATGGACAGTGCTTTGTTTCTACCTAATGAAGTACTAATTGCAGCTGATTTAGGAATTTATTTTGATGCTATTGGTATTATCATCAGCATTTATACTATTGTAAATGGTTTTTCAATTCTAGTCTTCGGATATTTAACCGATATGATCGACAGAAAGAAGATTTTAATCCTTGCTGGGACATTATGGTCATTAACGGCAATATTGCATATATTTGTAGAAGAATTTTGGCAACTAATACTAGTCAGGATCGTAGCAGCAATAGCCGTAAGCGTAACCACTCCACTCGTAATTTCATATTTAGCAGACATAATCTCATCAGATGCTCGCTCAAAATCTTTCGCATTTTGGGGTTTGGTAACAAATATTGGCACATTAGTAGCGGGAGTAATAGCATTAGCGTTTAATGAAATAGATTTCGAATCCTTAATTTTTGACACTATCTCTGAAAAAATCGACTATATTGCCATTACTTATCCAAATATACTCTATACTTGGCGCTTACCATATTTTTTTCTTGGTATCGTTGCTCTCTTATTTACTATCATTAATTATTTCGTTACCGTAGAGCCTAAAAGAGCAGCAAAAGAAAAACAATTGGAAGAAGTATTTTCTGATGAGAAAATTCAATATTCCTACAAGATTAAATTTTCAGATTTGAAATTAATCTTCAAAAGGAAATCAAACTTTTTCCTAATTTTTAATTTTTTTGATGTTATCGCTTCAGGGTTGATATTAGCTTATATTTTCCCATACATCCAGCTTGAAATTGGTGTTAGCGTAATCGATATTAAGGTTATTATTCTATTTCTCTTCATAATTATCTTGGGATTAATTATTGGGCAATTTTGGCTGGCACATTTAGGCGATAAAAGAGTTAAACGCGGAGATCTTTCTGGTAGGGTCAAAGTAGCAGTTATTTGCTCGATTTTGAATTTGCCCTTCTTTTTATTTGGATTTGCGATGACTCCTAATGTAGCAAACTCTACTTTCTTCTTTGGTGCTTTGACGGTAAACGAGATTGGCTTTTGGATATTATGGTTAATCTATTGTGCATTTTTAGGGGTAGGTCTTGCTTTCACAATGGGAATTGGCCCAAACTGGTATAGTTCACTTATAGACGTTAACTTTCCAGAGAATCGTGGGACCATGGTTGCAGTTGGATCCTTTATAGATTCCATCGGAAGAGCTACAGGTGCTATTATAGGTGGTTTCGTAGTAACACTAACAGGAAGCTTTTCTGCCACAATATTTTGGTCCTTTTTAATATTTGGGATTTTTTCTACTTGCCTTTGGGTTCCACTTTTCTTTACTGCTAAAAAAGACTATATAGAAATAAACGAAGCTATGAAAAAGAGAGCATCCTCGTTAAGTAAAATGCAACCAGAAGACTCCCGGTAACAACTTCAATTAGAATGGATTCATATATCTTTAATTTTTAGGAGTTTTTTACTCCAACGTGGAAGTATAAATCCGAGGTAGAAGAAAAAATTTGCAATCACTAAGAAACTTCTCATTAAAACTAATAAAAAGGGAGTCATTTCAACTATAGCGTCAAATATAGCAGAGATTCCAAAAAGTAGAAAAGCTATCAAAAGAAATCGTCCTTTCCATCTTATCTCAGGATGTTCTTCTTTGTTCATAGATTTTACAGCAAAATGAAATCCTGTTAAGCAAGCAGTCAAAATACTCAAACCTAAAAATATCAATACGAAGCCTTTATAATCTATGTCCATTGGATTAGTCGAATCATTTATAAATCCCAATAACGAATCAACAGGTGCTCCAGGAGCAAATATGAGGAAATAAAATAAATACAGTTCAAAGAAAATCGATAGTATTCCATATATGATTAGTACTGGCTTCTTTTTTTTTGGATTCAATGTTGACAGATAAACATTTAACCAAGCTATAATAGCAATGGGTATGGCTACAGTGCCAATAAGAACATATGCCTGGTAAATTAGAACCTCTCCAGTGATAATCCAATATAAGTATCCCAATCCACTTGGATACCAAGGAGATGATGTAAAAACTATACATAAAAAGAAGTTAAGTATTAAAAACTGTCTAGTTTTAAAATATTTTATCAAAACAATTAAACCTAATAATGAACTTATTGATATGGAAATTAGGGCTGTTAAACCTGAAATTTGTGCTAATTCACTTAGAACTTGAAAATACATTTTCTCTACCTTTAAATTCAGCTAGTTCTCTAATCAAATATTGTAATTATTTACATAACACAATTATAGTAATTTAAATTTATTTCTATCATAAATTGAGTATAATTTTTAAAATCCTTTTTTATATACTTTTATATCAAAAACAGCATGGTATAAACCAGGTCCGTAACTTTTTACAAATCTATTTGTTAATAAATCGCATTTGCAATCACTTGTTTCCGCGATTTCTTTAAACTCATTAAACAAGTCTAAGTACTTTTCTTTATCAACAATTCCTTCATAATGGTAAATCGTACCTTCAACTTTTGCCAAGGTTATCGCTTCTTTAATGAAGTCTTTTGGGGCGGGAAATACTCCCATAATAACGCGATCAGCTTTAAGCCCAGAATTGCTCAAATTTATTACTTCAATCTTACTATCTCCTTTTATCGGAGTAATTATATCCTCAAAATGATTAAGCATTATATTCTCAGTTAAATATTTAAAAGATTCAGGATTTAACTCTATACTATAAATTCTTTTAGGTTTTGCGTGTTTAGCTATAGGTAAGGAGAAGTAACCAATACCAGCAAACATATCTACAATTGTTTCACCATTTTTAACTAAAGTTGCTAGAAATTTCCTTTCGCTAAGATTTCCCATGCTAAACATTATCTTGGTAAAATCGAATTTATAGATTACTCCATGCTCTTTATGTTTAACAAGAGAATTTTCGACACCAACTAGATATTTTATCTTTTCTGGAGTTCTAAATTGTCCTTTCACCCTACCGGAGTTTAAATATACTGATTTAATGCTTGGTAATAATTCTAAATACTTTTCAGCTATTTGCTTTTTTTTTTCCATCAATATAGGATTTAGCTTTATTATTGCTACTTCACCAATCGTCTGAAATCCTCTTGGAAGAACGGTTAATTCTTCGTCGGTTAATATTCCTTTAAGCGCTTCCTTAAGCTTATCCTTAAATCCCATAAATTATCAAAAATGTATATCTATAATTTTACTTTATGCAATAGCAAGTTAAATTATTATATGATAGTTAATCAAACATATTATAATAATAGAAAATTCTTCTATTATTATTTTGAAAACATTTATAATATAAAATTAGAGGATAAAAAATGACTAGTTTAAACGATCAAGAGTTTTTGGTAGACGAGAGTAAAGTATGGTTTACAGGAGGCTATTGGCCCGAAGGTGTTCCTCACCAACTTAAAGATGTTGAAGGTGTTGAAATGCTCCCTATGTGGGAAGGCTTCTTAAAATCTGCTGATGATTATGGAACTTGGGACAATGATATTTGTGTGTTTGTATACGGTCCTTATATTGAAAGAGTTAAATTAAGAACCTTGTTTGAATATGGGAAAAAATTTGGCACGTTCCTTTACGAAACGTTAGGTATTAGGAAAGGAGATGTTGTAGCAATTGATCTACCCAATTCTATAAACTTTGTTGTTGCGTATATGGGTTGTATGTATATCGGAGCAATCGCACAAGGTATTAATCCTACTTATAAGCCAATGGAATTATTGCACTCGTTAACGATGGCAAAAGCGAAGGTCTTAGTGTTAATGGATATGCTCTATATAGCTGGTCCTGCAACTATTCTGCCAAAAACTGATGTAAAATATCTAATCCCCTCCAATTTTGTCGATTTTTTCACAGCTGAAGAAGAAACAATCCAAAGTCTTGGAGTCCCGAATGCTAAAGAAAAGATCCCTACCGAAACAGAGGATTATAAAATATATTGGATGAAGGACATAATAGAAAAAACTGAACCAAAAGAAATTAAAGTTGAAATAGATGTTTGGAAAGATCCCGCTGTTTATCTTATGACGGGAGGTACAACTGGACTTCCCAAAGTAGCGATGCTAAGCCATGCAAATCTTCTCTCAAATTTACACATGATTAAACCTTGGGTCAACCTTGAACCAGGTATGATCACGATTGGAAGTATTCCATTTTTCCATAGTTTTGGATTGACTGGTGTCATGAACGGAGCTTTAACTTTAGGACTACAAATGTTACTTTTTCCCAAACCACCTGCAGACGATGTTTTATCAGAAACAATTAATAAACTTGATGCTCCTCAAGGAATTATATACGTAGGAGTAGAAATGCTATTCAAGAGATTAACAGATTATGTTCATGAAGTAGGAGTCGAAGAATATAAGAAGAAATACAGCTTTACAGAGAAATTAAAATATGCTTCACAAGGTGCTGGACCACTGCATGATCATATACGTATACCCTTTGAAGAAATCTTTTGTCCAGTAAGAGTTGGCTATGGTCTTACTGAAACATCTCCAGTATGTAGTATTGCACCATTTTGGGGTCCTAATATAACGGGAAAATTAGGATTACCTATTCCTGGTGTAGATTGGGCTATATTTGACTCAAGTAATTTCGAAGCTGGCCCTATTTGCGACGGTACGCCCGAAAGAAATAATTTTGGTGTAGAACATACTGGTGAAATTTGCGTAGCGGGCCCACATATTATGCTTGGCTACTTAGGTGTGCAAAAAGAACAAGAAGATAACCTAAAAATGTGGAACGGAAAGAGATGGTTGTTAACTGGAGATATTGGGTTTATGGACGAACACGGGTATTGTGAAATTAGAGATAGAAAAAAATCTTTAATCAAAGTTTCAGGGCATTCCGTATTTCCAAAAGAAGTAGAAGATTTAATGGGACATCATCCCATGATTGGCGAAGTTGCTGTCGCGGGACTTCCAGACGAATCAACTGGTGAGAAAGTTAAGGCATGGATTATACTTAAGAAGGGATACAAAGTAGGTAAAAATGTGGAAATTGCAGACATTAAGAATTGGTGCTTAGAAAATATGGCTAAATGGAAAAGCCCAAGATTAATTGAGGTTGTTAGGAAGCTTCCCGTAAGTATGACTGGAAAAGTGCAGCGGAGGGAACTGCAAGAAAAGGATATCGAAAAATTAGAAAAGGGAAAGGAAATAAAAGGTTAATTTTTTTTCAATTTTTTTTTATATTATTCATTTAGACGTTTATATGTTTTTTTCATAATTTTATAAATGTTTGTGAATTCACTAAAAAGCTTATCGTAAATCACTCTATTTTCTGGATTA